>NZ_CAKAKB010000002.1 GCF_916618755.1 Actinotalea sp. Marseille-Q4924 | reverse complement strand
ACCCTACCGGGCGCCGTGCGGCAGCGGCCCCCGCCGCGTCCGGCGGCGCACCGCTCCTTGGGCACCGCCGTCGTCGCCGGACGACCGCCGACTACCCTGCCACGGTGACCTCCGGCAGCACTCCCCCGCCCTCCGGTCCCCCGGCCCGCTCCGCGCACCTGCAGGGGCTCGCCCCCGGGACGGTCGCGGTGGCGGCCGGACGGCCGGAGCGCCGGCAGGGCGGACCGGTGAACCCGCCCGTCATCCTCTCCTCCACCTACGTCTCCGCCGGCGTCCCGGGACCCGGCGAGCTGCTCTACGCGCGCGCCGACACCGAGACGTGGCAGCCCTTCGAGGAGGCGCTCGCCGCCCTGGAGGACGCGGCGCTGCCCGCTCTCGTCCTCGGCTCGGGGATGGCGGCGGTGGCCGCGGCGCTGTCGCTCGTGCCGCCCGGCGGGCGGCTGGTCGTCCCCCGCCACGCGTACCAGATCACCCTCGGGCTGGCCGCGGAGCTCGCGGCGCGGGGCGTGCTCGGCGTGGAGCACGTCGACATCGCGGACACCGACGCGGTCGTCCGTGCGCTGCGCGGCACCGCCCCCGACGGCGCGGGCACACCCGCCGCGATGCTGTGGGTGGAGTCCCCGACGAACCCCATGCTCGAGGTCGCCGACCTGCCCGCGCTCACGGCAGCCGCCCGGGAGACCGGCACGCTCGTCGTCGTCGACAACACGTTCGCCACGCCGCTCGGTCAGCAGCCGCTGCGGCTCGGCGCGCACGTCGTCCTCCACTCCGTGACGAAGTACCTCGCGGGCCACTCCGACGTGGTCCTCGGCGCCCTGGCCACCGACGACGAGGCCCTGCGGGCTCGCCTCGCCTCCTACCGCACCCTGCACGGCGCCGTCGCGGGACCGTGGGAGGTGTGGCTCGCGCTCCGGGGCCTGCGGACGCTCGCGCTGCGGGTCGAGCGCTCCCAGCGCACCGCCGCCGAGCTGGCCGCGCGGCTCGCGGCGCACCCCGCCGTGGCCGAGGTCCGACACCCCAGCCTGCCGGGCGACCCGGGGCACGACCGGGCCACGCGCCTGCTGCGCGGCTACGGCTCGATCCTCGGCGTGCGTCCGCACGGTGGTGTCGCCGCGGCGGACGCCGTCGTCGACGCCGTGCGCCTGTGGGTGCCCGCCACGAGCCTGGGCGGCGTCGAGTCGAGCCTCGAGCGTCGGCGCCGGTTCGCGACGGAGTCCGTCACCGTGCCGGAGGACCTGCTTCGGCTGTCCGTGGGCATCGAGGACCTCGAGGACCTCTGGGCGGACCTGTCCGCCGCCCTGGACGCCTCGCGCCCCTGACCTCAGCCCGCGGGCTCCAGGTCCGGGCGGGGCAGGGGCGTGTGCGCGCCCTCGACGCCCTCGGCGCGGTGCGGCCGGGACAGCAGGCTCGCCGCCATGTCCTCCACCGCGAGCCGCCCGGCCAGGACATCGACGACGGCCGCCGTGATGGGCATGTCCACCCCGACGGTCTGCGCCAGCTCCAGCACCGACGTCGAGGACTTCACGCCCTCCGCGGTGCCGGGGGTCGCGTCGAGGGCACGGTCCAGGGTGAGGCCACGCCCCAGCTGCACGCCGAGGCTGTGGTTCCGCGACAGCGGGGACGCGCACGTCGCCACGAGGTCGCCCATGCCCGCGAGACCCGAGAACGTCTCGGCGTCGGCACCCAGGGCCAGCCCGAGCCGCGTGATCTCGACGAGCCCGCGGGTGATGACGGTCGCCGTGGTGTTGTGCCCGAAACCCTGACCCTGGGCGATGCCCACCGCGAGCGCGATGACGTTCTTCACGGCCCCGCAGAGCTCCACCCCGACGACGTCGGCGTGCGTGTACGGCCGGAACCACGCCGACGCGCAGGCCGCCGCGACGAGTCGCGCGGTGCCGGGGTCGCTCGAGGCGACCACGGTCGCCGTCGGCTGCCGCTCCGCGATCTCGCGGGCGAGGTTCGGTCCGGAGACCACCGCGACACGGGACGCCGGGACGTCGAGGACCTCCTGGAGCACCTCGCTCATCCGGCGGTCGCTCGTCAGCTCGACGCCCTTCATGAGCGACACGACGACGGCATCCGGCTCGAGGTGCTCCCGGAGCGGCGCGAGGACCGTACGGGCGCTCTGCGCGGGGACCGCCACGGCGACGACCTGCGCGCCGCGGAGCGCCTCCGCGGGGTCGGTCGTCGCGGTGATGCGCTCGGGGAGCGGCACGCCGGGCAGGTACGCCTCGTTGCGGTGCTCCTCCCGGACCTCACGGCACACGGCCGCGCTGCGCCCCCACAGCGTCACGTCGCAGCCCGCGTCCGCGAGGACGAGGCCGAACGTAGTGCCCCAGCCACCCGTCCCCAGGACGGCGGCGCGGCGAGGGGCCGCGGCGTCGTCGGGCCCGAGGCCGACCCGCGCACCCGTCGCCGTCACGCGCGGCTCCCCCGTCGCGGGTCCCAGGGCGTCGCCGGCGCCGTCTCCCCGCGGATGGCCTCCAGCTGGCGCGTCACCGCGCCCATGATCCGGTCGGTCGCCGCGCGCAGGGTGGCGGCGTCGAGCGGACGGCCGTGCAGGTCGGACAGGTCGACCGGCGGACCGGCGACGACCGTCACCCGCTTGGGCGGGAGGAGCCGGGGCACCGTGGCGGTCGGACCCAGGAGGTCCTGCGGGCCCCACTGCGCGATCGGCACGACGGGCGCCCGCGTCAGCAGCGCGAGGCGGGCCACCCCCGTCTTGGCGAGCATCGGCCACAGGTCCGGGTCGCCCGTGAGCGTCCCCTCGGGGAAGACGGCGACGCACTCGCCGTCGGCCAGGGCCGCCTCCGCCGCCACGAGCGACTCCCCGGCGCGCACCGAGTTGCGGTAGACCGGGATCTGGCCGCTGGCGCGCAGGAGGCGCCCGAGGACGGGCACGGTGAACAGCGAGGCCTTGGCGAGGACCTTCGGCGCGACGCCGTTGTCGTAGAGGAAGTGCGCGAACGTCAGGGGGTCGACGTTCGTCATGTGGTTGGCGACCGCGATGAACCCGCCCTCACGGGGCAGGTGCTCCGCGCCGTGCCAGTCCCGCTTCGTCACGAGCATCATGACGGGCCGCACGAGGCGGGCGATGGCGCGGTACGCGGGGTTGGAGCGCTGCGGTGCGGGCACGGCAGGCGATGCTACCGGCGCTCAGCCGTGCGAGAACTCCGCGCCCAGCGCCGTCAGCTTCTCCTGGAAGTGCTCGTAGCCGCGGTCGATGAGCTGGATCCCGCGGACCGACGACGTGCCCTTCGCGGTGAGGGCCGCGATGAGGTGGCTGAAGCCGCCGCGCAGGTCCGGCACCTCGATGTCGGCGGCGGCCAGCGGCGTGGGGCCGGAGATCACGGCCGAGTGGTAGAAGTTCCGCTGCCCGAACCGGCACGGGTGACCGCCCAGGCACTCGCGGTAGACCTGGATGGTCGACCCCATGCCCCGCAGCGCGTCGGTGAACCCGAAGCGGTTCTCGTAGACCGTCTCGTGGACGATCGACAGGCCGGTCGCCTGCGTCAGGGCGACGACGAGGGGCTGCTGCCAGTCCGTCATGAACCCGGGGTGGACGTCGGTCTCCAGGACGATGGAGCTCAGGTCGCCGCCCGGGTGCCAGAAGCGGATGCCGTCGTCGTCGACGTCGAACTCGCCACCCACCTTGCGGAAGGTGTTGAGGAACGCCGTCATCTCCGGCTGGCTCGCCCCGCGCACGTAGACGTCGCCGCGGGTGGCGAGCGCCGCCGAGGCCCAGGAGGCCGCCTCGATGCGGTCCGCGAGCGCCGTGTGGCGGTAGCCGCCGAGCCGGGCGACGCCCTCGATCCGGATCACCCGGTCGGTGTCCACCGAGATGATCGCGCCCATCTTCTGCAGGACGTTGATGAGATCCATGATCTCGGGCTCGATCGCCGCGTTGCGCAGCTCCGTGAGGCCCTCCGCACGCACCGCCGTGAGCAGGAGCTGCTCGGTCGCGCCCACGGACGGGTACGGCAGGGTGACCTTGGTGCCGTGCAGGCCCTGGGGCGCGCGGATGTGGATGCCCTGGGCACGCTTGTCCACCTCGGCGCCGAACTGGCGCAGGATGTCGAGGTGGTAGTTGATCGGCCGGTCGCCGATCCGGCAGCCGCCGAGGTCGGGGATGAACGCCTCCCCGAGCCGGTGCAGCAGCGGGCCGCAGAAGAGGATCGGGATCCGGCTGGACCCGGCGTGCGCGTCGATGTCCGCGACGTGCGCCGACTCGACGTTGCTGGGGTCGAGCGTGAGCACGCCCCCCTCGGCGTCGTGGTGCACGGTGACCCCGTGCAGCTCGAGCAGCCCGGTCACCACGGCGACGTCCCGGATCTGCGGCACGTTGCGCAGGACCGAGGGTCCCTCGCCCAGCAGGGCGGCGACCATCGCCTTCGACACGAAGTTCTTGGCTCCGCGAACGGTGATCTGACCGTTGAGGGGGTTCCCGCCGTTCACGTAGAGCACGTCGTCCATGGGGGCCATGCTCCCCCACCGGGGGCCGAACCGTCACCTCGGCGCGGCGTGATGCTCACGACTGCGTCATCGGGAACACCGACGGCCGCCCGCTGTGCGCGGGCGGCCGTCGCTGTGGTTCGTGAGGCGTGCCGGTCAGGCGAGGGCGTCGTCCCCGTGCCGCGGCGCCGCGACCGGGCGGGCCGCCACGACCTCGACCGGCGGCAGGTGCCTGGCCGGCAGGGTGCGCGGACGCCAGCCCTCCCGCTCCGCCTCGAACGCGGTGATGTCCGGCTCGTGCTTCAGGGTCAGGCCGATGTCGTCCAGGCCCTCCATGAGGCGCCAGCGGGTGTAGTCGTCCACCTGGAACGGGACCGTGACGTCCCCGCAGCGTGCCTGCTTGGCGACGAGGTCGACCGTCACCTCGGTCCCGGGGTTGGCCTCGAGCACCTTCCACAGCAGCTCGACGTCCTCCTGGGCGAGCTGCGCGGCCAGCAGGCCCTGCTTGCCGCTGTTGCCGCGGAAGATGTCGGCGAACCGGGCGGACAGGACGGCCTTGAAGCCGTAGTCCTTCAGCGCCCAGACGGCGTGCTCCCGGGACGAGCCGGTGCCGAAGTCCGGGCCTGCGACGAGGACCGAGCCCGCTCGGTAGGCGTCCTGGTTGAGGACGAACGACGGGTCGCCGCGCCACGCCGCGAACAGCGCGTCCTCGAAGCCCGTCCGCGTGACCCGCTTGAGGTACACGGCGGGGATGATCTGGTCGGTGTCCACGTTGCCGCGCCGCAGCGGGACCCCGACACCGGTGTGCTGGGTGAACTTCTCCATCGTCCTCAGGCCTCCGTCTGGGTCTGTCGGTGGTCGCGCCCGCGCCTCAGGCGGACAGCCGGCCGCTCTCGGCGGGGGTGAGCGGGCTGCCGTCCGGCGCGACGACGTCGGCGCCGAGGTCCGCCACCGAGGAGAGCGTCCCGCGGATGGCCGTCGCCGCCGCGACGAGCGGGGAGACCAGGTGCGTGCGACCGCCCTTGCCCTGGCGCCCCTCGAAGTTGCGGTTCGACGTGGACGCCGCCCGCTCGCCCGGCTGAAGCTGGTCGGGGTTCATGCCCAGGCACATGGAGCAGCCGGCGTTGCGCCACTCGGCGCCGAAGTCCAGGAAGATCCGGTCCAGCCCCTCGGCCTCCGCCTGCAGCCGCACGCGCGCCGACGACGGCACGACGAGCACGCGCACGCCGTCAGCCCTGCTCCGGCCCTTGACCAGCTTGGCGACCGACCGCAGGTCCTCGATCCGGCCGTTGGTGCACGAGCCGATGAACACGGTGTCCACCGGGATCTCCCGCAGGGGCGTGCCGGGTGTCAGGCCCATGTACTCCAGCGCCCGCTCGGCGGCGACGCGCTCGTTCTCGTCGGCGATCGCGGCCGGGTCCGGCACCGAGGCCGACAGCGGCAGGCCCTGCCCCGGGTTGGTGCCCCAGGTGACGAACGGCTCGAGGTCCGACGCCTCCAGGACGACCTCCTCGTCGAACACGGCGTCGTCGTCGGTGCGCAGCGTCCGCCAGTACTCCAGCGCCGCATCCCAGTCGGCACCCTCGGGCGCGTGCGGGCGGCCGCGGAGGTACTCGAACGTCGTCTCGTCCGGCGCGATCATCCCGGCGCGCGCACCCGCCTCGATCGACATGTTGCAGATGGTCATCCGCGCCTCCATCGACAGCGCGCGGATCGCCTCCCCGCGGTACTCGAGGACGTAGCCCTGGCCGCCGCCGGTACCGATCTTGGCGATGATCGCCAGGATGATGTCCTTGGACGTCGTGCCCGTCGGCAGGGTGCCGTCCACCGTGATGGCCATCGTCTTGAACGGCGCCAAGGGCAGGGTCTGCGTCGCGAGGACGTGCTCGACCTCGCTCGTGCCGATGCCGAACGCCAGCGCACCGAAGGCGCCGTGCGTGGAGGTGTGCGAGTCGCCGCAGACGACGGTGAGCCCCGGCATCGTCAGCCCGAGCTGCGGACCCACCTGGTGCACGATGCCCTGGTCGGCGTCGCCGAGGGAGTGCAGGCGGACCCCGAACTCCTGTGCGTTGCGGCGGAGTGTCTCGATCTGCGTCCGGCTCGTGCGGTCCGCGATCGGCAGGTCGATGTCGAGCGTGGGGGTGTTGTGGTCCTCCGTCGCGATGGTGAGGTTCGGCCGGCGCACGGGGCGGCCGGCGAGCCGCAGACCCTCGAACGCCTGGGGGCTCGTCACCTCGTGCACGAGGTGCAGGTCGATGTAGAGGAGGTCCGGCGCGCCGTCCGTGCCGCGGCGCACGATGTGCGCGTCCCAGACCTTCTCCGCCAGCGTGCGACCCATCAGATGCTTCCTCTCAGCTGTCCTGCCCGGTGGGGTGGCCCGGGAGCCGGTTCGGTCGAGGGACTTGCGTCTCAGCGCGTGAGACGCCAATATCGACCTATGGACAACTCTAGCGGAGTCGGCGTCCTGGACAAGGCCGCGTCGGTCCTGAGCGCCCTCGAGGCGGGGCCCGCGACCCTCGCCCAGCTCGTCGCCGCCACCCACCTCGCCCGGCCCACCGCCCACCGCCTCGCCGTCGCCCTCGAGCACCACCGTCTCGTCGCCCGCGACATGCAGGGTCGCTTCGTCCTCGGACCCCGCCTGTCCGAGCTCGCCACGGCCGCCGGTGAGGACCGTCTCCTCGCAGCGGCCAACCCGGTCCTCACCGCCCTGCGCGACCACTGCGGGGAGAGCGCGCAGCTCTACCGCCGCCAGGGCGACCAGCGCATCTGCGTCGCCGCGGCCGAGCGGCCCATGGGCCTGCGGGACTCGATCCCCGTGGGCGCGACGCTGACGATGCACGCGGGCTCGGCGGCCCAGATCCTCCTGGCCTGGGAGGAGCCCGACCGCCTCCACCGCGGCCTGCAGGGCGCGAAGTTCACGGCGACGATCCTGTCGGGCGTCCGACGGCGCGGCTGGGCGCAGTCCGTCTCCGAGCGCGAGGCCGGCGTGGCGTCCGTCTCGGCGCCCGTGCGCGGCCCGTCCGGTCGCGTCGTGGCGGCGGTGTCCATCTCCGGACCCGTCGAGCGCCTCGGCCGGCAGCCGGGTCGCCTGCACGCCGCCGCGGTCGTCGCCGCGGCCAACCGCCTGACCGAGGTCCTGCGCCGCACCTCGGAGTAGTCCCTGTCCCCGTCGCCGACGACGCCGACCCCGCTTCCGAGGGGCCCCGCACGCCGCGGGGCCCCTCGTCCGCGTCTGGAGACGGCGGGGAGGACCCGCACCGGCATCCGGCACGACCGCTCCCTGCGACAGGGCGCGGGACTCCACCGGGCGCTGGACAGCACGAAGGCCCGGCCGCTGCGCGACCGGGCCTTCTCGTGTACCCCCAAGGGGATTCGAACCCCTGTTACCGCCGTGAGAGGGCGGCGTCCTAGGCCACTAGACGATGGGGGCCTGGGTCGATCTCCACCCCGCAGGGCTTCGATCCGCTGAGTACCTTACACCATCTCCGCCGCACCCCCGACCACCCCGGCGTGGGGGTGAAACCGCAGGTCAGCGAAGCGCTGGGGTACCAGGACTCGAACCTAGACTAAGTGAACCAGAATCACTCGTGCTGCCAATTACACCATACCCCATGGGGTATAACGCCGTGCCCTGGGGCCCCGTGAAGAGGTCCGGAACCGGTCGTCGTACCGCCGGGAGACACTACCCGAGACGGACCACCGCTCCAAACCGGACGCCTGTCCGAGCGGTGCCCGTCCCGGCGCCGTGCAAGCATGCCTGACGTGACGACACCACCCTTCACCACCCGGCCGGAGCTCCTGGGCACGACGGGGATGGTCGCGTCGACGCACTGGCTGGCCTCGCAGTCCGGGATGGCCGTCCTCGAGCGCGGCGGCAACGCGTTCGACGCCGCCGTCGCCGCCGGTCTGGTCCTGCACGTGGTGGAGCCCCACCTCAACGGGTTCGCCGGCGACCTCCCCGTCGTCGCCGCCGCGGCCGGCTCGGAGCCGTTCGTGCTGTGCGGTCAGGGGACCGCCCCCGGGGCGGCGACGCCCGAGGTGTTCGCCGACCTGGGGCTCGACCACGTGCCCGGCACCGGCCTCCTCGCCGCCGTGGTCCCCGGCGCCTTCGGCACGTGGATGGACATGCTCGCGCGGTACGGGACCTGGCGGGTCGCCGACGTCCTCGCGTTCGCGATCGGCTACGCCCGCGACGGGTTCCCCCTCCTGGCGCAGGCCTCCGCGACGATCGCGCGGGTGGCGGACCACTTCCGCGAGCACTGGCCCTCGTCCGCAGCCACCTACCTGCCCGGCGACGAGGTCCCCGCACCGTCGAGCCGGCTGCGCCTGCCCGGCCTCGCGGCCACCCTCGAGCGCATCGTCGAGGAGTCCCGCGCCGCCGGCCCGGACCGGCTGGCCGAGATCGAGGGTGCCCGCCGCGCCTTCTACGAGGGCTTCGTCGCCGAGGAGATCGGCCGGTTCGCCGCCACCGAGGAGCTCATGGACTCCTCCGGGCGACGGCACCGCGGGCTGCTGACCGCCGACGACCTCGCCGGCTGGCGCGTCCGCGAGGAGCGACCCACGACCGTCGAGTTCGCCGGCCGGACCATCGCCAAGACGGGTCCGTGGGGCCAGGGGCCCGTGCTCCTCCAGCAGCTGCGGATGCTCGAGGGCATGGACCTCGAGGACACCCGGCCGGGCAGCGCGGAGCTGGTCCACGCCGTCGTCGAGACCGCGAAGCTCGCCTACGCCGACCGCGACCACTGGTACGCCGACCCCGACCACGCCGACGTGCCCCTCACCGAGCTCCTTTCGACGGAGTACGCGGCGCAGCGCCGGGCGCTCGTCGGTGCGACGGCCTCGGACGAGCACCTCCCCGGGGCCCCCGGCGGCCGCGCGCCCCGCGGGCTCCCGGACGCCGTCGTCGCCCGGGTGGACCGGGCGCTGGCGGGCGCGGCCGACGACGGCGCCGCGGCCACCCCGGGCGCGTCACCCGCGGGCGTGGGCGAGCCGACGTTCGGCACGGAGCCGGCCGTGCGGACCGACGGCTCCGCCCGCGGCGACACGTGCCACCTCGACGTCGTCGACCGCTGGGGCAACATCGTCTCGGCGACGCCCAGCGGCGCGTGGCTCCAGTCCTCCCCCGTCGTCACGGCCCTGGGCTTCCCCCTGCCCACACGCGCGCAGATGTTCTGGGTCGAGCCCGGCCTGCCCGGCTCCGTCGCACCGCACAAGCGTCCGCGCACGACGCTCAGCCCGACGCTCGTCCTCCGCGACGGGCGTCCGGAGATCGCCTGCGGCACCCCCGGCGGCGACCAGCAGGACCAGTGGCAGGTGCCGCTCCTGCTCAACCACCTCGTCTACGGCATGGGGCTGCAGGAGGCGATCGACGCCCCGACGTGGCACACCACGCACCTGGTCTCCTCGTTCGACCCCCGGGACCTCGACCCGCTCGGCGTCACCGCCGAGGACCGGCTCGGACCGGAGGTGCTCGCCGAGCTGCGCCGCCGCGGTCACCGGGTGACCGCGTCGGGTCCGTGGTCGCTCGGGCGGCTGAGCGCCGTGGCGATCGGGCGTGACGGCATGCTGCGGGCCGCAGCCACGCCGCGGGGGATGCAGGGCTACGCCGTCGGGCGCTGACGGGACCCGGCGGACACGGCCAACACGGCGGACACGGCGGTCACCCCCGGACGTCGACGCCGAGCACCACCGGCAGCTCGGCGAGCGTCGTCACGACGTGGACGCCCGCGGCGCGCGCGGCCGTGAGGTCCTCCGGCGGGACGTCGACGCGACGCGGACCGGGCCGGTCCACCCACACCCCGACGAGGCCGGCGGCCACCGCGCCGAGCGCGTCGACGTCGAGCTCGTCGCCCACGTAGGCCGTGCGGGCCGGCTCGGTGCCGAGCCGCCGGCACGCCTCGAGGAAGACGGCGGGGTCGGGTTTGCCGACACCGAGCGTGTCCACGCCGACGAGCACCTCGACGCGGTCGGCGAGGCCCACCCGGCGCAGCTTCGTCGTCTGGTACTCCACACCGGCGTTGGACAGAGCGCCCACCGCCAGGCCGTGGTCGAGGAGCCGGTCGACGACCTCGGAGGCCTCCTCGTGCGCCGCCCAGGCGCCCGCGAAGCCGTCCTCGAAGATCGCGTCCCACCGGGCGTACGCCTGGTCGTCGAGCGGCTCGCCGCCGAACACGCGCTGCAGCTCGTTCGCGCGGGCGAACCGTTGGTCGCGGTAGCCGATCTCGCCGCGGGTGTACCGGCGGTAGTGGTCGCCCCCGTCCGCGCGCCAGACCTGCAGCATCTCCGCGTGGCGGTCCGCGGTCACGTGCGGCAGGAACGCCGACGCCGCCGCGGTCAGCGCGACCGCGAAGGCGCCGCGCGTGTCCACGAGGGTGTCGTCGATGTCGAGCAGCACGCCGTCGACGGGGCGCCCTGCGCCCTCGCCCGCCCGCGCCGGCGCGTCGGCGGTCACAGCGAGGCGCGCAGCGCCTGCAGCCGCGCGAGCGTCGAGTCCTTGCCGAGGATCTCCAGCGACTCGAACAGCGGCGGGGACACGCGCCGGCCGGAGACCGCCACGCGCAGCGGCGTGAAGGCGAACCGGGGCTTGATGCCCAGACCGTCCACGAGCGCCGTCGTCAGCGCGTCCTGCACCGACGCTGTGGTGAAGGCCTCCGGGGCCAGCGGCTCGAGGGCCGCCACGGCGGCGTCGAGGACCTCGCCGGAGTCCTCCCGCAGGGCCTTGCGGGCGTCGTCCTCGACGACGACGTCCGCGTCCGGGCGCAGGAGGAAGCCCAGCATCCCCGCGGCCTCGCCCAGCAGCGTCATGCGCTCCTGCACCAGCGGGGCGCCGGCGTCGAGCACGGCGCGCTCGTCCTCGCGCAGGTCGCCGTAGGCCCGGGCGGAGAGCAGCCCGGCGTCGTGGAGGTACGGGACGAGGCGGTCGCGGAAGTCGCCCGGTTCGAGCAGGCGCACGTGCGCGGCGTTGATCGCCTCGGCCTTCTTGACGTCGAACCGGGCGGGGTTGGGCAGCACGTCCGCGACGTCGAAGGCGGCGACCATCTCCTCGACCGTGAAGATGTCCCGGTCCGGCGCGATCGACCAGCCGAGGAGTGCCAGGTAGTTGAGCAGCCCCTCGGGCACGAACCCGCGCTCCCGGTGCAGGAACAGGTTGGACTCGGGGTCGCGCTTGGAGAGCTTCTTGTTGCCTTCCCCCATGACGTACGGCAGGTGGCCGTAGACGGGCTCGACCGAGGCGACGCCGAGCGCGACGAGTGCCCGGAAGAGCACCGCCTGCCGGGGTGTGGAGGACAGCAGGTCCTCGCCGCGCAGGACGTGCGTGATGCCCATGAGCGCGTCGTCGACCGGGTTGGTCAGCGTGTACAGCGGCTGCCCGTTGGCGCGGACGATGACGTAGTCCGGCACCGAGCCCGGCCTGAAGGTCAGCTCCCCGCGCACGAGGTCGGTGAAGACGACGTCGTCGTCGGGCATGCGGATCCGCAGCACCGGCTCGCGGCCGTCCGCCCGGTAGGCGGCCTTCTGCTCGTCGGTGAGGTCCCGGTCGAACCCGTCGTAGCCCAGCTTCGGGTCGCGTCCGGCCGCGCGGTGGCGCTCCTCCACCTCCTCGGGCGTCGAGAAGGACTCGTAGGCGTACCCCGCCTCGAGCAGGCGTCGCGCGACGTCGGCGTAGAGGTCCAGGCGCTGCGACTGCCGGTACGGCCCGTGCGGCCCGCCGACCTCGACGCCCTCGTCCCAGTCCAGACCGAGCCAGCGCAGCGCCTCGAGCAGCTGCTGGTAGCTCTCCTCGGAGTCCCGCTCCGCATCCGTGTCCTCGATCCGGAACACGAAGGTGCCCCCCGTGTGCCGCGCGTAGGCCCAGTTGAACAGCGCGGTGCGGATGAGGCCGACGTGCGGCGTCCCGGTCGGCGAGGGGCAGAAGCGCACGCGCACGGCCGAGCCGGTCGCGGAGGAGGAGGGGGACGACGGCGTCGCGAGGTTCTCAGACATGGTCCGGCCAGCGTAGTCGCGCGCCCGCCGACCACCGGACCGGCCGGCTCGCGGCGAGGACGCCCCGCGGACCCTCCGCGGTCAGTCCCGGCGGACGACCGGGTTGCGCAGCACCCCGATGTCCTCGACCTCGCACTCCACCACGTCGCCGTGGCGGATCGGCCCGACGCCCGCCGGCGTGCCGGTGAGGATGACGTCCCCGGGCAGGAGCGTGAACACCTCCGAGACGTAGGAGACGAGCGTGGCGACGTCGAAAACGAGGTCGCGCGTGCGACCGTCCTGCGTCGTCGTGCCGTTGACGCGGCAGCGGACGGCGAGGTCGTCGACGTCCAGCCCCGGCACGACCCACGGCCCGATCGGGCACGACCCGTCGAAGCCCTTCGCCCGGGTCCACTGGGCGTCCGAGCGCTGGATGTCGCGCGCCGTCACGTCGTTGGCGACGGTGAAGCCGAAGACCCGCGACAGGGCCTGCTCGGGCGAGACGCCCTTGGTCACCTTCCCGATGACGACGGCCAGCTCGGCCTCGTGGTGCACGTCCTCGCTCCACGACGGCAGCACGATCGGGTCGTCGGGGCCGATGATGCTCGTGTTCGGCTTGAGGAAGAGCAGCGGGCTGGAGGGCACCTCGTTGCCGAGCTCGGCGGCGTGGTCGGCGTAGTTGCGGCCCACGCCCACGACCTTGGACCGGGGGATGACCGGCGCGAGGAGGCGCACGTCGTCGCGGTCCAGGGGGATCTGCTCCCCCGTCGGCTGCACGGGCATGTAGATCGGGTCGCCGGTGATGACGACGAGCTGCTCCTGGCCGGGCTCGCCCTCGACGAGCGCGTAGCGGGGGTCGTCCCCTGTGGTGAACCTGGCGATGCGCATGCCCGCAGCGTAGGCGCTGCGGCCCCCGCCGCCGCGGCCGGCCGTAGGCTGCGACGGGTGGGGATGCCGACGACCGACGACGGCGCACGCACCGGTCCACGGACGGCCGCCGGGGCGCGCCTGGCCGGCGTGGACGCCACCCGCGGCCTGGCCGTGCTCGGCATGTTCGCCGCGCACGTCGGGGCCGGCGGTCCGGACTTCTGGTCCGGCGACGGCTGGCTGCAGGTCGCCGACGGCCGGTCGGCCGCGACCTTCGCCCTGCTCGCCGGCCTGTCCGCCGCGCTGCTCAGCGGCGGTCCCACGCCGCCGACCGGGCAGCTCCTGCGGTACGCCCGCGTGCGCATCCTCGCCCGGGCGGCCATGCTCCTGCCCCTGGGGGCGTTCCTGGTCCTGCTCCGCACGCCCGTCGCGGTGATCCTGCCGGCGTACGCGGTGATGTTCGCGCTGCTCACGCCGTTCCTGCGGGTGCCACCGCGCTGGTTGCTCGCCGTCGCAGCGGCCGTCGCCGTCGTGGGCCCGGCGGTCGCGCTCGCCGCCCGTGGGGTCGCGGGCACGGGCGACGCCCTGCTGCCGCCGGTCGACGTCCTCGTCGGCGAGCACTACCCGGTGGTGGTCTGGTTCGCGTACCTGCTCGTCGGCCTCGCCGTCGGACGCCAGGACCTCGGCGCACCGACGACGGCGCGCCGGCTCGCCGTCGTGGGGGCGGTCGCCCTCGTCGCCGGCTACGGCACGGCGGCCGCCGCGATGCGGGCGCTGCCCGCGGACGCCGGCGTCCTGCGCGCGCTGCTCACCGCCGAGCCGCACGCGGACACCCTCCCGGAGGTCGTCGGCAACGTCGGGGTCGCCCTGCTGGTCCTCGCCGTGTCCCTGGCCGCAGCCCGACGGGTGCCCGCGCTGCTGACGCCCCTCGCCGCGACGGGGGCGCTGGCCCTCACCGCGTACGTCGTGCACGTCGTCGCGATCGCGGTGCTGGGCGACGAGGCGGTGTGGGGCCCGGGGAACGGCGACCTGGTCGCGTTCGTGGTGGTGACGCTCGCACTGACGACGGCCTGGCAGGCCACGCTCGGCCGCGGGCCGCTCGAGCGCGTGCTCCATGCCGTGTCCGGCGTGGTCGCCGCGGCCGCCGTCGAACGGGAGCCGGTCAGACCCGCGCGATGAGCTCGCCGTGGAGGATCGCGAACCAGCCGTCGGGCGCCTCACCCCACTCGCGCCACGCCTCCGCCAGGCTCTCCAGCGCGACGTCGTCGGCCAGGCCCTCGCGCAGCGCGTGCTCCGCGAACCCGGACGACGTCACGCGCTCCGCCCACGTGCCGGCCCACCACGCACGGTCCTCCGGCGTCGCGAAGCACCACGCCGACGCCCCCGGCGTGAGCCGGTCGGCGCGGAAGCCCGCCTCGAGCGCCCAGTGCAGCAGACGGCGGCCCGCGTCGGCCTCCGTCCGGTTCGCCTCGGTGACCTCGTGGTACAGCGCGAGCCACTCGTCCAGGCCCGCCGACGGCGGGTACCACGTCGTCGCGGCGTAGTCCGCGTCCCGCACGGCGACCACACCACCGGGCCGGGTGACCCGACGCATCTCGCGCAGCGCCGCGACCGGGTCCGGGACGTGCTGCAGCACCTGGTGCGCGTGCACCACGTCGAAGCTCGCGTCGTCGAAGGGCAGGTCCAGCACGTCGGCGACCTCGGCGCTGAGGTTCGGGAGGTCGGCCGCGCCTGCGGCGTCCCGGGTGAGGTCCACGGCTGCCCGTGCGCGGTCGACCCCGACCACCTCCCCGGGCGAGACCGCGCGCGCGAGGTCCACCGTGATGCTGCCCGGCCCGCAGCCGACGTCGAGCACGCGCTGCCCGGGCTGCAGGAAGGGGAGCAGGTAGGCGGCGGAGGTCGCCGCCGTCCGCCGGGCGTGCGACCGGACCACGCTGCGGTGGTGACCATGGGTGTAGACGTCGGCGCTCACGCCCACAGTGAGTCAGAGGCCGCCCGCCGTATCAACGTGCGACACACTCCGTCTCGCTCAGCGGGACGGTTCAGCGAGGGGCGTCACTCGGGCGACCTCGACACCACGGTTGGCGAGCGCGTCCGCGCGCTCGTTGCCCGGGTCGCCCGCGTGGCCCTTCACCCACACCCAGGTGACGTCGTGGCGGCGCACCTGGCGGTCCAGCGCCTCCCACAGCTCCTTGTTCTTCACCGGCTTGCGCTCGCCGGTGAGCCACCCGTTGCGCTTCCAGCCCGCCATCCAGCGTGTCATGCCGTGCATGACGTAGGTCGAGTCGACGTGGAGCGTGACGCTGCACGACCGGTTGAGGGCCCCGAGCGCCTCGATGACGGCGCTGAGCTCCATCCGGTTGTTCGTGGTCACCGGCTCGCCGCCGAACAGCTCCCGCTCGTGGCTGCCGGAGCGCAGCAGCGCTCCCCAGCCACCCGGACCCGGGTTGCCCTTGCAGGCGCCGTCCGTCCAGATCTCCACGACCGGGCCCGCGGCGGCGGCCGGGGACGGCTCGGGGGCCGCCGGTGCGTGCGGCGGCGTGGTCGGGGGCGTCGGCACGGCGCCACCCTACGGGCGCGTCAGGGCCAGACGAGGGTGCGGCTCCAGCCGTCGCCGTCCCGCGCGTAGACGACGCGCTGGTGCGCCCGCGTGCCCGAGCCCTGCCAGAGCTCCACCGCCTCGGGCACGACCGCGTAGACGACCCAGTCGGCCAGCACGGCGTCCGGGTGCGCGTCGACGTGCTGGCGAGCCCGCGCCAGGGCCACGTGCAGGGTGGCCACGTCGGGCAACGGCTCCCCCGGCCGCGTCGCGAAGGCGGCCGCCCGCGACGCCGGTGAGCGGGCGAGGAAGTCCGCGGCGCACTCGTCGGCATCGAGCGCGACGGCGGTGCCGGTGACCCGGACCTGGCGACCCTGCGGCTGCCAGTAGGAGGACAGCGCGACCGCGGGGTTCGTGCCGAGGTCGCGTGCCTTGCCGCTGCGCCGGTCGGTCGCGAACACCCACCGGCCCTGCTCGTCGACGTCCTTGAGCACGACCACGCGCGACGACGGACGCCCGGCGCCGTCGACCGTCGAGACGGTCACCGCGTGCGGCTCGGGGACGCCGGCGTCCAGGGCCTCCTCGAGCCACCGGAGGAAGGCGGTCACGGGGTCGGCGGGCAACGAGGCCGGGTCGAGCACCGGGAGGTCGCCCGCGAGCGCGGGGAGCCGGCGCAGCGTCCGGCGCAGGCCCGACGGGTCGTCCGCGTGGCGCGACATGGCCCCGACGCTAGCCCAGGCGGCGTCCCTCGGACGGCGGACGGGTGGACGGATGGACGGCGGGGCCCACCGGGGCCATGGTGGAGGTGGGGGTGGTGACATGCGCTATCACCGACCGTGAGGAGGCGGGCCGCCGGCTCGCACCGTTGCTGGAGCACCTCCGGGGTCGCGACGTGGTCGTCCTCGGCCTGCCACGCGGCGGCGTGCCGGTCGCCGCGCAGGTCGCCGAGTGGCTCGGAGCGCCCCTGGACGTCGTGGTCGTACGGAAGCTGGGGGTGCCCTGGCAGCCGGAGCTGGCGATGGGCGCCGTCGGCGAGGGCGGCGTCATGGTCGTCGACGAGCACGTCCTGCGGTCGGCCCGCCTGAGCCGGGGCGACCTCGAGGAGGTCGCGACCCGGGAGCGCGCGGAGCTCGAGCGCCGCACCGCACGGTTCCGCGGGGACCGCCCCCGGGTACCCGTGGCGGGCCGGACGGCCGTGGTCGTCGACGACGGGGTGGCCACCGGCTCCACGGCCCGCGCGGCGTGCCAGGTCGTCCGGGCCCTCGGCGCCACGCACGTGGTCCTGGCCGTCCCCGTGGCGCCGGCCGGCTGGGAGGGGCGGCTCGCGGGTGCCGCCGACGAGCTCGTGGCGGTCCGCACCCCGCGGTTTCTCGGCTCGATCGGCGAGTTCTACGACGATTTCCGCCAGACGAGCGACGAGGAGGTCCTGGCGTGCCTGTCCGGGGTCGCGCCGCCCTCGCACGTCACGATGGCGGTCCCGGCGGACGGTGCCGGCCTCGTCGGCGACCTCGTCCTGCCGGCAGGCGCGCGAGGTCTGGTGGTGTTCGCCCACGGGACCGGCAGCAGCCGGCACAGCCCCCGCAACCGGGCCGTGGCGCGGGTGCTGCAGGAGGCGCGGCTGGGGACGGTCCTGCTGGACCTGCTCGACCCGACCGAGCAGGACGGCCACGCGACGCCGGTCGACGTGGAGCTGCTGGCGGCACGACTGGGCCTCGTCGTCCGGCACCTCACGGACCTGCCCACGACGGCCGGCCTGCCGATCGGGCTCTACGGGGCCAGCACGGGCGCAGCCGTCGCCCTCCTGACCGCGGCGGAGCCGGGCTCACCGGTCGCGGCGGTCGTCTCGCGCGGCGGACGGCCCGACCTCGCGGCCCTGCGCCTGCCGGCCGTGCGGGTCCCCACGCTGCTCGTCGTCGGGCAGGACGACCCCGTGGTGCTGGACCTCAACGAGCGCGCGCTGCGGATGCTGCGCTGCGAGGCCCGGCTCGTCGTCGTCCCCGGGGCCGGGCACCTCTTCGAGGAGCCGGGGACGCTGGACGTGGTGGCCGAGGCGGCGCGGGACTGGTTCGTCGAGCACCTCCGTGCGCGACGGCACCGGGACGGCGGCCCGGAGCGGCTCCGGGCGT
The DNA here is from genome assembly GCF_916618755.1 of Actinotalea sp. Marseille-Q4924. Taxonomy (GTDB): domain Bacteria; phylum Actinomycetota; class Actinomycetes; order Actinomycetales; family Cellulomonadaceae; genus Actinotalea. The sequence continues at coordinate 511,934 of NZ_CAKAKB010000002.1, read as the reverse complement.
GAACGCAGCCCCGTGAGCTCGACCGCCGGTCCGACGACGAGCGGGCGACGTACCCTCGGGGCGTGACGTCCCCGACCGCTCCGTCGGGCCCCTTCGAGCCCGAGACCGTCGCGACGTCGCCCGCGCCCCTCACCCTCACCCCGACGCAGTGGCGGCGGCACGCGGACGAGCACGCCGCTCACGCCGACGCCCTCACCGCCGCGCACCGCGCGCGGCGCGCCACCGGCGAGAAGCACCCGGTCGAGGACTTCCTCTACGAGTACTACGCGCTCAAGCCCGCCGCCCTGCGCCGCTGGCACCCGGGTGCCGGCGTGCGCCTCGCGCCGGGTCCCGACGGGCCGGCCCCGCACGCGGCCTGGCGCTGGTACACGACGGACGACGACCACGCGGTGGGGCTCGACCTCGACGCGTACCTCGCCGACCGCGCGGGCACGGTGCGCTACGTCCGTGACCTGCTCGTCGCCACGGCGGCGCGTCCCGCTCACCTGGGCTGCCTGGGGCTGCACGAGTGGGCGATGGTGTACCGCCAGGACGACGTCGGCCGCCGGCACGCCCTCCCGCTGCGCTTGGGGAGGGAGGGCACGGACGCCGTCGTCGAGCGGCACGCGATCCGGTGCTCCCACTTCGACGCCTTCCGGTTCTTCACCCCGGAGGCCACCGGGCGCAACGCGCTGCAGCCGACCCGCGAGACGCAGCCCGCGATGGAGCAGCCCGGCTGCCTGCACGCCACCATGGACCTGCTCAAGTGGTCGCTCAAGCTCGGCCCGCTCGTCCCGGGCGACGTGCTGCTCGAGGCCTTCCGGCTCGCGTCGGACGTGCGGCGCCTGGACATGCAGGCCTCGCCGTACGACGTCAGCGCCCTCGGTGAGCCGGTGGTCGCCGTCGAGACGCCGGAGGGCAAGGCGGAGTACGTGCGCCGGCAGCGTGCGTTCTCCGAGCGCGCTGCACCGCTGCGGGCGCGGCTGGCGGACCTGTGCGGCACCGCTGTCGGCGGCGACCGACCGGCTCCTCAGCCGAGCAGCCCGGCGACCCCCGTGAGGATCGGCGTCGCGAGCCAGTAGAGCGCCACCACAGCGCCGATCACGGTGGGGACCAGGCCCTGGGGCTCACCCTCACGCTCGGCACGCCGGCCGTTGACGAGGGCGAAGACCGCGGGGGCCAGGCCGATCACGGTGGCGGGGAGGCCTGCGAGGAGGAAGACCTCGGGCGTCGGGTCGACGGAGCCGCTCTCGTACCCGAGGAGCGACCCCACACCGTCACCGACGAGCATCGCCACCACGAACGCGACCGGCACGAGAGCCACGGCGACCCAGGCGCGGCGCAGGTGGCGACGGGCCGCGGTGTACGGGCGGCCCAGGGGCGGGGAGGCTGGTGCGACGGCGGACATGGTGCACCTCCACCACCAGAGGACACCCGCGCGCCTCCGGGCGCAAGGGCCGGACGCCCCGTGGGCCCGCCCGTCGGTGACGCCTGCGAGGATGGCGGCGATGACCTCCTCCCCCGGCACCTCCATCGCGACGTCGACCGGCCCGTCACGGGCCCCGACGGAGCCCGTGCCCGACCTGGCCGCCCGCATCCCCGACGACCCCCACGACCCCGACGCGCTCTACGAGGCGTTCGTGGGCTGGGCCGCCGAGCGCGGCCTCGACCTGTACCCGGCCCAGCAGGAGGCGCTGCTCGAGCTGGTCACGGGGTCGCACGTGATCCTGTCGACGCCCACGGGCTCGGGGAAGTCGCTCGTGGCGATGGCGGCGCACTTCGTGGCCCTGGCCCAGGGACGCCGGACCTACTACACGGCGCCGCTCAAGGCGCTCGTCAGCGAGAAGTTCTTCGACCTGGTCGCGGCGTTCGGGTCGGACCGCGTCGGGATGATGACCGGCGACAGCAGCGTCAACCCCGGGGCCCCGATCATCTGCTGCACGGCGGAGATCCTGGCGAACATCGCGCTGCGCACCGGCGAGGGCATCGCCGAGGCGCCCGGTCACGTCGACGACCCGGCGGTGCCCGGCGAGGACGCCGTCGGCCAGGTCGTGATGGACGAGTTCCACTTCTACGCCGACCCCCAGCGCGGCTGGGCCTGGCAGGTGCCGCTGCTGGAGCTCCCCCGCACCCAGTTCCTGCTCATGTCGGCGACGCTGGGCGACACGACGTTCTTCGCCGAGGACCTGCGTCGGCGCACGGGCGTCCCGGTCGCCGAGGTGGCGAACGCCGAGCGGCCCGTGCCACTGACGTTCTCCTACGTCGTCGAGCCGCTGCACGAGGTGGTCGAGGAGCTCGTGCACACGCGGCGGGCTCCCGTCTACCTCGTCCACTTCACCCAGAAGGACGCCGTCGAGCGGGCGCAGTCGCTCCTGTCCAGCGCGGTCGCCTCGCGGACCCAGCGGGACGCCATCGCCGAGGAGCTCGGCGCCTTCCGCTTCGGCACCGGCTTCGGCAGGACGCTCTCCCGGTTCCTGCGGCACGGCGTGGGCGTGCACCACGCCGGCATGCTGCCGCGCTACCGCCGGGTCGTGGAGCGTCTGACCCAGAAGGGGCTGCTCACTGTCGTCTGCGGCACCGACACCCTCGGCGTGGGCATCAACGTGCCCATCCGCACCGTCGTGCTCACGTCTCTCGTCAAGTACGACGGCGTGCGGATGCGCCACCTGTCGGCGCGCGAGTTCCACCAGATCGCCGGCCGTGCGGGCCGTGCGGGCTACGACACCGTGGGAGAGGTGCTCGTCATGGCGCCGGACCACGTGGTCGAGAACCGCAAGCTGCTCGCCAAGGCGGGCGACGACCCGAAGAAGCTGAAGAAGATCGTCCGGAAGAAGGCACCGGAGGGCTCGGTCAACTGGACCGACAAGACGTTCGAGCGGCTCCGCGACGCCCCGCCCGAGCCGCTGACGTCGAGCTTCGCCGTCACCCACGCGATGGTCCTCAACGTCCTGTCCCGGCCGGGCGACCCGGTGGCGGCGATGCGCCGGCTGCTCACGGACAATCACGAGCCGGAGGCGGCTCGCGGCCGGCACGCGCGCCAGGCTGTCCGCATCTACCGCTCGCTCCGGACCGCCGGGGTGGTCGAGCGCGTGCGCCGCCAGGACGGTGCGGGGTGGACCGTGCGGCTCACCGTGGACGTGCCCCCCGACTTCGCCCTCAACCAGCCGCTGTCGCCCTTCGCGTACGCCGCCCTGGACGTCCTGGACCGCGAGGCGCCGTCGTACGCGCTGGACGTCGTGTCGGTCATCGAGGCGACCTTGGACGACCCCCGCCAGGTGCTCGCGGCCCAGGAGAACCGGGCGCGCGGCGAGGCCGTGGCCGCCATGAAGGCCGAGGGGTACGACTACGACGAGCGGATGGCGCTCCTGGAGGACGTCACCTACCCCAAGCCGCTCGCCGAGCTGCTGGAGGCCGCCTTCACGATCTACCGGCGCAGCAACCCGTGGGTCGCCGACCACCAGATCTCGCCGAAGTCGGTCGTGCGCGACCTGCACGAGCGCGCGATGACGTTCACGGAGTTCGTCTCGGTGTACGGCCTGGAGAGGACCGAGGGCGTCCTGCTGCGCTACCTCGCCGACGCGTACCGCGCCCTGCGCCAGACCGTCCCGGCGGAGCGACGCGACGAGCAGCTCGAGGACTTGCTGGAGTGGCTGGGCGAGCTGGTCCGTGGCACGGACTCCAGCCTGCTCGATGAGTGGGAGCGGCTCCGCGACCCCGAGGCCTTCGCGGCCGGCCGCGACGGCTCGGCGCAGCCGGCCGACCTGGGCGACGGCACGACGACGACCCGCATCACCGCCAACCGCCGCGCCTTCCGCGTGCTCGTCCGCAACGCGCTCTTCCGCCGGGTGGAGCTGGCCGCCCGCGAGCGCTGGGCGGCCCTCGGGGCGCTGGGCGACGTGGACGCCGACGGCGCTGCGTGGGACGCGGACCGGTGGGCCGACGCGCTGGACCCGTACTTCGACGAGCACGACGAGATGGGCACCGGTCCGGACGCGCGGGGTCCGGCCCTCCTCATGATCACGGAACGGCCGGCCGCCGACGGCACTGCCGAGCGCTGGGAGGTCCGCCAGGTCCTCGAGGACCCGGCCGGTGACCGCGACTGGCGCATCGACGTGGTCGTCGACCTGGCTGCGAGCGACGAGCGCGGGGAGCCGGCGCTCGTCGTGACGGCGGCCGGGCGACTCTGACGGCGCGCCCCGCGCGCTCGTGGGGTGACCCGGCGCTCTCGTAGAGTCGCGCCGTGGCCAGGAAGAAGGGTCCGTCCGGGACGCCCGCGCTCGTCGCCCTCGAGGCGGCCGGGGTGGCGCACACCGTCCACCCGTACGAGCACGACCCTGCCTCGGACCTCGGGTACGGCCTGGAGGCGGCGCAGGCGATCGGCGTCCCCGCCGAGCAGGTGTTCAAGACGCTCATGGCGGTGGTCGACGGGGAGCTGACCGTCGCCGTCGTCCCGGTGACGGGTCTGCTCGACCTCAAGGCGCTCGCGCACGCCGTGGGCGCCAAGCGCGCCGTCATGGCCGACCGGCCGGTCGCCGAGCGGGCGACGGGGTACGTCGTCGGCGGCATCTCCCCGCTCGGCCAGCGCGCCCGGCACCGGACGGTGGTGGACGAGACGGCGGAGCTCTTCGACGTCGTCTACGTGTCGGGGGGCCGGCGCGGGCTGGACATCGGCCTCGCACCGGCGGACCTGGTGCGGCTCACCGGCGCCGTCGTCGCCGACGTGGCCCGCGGCTGACGGCGCTCAGCGGACCGGCTCCGCGAAGGGCCGGTCGGTCGGGACGACCTCCTTGCCGAGCGGCAGCAGCGAGATCGGGATGAGCTTGAGGTTCGCGATGCCCATCGGGATTCCGATGATCGACACGAACAGCGGGATGGCCGTGACCACGTGCCCGATGGCGAGCCACACCCCTGCCACCACGAGCCAGACGACGTTCCCCAGCGTCGACCACGCCCCCGCGCCCGGCTTGTCCACCACCGTGCGACCGAACGGCCAGAGCACGTAGCCGGCGATCCGGAATGCCGCGATGCCGAACGGGATCGTCACGACCAGGAGGCAGCACACGATGCCGGCGGCGACGTAGCCCAGCGCCAGCCAGGCGCCGGCGAAGAACAGCCAGATGACGTTGAGGAGGGTCTTCACGTCCCCAGCCTCTCCCCTGGTACCGGGCTCCGACATCGGTGAACCACCGGACCCGCCCCTGATCGTGCGCCCCTGATCGTGCCGGGCCGCGCCGGTGCCGTCGACGGTCTGCGATCGGCCCGGAATACAGTCACGCGCGTGACCGCCACGCACCCGCCCGACGCGCCCGACGGCGGCCTCGCCGCCCGGCTGGCCGCCGCGCAGGACCGCGTCGCCGCCGCCGCTCGCTCGGCGGGCCGGGACCCTGCCGAGGTGCGGCTGCTGCTGGCCTCGAAGCGCATGCCGGCCGCCGTCGTCCGCGACGCGGTGCTCGCGGGGGGGACCCTGCTCGGGGAGAACACCGTCCAGGAGCTCGTCGCGAAGGCGCCCGAGCTCGCCGACCTGCGCCCACGGTGGCACCTCATCGGCCACCTGCAGTCCAACAAGGTCAACGCGGCGCTGCGCTGGGCCGACTGCGTGCAGAGCGTCGACACCCTCCCTCTGGCGGAGCGGCTCTCCCGGCGGTGCGGGACCACCGACCGCGACCTCGACGTCATGGTCCAGGTGAACGTCTCCGGCGAGCCGAGCAAGTCGGGCGTCGAGCCGGTGCAGGCGGTGGAGCTCGCCCGGGCGGTCGCGGCGCTCCCGCGCCTGCGGCTCGTGGGCCTCATGACGATCGGCGCCGCCACGGAGGACGACGCGGTCGTCCGTGAGGGCTTCGCGCGGCTCCGGGGCCTGCGCGACGAGGTCCTCGCGTCCGGGGCGCCGGGGACGGCGGCCGCACGCGAGCTGTCGATGGGCATGAGCGGGGACCTCGAGGTCGCCGTCGAGGAGGGGTCGACGATGGTGCGGATCGGCACCGCGGTGTTCGGTGCGCGACCCCGGCAGGCGGACGGCGCCGCTGACGACGCCGGCCGACACGGACGCGGCGCCCCGTGACCAGCGGTCGACCTGCACGTCTACCGGCCGGTCTGACCGGGGCGGAGTCTGCGGGCCGGCGCACCCGCCGCGACCCCTGGCGCCGACCCGCGCCTCGGCGTAGACTAGTTGAAACGTGAACTAGTTGAGGAGGCCTCGGTGACCGAGCACCACCCCGAGCACAGCACCGGCGGGACGTACACCGTCAAGGGCAAGGAGTTCACCCGCGACACCCGGTACATCGCCACGCGCATCACGGCGGACGGTCAGGACGGGTTCCCGGCGGAAGCCGGGCGGTACCGCCTCGTCGCGGCCCGGGCGTGCCCGTGGGCGAACCGCGCCATCATCGTGCGGCGGCTGCTAGGTCTCGAGGACGCCATCTCGCTGGGCACACCCGGGCCCACGCACGACGCCCGCTCCTGGACGTTCGACCTGGACCCGGACGGCCGGGACCCGGTGCTGGGCATCGAGCGCCTGCAGGAGGCGTACCTGCGCCGCGACCCCGAGTACCCCCGGGGCATCACGGTGCCCGCGATGGTCGACGTCACGACCGGCGCCGTCGTCACCAACGACTACGCCCAGCTGACCCTCGACCTGTCCACCGAGTGGCGCGCGCACCACCGGGCCGGTGCGCCGGACCTGTACCCCGAGCGGCTCCGCGACGAGATCGACGGGATGAACGACACGGTGTTCCGGGACGTCAACAACGGCGTCTACCGCTGCGGCTTCGCCGGCTCGCAGGACGCCTACGAGCGGGCCTACGACCGCCTCTTCGCCGCCCTCGACCGGCTCGAGGAGCACCTGACCACCCGGCGCTACCTCGTGGGCGACACGATCACCGAGGCCGACGTGCGGCTCTTCACCACGCTCGTGCGCTTCGACGCGGTCTACCACGGCCACTTCAAGGCGAACCGCAACAAGCTCAGCGAGATGCCCGCCCTGTGGGGGTACGCGCGGGACCTGTTCCAGACGCCCGGGTTCGGCGACACGGTGGACTTCCAGCAGATCAAGGAGCACTACTACGTCGTCCACACGGACATCAACCCCACCCAGGTCGTGCCGAAGGGCCCGGACCTGTCGGGCTGGGTGACCGCCCACGGCCGCGAGGCGCTCGGCGGGCGACCGTTCGGGTCCGGGACGGCGCCGGGCCAGGTCCGCGAGGGCGAGCGCGTGGACCCCGCGCACACGCCGCTCGGCCGTCAGTCCGGCGCCTTCAGCAGCTGACGACGCCGCCCGGACCGGGCGTCGTCGCGGAAGGCCTCAGGGCCGCGCCCCGACCCCCGCGCGGAGGAGCCCGAAGACGATCGAGTCGACGATCGCCTCCCACGACGCCTCGACGATGTTCGGACCGACGCCCACCGTGCTCCACGTCGTCTCCGCGCCGGTGTCCATGGTCTCCACGAGCACGCGCGTGGTGGCGTCCGTGCCGTGCTGCGTGTCCATGATCCGCACCTTGAAGTCGATGAGCTCGAAGCGCTCGATCTCCGGGTAGCACGGCCGCAGGGCCTTGCGGAGGGCGTGGTCGAGGGCGTTGACCGGACCGTTCCCCTCTCCGGTCGCGATGACGCGATCCCCGCCGACGTGCACCTTCACCGTGGCCTCGCTGGAGGCGTCGGTCGGGTCGCCGGGGACGGTCTCGACGAAGACGCGCCAGCTCTCGGTCCGGAAGAAGGCAGGCCGGGCGCCGTCGAGCTCCTCCCGCAGGAGCAGCTCGAAGGACGCGTCCGCCGCGTCGTAGGTGTAGCCCTGCGCCTCGGCGTCCTTGACCCGGTTCGTGACGCGGGACAGCAGCTCCCCCTGACCGGACAGGTCGAAGCCCAGCTCGCGGCCCTTGAGCTCGATGGAGGCGCGGCCCGCCATGTCGGAGACGAGCATCCGCATGTCGTTGCCGACGGCCATCGGGTCGGCATGCTGGTACAGGTCGGGGTCGACCTTGATGGCGCTGGCGTGCAGCCCCGCCTTGTGCGCGAACGCGCTGGCGCCCACGTACGGCTGGCGGGCGAACGGCGCGATGTTCGTCACCTCGCTGATCGCGTGGGCGATCCGGGTCATCTCCCGCAGCCCGTCGCCGGCGAGCAGACGGCGGCCCTCCTTGAGCTCGAGGTTCGCCACGACGGTGAGGAGGTCGGCGTTGCCCGTGCGCTCTCCGTAGCCGTTGATCGTGCCCTGCACGTGCGAGGCGCCCGAGGCCACGGCGGCCATGCTGTTCGCCACCGCGCAGCCCGAGTCGTTGTGGGCGTGGATGCCGAGGCGTCCACCGACCCGCTCCCGGACCGCCTGGACGACCTCGTGGACCCGGTCCGGCAGCATCCCGCCGTTGGTGTCGCACAGCACGGCGACCTCGGCCCCCGCGGTGAACGCCGCCTCCACCGCGCGCAGGGCGTAGTCGGGGTCGTACCGGTACCCGTCGAAGAAGTGCTCCGCGTCGAGGAACACCCGCCGGCCCTCGCGCACGAGGAAGGCCACGGTGTCCGAGATCATCGCCAGGTTCTCCTCGCCCGTGGTCCGCAGGGCCCGCGCGACGTGGCGGATGTCGCTCTTGGCCACGAGGGTGACGACGGGGGCCTCGGCGTCGAGCAGGGCGCGCACCTGGGCGTCCTCCCACGCCCGGCTGCCGGCCTTGCGCGTGGACCCGAACGCGGCCAGCTCGGCGTGCCGCAGGTCCAGCTCCTTCGCGGCCCGGCGGAAGAACTCCGTGTCCTTCGGGATGGCGCCGGGCCAGCCGCCCTCGATGTAGCCGACGCCCAGCTCGTCCAGGAGCGGGGCGATGGTGAGCTTGTCCGCGACGGAGAGGTTCATCCCCTCCTGCTGGGCGCCGTCACGCAGCGTCGTGTCGTAGACGTCGAAGGTCGTGGTCTCCACGTCGTGCTCTCTTCGTCCGGCCCCGTCACGGGGCTGCGGGTGCGGCCGGTGCTGCCTGGGTCGTGCTCCCGCCGGCGAGGGGTGGTGCCGGCTGTGCCTCGGTCCGGGCGGGGGTGGTGCCCGGACCAACAAAAAGACCCCCCGGGGTACGGGAGGTCTGCGCGTCCGGCGGGTCGGCCGAACGCGCTACTCGATAATGAGGGTGATCCAGGTCACGGCGCCATCATGCCACAGCGTCCGCGAGCCGGACAGGGTGGCCGCATCGTGGGATGCGCCACCCTGTCCGACGTGCTTCAGACCAGCCGGCGCATCCAGCCGTGCGGGTCCTCCGCCCTGCCGTACTGGATGTCCGTGAGGCGGCTGCGGACCGCGGACGTGACCGCACCGGTCTGGCCCTCCCCCACCGTCAGGTCGAAGTCGTCGCTCGCGAGCCGGCCGATCGGCGTGACGACCGCCGCCGTGCCGCACGCGAACATCTCCGTGATCGAGCCGTCCTGCAGGCCGTCGCGGACCTCCTGCAGCGGGACAGGGCGCTCCTGCACGTCGTGGCCGGCCTCCCCGAGCAGGGTGAGGATGGACGAGCGCGTCACGCCCTCGAGGATCGAGCCGTTGAGCTCCGGAGTCGTCACGGACCCGTCGGCGCGGACGACGAAGACGTTCATGCCACCCAGCTCCTCCAGGTAGGAGCCGGTGGGCGCGTCGAGGAAGCACACCTGGTCGCAGCCCTGCGCCTGCGCCTGCTGCTGCGGCAGGAGGCTCGCGGCGTAGTTGCCACCGCACTTCGCCGCACCGGTCCCCCCCGGCCCGGCCCGGTGGAAGTCGCGGACCACCCAGATCGACACGGGCTTGAGGCCGCCGGCGAAGTAGGGCCCGACCGGGGAGGCGATGAGGACGTACTCGGCCTGCCTCGTGGGCCGGACGCCGAGGAAGACCTCCGAGGCGTACATGAAGGGACGCAGGTAGAGGCTCGTCTCCTCGCCCGAGGGCACCCACGCGAGGTCCGTGCGCACGAGCGCCTCGATCGAGCCGAGGAAGTCCTCGGCGGACAGCTCCGGCAGCGCGAGGCGTCGCGCGGAGCGGGCGAACCGCGCGGCGTTGGCCTCGGGCCGGAAGGTCCACACGGACCCGTCGGCGTGGTGGTACGCCTTGAGACCCTCGAAGATCTCCTGCCCGTAGTGCAGGACCGCGGTGGCCGGGTCGAGGACCAGCGGGCCGTACGCCTCGACGCGGCGGTCCTGCCAGCCGCCGTCGGCGGTCCAGGAGACGCGCGCCATGTGGTCCGAGAAGGCCGTGCCGAAGGTGGGGGCCCGGAGGATCGCGTCGCGCTCGTCGCTCGACCGGGCGGTCGTGCTCGGGCGGACGTCGAAGCGGTCCGCGGTCGATGCAGCAGCAGCAGCAGTGGTGCTCATGTCGATCCTTTCACCGGGGCGTGAGCCCGCTCGGTCCCAGACGGTACCGGGGTGACGGCCGACGCGGCACGACGAGCGGCTACCCGCTGACGCGGGCGGCGAGGTCGGTGCCCACCTCGGCCGTCGACCGTACTCGGGCGCCCCGCTCGGCGAGGTCCGCCGCGACGGCGCGCTCCACCCGGGCGGCGGCGTCGTCCAGACCCAGGTGGGCGAGCAGCATGCTCACCGAGAGGACCGTCGCGGTGGGGTCGGCCTTGCCCTGACCGGCGATGTCGGGCGCGGACCCGTGCACGGGCTCGAACATCGACGGCGACGTCCGGTCGGGGTTGATGTTGCCCGAGGCGGCGAGGCCGATGCCGCCGCAGATCGCGGCCGCCTGGTCGGTGATGATGTCGCCGAACAGGTTGTCGGTCACGATGACGTCGAACCGCGACGGGTTGGTCGTCATGAAGATCGTCGCCGCGTCGACGTGCAGGTAGTCCGTCGTGACGTCGGGGAACTCCGCGTTGACGCGCTCGACGGTCCGGCGCCACAGGTGGCCGGCGTGGACGAGCACGTTGTGCTTGTGCACGAGCGTGAGGTGCTTGCGGGGGCGCGCCTGGGCCCGGGCGAAGGCGTCGCGGACGACCCGCTCGACGCCGAAGGCGGTGTTCACGCTGACCTCGTTGGCGACCTCGTGCGGGGTACCCACCCGGATGGCGCCGCCGTTGCCGACGTACGGCCCCTCCGTGCCCTCGCGCACCACGACGAAGTCGATCTCCCCGGGCTCCGCCAGCGGCGACCGCACTCCGGGGTACAGCCGCCCGGGCCGGAGGTTGACGTAGTGGTCCAGCTCGAAGCGCAGGCGCAGCAGGAGGCCGCGCTCGAGCACGCCCGACGGCACGCCGGGGTCACCGATCGCGCCGAGGAGGATCGCGTCGTGCCGGCGGATCGTGGCGAGGTCCTCGTCGGTGAGGGTGTCCCCCGTGGCGTGCCACCGGCGCGCGCCCAGGTCCAGCTCGGTGGTCTCGACCGAGACGCCGGACCCGGCGACGGCCGCGTCCAGGACGGCCAGCCCCTGCTCGACGACCTCGGTCCCGATGCCGTCCCCCGCGACGACGGCGAGCTTCACGATGCGTGCCATGCCCGAGACCCTAGCCGAACCGTCCCACGACCCGGGACGCGGATCCCGCCATCCGGACGATCCGTGCGCTCACGGGTGGAGGACGACGAACCTCTCGACGACCAGCTCGACGTCGTCGTCCGGGACGGTGCCGAGCGAGTCGCGCAGGGCCGCGGCGGTGTCCTGGCGCCACGCGGCGACGTCGTCGTCCCCCGTCTCCGCCCGCACGAGCGCCGGGTCGACGTCGCCGAGCCGGACGACGTCCACCGCCGTCGTCCGGAGCAGGGCCCGAGGACGCCCCGCACCGTCGGCAGCGATCCAGAGGTCGTCCACCTGCGGCAGCTCGGCCCCGTGCGCCTCGAGCTCGGCGAGCGGCGCGCTCACCGCCGTCACGGTGCCCCCGAGCACGAGGGCGAGCCGCGCGTCGGCGAGGTCAGGGTCGGTCGCGAGCCGGCCCACCGGCGGTGGCACGGTCGCCAGCACGCCCTCCCCGACGACGGCGCTCAGCCGCGCGAGGCCGGCGCGCGCCCTCGCCACCTCCCAGAAGCGCTGCAGCTCGGCGGCGCGCTCCTCCTCCTCGGGCGTGAGCGGCGTCAGCTGCTCGGCGGAGGTGAGGTCCTCGGGGTCGCTCATGACGTCAGTCTCCCCCACGTGGCACCGGTCGGGTCGCGGACCCCGTGACGACGGCGCCGTGCGCGGTCGGACGTGCTTCGGGACACTGGTCCGGTCACCACCTGAGGAGGCCCCGTGGGCGCGCCCGTCGAGGAGCACCATCCCGGTGCGCACGCACACGAGCCCGACGAGATCCCGCCGCGCGGCTGGTGGCAGGTCCTGGTCCGCGCGCTGCAGCAGTCGGCCGAGGACCGCGTCCCGCTCGTGGGCGCGGGCGTCGCGTTCTTCGCCTTCCTCGCGCTCTTCCCGACCCTCATCGCCGCCGTGCTCCTCTACGGCCTCGTCGCGGATCCCGGCGACGTCGACCGCCACGTCGGGAACGTCGCCGCGGTCCTGCCCAGCTCGGCGGCCGAGCTCGTCACCCTCCAGATGCGGGACCTCGTCGCCAAGGACGCGGAGGGCCTGTCGATCGGCTTCGTCGTCTCCATCGTCACCGCCCTGTGGTCGGCCTCCGTCGGGGTCGCGAACCTCATCACGGCGGTGAACCTCGCGTACGACGAGACGGAACGGGTCTCCTTCGTCAAGCGACGTGGGATGGCGCTGCTCTTCACCGTGGGCGCGATCCTCACGTTCACGCTCCTGGTCGGCCTCGTCGCCGTCGTCCCGTTCGCGGTCGACACCACTCGGGTGTCGCCGGTGGTGGTGAGCGCGGTCCGCTGGGTCACGCTGGCGCTCGTGTCCGCGGTCGTGCTGGCGGTGATCTACCGCTACGCCCCGGAGCGGCGCGCCCCACGGAGCTCCTGGGTGAGCGTGGGTGCCGTCGTCGCGACGGCGATCTGGGTGCTGACGTCCCTGGGGTTCTCCGGGTACGTGCAGTGGTTCGGTTCGTACACGGAGACCTACGGCGCCCTGGGCGGCGTCATGGTCCTGCTGCTGTGGATGTGGCTGACGAGCATGGCCGTGCTCCTCGGCGCCGAGCTCAACGCCGAGGCCGAGTACCAGACCGACGAGGACACCACCGTGGGCCCCGACCGACCCCGCGGCCGCCGCGGCGCCGTCAAGGCGGACACCGCCGTCGGCCGCCCGGACCCGCCCGGCCTGCGGACCGGCGTCCCCCGGCGGTGACCTGCTCGTCGGCGCCACGGCCGGCGTCCGCTGCATCCGGGCGGGCGGGTGGCGCCGTAGTGGTGGCAGGGCCCGTCGGGCCCGCGGGCAGCGACCCGCACCGCGCGCGCCACGAACCGGAGGAGCAGGGTCCATGCGTCACCGTCGTCTGCTGTCCTCCCTCACCGACGGCGACGTCGTGCTGACCGCGTTCATCCCGACGGACCGACCTGGGCAGACCGCAGATCGCCCACGGCACCAGCGAGGTCCTGCTCGTCCCGCTCGCCTGAGGCAGGAGGACGCAGCGACCCGCTGAGCACCGTGCGGGGCGGGGGTGTCCTGACCACCCCCGCCCCGCACGTCTGCGGGATCGCTGTGGGCGACACCTCCGGTCCTCGTGAAGATGACGCCCCGAAGCGCAGCGAGGCCCGGTGCAACCCAGTGCGCCGTCAGAACGGTCAGCGGGCGGCGCTTCCCTCGGTGCTCATCGCTCGGGAAGCACCACCCTTGCCGTCGCGGGCCGCTCCTGCGTCGCGGACCACGACGTCAGCGGGCGGCGCTTCCCTCGGTGCTCATCGCTCGGGAAGCACCACCCTTGCCGTCGCGGGCCGCTCCTGCGTCGCGGACCACGACGTCAGCGGGCAGCGCTTCCCTCGGTGTAGTCGGAGTCCGCGTCCTTGATCCACGCGAACATCTTCCGCAGCTCGCGACCGGTCGTCTCGATCGGGTGCTGCTGACCCTTCTCACGCAGCTGCTGGAACTCCGGGGCACCGGCGTCCTGGTCGGCGATGAACCGCTCGGCGAAGGCGCCGCTGCGGATGTCGGCGAGGACGTCCTTCATGTTGTCCTTCACCTCGGGCGAGATGACGCGCGGGCCGGAGACGTAGTCGCCGTACTCGGCCGTGTCGGACACGCTCCAGCGCTGCTTGGCGATGCCGCCCTCGACCATGAGGTCGACGATGAGCTTGAGCTCGTGCAGCACCTCGAAGTAGGCGACCTCGGGCTGGTAGCCGGCCTCGGTCAGGACCTCGAACCCGTACTGGACGAGCTGCGACGCGCCGCCGCACAGGACGGCCTGCTCCCCGAAGAGGTCGGTCTCGGTCTCCTCGGTGAACGTGGTCTTGATCCCACCCGCGCGCAGTCCGCCGATCGCCTTCGCGTAGGACAGCGCGAGGTCCCACGCCTGCCCGCTCGCGTCCTGCTCGACCGCGACGATGACCGGCACGCCGCGCCCGGCCTCGTACTCGCGGCGCACGAGGTGGCCCGGGCCCTTGGGGGCGACCATGAGGACGTCGTGGCCCTCGGCGGGCTTGATGTAGCCGAAGCGGATGTTGAAGCCGTGGCCGAACACGAGGGCGGCGCCCTCGGCGAGGTTGGGCTCGATCTCCTCGCGGTAGATGTGCCGCTGGAACTGGTCCGGCGCGAGGACGACGACGACGTCGGCGCCCTTGACGGCCTCGGCGACGGTCGCGACCTTGAGGCCCTGCTCCTCGGCCTTGGCGCGGGAGGGGCTGCCCTCACGCAGACCGACGGTCACGTCGACGCCCGAGTCGCGCAGGTTCAGCGAGTGCGCGTGGCCCTGGCTGCCGTAGCCGATGACGGCGACCTTGCGGCCGGCGATGAGGGACAGGTCGGCGTCGTCGTCGTAGAACAGCTCTGCCACGGGGGTGTCTCCTTGTGTCTGGGTGGTGGTGCAGGTGTGGGGGACGGCGCGGGCGGCTCCGCGGACCCGCCGTCAGGCGGACGGTGCCGCCCGGCACGTCGGGTCAGGCGCTGCGCGCCACGCGCTCGAGGGCTCGGTCGGTGATGGACCGGGCGCCGCGGCCGATGGCCACGGTGCCGGACTGGACGATCTCCCGGATGCCGTACGGCTCCAGGGCCGAGAGCAGCGCGTCGAGCTTGCCTGGGCTGCCGGTGGCCTCGATCACCACGGCCTCCGGGACGACGTCGACGACGTGCGCCCGGAACAGCTGGACGATCTCCAGGACGTGCGTGCGCGTCGAGGCGTCGGCGCGGACCTTGACGAGCAGGAGCTCGCGCTGGACGGACGCCTCGGGCTCGAGCTCGACGATCTTGATGACGTTGATGAGCTTGTTGAGCTGCTTCGTCACCTGCTCCAGGGGGAGCTCGTCCACGTCGACGACGACGGTGATGCGCGAGATCTCCTCGTGCTCCGTCGGGCCCACCGCGAGGGAGTGGATGTTGAACGACCGTCGCGCGAAGAGGCCGGCGACCCGCGTCAGCACACCGGGCTTGTTCTCGACGAGGACGGAGAGCGTGTGCCTGCTCATGCTGCACCTTCTTCTTCGGTGGACGGGAGCCCGGACGCGAGCGCCGCGTCGAGCAGTGCCTGGACGTGCAGGGCCGTGCTGTCCAGCACGGGGACGGGTGACAGCGCCTGGTCACCGGGCAGCAGCATCGCGAGCTCGGTGCAGCCGAGGACGACGGCGCCCGCGCCCGCCTCGACGAGACGCCCGATGACCTGCCGGAACGCCTCGCGCGACTGCGGGCGGACCTGCCCGAGGACGAGCTCGTCGTAGATGACGCGGTGGACGAGGTCCGCGTCCTCGCCCTGCGGGACGATCGTGTCGATGCCCCGCGGTGCCAGCCGCGCCGGGTACAGGTCCGACCGCATCGTGTAGGCGGTGCCCAGCAGTGCGACCCGCCGGACGCCGAGCGCAGCCGCGGCCTCGGCGACGGCGTCCACCACGTGCACCACGGGCAGGCCGGAGCCGCGGGCGACGTCGTCGGCGGCGAGGTGCATGGTGTTGGCGAGGATCCCGACCAGCTCCGCGCCGGCAGCCCGCAGCGCGGCGCCCTCGGCGGCGTACCGCGCGCCGAGCGTCGCCCAGTCACCCCGCTCCTGGAACGGGACGAGCTCGGCGAAGTCGACGGAGCGCAGGACGAGGTCGGCCGAGTGCAGGCCGCCGAGCCGGTCACGCACGCCCTCGTTGAGCTGCGCGTAGTAGTGGGCCGACGACTCCCAGGAGGTGCCGCCGATGAGCCCGATCCGCCGCACTCAGTCCTCCCGGTCCCAGGCGGGGCTGATGCCGCGGGCGTACTGGATCTCGTCGTTGCTCACGCCGGCGGCGACCATCGGCCACACCATCGCGTCGCGCGAGACGGTGAAGTCCACGACGACGGGCTGGTCGTCGATCTCCATGGCCCGCTTGACCGTGGCGTCGACGTCGGCGGGGCTCTCGCAGCGCAGGCCCACGCACCCGTAGGCGTCTGCGAGCTTGACGAAGTCCGGGATGCGCACCGTGCCGTGGCCGGTGTGCAGGTCGGTGTTGGAGTAGCGGGACTCGTAGAAGAGCGTCTGCCACTGCCGCACCATGCCGAGCGAGGAGTTGTTCACGACCGCGACCTTGATGGGGATCTCGTTGATCGCGCAGGTCGCGAGCTCCTGGTTGGTCATCTGGAAGCAGCCGTCGCCGTCGATGGCCCAGACGGTCCGGTCGGGGTCGCCGACCTTGGCGCCCATGGCCGCCGGCACGGCGTAGCCCATGGTCCCCAGGCCGCCGGAGTTCAGCCACGAGCTCGGGCGCTCGTAGCGGATGAACTGCGCCGCCCACATCTGGTGCTGACCCACGCCGGCGACGTAGATCGCCTCCGGGCCCGCGATCTCCCCGAGGCGCTGGATGACCCGCTGGGGGGCGAGGTGCCCGTCGTCGGGGTCGGTGTAGCCGAGCGGGAAGGTCTCGCGCCAGTCGTCGATCTGGCGCCACCACGCCTCGAGGTCCGGCTTGCCGTGCTGGGCGTGCTCGCGGGTGAGCTCCGGGAGCAGGTCGGCGATGACCTCGCGCAGGTCACCGACGATCGGCACGTCCGCGCGGCGGTTCTTGCCGATCTCCGCCGGGTCGATGTCCGCGTGCACGATCGTGGCGTGCGGCGCGAACGACGAGAGCTTGCCGGTGACGCGGTCGTCGAAGCGGGCGCCCAGAGCGACGATGAGGTCGGCCTTCTGCAGCGCCGCGACGGCCGGGACCGTGCCGTGCATGCCCGGCATCCCGAGGTGCTGCGGGTGGGAGTCAGGAAGCGCGCCGCGCGCCATGAGCGTCGTGACGGCCGGCGCGCCGGACAGGTCGACGAGGCGCCGCAGCTCGGCGCTCGCACCCGAGCGGATCGCGCCGCCACCGACGTACAGCACCGGCCGGCGGGCCGTGGCCAGCAGCCGTGCGGCCTCGCGGATCTGCTTGGCGTGGGGCTTGGTCACCGGGTGGTAGCCCGGCAGCTCCACCGACTGCGGCCAGGTGAACGTCGTCTGCGTCTGCATGGCCGACTTCGCGATGTCGACGAGGACCGGGCCGGGGCGGCCGGTCCGGGCGATGTGGAACGCCTGCGCGATCACCTTGGGGATCTCGTCGGGGTCGGTCACGAGGAAGTTGTGCTTGGTGATCGGCAGCGTGATGCCGACGATGTCCGCCTCCTGGAAGGCGTCCGTGCCGATCATCGAGGCGCCGACCTGGCCGGTGATCGCCACCATGGGCACCGAGTCCATGTTGGCGTCCGCGATGGGGGTGACGAGGTTCGTGGCGCCCGGTCCGGACGTCGCCATGCAGACGCCCACCCGGCCGGTCGCGTAGGCGTACCCCGAGGCCGCGTGCCCGGCGCCCTGCTCGTGGCGCACGAGGATGTGGCGCAGCGCGCTGGAGTCCATGAGCGGGTCGTACGTCGGCAGGATGGCGCCGCCGGGGATGCCGAAGACCACCTCGGTGCCGGCCGCCTCGAGCGAGCGGACGATGGACTCGGCGCCGGACATCGGCGTGCCGGCCGCGACGACCGACGCGGGGGCCGTGGAGGCACCTCCGGCCGGTCCACGCCCCGGGACGACGGCGGGCCGTACGTCCGCGGGCGTGACGGCCGGCTGCGGCCGGGCGGTCTCGGCGGCCGGACGGCCGCTCCCCGTGGGCGGGGCCTGCGTGCCCTGTGCCATGTCGCTCTCCCTGGTGGTGCGGGTGGTGCGGGTGGTGCTGCGGTCGTGCCGGTGCCGCGGGGGCCCCGACATGAAAAAGCCCCTCCGCCCGTCAGGTGGGCTGCGAGGGGTCGGCGCGCGGACGATGCCTGGCTGGCGGTCGGCCGGCGCCTAGGCGAGTACTACGAGGATCGTCTGCACGTCCGGCAGCCTACGCCCGCGTAGGTGCTGTGTCACGCAGCGACCCGCCGGTCTCACATCGTGGTTCACGTGTCCATCATCCGGCCACGCGGTGGGAGCAGGAGCGCGCCCGCTCCCACCGGTGGCGAGGGCTCAGCCCAGGACGGCTCCCTTGGACGCCGACTGGACGAGCTTCGCGTACTTGGCGAGGACGCCCCGCGTGTAGCGCGGGGGCAGGGGCTCCCAGCCCTGACGGCGGCCGACCATCTCCTCCTCGTCCACGAGCAGCTCGAGGGTCGCGTTGCGGACGTCGAGCCGGATGCGGTCGCCGTCCCGGACGAAGGCGATGGGACCGGCGTCGACGGCCTCCGGCGCGACGTGGCCGACGCACAACCCGGTGGTGCCGCCGGAGAACCGGCCGTCCGTGAGGAGGAGCACGTCCTTGCCCAGGCCCGCACCCTTGATCGCACCGGTGATGGCCAGCATCTCCCGCATGCCGGGTCCGCCCTTGGGGCCCTCGTACCGGATGACGACGACGTCGCCCGCGACGATCGTGCCGTCCTCGAGGGCGTCCATCGCGGCACGCTCGCGGTCGAAGACCCGCGCGGTCCCCTCGAACACGTCGGAGTCGAACCCCGCGGACTTCACCACCGCACCCTCCGGGGCGAGCGAGCCGTGCAGGATCGTGATGCCCCCGGTGCGATGGATCGGGTTGTCCAGGGCACGCAGGATCTTGCCGTCGGGGTCCGGCGGGTTCACGTCCGCGAGGTTCTCGGCGACCGTCTTGCCCGTCACCGTCAGGCAGTCGCCGTGCAGCAGGCCGGCGTCCAGCAGCGCCTTCATGAGCACCGGGACGCCGCCGATGCGGTCCACGTCGTTCATGACGTAGCGCCCGAACGGCTTGAGGTCGCCCAGGTGCGGCACCTTCTCCGCGACGCGCGCGAAGTCGGCGAGCGTGAGGTCGACCTCGGCCTCGTGGGCGATCGCCAGGAGGTGCAGGACCGCATTGGTGGACCCGCCGAAAGCCATGACCACGGCGATGGCGTTCTCGAACGCCTCCTTCGTCATGATCTGCCGGGCCGTGATGCCGCGGCGCAGGAGCTCCACGACCGCCTCGCCGGAGCGCTGCGCGAACTGGTCGCGCCGGCGGTCCGCCGACGGCGGCGCGGCGGAGCCCGGCAGGGACATGCCCATCGCCTCCGCGACCGAGGCCATGGTGTTGGCGGTGTACATGCCACCGCACGCGCCCTCACCCGGGCAGATGGCCCGCTCGATGCGGTCCACGTCCTCCGTGCTCATGAGGCCCCGGGCGCACGCGCCGACCGCCTCGAAGGCGTCGATGATCGTGACCTCCTTCTCGGTCCCGTCGGAGAGCTTGACCCAGCCGGGAGCGATGGAGCCCGCGTAGAGGAACACCGACGCCAGGTCCAGACGGGCGGCCGCCATGAGCATCCCCGGCAGCGACTTGTCGCAGCCCGCCAGGAGCACCGAGCCGTCGAGGCGCTCGGCCTGCATGACCGTCTCGACGCTGTCCGCGATGACGTCCCGGCTCACCAGGGAGAAGTGCATCCCCTCGTGCCCCATCGAGATGCCGTCCGACACCGAGATCGTGCCGAACTCCAGCGGGAAGCCCCCGCCCGCGTGGACGCCGTTCTTCACGGCCTTGGCGAGCCGGTCCAGGGAGAGGTTGCACGGCGTGATCTCGTTCCACGAGCTCGCGACGCCGATCTGCGGCTTGGCGAAGTCGCTGTCGCCCATGCCGACGGCGCGCAGCATGCCGCGCGCGGCGGTCGCCTCCAGACCGTCGGTCACCTGGCGGCTGCGGGGCTTGATGTCGACGGCACCGTCGGGGGTCTGCGTCATGGCCGGAGTCTAGGACCGCGACCACGGGGCGCACCGGAGCGGCCGCAGTGCGGACCGACAGCCGTCGACCGCGCCGGGGCGCCCAGCACGCCGGGCCGTCGGCTGGTCCGCGTCAGTCCCGTCCCTGCCAGGTGCACACGCACGCCTCGTTGCCCTCGGGGTCGGCGAGCACCCAGAAGGCGGGCGCGCGCTCGTCGCCGACGACGCGTCCGCCGGCGGCCACCGCCTCGGCGATGCGGCGCTCGGCGAGGTCGTGCGGCACGTCGACGTCCACGTGCAGCCGGTTCCGCTGCGGCCGGGGCGCATCCATCTGCTGGAACCAGACCGTCGGGCCGGTCCCGGCCGGGTCCACGAGCTGCCCCGGCCGGTGCGGGTCGTCGACGTAGCCCAGGACGGCGCGCCAGAACGGCAGCACGGCGGGGATGTCGAGGGCGTCGACGGCGATCTCGAGCATCCGCGGTGCCGTGACGTCGGCCTCGAGGCCCGCCTCGTCGGCGAGCGCGCTGATGCGCCGCGCCAGCGCGATGTCGCGGTCGGTGAGCCGGCCGACGTCGTGCGAGACGAGGGTGAGCGTCACGGCCGGGTACCGCAGCACGACGTCGGGGTGGTGCCCCGCCTCCTCCGCCGCCTCGGTGACGCGCGACACGAGCTCGGCACCGCGCACGAAGCTGCCGGTGCGGAACGTGGCCTGGAGCCGGCCGAGCACGACACGCCAGTGGCGCGGGTCGACGGCGGCGGTGACGTCGGCGTGGGAGAGGTCCATGCCGTCATGGTCGCACCGCGGGGGGCGGTGCTCACCCCTGAGGGACGTACGTCACCTGCTCGACCGTCACGCTCGCCGTGGTGGGCCGTCCCGTGCTGGTGGCGTAGACGCCGATCCAGAGACCGAGGAAGCCCCCGGTGGTGACGCTGTCGAGCCACCGCCCGTCCGCCGTGGCGACGTGGACGGGCTCCGCGCCCTCCTCCTGGACCAGGAGCGCGTAGTCCTGGCCGCGCGCCGAGACGCTGAGGCGGACGCGGTCGCTCCCACCGTGAACAGGCACCTCGCCCAGCACCGTGCGGGACCCGTCGTCGACCCGGACGGCGACCGCTCGCCGCTCCTCGCCGCCGGTCACATGGAGGAGCACGTGCTGCTTCTCGGACTGGCGGACGGCCAGACCGACCTCGTCCTGCGGCCCGGGTCCGGCCACCAGGACCGCCGAGACGTCGACGTCGCGGTGCTGCTGACGCAGCCCCAGGAATGCCGGCACGTCGAGGTCCGCGAGCGTGGCCGGCCTGACGGGCAGCTCCCAGCCCTCGCCATGAGGGACCGCGACCTCCTGCGGCAGCGCACGCACGGCGGTCCAGCGGAGGTCGTGCGCTGCCACGACGCCTGAGGTCGCGCCGTCGTCGGACGCCGTGACGGCCGCGGGGACCTCGACCGTCGGGGTGACCCGGCCCGTCCCCGGCGCGAAGAGCGGCCAGCCGTCCTCCCACGTGACGGGCACGAGGAAGGTCTCCCGGCCGAGGTTGTAGTGGTACCCGCCGTAGGGACGCATCCCGAGGAGCACCGCCCACCAGGAGCCGTCGGCACCCTGGACGAGGTCGGCGTGGCCGACCCCGACGACGTCGGCGCTGCGGCCGAGGTCGCGATGGGTCAGCACCGGGTTGGCCCGGCTGCCCTCGTACGGGCCCGTGACGGTGTCCGCCCGGGCGACGCACACGGCGTGGTGGATCTCCGTGCCGCCCTCGGCGGCGAGGAGGAGGTAGCGGCCGTCGACCTTGTACAGGTGCGGGCCCTCCGCCCAGACGGCGCCCTTGAGCGCGCCGGTCCACAGGACGTGCTCCGGTCCGACGAGCTCCCTCCGCTCCAGGTCGAGCTCACGCAGCCACACCTCGGTCTGGTGGAACCACTCGGGCTCACGGGCGAGCCGTGTCCCGTGGACCCACGCACGGCCGTCGTCGTCGAAGAAGATCGACGGGTCGATGCCGTCGGCCTCCAGCCAGACGGGGTCCGACCACGGACCGGACGGGTCCTGCGCCGTCATGAGGAAGTTGCCACCACGGGAGTCGTCGCCCTGGTCGACGAGCGTGCAGACCAGCCAGAACAGGCCGCCGTGGTGCCGCAGCGTCGGCGCGTACAGCCCGCCGGACGAGGCGATGCCCGTGTAGTCGAGCTGCCCGGGCCGGTCGACGACGTGGCCGATCCGCTCCCAGTGCGCGAGGTCACGGCTCCGGAAGACCGGTAGGCCCGGGAGGTACTCGAACGTCGAGGTCACCAGGTAGAAGGTGTCCCCGACGCGGCAGATCGACGGGTCCGGGTGGCAGCCGGGCAGGATGGGGTTGCCGACGCTCGTCACACCCGGGCCCGATCGACCTGGACGGTCCGCGGGTCCAGCAAGGAGACCTCGTGGAGGTCACCGACGATGGCGACGACCGCGCGCGGCGTCGCGGTGCCCGGCACCGACAGCCCCTGCCGTTCCCGGCTGGGGATGGCCCCGCCCGTCGTCCCGTCCGTCGCCGAGCCGTCGTGGGACGCACCGGCGTGCGAGGCCGCCCAGACCTGGACGTCGCCCGGCTCCACCACCCGGACCATGCGGCGGTCCGAGAAGGCGAACCGACCGGTGGGGACACGGAAGGTGAGGCGCACGGACTCCCCCGGCGCCAGCGTGACGCGGGCGTACCCGAGGAGCTGCTCGACGGGTCGCGTCACCGTGCCCTGCACGTCGTGGCCGTAGAGCTGGACGACGTCCGACCCGGCCACCGTGCCGGTGTTGGTGACCGTGACGGCCGCGTCGAAGGCCTTGCCGGCGGCGACGGACCGGTCCACCGCGAGGTCCGCGTACGTGAACGCGGTGTACGACAGCCCGAAACCGAACGGCCGGGTCGGGGAGGAGTCGGCCGACGTCACGTCGGACGGCCCGCCGAGCACCGGGTGCAGGTAGGTGTACGGCTGGGCACCCGTGCTGCGGGGCAACGACACCGGCAGCCGTCCCGACGGGTTCACGGAGCCCGTGAGGACGTCGGCGATCGCCGCGCCTCCCTCCTCACCGGGGAAGAAGGCCTGGAGGACGGCCGCCGGAGCGGGTCCGTCGGCGTCGAGCGCCCACCCGACGGCGTACGGGCGACCCGTGACGAGGACCAGGACCACCGGGGTCCCCGTCGCCACCACCGCCTCGACCATGCGTCGCTGTGCCCCCGGCAGGTCGAGGGACTCCGCGTCGTTGCCCTCGCCCACGGTCCCCCGACCGAAGAGCCCGGCGTGGTCGCCCACGACGACGACGGCGAGGTCCGCGCCGGAGGCGGCGTCGACGGCCTCGTCGAACTCCTGCTCGTCGCCGTCGACGGTGCAGCCCTCCACCACGACCAGCTGGGGTGCGGGGAGGCCCGCGGTCGCGAAGGCCGCCGGAAGGGCGTCCGCCACCGACGGGATGTCGATCCCCGCCGCGACGCCGGGGTGGTGCGGCAGGACGTGGTTGACGAAGGAGTAGCACCCCATGAGTGCGTCGGCCCGGGCCGCGTTCGGTCCGATGACGGCGACGCGCGACGGCGGCGTCTCCCATCCGCCCAGCGGCAGCGTCCCGTCGTTCGCGAGGAGGACGACGGACTCCTCCGCGAGCCGCCGCGCCAGCGCACGGTGCTCCGGGGGGTCGAGGTCGACCGCCCGGGGTGGCTCGTCCTCGAACGCGTCGGGGTCGAGCAGGCCGAGGTCCTCCTTCTGCTGGAGCGCGCGGAGCACGGCGCGGTCCACGTAGGCCTCGGCGAGCGCCCCGGACCGCACCTGCTCGGCGAGCGGCTCCAGGTACGCGTCGCCCGTCGGCAGCTCCACGTCGATCCCGGCGCGCAGCGCCTGTGCCGCTGCCTCGCCCCGGTCGGCCGCCACCCGGTGCATCACCTCGAGGAACGCCACGGCGAAGTAGTCGGCGACGACCACGCCGTCGAACCCCCACCGCTCCCGCAGCAGCTCCGTCAGGAGCTCCTCGCTCGCCGCCACGGGCACGCCGTCGAGC
Source organism: Actinotalea sp. Marseille-Q4924 (assembly GCF_916618755.1). Lineage (GTDB taxonomy): Bacteria > Actinomycetota > Actinomycetes > Actinomycetales > Cellulomonadaceae > Actinotalea. Next base: position 487,882 of record NZ_CAKAKB010000002.1, on the reverse strand, counting down.
TCGGCGTACGAGTTCATGACCGACCGGGCGCCGCCCTCGAGGACCGCCATCTCGAACGGCGGGAGGTAGACGTCCGCGATCTCGCGGGGTCCGGCGGCCACGGGCGCGTGGTTGCGTCCGGCGATCGACCCGGAGTAGCCGGCGAAGTGCTTGAGCGTGGCGTGCACCCCGCTCTCCTGGAGCCCGCGGACGTAGGCGGTCCCCACCGTGCCGACCAGGTACGGGTCCTCCCCGATGCACTCGTCGACCCGCCCCCAGCGCGGGTCGCGGACGACGTCGAGGACGGGCGCGAGGCCCTGGTGGACGCCCAGGGTGCGCATCGAGCCGCCGATGGCCCGGCCGACCTCGCGCACGAGCTCCGGGTCGAAGGACGCGCCCCACGCCAACGGCGTCGGGAAGGTCGCGGCACGCCACGCCGCCAGGCCCGTGAGGCACTCCTCGTGGACGAGCGCCGGGATGCCGAGACGCGTCTCGCGCTTCAGCCTGCGCTGCTCCGCCCAGAGCCAGCCGGCCCGCTCCACAGGGTCGACGGGACGGGTGCCGTACACGCGGGTGTAGTGGCCGATCCCGTGCTCGGTGACCTCACGCAGGAGACCCGGGTCCTTCTGCCCCGAGGCCATCTCGGACTGCATCGGGGCCACGGTGCCGTTCTGGTCGAGCCAGTAGCCGACGATCTGGGCCAGCTTCTCCTCGAGGGTCATCCGGGCGTGCAGGTCTCTGACGCGGTCGGACACCTGGGGCATGGCGGGGGGTTGGTCCACCGGGACGTTCTCCTTGTCGAGCACAGGGCGAGGGGCGCGGCCGGGCCGCGGGACGGCGGCGTCGGATGGGGCGCCCGGGTGCGGATGACGCGCGCGGGTGCGGATGACGTGCCGCCGGGGCCCGGTGCGCCGGGCCCCGGACAGCGGTCAGCCCTTGACGGCGCCGGTGAGCCCGCCCACGATCCGCCGCTCGAAGAGCGAGAAGAAGATCAGTGCGGGGATCATCGACAGCGACGTGAAGGCGAGCACCCGGGCCGTGTCCACGGAGTACTGCGCCGCGAACGCCTGCACGCCGAGCGGCAGGGTGTACTGCGCCTCGTTGTTGAGGATGAAGAGCGGGAGCATGTAGCTGTTCCAGCTCGCGACGAACGCGAGGATCCCGACGGTGATGACCCCGGGCACGGACAGCGGCACCACCATCCGGAAGAAGAACCCGAGCCGGCCGGCCCCGTCGATCGCGGCGGCCTCCTCGAGCTCCTTGGGGATCGCCCGGAGGAACGGCACGAGGATGATGATCGTCACCGGCAGGGCGAAGGCGATCTGCGGGATGATGACGCCCGCCAGGCTGTTGGTCAGGCCGAGGTCGCGGACCAGGATGTACAGCGGCGTGATGGCGACCGTCATCGGGAACATGAGGCCGGCGGCGAACAGCGAGTACATCGCGGTCCTGCCCCGGAACTGGTAGCGGGCCAGCACGTAGCTCGCCATGACCCCGAGGACGACGACGCCGGCCGTGGTCGCGACCGCGCTGATCGCCGAGTTGCCCATCTGACGCCAGAAGATCGAGCTCTGCAGCACGCTGAGGTAGTTGCCCACCTCCCACGGGTCCGGGAAGCCGGACGGGCTCGTGATGATCTGCGAGTTGCTCCGGAACCCGCCGAGGATGATGTAGAGGACGGGTCCGATGCACAGACCGACGAAGAAGAAGGCGATGACGTAGGTCATCGGGCCGCTCCGCCCGAGGCGGCCGCGACCGCGGCCGCGGCGGCGCTCGGCGGGCCTGCTGGCCGACAGCGGCGGTGGGGCGACGGTGCTCGCGCTCATCACTTCTTCCCTTCCGTCAGCGCACCCTCGGTGTCACGCCGGAGCACGTAGCGCTGGTAGACGAGGGCGATGACCAGCGAGATGAGGAACAGGACGACAGCGACGGCGTTGCCGAAGCCGTAGCTCCCGGCGTTCCGGCCGTTGACGACCATGTACGTCGCCATCGTCGACGTGCCGGCGGTCGGCGCCACGTACTGCCCCCAGATGATGTAGACGAGGTCGAAGAGCTGCAGCGACCCGATGATGGACAGGAAGGCCCAGATGCGGATCGTCGGCCCGAGCAGGGGCAGGGTGATGCGTCGCTGGATCTTCCAGTAGGACGCGCCGTCGATCGCCGCCGCCTCGAAGAGCTCCTCGGGGATGCTCTGCAGCCCGGCGAGGAAGAGGATCACGGCGAAGCCGATGTACTTCCACGTGATGATCGCCATCAGCGTCCAGATCGCCACGTCCGGGTCCGCGAGCCAGTCGACGGACAGGCTGCCGAGTCCCAGCTTCTCCAGGACGTCGTCGAAGGCGCCGCCGCTGCGGAGCATGAGGCTCCACCCGGTCCCGACGATGACCTCGGCGATGACGTACGGCACGAAGATCAGCACTCGGATGAGCGAACGGCCGCGCATGCGCTGGTTGAGCAGGAGGGCGAGCGCGATGGCGGCCGGACCCTGGAGCACCAGGGACAGGACCACGATGAAGCCGTTGTGCAGGAGCGCGTCGTGGAAGTCGCTGTCCTGGAGGATCGTCAGGTAGTTCCCGAGGCCCACGAAGTCCTGCGGCGGGCCGTAGCCGTTCCACCGGTAGAACCCGTAGTAGGCCGCCATGACGACGGGGAGGATGACGAAGGAGACGAAGACGAGGATGGCGGGCCCCGCGAGGACCGCGATCTCGGCGCGCTTGCGCCAGTCCGGCCCTCGTCGCCGTCCCCGGAGAGCCGGGGACGGCGCCGTGGTGGCACCGTCCCCGGCCCCGGAGGGGCCCTGGGGCGACGTCGTCGTGAGCGTGTTGTCGCCCTGGGAGTCACTCATGGGACCTAGCCCCTGGCCGCCGCGTCGTTGACCGCGGAGACGATGCCCTCGGGCGTGCCGTTACCGGCGAGCATCTCGACGACCCCGGCGTTGAGCGCGTTGCCGACGTTCTGACCGAACGCCGTGTCGAGCCACACCTGCACGTACGCGGCCTCGTTGTACGCCTCGAGGATGTCGACCAGAGCCGGGTCCGTCACGACGCCCTGGGCCTCCTGGCTCGCGGGCAGCGTCACGAACGCCTCGGCGTACGCCTCCTGCCGCTCCTGGGACATGTAGAAGTTGAGGAACGCGGCGCACTCCTCGGCGGGAGCCTGCGCCCAGCAGGCGTAGCCGTCGACGCCACCCATCATCGCGGTCGGGTCACCCTCGCCGCCCTCGACCTCCGGGAACGGGAACCAGCCGAGGTCCTCCATCGGCTGCTTGTCCGGGGTGAGGTCGGCGATGACGCCCGGGTTCCACGCACCCATGAGCTCCATCGCAGCCTGCTCGTTGGCGATCATGCCTGCCGACGACGCTGCGCTGCCCTGGGCGTCGGTGGTGAGGAAGCCGGGGTTGAACGGCTCGACACTCGCGAAGTCCTGCAGCTCCTGGGCCGCCTGCTCCCAGCACGGGTCCTCGAACTGGACCGCGGCGGCGTCGGCCTCCATGGCCTCCTGCGAGCAGGTGCGCAGGGCGAAGAAGTAGTACCAGTGGGCCGCCGGCCACGCCGCCTTGCCACCGAGTGCGATCGGGTCGACGCCGATGCCCTTGAGCTTCGCGACGGCGTCCTCGAGCTCGGCGACCGTCGTGGGCGTGCCCTCGATGCCGGCCTCCTCGAACATCGCCTTGTTGTAGTAGATGCCGCCCGGCAGGACCGACGTCGGCATGCCGTAGACCTTGCCGTCGACGGTGAACGCGTTGAGCGTGCCGCCGACCGCGTCACGGACGTCGTCGTCGATCAGGTCGGTGAGGTCGAGCGCCTGGCCCGCCTCGACGATGTCGGCGAGCTTGCCGCCGCCGCGCGCCATGAAGACGTCCGGTGCGTCGCCCGAGTTCAGGGCGGTCTGGAGCTTGCCGTCCATGTCCTCGTTCTGGACGGCCTGGATGTTGACCTTGATGCCGGTCTCCTCCTCGAACATCGCCGCCGTCTCGTCCCAGTACTCCGCGCCCGGTCCGGTCGTCGAGTTGTGCCAGAAGGTGAGCTCGACGTCGCCGCCGCCCTCGCCGCCCGAGTCCGAGCCGCCGGAGGTGCTGTCCCCGCCACCGCAAGCGGCGAGGAGCGCGGCGACGGTGATCGCCGCGGGGACCATCATGGCCTTGCGTGTGCTCATCAATCGTCCTCTTCGTTGAGTTGCCGTGTGGGACGGGTTCGTCCCGCTTCGAGGCCGGCGTCCGCCTCGACGCCCGACCCGGGGGGAGTGCCGACGGGTCCTTCCGTCGTCCGGGTGGGGTCGATCTACGGCCGCATGCGTTCCGGGTGCCTCGCGTCAGCGGGCACCCCTCTCGTCTTCGACAGGTTGACGGGTACGACACTCTCAACTTCTCCGGGGGCGTGTCAACCGTTATCGATAACGTTTTCGACACGCTACGCTGTCCAACGTGAGCAGAGGCACCCGCGTGACCATCAACGACGTGGCGCGCACCGCAGGCGTGTCCGTCGCGACGGTGTCCAAGGTGATCAACAGTCGCTACGGCGTCGCGCAGGCGACGAGCGAGCGCGTCCAGGAGGTCATCTCGAGCCTGGGGTACGAGTCCTCCCTCGTCGCCCGGAGCCTGCGCAGCCACCGCACGAACGTCATCGGGATCCTCGTGGCCGAGTTCGAGCCGTTCAGCACCGAGATCCTCAAGGGCGTGTCGCAGGCGGTCGCGGGCACGGGCTACGAGCTCCTCGCGTACTCCGGCGGCGGCGCGTCCGGCAACCTCGTCGGGTGGGAGCGTCGGTCCCTCTCGCGGCTCAGCGGCACCCTCATCGACGGAGCCGTGATCGTCACGCCGACCGTCGTGGAGGTGCACGACGGGGTCCCCGTCGTGGCGATCGACCCCCACGCCGGCCCGTCCGGGCTGCCGACCGTCGACTCCGACAACCTCGCCGGCGCCGTGTCCGCCACGGAGCACCTCCTGGCGCTCGGGCACCGGCGGATCGCCTTCCTCGGCGGCCGCACCGACCTGGAGAGCTCACGTCTGCGCGAGGAGGGCTTCCGGCTGGCGATGGAGCGCGCCCAGGTGCCCGTCGACCCGGCGCTCGTCCGCGTGGGTGGGTACCGGCGCGAGACGGCGGACCGCCCGGCGCACGAGATCCTGGAGCTCGCCGACCGGCCGACGGCCGTCTTCGCGGCGAACGACCTCATGGCGATCGCCACGCTCGAGGCCGCCGCCGACGTGGGCATCGCCGTGCCGGGTGACCTCTCGGTCGTCGGCTTCGACGACGTGCCGGAGGCGGCCGCGACCACTCCCCCGCTGACGACGGTCGCCCAGCCCATCCAGCGGATGGGCTCGGAGGCGATCGGCCTGCTGGTCGAGCTCATGGCCGGGCGCGAGGTACCGACGCCCCACCTCCGGCTGCCCACCCGGCTGGTGCAGCGCGGGACGACCGCCACGGTGCCCGCCGGCACGCCGTCGTCCCGCGCCCGAGCAGCAGGGGGCGCGGCGCGGCCCTAGGACCCGACCGGTCGGTACTCGAACCACTCCACGGTGGCCGAGGAGTCCGTCGGCATCCCGTTGCTGGTCCCGTACACCCCGATCCACACGCCGACGAAGCTCTCCTCGACGCGGCTGTCGAGCATGCGGCCGTCCAACGTGGCCAGGTCCCGCGCGGCGCCGGAGGCGTCCGTGAGCACGGCCGCGTAGTCCTGCCCGCGCACGTGCAGTGCCAGCTCCACGGGGCCGTCAGGCACCGGCTCGGAGTGCAGGACCGTGCGCCGCCCCTCCAGGCGGCGCACCACGAGCACGCGCCGCGGGCCACCGACGCTGTCGGGCCCGGCGACGACGACGAGGTAGCTGTGCGTGTCGGACTGCCGCACGGCGAGCCCGGCCCACTCGTCCCCGGTGGCCGGCTCGAACCGGATCCTGGCCCGGACGTCCACGTCCACGTGCTGCTGGCGCCGGCCGAGGAACGCGCACGGCACGTCGTCGGCGAGCGTGGGCGACCGCAGCGCCAGCTCCAGCCCCCCGTCCGGCAGCGCACGGCAGAACTCCTCGGCCGGGCCGCGCACCGACGTCCACACGGGCCCGAGCCCGTCGGTGAACGCGTCGCGCACCGGGAGATCCGGCCACGCGTGCGACGGCAGCGACGGGGCGACCTCCACCTGGCAGACCTGGCCGACGCCCGGCGCGAAGACCGGCCAGCCCTGCTCCCACACGACCGGCACGAGGAACGTCTCCCGGCCGAGGTTCTCGTACAGGCCGCCGTACGGCCTGGACCCCATGACCACGGCCCACCAGGAGTGGTCCGGGAGCTCGACGAGGTCCGCGTGCCCGACCCCGACCACCGGGTGCGAGCGACCCAGGTGGCGGTGGGTGAGGACGGGGTTCGACGGGCTGCCCCGGTACGGACCGGTCACCCGGTCGGCGCGGGCGACGGTGACGGCGTGGGTGTGCTCGGTGCCGCCCTCCGCCGCCACGAGGACGTACCGGCCCTCGACCTTGAACAGCCGCGGCCCCTCCGCCCACACCGCGCCCTGCAGCGCACCGCTCCACAGGACGTGCTCCGGGCCGACGAGGCGCAGGGTGCCCAGGTCCAGCTCGCGCAGCCAGATCTCCGTCTGGCCCTCCCACGCCATGGGGCGGCTCTCGCGCATGCCCGTGCACCAGGCGCGACCGTCGTCGTCGAAGAACAGGGCCGGGTCGATGCCCTCGGCCTCCAGCCACACCGGGTCCGACCACGGGCCTGCCGGGTCCGTGGCCGTCATGACGAAGCTGCCCGACGGCTCGTCGCCGCCGTGCCGCACGACCGTGCTGGTCAGGTAGAACGTGCCGGCGTGGTGCCGCAGCGTCGGGGCGTACAGGCCGCGCGAGGCCTCGACGTCGTGCAGCGACAGCTGCGACGGGCGGTCGACGACGTGGCCCACCGGTCGCCAGTGGACGAGGTCGCGGCTGTGGTGGACGGGCAGGCCGGGCACGTACTCGAAGGACGACGACACGAGCCAGTAGTCGTCCCCCACCCGGCAGATCGTCGGGTCCGGGTGGCACCCCGGCAGCACGGGGTTGCGGAACGTGCGACCGAGGGGCGGGGCCGCCCCGTGCGGCACCGGGGCGCCGGGCCGACCCGTCACGGAGCCGCCTCCTGCACGGCGCGGACGACGTTGAGGGGTGGCGCGCCCGCGACCAGCGCGGCGACCTGCCGACGCACCAGGTCGGCCATCCGCGGGATCGTCGCGTCGGTGTGACCGCCGACGTGCGGGGTCAGGACGACACCCGGGGCGCGCCACAGCGGGTGGTCGGCCGGGAGGGGCTCGGGGTCGACGACGTCGAGTGCCGCGCGCAGGCGTCCGGTGGACACCTCCGCCACGAGGGCGTCCGTGTCGACGACGGCGCCCCGCCCCACGTTGACGACGACGGCGCCGTCGGGCAGCGCCGCCAGTGCCTCGGCCCCGAGCAGCCCCCGCGTGGCCTCCGTCAGCGGCAGCACCGCCACGACCGCGTCGACCGTGGGCAGCAGGCCCCCCAGCTCCTGCACCCCGTGGACCGGAGCACCGTCCTCGGTCCGGGGGCGGCTCGCGACCCGCACGACGTCGACCTCGAAGGGCTCGAGGCGGCGGGCGACGGCCGCCCCGATCGAGCCGTGGCCGAGGACCATGACACGCCGGTCCGCGAGCGACCGGCGCTCCTGCGGGCGCCAGCGCCCCTCCTGGGCGTCGCGCACGGCGTCGTCGATGCCGCGCTGGGACGCGAGCAGCAGGGCGACGGCGAGCTCGGCCGTTCCCGCGTCGTGCACGCCGCGGGCGTTGCACAGCGCCGCGCTCCCCGGTGCGTGCGGCACGGCGTGCTCGTAGCCCGCGCTCGGGAGCTGGACGACCCGCAGGGCCGGCAGCGCGTGGAGGCGCTCCAGCCGCTCGCGGTCCGCCCGGGCGAGCACGACGACGTCGACGTCCGCCGCCGGCACGTCGTCGGGCAGGGCGTCGGCGGGGTCCCAGGCGACGAGCCGCACACCGGGCGGGAGCAGGTCCGGGTCCCGCCGCAGGGCTTCGAGGACGCCCGGGTGGGCGAGGGTCACGGTGAGCATCGGGGCCATCCTGGTCGGGGAGCGGCGCGAACGCAGCGCGGCGACGCGCCGGGCGGAGGTGGTCGGGACGGGTGCGCCGCCCGTCGGGCGGTCCTGCCCGCCCGGTCGCCCGCGCCTCAGCGCTCGGGGTCCTGGACCTGCTGGGCGGCGCGGTAGTCGTCCTCGAGGATCGCCATGACGATGACGTCGGTCCAGAACTCGCCGTCCCGGTGCACCTCGCGCAGGCGGCCCTCGACCTCGAACCCGTGGCTCTCGTAGAGCATGCGCGCCCGGGGGTTGATCTCCAGCACGTCGAGGGCGACACGGTGGAGCCCGAGCCCGTGGGGCGGCGACGCGAACGCGTGCTCGAGCACGAGACCGATCGCCTCCCCGCCGAACCCGCGTCCCCGCTGGCCGGGGCGCATGCTCATCCGCAGCGAGGCGTTCGCGTCGTGCTCGTCGATGTCCATGAGCACGATCTCGCCCAGGAACTCGTCCGAGTCGTGCTGCGTGATCGCGAGGTCGATCCGGCCCTCGCGCCCGCTCACCGTGGCGCACCACGCGTCGGTCTGCTCGCGGGTGTGCTCGACGACGGTGCCCGTCAGTCGCCGGCCCTCCGGGTCGTTGACCATCTCCCACATGGCCGCGGCGTCCCGCGCCGCGACCGGCCGCAGCACCACGAGCTCGCCCTGCAACGTCGGCTTGTCCATGACGTCCTTCCCCTCGGGTGTGGACCCGGCGCCGTGCGCCGGACCCACGTCACGGTCAGCCCTGCGCGACGCGCTCGAGCACGAGCTCGCGGACGCGGCCGGCGTCGGCCTGACCCCGCGTGGCCTTCATCACCGCGCCGATGATGGCGCCGACCGGGCCGAGGTTGCCGCCGCGGATCTTCTCCGCGACGTCCGGCTGCGCCGCGAGCGCGGCGTCCACCGCGGCCAGCAGCGCGCCGTCGTCGGAGACGACCTCCAGCCCACGGGCGTGCGCCACCTGCTCCGGCGAGCCCTCACCGGCGAGCACGCCGGACAGGACCTGCCGGGCGAGCTTGTCGTTGAGCCGGCCCGAGTCGACGAGGCCCTGGAGCTCGGCGACCTGGAGCGGGGTGATCGCGAGCTCCTCGAGCGCGAGGCCCTCCGCGTTCGCCGTCCGGGCCAGCTCACCCATCCACCACTTGCGGGCGGCGGCGGGCGACGCACCGTCGGCGACGGTCGCCTCGATGAGCTCGATCGCCCCGGCGTTGACGACGTCGCGCATCTCCGCGTCCGCGTAGCCCCACTCGCCCTGCAGCCGCCGACGGCGTGCCACGGGCATCTCCGGCAGCGTGGCGCGGATCTCCTCGACCCACTCGCGCGCGGGAGCCACCGGCACGAGGTCCGGCTCGGGGAAGTAGCGGTAGTCCTCGGCGTCGGACTTCACGCGGCCGGGCGTCGTGATGCCCGTGTCCTCGTGCCAGTGCCGGGTCTCCTGCACGACCGTGCCGCCGTCGGTGAGGACGGCGGCCTGGCGCGAGATCTCGTACCGGACGGCCCGCTCGACCGAGCGGAAGCTGTTGACGTTCTTCGTCTCGGTCCGTGTGCCGAGCGGCGCGCCCGGCGACGGCCGCAGCGAGACGTTGACGTCGGCGCGGACGTTGCCGCGCTCCATCCGCGCCTCGGAGACGCCGAGCGCCCGGAAGATGTCCCGCAGCGTCTGGACGTACGCCCGCGCCACCTCGGGCGCCCGCTCCCCCACGCCGGTGATGGGCCGGGTGACGATCTCGACGAGGGGGATGCCCGCGCGGTTGTAGTCCACGAGCGAGTACTCGGCCCCGTGGATCCGACCGGTCGCGCCGCCGACGTGGGTGTTCTTGCCGGCGTCCTCCTCCATGTGGGCGCGCTCGATCTCGACCCGGACGACCGTCCCGTCCTCCAGCTCGACGTCGATCCACCCGTCGTGGGCGATCGGCTCGTCGTACTGGGAGGTCTGGAAGTTCTTCGGGACGTCCGGGTAGAAGTAGTTCTTGCGCGCGAACCGGCACAGCTCCGCGATCTCGCAGTTGAGCGCCAGGCCGATCTTGATGGCCGACTCGACCGCCGTGCGGTTGAGCGCCGGCAGCGCACCCGGAAGGCCGAGCGAGACCGGCGTGACCTGCGTGTTGGGGCCCTCGCCGAACTCCGTCGGCGCATCGTCGAACATCTTGGTGCGGGTCCCGAGCTCCACGTGGACCTCGATGCCGATGACCGGGTCGAACCGGGTCACGGCCTCGTCGTAGTCCACGAGGCGCGTCGTCGTCGTGCTCATCGCTGTGCCACCTCGGTCCCCTCGGTCGCGAGCTCGGGCGCCTGCTCCAGGAGCGGTCCGCCCCAGCGCTGCTCGAGCAGCGTCTCCAGCGCCGCACCCACGCGGTACAGGCGGTCGTCGGCCCGCGCGGGTGCGAGGACCTGGAAGCCGACGGGCAGGCCGTCGACGAGGCCGTTCGGCACGGACATGCCCGGGACGCCGGCGAGGTTCGCGGGGATGGTCGCGACGTCGTTGAGGTACATGGCCAGCGGGTCGTCGAGCTTCTCCCCCAGCCGGAACGCCGTGGTCGGGGCGGTCGGCGACACGAGGACGTCCACCCGGTCGAACGCCGCGGCGAAGTCACGCTGGATGAGCGTGCGGACCTTCTGGGCGCTGCCGTAGTAGGCGTCGTAGTAGCCGGCCGAGAGGGCGTACGTGCCGAGGATGATCCGGCGCTTGACCTCGTCGCCGAAGCCGGCACCTCGGGTCGCCGCCATGACCCGCTCGGCCGTCACGGGCCCCTCGTCCGGCTCGACACGCAGGCCGAACCGCATGCCGTCGAACTTCGCGAGGTTGCTGGACGCCTCGCTCGGGAGGATGAGGTAGTACGCGGCGAGCGCGTAGTCGAAGTGGGGGCACGAGACCTCGACGACCTCGGCCCCGGCACCGCGCAGGAGCTCGAGCGACTCCTCGAACCGGTCCCGCACGCCGGCCTGGTAGCCCTCGCCGTTCAGCTCGCGCACGACGCCGACGCGCACGCCGGTGAGGTCGCCCGTGAGGCCCTGCCGCGCGGCGCCGACGAGGTCGGGCAGCGGGTCGGGGAGCGAGGTCGAGTCGCGCGGGTCGTGCCCGCCGATGACCTCGTGCAGGAGGGCCGAGTCGAGCACCGTCCGGGTGACCGGCCCGGCCTGGTCCAGGCTCGAGGCCAGGGCGATGAGGCCGTAGCGGGAGACGCCGCCGTACGTCGGCTTGACGCCGACCGTGCCCGTCACCGCCCCGGGCTGACGGATCGACCCGCCGGTGTCCGTGCCGATCGCCAGCGGCGCCTCGAAGGCCGCCACGGCGGCCGCGCTGCCGCCGCCGGAGCCGCCCGGGATCCGGTCGAGGTCCCACGGGTTGTGGGTGTCCCCGTAGGCGGAGTGCTCCGTGGAGGAGCCCATGGCGAACTCGTCCATGTTCGTCTTGCCGAGGATGGGCAGCCGGGCCGCGCGCAGCCGCTCGACGAGCGTGGCGTCGTAGGGCGGCACCCAGCCGGAGAGGATCCGCGAGCCGGCCGTCGTCGGCATGCCGCGGGTGACGACGACGTCCTTGACGGCGATCGGCACCCCGGCGAGCGGTGCCAGCTCCTCGCCCGCGGCGCGGCGGGCGTCCACGTCCCGGGCCGTGGCGAGGGCGTCCTCCGCGCTGACGTGGAGGAACGCGTGCACCGCGCCGTCGACCGCGGCGATGCGGTCCAGGTGCGCCTGGGTCACCTCGACGCTCGAGACGTCACCGGCGCGCAGCGCCTCGGCGAGGTCGGCGGCGGTGCGACGGGTGAGGTCGGTGCCGGGGTCCGCCATCAGTCCTCCTCGAGGATCTGCGGGACGAGGAAGCGGCCGTCCTCGGCCGCCGGCGCGCCGGCGAGGACGTCCTCGACGCGCAGCGGCTCCCCCGGCACGTCGTCACGGAACACGTTGGTCAGCGGGAGCGGGTGGCTCGTCGCCGGCACGTCGGAGGTGGCGATCTCGCTGACCTTGGCGACCGACTCGACGATGACGTCGAGCTCGCCCGCCAGCCGCGTCAGCTCGCCGGGCGTCAGGTCGATCCGGGCCAGGCCGGCCAGGCGCGCGACTTCCTCGCGGGAGATGGTGGACATGGTTGGCGAGTCTAGTGGTCGGCCGTGCCCCGCCCGGGCGCGTCAGCCGCCGACGCCCGAGCCCACGGCACGCTGGACGAGGGCGAGGAGGGCACCGGCGTACGCGTCGGCGGCGTCGGGCGCGGTGAACCGCCGCTCGTGGCCGTCCGGCCCTCGGGTGGTGACCACGTACGTGCGGCCGGGGTCGCCGGCCCGCTGCTCCTCCTGGCCGGTCAGCCCCGCGGCGTCGTCCTGGTCCTGGTCCTCGACGGTCAGGGACACGAACGTGCCGCCCAGCAGGTCCCGCAGCTGGTCCTCGCGGGGCAGCCACAGCGCGTCGTCCTGGGCGACGGAGTCGAGCGCCCACTCGGTCGTGCCGTTGAAGCCGAGGACGGTGCCGCTCGGGTGGTGGTGCGCCTCGATGGTCATCTCGCTGAGCGTGAAGACCTGGCCGCCCAGCTCGGGCTGCGGGATGACGAAGCGGTCCCCCGGTGCGGGGTGCCAGCGGAGGCCTGCGAGGGCCAGGCGCTCGGCGAGCTCCACGGAGATCATGACGTCCAGTGTGCGTGACCCGCTCCGCCTCGGCCAGGCGTGGGCCCGCACCGTGGCTCAGGCCGTCGTCAGCGTCCGTTCGCGGTAGTGGTAGGCCGCGACCCGCTCGAAGCCGAACCCCTCGTAGAGCGCCCGTGCCGCGGCGTTCGTCTCCTCCACCTGGACGAACGCCCACGACGCGCCGCGGGCGCGGGCCCGCTCCAGCGCCGCCTCGGTGAGGGTCGACGCCACCCCGCGGCGCCGGGCGCTGGGCGCCACCATGAGGCAGGAGACGGCGCACCACGCGCCGGCCGTGGCGGCGCGCACCACGCCGACGACGCCCTGCCCGTCGCGCGCGGTGACGTAGTCGGCGGGCGACCCGGTGACCACCCGGCGGGCCGTGCCGACGACGTCCCCCTGCGCTGCCGCCGATGCCTTCACGGCGAGCCAGCCGGCCAGCCAGTCGTCGTCGGGCCGGTCGGACGCCTGCAGCTCGACGCCGATGCCGCCACCGGCGACGGACGCCGCCGACCCGTGGTCGACCGCACCTCGCCGGTCGGCCGCACGAAATCCGTCGACCGCACCCCCGCCGTCGACCGGACGCACCATGAGGTGCGTCCGCGCGACGGCCCGGTAGCCGCGCGCCGCGAGCACGCCGTCGAGGTCCGCCGGCTGCGCCGCCGCGCACACGCGCACCACGCAGGCCAGGCCTTCCTCCCGGTAGAGGGCCTCCGCCCGGTCCAGCGCTGACGGAGCGTCCTCCACGGCACCGGCGGGCACGACGCTGTTGGCCCGTCGCGTGAACCCGGCCGACCGCCCGATCGCCCAGCCGCCGACCGTGTCGACCCGCAGCGGACGCCACGTCCCCACCTCCGCCTCGAGCGGCGGCACGGGGACGGGGACGCCCAGCACTCCCGCTCCGGGCGCGACGGCACCGCTCACTGCTGCGCCTCGCCGCCCGCACCGGCGACCGCGCCGTCGTCGAGGACCGCGAGCCCTTCGGCGAGGAGCCGGACGAACTGCGCCTCGTCGACGATCCGCAGCCCGAGCTGGACGGCCTTGTCGTGCTTCGTGCCGGCGTTCTCGCCGACGACGACGACGTCCGTCTTCTTGGAGACGCTGCCCGCGGCCTTGCCGCCGCGGGCGAGGATCGCCTCCTTCGCCCCGTCACGCGAGAAGCCCTCCAGCGACCCCGTGACGACGACGGTCAGGCCCTCCAGGGTGCGGGGGACCGACGCGTCCCGCTCGTCCTCCATCCGCACCCCGGCCGCGGTCCAGCGCTCGACGATCTCGCGGTGCCAGTCCACCGCGAACCAGTCCTGGACCGCGCCGGCGATCGTCGGACCGACCCCCTCGACCGCCGCCAGCTCCGCCTCGTCCGCCGCCCTGATCCGCTCCAGCGACCCGAAGTGCGTGGCGAGCGCGCGCGCCGCCGTCGGACCCACGTGCCGGATGGAGAGCGAGACGAGGACCCGCCACAGGGGGCGCGCCTTCGCCAGCTCGAGCTGCTCGAAGAGCTTCTCCGTCGTCGCGGTGGGCTTGGCGGGCACCTTGGCGGTGCCCCGGGTCCAGAAGAACGGCACCTGCTCGACGACCCCCGTCGCCACGCCCTTCGCCTTGCGCTCGCGCCACACCCGCACGTCCGCGAGGACCTCGGGGGTGAGCTCGAACAGACCCGCCTCCGTGTCGAGCACGGGCGTCTGCCGCGGCAGCTCGCCGTCGTCGACGTCGTCCGGGCGCCCGGCCTCCGGGTCGGTGAGCGCGATCGCCGCCTCCCAGCCCAGGGCCTCGATGTCCAGGCCGCTGCGGGAGGCGATGTGGAAGACGCGCTCCCGCAGCTGCGAGGGGCACGACCGGGCGTTCGGGCACCGGATGTCGACGTCGCCCTCCTTGGCGGGGGCGAGCGCGGTGCCGCAGGCCGGGCAGTGCGTCGGCATCACGAACTCGCGGAGCTCGTCCTCCCGGCCCTCGCGCAGCGCGACCACCGGACCGACGATCTCCGGGATCACGTCGCCCGCCTTGCGCAGCACGACCGTGTCCCCGATGAGGACGCCCTTGCGTCGCACCTCGCTGGCGTTGTGCAGGGTCGCCATCTCCACGGTGGAGCCCGCCACGAGGGTCGGCTCCATGACGCCGTAGGGCGTCACCCGACCGGTCCGCCCGACGTTGACGCGGATGTCCAGCAGCCGGGCGTTGACCTCCTCCGGCGGGTACTTGTAGGCGATCGCCCACCGCGGCGCGCGGCTCGTCGACCCGAGCCTGCGCTGCAGGGCGGTCTCGTCGACCTTGACCACCACGCCGTCGATCTCGTGCTCGACCGACCGCCGGTGCTCCCCGAAGTGGTCGATCATCTCCTGCACCGCTGCGAGGTCCTCGAGGACGCGCGTGTGCGAGGAGACCCGCAGCCCCCAGGACTCCAGGAGCCGGTACGTCTCCGACTGCCGGGACGTCGCCGCCTCGTGACCGGCCCAGCGCAGGGCACCGACGCCGTGGCAGATCATCCCGAGCCGGCGGGACGCGGTGACCCTCGGGTCCTTCTGCCGCAGGGAGCCCGCGGCGGCGTTGCGCGGGTTCGCGAACGGCGGTCTCCCGGCCTCGACCTGCGCGGCGTTGAGCTCCTCGAACGCGGTGACGGGGAGGAAGACCTCGCCGCGGATCTCGATGAGCTCGGGCAGGTCCTCGCCCGTCAGCACGTGCGGCACGTCGGCGATGGTGCGGACGTTGAGGCTCACGTCCTCGCCCGTGCGCCCGTCACCCCGCGTGGCGGCGCGCACCAGCCGCCCCTGCTCGTACAGCAGCGACACGGCCAGGCCGTCGATCTTCAGCTCGCACAGGTAGTGCCGGTCGCCCTCCCCGAGCTCGCGCCGCAGCCGCTCCTCCCACTCGGCGAGGTCCTCGGTCGAGAACGCGTTGTCCAGGCTGAGCATCCGCTCCACGTGGTCGACCGCCGCGAAGTCCGTGGAGAACGTGCCGCCGACCGTCTGGGTCGGCGAGTCCGGCGTGCGCAGGCCGTACTGCTCGTAGAGGTCCTCGAGGGCGCCGAGGCGCCGCAGGAGCGCGTCGTACTCGGCGTCGGAGACCGTCGGGGCGTCGCGCACGTAGTAGGCGAACTGGTGCTCCCGCACGCCGGCGGCGAGCTCCTCCCACCGGTGCCGCGCGGCGGCCTCGTCCAGACCCACGTCCGCAGGGTCCGCCGCGGCCGCGGGTGGGCCCTGCGGCGGGGTGCGGGGCCGGGTGTCGGGCGCGGTCGCGGCGTCGGTCACGCGCCCATCATGGCGCGGCCCACCGACACACGCCCTCAGCGGCCCGCCGTGGGCGACGGGCGGCGCCGTCCACCCCGGATCAGCCCGCGGCAGCGGCGCCGGCCAGCTCCAGCGCCACCCGCACGGCGTCGTCGACGGCGGCGCGCACCGCCCGGGGCTTCGTGAGCACGAGGTCCCCGCCGGCCACCCCGCTGGACGTGTCGACGTGCACGACGACGTCCGCCAGCGCACCCACCGGCAGGCCCACGGCACGCCACGGGTCGCGCAGCGCCGCGGCCGTGCGCGCCGGGTCCACGGTCCGGCCGTGCCGAGGACGCGGGAGGCCGAACCACAGGCCGGTCCCCTGCTCGACGAGGCCCGCGACCGTCTCCCACTGCGGGCCCCGCAGCGGCGCCAGCGCGAGGCCGAGGCCGTCGGCGCCGCTGGACGCGGCCACCGTGACCGAGCGGCGGGCGAACCGTCCACCGGTGTGCACGACGACCTTGGTCGCGCCGCCGCGGCGGCCGGCGGTCACGACGTCCTCCAGCCGGGCACGCGCGACGTCCGGGTCGACGGCGGCCAGCCGGCCGTGGCCGGAGAAGGTCGCCACCGTCCCGCCGAGCACGTCCGGCAGCTGCGGCTCGCGGAGCACGAGCACGAGGTCCGCGGCGGGGACGGCGGCGTGCACCCGCGCGAGGAGGTCCGCCAGGCCGTCGGCGAGGGAGTGCGTGAGCTCGCGGACAGCCCCGGCGTCGGCCAGGACCCGGTCCCCCCGGGCGAGGTAGAACGTCGCGGCCAGGCTCCACGGCCCCCGCAGCGCGACGACGAGAGGCCCGCTCCACCCGTGCGCCGCCACCGCGAGCGCGTCGAGGTCCTCCCGGAGCGTGGCGCGGGACCGCTCCACGTCGCGGCCGGGCCGGTCGCACAGCTTCCAGCCGTGCGGGCCGACCTCCACGGGCATCTCGGTGAGCACCGCGCCGGCACGGCCGGTGGAGTCCGCCCAGGGGCCGCGCTCGGGCATCTGGACGAGCGAGGGCAGAGCGGTCACGCCGGCGGGCACGTCCCCGAGGCGGTCCAGCACCGACGTCTGCGCCTCCAGCACGGCCGACCCGGGCCACGGCCCGAGCAGGCTGACGCCGGTCACCGGCCCGCCACCGTCACGGTGGCCTGCCCCAGGACGCGGGTGCCGTCGTAGAGGACGAGCGACTGACCGGCCGCCACGCCTCGCAGTCCCGCGTCGACGCGCACCTCCACGCCGTCGGGTCCGGTCGCCCGCACCTGCGCCGCCACCGGTACCCCGTGCGCACGCACCTGCGCCTCGCACGGCTGCCACGTCGTCGGCGCGGGCACGAACCAGACGGCACGGTCCCCCTCGAGCCGCGTCACGGTCAGGAGCTCGGCCGCCCCGACGACGACCGTGTTCGTCGCCGGGCGCACCTCCAGCACGTACCGCGGCCGACCGTCGTCGGCCGGACGCTCGAGCCGGAGCCCGCGCCGCTGACCGACGGTGAACGCGTAGGCGCCGTCGTGCCGGCCGACGACCGCGCCGGACGCGTCGACCACCTCACCCGGTCGCGCGCCGAGCCGGTCGCGCAGGAACCCCTGGGTGTCACCGTCCGCCACGAAGCAGATGTCGTAGGAGTCGGGCTTGGCGGAGACGCCGAGACCCCGGTCGCGCGCCTCGGCCCGCACCGCGTCCTTCGACGCGACGTCGCCGAGCGGGAACATCGACCGCGCGAGCCGCTCGGGACCCATGACCGCCAGGACGTAGGACTGGTCCTTGGCCGCGTCGAGCGCCCGGTGCAGCTCACGGGCCACGGAGCCGTCGGCCGCGGTGACCGTCTCGATGCGGGCGTAGTGGCCCGTGCACACGGCGTCGAAGCCGAGGGCGGTGGCCCGGTCCAGCAGCGCGGCGAACTTGATGTGCTCGTTGCAGCGCACGCAGGGGTTGGGCGTCCGGCCCGCCTCGTACTCCGCCAGGAAGTCCGCGACCACCGTGTCCTCGAACCGCTCGGACAGGTCCCACACGTAGTACGGGATGCCCAGCACGTCGGCTGCGCGGCGGGCGTCCCCGGCGTCCTCGATCGAGCAGCAGCCGCGCGAGCCGGTGCGGTACTCCGCCCGCTCGCGGGACAGCGCCATGTGGACGCCGACGACGTCGTGCCCCGCCTCGACCGCCCGCGCGGCGGCCACGGCGGAGTCCACCCCTCCGGACAGGGCAGCGAGCACACGCATGCGGGTCAGCCTAGGTGCTCGGCTCAGGCGCGACTGGCGGCCCGGGCGCGCTCGACCACCTCGGGCAGCACGGCGGCGAGCGCCGCGACGTCGTCGTCGGTCGAGGTCCGTCCGAGGGAGAACCGCAGCGCACCGCGGGCGTCACGCTCGGGCACCCCCATGGCGAGCAGGACGTGGGAGGGCTGGGGGACGCCGGCGCGGCACGCGGAGCCGGTCGAGCACCGGATGCCCCGGCTGTCCAGGAGGTACAGCAGCGCGTCCCCCTCGCACCCGGGGAAGGTGAGGTGCGCGTTCGCCGGGAGCCGGTCGCCCGACGCCGGCCCCGCCCCCCGCACGACGGCGTCGGGCACCGCGCGCAGCACGGCGGCGAGCAGGCGGTCGCGGAGGCCGGCCACGCGCCGGGCGTGCTCCGGCTGCGCCTCGACGGCGAGGTCGACGGCCACCGCCAGCGCCCGGGCGCCGACGACGTCCACGGTGCCGGAGCGCACGCCCCGCTCCTGACCGCCGCCGTGGGTGAGCGGGGTGAGCCGCAGCTCCCGCCGGGCGAGGAGTGCGCCGACGCCGACCGGGGCGCCGACCTTGTGCCCCGAGAGGGTCAGCGCGTCCAGGCCCGACGCCGCGAAGTCCACGGGGAGCTGGCCCACCGCCTGGACGGCGTCGGCGTGCACGGGCACCCCGTGGCGGCGCGCCACCTCCACGACGCGGTGCACGGGCTGGACGGTGCCCACCTCGTTGTTGGCCCACATGATGCTCACGAGCGCCGTCTCGTCGCCGTGCGCCGCCAGGTTGGCCTCGAGCGCAGCGGGGTCCACGCGACCGTCGGCGTCCACGGGCAGGACCACGAGGTCGGCCCCGCAGCGCTCGGCCAGCCAGACGGCCGGGTCGAGGACGGCGTGGTGCTCGACCGCGGAGACGACCACGCGCCGGCGCCGGGGGTCCGCGGCCGACCTGGCCCAGTACAGCCCCTTGACCGCCAGGTTGTCCGCCTCCGTCCCGCCTGCGGTGAGGACCACCTCGCTCGGCCGGGCACCCAGGCGCGCGGCGAGCAGCTCGCGGGACTCCTCGACGACGCGCCGCGCGGCGCGTCCCTCGTCGTGCAGGGACGAGGCGTTGCCCGTCCGTCCGAGCTGGTCGACCACCGCCTCCACCACGCGCGGGTGCACCGGCGCGGTGGCGGCATGGTCGAGGTAGACGGTCACGGGCCAGCAGTCTACGAAGAGCGGGGAGCTCGGTATACAGGGGCAGCGACGCGCAGACCGTGCAGCGGCGCCGCGTGCTGAGCGTCACCGCAGGCGGCATGCGTGGAAGCGCTCCCGTGATGGCATGATCCACCCCATGTCGACGGCGCCCGCCCCCCGTGCGTTCAGCGGCTCCCGCCTCGGGTGGGGCGACCTGCCGCGTGAGGTGCGCGCCCGCATCCAGGAGCTGGCCGGCGCGGAGGTGGCCTCGGAGTCCACCGCGACCAACGGGTTCAGCCCCGGGTTCGCCTCGACCCTGGAGCTCGGCGACGGGACGTGCGTCTTCGTCAAGGCCGTCGCCCCGCACCTCAACCCCGTCTCGCCGACGCTGGCCCGCGCCGAGATCCACGTCAACCGGCTGCTGCCGCCGGAGGCGGGGGCGCCGGAGCTCGTCTTCGCCGACGACGACGGCACCTGGGTGGTCCTGGGCTTCGCCGTCGTCGACGGCACCACGCCCGCCGTCCCCTGGGACGCGCAGGAGCTCGAGCTGGCACTGGCGACCGTCGAGCGGCTCGCGCACGTGCCGGCCCCGGCCGGGCTGCGCGACCTGCGGGAGCTGACCGGCGAGATGTTCACGGGGTGGCGACGGCTCGCCGAGGACGCGGACGACCTGGGCGCCGCCCTGGAGTCCGTGCCCGAGCACGCCGACTGGCTCGCCGGTGCGCTGCCGCGCCTGGCCGCGTGGGAGGAGTCCGGCGTCGCCGCGAGCGCGGGCGACCGGCTCGTCCACGCGGACCTGCGCGGGGACAACATGCTCGTGGGGACCACGGCGGGCGGTCCGCGGCGGGTCTGGCTCGTCGACTGGCCCCACGCGTCGGCCGGCTCCCCCGTCTTCGACGTCGTCGGCATGCTGCCGTCGGTCGCCATGACCGGCGGCGGGGCGGCGGCCGACGTGTTCGACGCCCACCCGGCTGCGACCTCCCTCGACCGCGGCGCCGTGCGCGACGTCCTGACGGGCATCGCCGGCTACTTCGTGCGGGGCGCGGTCCAGCCCGCTCCCCCGGGCATCCCGAACCTTCGGGCGTTCCAGCTGGCCCAGGGCCGGGCGGCGCTCGACTGGCTCACCGTCCTGGACGGCTGAGCCCCCCGGGCCGGTCAGGGCCGGTCAGGGCCCCGGCAGGGCCGGTCACAGGCCGGTCAGGTGTCCCCGGCCTCCGCCCGGAGCCGGCGGAGCTCGGCCGCGGCCTGGGGCAGCACGGTCGTGAGATCGCCGACGATCCCGTAGTCCGCGATCTCGAAGATGGGCGCCTCGGGGTCGTTGTTGATCGCGACGATGGTGCCGGAGGACTGCATGCCGCCCCGGTGGTGCACGGCGCCGGACACCCCGGCGCCGACGTAGAGCCGCGGCGAGACCGTCACGCCCGTCTGCCCGATCTGCGCCTCGTGGCCGATCCAGCCCTCGTCGGTCGCCACGCGCGTCGCGCCGACCGCGCCGCCGAGGGCCTCGGCCAGCTCCTCGACGTGGCTGAAGTCGCCGTTGGTCCCGCGACCGCCGACGACGACGACCTGCGCCTCCGTCAGGCTGGGGCGCCCCGACACGGGGCGCTCCGTGCGCTCGACCAGCTCGGCGTCAGCGGCCGGGGCAGGGACGTCGTGGCCGACCACCGTGGCCACGGCGCCCTCGGCCACGACCTCGGCCGGGACGGCGTTGGCCTTGAGCGCGACCACGGCGCGCTCGGCGGTCACGGCGCTGCGCAGCGTCCACGTGCCCGCGAACGCCTGCTGCACGGTGACGAGCGCGCCGTCGTCGGACCGCTCCAGGCCCGCGGCGTCGACGACCAGCCCGGCGCCGAGGTGGAAGGCCAGGTGGGCCGAGGCCTCCTTGTTCTCGAACGTCGACGTGAGCAGGACCGTCCGCGTGCCGGTCGCGTCCACCACGGCGCGCAGGAGCGCGGCCACCTGGGCGGGCAGCACCGACCCCGGCGCCACCGGCACGTGGTGCACGACGTCGGCGCCGTGCGCGCCGAGCATCCCAAGGGCCGCCTCGTCGGGGGCGGCCTCGTCGAGCCAGACCGCCTCGGGGCGGCCGATCGCCCGGGCCGCGGCGAGCAGCTCGAGCGCCGGGTTGCGCACGGTGGAGCCCTGGTGGTCGACGACCACGAGGACGTCTGCGGAGCCGGACGAGGTCATGGACACTCCTTCAGACGAGGCGGTTCTGGACTAGGAAGGCAGCCAGCCTGGTGCCGGCCTCCCCGTCGTCGGTGACGAGCACCCGGTTCTCCCGCGGCGGACGAGCAGTCGCCTCGAGCACGCGGGTCCGGGCGCCGGCGGCGCCGACCGCACCCGGGTCCACCCCCAGGTCGGCCAGGGACCAGGCCGTCACGGGCTTCTTGCGCGCGGCCATGATGCCCTTGAAGTTCGGGTACCTGGGCTGGTTCGACTGGTCGGTGACGCTGACGACGGCGGGAAGCGGTGCCCGCACGACCTCCGTGGCGTCGTCCAGGTCGCGGCGCACGCGGACCGCGCCGTCCTCGACGGACAGCTCGGCGGCGAGGGTGGCCTGCGGCAGGCCGAGCTCGGCCGCCAGCAGCGACGGGACCACCGACATCAGCCCGTCCAGCGCCGCCATGCCGGTGACGACGAGGTCGACCGGCCCGTCCTGGCCCAGTCGACGGACCGCGGCGGCGAGCACCGCGGCCGTGGAGAAGACGTCCGAGCCCGCGAGCGCGTCGTCCTGGACGTGCACCGCCTGGTCGGCTCCCATCTGCAGGGCGCGGCGGACCGCGTCCTCGGCGTCGGCGGGTCCCATGGTGACGGCCACCACCTCGCCACCGTGCGCCTCCGCGACGACCAGCGCGGCCTCGACCGCGTTCTCGTCGAGCTCGTTGAGCGTGCCGTCCCCCTGGGTCCGGTCGACCAGGCCCTCGTCGGTGAACCGACGGTCGGCCTGCACGTCCGGGACGTGCTTGACGCACACCACGATCCTCATGGGGAGCCTTTCTCGCACCGGGGAGCTCGCCGAGCAGGTTACCGGCCCCGACCCGGGCACCCCACCCGGCCTCAGCGCCCGCTGGGAATCCGTGCAGCCGTCGCGTGCGGCCGGGCGGTGCGCCGTCGGCGGACGCAGCCGTGGTGTACCGCAGACTAGGACCGCCATGACCGAACCCACGCTGCCCTCGCCCGACCCGTACCGGCTCGGTGTGCACCTGCGGGAGGACGGCGTCGACGTCGCCGTGCTCGCCTCGCACGCGACCGCGGTGGACCTGTGCCTGCTCCACCGTGACCCGGGCGGCCCCGACGGCTGGCGCGAGCGTCGCGTCCCGCTCACCGGCCCCGAACTGGGCGTCTGGCACGCGCACGTCCCCGGGGTCCGGGCCGGCCAGCACTACGGGTTCCGGGCGCACGGCCGCTGGGACCCGGCCGCCGGGACGCGGTACAACCCCGCCAAGCTGCTCGTGGACCCGTACGCGCGAGGCCTCGTCGGCAGCGTGCTGCTGGGCCAGGCGGTGCACGGCCACCGCGTCGACGCCCAGGGGCGCACGGTCGGGACCGCGCCGGAGCTGGACCCGACGGACTCCCGCGCCGCCGTGCCCCACTCCGTCGTCGTCGACGACCGGTTCGACGGCGCGCCCGTCCCCCGCCCCCGGGTGCCCTGGGCGGGGACGGTCGTCTACGAGGCGCACGTGCGCGGGCTCACGAAGGAGCTCCCCGGCGTCCCGGAGCACCTGCGCGGCACGTACGCCGGGCTGGCCCACCCGGCGACGATCGAGCACCTGCAGTCGCTCGGCGTGACGACGCTCGAGCTCCTGCCGATCCAGGCGATCGGGGACGAGCCCCACCTGACCCGCCGGGGCCTCGTCAACTACTGGGGCTACAACACGCTCGGCTTCTTCGCCCCGCACGGTGCCTACGCGACGGCGGCCGCCCGCGAGGCCGGCGCCCAGGCCGTGCTCGACGAGGTCAAGGGCATGGTCCGCCTGCTCCACGCGGCGGGGATCGAGGTGCTCCTGGACGTCGTGCTCAACCACACGTGCGAGGGCGGGACGGACGGGCTGCAGCTGTCGTGGCGCGGTCTGGACCCGACCGTCTACTACCTGCACGACGGCGGCTCGCCCGCCCGCTTCGCGGACCTCACCGGATGCGGCAACACCCTGGACTTCCGCCGCCCGCGCGTCGTCCAGCTGGCGCTGGACTCCCTGCGCTACTGGGCCGACGTCGTCGGCGTCGACGGCTTCCGGTTCGACCTCGCCGTGACCCTCGGTCGCGACGCGGACGGCTTCAACCCCGAGCACCCCTTCCTCGTCGCGCTCCAGACCGACCCCGTGCTGCGCGACCGCAAGCTCGTCGCCGAGCCGTGGGACCTCGGCCCGGGCGGGTGGCGGACCGGGCAGTTCCCGCCCCCGGTGGCGGAGTGGAACGACCGGTTCCGGGACGCCGTGCGCACCTTCTGGCTGGCGGACCCGAGCGAGGCGGCGCACGGGCGGCCCGGCCACGGGGTGCGCGACCTCGCCACGCGACTCGCCGGGTCCGCGGACCTCTTCGGCCACAGCGACCCGCCGCTGCTGCGCGGCACCGTCGCGTCGGTGAACTTCGTCACCGCGCACGACGGGTTCACGCTCGCCGACCTGGTCGCCTACGAGCACAAGCACAACGAGGCGAACGGCGAGGGCAACCAGGACGGGACGGACAACAACCGCTCGTGGAACCACGGCGTCGAGGGGCCGGTCACGGGCTCGTCCGTCGCGCTGGACATCGCCCCCCTGCGGCGGCGCTCGATGCGGAACCTGCTCGGGACGCTCCTGCTCTCGGCCGGTACGCCCATGATCACCGCGGGCGACGAGATCGGCAGGACGCAGCAGGGCAACAACAACCCGTACTGCCTGGACGACGCGACGTCGTGGGTGCACTGGGACCTCGCACCCTGGCGGCAGGACCTCCTCGCCACCACCCGGCACCTGCTGGCCCTGCGGCGGGCGTACCCGGCGCTGCGCTCCCCGCACTTCTACCTCGGCCGCCCCCGCACCGCGCCGGACGGCTCGGTCCTCGACCCGCGGCCCGACCTCGACTGGCGGACGGCCGAGGGCGTCCCGTTCCGGCACGACCAGTGGCTGGACCCGGCTGTGCGCACGCTGCAGATGATCCGGACCACGGTCGACGGCTCGGCGGCGCTCCTGGTCATCAACGGGGCGCTGGACCCGGTCGAGGTGACGCTCGCGGACGGCGCGCGCGACCACTGGGAGCTCGTGTGGGACTCCGTGGCGGAGCACCCCACCGAGGTGCGTCACGGCAACGGGTCGCCCGGCGCGGAGTCCCCGGACGGTGCTCGCACGGCGGCACCGGGCGACCGTCTGACCGTCGAGCCGCTGTCCCTGCAGGTGCACGTCTCCCGGTAGCCCGGGGGCGCCCACCACGTGGACGCCGACACTCCGTCGGCCGAGCGGGATCATGGTCGCCGGGGCGCGCGGTGAGCCGCGGGGCGCCCTTCCGGGGGCCGCTCCGGCGGGCCGGCGGGGTGCAAGCGCTTACATCTCCCGGCCGACGACGCCGCAGGTCAGCGAGGCGAGTCGGGGTGGCGCGAGCCACCGGGCACGCCACCGACCGGTGCTCGCCGCGGCGCGGAGGGCGTCCGTCCGTCCGGCCTCGGGGGCTGCGGATCGGTGGCCTCCGGGACCGCCCCGCGTGCCGGTGCCCCTCCCGCCCCGATAGTTTCTCTCCCGTGACGCAGACGCCCGCTCCCCAGCAGCCCGACCGCACCCCCGCCGCCGGTCCCGCCGAACGGTGGCCGCCGCGGAGGCCCCGCCACCACCGGCCTGCGAGCCACCGCCCCCGCCCCTGCCGCCCCTGCGACCACCCCGGAGGCACGGCCCGCCGTGACGTCCCGCCCCCTGTCCGTCGGACGCATCCCCGTCGTCGACGTGCAGCCCGTCTTGGAGGCCGGCCGCTGGTCGGCCAAGGCGGTCGTCGGGGAGGCCGTCGAGGTCACCGCCACGGTGTTCCGCGAGGGCCACGACGCCGTGGCCGCGACCGCCGTCCTCGTCGCGCCCGACGGCTCGGACCACTCCCGCGTCCGGATGGACGTGGTGAACAAGGGCCTGGACCACTACCGCGCCGACCTCGTGCCCGACGCCGAGGGTGCGTGGGGCTTCCGGGTCGAGGGCTGGTCGGACCCCTACGGCACGTGGAGCCACGACGCGGCGATCAAGGTCGGCGCCGGCGTGGACGTCGAGCTCATGCTCGCCGAGGGCGCCGCGCTGCTGGAGCGGGCGGCCGACCGGAGCGAGGTCGACGACGCGCGGCGCGCCGTGCTGCTGGACGCCGTCGGAGCGCTGCGGGACACCCACCGCGCCCCGGCGGAGCGCCTCGCGGCCGGCCTGGACGAGGCCGTCGTCGGCGTCCTGGCCGCCGCCCCCTTCCGCGAGTACGTGACCCCGTCCGCGACGTACCCGCTCCTCGTGCAGCGGGAGAAGGCGCTCGTCGGGTCGTGGTACGAGTTCTTCCCCCGCTCGGAGGGCGCCGTCCTCGACGAGACGACGGGCCGCTGGCGCTCCGGCACGCTGCGCACCGCGGCCGAGCGGCTGCCCGCGATCGCGGCGATGGGCTTCGACGTCGTCTACCTCACGCCGGTCCACCCGATCGGCACCACGCATCGCAAGGGCCGCAACAACTCCCTGAGCACGGAGCCGGGCGACCCGGGCTCGCCCTACGCGATCGGATCGGCCGAGGGCGGCCACGACGCGATCCACCCCGAGCTGGGCACCTTCGAGGACTTCGACTGGTTCGTCGAGCAGGCGCGGGCTCAGGGGTTGGAGGTCGCCCTCGACGTCGCCCTCCAGTGCTCCCCCGACCACCCGTGGGTCACCGCGCACCCCGAGTGGTTCACGACGCGGATCGACGGCTCGATCGCCTACGCGGAGAACCCGCCGAAGAAGTACCAGGACATCTACCCGCTCAACTTCGACAACGACCCCGAGGGCATCTACCACGAGATGCGCCGGGTCCTGCAGGTGTGGATCGACCACGGCGTCACGGCCTTCCGCGTCGACAACCCGCACACCAAGCCGCTCGTGTTCTGGGAGCGGATCCTGCGCGACATCGCGGCGGACCACCCCGAGGTCGTGTTCCTCTCCGAGGCGTTCACGCGCCCGGCGATGATGCACACGCTCGCGAAGATCGGCTTCCACCAGTCCTACACGTACTTCACGTGGCGCAACACCAAGGCGGAGATCGAGGAGTACCTCACGGAGGTCTCGGGTGAGGCGGCCGCGTACATGCGCCCGAGCTTCTGGCCGACGACCCACGACATCCTCACGCCCTACATGCAGCACGGCGGCGCGGCCGCCTTCGCCATCCGGGCCGTCCTGGCCGCGACCGGGTCGCCCACGTGGGGCATCTACTCCGGCTACGAGCTGGTGGAGAACGTGCCCCGGCCCGGCGTCGAGGAGCAGATCGACAACGAGAAGTACGAGTTCAAGCCGCGTGACTGGGCGGTCGCGGAGGAGATCGGCATCGCCCGCCTCCTGGGCCAGCTCAACGCGATCCGGCGCGAGCACCCGGCGCTGCAGCGGCTGCGGGGCCTGACGGTGCACCCCACGTCCGACGACGCCCTCGTCGCGTTCTCCCGCCGGGTCACCGCGGCGCAGTCGCCGACCGGCGTCGAGGACACGGTCGTCGTCGTCGTGAACACCGACCCGCACCACACGCGCGACGGCGTCGTCCAGCTCGACCTCGCCGCGCTGGGCCTGCCCGCCCCGGTGGGCGACGAGCCGGTGCTCGCCGCCCACGACCTGCTCTCCGGCGCCGTGTACGCCTGGGGTGCCCGCCCCTACGTCCGCCTCGACCCGTGGGCCCAGTGCGCCCACGTCATCCACGTGAGGACCCTGTGAGCTCCACCCCCTCGTCCCCCCGTCCCGACCCCGCACCCGTGGACACGGGCGCCCTGCGCGTGGTGGACCCGGCAGAGGCCCTGCCGCCCCGTCCGCAGCCGTCCGCCCCCTCGCGCCCCGCGGCGGGCGGCGGCCTCGCGGAGGACCCCGACTGGTACAAGAAGGCCGTCTTCTACGAGGTCATGCTGCGGTCCTTCAGCGACTCCACCGGGGCGGGGTCCGGGGACCTGCGCGGCCTCATCGAGCGCCTGGACTACCTCCAGTGGCTCGGCGTGGACTGCCTGTGGCTGCCGCCGTTCTACCCCTCGCCGCTGCGCGACGGCGGGTACGACGTCGCCGACTACACGGCCATCGCCCCGCAGTACGGCACGATCCAGGACTTCACCGAGCTCATGGAGCAGTGCCACGCGCGCGGCATGCGGGTCGTCATCGACCTGGTCATGAACCACACCAGCGACCAGCACCCCTGGTTCCAGTCCTCCCGCTCCGACCCCGAGGGGCCGTACGGCGACTTCTACGTGTGGAGCGACGACAACACGCGGTACGAGGACGCGCGCATCATCTTCGTCGACACCGAGACGTCGAACTGGACGTTCGACCCGGTGCGCCGGCAGTACTTCTGGCACCGGTTCTTCAGCCACCAGCCGGACCTCAACTTCGAGAACCCGCACGTGCGGGAGGCCATGCTCGACGTCGCACGGTTCTGGCTGCGCCTGGGCGTGGACGGGTTCCGGCTCGACGCGGTGCCGTACCTCTTCGAGGAGGAGGGCACCAACTGCGAGAACCTGCCCCGGACCCACGAGTACCTCGCGGAGATCCGGCGGATGGTCGACCAGGAGTTCCCCGGGCGCATCATGCTCGCGGAGGCCAACCAGTGGCCCGAGGACGTCGCGCCGTACTACGGCACGGACACCGACCCCGAGTGCCACATGTGCTTCCACTTCCCGGTGATGCCGCGCATCTACTACTCGATCAAGGACCAGCGCGCCACCTCGATCGTGGACATCCTCGCCGACACCCCCGACATCCCGAGCGCCGGCCAGTGGAGCACGTTCCTGCGCAACCACGACGAGCTCACCCTCGAGATGGTCTCCACGGAGGAGCGCGCGTCGATGTACGGCTGGTACGCCCCGGACCCCCGGATGCGTGCCAACGTCGGCATCCGCCGGCGGCTCGCCCCGCTGCTGGACAACTCGCGTGCGGAGATCGAGCTCGCGCACGCCCTGCTCCTGTCGCTGCCGGGCAGCCCGTGCCTGTACTACGGCGACGAGATCGGCATGGGGGACAACATCTGGCTGCCCGACCGCGACGCGGTGCGCACCCCGATGCAGTGGACGCCCGACCGCAACTCGGGCTTCTCCACGGCTGACCCCGGGAAGCTGTACCTGCCCGTCGTGCAGTCGCTCGTGCACCACTACACGACCACGAACGTCGAGGCGCAGCTGGCCCAGCCCGCCTCCCTCCTGCACTGGGTGCACGGCATGCTCACGGTCCGCCGGCAGCACCCCGCCTTCGGGCTCGGCACGTTCACCGCCCTGCGCACCGACGACGAGGCGGTGCTCGCGTACCTGCGCTCGACGCCGGAGGAGACCGTCCTGTGCGTCGCCAACATGGCGGCGACCCCGCGCGCGACGAAGGTCCACGTGCCCCGCCAGGCCGGGCACGTCCTGCGGGACGTGTTCGGCGGAGCCCCGTTCTCCACGGTCGGCTCCGACGGCGAGGTGTTCGTGACCCTCGGCTCGCGCGACTTCTTCTGGCTGACCGTCGACCCGCCGGGGACGCCCACGGACGGCTGACCGGCTCCCCACGCGCCCCGTCAGCCCTCGGGCGCGCACCGACCACCGGAGGTGGCATGACCCCGCCCAGCACCACGGACCACCCGCTCACCGCCCGCCCCCCGGCAGACGACGGCGTCATGGCGGCGCTCGAGTCGTGGCTGCCGGGTCGGCGCTGGTTCCCGGCGAAGGGCACCGCCGGCTCGTTCCAGCGCGTCGCCGTCCTGGACCTCGAGGACCCCGAGGGGCAGGGGCGCGTGGGGCTCCACCTGCTGCGCCTCCCGTCCGGCGCCCTGCTCCAGGTCCCTCTCGTCCTGCGGGCGGACGACGGCGGGCTGCCCGAGGCCGCCGTCGTCGGGCGCACGCCGGACGGCACGGTGGTCGTGGACGGCTGCCACGACCCCGCGTTCGTGCGGGCGTGGCTCGCTGCCGCGGAGCGGCCGGAGCCCGGGGACGCCGTGGGCACGCCCGACCTGACCGGCATGCGGGTGCTCTCCGGCGAGCAGTCCAACACCTCCGTGATCCTGCCGACGCTGGACCCGCCGGCCATCCTCAAGGTGTTCCGGGGCGTCAGCACCGGTGCCAACCCGGACGTGGAGGTGCCGCTGGCGCTCAGCGAGGCGGGGTGGCGCGGCGTACCGCGACCGCTCGCCTGGCTCACGGGTGCATGGCCGGCCGACCCGTCCCGGTCGGAGCCCGTCCCCGGGGACGCCGAGGCCACGAGGGCGGCCGAGACCGGTCACCTGGGGGTCCTCAGCGAGCTCGTCCTGGGCGCGGAGGACGGCTTCGAGCTCGCGTGCCGGTACGCGGCCGAGGGGGCGTCGTTCGGCGCCCTCGCCGAGGACCTGGGCCGCACGACGGCGCAGATGCACGCCGCGCTGCGGTCGGCCCTGCCGACGGCGTCCGCGGGGAACGCCCCCGCGCACGGCGTCGTGGCGGTGCTGCGCTCCCGGGCGGCGGCCGCCGTCGCGGCGGCCCCGGTCCTCGCGGACCGCGCGCCCGCGGTCGAGGGCCTGTTCGGCGAGGTCGAGCGCCTGACCGACCTCCCCCCGCTGCAGCGCGTGCACGGCGACTACCACCTGGGTCAGGTCCTGCACTCGGCCGACCGGGGCTGGTCCGTCCTGGACTTCGAGGGCGAGCCCTCCGCCTCCGAGGCGGAGCGGAACCGTCCCGACCTCGCGCTGCGCGACCTCGCGGGGATGCTGCGCTCCCTCGACTACGCCGCGGCCGTCGGTGGCGCCGCCTCCGCCTGGTGGGCCGAGGAGTCGCGCGCGCGCCTGGTCGACGGCTACCTCACGGAGGCCGGGGTGGCGGAGGGAGCCGCGGCCTCCACGGGCACGGCAGGGGCGGCCGCGGGCACCACGACCGGGCTGCTGCGCGCCCTCGAGCTGGACAAGGCGCTGTACGAGGTCGTCTACGAGTCGCGCAACCGGCCGTCGTGGGTGCACATCCCCCTGGACGGCGTCGACCGCCTCCTCGCGCGGACGCGCTGACAGGCCTGCAGGGCACGCCGCGGGACCATCACGATCAAGGGCTGACTCCTCCGTGCACGGCCGGGAGCAGCGTGGGAGGGTAAAGACCATGAGCACCAAGCCCCCGTCACCGGCCCAGCCGGCACCTCGGCACGTCGCCCGCGAAGAGCTCGAGGCCCTCGCCTCCGGCGCTCACGTCGACCCCCACCGGGTGCTCGGCGCGCACCTCGATGCGGGCAGCGTCACGGTCCGCGCGCTGCGCCCGCTCGCCGACGCGGTCGTGGTCGTCACCCCGGACGGCGAGCACGAGGCGCAGCACGAGCACCAGGGCGTGTGGGTCACCACCTTCGCCGCCGACGAGGTGCCCGACTACCGCCTCCGGGTCACCTACGGCGACCACGTCACCACCACCGA
Organism: Actinotalea sp. Marseille-Q4924; assembly: GCF_916618755.1. Classification (GTDB taxonomy): domain Bacteria; phylum Actinomycetota; class Actinomycetes; order Actinomycetales; family Cellulomonadaceae; genus Actinotalea. The sequence continues at coordinate 457,059 of NZ_CAKAKB010000002.1, read as the reverse complement.
CGACCCGTACCGCTTCCTGCCGACCCTCGGCGAGATGGACCTGCACCTCGTGGCCGAGGGACGCCACGAGGAGCTGTGGACCGTGCTGGGCGCCAACCCCCGCACGTACCCGAGCGTCCTGGGCGAGGTGCGGGGCACGTCCTTCGCGGTGTGGGCACCGAACGCCCGTGCCGTGCGGCTGGTCGGTGACTTCAACCACTGGCAGGGCGCGGCCCACGTGCTGCGCACCCTCGGCAGCAGCGGCGTGTGGGAGATCTTCGTGCCGGGCGTCGGCCCGGGCGCGCGCTACAAGTTCGAGATCCTCACCGCCGACGGGTCGTGGCGGCAGAAGGCCGACCCCATGGCCAAGGGCACCGAGGTGCCGCCGGCGACGGCCTCCGTGGTCGTCGAGTCGACGCACGACTGGCACGACGCGGCGTGGCTGGAGCGTCGCGCCGCCTCCGACCCGCACCACGGCCCCCTCAGCATCTACGAGGTGCACCTCGGCTCCTGGCGACCCGGCCTCAGCTACCGGGAGCTCGCCGACCAGCTGACGGAGTACGTGCTGGAGATGGGCTTCACCCACGTGGAGCTCATGCCGGTCGCCGAGCACCCCTTCGGCGGCTCCTGGGGCTACCAGGTCAGCTCCTACTACGCGCCGACGTCGCGCTTCGGCCACCCGGACGACTTCCGCTACCTGGTCGACCGCCTCCACCAGGCGGGGATCGGCGTCATCCTCGACTGGGTGCCCGCGCACTTCCCCAAGGACGAGTGGGCGCTGGGCCGGTTCGACGGGACGCCCCTGTACGAGCACCCGGACCCGCTGCTCGGGGAGCAGCCGGACTGGGGCACGTTCGTCTTCAACTTCGGCCGGAACGAGGTGCGCAACTTCCTCGTCGCCAACGCCACGTACTGGCTCGAGGAGTTCCACGTCGACGGCCTGCGCGTCGACGCGGTCGCGTCGATGCTCTACCTCGACTACTCGCGCAGCCACGGGCAGTGGCGCCCCAACATCCACGGCGGCCGGGAGAACCTCGAGGCCATCCGCTTCATCCAGGAGGCCAACGCCACGGCGTACCGCCGCACCCCGGGCGTCATGATGATCGCCGAGGAGTCCACCGCCTGGCCGGGCGTCACGACGCCCACGGACCACGGCGGCCTGGGGTTCGGCCTGAAGTGGAACATGGGCTGGATGAACGACACCCTCCGGTACGTCGCGGAGGAGCCCATCAACCGGCGCTACCACCACCACGAGGTGACGTTCTCCCTCGTCTACGCGTTCTCGGAGCACTTCGTCCTGCCCATCAGCCACGACGAGGTCGTGCACGGCAAGGGCTCGCTCATCGGCAAGATGCCGGGCGACGAGTGGCAGGAGACCGCCGGGCTGCGCGGCCTCCTCGCCTACCAGTGGTCGCACCCCGGCAAGCAGCTGCTCTTCATGGGCAGCGAGTTCGGCCAGACCGCCGAGTGGAGCGAGAGCCGCAGCCTGGACTGGCACCTGCTGCAGTACGACCGTCACGCCGGCGTCAGCCGGCTCGTGACGGACCTCAACCGTGTCTACCGCGAGGAGCCGTCGTTCTGGCGGCTCGACGCGGACCCCGCGGGCTTCGAGTGGATCGACGCCCAGGACGCCGGGCACAACGTCCTGTCGTACATCCGACGGGACGGTACGGGCCGCAGCGTCGTCGTCGTCGTGAACTTCGCGGGGACGGTGCACGAGGAGTACCACCTGGGCCTGCCGCACGGCGGGACGTGGCGCGAGGCGCTCAACACCGACAGCGAGGTCTACGGCGGCTCCGGCGTGGGCAACCTCGGCCGGGTCGAGGCGGTCGCCCAGCCGCGGCACGCGCAGAGCCACTCCGTGCGGCTGCGGGTCCCCGCGCTCGGCGCGATCTTCCTCGTCCCCGAGGACCAGGCGCCCTCGACCGCGTGAGACGAGGACGGGCCGGGGCGACGTGACGTCGCCCCGGCCCGTCCGTCCTTCTCCTGGCGGACGTGCGCCGCGGGAGTGGGTGCACCCTCGGCAGTCCACCCCGGTCGGTGCCCCCTGGTCAGGGCGCCCTGGTCAGTACAGCGCGCTCGCCAGCGCGCGACGCGCGGTCATGACGCGCGGGTCCGTGTCGCCGACCACGGCGAAGAGCTCCACCAGCCGGACCCGCGCCCGCTCGCGGTCGTCGCCCGCGGTGCGCCGGACCGTGTCTACCAGGCGGGTGAACGCGTCCTCCACCTTCCCGCCGAGGACGTCGAGGTCGGCGACCAGGAGCTGCGCCTCGACGTCCGTCGCGTCCGCGGCTGCGGCGGCCCGCGCCGTCGCCGGGTCGACGTCCTGCGTGCGGCGCAGGAGCTCCACCTGGGCCAGACCGATCCGGGCGTCCTCGTCGCGCGGGTTCTCCGCGAGCGCCCTGGTGTAGGCGGACGCGGCCGCGTCGAGGTCGTCGCGCTCGATGGCGTCGTACGCCTCCTGGTGCAGCGGCGGGAGCGGCGGCTCCTCGGGCTCCGGCGCCTCGCCACCGACGTCGACACGGCCGGTGACCCCGTTCGCCTCGGCCATCTGGAGCACCTGGTCCACGACGGCGCGCACCTGCTCCGCGGTGGCCTGCTCGAGCGGTGGCAGCGGGACCGCCTGCCCCTTCACCACGGCGACGACGGTGCTGCCGGACTGCGCGGACACCGCCTGCGCGACCTGCGGGCTGCGCTCGACGTCGATGCGGCCGACGAGGAGCCGGCCGCCCAGCTCGCCCGCGATCTGGACGAGGGTCGCGGTGACGGAGGTGCTCGCCGCGTCCCCCGCCGCCCACAGGGAGAGCAGCACCGGCACCTCGACGGAGCGCTGCACCACCTCCGGGAAGGTGGCCTCCGTGACGTCGACGACCACGCCGGCCGCGACGCCGTCGTCCCCCGCCGGTGCGGCGCCCGCGGGACCGCCGGGTGCCGGGGCGGGCGGGCGCCCGAGGGCTGAGAGGTCGACCGCGCCACGCACGTCGAGGCGCGGGCGGGGGCCGGTGGGCTGCGTCATGCGGGACTCTCCGGGAAGGTCGGGACTCAGGCTCCGGTGGCGCCGGTCAGCGAGAACTCGCCGCCGAGCAGCGTGACCTGCTCGTCGCTGCCGGCCGGCGGGACGTCGAAGGCAACGGTACCGACGAAGGTGAGCTCGAGGGACGAGGCGAGCGTCGTCGCGCCACCCAGGAAGGCCGCCGTCGCGGGGTCCACCGTGAGGGTGCTGTCCTGGAGGGCGATGGAGATCGTCAGCCGGAAGCCGCCGGTGACGATGGCCCCCCCGTCCGCGGTGCCGATCGCGACGGGGCCCTCCTCCAGCGGCATGATGCTCTCCGTGACGGTGCCCCCGTTCGCGGCGGTCTGCGCGTACGCCTGGCGCAGCCCTGTGAGGTTCTCCCGCAAGGGGTCCGCGCCGAACAGCCCCGCGTGCGGGGACGCGTCGCCGTTGGTCAGGACGTCCACGTAGCGCTGCATGAGCTCCGCGGGCGGCACGAGGACGTCCGTGGAGTCCGGCGGGACGGGCGCGTTGCCCACCTCGGGCTGTGCGGTCGGGGGCATCTGCGTCCCGGGGAAGAGGCGCACCCAGGCCCACAGCCGGTACGGGTCACGCGGCCCCTCCTGGACGAGGGTGAGCAGCAGCGGCGCCTGCAGGTCCGCCGGCGGCTCCGTGACGACGACCATCGTGCGCGGCCACTCGTCCGTCGCCGTGGTGACGATGGTCTGCGCGGCCTCGGGCAGCGGGGTGACGGCCCCCTCGGCGCCGGCCGCCGCGAGCGTGTACTCGGCGGTGCGCAGCGTCGCTGCGGGGCCAGTGACGCGGGTGGCCGCCGGGTCGACCGCCTTCGCGGCGTCCGCAGCCGCGACCGCCTCGGCCATCGCTGCGAGCACGTCCTCCGCCTGCTCCGGCGTGACGGAGGACGACGGCGTCGCGGGGACCGGCTCGGGGGACGGTGTCGGCAGCGGCTGGGCGCACCCGGCCAGCAGGGCCGCGCCCACCACGGCACCGAGCGCACGGGCGGGTGGGGGGACACGGAAGCCGTGACGGCGCGTCATCGTGCTCCTCCCTCGTCGTCGGTCCGTCGGTCGTCCGGGGTGTCGTCCGCATCCGGTCGGGCCGGGGCCTTCGGGGCAGCGGCGTCCGCGGTGTCGCCGCCCGACCCGCCGGTCGCCGCGTCACCACCGCCCGGCAGTCCCCAGGTCTGACGCCACGCGGACGGGGCGCGGGCAGGCGCGGGTGCCGACGGCGCGGGAGCGGGTGACGACGGGGCGGGAGCGGGTGCCGACGGCGCGGGGGGCGGCGACGCCGGCGCTGCGTCGTCCGGCTGCGCCGGCGCTGCGTCGTGCGGGGCCGGGGCCGCGCCGCTGGGGCGGGCCGGCGTCGGGCGCACCGGGCGCACCGGGGTGGTGCCCGGTGCCGCGTCCGCGGGCGGTCCACCCGTCGCCCGAGCGGGCCGGATGTCGGCCGGGGTCGGCGGGGCGACGGGCATCGGCGTAGTGGCCGACGGGTCGTCCGACGTCGCCGCGGCGCCGGCGGTCGTGCGCGTCTGCAGCTCCCGCATCTCCCGTCGTGTGAGCGGCCGGTCTCCCGCCGCAGCAGTCCCGTCGGCCTGCGCGCCGGAGCCTGGCGGCCGGCTGGTCAGTGCGGGGTCCGAGGCGCCCACCGACGCGACCGGGCGAGCCCGTCGCGATCGCAGCGCGAAGAGCAGCAGCACCAGGCCGGCGAGGAGCAGGAGGCCACCGACGACCAGCCCGGGGACCAGCCACGGGGTCGTGACGGTCTGCGGCCAGGACAGCGTGAGGGTGGGCTGGACGGCGGGGTCGACCGAGGCGACGAGGACGCTCCACCGTCCGTCCTGCGCCTCCCAGACGAGCTCCGCGGTCCCCTCGCCCGAGACCTCCTCGACCCACAGGTCGGAGCCGCGGGGGTCGGGAGCGGCGGCCTGCTCCGCTCCCCCGGCGCCGCCGTCGGTCGCGAGCGTCGTGCGGTCGGCCAGCCCGGTGACCCGGGTGACCGGGTCCTCGCCGACCCACCCCTCGACGTCGACGGTGCGGCCCAGCGCGACGGCGACGGTCGCGCCGTCGGCCTCGGCCCGGACCGTGACGTCGTCGGCCGCGAGGTCGAGGACCCCCGGGTCCGTCATGAGCAGGGTGCCGTCGGCCGTGGCCGACGCCGTGAGCGTGTCCGGCGCCCGCCAGACGGTGGCGGACGCCACGGCCAGGCCGGCGACGACGAGGCCCAGGACGCACAGGAGCGCCCCCAGAGCGCGCTGGAGCACGAGCAGATCCCTTCGGAGGTGACGATCAACCATAGGTCAGGCCCCTGTCCGTGGTCGCCTCGAGCGGGACGGGCCCCGTTCGGCGACCGTTACCCTGAGAGACGGTGCGGCGGCAGCCACCGCAGCACCGGCCGTCGTCCACGGCGCGGCAAGGCGCCCGTCCGGGCCGCCGCCGCCGCGCGGGAACACCCGAGCTTCGCCAGGAGGATGCAGTGCCCGACGAGCGTCCGATCTTCCCCGTCGTCATGCGGGGCTACGACCGCGTCCAGGTCGAGCAGCGACTGCAGACCCTGGAGAAGCAGCTCGGGGACGCCCGCGGGCAGGTCGAGCAGCTCGACTCGCGCGCCATGCAGATCGCGGGCGAGCTGTCCGAGGCGCACCGGCAGCTCCGCGAGGCGGAGCGGCCCACCTACTCCGGTCTCGGCTCGCGCATCGAGCACCTGCTCCGCTCGGCCGAGGAGCAGTCCTCCGACGTCGTCGCGCAGGCGAACGCCCAGGCGGCGGACTCGGTCGCACGGGCGAAGCTCGCCGCGGACCAGATGCGTGCCCGCGCCGAGAACGAGGTCGCCGAGATGCTCGCCACGGCCCGCCGCGAGGCCGAGGACCTGCGCAGCACGGCGGCGTCGGAGTCCGAGCATGCCGTGACGTCGGCCCAGCGCCGCGCGGAGGAGCTCGTCGGCTCGGCGGAGCGCGAGGCCGCCCGGATCTCCAGCGCCATCACGACCGAGGAGAGCGAGCGGCGCACCACGCTCGAGCGCGAGCTCGGCACGCTCCGGGCGACCGTGGAGCGGGAGACGACCGAGCTGCGGGTCGAGACGGAGCGCGCGGCGGCGGAGCTGCGCAGCACCACGGAGTCCGAGACGACGCGACTTCGCGAGGAGGCCGAGCACTACGCGGAGGACCTTCGGGCCACCGCCGACGCGGAGACGACGGACCTGCGTCAGCGCACCGCGGCGGAGACCGCCGACCTGCGTGCGGACGCCGAGGAGTACGTCGCGACGCTGCGGACGACCGCGGAGCGCGAGACGGGCGACCTGCGCCGCCGGACCGAGGCCGCAGCCGCACAGGTGCGGGCGGACGCGGCCGAGAAGGCCGACGCCCTCCGCGCCGCCGCGGAGCGTGACGCACGCGCTCTGGCGCAGCGGGCGGAGACCGAGGCCGCGGCGGTGCGGGCGGAGGCGGACCAGTACGCCGGGTTCGTCCGGGCGACGGCGGACCGCGAGGTCGCCGAGCTGCGGTCCACCGTCGCCGACGAGGTGGCCGCCCTGCGCGCGGCCGTGGGCGACGAGATCGCCGCCCAGCGCGCCGACGCGGACGCCTACGCCTCGGAGCTGCGCGTGGCGGCGGAGCGGGAGACGACCGAGCTGCGGGAGCGCACGGCGCGGGAGACGACGGACCTGCGTGCGACCACGGAGCAGGAGGCCGCCGAGCTCCGCGCGACGACCGAGCGGGAGACGGCCGAGCTGCGCTCGCTCACGCTGCGCGAGTCCACCGAGCTGCGCGAACGGACACGTCTCGAGGTCGACCGGCTCACCACGGAGGCGCAGCGTGCCGCCGCCGAGCTGACCGGCGCCGCCAAGGTGGAGTCGGACGCCCTGCGGGAGGAGGCCCGGCGCACGCTCGCCGAGGCCGAGCTCGAGATCGCGTCCCGCCGGGAGGCGTCCGAGCGGGCCGACGGCGAGCGCCACGAGGCCGCCCGGGCCGAGACCGAGCGCCTCGTCTCGGACGCCGAGGCCCACGCCGCCGACGCCGAGCGCCGCGTGGCGCTGGCCCTCGAGCAGGCGGAGAACATCCGCCGGGACGCGGACACGCACGCCAAGGAGCTGCTGTCGAACGCCCGGCGCAACGCGGACCGGGTCGTCGGCGACGCGCGCGAGCACGCCGAGCGCTCCCTGTCCGACGCCATGACCGAGGCGGAGCGGGAGCGGACGAGTGCCCAGCGGCAGGTCGAGGACCTCAACCGCCAGCGCGAGGCGATCACGAGCTACCTCGACGAGCTGCGGAACCTCCTGGGCCACGACCCCGTGCCGAACCGTCGCACCCTCGAGCGGGCGATCGACGCCGAGGCGCGGTTCGTCGCGACCGGTGTCCCCGCGGCGCTGGAGGACTCCGACGACGCCACGGCGGAGGTCGCCGAGGACGGCGCCGCCGCGACCCCCGCGCTCGGGGACGACGACGGTGCGGTGGCGGACGACGCCGCGGGGGGCGACGGCGACGACGCCGAGGAGTCGGACCGCGCCGACGCGTCCGCGGCGGACGACGAGGAGCCGACCACCACGGAGACGTCCGACGCCGCGCCCGCCGGGGAGGCCGGCGACGTCGCCACGGACGACGAGGGACCCGACGACGGCCCCGACGACGAGGGACCCGACGACGAGGGACCCGACGACGCCGGGCCCGACGCCGGGTCGCATGACGACGACGGCGCCTCGGTCCCCGCACCCCGCGCGAAGGACGCGACCGGCGCCCGCTCGACGGCCGCCCGCCGGTCCCGCGCCTGATCGACCGGCTGCGAGGCGCGACGTCATGGCCGACGAGGACTGGCGCAGCCGTCGCCGCGACGCGGCCGCGGCGCAGGCGGATGCGCTCGCGCAGCGCCAGGCCGCCGAGCACGCCGCCGCGCGTCGCCTCCTCGCCGACTTCGTCACCGAGGCCCGGCGGATCGGCGTCGAGCCGGTGCCGCTGCGCGCCCGGAGCTACGACGGCCGGCACCGGTACCGCACCCCGCTGGAGGGCTGGTACCTGCGCAGCAACGAGTCGGTGGCGGTCTCCACGGCGGGCGACTTCTACGTGCTGAGCGTCCCGGCCGGCGTGCGCGCGCTGCTGCGCGGGGTCGAGCCCGAGCCGGCCGACCCGCCGCTGGTCCTGGGTCGGGGCGGCCGGGACGGCGAGTCCGTCGACCTGGCCGACGCGCTGCGAGCGGCGCTCGAGCGGTAGACGGCTCTCGGCAGACCGGCGACGGCGCGGCCCGTCGGACCGTCGGACCGACCGCCCTCAGGCCTGCGCGCGACGCAGCAGGCCGGCGAGCGCCGCGGCGACCGGCTCCGGGCTCTCGTTCGACGTCATGTGGCCCGCCCGCGGCACGACCGTGAGCTCCACGTCGCGCAGCACGTCCACCATGTGCTCGGCCGCAGGGGGCGGCGCGAGCTCGTCCTCCTCGCCCACCACGACGACGGCGGGCCCGTCGAAGCCCGCGAGGACCTCGGTGCGGTCCGGCCGAGAAGCCATCGCGCGCTGCGCCCAGGCCACGGCGGCCGGGCCCTGATCCCGGATCCATCCCTCGATCCGGTCGACGAGGTCCGGGCGTGCCACCCGGTTGGTCGCGCCCAGCACGGCGGTGCGCATCCCGAAGACCGCGTCCACGCGCATCTCCGCCAGCACGGTGGCAGCGACGTCCAGCCGCCGCGCGCGCGCGGCGTCGTCGTCGGCGGTCGATCTCGTGTCGATGAGCCCGAGCCCGGCGACCAGCCCGGGATGGCGCTCGAGGAGCGCCATGGCCACGTACCCGCCCATGGACAGCCCCGCGACGACGGCGCGCTCGACGCCGGCGTCCTGCAGGGCGGCCGCGACGGCGTCGGCGGCGACGTCGAGCGAGGGCGCGTCCGTCGGCGCCCCGAGCGCCTCGGCGACGTCCTCCCCCGCCGGCGAGGCACCGAACCCGGGCAGGTCAGGTGCGAGGACCGTCGGGTCCCCCGGCAGCAGGTCGGTGACGTCCAGCCACATCCGGTGGTCCAGCGGGAAGCCGTGCAGAAGCACGAGCGGCAGCCGGTCCGGAGCGCCCTGTCGCAGCACGTGCAGCCGCAGCATGCCGTCCGTGGTCATGGTCCCTCCTCGGTGGCCGTCCGGCCGTCGTGGTCCGTCCCCGCACTCCGCCGCAGGCGACCGGGGCGAGCCTAGCGGCGGGACGGCCGGCGCCGCCGCCCGATCAGCGCCGGTGGTGCCGCGCCTGCCAGCACGAGGAGTGCCAGTGCCGGCGCCCCTCGACGGCGACCTCGGCACCCAGCAGCGCGTCGGCACGCCAGGCCACGACGTGCGGCGTCCCCGGCGTCACGTCCTGCCGGCAGCCCGGGCAGGTGTAGGTCTTGGCGCCACCCCGGACGTGCTGCACGGTCCACTCGCCGTCGGCCGCGGACTCGCTGCGTCGCCCACCGAGGGCGCGGTCGACGTCCAGCGCCTCCGGCGGCGCGCCGTACGGGCGCTTGCTCGACCGACGTCCCCTGGGCATGGGTGCATCCTCCCATCGCCGACGGCGGCGCCGGGCTCGGCCGGGCGCCGTCGTCGGTCGCGGGACGGGCGGAGCGTCGCCCGGCCGCCCCGCAGCGGGTCAGCGGGGCTGCGGGGAGGCCTCGGCGGTGGAGCCGACCTGGGCCAGGCTCGCGGCCTCCCCGGCCGGGACGAGGGTCCGGGTGCGCACGACCTCGCGGTACCACAGCGCGGAGTCCTTCCACGTCCGCTGCAGGGTGTCGTAGTCCACCCTGATGACGCCGAAGCGGCGGTCGTAGCCGTACGCCCACTCGAAGTTGTCCATGAGGGACCAGACGAAGTAGCCGCGGACGTCCGCGCCGGCGTCGCGCGCCCGGCCGACGGCCTCGAGGTGGTCGTGCACGTAGGCGACGCGACGGTCGTCGTGGACGCGGCCGTCCTCGGTGACCTCGTCCTCGAAGGCCGCGCCGTTCTCCGTGACCATGAGCGGCAGGGTGGGGTAGCGCTCGTGCAGCTCGAGCAGCACGTCGACGAGGCCCTGCGGCTCGATGTTCCAGCCCATCGCGGTGTGCGGTCCCGGCTGCGGCAGCCACTCGACCCGGTCGCACCCGACCCACGGGCTGTGCGACGAGGCCCCGTGGCCGTCGGCGCGCGCGGCCTCGGCGAGGTCGGCATCGCCGCCCAGGCGGCGTACGCGACCGGTCGAGTAGAAGTTCACCCCGAGCGCCGTCAGCGGCTGGCGGATCAGCTCGAGGTCTCCCTCCTGCACGAACGACCAGTCGGTGAGGTGCGCTGTGTCGGTCCGCACGCGGTCCGGGTAGGCGCCGTCGACCATCGGCCCGAGGAAGACCTCGTTGGCCACCGCGTCGACCTGGGCCTTGGCGTCGAGGTCCTCGGGCGCGTCGGTCGCCGCGCGGGTCACGTGGAGGTTCAGCGTGACGGACACGCGAGCGTCGTCACCGAGCACGTCCCGGATCGCCCGGACGGCCAGGCCGTGCCCGAGGTTGAGGTGGTGGACGGCGGCCAGCGACGCCGCGGCGTCCGTGCGCCCGGGCGCGTGCACGCCCGAGGCGTACCCGAGGAACGACGAGCACCACGGCTCGTTGAGGGTCGTCCACATCCAGACCCGGTCGCCGAGCGCCTCGGCGACGACACGCGCGTACCCGGCGAACGCCTCGGCGGTCGACCGGGCGGTCCAGCCGCCCTCGTCCTCGAGCGCCTGTGGGAGGTCCCAGTGGTACAGCGTGGCGACGGGCCGGATGCCGGCCGCCAGCAGCTCGTCGACGAGGCGGGAGTAGAAGTCGAGGCCCTCCGGGTTCGCCGCGCCGCGGCCGGCGGGCTGGATGCGCGGCCACGCGATGGAGAAGCGGTAGGCCTCGAGCCCGAGCTCCTTCATGTGCGCGACGTCCTCCGCCATGCGGTGGTAGTGGTCCGCCGCGACGTCACCGGTGTCGCCGTGCAGCACCTTGCCGGGCGTGTGGCTGAAGGTGTCCCAGATGGACGGGCCGCGCCCTCCTTCGTCGACAGCGCCCTCGATCTGGTAGGACGCGGTCGCGGCACCCCAGAGGAAGTCGGCGGGGAAGGTGCGCGGCGTGGGGGTCATGGCGAGGTCCTCAGACGGTGGGGCGGATGCGACGCCCCATCATGCCGCACCCGTGAGAGCGCTTTCACGTCCGTCCCACGCCCCGTCACGGCGCCAGGCGCTCCAGGGCCCACCCGTCGCCGGCGCGCCGGTAGCGCAGCCGGTCGTGCAGACGCGAGGCACGGCCCTGCCAGAGCTCCACCGTGTGCGGGACGACCCGGAAGCCACCCCAGTGGTCCGGCACCGGCACGTCGGCGCCGTGCGGGTACCGTCGCTCCAGCTCGGCGTACCTCTCCTCCAGCGCGGCCCGGTCCGGCACGACGGCTGACTGCTCGCTCGCCCAAGCGCCGAGGCGGGACCCGTGCGGCCGCGAGCGGAAGTACTCCTCCGTGTCCGCGCGGTCGACCTCCTCCACGTCCCCGCAGACGACGACCTGCCGGTCGATCTCGAACCACGGGAAGACGAGCGACGCGCGCGGGTTCGCCCGCAGCTCCCGCCCCTTGCGGGACAGGTGGTTCGTGTAGAGGACGAACCCCCGCTCGTCGAGGCCCTTGAGCAGCACCGTCCGGGCGGACGGTACACCGTGGACGTCCGCCGTGGCGAGCACCATCGCGTTGGGCTCCAGCAGACCGGCCGCCACCGCGTCGTCGAACCAGCGCCGGAACTGCACGACGGGGTCGGGGTCCACGTCGTCCTCGACGAGCACGTCCCGCTCGTACGACCGGCGCAGCGCGGCGAGGTCGGCGCGGCGCTCGTGCGGTGCCGCCGGCAGCGTGTCCCCGCCGCCGGCCGGGCGGTCGTCCTCGTCGCGCATGCGCTCATCGTGGCACGACGAGCATGCCGGGATCAGAACAGCCGGGAGCCCACGTCGTCGACGCCGCGCATCGCGTCGTAGTCGAGGACGACGCAGGAGATGCCGCGGTCCTGGGCCAGCACGCGAGCCTGCGGCTTGATCTCCTGAGCGGCGAAGACGCCCCGGACGGGCTGCAGGTGCGGGTCCCGGTTCAGCAGCTCGAGGTACCGCGTCAGCTGCTCGACGCCGTCGATGTCCCCGCGCCGCTTGATCTCCACCGCGACGGTGCGCCCGTCGGGGTCGCGCGCGAGGATGTCGACCGGTCCGATGGGCGTGGGGTACTCGCGGCGGACGAGGACGTGGCCGGACCCAAGGAGCCCGATCTGCTCCGCCAGCAGCGCCTGCAGGTGCGCCTCGACGCCGTCCTTGACCAGGCCGGGGTCGACGCCGAGCTCGTGCGCCGAGTCGTGGAGCACGTCGTGGAGGTCGATCTCGAGGCGGTCGTCGGACTTGGCGTGCTGGACGTGCCAGACGGCCGTGACGCCCGAGGCGGCGGCCTCGACGCTCGGCTCCGCGACGGCGAGCGAGCACGGCGGGCTCATCCAGTTGAGCGGCTTGTACGAACCGCCGTCGGAGTGCAGCAGGACGCTGCCGTCGGCCTTGACGACGATGAGCCGGGTCGCGAGCGGCAGGTGCGCGGAGAGCCGTCCGGTGTAGCGCGCGGCGCACCGCGCGACGACGAGCCGCACTAGATCACCCTTCCGACCGGACGGGGCCCGGACTCGAGCCACGAGACGAGACCGGCGAAGGCCGGGGCTGACATGAGCACTTGGAACTCGTCCTCCCCGTGGACGCAGCGCACGAGCAGCAGCGGTCGGCCACGATCGTCGACCTCGTCGAGGGGGACGCGCTCGACCAGCGTCAGCTCGTCCCGGGACCACGCGGCCGCCGGACGCGGGGCGAGCGAGAGGACGCGCCACCAGACCAGACGGGAGCTGGTGTACTGCGCGATGCCGTTGGACCACGCGCGGTCCTCGGAGTCGGGGCGCAGGCCGCAGGCGAACGACCCGACCCGGCGGGTCAGCGTCGACTGCCGTGACCAGAACATGGCCAGCAGAGTCGCGACGAGCAGCAGCAGGGCACCGAGGACCAGCAGCGCACCGGTGAGCTCCACGACGCAGGCCCCGTCGACGTCCCGGTCAGCGAGCGGAGGTCGTGGTGGGCTCCCCGTCGGCGTTGTCGACCACGACCGTCACCCGGTCGCCGTCCACCGACAGGAACCCGGAGTCGATGCGCACCTGCCGCACCTCGCCGGACGTGGGGGTGATCCGCACCGTGCCGGCACGGAGCGTGGCCAGCACGGGGGCGTGGCCGGGCAGGATGCCGATGTCGCCGTCGGCGGCCGGCGCGCTCACCATGCTCGCCTCGCCGGACCAGACCTTGTGGTCGGCGGCGACGAGGTCGACCTCCAGGTGTGCCACGGGTGTCTCCTCGTGTCGATGCGGATGGGGTGCGTCGGCGGTCCGTCCGGCCCGCCGCCGCGGGGTGCGCCCGGGGCCGGTCCAGCCGGCCCCGGGTCACCCACGGGGGCTGACCGCGGTCAGCCGATCTCCTTCTGGATGCGGGCCCAGTTCCGCTCCAGGTCCTCCAGGCCACCGATGTTGAAGAAGGCCTGCTCGGCGATGTGGTCGAACTCGCCGTCGGCGATCTTCGTGAACGCCTCGACCGTCTCGGTGAGCGGCACGGTGGACCCCGGGACGTTGGTGAACTGCGTCGCCATGTAGGTGTTCTGCGAGAGGAACTGCTGGATGCGACGCGCACGGGCCACGACGATCTTGTCCTCCTCGGACAGCTCGTCGACGCCGAGGATCGCGATGATGTCCTGGAGCTCCTTGTTGCGCTGCAGGATCGACTTCACGCGGGTGGCGGTCTCGTAGTGCTCCTGACCCACGTAGCGGGGGTCGAGGATGCGCGACGTCGACGCCAGCGGGTCGACGGCCGGGTACAGGCCGCGCGACGCGATCTCTCGGGAGAGCTCGGTCGTGGCGTCGAGGTGCGCGAACGTGGTCGCGGGCGCCGGGTCCGTGTAGTCGTCAGCGGGGACGTAGATCGCCTGCAGCGAGGTGATGGAGTGGCCGCGCGTGGAGGTGATCCGCTCCTGGAGCTGGCCCATCTCGTCGGCGAGGTTGGGCTGGTAGCCCACCGCGGACGGCATCCGGCCGAGGAGGGTCGAGACCTCCGACCCCGCCTGGGTGAAGCGGAAGATGTTGTCGATGAACAGCAGCACGTCCTGCTTCTGCACGTCCCGGAAGTACTCGGCCATGGTGAGGGCCGACAGGGCGACGCGCAGACGCGTGCCCGGCGGCTCGTCCATCTGGCCGAAGACGAGGGCCGTCTGCTTGATGACGCCCGACTCCGTCATCTCCTCGATGAGGTCGTTGCCCTCGCGGGTGCGCTCCCCCACGCCGGCGAACACGGAGACGCCGTTGTGGTTGTTCGCGACGCGGTAGATCATCTCCTGGATGAGGACCGTCTTGCCGACGCCGGCGCCGCCGAACAGGCCGATCTTGCCGCCCTGGACGTAGGGCGTCAGCAGGTCGATGACCTTGATGCCGGTCTCGAACATCTGGGTCTTGGACTCCAGCTGGTCGAACTTCGGCGGCTTGCGGTGGATCGGCCAGCGCTCGGTGACCTCGAGCGTCTCGCCCTCCTTGAGGTTGAGCACCTCGCCGGTCACGTCGAAGACGTGGCCCTTGGTGACGTCGCCGACCGGGACCGAGATCGGCGCGCCGGTGTCACGCACGACGGCGCCGCGGACGAGGCCGTCGGTGGGCTTGAGCGCGATCGCGCGCACCATCGAGTCGCCGAGGTGCTGCGCGACCTCGAGCCGCAGCGTGAAGGAGCTCTCGCCCTCGCCCTGCGAGCTGAGGTCGATGTCGACCTCGAGCGCGTTGTAGATCTCCGGGATGGCGTCGGTCGGGAACTCGATGTCGACGACCGGGCCGATCACCCGGGCGACCCGGCCCGTGCCCGGCCCGCCCGCGCTCGGGGCGACGGCGTCGGTGGTGGTGGCAGTCATGGTCTCTCTCGCTTCGCTCGACCGGAGCGTGCCCCGGTGGTGTGGTGCGGTGGTCTGGTCTGTGTCAGGAGGACGCCAGCGCGTCGGCGCCGGAGACGATCTCGCTGATCTCCTGGGTGATCTCCGCCTGGCGGGCCTGGTTGGCCAGTCGGGTGAAGGTGCGGATGAGCTCCTCCGCGTTCTCCGTGGCGGTGTGCATCGCGCGCTGGCGGGCGGCGAGCTCCGACGCGGCGGCCTGGAGCAGGAAGCTGTAGATCCGGCTCTGGACGTACCGCGGGAGGAGGGCGTCGAGCACGACCTCGGGCGACGGCTCGAAGTCGTACAGGGGCAGCGGCTCCGTCCCCGGCTCCGCGACCCCCTCGACGATCTCCAGCGGCAGCATGCGCACGACGCGGGGCGTCTGCGTGACCATGTTGACGAACTGCGTGTACACGACGTGCAGCTCGCCGACGCCCTCGTCACCCTCGGCGAGGAAGACCTCGAGGAGCGTGTCGGCGATCTCACGTGCGGTGTCGACCGCCGGGGCGTCGGAGCTCCCCGTCCAGCGTCCGGCCATCTCCCGCTTGCGGAAGGAGAAGTAGGAGACGCCGCGGCGACCGGTGACGTAGAGCACCGGCTCCTTGCCCTCGTCCCGCAGCTGCTCGATGAGCCGCTCCGCCTCGCGCAGGACGGACGCGGAGTACGCGCCCGCCATGCCGCGGTCGGCGGTGACGACGAGCACCGCGGCCCGTCGGTGCTCCGCCCGCTCCGTCGTCAGCGGGTGGTCGACGTCGGCGTGGGTCGCCACCGCCGAGACCGCCCGGGTGATGGCACGGGCGTACGGCGACGCCGCCTCCACGCGTCCGCGCGCCTTGCCGATGCGGGAGGCGGCGATGAGCTCCATCGCGCGGAAGATCTTCTTCAGCGACTGGGTCGACCGGATCCGCTGCCGGTAGACGCGCTGCTGACCCGCCACGCTCAGGCCCTCTTCTGCGTGACGATCTGCTCCTGCTCGACGTCCGCCGCCTCGCCGTCGGCCAGCGTCGCGGTCTCCACCTGCGCGTCGGACCCGTGCTGGAACATGCCGACGAACTCGTCGACGGCCTTCCCCAGCGCGTCCTCGGTCTCGTCGGTGAGCTGACCCGTGGACTCGATGGTCGACAGGACGTCCGTGTGACGGCGGAGGTGGTCGAGCATCTCGCGCTCGAACCGGCGCACGTCCTCGATGGCGACCTTGTCCAGCTTGCCCTTCGTGCCCGCCCAGATCGACGCGACCTGCTCCGAGACCGGGTACGGCGAGTACTGGGGCTGCTTGAGCAGCTCCATGAGACGCGCACCCCGGGTCAGCTGCTGACGCGACGCGGCGTCCAGGTCGGACGCGAACATCGCGAACGCCTCGAGCGAGCGGTACTGCGCCAGGTCGATCTTCAGCGTGCCGGAGACCTTCTTCATGGCCTTGACCTGCGCCGAGCCACCGACACGGGACACCGAGATGCCGACGTCGACGGCGGGCCGCTGGTCCGCGTTGAACAGGTCCGACTGGAGGAAGATCTGGCCGTCCGTGATGGAGATGACGTTGGTCGGGATGTACGCCGACACGTCGTTCGCCTTGGTCTCGATCATCGGCAGGCCGGTCATCGAGCCGGCACCCAGCTCGTCGTTCAGCTTCGCGCAGCGCTCCAGCAGCCGGGAGTGCAGGTAGAAGACGTCGCCGGGGTAGGCCTCACGGCCCGGCGGGCGACGCAGCAGCAGGGAGACCGCGCGGTAGGCCTCGGCCTGCTTGGACAGGTCGTCGAAGATGATGAGGACGTGCTTGCCCCCGTACATCCAGTGCTGGCCGATGGCGGAGCCCGTGTACGGCGCCAGGTACTTGAAGCCGGCCGGGTCGGACGCGGGCGCCGCGACGATCGTCGTGTACTCGAGCGCGCCGGCCTCCTCCAGCGCCCCGCGCACGGAGGCGATGGTCGAGCCCTTCTGCCCGATGGCGACGTAGATGCAGCGCACCTGCTTCGTCGGGTCGCCCGACTCCCAGTTGGCCTTCTGGTTGATGATCGTGTCGATCGCGATCGCGGTCTTGCCGGTCTGGCGGTCGCCGATGATGAGCTGCCGCTGCCCGCGGCCGATCGGGATCATCGCGTCGATGGCCTTGAGGCCGGTCTGCAGCGGCTCGTGGACGCTCTTGCGCGCCATGACGCCCGGCGCCTGGAGCTCGAGGGCGCGGCGGGCCTCCGTGGTGATCTCGCCGAGGCCGTCGATGGAGTTGCCGAGCGGGTCGACGACGCGCCCGAGGTAGCCGTCGCCGACGGCGACCGAGAGGACCTCGCCGGTGCGGCGCACCGTCTGGCCCTCCTCGATGCCCGTGAACTCGCCGAGCACCACGACACCGATCTCACGGACGTCGAGGTTCAGCGCGAGGCCGAGCGTGCCGTCCTCGAACTCGAGGAGCTCGTTGGCCATGGTGCCCGGCAGGCCCTCGACCTGCGCGATGCCGTCGCCGGCCAGCGTGACGCGGCCGACCTCTTCGCGGACGGCGCCCTGGGGCTCGTACGACTTCACGAAGCTGTCCAGCGCGGCCCGGATCTCGTCGGGCCTGATCGTCAGCTCAGCCATTGCTCTCTCCTGTCAGTGACCGCACCGGCGGTGCCGTCGTTCGTCCTTCGCGGGCCTGCGGGCCCGAGTACCAGATGGTGCGGGCCGCTCAGCCGGCGAGCCTGCGCCGCACCTCGTCCAGGCGGGCGACGACCGTCGAGTCCACGAGGTCGTCGCCGACGCGCACGCTGATGCCGCCGACCACGGCGGGGTCGACGGCGATGTTCACCGTGACCGGTCGCCCGTACAGGCGCTGGAGGATCTGCACGAGCCGGTCCTCCTGCTCCAGGCTCAGCGGCACCGCGGCCGTGACGTCGGCCACCAGCATCGACCGCCGCTCCGCCGCGAGCCGCCCGAGCTCGGCGAGCGCCGCGACCACGGACCGCTCCCGCGGGGTCCCGACGGAGCGGGACACCAGCTCGAGGGTCACGGGGTGCACCCGACCGGCACCGAGCAGGTCCACGACGAGCGCCCGCCGGTTCGCGGGGCTCGCACGCCGCTCCCGGAGCGCCTGGCGGAGCTCCCGGTTGCCGACGAGGACCCGCTCGAGGCGGAACAGCTCGTCCTCGACCTGCTCGAGCGAGCCGTCGCTCTGCGCCGCGGCGAGGTAGGCCTGGGACGCGAGGCGCTCGGCGGCCGTGGTCAGGTCCACCTCGGCGGTCCAGCGTGAGCGAGCCAGCCCCTGGACCACCTCGACGACCCGGTCGTCGACCTTGCCGCTCAGCAGCGTCGACGCGAGCCGAGCCTTGTCGTCCGCGCCGCGCGACGGGTCGCCGAGCGCCCGGCGCAGCGAGCCCGAGGCGTCGAGCGCGTCGACGACCGAGAAGAGCTGCTCGCCGAGCGTCCGCGCCTCCTGCCCGGCGCCCGCGAGGACGCCCTCGAACGCCGAGGCCACGGACTCGTAGGACGCAAGACTCGTGCCGCGCATCAGCCCTCCTGGCCCGCGGTGGTGGTCGTGGCGACGGCACCCACGCCGTCACGGCCGGAGGACGACTCGAGGTCGTCCAGGAACCGGTCGATGACGCGGCTCTGCCGAGCGGAGTCGGCGAGGGACTCCCCGACGATCCGGGACGCCAGATCGGTCGCGAGCGACCCGATCTCCGAGCGGAGCGCGACGGCCGCCTGCTGGCGCTCCGCCTCGATCTGCCGCTGCGCGTTCTCGAGGATCCGCGCAGCGTCGTCGGAGGCCTTGGCGCGGAGCTCGGCGATGATCGCCGTGCCCTCGACCCGGGCCTCCTCGCGGACGCGCGCCGCCTCGGCACGTCCCTCGGCGAGCTGCCGCTGGTACTCCGCGAGCGCCGCTGCAGCCTCCGCCTGGGCGTTCTCCGCCTTGGCGAGCCCGCCCTGGATCTTCTCGGTGCGCTCGTCGAGCACGGCCTGGAACTTCGGCAGGACGTACTTCCAGAACGCGAACGCGATGATCGCCGTGGCGACCAGCGACCAGATGATGTCGTAGTCCGCCGGGATGAAGAGGTTGATGCCTTGCACCTCCTCGCCCGGCTCCGCGGCGAGGACCGCCGCCACGTCGAGGTTCACGGGGATCACGAGAAGAGGAAGCCCGCGACCAGACCGAGGAGCGCGAGCACCTCGACGAACGCCACACCGATGAACATCGTGGTGCGCAGCTGGCCGGCGACCTCGGGCTGACGGGCGATGCCCTCGAGGGCCTTGCCGATGAGGATGCCGAGGCCGATGCCGGGGCCGAGCGTGCCGAGGCCGTAACCGATGGTCGCGACGTTGCCGCTGACCTCAGCGAGCGTGGTGCTGTCCACTAGGGGTGTTCCTTCCGTGAGGCGTCCGGGGACCCGGACGTCGTGTCGGTGCCCGCACTGGGTGCGCGAGGCGGTCGGACGATCAGTGCTGGATCAGTGCTCCTCCTCCACGGCCATGTTCAGGTACACGGCCGAGAGGAGGGTGAAGATGTAGGCCTGCAGCAGCGCGACCAGGATCTCGAAGAGGGTGAAGGCCACGCCGGCGGCGATCCCGAGGAGCGTCGCGACCTTGAGCGCGCCGCCCGCCTCGAGCAGGAAGAAGTGCGTCGCACCGAAGCAGAGCACGAGGATGAGGTGTCCGGCGATCATGTTCGCCGTGAGTCGCAGGGCGAGCGTCGCGGGCCGGAAGATGAAGACCTGGAGCGCCTCGATCGGCGTCACGAGGCCGTAGAGGGGCTTGGGCAGCCCCGGCGGGAACAGGTTGTTCTTGAGGTAGCCGCCGACGCCGAACTTCCGCATGCCCACGGCGAGGTACATGACGTACACCCAGGCGGCGAGGACGAGCGGCATGCCGATGAGCGACGTGCTCGCGATGTTGAGGAACGGGACGACGCCGGTGATGTTCATGAAGAACACCGCGAAGAAGATCGTCGTCAGCATCGGCAGGAAGCGGCGCGCGTTGTGCCCGAGCGTCTCCTCCGCGATGTTGACCCGGACGAAGTCCAGCGCCATCTCCGCCATGTTCTGGCCACGGCCCGGGACCAGCGAGGCCCGGCGGGCGGCGAGGACGAAGAGCAGGACGATGGCGGCCGTCGCGATGAGGCGGACCAGGATGATCCGGTTCATCTCGAAGGGGGTGCCCTCGAAGGCGAACGCGGCCGGGAAGAACTCGCCGATCGAAGGGGGCGAGAAGCCGCCGCCCTCACCGGAGGCAGCGAGAACCTGGTTCATCGCGACGGTGATCAGAGCAGACTCCCGGGATCGTGGCGCGAGGGCGACCAGGCACGGGCGCACCGTCGGACCGATGTCGAAGAGGATCGCGGGAATCGTAACGCATGCGTCACCTCCCGGAGGACGGCCGTCCGCACTTCGTGAAGATCTTCACAACCCGCGCCAGGGACCAAGGACCCAGGTCGAGCTGCCGGTCAGCGGGCCTCCCCGGCGTCCGGGCGGGCGTCGGCGGCGGACGGCTCGACGTACGGCACGCGGCCCGTCGCCACCGCCCGGTAGTCGACGTACACCGACCCCAGGACGGCCACGAGGACGACGACGACGAGCACCTCGCGGTCGTAGAACGTCATGCCGTCCAGCACGGCCAGGAGGACCACCAGCAGGATCATCTTGAGCAGCCACGCGCCCAGCACGACGATCCCCGTCGTGGCCGCCGGGGCGTCCGCGGTGCGGAGCATGCTG
This sequence comes from Actinotalea sp. Marseille-Q4924, assembly GCF_916618755.1. GTDB lineage: Bacteria > Actinomycetota > Actinomycetes > Actinomycetales > Cellulomonadaceae > Actinotalea. The sequence continues at coordinate 436,457 of NZ_CAKAKB010000002.1, read as the reverse complement.
AGCACCGTCGTGCCGCTGAAGACGAGCGCGACCCCGGCCCCGATGAGGGCGCCCCACACGCCCGGCGTCCCCTCGAGCAGCCAGCCGACGACCGACCCGCCGACCGCGACGACGGCGACCAGGACCAGCATGTCGCGCAGGGCCCGCCGCAGCACGGCGCGGACCGCCTGCGTCGTCACCGTCGGCGTGTGGTCGGAGGTGGTCATGCGTGGCTCCTCAGGAGGGTCGGGAGGGGTGCGGGCCGGCGGGCGGGTGGGCGCCGGGTGCCTGCTGGACCGGTGGTGCGTGCTGCGCGGACGGCTCCGGCTCGACCGCGGCCGACCGGGACCGGCCGCGTCCCACCGGACCCAGCGTCACGGCGAGGGCGAGCGCCGCGGCGCCGCCGACGACCCACAGCGTGGTCCGGACGGACCAGACCACGAGCGCCGCACCCCCGAAGGAGAACAGCGCGGTCCACATGTACATGATGAGGACGGCGCGGCGGTGGGAGTGGCCGAGCTGCAGCAGGCGGTGGTGCAGGTGCCGGCGGTCGGGGTGGAAGGGGCTGCGCCCGGCGCCGAGCCGGCGGATCACCGCCAGGCCCATGTCCAGCAGGGGCAGCATGAGGACGGCGACGGGCAGCAGGATCGGCAGGAACGCGGGGACGGCCTGCCGTGCGGAGACCGCCACGGTGTCGATCTGTCCCGTGACGACGATCGTGGCAGCCGCGATCGTGAGGCCGATGAGCATCGACCCCGAGTCGCCCATGAAGATGCGCGCGGGGTGGAAGTTGTGCGGCAGGAAGCCCAGGCACGCGCCCACGAGCACGGCGACGACGAGTGTCGCGAGGTTGGAGTAGTCGGTGCTGCTGGCCTGCGTGGTGAGCAGGTAGGTGTAGACGAAGAACCCGGTGCCGCCGATGGCGATGAGCCCGGCGGCGAGCCCGTCGAGCCCGTCGACGAAGTTCACGGCGTTGATGGCGACGACGACGGTGAGCACGGTCGCCACCAGGGAGAAGTAGCTCGAGCCGATCGTCAGCGTGTCCGCGAACGGGATGGCGTAGAGCTGGATCCCGCCGAAGGCGATGAGGCCGGCGGCGAGCACCTGGCCGACCAGCTTGGTGAACCAGTCGAGGTCCCACACGTCGTCGGCCGCCCCGAGGAGCGTCACCGCACCGGCACCGGCGAGGATCGCCCACGCGGACGACGACGAGGTGAAGACGCCCTCGAGGAACGGCATCCGGGACGCGAGGACCATCGCCACGGCCATCCCGAGGAACATCGCCACGCCGCCGAGCCGGGGCGTCGGGATGACGTGGACGTCACGGTCCCGCACGGCCGTGATCGCTCCGGTCCGCAGCGCGACCCACCGTGCCAGCGGCGTGAGCAGGTACGTCACGGCCGCCGAGACGAGCATGAGCAGCAGGTAGACCCTCACGACGCCGGCTCCACGCGGTCGGGCGCAGGGGCGTCCGTCCCCGGCGCGTCCCCGGCTTCGCCGGCGTCGGCGGCGTGGCCGGCGTCGCCGCCACCGGCGCCGTCGAGGTCGAGGACCGGCGTCACCCGGCGCAGCGCGTCCAGGCCGACGGCGCCCGCGCGCAGCAGGCGCGGCACCGGTCCGGTCGCGTCCACGACGGTCGACGGCTCACCGCCCGCCAGCTCCCCCGCGTCGAGCGCGAGCTGGGCCGCACCCACGTCCAGGGCGTCGTCCAGCCGCCCGCTCGCCGGGGTGCCGGTGCGGTGCGCACCGGTGACGGCGAGCGGTCCGGTCCGGCGCAGCAGGGCCAGCGCGGCAGGGTGGTCCGGCATCCGCACCGCGACGGTGCGGCCGTCGTCGCCCAGGTCCCACGCCAGGGACGGCTGGGCGTGCAGCACGAGGGTGAGGGCGCCCGGCCAGAAGGCCTCCAGGAGCGCGCGGGCGGGCGCGGGCACGTCGGCGCACAGGCCGTCGACCGTGCGCTGGTCGGGCACCAGCACGGCGGGCGGCACCCCGGCAGGACGGCCGGTGGCGTCCCGGAGCGCGGCGACCGCGAGGGGGGTGAAGGCCTCGGCCGCGAGGCCGTAGACGGTGTCCGTGGGGACCACGACGAGCCCGCCGCGCCTCAGGACGTTCACCGCCTCGTCGAGCCCGGGGCCCCAGGAGCCCGCGTCCCGGCTGTCCATCACCCTCACGACGGTGAGTCTCGCACGACGGCCCGACCGCTCCGGCGGGCGAGCAGCATCCGGTCCCGACCCGTCAGGTCGGTCCCGGTGGTGATGTCCTCGAACGCGCCGTCGGCCATCGCCCGCGCCGCGGACGCCTGGACCTCGGCGTGCTCCATGACGAGCAGGCCGCCGGTGCGCAGCAGCCGGGCGGCGGTCCGCACCACCCCCCGGGGGACGAGCAGGCCGTCCGCTCCCCCGCCGTACAGCGCCAGGTCCGGGTCGTGGTCGCGCACCTCCGCGTCGAGCGGGACCGCGTCGGGCGGGATGTACGGCGGGTTGGCCACGACGACGTCGACGGCGCCCTCCAGGTCGGCGAGCACGTCGTCGGCGGTCGCGTCGGCCACGACGAGCCGCTCCGGGCGCACCCCCGCCCGGTCGGCGTTGCGCCCCGTCAGCGCGACGGCCTGGGCCGACAGGTCGACCGCGACGACCCGGGCGGCGGGTACCTCGAACGCCACCGAGACCGCGATGCCGCCGGCACCGCAGCAGAGGTCCACGACGAGGGGCGGACGGCCGGACGCGGCGACCGCCGCGGCCTCGTCGACCGCCCGCTGCGCCACGCTCTCGGTCTCCGGTCGCGGCACGAAGACGCCCGGCTCCACGGCGAGCACGACGTGCCGGAACCCGGCCTCGCCGACGATGTGCTGCAACGGCTCCCGCCGACGGCGCCGCTCGACCACCTCCGCGTACCGGGCGCGGAACCCGGCCGGCTCCAGCCCGGCCAGGGCGGGCTCGAACCGCGGCACGCCGAGGACGAAGGCTGCCAGCGCCGCGGCGTCGTGGTGCGCCGACGGCACCCCCGCGTCGGCCAGGAGGTCGCCCGCGGCCGCGACGACGCGCCGCAGCGACGGGGCGCCGTCGGCGCCGGGGACCGACGGCGAGGGGACCGGGTCCGGTGCGGTCACGAGGAGGACCCGGCCGCCTCGGCGAGCCGGGCGGCGTCGTCGGCGTCGATCGCGGACCGGACGACCGGCCCGAGGTCGCCGTCGAGCACCTGGTCGAGGTTGTAGGCCTTGTAGCTCGTGCGGTGGTCGACGATCCGGTTCTCGGGGAAGTTGTACGTCCGGATGCGCTCGGAGCGGTCGACCGTGCGGACCTGCGAGCGACGGGCCTGCGACGCGGCCGCGGCGGCCTCCTCCTGGCGGGCGGCCAGGAGGCGCGCGCGCAGGATCCGCAGCGCCGCCTCCTTGTTCTGCAGCTGCGACTTCTCGTTCTGGCAGGAGACGACGATCCCCGTGGGCAGGTGCGTGAGGCGGACGGCGGAGTCCGTCGTGTTGACGGACTGCCCGCCCGGGCCCGAGGACCGGAAGACGTCGACGCGCAGGTCGTTCGGGTCGATCGCGACCTCGGCGACGTCTTCCACCTCGGGCAGGGCGACGACGCCGGCCGCCGACGTGTGGATCCGGCCCTGCGACTCCGTGACCGGCACGCGCTGGACGCGGTGCACGCCGCCCTCGTACTTGAGGTGGGCCCAGACGCCGTCCTCGGGCGGGACCGTGCCGCGGGCCTTGACCGCGAGCGTCACGTCCTTGTAGCCGCCGAGGTCCGACTGCGTCGCCTCGAGCACCTCGGTGCGCCAGCCCTGCCGCTCGGCGTAGCGGGTGTACATGCGCAGGAGGTCGCCGGCGAACAGCGCCGACTCCTCCCCGCCCTCCCCCGCCTTGATCTCGAGGAGGACGTCCCGCGCGTCGTCGGGGTCGCGCGGCACGAGGGCGCGACGCAGGGCCTCCTCCGCACGCGCGGCGGCCTCGCGCAGCGCGGGGAGCTCCGCGGCGAAGGACGCGTCCTGGGTGGCGAGCTCGGCGGCGGCCGTCGCGTCCCCCTCGGCCTCCTGCCACGCGCGGAAGGCGGCGACGACGCGCCCGAGCTCGGCGTACCGCCGACCGAGGGAGCGGGCCAGGGCGGGATCGGCGTGGACGGCGGCGTCGGCGAGGCGCGCCTCGATCTCGGCGTGCTCGGCGATCAGCGGACCCACCGCGTCGATCATGGCGTGCTCCTCGTCGTCGACCCCCGCACCGGCCGGGGACGCGCGGACCCCGGACACGACAGCGCCGGCGGGACCGCGGGACGGTACGTCCGCTGCGGTCCCGCCGGCGCGGGAGGCGTTACTTGGCGTCGGCCTTCTTGCCGTAGCGCGCCTCGAACCGGGCCACGCGGCCGCCGGTGTCGAGGATCTTCTGCTTGCCCGTGTAGAACGGGTGGCAGGCGGCGCAGACGTCCGCGTGGATCTGGCCGTTCTTCTGCGTGCTGCGCGTCGTGAAGGTGTTCCCGCAGGTGCAGGTCACCGTCGTCTCGACGTACTCCGGGTGGATGTCGTTCTTCACGGGGGTTCTCCTCAGGTCACGGGTCTCCGGGTCGGGGACGGGATCGTCCACGGGAACCGGAGGCCAAGGGGACAGTCTGCCAGAACGCCGGTGGGCCGCGGAAACGTCCCTCCGTGGCGCCCCCGGTGCCGGCCGGCGCGTCAGTCGTTGCCGTGGTGCCCCGGGGCACTGGGCGTCGTCTTCTGCACCTGGAGCAGGAACTCCACGTTGGAGCTGGTCTCCCGGAGCTTCGACAGCAGCAGCTCGATGGCCTGCTGCTGGTCGAGCGCGCTCATGACGCGGCGGAGCTTCCAGTTGATCTTCAGCTCGTCCGCCGGCACGAGGATCTCCTCGCGCCGGGTCCCGGAGGCGTCCACGTCCACGGCGGGGAAGATCCGCTTGTCCGCCAGCGACCGGGAGAGCTTGAGCTCCATGTTCCCGGTCCCCTTGAACTCCTCGAAGATCACCTCGTCGGCCTTGGACCCGGTCTCGACCAGGGCGGTCGCGAGGATCGTCAGCGATCCCCCGTGCTCGATGTTGCGCGCGGCACCGAAGAAGCGCTTCGGCGGGTACAGGGCGCTCGAGTCGACGCCGCCCGACAGGATCCGCCCCGACGCGGGGGCGGCGATGTTGTACGCGCGCCCCAGCCGGGTGATCGAGTCCAGCAGGACGACGACGTCCTGGCCCAGCTCCACGAGGCGCTTCGCCCGCTCGATGGCCAGCTCGGCCACGGTCGTGTGGTCGTCCGCCGGTCGGTCGAAGGTCGAGGCGATGACCTCCCCCTTGACCGTGCGCTGCATGTCCGTGACCTCCTCGGGCCGCTCGTCGACGAGCACGACCATGAGGTGGACCTCGGGGTTGTTCGTGGTGATCGCGTTGGCGATCGCCTGCAGCACGAGCGTCTTGCCGGCCTTGGGCGGGGAGACGATGAGGCCGCGCTGGCCCTTGCCGATCGGGGCCACGAGGTCGATGACCCGGGTGGTGAGGATGTTCGGCAGGGTCTCCAGCCGCAGGCGCTCCTGCGGGTACAGCGGCGTGAGCTTGCCGAACTCGGCCCGCGCGCGCGCCTGCTCCGGCGACGTGCCGTTGACCGAGTCGAGCCGGACCAGCGCGTTCACCTTGCTGGTGCGCCCCTGAGCCTGCTGCTCGCCCTCGCGCGGCTGACGGACCGCGCCGACGATCGCATCGCCCTTGCGCAGACCGTTCTTCTTCACCTGGTTCATCGACACGTACACGTCGTTGTCGCCCGGCAGGTAGCCGCTCGTGCGGACGAACGCGTAGTTGTCCTTGATGTCCAGGATGCCGGCGACGGGCAGCAGGACGTCGTCCTCGCCGACCTCCGGCTGCTGCTCGTCCAGACCGCCGAGCTCGTCACGGCCACCGCGGCCGCGCCGCTTGTTGCGGTCACGGTCCCGGTAACGCCCGCGACGACGGCGTCCGCCGCCCTCCTCGTCGAACTCGTCGCGGCGCGGCTCCGGCAGCCGGACGTCGCGCGTCTGCTGCCCGCGCTGACCGGCGTCCCGCTGGCCGGCCTCGCGGTCGACCCCGCCGTCACGCGGGCCCGCGTCACGCTGTCCGGCGTCGCGCTGCGTCGCCTCCCGCGGCGGCGCCTCGCCGCCGTCACGGCCACGGCGCTGACGACGCCCGTCCACGGTGACCAGGCGCGCCGCCTCGGCGGCCCGCGCCGCCCGCTCGTCCGGGCTCTCGCCCGCGGCCTCGGCGGCACGACGCTCGGCGTGTGCCGCGATGTCGCCCAGGTCGAGCGTCGGACGCTGCTCCGTCTCGGTCGCGCCCTGCGGCGCCGATGCGCCCTCCGGCTCACCGCTCGGCCGGCTCGCGCGGCGGGACCCGCGCCGGGCCGGTGCGGCGGGCGCGTCGTCGGCGGGCGCGCTCGTCGTGGGCGCTGCGGCCCCCGACGCCTCACCGGCACGCGGGGCGGTGGCGTCCTGCGTGCCCGGCCTCGTGTCCTGCGCGGGGCGCGAGGCGCGGGCGGCGCCCTTGCCGCCCTCACGCCGCTCGCGGATGGCGCTGAGGAGGTCGCTCTTGCGCATGCCCTTCGTCCCGGTGACGCCGAGCTCGGCGGCGAGCGCCTGGAGCTCGGGCAGACGGAGGGTGGAGAGGGCGCCTGAGCGCTGCGCGGGCGCGGTCGTCGCGTCCTGGCCCCGCTCGGCGGCCTCGATGGTCTCTGTCACGAAGGATCCTTCCCCCTCGTCCGGCGGCCCGAGTCCGTGTCTGGAGGTGGGGTCCGCGTGGGTGTCACGCCCGTCGACGGGCGCCGTGCTGAGCCACGAGCGGTCGTGCGCCGACGAGGGCGGGACCAGGTGGTGGCGGTTCTCCCCTGCGGCGTGCGGCGCTGGTTTTCACCGAAGGGCACGCGTCGACGGTTGTCTGCGTCGACGGTCCGGCCAGATGTCCGACAGCTCCGACTGCGGTCGCCGGGGGATGCCACCACGGTACCACCGTTGCCCTGCGCGGCTGGTCACCGCGCCGTGGTTCACCCGGACGGCGCCGCAGGCACCGACACCTCAGGAGGGCAGCCTGGTCGCCGTCGCGCCGCCGTGGTCGAGGCCGGGCCGCAGGACCCGCCAGCCGTCCGCCGTCCGGCCGCGCCCGTCACGGGGGCCGAGGACCGCGTCGAGCACCCGTGACCCGGCGTCGCCGTCGGACGCCCGCTCCAGGACGAGGACCGACGGACCCGCGCCCGAGACGACGGCCGCGGCGCCCGCGGCGCGCAGGCGTTCCACGACGGCCCAGGTCTGCTCCATGACCGGCGCGCGGTACCGCTGGTGCAGGCGCTCGGACGTCGCCTCGGCCAGCAGGTCCGGACGGTGGCACAGGGCGTGCACGAGCAGTGCGGCGCGCCCGGCGGTGTAGGCGGCGTCGCCGTGCGGCACGGTGGCGGGCAGGACGCCCCGCGCCGTCCGCGTGGCGCACCGCTCGTCCGGGACCAGCACGACCGGGACGACGTCGTCGTGGACCGGCAGGACCGTCGCTCGCGGGCCCTCCGTGCCGGACCACGCGATCGTCACGCCACCCAGCAGGGCGGGAGCCGCGTTGTCCGGGTGCCCCTCCAGGCGGGTGGCGAGCTCGAGGACGGTCGCGTCGTCCAGCGCCGTGGGCTCGGCGATGAGCATGCGCGCGGCCAGCAGGCCCGCGACGACCGCGGCGGCGGACGAGCCCATGCCGCGGCCGTGCGGGATGTGGTTCGTGCAGGTCAGGTGCAGGCCGGTGAGCGGCGCACCGACGTGCTCGAGCGCCAGCCGCAGGGCGCGGACGACGAGGTGGTCCTCCCCCGTCGCGACCTCGCCGGCTCCCTCGCCGGAGACCTCGACGGTCACCTCGGCGCTGCCCAGCGCGCGCACCTGGACGAGGTCGTGGTGGGCCAGCGCGAGCCCCATCGTGTCGAAGCCCGGGCCGAGGTTCGCGCTGGTCGCCGGGACGCGCACCTGCACGTGGTCGTGGCCGAGACGCATGCCGGGCCCTCAGTCGAGCCCGAGCGCGTGCGCGATCGAGACGACGTCCGCCTGGACCCGCTCGGGGAGCACCTCGCTTCCGTCCGCGGTACGCAGGGCCCACTGCGGGTCCTTGAGCCCGTGGCCGGTGACCGTCACGGTGATCCGGGCGTCCCGGGGGACACGTCCCTCGCCGGCGAGCCGGAGCAGGCCCGCGACACCCGCGGCGGACGCGGGCTCGACGAACACGCCGACGCGCGCCGCGAGGAAGCGGTGGGCCGCGAGGATCTCGTCGTCGGTCACGGACTCGATGAGGCCGCCGGAGGTGTCGCGCGCGTCGACGGCCTGCTCCCACGACGCGGGGTTGCCGATGCGGATGGCGGTCGCGATCGTCTCCGGGTGCGTGATCGGGTGACCCGCGACGATCGGGGCGGCGCCGGCGGCCTGGAAGCCCCACATGGCCGGGGTCCGGCTCGCAGGACCGTCCTGCGCGTACTCGACGAAGCCCTTCCAGTACGCGGTGATGTTCCCGGCGTTGCCGACCGGCAGCACGTGGATGTCGGGCGCGTCGCCGAGGGCGTCCACAATCTCGAACGACGCCGTCTTCTGCCCCTCGATCCGGTCCGGGTTGACGGAGTTCACGAGCTCCACCGGGTACACGTCCGCGAGCTTGCGTGCCGCGACGAGGCAGTCGTCGAAGTTCCCGTCCACCTGCAGCAGCCGGGCCCCGTGCGCGACGGCCTGGCTCAGCTTGCCCATGGCGATCTTGCCCTCGGGGACGAGAACGGCACAGGTCATCCCGGCAGCGGCCGCGTACGCCGCGGCGGACGCCGACGTGTTGCCCGTCGAGGCGCACACGACGGCCTTCGCCCCGCGCGCCGCGGCGGCGGAGATCGCCGTCGTCATGCCGCGGTCCTTGAACGAGCCGGTGGGGTTCATGCCCTCGACCTTGAGGCTCACCCGCGCCCCGACCTCCTCCGACAGCGCGCGCGCCGGGACCAGCGGCGTCCCGCCCTCACCGAGCGTCACGACCGTGTGCTGGACGTGCCGGGGCAGCCGGTCCGCGTACTCGGCGATGACCCCGCGCCACTGGTGCGCCATGTCAGGCTCCTTCGACTCGCAGCACGGAGACGACCGCGCGCACGACGGCAAGGTCGGCCAGGGCGTCGACCGTCGACGCGAGCGCCGCGTCGGGCGCCGCGTGGGTCACGACGAGCAGGTCCGCCTGCTCGCCGTCGGCCCGGGCCTGGCGCACGGTCTCGATGGACACGCCGTGGTCGGCGAAGACGCGGGCGGCCTGCGCGAGGACCCCGGGCCGGTCGTCGACCCGCGCCTGCACCTGGTAGCGCGTCACGGCCTCCCCGACCGGTCGCGGGAGGAGCTCCGCATGCCGCGACTCGACCGGTCCCTTGCCGCCGAGGACCCGGTGCCGTGCCACGGTGACGAGGTCGCCGAGGACCGCGCTCGCCGTGGGCGCACCGCCCGCGCCGCGCCCGTAGAACATCAGCTCGCCGGCGGCCTCCGCCTCGACGAAAACGGCGTTGTACGCACCGCGGACGCTCGCGAGCGGGTGCGTCGTGGGCACGAGGGCGGGGTGGACCCGGACGACGACGCCGTCGTCCCCGGCCCGCTCGGCGATGGCGAGCAGCTTGACGACGTGACCGGTCTCCGCCGCGAGCGCGACGTCGTCGGCCGTCACGGCCATGATCCCCTCGCAGTGCACGTCGCCGACGCTCACCCGCGTGTGGAAGGCCAGGGACGCCAGGATCGCGGCCTTCGCGGCGGCGTCGTGGCCCTCGACGTCGGCCGTCGGGTCCGCCTCGGCGTAGCCCAGCTCCTGCGCCTGGGCCAGCGCGTCGTGCAGGCCGAGGCCGTGCGTGGCCATCTGGTCCAGCACGTAGTTCGTGGTGCCGTTGACGATGCCGAGGACCCGGGTGACCCGGTCACCCACGAGCGACTCGCGCAGCGGCCGCACGAGCGGGATGGCACCGGCGACGGCGGCCTCGAGGTAGAGGTCGACGCCGGCGGCGTCGGCGGCTGCGTAGAGCGTGGGCCCGTCCTGCCCGAGCAGCGCCTTGTTGGCGGTCACCACCGAGGCGCCGGACGAGATGGCGCCCAGGAGCAGCGTGCGCGTCGGCTCGATGCCGCCCATGACCTCCACGACGACGTCGGCGCGTCGCACGAGCCCCTCGGCGTCGTCCGTCAGCAGGGAGCGGTCCACGACGGGGTCGCGCGGCGCCTCGACGTCGCGGACGGCGATGCCGACGAGCTCCAGGGGTGCACCGACGCGGGCCGCGAGCTCGGCGCCGTCCGTCAGGAGCAGCCGTGCCACCTCGGTCCCGACGACGCCGCAGCCCAGCAGGGCCACCCGGACCGGTCCACTGGCTGTCACCGTTGCCACCTCTCGTGTCGTGCCGCACGACCGCCGTGCGGCGCCACCCTGCCCCATCGCCCTGCCGCGACGCCGTCACGGCCAGGATGTGGTCCAGCCGCTCAGCCCACGTCGAGCGCGAGCAGGTCGTCCTCGGTCTCGCGACGTACCAGCACGCTGACCTCGCCGTCGCGCACGGCCAGGACCGGCGGGCGTGGGACCAGGTTGTAGTTGGAGGCCATCGAGCGCCCGTAGGCGCCGGTCGCGGGCACCGCGAGCAGGTCCCCCGCGCGCACGTCGGCAGGCAGCAGGACGTCGTGGACGACGACGTCGCCGCTCTCGCAGTGCTTTCCGACCACCCGCGCGCGCACGGCTCCGGGCCCCCCGTCGCGACTGACCACCGCGGCGGAGTACCGCGCGCCGTACAGCGCAGGACGCAGGTTGTCGCTCATCCCGCCGTCGACGGAGACGTAGGTGCGCGTGAAGGCGCCGTCCTCCTCCTCGACGACGACGGGCTTGACCGTGCCCACGCTGTAGACCGTGACCGTCGTCGGACCGACGATCGCGCGACCGGGCTCCACGGACACGCGCGGGACGGACGTGCCCAGCTCCGCGCACACGTCCGCGACGGCCCGCGCCATCTCGACGGCGACGCGCGCCGGGTCCAGCGGCGCCTCGCCCGGCAGGTACGCGATGCCGTAGCCGCCGCCGAGGTCCACCTCCCGGACCAGGTGACCGGTGCGCTCGGCGAGGCGGGCGCGCAGCTCGAGGATCCGCCGGGCTGCCACGGCGAACCCGGACGCGTCGAGGATCTGGCTGCCGATGTGCGAGTGGATGCCGACGAGGTCCAGGTCCGGCCGGCCGAGGACGGCCTCCAGGGCCTCCAGCGCCTGACCGCCCGCGATCGACAGGCCGAACTTCTGGTCCTCGTGGGCGGTGGAGATGTACTCGTGGCCCCCGGCGTGCACGCCGGTCGTCACCCGCACCATGACCGGCGCACGCACGCCGGCGGCCGCGGCGGCGTCCGCGACGCGGTCGACCTCGAGCAGGGAGTCCACGACGAGCCGGCCGACGCCGGCATCCAGGGCCCGGGCGATCTCCGTGTCGGACTTGTTGTTCCCGTGCAGGCCGATGTGGTCACCGGGGACACCGGCACGCAGGGCGACGGCGAGCTCGCCGCCCGTCGCGGTGTCGATGCGCAGGCCCTCCTGGACCGCCCACCGCGCGACAGCGGTGCTCAGGAACGCCTTGCCCGCGTAGTAGACGTCGACCTCGGTCCCGATAGCGCCGAAGGCGCGCTCGAACGCCTCGCGGAAGCCGCGGGCGCGGCGGCGGAAGTCCGCCTCGTCCAGCACGTAGGCCGGCGTCCCGTGCTCGGCCGCGAGCGCCCGCAGGTCGACGCCGCCGATGCTCACGGAGCCGTCGGCGGCGACCGTCGTCGTCGCCGGCCACAGGTCGGGGTCGAGCGGGCGGTCGACGGGTCGGTCGGTCACATGCGCTCCGGGGCGCTGACGCCGAGCAGGTCCAGGCCGTTCGCGAGGACCTGGCGGGTCGCGTCGTTGAGCCACAGGCGCGTGCGGTGGACGTCGTCGACCACCTCGTCCCCGAAGGGCGTGACGCGGCGCTGGTCGTACCACTTGTGGTACGCGCCGGCGAGCTCCTCGAGGTACCGGGCGACGCGGTGCGGCTCGCGCAGCTCGGCGGCCTGGGCGACGACCCGGCCGAAGTCCCCGAGGAGCGCCAGGAGCGTGCCCTCGGTGACGTGGTCCAGCAGGGACGGGTCGAAGCCGTCCTCCCGGCGGACGCCCAGGTCCGCGGCGTTGCGCCCGACGTTGACCGTCCGTGCGTGGGCGTACTGGACGTAGAAGACGGGGTTCTCGTTCGTGGCGCGCGCCAGCAGGTCCAGGTCCAGGTCGATCATGCTGTCCGTGGAGGACCGGGCGAGGGAGTAGCGCGCGGCGTCCACCCCGACCGCGCCCACGAGGTCGTCGATCGTCACGATCGTCCCCGCGCGCTTGCTCATCCGCAGCGGCTCCCCGTCGCGGACGAGGTTGACCAGCTGGCCGATGAGGATCTCGAGGTTGACCCCGGGGGTGTCGCCGAAGGCGGCGCACATGGCCATCATCCGGCCGATGTAGCCGTGGTGGTCGGCGCCCAGCATGATGACGACCCGGTCGAACCCGCGCTCGCGCTTGTCGAGGTAGTACGCCAGGTCCCCGGCGATGTACGCGGGCATCCCGTCGGAGCGGACGATGACCCGGTCCCGGTCGTCGCCGAGCTCCGTCGTCCGCAGCCAGACCGCGCCGTCGGCCTCGAACACGTGCCCCAGCTCGCGCAGCCGCGCGATCGCCCGCTCCACGGCCCCGGAGCGGTGCAGGGAGTCCTCGTGGAAGTACACGTCGAAGTCGACCCGGAAGTCGTGCAGGGCCTGCTTGATCTCCGCGAACATCAGCTCCACGCCACGGGAGCGGAAGACCTCCTGCGCCTCGTCCTCGGGGAGGGACAGCGGGTCCGGCTCGCCCGCGGTCGCCGCGTCGGCGAGGACCTGCGCCGCGATGTCGCCGATGTACTGGCCGCCGTACCCGTCCTCCGGGGCGTCCTGCCCCCGGGCGACGGCCAGCAGGGAGCGGGCGAAGCGGTCGATCTGCGCGCCGTGGTCGTTGAAGTAGTACTCCCGGGCGACCTCGGCGCCACTGGCCTGGAGCATCCGGGCGAGCGAGTCCCCGACGGCGGCCCAGCGGACCCCGCCGATGTGCAGGGGGCCGGTCGGGTTCGCCGACACGAACTCGAGGTTGATCCGCTGCCCCTCGAGCGTGGTGTTCCGGCCGTACGCCGGGCCGGCCTCCACGACGGTGCGGGCCAGCTCGCCGGCGGCGGCGGTGTCGAGCGAGATGTTGAGAAACCCCGGCCCGGCGACCTCCACGGCCGACACGCCTGAGACCGAACGGAGCCGCTCGGCCAGGACGTCCGCGAGCGCACGCGGCGGCACGCCCGCCTTCTTCGCGAGCTGCAGCGCCACGTTGGTGGCCCAGTCGCCGTGCTCGCGCTGCCGGGGACGCTCCACCGCGACCGATGCCGGGACGTCGTCGGCGGCGAGGCTCACCGCACCGTCGGCGACGGCGGAGGTCAGGACGGCGTGCAGCGCCTGGGACAGCTCAGCGGGGGTCACGACGGAAGCCTACCGAGCACGCGGAGCGCCGCGGCGGGGCGCCCACCGGGGCGAAGATGCGCCGGAGGCCCGCGGGGGTGTTGAATCCCCCCACAGCGAACGGGAGGTCGGATGACTCGCCGCACGAACCTCATCGACCTTGCCGTCGGACGCCTGCGCCAGCAGATCACCTCCGGTGCCTGGCAGGTCGGCATGCGCATCCCCGCAGAGCCTGAGCTCACCGAGCTCATCGGCGTGGGCCGCAACACCGTGCGGGAAGCGGTCCAGTCGCTGGTCCACGCCGGCATGCTGGAGCGGCGTCAGGGCTCGGGCACCTACGTCATCTCCAACTCCGAGCTCGGCACCGCGATGGGGCGTCAGATCGCGGGCGCGCACCAGCGGGACGTCCTGGAGGTCCGCCGCAGCCTCGAGGTGGAGGCCGCCCGCCTCGCCGCCGTCCGCGCCACCGCGGAGCAGGTCGAGGAGCTCCGCTCGGTCCGCGACCGCCGGGCCGCGGCCTACGCGAGCGGCGAGCTGGACCACATGGTCGAGGCCGACCTCCTCCTGCACCGCACCATCGCCCAGGCCGCGCAGAACCCCGTGCTGCTCGCGCTGTACGAGAACCTCCTCGACGCCATCACGGAGAACATCCGCTTCAACTTCGAGCACCCCGTCCACGACGACGACTCCCACCACGACCTCGTCGAGGCGATCGCGGCCGGCGACGCCGAGGCCGCGATGCGGGAGGTGGACGAGTACCTGTCCGAGTTCATCGGGGACGTCCAGGTCGGCTGACCGGGTCAGGACCGACGTCGCGGGGCTGGTAATGTTCTGCGCGCCCCGCCCGCGTAGCTCAGGGGATAGAGCGTCTGCCTCCGGAGCAGAAGGCCGCAGGTTCGATTCCTGCCGCGGGCACCCACGAGAGCCCCGGTCACCCCACGGTGCCCGGGGCTTCGTCGTCCCCCGTCGAAGCAGATCAGGGCAGCGATCGGGACCAGCTGCGCCAGTCCTTCCGCCCGCGCCAGCGCCCGCCACCAGCTCGCCGACGCCACCCGCGACGGGCGTTGGGCCACCGCCCTGGCCCCCCTGGACGACACCGACCTGCGCCCGCCTCGTCATACGGGGGCGGTCGAGCTGGCCGCCATGAGCTCGGCGAGGACCGTGGAGACCGGTGTCGCCGGCAGGTCCGGGAAGCGTTCCCGCGTCCGGGTGTCGTCGGCCGGCGGCAGCACGTCCATGGCCAGCGCTGCGGCGGCCTGACGCCCGAGCTCGGGGCGCACCCGGCCCACGGTCGTCACGATCGTGTGCAGCACCGGCCGGGGGACGCGTCGGGGGTGCCCGAGGATGCCTCGCGCGATCATGATCTCCCCCGCCAGGCGGCGGAGGGACCACGACTCGGGCCCGCACAGCTCGAGCACCTCCCCGCGCAGCGTCGGGTCCACCGTCGCGCGCACCACCAGGGCGGCCACCTCACGCACGTCCACCCAGGGGATGGGGTTGTCAGCGCGTCCGAAGACGGTCAGCCGGCCGTTGCGCCCCGCGGTGCCCTCCAGCAGGTCGATCCAGGCTTGCGCGAAGGCGGCGCCACGGACGACCGTCCACGGGACCCCGCTGCTACGCAGGTGCTGCTCGGCGGCTGCCTTCATCCGCGCCAGCTCCATGGGGCTGTCGGTCGCGGCGCCGGTCATGGAGACCAGGACGACGTCCGCACCCTGCTCCCGGGCGACGTCCACGAGCGCGCGATTGCCGTCCCGGTCCACGGATGCCGGGGTCACCCCGCCGGGCCCGATGAAGCCCTGGACCGTCGACACGACCACCTCAGCCCCTGTCAGGGGCTCGACCAGCGTCCGGGGGTCGCGGACGTCCGCCCGCACCACGTGGATCCGGGCGTCAGGTGGACCGGGTCGGGCGGTGAGGCCACGGCTCAGGGCGCGAACCTGGTGCCCCTGGGCTGCGAGCTCCGCGGCGACCCGGCTCCCGAGGAAGCCCGATCCTCCTGCGACGACGACGAGCATGTCGAGCGACCCCCTCCCGAAGAGCACGACGACTGGTCCCAGTCGACGCCTGGCCGGGGCGGGCCGCGAGGGCCCTAGGTCACACGCGGCACCTGTCGACCCTGATCCCGCACGCACCGGGGACTTCCCGCACGGCCCGGGAAGGTCACCCACCCATGGCGCCCGGAAGGGCTCGGGACGTTCGTCGCAGGCGCCCGACGCTCCGGCGGGTTGCATGGGTGGGCCTCTGTGACGGGAGAACAGCATGACGAGCATCCACCAGGACCCGGTCGTGGGCGGCGCGCCCGCGCCCCTGGTCCCGCACTCGCTGCGCATCGACGGCGTCGGCGCCATGCTCAACGCCGAGCTCGCCGACGACCCGGTGTACGACGGCGTCGAGCTGCAGTCGTTCGACGACGACACCCACGGCACGGGGATGCTCGTGTTCCTGTCACGGCGCGCGGACCGCAGCGTCGACTACTACGTGCAGCGCGGGCTGCGCCTCGACGCCGCCGGTTACCGGATCGGTGGGGGGACCCGGTCCTGGACCGAGACGGAGTTCGACGTCGCCCGGCTCCAGGTCGCAGCGGACGGCGTCCTGGCCGAGGTGCGGTTCACCGACGTGGACGGGCGCGCGGTCGAGGTGCACGTCGACGACCGCGACGGACGGCCGCGCCGCCGCGCTCGCCTGCTCGCGCCCGTGAGCGCCGGGATCGTGCAGCCTGGTTCCCTGCTGATGGTCTGGATGGGCGGCTTCGACCTGGTCCGCGTCGCGGGCCGAGCGCCCGTCATCCGCATCGGCGGACGCACCGCGAGCATCGGACGGCTCCCCGGCGCCCTGCTGCACCGGCGTCACCTCGTCAAGTACGCGACGGCGCTGTGCTCCGTGGAGCTGGACCGGGACGGGGACGCCCCTGCCGGTGCCGGCGGCACCGGCGAGGTGGAGGTCACCGCCGACGGGTCCGCCGTCCGCCGCGTCACCGCCGCACGGGACGGTCACGCCGCCCGGGTGACGTTCGACCCGCCGTTCCCCGACCTGCGCACCCTGCCGGACGGGAACCGCTCGGGTGGACGGTGGACCATCGAGATCGACGGGAGCCGAGTCACCTGGCGGCGCATGGTCGGCCGTGCGCCGCGGCGACGTGGCGGACGTCAGCCTGGACCGCCTGGAGCGCTGGAGACCCCGCGGCCTGCCGCTGCTCATGCGGGTCGTCACGACGGTCGTGCCCGTCTTCCGACGGTGGCCGACGACGTACGAGTGGCACGGGGCGGTGGATCTTGCGCGCGCCGGCTGCCACGGCGCATGGCGTCGTACCGGCGGCGACGACGGCGCCGCATACCGCCGCGCGACGGGCAGCTGACCGGTCGCGACCGCCGGTCACCGCGGTGAGCGGACGCCCTCACGGACGACCGAATGCCCCCGTCGGCGGACGGGGGCATCGGTCGAACCGGCTGGGACGGTCGGGCCGTCAGTCCTCGAGGCGCGGCTGCGGGACGCCGTGCAGCAGGCTGCGGACCTCGGCCTCGCTGTAGCGGCGGTGGCCACCGAGGGTGCGGATGGCGGAGAGCTTGCCGGCCTTGGCCCAGCGCGTCACCGTCTTCGGGTCCACGCGGAACATGCTGGCGACCTCGGCCGGGGTGAGCAGCGCACCCGGGGCGTCGGTACGGTCCTGCTGGGAGGTCTGAGGCGACATCGCGCACTCCTTCGTCGTTCGGTGAGCCCGGCCGACCCTTGGGGTCCCGTTGGCTTTGCGTCCCCACCTCGCGGTGGGTTTGCCCTTTTCGCTGACAAGGACACGTTGACACAATCCGGACATCTGCGCAATGCCCTGCGCCGCCTGTCATCGCACTGTCACCCGATCGCCGCAGCCCGGGTGCACGACCGGCCCCGCGCGCCGTCGTCGCGGTCACACCCGTCATCACCGGCCGTCCCTGGCGGGCCGCCGCACGCCACCACCCTGGCCGTCCTCGACGCGCGAGCCCGTGGGTCGCGACCTAGCGTGGTGGCGACGCGCTGCGCCGCAGACCGCGACGCCGCGCGCGCCCCGACCGTCGAGACCAGGAGGTACCCATGCCGAGCGTCCAGGAGTCCATCGACGTCGACGTCCCGCTGTCGACCGTCTACAACCAGTGGACCCAGTTCGAGGACTTCCCCCACTTCATGGGCGGCGTCGAGCAGGTCACGCAGGTCAGCGACACGCTGACCCACTGGAAGACCTCGATCGGCGGCGTCGAGCGTGAGTTCGACGCCGAGATCACCGAGCAGCACCCGGACGAGCGCGTCGCGTGGAAGAGCATCGACGGCAAGACCCACGCGGGCGTCGTCACGTTCCACCGCCTGAGCGACACCAGCACGCGTGTCATGGTCCAGATCGACTGGGAGACCGAGTCGCTGGCCGAGAAGGCCGGCGCGGCCCTCGGCGTCGACGACCGGCAGGTGAAGAAGGACCTCGCGCGCTTCAAGGAGTTCATCGAGGCCCGCGGGGCCGAGACCGGCGGCTGGCGGGGCGACGTCGAGCACCCCTGACCGCTGCACCTGCGTGACCGACGGGCGTCCCTGAGGGGGCGCCCGTCGCGCGTTACGGTGCCGGGATGAGCCCGGCACCCGAGGACCTCAGCACCGACGACGCCGCGGTGCGCCCGTCGCCCCTGCCGCCCGAGGGTGCGGAGCTCGTGCGCGGGCTCCGGCACGGCGGCAGCCTCAAGTGGACCGGGGTGGACGCGGAGATCGCCGCGTGGGTCGCGGAGTCGGACCTCGGCACCGCACCCGCCGTGCGCGACGCCGCCGCCCGGGCCGTGACGGCGGGCCTGACCGGCTACCTGCCGCCCCGTCTGCGCCGGGAGCTCGGCGAGGCGACGGCGGACTGGTACGACCGGCGCTACGGCTGGCGGCCGCGGCCCGAGCGGGTCCACCCCGTCGCGGACGTGCTCGAGGCGCTGCGCGTCACCGTGGACCACCTCACCCGCGCCGGCTCCCCCGTCGTCGTGCCGACACCGGCGTACATGCCGTTCCTCACCGCGCCCCGGCAGTGGGGGCGCGAGGTGCTGGAGGTCCCCATGGCGACGGACACTGCCCGCGGCCACGTCCTGGACCTCCACGCCGTCGCCGCCGCGTTCCGCGCCGGCGGGCAGCTGCTCGTCCTCACCAACCCGCACAACCCGACCGGCCGGGTCCACACGACCGCCGAGCTCGAGGCGCTCACGGCCGTCGTCGAGCACCACGGCGGCCGCGTCTTCTCCGACGAGATCCACGCTCCCCTGGTGCACGAGGGCCACACGCACGTCCCCTACGCCTCGACGAGCGCGGCGGCGGCCGCGCACACCGTCACGGCGACGTCCGCCTCCAAGGCCTGGAACGTCCCAGGGCTCAAGTGCGCCCAGGTGCTGCTCACGGCGGACCACGACGTCGCGGCGTGGCGTCGCGTGGACCACCTCGCCACGCACGGGGCATCCACGGTGGGGGTGGTCGCGAACGTGGCGGCGTACCGCGACGGCGCCGCCTGGCTGGACGGCGCCCTCCGCGAGCTCGGGACCCACCGCGACGCGCTCGTCGAGGGCCTGGTCGCCGGCGGGGCCACGGACCTCGACGAGCGCGCGGGCACGGGCTCCCTCCTGACGCACCGCAGCCCGGAGGGCACCTACCTCGCGTGGCTCGACCTCCGGCCGGCCTTCGCGGCATCGGGTGTCCCGCTTCCCCTCGACCTGGGCGGCTGGCTGCGCCGACGGACCTCGGTCGCCGTCGTCGACGGGGCGCTGTGCGGGGTGGCGGGCGCTGTCCGCGTGAACCTCGCGATGCCGCGACCCCTCGTGGTGGAGGCGGGTCGCCGCATCGCCGCCGCGCTGCCGCGCTGAGCACAGGCTGAGCACAGGACGACGAGGCCGGGGGCACCGGCCCCGTCGTCCGTCACCGGCTCACCGCGTCACGCCGACGCGCCCTCCTCGGTGCGCGAGCCGATCGCCGTCGGCGACGACGTCCCGTGCTTGATCTCGACGCGCCGGGGCTTGGCCTCCTCGGCCACCGGGATCGTCAACGTGAGCACGCCGTCGACGTAGCTGGCCTCGATCCTGTCGAGGGCGAGGCCGCGCCCGACGGTGAGCTGGCGGACGAACGTGCCGTTGGCGCGCTCCCGCGCGAGCCACTGCACGTCGGACTCGGTGCGGCCCGAGCGCTCGGCACGCACCGTGAGGGTCCGGTCCTCCACGCTGACGTCGATGCTGCCGGGGTCCGCCCCGGGCAGGTCGACGTGCATCACGTAGTGATCGCCGGCCCGGTACAGGTCCATCGGCATCGCCGGGACCGTCGGCACCTCGGCCGCGCGCGTGGCGCCGAGGAGCTGGTCCATCCACCGCGCCGTGTCGGTGAAGGGGTCGTACCGCGTAGCCATGGTCGCAACACCTCCTCCCGGGGGTGCTCCGGACCGTCCGGAGCACGGTGCAGGTCCCTGGTGCGGCCTCCGTGTCCGCCCCAGGCGGCTACACCTCTGGTTTAGCACTCGCACCCGTCGACTGCCAAGAGGGGCCGTGCGCTCCGGGACCTCCGTCCCGGCCACGCCCCTGCGGGACCGACGGCCCGCAGACGTGGGACGACGTCGGGACCTTGGACACAGGGGCGCACCGCACGCCGCACCTAGCGTCGGTGACGGGTCAACGGCGATCCACCACCCGTACACCGAGAAGACCCGGAGCTTCCCGTGAGCCGATCAGCCCGACCCAGCCCCGCCGCGGAGGCCGCGACCCCTGTCGCACCCGCCGACGCGATCGACGGCCTCGTCGCCGGCGCCCTCAAGGCGCTCGGCCAGTACGCGACGTACACGCAGGAGGACGTGGACCAGATCGTCCGCAAGGCCTCCGTCGCGGCCCTGAACCAGCACGGCGTGCTCGCGAAGCTCGCCGTCGAGGAGACCCGTCGCGGCGTCTTCGAGGACAAGGCCGTGAAGAACATCTTCGCGTGCGAGCACGTCACCCACCGCATGGCCGAGACGAAGACCGTCGGCATCGTCGCGAGGGACGACCTGCACGGCATCGTGGAGATCGCCGAGCCCGTGGGCGTCGTCGCCGGCATCACGCCGGTGACCAACCCGACGTCGACCGCGATCTTCAAGGCCCTCATCGCCCTGAAGACCCGCAACCCGATCGTGTTCGCCTTCCACCCCTCGGCGCAGCGGTCGTCCGTGGCCGCGGCTCGCGTCGTGCGGGACGCCGCCGTCGCGGCGGGGGCCCCCGAGCACTGCATCCAGTGGGTCGAGCAGCCCTCCATCGAGGCGACGAACCAGCTCATGAACCACCCGGGGGTCTCGCTCATCCTCGCCACGGGCGGCAACGCGATGGTGCGCGCGGCCTACTCGTGCGGCAAGCCGGCGCTGGGCGTCGGGGCGGGCAACGTGCCGGCGTACGTCACCAAGCAGGCCAAGCTCAAGCGCGCCATCAACGACGTCGTGATGTCCAAGTGCTTCGACAACGGCATGGTGTGCGCCTCGGAGCAGGCCGCCATCCTCGACACCGAGATCTACGACGACGCCATGGCGGAGTTCGCGCGGCTGCACGCCTACCGCTGCTCGCCCGAGGAGAAGGGCAAGCTCGAGGAGCTCATCTTCGGCGTCCGTGCGGACGGCACCAGCTGCAGCGGCGCCAAGCTGAACCCGGCCGTCGTGGGCCAGAGCCCGCAGTGGATCGCGGAGCAGGCCGGGTTCTCCGTCCCCGCCGACACCTCGATCATCCTCGCCGAGGTCTCCGAGGTCGGCCCGGCCGAGCCCCTCACGCGCGAGAAGCTCTGCCCCGTCCTGGCGGTGCTGCGCGCCGAGACCACGGAGCACGGCATGCAGCTCGCCGAGCAGATGGTCGAGTTCGACGGCCTGGGGCACTCGGCCGCCATCCACTGCGAGGACAAGGACCTCGTGGAGGAGTACGGCAGCCGGGTCAAGGCGGTCCGCGTCATCTGGAACTCGCCGTCGTCCCAGGGGGGCATCGGCGACATCTACAACGCCTTCACCCCGTCGCTGACGCTCGGCTGCGGCTCCTACGGCGCCAACTCCGTCTCCAACAACGTCTCGGCGGTCAACCTGGTGAACATCAAGCGGATCGGTCGGCGCAACAACAACCTGCAGTGGTTCAAGGTCCCTGCGAAGACGTACTTCGAGCCGAACGCCATCCGCTACCTCGAGGACATGCCCGACGTCCGTCGCGTCACGATCGTCACCGACGAGACGATGACGAAGCTCGGGTTCGTCGACAAGATCCTCGACGTCCTGGCGCGCCGGCCGGAGAAGGTGGCGCTGCAGATCCTCGACCAGATCGAGCCCGAGCCGAGCATCCGCACCGTGGACCGCGGCGCGGAGCGCATGCGGGAGTTCAACCCCGACACGATCATCGCGCTCGGCGGCGGCTCCCCGATGGACGCCGCCAAGGTGATGTGGCTGCGCTACGAGCACCCCGAGGTCGTCTTCGCCGACATGCGCGAGAAGTTCTTCGACGTCCGCAAGCGGGCGTTCAAGTTCCCCACGCTCGGGGACAAGGCCAAGCTCGTCTGCATCCCGACGACGTCGGGCACGGGCGCCGAGGTGACGCCCTTCGCGGTCATCACCGACCAGGACACCGGCGTCAAGTACCCCCTGGCGGACTACGCGCTGACGCCGACCGTGGCGATCATCGACCCCGCGCTGACCGGCAAGATGCCCGCGTCCCTGGCCGCGGACTCGGGCTTCGACGCCCTCACGCACGCGACCGAGGCCTTCGTCTCCGTGTACGCCAACGACTTCACGGACGGCATGGCCCTGCAGGCGATCCGCCTCATCTTCGAGAACCTCGAGGCGTCGGTGCACGGCGGCGAGGAGGCCACGGGCGCGCGGGAGAAGATGCACAACGCCGGGACGATCGCGGGCATGGCGTTCGGCAACGCCTTCCTCGGCATCGTCCACGCCATGGCGCACACGATCGGGTCGTCGTTCCACCTGGTCCACGGCCGGACGAACGCGACGCTCCTGCCGCACGTCATCCGGTACAACGGCACCGTCCCGACGAAGCTCACCAGCTGGCCGAAGTACGAGTACTACGTGGCGCCGGAGCGGTTCCAGGAGATCGCGAAGGTCCTGGGCCTGCCGGCGGCGACGCCCGAGGAGGGCGTGGAGTCCTACGCCCGGGCCGTCGAGCGGCTGCGCGACGCCGTGGGCATCCCCGCGTCCTTCCAGGCGCAGGGCGTGGCGGAGCGCGACTTCATCGGCAAGCTCGACGACCTCGCGATGCGGGCCTACGAGGACCAGTGCGCCCCGGCCAACCCGCGCATGCCGATGCTGGACGACATGAAGGACCTCATGACCGCGGCGTACTACGGGACGTCGCTGCAGGACGTGCGCTCCCGGCGCACGGCGGTGCAGGACGTGGAGCCGTCCACCCAGGAGACGGTGTCCGCCTCCTGAACCGCTGGGCCGGCCGTCCGGTCGCGCGGACGGCCCCCCACCGCGGCCCCCGACCCACCCGGGTCGGGGGCCGCGTCGTCGTGCCCGAGCCGCGTCGTCGTGCCGCGGGCCGACGGCGACCTCGACGCACCGCGGGACGGCCGCGCGGCCGCGGGACCGACGCGACACACTGGTGCGCGGGACCGGGCGGGCCGGTCGACCGGCCCGGTCGCCGCCCCCGCCACAGAGCACGACGACGAGGAGCCGACGCCATGAGCCGCCACGACCAGCCCGCACCACCGCCGAGGACGCACCTGGGTCGCGCCGCGCGCCGGGCGCTGCGTCCCGCGGCCGCGCTGGCCCTCGCGGCAGCGCTCGCGGCGTGCGGGGAGGGCGAGGGTCCGGTGGACGTCGACGTCGACTGGAGCGGTCTCGGTGAGCAGGTCGAGCAGCTCGCCGACGACGCCCGCGGGACGGCCGAGGACGTCCGCGAGGACCTCGCCGGGGCCGAGGTCGACGAGGAGGTGCGGCAGCGGACGGAGACCGCCGTCACCGAGGCGGAGCAGGCCGTCGCCGACGCCCAGGCGCGCCTCGAGCAGCTCCAAGAGGGCGCCGCGCCGGCCCCCGAGGACCTGGCCGAGGCCGAGCGTGCGCTGACCGACGCGCGGGAGAACCTCGAGTCCGTCGCCCAGGACGCCGAGGGCAGCGTGCGGGAGGGCCTGGAGCGGCTGTCCGGCGAGATCGACGGCCTCATCGACAGGGTCGGCGAGGCGTCCTCGTGACGGCCCCGCGACCGCTAGCGTCGGGAGACGTGACCACAGCCTCCAGCGGCACGCCCGCGTTCGCGTCCACCACGCCGGCACCCCTGTCGGGCCACCAGATTTACCTGGCCCTGGACGACCAGCAGGCCACCGTCACTGACGTCGGCGCGAAGCTGCGCCGCTACGCCGTCGGCGGCCGCGACGTCGTCGTGCCGTTCGACGAGGACGTCGTCGCGCCCGCGGGCCACGGTGCGGTCCTGGCGCCCTGGCCCAACCGCCTGCGCGACGGCCGGTACTCGTGGGACGGCGAGGAGCTCCAGGTCGCCATCACGGAGCCGGAGCGCGGCACAGCGCTGCACGGGCTCGTGATGTTCCAGCGCTGGCAGCCCGTCGCCGTGGACGACGCCGCCCACCGGGCCGGCGCCGCCACCACCCTCGAGCTCCGGATGGCGCCCGGCGCCGGCTACCCCTTCGACGTCCTCCTGCGGATCACCTACCGGCTGACGGCGAGCGGGCTGCACGTGCAGGCGTCGGCGACGAACCTGGGGACCCGTGCCGCGCCGTACGGCATCGGCTTCCACCCGTGGCTCTCGCCCGGGGAGGGCAGCCTCGACGACTGCACCATCCGGATCGACGCCGCGACGCACGTGACGGTCGACGACCGGCTCCTGCCGACCGGCACGGAGCCCGTCAGCGGCATGTACGACCTCCGCGAGCCCCGACCGGCCGCCGAGGTCGACGTCGACGACGCCTTCGTCGACGTCCTGCGCGACGAGGACGGGCTGTCCTGGATCCGGCTGACCGGTGCCGACGGGCGGACGGCCGCCGTGTGGATGGACGAGTCGATGGACACGTGGCAGGCCTGCACCGGCGACCACCTCAGCGTGGTCGAGTGGCGGCGCACCGGGCTCGCCGCCGAGCCGATGAGCTGCATCGCCGACGCCTTCCGGACGGGTGAGCGGCTCGTCCGCCTCGAGCCGGGCGCGACGCACGAGGTCACCTGGGGCGCGGCGCTGCTCTGACCGCGCCGGCGACCGAGGGCCTCAGCGGGTGACCGACGACCTCAGCGGGTCCAGTCGGTGCCCATCGCCTCCGTGCCGGGCACGTACTCCCAGTGCCACGGCTCGTACGGGCCGGAACCGCCACGGCGCGCCCACGGCGGGTTGGCCCAGCCGAAGACGGGGCCGTTGGTGCGCAGCCAGGCCATGACGTCCGAGCTCGCCGTCTCCGCGCTGCACAGGTCGATCGCGAGGCCCCAGCCGTGGTTGCTGCGCCCGGGAGTGGCGGCGAGCCCGGGCTTGGTGACGGCGATGCGGCGCTGGACGCTCAGCGGACGGTAGGAGTCCGTCATGCAGAGGTCGCGGTCGAACGCCGCGCGGAAGTTGAGGTTCAGCTCGCTCAGCGCCACCGCCGCGTCTCCGCGCAGCGAGTGCTCGGGGTCCCACAGCGTGCACAGGTCCGACGAGGGGATCTGGCCGTTCGGTGCCGTCGCGCGGGCGGATCCGTCGCAGCCCGGCAGCGCCTCGCGCTCCATCGAGCGGCTGACGGGCTCGACGACCTGACGCGGCGCGGCACCGGCGGCCAGCAGGGTCGTCGGCGTCGCGACGGGCAGGGTCGAGGACAGCACCTCGTACGTGGTGGGCAGGCCGGTGGTGCCCGTCACGACGGACGCGGCCTCCAACGGGGCGACGTCGGCGCCGGAGGTGGCGTCCACGACCGGGAAGGCGATCGTCGCGGCGGCCAGGGTGCCGAGGACGGCGGTGCGGGGACCCCAGCGCAGCACCCACGGCGGCACCGGGCGGCGGTCGCGCCCCCGGCCGGAGCCGCGGCGGCCGCCACGCTCGGCGGAGGCACGGAGGTCGCGTCGGGAGGTCGCCGGAGCGGCGGTCGAGCGGACCTGCTCGGGCTCCACGACACCTCCGGGCACTCACGGCTGACTCGGGCAGCCTCGGGCACTGCAGGACGCCGACGTCGCTCCGGACGCGCGAGGGCGCGGACCAGGTGGTCGTCGGTGGCCCCGCGAGGGGCCGAGGGGTGACCGCACCGGAGCGGCGCGAGCGCGGGCTGGGGGCCACGCTCCTCTGCGGTCACGAAACAGTAACGGACGCCACCCCCCGCGACCAAGCCCCTGCGGCCCGCGTCCTCGTGAGCGTCGTCACGGTCCCGGTCCCTTGACGGCGCCCGGTACGCCCGGGTCCGACGCCCGCGTCGCCCGCCACGGCCCTCGCGTGCGCCGCCCGCCACGTCCCTCGGGCGCCGGATCACCTGTGCCACGCTGGGGACCATGAACGCTCCCCGCGCACCGGAGGTCCGGACCGGCGGCGACCCCGCGTCCGTCGTCGTGCTCGTGGTCGAGGACGAGCCCGCGATCGCCACCGCGATCGCCCATCGCATGGCGGCCGAGGGCTGGCGCGTCGAGGTGGCCTCCGACGGCCCGTCCGGCGTCGCGTCCGCCGCCCGCCTCACCCCTGACGTCATCGTGCTGGACGTCATGCTGCCCGGCTTCGACGGGCTCGAGGTCTGCCGACGCGTGCAGGCCGAGCGGCCGGTCCCGGTGATCATGCTGACGGCGCGTGACGACGAGACCGACATGCTGGTGGGCCTCGGCGTGGGTGCGGACGACTACATGACGAAGCCGTTCTCGATGCGGGAGCTCGTCGCGCGGACGCGGGCGCTGCTGCGTCGCGTCGAGCGGTCGGCCCAGCTCGCGGGGACGACGGCGCCGGAGGCGGCGATCGTCGCGGGCGACGTCGTCGTCGACCGGGCCCAGCGTCGGGTCTCGCGGTCGGGCGAGCCGGTGCACCTCACGCCCACCGAGTTCGACCTCCTCGTCACGCTCGCCGTCAACCCGCGCACCGTCCTGACCCGTGAGCGCCTGCTGGCGGAGGTGTGGGACTGGGTCGACGCGAGCGGCACGCGCACCGTGGACTCGCACGTCAAGGCGCTGCGCCGCAAGCTCGGTCCGGACCTCATCCGGACGGTGCACGGCGTCGGCTACGCGTTCGAGCCCGCGGGGTCCTGATGCCGCCCCGCCACGCGGGGCGACTGCCCGACGTGCGCCCGCTCGACCGCTTCACGTCGATCAAGATCAAGCTCGGCGTGCTGGTGACCGCCACCGTGACCCTCGCGGCGTTCGTCACCTGGGCGGGCCTGTACAACGCCCTGGGACCGAGCCGGACGCTCCCGCTCGCCGTCGTCTTCTCCGTCCTGGCCGTCCAGATCCTCGCGCACGGCATGACGGCGCCGTTGCGCGAGATGACCTCCGCGGCCCGCGCGATGGCGGGCGGCGACTACTCGCAGCGGGTGCGGGCCACGAGCCGCGACGAGGTCGGCGAGCTGGCGGACGCGTTCAACCGCATGGCGGAGGACCTCGAGCACGCCGACACGCTGCGGCGCGAGATGGTCGCCAACGTGTCCCACGAGCTGCGGACACCGGTGGCGGCGCTGCGTGCGCAGCTGGAGAACATGGTCGACGGCGTGACCGACCCGGACCCGCGCGCGCTGGAGCAGGCGCTCGCGCAGGTGGAGCGTCTCGGCCGGCTCGTGACCTACCTCCTGGACCTGTCCCGCGTCGAGGCCGGCGCGGTGGCGCTCGACGTGCGGGAGGTGCCGTTGCGGGACTTCCTCGAGGAGGCCGCCGGTGGCGTCCGACCCATCGCCGCGGTCAAGGACGTCGACATCGTCGTCGACGTGGAACCGGCGGGCCTGGCGGTGCCCGCGGACGGCGAGCGCCTGCACCAGGTCGTCACGAACCTCGTCCAGAACGCCGTCCGCCACTCCCCCGAGAGCGCGGAGGTGCGGGTCGCCGCGCGCCGCCACGGGCGGGAGGTGCACATCGACGTCGTCGACGAGGGGCCGGGCATCCCGCCCGCCGACCGCGATCGGGTCTTCGAGCGCTTCCAGCGGGGCAACGCACCCACCCAGCCGGGCGCCCTGAGCACCGGCGGGACCGGCCTGGGCCTGGCGATCGTGCGGTGGGCGGTCAGCCTGCACGGCGGCACGGTGGAGGTGGCCGACTCCGCCACGGGCTGCGTCATGCGCGTGCGGCTGCCCGTGGGCGGCCACGTGCGCCGGGGCCCGCGCACGTCGGCGTGAGCGGCACGGAACCGCTGCGCACCGCCGTCGTGCCGCGGGATGATCACCCCGGTGCCGCGGCGACGGCGGGCCGGCAGCTCCGGTGCGGTGACGACAGGGAGAGGGGGCGGAGATGACGCAGGTGGGCGAGGCGGCAGGGCCGTGGGCGGTCGACCGGACCGTCGACGACGAGGGCGTGGTCGAGGTCCGCGGGCTGTCGAAGTCGTTCGGGACGGTCCGCGCCGTGGACGACCTCTCGTTCCGTGTCCTTCCCGGCCGCGTGACCGGCTTCCTCGGCCCGAACGGCGCCGGGAAGACGACGACGCTGCGCATGCTCCTGGGGCTCGTGCGGCCCACGGCCGGCAGCGCCACCATCGGCGGGCGCCTCTACCAGGACCTGCAGCGGCCGCAGCGCGTCGTCGGCGCCGCGCTCGAGGCGGCGAGCTTCCACCCCGGCCGGACGGCGCGGGACCACCTGCGCGTCTACGCGCCGCAGGTCGCCGTCCCCGACACCCGGTGCGACGAGGTGCTGGCGCTGGTGGGACTGGACCAGGTGGCGCACCGCCGGGTGGGTGGCTTCTCCCTCGGCATGCGTCAGCGCCTCGGTCTCGCGACGACGCTCCTGGGCGACCCGCGGGTCCTCGTGCTCGACGAGCCGGCGAACGGCCTCGACCCGGAGGGCATCCGGTGGCTCAGGGACCTCCTGCGCCACCTGGCACGGGAGGGGCGGACCGTGCTGGTGTCCAGCCACGTGCTGTCCGAGGTGCAGCAGACCGTCGACGACGTCGTCATCATCGCCCGCGGTCGCCTCGTCCACGCCTCCCCGCTGTCCGGCCTCGCGGCCCTCACGCGGACCGGGGTGCGGGTGGCCTCGCCCGACGCCGACGCCCTGCGGCGCCTCGCCGACGAGGTGTGGGCGGGTCGCTGGCGGGAGGTGCCCGGCCGCCCCGGCGCCCTGGAGGTGGACGACGTCGACGCACCTGCCGTGGGCCGAGTCGCGTTCGCCGCCGGTGTGGAGCTGCACGAGCTGACGCCGACCGTCGTCGGCCTGGAGGACGTGTTCCTGCGCCTCACCGGGACGGTGACGGCATGAGCGCGGCGCTGCGCACGGAGTACCGCAAGATCGTCACCACGCGGCTGTGGTGGGTGCTGCTCGCGACGACCGGTCTCTACATGGCGTTCCTCGGCGGCGTGCTCGCGTTCGCCCTCGCGCTCGGGGACGGCGCCATGACCGGCATGCCCACCGGCGGGGACGCCGCCGCGCCGCCCCCGCTGGACGACCGGTCGGTGGCCCTGGCCATCTACACGCTCGCCCCGGCCCTGGGCTACGTGTTCCCCGTGGTGGTGGGGGCGCTGTCGGTGACCGGCGAGTTCCGGCACATGACGATCACCCCCACCCTCCTGGCCGAGCCACGCCGGTCCGTGGTGCTCGCCGCCAAGCTCCTCGCGAGCGTGCCGGTCGGCCTGCTCTTCGGCGTGGTCGGCACCGTGGCCGCCACGGGGGCCGGCGCCGCCGTGCTCGGCGCCACGGGCCACGACCCGATGCTCACCGACCCCGAGGTGCTCACCACGCTGGCGCGCTCGGTCCTGGCCCTGACGGTGTGGGCCGTCGTCGGCGTGGGGTTCGGCAGCGCGCTGACCAACCAGGTCGCCGGGATCGTCGTCATCCTCGCGTTCACGCAGCTCGTCGAGCCCACGGTCCGCATCTTCCTCGGGGCGGTCGAGTGGGGCGCCGGGGTGGCGCGCTGGCTCCCCGGCGCGGCGGGCGAGGCGATCGCCGGCTCGAGCTTCTACAGCGCCACGGGCATCGGGCAGCTCCTTCCGTGGTGGCAGGGCCTGCTCGTCCTGGTCGCCTACGGGGTCGTCCTGGCCGCCGTCGGCCGCGCGACGACCTTCCGGCGCGACGTCACCTGAGACCTCCCCAGGACGTGGCACGCCGCCGTGTGGCCTAGGGTGGATGTCCGAGAGAGGGCCGTCACAACGGCCCTAGGTCCCGCAGTGGAAGAGGGCGATCCTCGCGTGTCCCAGAAGGCGCAACCGGATGCAGCGGCGCAGTTCGGAGCGAACCAGTGGCTTGTCGACGAGATGTACGAGCAGTACCTGGAGGACAAGGACGCGGTCGACCCCGCGTGGTGGGAGTTCTTCGAGGACTACCGCCCCGCCTCGGAGGTCAACGGCTCCGGTGACGGCCGCACGGCACGCCCCTCGGCCACCCCCGCTCCGCGCCCCTCGGCCACCTCCGCGCCGCGCCGCCCGACGCCCGCCCCGACGGCACCGCGTCCGGACGCCCCGCCGACGTCGCCGGGCACCCCGAGCGGCTCGGACGCCCGGAGCGACTCGAACACCCGTGAGACGCCCCACGAGGCAGCGACGTCGGACACGCCCGACGCCCCGCGCCCTGCGCCGACCACGCCCGACGAGCGGCCGGCGCCCGCCGCCCAGGCCCGCCGCTCCCCCGCCCAGGCGACGCCGACGACGCCCCGTGAGCCGGTCCACGACGCCGCCGCGGCACCCGTCGCGGCCGCCCAGCCGGCGACCGCCCCGTACGCCGAGCAGCCCGCCTCCCGGCTGGAGCAGCGCGACGTGCCCGTGCCGGCCGTCGAGCGCCTGCGCGGTCCGGCGGCGCGCGTCGTCCAGAACATGGAGGCCAGCCTCCAGGTCCCCACCGCGACGTCGGTGCGCGCGGTCCCGGCCAAGCTCATGGTCGACAACCGGATCGTCATCAACAACCACCTGGCCCGCACGCGCGGCGGCAAGGTCTCCTTTACCCACCTCATCGGGTACGCGGTCGTCGAGGCGCTCGCCGAGATGCCCGAGATGAACGCCGGGTACACGCTCCAGGACGGCAAGCCCGCCGTCGTCCAGCCGGGGGCCGTCAACTTCGGCCTGGCCATCGACCTGGCCAAGCCGGACGGGTCCCGTCAGCTGCTCGTGCCCAGCATCAAGGGTGCGGACCGGATGGACTTCGGCCAGTTCGTCGGCGCGTACGAGGACGTCGTGCGGCGCGCGCGCGGCGGCAAGCTCACCACCGAGGACTTCGCGGGGACGACGATCACCCTGACCAACCCCGGCACGATCGGGACCGTCCACTCGGTGCCTCGCCTCATGGCCGGCCAGGGCGCCATCGTCGGCGTCGGCGCCATGGACTACCCCGCGGAGTTCCAGGGCGCCTCCGACGAGCAGCTCGCCCGGCTCGGCGTCTCCAAGGTCCTCACGCTCACCTCCACGTACGACCACCGGATCATCCAGGGCGCCCAGTCGGGCGACTTCCTGCGCGTCGTCGCGGCGAAGCTCCTGGGCGAGGGCGGCTTCTACGACCGCGTCTTCGCCGCGGTGCGGGTCCCCTACGAGCCCGTGCGGTGGGTGCGCGACAACACGGTCGACGCCGACACCGAGGCGGCCAAGCCCGCCCGGATCGCGGAGCTCATCCACGCGTACCGCTCCCGCGGCCACCTCATGGCCGAGACGGACCCGCTGGCCTACCGGCAGCGCCGGCACCCCGACCTCGACATCCAGAACCACGGACTCACGCTGTGGGACCTGGACCGCGTCTTCCCGACGGCCGGCTTCACGGGCAAGCCCAAGGCCAGGCTGCGCGAGATCCTGGGCCTGCTGCGCGACTCCTACTGCCGCACGATCGGCACCGAGTACATGCACCTGCAGGACCCCCGGCAGCGCCGGTGGCTGCAGGAGCGCCTCGAGGCCGGGTACGCGCGCACGCCCCGCGAGGACCAGCTGCGGATCCTGCGCCGGCTCAACGCCGCGGAGGCGTTCGAGACCTTCCTGCAGACGAAGTTCGTCGGTCAGAAGCGCTTCTCGCTCGAGGGCGGCGAGTCGCTCATCCCGCTGCTGGACGGCGTCCTCTCCCGCGCCGCCGAGAGCGGCCTGGACGAGGTCTGCATCGGCATGTCCCACCGCGGTCGCCTCAACGTGCTCGCGAACATCGCCGGCAAGAGCTACGGGCAGATCTTCGCGGAGTTCGAGGGCAACCAGGACCCCAAGAGCGTCCAGGGCTCCGGCGACGTCAAGTACCACCTGGGCACCGAGGGCACGTTCACCGCGGAGTCCGGCGCCACCACCGGTGTCTACCTCGCCGCGAACCCGTCGCACCTGGAGGCCGTGGACCCGGTCCTGGAGGGCGTCGTCCGCGCCAAGCAGGACCGGATCGACCTCGGCGGCGACGGGTTCTCCGTCCTGCCGGTCCTCATCCACGGCGACGCGGCGTTCGCCGGACAGGGCGTCGTCGTCGAGACGCTCAACCTCGCGCTGCTGCGGGGGTACCGCACCGGCGGGACCGTCCACGTCATCGTCAACAACCAGGTCGGCTTCACCACCGGGCCGTCGTCGTCGCGCTCGACGTACTACACGACCGACGTCGCCAAGGGCCTGCAGGTGCCGATCTTCCACGTGAACGGGGACGACCCCGAGGCGTGCGTCCGGGTCGCGGAGCTCGCGTTCGAGTTCCGCGAGGAGTTCGCCCGCGACGTCATCATCGACATGGTCTGCTACCGCCGGCGCGGCCACAACGAGGGTGACGACCCCTCGATGACCCAGCCGCTGATGTACAACCTCATCGAGGCCAAGCGCTCGGTCCGCAAGCTCTACACCGAGTCGCTCGTCAGCCGTGGTGACATCACGGTGGACGAGGCGGCGCAGGCGCTGCAGGACTACCAGGCGCAGCTCGAGCGGGTCTTCACGGAGACGCGCGAGGGCTTCACACCGCCGGCGAGCGCCGAGCCCGTCGCGGGGCTGGAGCGGCCGGAGTCCCAGCTCGAGGACGCCGGGACGATGGTCGGCTGGCGCACCGCCGTCGCCCCGGAGGTCCTGCACCGCATCGGCCGGGCGCACGTGCGCCCGCCCCAGGGCTTCACCGTGCACCCCAAGATCGAGCAGCTGCTGAGCAAGCGCGAGCAGATGTCCCGTGAGGGCGGGATCGACTGGGGCTACGGGGAGCTCCTCGCCTTCGGCTCCCTGCTGCTCGAGGGCACCCCCGTGCGCCTGGCGGGGCAGGACTCCCGGCGCGGCACCTTCGTGCAGCGGCACGCCGTCCTGCACGACCGCCGGACCGGCGCAGAGTGGACCCCGCTGCTGTACCTCGCGAGCGACCAGGCGAAGTTCTGGGTCTACGACTCGTCCCTGTCGGAGTTCGCCGCGCTCGGGTTCGAGTACGGCTACTCCGTCGAGCGACCGGACGCTCTGGTCCTGTGGGAGGCGCAGTTCGGCGACTTCGTCAACGGCGCCCAGACCATCATCGACGAGTTCATCTCCTCGTCCGAGCAGAAGTGGGGCCAGCGCTCCTCGGTCGTCCTCCTCCTGCCCCACGGCTTCGAGGGCCAGGGCCCGGACCACTCCTCCGCCCGCGTGGAGCGGTTCCTCCAGCTGTGCGCGGAGGAGAACATGACGGTGGCGATGCCGAGCACGCCCGCGTCGTACTTCCACCTCCTGCGCCGCCAGGCGTACGACCGGCCGCGCCGCCCGCTCGTCGTCGCGACGCCGAAGTCGATGCTGCGGCTCAAGGCGGCGGCGTCGTCCGTGGACGAGTTCACGACCGGCACGTTCCGCACGGTGATCCCCGACGCCCACCTCGGGGCCGACCGGCCGGTCGACCGCGTGGTCCTGAGCGCCGGGAAGGTGTACTACGACCTGCTCGCCGAGCGCGTGAAGCGCGGCGACGACCGCACGGCGCTGGTCCGCCTGGAGCAGGTCTACCCGCTGGACGTCGACGCGCTGCGCGAGGCGCTCTCCGGGTTCGGCGACGCGCACGTCGTCTGGGCCCAGGAGGAGCCGGCCAACCAGGGCGCGTGGAGCCACCTCGCCCCCCGGCTGCGAGAGGTCCTCGGCAGGGACGTGGCCCTCGTGTCCCGGCCGGCGTCCGCCTCGCCGGCGGCCGGGTCCGCGAAGACCCACGGCCGGGAGCAGACCGCCCTCGTCGAGGCCGCGTTCACCCGGTGACGGCCACGGACCGGCGGCGGGCGTCCAGCGCGCCGCCGCCGGTCCGCCGCGCGTCTGCACCAGACTGGCCGCACGACCGACAGGAGGACAGGTGACGGACCGCGCGCTGCGCATCTGCGTCGTCGGTGACGAGCTCGTCGCCGGCTTCGGGGACCCCAAGGCCCTGGGCTGGGTGGGCCGGGTCGTCGCCCGCACGCCCGCGGACCCGCCGCCCCTCGTCATGCCGCTCGCGGTCCCCGGCGAGACGACGACGGCGCTGAGCGCCCGGTGGGAGGCCGAGACCGCACCGCGGCTGGGCCAGGACACCGCCGTCGAGCCGCGCCTCGTGGTCGGGCTCAGCCACGCGGACCTCAGCAGCGGCATCTCCCTGGCCCGCAGCCGGCTCAACCTCGCCAACGTCCTCGACGTCGCCGAGCAGCGCCGCATCCACACCTTCGTCGTCGGTCCCCCGCCGACCACCCGCGAGGAGACCGGCCGGCAGGCGGAGCTCTCCGCGGCGTTCGCCGACGTGGCCCGGCGCCGTCAGGTCCCGTACGTCGACACCTTCACCCCGCTCGTGCAGCACGAGCAGTGGCTCATGGACCTCGCCGGCGGCGACGGCCGCACGCCCGGGCAGGCCGGGTACGGCCTCATGGCCTGGCTCGTCCTGCACGGCGGCTGGCACCGCTGGCTCGGCCTGCCCGACGACGAGGCCTGAGCCCGCGCGTCAGTGGACGACGCCGGCCCCCCGCAGCTGGACCGTGAGGTCCTGGGGCTTGGTGGACACGGTGAGCGCGTCCTCGTAGGTGATGACCCCGTCGCGGACCAGCTGGAAGAGGTGCTGGTCGAACGTCTGCATCTTGTAGAACTCGCCGTCCGCGATGAGGTCCTCGATCGGCGGGTTGTCGTACGGCTCCTGGATCGCCTCGGCCGTGCGGCCGGTGTTGACCATGACCTCGACGACGGCGGCCCGGCCCTGGCCGTCCGCACGCCGCACGAGGCGCTGGGAGACGATCCCGCGCAGCGCCTGCGCGAGCGCGTGCCGGATCTGCTTCTGCTCGTGCGGCTGGAAGAAGTCGACGATGCGGTTGATCGTCTCCTGCGCGTCGATGGTGTGCAGCGTCGACATGACGAGGTGGCCGGTCTCCGCCGCGGACAGGGCGGCGCGCACGGTCTCCACGTCGCGCATCTCGCCGACGAGGATGACGTCGGGGTCCTGGCGCATGGCGGCACGCAGGGCGACCGTGAAGTCCGCCGTGTCGTGGTGCACCTCCCGCTGGGAGATCATCGCCTTCTTGTCCGAGTGCAGGATCTCGATGGGGTCCTCGATCGTGACG
Source organism: Actinotalea sp. Marseille-Q4924 (assembly GCF_916618755.1). GTDB lineage: Bacteria > Actinomycetota > Actinomycetes > Actinomycetales > Cellulomonadaceae > Actinotalea. The sequence continues at coordinate 401,512 of NZ_CAKAKB010000002.1, read as the reverse complement.
ATGTTGACCTCGCGGTACGTGTTGATGAGGTCGACCATCGAGGCGAGCGTCGTCGTCTTGCCGGAGCCGGTCGGACCGGTGACGAGGATGAGGCCGCGAGGCTCCAGCGCCAGCTCCCCCACGACCTCCGGCAGGGCGAGCTCCACCAGCGTCTGGGCACCCTGGGACACCCGGCGGAAGACCATCCCGATCGTGCCGCGAGCCTGGTAGGCGTTCACACGGAACCGCCCGACCCCCGGCAGCGAGTAGGCGAAGTCGGCCTCGTGGGTCGCGGTGAAGCTCCCGTGCAGGTTCGACGGGAGGACCTCGTCGAGCATGCGCTCGGTGTCCTCCGGGGTGAGCGCCGGCACCTGCAGGCGCCGCAGGCGGCCGTCCACGCGCAACCGCGGGGGGGACCCGACCTTGCAGTGCAGGTCCGACGCGTTGGACCCGCCGAGCGCGTGCAGCAGGGGGATCACGGACTGGCTTTTGGTGGTCACACCCCCTTATCGGTCGGCGGCCGCGCCGACCTGAGCGATCCGCGCCATGCGCGCTGCGCCGTCCGGGTGGCGTCGGGACCCGCGCGGCTCGATGCGCACCGCGCCGTGCGGGTGTGGGACGATGTCCGCTTGTGTGCCCGGCCCGTCCGGGAGGCCCCACCCACGAGGAGTCACGATGAGCAAGCGCGGACGCAAGCGCCGGTCCCGCAAGGGCAGCGCCGCCAACCACGGCAACCGACCCAACGCGTGAGACGAGGGCGGCCGGTCCGGACGGACCCGCCGCCCTCTCTCGTCCTCGCCCCGGTCGACCCGTCCCCGCGCGGGCGTGCCGGCGGGCGTCGTGTCAGCGCTCGCGGACCTGGGTCCGGAGCACCGTGAGCTGCTGGCGGATCCGCACGTGCAGCTCCGACGGCGCCGCCTCGGTGCACGAGCGCCGGATGAGCTTCTTGAGGTGGTCCTCGACGTCGTACTCCGCCAGGCAGGGCTCGCAGTCCGCCAGGTGCTGACGGATCCTGTCGCCCTGCGACTCGTCGACCTCCTGGTCCAGGAACTCGAACAGCCGCGACAGCGCCTCCGCGCAGTCCACCGGACCGTCCTCGCCGCCGCCCGCGGTGCCGTGCGGCACGTGGTCCTCGATCACTGGTCCGCCCCTTCCGTGGACGCCGGGACGAGTCCGCGCTCTCGCGCGTAGTCCGTGAGGAGCTCGCGCAGCTGGCGCCGCCCCCGGTGCAGCCGCGACATCACGGTCCCGATCGGCGTGCCCATGATCTCGGCGATCTCCTTGTACGCGAAGCCCTCGACGTCGGCGAGGTAGACCGCGATGCGGAACTCCTCGCCGATGGACTGCAGGGCCTCCTTGACGTCGGAGTCCGGCAGGTGGTCCAGCGCCTCGGCCTCGGCGGAGCGCAGGCCCGCGGACGTGTGCGACGCCGCACGGGCGATCTGCCAGTCCTCGATCTCGTCCGAGCCCGACTGCAGCGGCTCACGCTGCTTCTTGCGGTAGCTGTTGATGAACGTGTTCGTGAGGATCCGGTACAGCCACGCCTTGAGGTTCGTCCCCGGCCGGTACTGGTGGAACGCTGCGAACGCCTTCGCGACCGTCTCCTGGACGAGGTCCTCGGCGTCGGCCGGGTTCCGGGTCATCCGCAGCGCCGCGGAGTACAGCTGGTCGACGTAGACCAGCGCCTCGGTCTCGAAACGCTCGGCGCGTGCGCCGTCGTCCTCCTCGGCCGGTGCCCGGTGCGTGTCCTCGCTCATCGGGATGGAGCCTAGCCGTCCGACGACGACGACGGTGGTCGCGGGTGCACCCGTCGGCGGCGCGGTGTCCACCGCCAGCGTGGAGCAGGCAGTCATGCCAGTCGGAACGCCCGTCGCCCGCCGACGCATTCCCGGCCCGCACGCCGGGCGACCCCGAGCGGGAGCGGCTAGCGTGATCAGCGCACGTCCGTCGCGGAGAAGGAGACGTCCATGCTGGTCCGGCGTATCGCTCGCCCCCTGCTCGCCACCGCGTTCGTCGCCGACGGCGTCGACGCCCTGCGCCACCCGGAGGCGCACGTCGACCGCGCCGAGGAGACCTACCGCCGGCTCTCCGCACGCCTCGACCTCCCGCCCGTCGAGCGCCGGCGCATGACCACCGCGGTCCGGCTGCACGGGGCGACCGTCACCCTCGCCGGCGCCGCGCTCGCCGTCGGACGCGCGCCGCGCACCGCCGCCCTCGCGCTCGCCCTGCTGACGGTGCCCGTGGCAGCCGCGCACGCTCCCTGGCCCCAGCCGGGCTCCACGACGTCGGGGGACCGTCCGGTCGGCCGGCTGTCCCGCCTCACCGCCGCGGGCTCAGGCACCAGTGGCCTCGACCGCTTCCTCCGGGACCTGTCGATGATCGGCGCCACCCTCATCGCGGCCGTGGACCTCGAGGGCCGGCCGGGGCTGGCGTGGCGGGCCGGGCACGCGCGTGTCGACCGGGCGACCACCAAGGAGGCGCGGACCGCGGTCGCCGAGGCCCGGCGCGAGGTGCGCGCCGCGCTCAAGGACGCGCGACGCGCGACGTCCTGATCGGCGGCGCGTCCTGGACGCGCCACGGACGCCAGGGGACACGACCACCTGCGGACGGTCCGCGGGTGGTCCGGGACGCGCGGGTAGCCTCGACCTCATGAGCTCGACGGCCACCGCGTCCCCCGACGGGACCTCGTTCCCGCGATCCGCGCCGGGCACCGTGCAGGCCGACGGCAGCTTCGTGGCGCCGACCGCCGACGTCCCGCTGGACGCCACGGTCGAGGTCCCGGGGTCGAAGTCGCTGACGAACCGCTACCTCGTCCTCGCCGCGCTGGCCGAGGCGCCCGGGGTCGTGCGCGGCGCGCTGACCTCCAGCGACACCCGGCGCATGGCGGAGGCGCTCACGACCCTGGGCGCGCCGGTCGACCCTGACGGCTCCGACTGGTCCGTGACACCCCTGCCGGCGGGCCCCGCCGTCCGGGACGCCGCCGACCGCCCCGCGCTCGAGGTGCACTGCGGGCTGGCCGGCACCGTCATGAGGTTCCTGCCGTCGGTCGCAGCGCTCCTGGCGCGCCCGGTCCGCTTCGACGGCGACCCGCCCGCCCGCTCGCGACCCATGGGTCCGGTCCTGCGGGCGCTTCAGGCGCTGGGCGTCGACGTCGACGACGACGGCCGCGGCACGCTGCCCTTCACCCTCACCGGCACGGGCCGGGTCCGTGGGGGGCACGTGGACGTCGACGCGAGCGGTTCCTCGCAGTTCGTGTCCGGCCTGCTGCTCGCGGCGCCCCGGTTCCAGGACGGTCTCGAGCTGCGCCACACCGGCCGCACGCTCCCGAGCCTGCCGCACATCGAGATGACCGTGGCGGTGCTGCGGGAGGCCGGCGTGGACGTCGACGACTCGCGGCCCGGCATCTGGCGCGTGGCCCCCGGTGCCGTCCGGGCCCGTGACCTGAGGGTCGAGCCGGACCTGTCCAACGCGGCCCCGTTCCTCTGCGCCGCCCTCGTCGCGGGCGGGACCGTCCGCGTCCCCGGCTGGCCGGAGCACAGCACGCAGCCCGGCATGCTCCTGCCGCAGCTGCTCACCGCGATGGGCGGCGTCGTCGAGCGCCGCGGCGACGTGCTGGAGGTGACCGGCACCGGCGCCGTCCACGGCGTCGACGTGGACCTGCACGAGGCCGGCGAGCTGGCCCCGACCGTCGCCGCGCTCGCCACGCTCGCCGACTCCCCCACCCGGCTGCGCGGGATCGCGCACATCCGGGGCCACGAGACGGACCGGCTGCACGCCCTGGCCACGGAGATCACCCGCCTGGGTGGACGTGCCGAGCAGACGTCGGACGGGCTCGTCATCACTCCGGCCCCGATGCGCGGTGCGCGTGTCGAGACGTACCACGACCACCGGATGGCCACGGCCGCCGCGCTCATCGGTCTGCGCGTCCCGGGCGTGGAGGTCGTCGACGTCGCGACGACCGGCAAGACGCTGCCGGACTTCGTCGGGATGTGGCGGGGCATGCTCGGCAGCCAGGACGGCGCCGACGGACACGGCGCGGAGCGCTGAGCAGCGTGGGACGACGGTGACGGCAGGGGCGGACGGCGCGGCGCCCCGCGGCGGGCAGCGGTGAGCCGTCTCGCGGGGCGGTACGACGAGAGCCACGTCCGCAACCGCCCGAACCCCCGGGGCTCGCGTCCGCGGACCAAGCAGCGCCCGAGCCACGAGGACGCCGTCCCGGCGCTGGTCACCGCTGTGGACCGCGGGCGTTACACCCTCCTCGTGGGCGAGGGAGAGCCGACGGAGCGGACCATCACCTCGATGCGGGCGCGCGAGCTCGGCCGGGAGCGCGTGGTCTGCGGCGACCGGGTGGACGTCGTCGGGGACACGTCCGGCGACCCCGGGACGCTGGCCCGCATCGTCCGCGTGGCCGAGCGCGCCACCGTCCTGCGACGGACCGCCGACGACACCGACCCGGTGGAGCGCGTCATCGTCGCCAACGCCGACCAGCTCGTCGTGGTGACGGCGCTGGCGGACCCGGAGCCGCGCACGCGCATGATCGACCGGTGCGTCGCCGCCGCGTACGTCGCCGGCATGGACGTCCTGCTGTGCCTGACCAAGGCCGACCTGGCGTCGCCCGACGAGCTCGTCGCCCTCTACGTGCCGATCGGCGTGGAGGTCGTCGTCACGTCGTTCACGCAGGAGGCCGACGACGCGGACGCCGACCCTGCTCCCTCCGGCAGCACCGGCGGCCGCGAGCGCGGGATCCGCGGGCTCGAGGAGGTGCGGCGGCGGCTCGCCGGCCGCACGTCCGTCCTCGTCGGCCACTCGGGTGTCGGGAAGTCGACCCTCGTCAACGCGCTCGTGCCGGACGCCGCCCGCGCGACGGGCGGCGTCAACGACGTGACCGGGCGCGGCCGGCACACGTCGTCCTCCGCGGTGGTGCTGCGCCTCCCGGGCAGGGACGGCTGGGTCATCGACACGCCCGGCGTGCGCTCCTTCGGCCTCGCCCACGTCAGCCCCGACGACCTGCTGCGGGCGTTCGCCGACCTGTCCGACGTCGCGACCGACCGGTGCCCTCGCGGCTGCTCGCACGCCGCCGACGCGCCGGACTGCGCGCTCGACGAGTGGGTCCAGGAGGGTGCGGAGGACGGGACGCCCCTGGCCCCGGGCAGGACCGAACGGGCGGCGCGCGTGGACTCGTTCCGGAGGCTGCTCGCCGCCCGCACCTCGGCCGCTACGGTGCAGCCATGACGATCCGCTCCGGCTACGACGACGACCTGCGCCTGGCCCACGTGATCGCGGACCAGGTGGACGGGCTGACGACCGGCCGCTTCAAGGCGCTCGACCTCCGGGTGGAGACGAAGCCGGACACCACACCCGTCACCGACGCGGACCGCCAGGCGGAGGAGATCGTCCGGTCCCAGCTGGCGCGGACCCGACCCCGTGACGCCGTCGTCGGCGAGGAGATGCCGGACACCGGTCACGGGCCGCGGCAGTGGGTGATCGACCCCATCGACGGCACGAAGAACTTCGTGCGAGGCGTCCCGGTGTGGGCGACGCTCATCGCGCTCGTCGACGCCGGCCGCCCCGTGCTGGGCGTCGTCAGCGCACCGGCGCTCGGACGGCGGTGGTGGGCCGCCGAGGGCAGCGGCGCGTGGACGGGACGGTCTCTCGCCTCCGCGAGCCGGCTGCACGTCTCGCAGGTCACCCGGCTGGAGGACGCGTCCCTGTCGTACTCGAGCCTGTCCGGCTGGGAGGAGCAGGGGCGACTCGAGGGGTTCCTCGACCTCACGCGGGCGGTGTGGCGGACCCGCGCCTACGGCGACTTCTGGTCCTACGTGCTGGTGGCCGAGGGGGCGGTGGACATCGCCGCCGAGCCGGAGCTCGCGCTGCACGACATGGCGGCGCTCGTGCCGATCGTCACGGAGGCCGGCGGCACGTTCACCTCGCTCACGGGCACGCCGGGCCCGTTCGGCGGCTCGGCCCTGGCGACGAACGGGGCTCTGCACGACCAGGCCCGGGCGTTCCTCGACCCCTTCGGCGAGTAGCCCCGTCAGCGGGCCGTGCCGCCGAGCGTGGCGAGCTCGCTGACGTCGTACCAGAGCAGGTCCCGCTCGGCGAGACGGTCCGCCGCGTCGTCGTCGCCCGCGAGCGTCGCCGTCACGTCGCGCTCCGCTGCGGCCTCGTCGACGTGCGCGCACGCGACGTCGGACCACCCGACACCGCCGACCAGCCGCACCACGCTCGGGGCGTGGGCCTCGCCCTCGACCGGCTCCACGAGGCTCTCGGGCACGTCGGCGGCGACGACGACCCGTCGGCGTGCCGCGGGCGGCAGGGCGTCGAGGAGGTCGAGGCTGTCGTCGGCGGCCAGCAGCTGCGCGGCGTACTCCAGGCCCTCCTCGTCCTCGTCCGGCAGCGCGGACCGCAGCGCCGGCGTCACGGCGTGGACGAGCCGGGCCGACAGCCCGGAGGACGACGCCAGCTCGGGCAGGCTGGCGGGGAGGTAGATGCGCACCGGCTCAGTGTGCCCCCACGGGTGCGACGACGGCGAGCACGTCGTCGGCGAGGCGGGCGACGGCCCGGCGCAGGCTCGAGCCGGGGGCGTGCTCCACGATGCTGCGCCCGGACAGCAGGGCCGCGTCGCAGACCGCCGGTTCGTCCGGCAGGACGTGCACGTCCTCCACGCCGGCGTACCGCCGGAGGGCGTCCCGGACCGCCTCGGCGGGCCGCGGCCCCGCCGTGCCGGGGCGCACGCGGTTGACGACGACGACGCGCCGGCAGGCCGAGGTGGCCGGCGCCTCGGCGAGGTCGGCCAGGCCGCGGACCAGGCGCTGGAGGCCGAGGGGGTCACCGGCACCCACGACCATGACGACGTCCGCAGCGGTCAGGGCCGACAGCGTCGCGGCGTTGCGGCGCGGCGCACGGGTGTCGTAGCTGAGCACCTCGTCCTCCTCGAGGCAGAAGCCGGTGTCGACGACGGTGGTGCGGGCGAGGCGGCGGCAAGCGGGCCACAGGACCTCCAGGCCGGCGTCCGAGATCTCGGGCCAGCGCGCCGCCCGGCTGATGCCGGTGAGCACCCGCAGCCCGTCGTGCACCAGCGGCGTGAGGCCGGCGAGCGTGACCACGTCGAGGTGCCCACCGGTCGCCGCGCGGACCGCCGCGGCGAGCCCGGGGGCCTCGTCGAGCAGGCCGAGGACGGCGCCGACGGCGCCGCCGTAGGTGTCGGCGTCGACGAGCAGCACCTCCTCGCCGGGCACCGGCGACCGCGAGGCGAGCTCCGCGGCGAGCGAGACGGCCGTCGTGGTGCGACCGGGCGCACCGGCCGGGCCCCACACCGCGACGACGGCGCCTGCCGGCAGCAGCGTCGTGGACGCGGCCCCTGGTGCGCCGGGGACCGGGCCGTCGGCGCCGCCGGGACGCGCCTGAGCCGTCACGGGCGCCGTGGAGCCCGTCCCGGCGGGGCCGGTCGCGACGGCAGCCGCGAGGCGGGCGGACCCGGCGACCTCGCCCGGCCGCCGGCCCGTGCGCTCGCCGTCCGCCAGCAGCGCCCGCAGCTGCCCGACGAGGTCGTCGAGCGCGTCGGTGCCCAGCACGAGGTCGGCGCCGAGGGCTGCGGCGTCCGGCTCACCCGGCAACGAGCCGAGGTCGACGAGCACCACGTGCACCTGCGAGCCCTGAAGGTGGCGCACGACCTCCCGGTCGAGACCGGCCAGCGAGGAGGCGACGACGGCGACGCCGCCCACGCCGGCCGCACCGGAGGCCAGCAGCTCGGCGAGGTCCGCGCACCGCCGCGTCACCTCGAGGCCGACGGCGCCGTCGAGATGACGGACCACCGCCGTCTCGACGTCCCCGCGCAGGGCGCACAGGACCCCGACCGTCACGGCGCCCCGCCGGGGACGGGGACGAGCTCGACCGTGCCGGGCCCCCGCACCGCGGACAGCACGGCGGCGAGGTCGGGCAGCGGCACGAGCACGTGCACCGTGACGCCGGAGCCGACGGAGAACGCGGAGCCGCTCTCGTCGACCTCGGCCACCACGAGCGAGCGGGCGAGCTCGCGCGGTGGGGCGGCGTCGTCGTCGGCGGCGCCGGTGACCGGCTCCGGGACGAACCACAGGTCCACGAGGGAGCCCTCGACGACATCGCCGGACAGTCGCCCGCCGGTCGTGACCGCGACCGCCCGGGAGCCCGTGTCGCTCTCCGTGGCGACGGCGGAGGCCGGGACCAGCTCGCCCGCCCTGACGACGCGGGTCACGACGAGGCCCTCCAGGTCCGTGCCGGCCCTCAGGTAGGCGGTCGCCTCGTCCGGGACGCGGACGTCCACCACCCGCAGCGCCTCCGCGCGCACCGGGTCACCCGGCACGAGCGCCTCCACGGCGGCGAGCACGGGCACCGTCCTGGCTGCGCTCGCGACCGCCCAGGACCCGAGCAGCACCGAGAGCCCGACGAGCGCAACCCCGAGCAGCAGCCGCGGGTCGCGCCAGCCGGGGCGGCGCAGTCGTGCTGCACGCGGGGCGGGCAGGGCGCCGGCGGCTCCGTCCGGTCGATCGGGCCGACCCCCCGGGCGCCCCTCCCCGACCCTGCCCGTCAGCTGTCCCATGGTCGTGCTCACGACGCCCCCCTCGCCCGGTCCTGCCCTGCTCGTCCTGCCTGCTCGTCCTGCCTGCTCGTGCTGCATGCCCGCGCCGGCCGTGCCCGGCGCCGGGCAGCATCATGCCGTGAGCACGCGGCGCCGTGCGCGAGTGACGCGGGTCTGTGGACGGCGGCCGCGCCGTCCGGCCCCGTGCCAGACTGCTGCCATGCCCCCTCGGTTCCTCACGCTCGCGGACGTCCAGGAGGTCCTGAACATCTCCGCCGCGCAGGCGTACTCGCTGGTCCGCAGCGGGGAGCTGCCGGCGCTGCAGGTCGGCGGGCGCGGCATCTGGCGGGTCGAGTCGACCGAGCTGGAGGCGTACATCGCGCGAATGTACGAGCAGACCCGGGCCCGCATCACGGCGGGGGACGTGGAGCACGAGGCCTCACCGGCGGCCGCGGAGCACACGACCTCCTGAGCGTGACGGGAATGAGGCGCGCACGCGCGCGGCACGGCGCGCATCCGGCGCTCACCACCGGCTGACGACGCCCACCGCCGGCAGCAGCACCGCCGACCGGGCACCGGTCGGGCGCTGGTCCGCGACGTCCACGAGCCCGACGTCGACGTGGTCCGCCCCCACCGCGTCCAGCCGCCCGACGACCGTGCCGCCCGCCGTGTCCACCCGGACGACGCAGCGGTCGCGGGCCAGGGCACGCAACGCGTGGCCGAGGCCGAGACGTCGCAGGGGCGAGGAGGTCGCCGCCGCCGCGACCGCCGGGATGCCGCCGACCGTGACCAGCGCCGCCGTGGGCACCAGGTGCTCCCGGCGACCGTCCTGGAGCAGCAGCCACGTCCCGCCGACGTCGAGGAGGTCTCCGCCGAGCCGCGCGCCGGTCCGGACCAGCACCTCGACCGGCGAGCCGACGCCTGCCCGGAGCCGGTCGACGAGGTGGACCGACGAGCGCTCGGCACGGGTCAGCTCGGCCACCTGCGCCGTGCGCGCCTCGGCGTCGAGGGCGTCGACCTGCAGCTCCATGTCGGCGAACAACGCGTCCCATCGCACGGCGGCACGCTAACGCAGCAGCCGCCGCCCGAGGCGGGCGTCCTCGCCCGTTGAGGGAGCGATCCCCGTCGGCGTACGGTCGGTGGGGCGGCCGGCCCGTCGTGGTCGCGCGGTCCGCACGGGAGGCACCATGGACGTCGAGCCGTCCCGCCGCAGCACGGCCGCGTGAAGGCCCGCGAGGCCCGCCCCACCGGTGCGGCACGGCGCGTCGAGCGCACCTACCTCGTGCTCGTGCTCGGCAACACCCTCGCGGCCTCGTTCATCTGGGGCATCAACACGCTGTTCCTCCTCGACGCGGGGTTGTCCAACCTCGAGGCGTTCTCCGCCAACGCGTTCTTCACCGTGGGGATCGTCCTCTTCGAGATCCCCACCGGCGTGGTCGCGGACACCTGGGGTCGACGAGCCTCCTACCTCATGGGCACCGTCACGCTGGCTGCCACGACGCTGCTCTACGTCGCCCTGTGGCAGGTCGGTGGGGCGCCGTTCTGGCAGTGGGCCGTCAGCTCGGTCCTGCTCGGGCTCGGCTTCACATTCTTCTCCGGCGCGCTCGAGGCCTGGGTGGTGGACGCCCTCCGGCACGAAGGCTGGCTCGGGGGGCTCGAGGGTGTCTTCTCCCGGGCCCAGGTCGTCACCGGGGCTGCGATGCTGACCGGTTCGGTCGCCGGTGGCCTCGTCGCGCAGGTCACCACCCTCGGCGTCCCCTACGTGCTCCGGGTCGGGATGCTGCTGGTCATGACGGTGGTCGCGTCGGTCTTCATGCGCGACCTCGGTTTCACCCCGGACCGCTCGAGGCCTGCGCGCGCCGTCGTCCGCGACGTCGCGGGGGTCTCCTGGCGCGCAGCCGCCGCGAACCCGCCGGTGCGCCACCTCATGGCCGCGGGTGCCTTCACCTCCGGCGTGCTCTTCTACGCCTTCTACGCCATGCAGCCGTTCCTGCTGGAGCTCTACGGCGAGGGCGGCGCCTACGCCGTCGCGGGGTTGGCAGCGGCCGTCGTCGCGGGCTCCCAGATCGTGGGCGGCCTCGCCGCCCCCCGTCTGCGCCGGGTGGTCCGGCGGCGCACGACGGCGATCCTGGTCGCCGTCGTGCTCGGCGCCGTCGTGCTCGCCCTGCTCGGTCTGACCCGGTCCTTCGCCGTCGCTCTCGTGCTGCTGGTGGTCTTCGGGCTGGCGCAGGCAGCCGTCACACCGATCCGCCAGGCGCTGCTCAACGACCTCGTCCCGTCGGCGCAGCGCGCGACCCTGCTCTCCGCCGACTCCCTGGTGGCCGGCGTCGGCGGGGTCGCCGTCCAGCCCGCTCTCGGCCGCGTCGCGGACGGGTGGGGGTACGGAGGGTCCTACGTCGTGGGGGCAGCCGTGCAGCTGCTCGCCGTGCCGCTCGTGCACCGGGCACGGCGGGGGGCCGGAGCCGCGGACCACCGGTCCGACGGGCCTGTTCCGAGCGCGTGAGGAGCCCGTCGGGCTGAGCACCACGCCGCTCGGACGGTGGTCGCCGGCGGGTCGGCCGACCGGCGGTGCGACGTGTGCCGACGTGCCGGACGTGCGTCGAGTCCTGCATCGCTGTCCACACCCCGCCCGACGGGTTGACAGCATCACCCTCGGTCCAACAGTGTCTTCCTGCATCAAACGACATCAAACCTCGCCGACGCACGACGTCGGAGGGACGGGTCAGGGGGGCTCCATGGGACAGCAGTCACGTCGGGAAGCAGGACGCGCGCTCGGCGCCGCAGCACTGAGCTGCACGATCGCGGTCACCCTCGGCCGCTCCGTACCCGACGTGGTCGGGGCGGCGCTGGCACCGCGCGCCGGGGTCGACACCGTCGTCCTCGCCGGCGTCCTCACGGTCGCCACGCTCGCCGCCGGCATGCTGGCGACGGGGTGCTCCGCTCTCGCGCTCGCCGCGCTCGCCAGGGCCACGGGGCGGCGCGCCGCGGCGCTCGACCGGACCGCGCGGGTCCTGACCCCCGCCGCGCTGCGCCGCGTCGTGGCGGCCGGCCTCGGGGTGGGTCTCGGTCTCGGCGGCGCCCTGACGGCGACAGCGACCGAGGCGGACCTCGGATGGCAGCCGACGGCGGCGAGCACCTCGACCACGGCCGCGGCACCCGGAGCGGCGAGCACCTCGACCGCAGCCGCGGCACCCGTGGCGGCGACACCGCCGGCCCCGCCCGTGGAGCGACCAGCGGGCGACCCCTCGACGACGTCCCCACCCACCACCTCTGCCGCCACCACGGCGGAGTCCGCCGCCGCACCCGTGGCCACGGCGACGACGACACCGGCGGACGCGGCGGTCACCGCCGGCGCGACCGCCACCGTGCGTCCGGGTGACACGTTGTGGAGCCTCGCGGCGGCCCGACTGGTCGAGCCGACGGACGCCGAGATCGCCGCAGCGTGGCCTCGGTGGCACGAGGCGAACCGGGAGGTCGTCGGAGCGGACCCGGACGTCCTCGTGCCCGGCCAGGTCCTCACCGTGCCCGGCGCCGCGGCCGACACCCACGCGACGGGCCACGACACGAACGCGGCTGCCGGGGGCACCCGGTGAGCGCGGCGGCTGCCACGGTGCGATCCGCCGCTGCGGTCCGCGGGGCCGGGCGCGTGCCGCCTGCCCCGCGCCGCGGGGGTCCGGGGGTCGCCGGGCGTGCGCCCGCCCCTGCCTTCCGGCCGCGCCTGCTCCTGCCCCCACCGGTGGACCCGCCGGCACGAGGACCCGAAGGGCTGGGGACCGCCGGGGCGCCGCAGGCCTGGTCCGTCCGATCTCCCCTGACGGAGGTGGCGTGGGCACCGCGTCCCGTCGCCACCGCGGCGCCGGAGCCGTTGACCGATCCGGGCGACCTCGCACGGGCGATCGTGGTGACGGCGGTCGAGGTCCTCGCCGGCGCTCGACCGCTCGGGCAGCTCGTGCGCTGGCTCACCCCCGAGCTGCACGAGCACCTCGCCGACAGGCGGGCGGCGATCGGCCCCGTGGCGGGCACCGTGCGACGCGCGTCGGCGCGACGGGCGACGGTGTGCCGCGTCTCCGACGACGTGGCAGAGGTCACCGTGGTCGTGCACGACGGCCGCGCGGTGCGCGCTGCGGCGGTGCGCCTCGAGGTGCACCGCAGGCGGTGGCGGGCGTCCGTGCTGGAGATCTACTGACCGGCCCCTCGGACTGGTCGACGGGGTGGTCGGACCCTCACGCGGTCATACGGTCGGGACCGCGCTGCTGGTCCGTTCACGTGGGGACGGGCTCGTACGAGACCGCCCCCACGTGGTGGCACGGACGCTCAGGCCTCGTTCTGGCCGTGGCAGACCTTGTACTTCTTGCCCGACCCGCACGGGCACTGCGCGTTGCGAGGGGTGCCCGGGTATGTCTCGCCGTCCTTGTCGGCGGACACCGCCTGCTCGACCCGGCGCACGACGCCCGCGTCACCGTCCACGCTGGGTGCCGAGTACTGCAGGGGAACCCGGCGCTCCGGGCCGTCGAGGCCCTTCGCGAGGATCACCGGCCCCGCCGCAGCAGCCTTCGGCGCAGCCGCCTTCGGCGCAGCGGCCCTCGGCGCAGCGGCCCTCGGCGCAGCGGACGTCGGAGCAGCGGCCGCGGGCGCACCCGGCACGGCCGGGGTGCCCGACGCGACCGGTGCCGACGCGCCGCCCACCGGGGCCGTCCCGGACCGGCCGACAGGCTCACCGTCCGTCGCCTCCGGTGTCGCCCCGGGCGCCGCGGCGCCGTCGGCCGTAGCGGCCTCGGGCGTCTCGGCGACCTTGACCTCGAGGTTGAACAGGAAGGTGACGGACTCCTCCTTGATCGCCTCGGTCATGGCGGCGAAGAGCTGGAAGCCCTCGCGCTGGTACTCGACCAGCGGGTCGCGCTGGGCCATCGCGCGCAGCCCGATGCCCTCCTTGAGGTAGTCCATCTCGTAGAGGTGCTCGCGCCACTTGCGGTCCAGGACCGACAGGACGACCCGACGCTCGAGCTGCCGCATCGTGTCCGCTCCGAGCTGCTCCTCGCGTGCCGCGTACGCGGCCCGGGCGTCCTCGAGCACCGCGTCCAGGACGTCCTGCCGGGACACCCGGGCCTCGCCGCCCGCGGCCTCCACGACCGCGTCCGCCTCGACGGACACGGGGAACACCGCCTTGAGCGAGGTCCACAGGCCGTCGAGGTCCCACGTCTCGGGCGTGCCGGCCGTGGCCGTGTCCACGTAGGCGGTCACGACGTCGGTGAGGAAGTGCTGGATCTGCTCGTGCAGGTCCTCCCCCTCCAGGACGCGACGGCGCTCCGCGTAGATGACGGAGCGCTGCCGCGACAGCACGTCGTCGTACTTGAGGACGTTCTTGCGGATCTCGAAGTTGCGCGCCTCGACCTGGGCCTGCGCGCTCTGGATGCCCCGGGTGACCATCTTGCTCTCGAGGGGCATGTCGTCGGGGAACCCGGCGCGGCTCATCATCGACTCGGCCAGGCCCGCGTTGAACAGGCGCATGAGGTCGTCGGTCATGGACAGGTAAAAACGCGACTCCCCCGGGTCGCCCTGGCGGCCGGATCGTCCGCGGAGCTGGTTGTCGATGCGGCGGGACTCGTGCCGCTCCGTCCCGAGGACGTACAGGCCGCCGAGGGCCACGACCTCCTCGTGCTCCGACGCGACCGCGGACTTCGCCTTCTCCAGCGCGTCCGGCCAGGCGGCCTCGTACTCCTCCGGCTGCTCCGCCGGGTCCAGACCACGCCCCGCGAGGTCGGCGACGGCCATGAACTCGGCGTTGCCGCCGAGCATGATGTCCGTGCCGCGACCGGCCATGTTCGTCGCGACGGTGACGGAGCCCTTGCGCCCGGCCTGCGCGACGATCGCCGCCTCGCGTGCGTGCTGCTTGGCGTTGAGCACCTCGTGCGGGACGCCCTGCTTCTTGAGCATCCGGGAGAGCAGCTCGCTCTTCTCCACGCTCGTGGTACCGACCAGCACGGGCTGCCCCGCGGCGTGCCGCTCGACGATGTCGGCGACGACCGCGGTGAACTTCCCCTCCTCGTTCTTGTAGACGAGGTCCTTCTGATCCATGCGCTGCATCGGCCGGTTCGTCGGGATCGGCACGACGCCCAGGCCGTACGTCGACTGGAACTCCGCGGCCTCCGTCGTGGCGGTGCCCGTCATCCCGCTGATCTTTTCGTAGAGGCGGAAGAAGTTCTGGAGCGTGATCGTGGCGAGCGTCTGGTTCTCCGCCTTGATCGCGACGCCCTCCTTCGCCTCGATCGCCTGGTGCATGCCCTCGTTGTACCGACGGCCCGGCAGCATGCGGCCGGTGTGCTCGTCGACGATGAGCACCTCGCCGTTGATGACGACGTAGTCCTTGTCCCGCTTGAACAGCTCCTTGGCCTTGATGGCGTTGTTGAGGAAGCCGATCAGCGGGGTGTTGAGGGACTCGTAGAGGTTCTCGATGCCGAGGTAGTCCTCCACCTGGGCGATGCCCGGCTCGAGCACGCCGACGGTCCGCTTCTTCTCGTCGACCTCGTAGTCGACCTCGGACCTCAGGCGCAGGGCGAGCTTGGAGAACTCCGCGTACCACTTGTTCGCGTCGCCGGAGGCGGGCCCGGAGATGATGAGCGGCGTCCGCGCCTCGTCGATGAGGATGGAGTCGACCTCGTCGACGATCGCGAAGTGGTGGCCGCGCTGGACGAGCTCCTCCGGGCGCCACGCCATGTTGTCGCGCAGGTAGTCGAAGCCGAACTCGTTGTTCGTGCCGTAGGTGATGTCGGCGGCGTACTGCGCCCGCCGCTCCTCGGGCCGCAGGCCCGACAGGATGCAGCCGGTCGTCATGCCGAGGAAGCGGAACACCCGGCCCATGAGGTCGCTCTGGTAGCCGGCGAGGTAGTCGTTGACCGTGACGACGTGCACGCCCTTGCCCGCGAGCGCGTTGAGGTACGCGGGGGCCGTCGCGACGAGCGTCTTGCCCTCACCGGTCTTCATCTCGGCGATGTTCCCCAGGTGCAGCGCGGCACCGCCCATGAGCTGGACGTCGAAGTGGCGCATGCCCAGGGTGCGGCCGGCCGCCTCACGGACCGAGGCGAAGGCCTCGGGCAGGAGCCGGTCGAGCGCCTCGCCGTCCTCCAGCCGCGCCTTGAAGCGGTCGGTCTCCTCGCGCAGCTCGGCGTCGCTGAGCTGGCGGAACGGCTCCTCCAGGGCGTTCACCTGGTCGGCAACGCCCTCGAGCTTCTTGAGGGTGCGGCCCTCGCCGATGCGCAGGACCTTGTCGAGGATCGACGGCACGCGTTCTCCAGACTCGTCGGCGGCCCCGCGGACGCGGGTTCGCGTGTGGCGCGGCCCCGCCGGCCGTATGCCCCCGGCACAGCGGGACACGCTCGGCGACGAGGTCGACACAGACCAGCGACCATCGTAGGCGAGGTGGCCGCGAGGCGGTCACACCACCACCCGACCGCGGCGCCGCGGCGCGACGACCACCGTCGCCGCCGCGAGGAGCAGACCGCCGACGGCGCCACCGAGCCCCAGCCGCTCCCCGAGGAGCGCGGCTGCCAGCAGCGCGGCGGTGAGCGGCTCGAGCAGGGCGACCAGGGACGCCGTCGTCGCCGGGACCGTACGCAGGCCCGTGAAGTACGCGGCGTAGGCGAGGGCCGTCGGCACGACGCCCAGGTACAGCACCAGCCACCACCCCGTCGGCCCGGTGGGCACGAGCGGCCCGCCGGCGAGCAGCGCCACCGGCACGAGCAGCAGGCCGCCCCCGGTGAAGCCCAGGGCGGTGAGCAGCACGGGGTCGAGTCCGGTGACGGGCGTCCGGTTGACGACCGTGAGCGCCGCGAACGCCGCGGCGGCACCGAGGGCGAGCGCCGCCCCCGCCGCGGGTTCGGCGCCCGCACCGGACAGCCCGACGAGCAGGACCAGTCCGACGACGGCCAGCGCGACGGCCAGCACCGTGCGAGCCGACGGCGCCCGCCGCGCCAGCACCGCGGTCGCGGCCGCCACGAGGACCGGGGCGGCGCCGAGCGCGACGACCGTCGCGAGACTCACCGAGGACCGGCCCACGGCGACGAAGTACGACCCCTGGTACAGCGCCGCGAGGACCGCGGTGACGAGGACGCGGCGCACGAGTACGCGGTGCCACCGCACGTCGCGCAGGCGGCCGAGCGCCAGGAGCGCCAGCACGAGCACCCCGCCGCCGACGAGCAGCCGGGAGGCCGCGACGGTCGCCATCGGCGTGCCCTGAGCCGCGAGGGCGCTGCCGGCCAGCCCACCGGTCCCCCACAGCACGGCTCCCGCCACGACGGCGAGGAAGCCTCGGCGTCCGGACGTGGCGTCGTCCCCGGGCGCGGGTGCGCCCTGCTCGGTGACACCCGGTCGGGGGACCGTCACGGCGCCGTCCCGAGCACGGGGCGCAGGACGCCGGCCAGGTCGCCGCGCGCGCCGTCCGGCACGACCACCGAGTCCAGTCCGAGCCAGCCCGCGAGGAGCCGCAGCTCGGCGACCAGCTCGGCCGGTGCGTGCCCAGGTGCACCGGGCTCCAGGTAGGCACCGGGCACCTCCAGGACGCCCGCCCGGCGGTCCGCCCGGAGGTCGACCCGGGCGGCGATCGCGTCGCCCAGGAGGAGGGGGAGGACGTAGTAGCCGTGGACGCGCTGCGCCGCGGGCACGTAGATCTCGATCCGGTACCGCGTGCCGAACAGCTCCTCCAGTCGCCTCCGCTCGAAGATCAGCGGGTCGAACGGGCTCAGCAGGGCCCGCCCCGTCGCCGCCCGCGGGACGGACGCGTCGCGGTGCAGGTAGACCCGCCGGTCCCATGACCGCACCTGAACGGGCAGCAGCACTCCGTCCTCGACGAGCTCCGCGACCGCCTGCCCGACGCGGGGCCCCCGGAGACGGAAGTAGTCGGCGAAGCACCGGACGGTGCCGATCCCGTGGGCGCGGGCACCGATCTCGACGAGCGCACGGAAGCACTCGGCGTCGTCCGGTTCCGGCCGGGCCAGGACCGGCGCGGGCACGACGCGCTCCGTGAGGTCGTACAACCGCTCGAAGGCACCGTTGCGCGCGGCGACAGCCACCTCTCCGGTGAAGAACAACAGCTCCAGCGCGCGCTTGGTGACGCTCCAGTTCCATCCCCAGTCGTCCCGCGGGCGCGGGTGGTCGTGGGCGAGGGCCGCCTGCGCCTCCCGGGCGCTGACCGGCCCGGCGTCCCTGACGAGGGCACGCACCTCGTCGACGACCTCCGGGTGCTGCCGCGCGACGGACCGGATCGAGCCCCAGGCCTGCTGCGCGTGCTCCCGGCGGCGCCACGCGAGGAACCGGTACGTCTCGGGCGGCACGAAGGACGCCTCGTGGGCCCAGGTCTCGACGAGCCGGCGCGGCGCCCGCGACGTCGCACGGTCCAGGAGGCCGGTGTCGTACGGACCGAGTCGGGAGAAGAGCGGGACCAGGTGCGCCCGCGCGAGCACGTTCACCGAGTCGATCTGCAGGAGTCCCAGGCGGTCGACGACCCGGTGGAGGTCGCCGAGGTGCGGGCGCCCCGCGGGCCAGGCGGGCCGTGGCCGGTCCAGCCCCTGCGCCCGCAGGGCGACGCGCCGCGCCTGGGCGAGGGTCAGCTCGGCGGCCGGAGCAGGGTGCATGCGGGGACGTGCGACGGGGCGCGAGGAGGGCACCGGCCCATCCTCGCGCCCCGCACCGACACCCGTCCTCATCGCCGTGGCACGGGCGCGGGGCGGGCCCTGGTCCCGCCCCAGGACGCGCCCCGGGTCAGACGGCCGCGACCGTCGACCGGACCGGCGCGTCGAGCCGGATGACGCCGTAGCTCCAGCCGCGGCGCCGGTAGGCCACCGACGGCAGGGCCGTCTCGGCGTCGATGAAGAGGTAGAAGTCGTGACCGACCATCTCCATCTCGTACAGGGCGTCGTCGAGCGTCATCGGCTCGGCGCGGTGCAGCTTCTCCCGGATGACCACCGGCGAGTCGCCCCACGGTGCCTCCACCGCGTCGCCGTCGACGGTGGGGACGGGCGCCGGGGCGGTGGGCTCGGACGGCGCCCCGCCGTCGGCGACGGCCTCGGCGGACCGGGGGTCGGGGACGCTCACGCCGTTGTTCTTCCGGTGGTCCTTGTGCCGGTCGCGCGTCCGCCTCAGCCGCTCCATGAGCTTCGTGGCGGCCATGTCCAGGGCGGCGTACTGGTCGTCGGCACTGGCCTCGGCCCGGACGACCGGGCCCTTCCCCCGCACCGTGAGCTCGATCCGCTCCGACACGTCGGACTGCCGGGGGTTGCGCTCGTGCGTCAGCTCGACGTCCACGCGCTGCGCGCGCGGGGAGAGCTGCTGCACCTTCGCGAGCTTGTCCTCGACGTGACGGCGGAAGCGGTCGGGCACATCGGTGTGACGGCCGATGACGACGATCTCCATGGTGACCTCCTGGGATGGGACGGCTCGGACGCCGCCCGACGAAACTGCGGTGCACGCCCTCACGGGGCGATCGGCGGGCACCACCCCCTCCCGGGGAGGTCCGGCTGCTCCGGTGTCGCGCGGTCCGCTCGGGCCCACGTCCCCCTCGACCGGAGGTGGTCGACGACGGGGAACAGCTCCATGCAACGACGTTAGTCCTCCCGGACGGAACGAGGAAGTCACGCGCCGGTGGACAAGATCACCTCGTGACCGGACCGTCCCGGCGTCGGGGTGGCGGCCAGGAGGAGCGCGCCCGCGACGAGGGCGCCCGCTGCGGACAGCACGCCGGCGCAGGCGGACACCGTGCTCCCCGTCGTGATGACGTCGTCCACCAGCAGGCACCACCGCCCGCCCGGCGCGGCGGGAGCCACGCGGAGGCCGAACGTCGCCGCGGTGTTCCGGCCGCGGGCCCGCGCGCCCAGCCCGACCTGGTCCCGGACACCGTGCCGCCGGTGCGCGAGGGCGTGGTCGACACGGGCACGCTGGCCCCCGGCCCGCAGCCCGTCGGCCGCGGCGGACGCGAGGTCGCCGACGAGGTCGGCACCGCGCCGGCGACGCGCAGCGGCCGTGGAGGGGACGGGGACGACGAGCAGCTCCGCTCCCCCGGTGACCTCCTTCAGCGTGGGGACCAGCGCTGCGGCCGCCCTGCGGACCTCGGCGCCGAGGATCGGGCCGAGGTCGGCGCGGCCGCGGTCCTTCCACGCCACGACGGCGGCGCGCACGGGGCCCGTGTACGACGCGACGGCCCAGGCCGGCAGCGCACCGTGCCGGACGTCGTCGAGCCGCGCCGCCGCCTCCTCCACGCGACGTACCTGTCCCTGCAGGTGCCGCAGGCACGGGCCGCAGAGCGCGACGTCCCACGCGCCGCAGCCGGGGCACTGCTCCGGCACGATCACGCGACCGAGCTCGACGAGCGCCTCCCGGACCGGTGACCGCCGCCACGGCGGTCGGCCGGGGCGGTCGCGGACGCCGCGCTGATCCGTCACCCGCCCAGCATCACCCCCCGCACGCGGCCGGACGGCGCCGTCCACAGCCCGGGCGCCGGCCCTCAGCCGGGGAAGGTGACGCCGTCGATGCCCTCGGCGACGACCGCCCAGCTCTGCCCCTGCCGCGCGTGCAGGGCCCCGTCGGCCGACAGGACGTACAGGCCACGCTCGCCGCGACCCGCCGCGAGACCGACGGCGTCGTCCACCAGGGGCAGCGCCGAGGTCCTCCCGCCGACCTCGAGCAGGTGCACGGTCGCCGCCGCCTGGCTCGTCGTCCGGCCGAGCACGCCCAGCGTGACCTCGTCCACCCACGCGACCGCGCCGACCTCGACGAGCGCGGGGGCGAGCGGGAGCGGCTCACCGGACTGCCGGGGCGTGCCGTCCTCCATGCGCGCGATGCCGGCGACGTCGACCGCCGCCCCCTCGGCCCCGGTCGAGGTGATCGCCACGCGTGCCCCGTCGGCCGCGACGTCCAGCGCCACCACGGTACGGCCGGCCAGCCACGGCAGCTCCACGTCCACCGTCGTGCCGTCGGCACGCGCGGCGCGCAGCAGTCCCGCCGAGCTCCGTTCGGCCGTCCACGCCCAGCCGAACCGGTCGACCGAGGGCGCCACGAGCGACGTGCCGGTGAGGAGCGGCACGGGCGCCGTCCCGTCCGAGGGGACCGCGGCGACCTGCGACGATCCGAGCCGGACGACGACGAGACCGTCGCCCGATTGCACGGCGGGGCTGTTCGCCTCGGGTGGCAGCGGCGCGACGCCCTCGGCCGGGACGAGCGTGCCGCGCTCGAGCAGCCCCAGGACGCCGTCGACGAGCACGTACGGGCCTGCACCCGGCGGCGGGTCGACGGCGAGGTCGGGCACCGCCGGCGGGTCGACCGGAACACCCGCGATGAGCATCTGGACGTCGTTGACCAGCACGCCCTGCTGGCGCATCAGGGTCGCGTCCAGCTGCGCCTGCAGGAGGGCGCGCTCCGGCGCCGACGCCAGCCGGGCCTCCACGCTGAGGTCCACGAGGGCGGTCCCGCGCTCGACGGTCACCGCCGTGGTGCTCAGGCGCGCGCCGTCCGGGACGCCCGTGACGACGGCGTCGCGCAGCCACGGCGACGGCCCGGCCAGCAGTGCCTCGACCGCCGCCGTGGCCTGGTTGCGCGTCGGGAACCAGCGCACGTCCGGGACGAGGTACTCCAGGTCGGTGGTCGCGAAGTAGACGGGGGTGCGACGGTAGAACTGCTCGAAGGTCGGTGACGACAGCAGCACGCCGTCCTCCAGGGCGGAGATGCGCCACTGACCCTCCGCGCCCTGCGTCAGCTCGAACGCGACCTCCTCCCGCGTCGACGGGGGCGCCTCCGCGAGCCGGCCGCCGCCGTCGATCGTCGCCGCGACGGGCACGGTGACGAGCACGGTGTCCTCGTCCTGCCGGACGATGTCGGGCCCGCCGCCCTGGTAGACGACCGCCCGCGCCCGCGGGTCCCACCCCGCCGACGCCTGGAACGTGAGGAACTGCCGAGCCGTGGCGAACTCGTCGAAGATCCCCGCGTCGACGGCGCGCAGGAAGCCACCGATGATCTGCTCGGGCGTGGCGTCCGGCTCGGGCTCGATGGCCAGGGGCACCGGCGCGCCGGGCTGCCGCACGACCACCTCCCCGGTGCCGATCGGGCCGTCGGTCGGGATCGCGGCGCAGCCGGCGAGGGCCGTGACCACCGCGAGCAGGACGGCGACGACGACCGACCTGTGCCGGCACGGCGGCGCATCAGCACGCAGGACGGACGGACCGCGCATCACGCCTCCAACCGGTCGAGGTCGGGCAGGGCGGCAGGGTCGAGCTCCCGGGGACGTTCCTCCCGCGGGGCCGGCGGCTGCGCCTGGCGCGACGGCACCGCGGGGTCCGGGACGAGGGGCAGCGGCGAGGAGGTGAGGGTGATGCCGGCACGCCGCGGCACGGTGAGCCGGAAGCACGCGCCGCGCGCGGGTCGCCCCCAGGCCTCGAGCCAGCCGCCGTGCAGGTGCGCGTCCTCGATGGAGATCGCCAGGCCGAGCCCGGTGCCGCCGGTCGTCCGGGCCCGGGCCGGGTCGGCACGCCAGAAGCGGTCGAACACGTGGTCGACCTCCTCCGGCGTCATCCCCACCCCGTGGTCCCGCACGGTGACGGCCACGGCCTGGGCGTCCCCGGCGAGTCGGACCTCCACCGGGTGGCCGTCGGCGTGCTCGACGGCGTTGACGAGGAGGTTCCGCAGGACCCGCTCGATGCGCCGCGGGTCGACGTCGGCCACGGTGGCCTCCTCGGGCAGGTCCACGCTGAGCCAGACGCCGCGGCGCTCCGCCAGCCCCACCACGTGCTCGACGGCGGCCGTGACGACGTCGCGAAGGTCCCGGCGCTCGGCGTCGAGGGTGGCGGCGCCGGCGTCGAACCGGCTGATCTCCAGCAGGTCGGCCAGCAGCGCCTCGAAGCGGTCCAGCTGGGTCGTGAGGAGCTCGGCGGAGCGCCGCGCGGCGGGGTCCAGCTCGTCGCGCGACGCGTGGATCACCTCGGCGGCCATGCGGACCGTGGTCAGCGGCGTGCGGAGCTCGTGGGAGACGTCGGAGACGAAGCGGCGCTGCAGGTGCGAGAGCTCCTCCATACGGACGATCTGGTCCTGCAGGCTCTCGGCCATCTCGTTGAAGGACCGGCCCAGGGTCGCCATCTCGTCGACGCCCTTGACCCGCATGCGCTCCGTGAGGTGCCCGTCGGCGAGCCGCTCGGCGACGCGGGCCGCCGTGCGCACCGGGCGGACCGCCTGGCGCGTCACCAGCCAGGTCATGCCACCGAGCAGCGCCACGAGGCCGACACCCGCGACGCCGAGGACCTGCTGCACGAAGTCGAGCGTCTGCTGCTCGGCCGAGACGTCGTAGAGGTAGTACAGCTCGTAGCGACCGGCGGCCGGCACCTCCACGACGGAGCCCACCAGCACGCCCGGCACGACGCCACCGGTCTCGTCGACCGGGATGGCGACCGGCATCCACTGCTGCGCCTGGGCGTCACGGACGGCCCGGCGCAGCTCCTCGGTGATGAGGTCGCCGAGGTCCGCGCGGCTGACCTCGTTCGTGGTGGAGACGTCGTTCACGAGCAGGGGCGGGATGTCACCGGGTGACCGCCGCAGGAACACCTCGCGCTCGCCCGAGCCACCGAGGGCCAGGGCAGGGACCAGGTCGTAGAAGAGCGTCTGCAGCTCCGGGCCCGTGGACGCCGTCGAGGCGCTGAACGTGGCCTGCGCGGCCTCGGTCGACCGCGCCGTCTCCTCGAGGATCTGCGCCACGCGCTGCTCGTACAGACCGTCCCGGATGCGGTCGGACAGGAACCCGCCGAGGACGGCCACGGCGAGGATGCCGACGACCAGTGTCGAGGTGATCACCCGCACCTGGAGGGACGCCCGGAAGCGGTGCACCACCTCCCGCGCACCCCGACGCACCCGCAGGGCGAGGAGGCGCGACGACCGCCCGCGACGGGCCGTCGGACCGGTCTCCGTCGCCGGTCCGGTCACCGGACCCACCCCGACAGCACCACCGTCACTGACCGCCGGTGCCCGCCTTGTACCCGACACCCCGCACCGTCACGACGATCTCGGGGCGCTCCGGGTCGTGCTCGATCTTGGACCGCAGCCGCTGGACGTGGACGTTCACCAGGCGCGTGTCGGCGGCGTGGCGGTAGCCCCACACGCGCTCCAGCAGGACCTCGCGGGTGAAGACCTGCCACGGCTTGCGCGCGAGGGCCACCAGCAGGTCGAACTCCAGCGGCGTGAGCGGGATGACGACGCCGTCCCGCGTGACACGGTGGCCGGTGACGTCGATCTCGAGGTCGCCGATGCTGAGGTGCTCCGGGGTCGGCTCGTCCGTCCGGCGCAGCCGCGCCCGGACCCGTGCGATGAGCTCCTTGGGCTTGAAGGGCTTGGGGATGTAGTCGTCCGCACCGGACTCCAGGCCCAGGACGACGTCCACCGTGTCGCTCTTGGCGGTCAGCATGACGATCGGCACGCCGGACTCCGCCCGGATGAGGCGGCAGATCTCCGTGCCGTCCTTGCCCGGCAGCATGAGGTCCAGCAGCACGAGGTCCGGCTGCCCGGCACGGAACGCCGCGAGCGCCTCGTCGCCGTGGTCGCAGAACAGCGGCTCGAACCCCTCCGAGCGCAGGACGATGCCGATCATCTCGGCGAGCGCGACGTCGTCGTCGACCACGAGGATGCGTCCCTTCATGCGCCCATCGTGTCACCCCCGCCCGACAGGGCCGTCCCGCGGGCCTCGCGGCGCGCCGCCGCCCCCGTCACGTCCCGGCCCGGTCCACCCGTGCGGAGCAGCGGCGCACCGCCGAACGATGCCGCCGGGCAGCCGTCGGTCGCGGTCGGGCTCGTGCGCCGGAGTCCCAGGTGAGAGGCGGGTGGGGACGCACCCGCTGGTCGGGGCGGTCGTGGCACGATGGGCGCCGCGGCACGAGCGGCCGCCACCGACGAGCAGGGGCACCAGGGGAGGAACCGTGACCGGGACCGGCGACGCCGAGCGGCGCGAGGACGTCCGGCCGGACGACGGCGCCGCCCCACCGCCCCCAGCGCCTCCGACCGGGTGGGGGGAGCCGACGTGGCCGTCGTCGGGAGCCGTCGGCTACGGCCGGACCTCCTGGGTCCCCGAGGAGGGGCAGTCCCCCGGCACGGACCCGGCCGGGGAGCCCGGCACCGGTCCGACGCCGTACGGCTCGGCGCCGCAGTACGGGGCGCCGCAGTACAGGGCGCCGCAGTACGGCAACCCGCAGCACGGGGCCCAGCAGTACGGAGCACCGCAGTACGGAGCGCCCCAGTACGGAGGCCAGCAGTACGGAGCGCCCCAGTACGGAGGCCAGCAGTACGGCGGGCCGTTCCGTCCGCCGCCGGTCCAGCCCGGCATCGTCCCGCTGCGCCCGCTCAACCTCACCGAGATCTACGACGGCGCGTTCCGGGCCATCCGGGTGAACCCGCGCGTCATGTTCGGGTTCTCAGCCGTCGTCGTCCTCGTCATGAGCGTGCTCGGCGGGCTGACCCAGTGGGCGCTGATCCCCTGGGTCGCGCGCGGCGTCGCCGGGACGACCACGGACATCGACCCCACCGGGCAGCTCGGCCTCACGGACTCGTTCGCCGCCTCCCTGGCGACCGTCGGTCTCGTGCCGTGGCTGCTCGTCGGCAACGCCGTGCTCACCGGACTGCTCACCGGCTCGGTCAGCCGGTCGGTCATCGGCCAGCGCGTCACCGTCGCGGAGCTGTGGCACCGGCACTGGCGGCGCACGATGCTGCTCCTCGTCCTGGCGATCCTCCAGGTGGTCGCCCTCGGCATCCTCATCGCCCTCGTCCTCGGCGCGATCACCGGTCTCGCGGTCGCGGACCAGCCCGGTCTCGCGGTCGCCGCCGGCCTCCTGCTGGTGCCCGCCGGCGTGGTCGTGGCCGTCTGGGTGGGCGTGCGGCTGCTGCTGCTCCCGCCCGCTCTCGTGCTCGAGGGCAACGGCGTCGTCGCGACCGTGAAGAGGGCCTGGCGGCTGACCCGAGGCAGCTTCTGGCGCGTCCTCGGCATCTACCTGCTCGCGTCGGTCATCGTGGGACTCGTCGGCCAGGTCCTGTCCGTCCCGGTCAGCGTCATCGCGGCCATCGCCCAGCCGGACGTGACCTCCCCGGGGTTCATCTTCCTCACGACGCTGCTCACCGGCCTCGTCCAGGCCATCTCGACGGTGTTCCTCGCCGCCGTCGTCGCCCTGCTCTACATCGACCTGCGCATCCGGCGGGAGGGCCTGGACGTCGAGCTGGCCCGGGCCGCGGAGGTCGCCGCAGGAGCCGCCGGCGGGACGGGGGCCGGTCGGTCGTGACCGTCCCGACCGTCGCGGGCGTGCTGCGTGACGTCCCGGTCGAGCCCGACGCGGACACGGCCCGCCGCTGGGCGGAGATCGAGCTGAGCGACCCCGTGTACCAGGAGCGGCCCAACCTGCTGCAGACGGTGCTGACCTGGCTCGGTGAGCGGTTCGCGGACCTCCAGGGCACCGCGACCGACGTCGACCCGCGCATCGCGGGGCTGGTCGTCACGGTGGGCGTCGTCGTCGCGCTCGTCGTCGCGCTCGTCGTCGCCGGCCCCGTGCGCGCCGCGCGGCGGGACCGGCGGGCGTCGGTGGACGTCTTCGGTGACGACACCCGCACGGCCGCCGAGCTGCGGGCCGCCGCCGACGGGCTCGCGGCGGCGGGTGACTGGTCCGGCGCCGTCCTGGACCGCTTCCGCGCGATCCTGCGTGCGCTCGAGGAACGGGTCGTGCTCGACGAGCGGCCCGGGCGCACCGCGCACGAGGCCGCCCAGCAGGCCGGCGACCTGCTGCCGGGCTGCGCCGCCGACCTCGTCGCCGCAGGCCGGCTCTTCGACGACGTCTGCTACGGCGACGCCGAGGCCGACGCCGCCGACGACGCGCGCCTGCGCGACCTCGACCGGCGGGTCGCCGCCGAGCGTCCGGTCCGACCGCCGCAGGTGGAGGCGGCGGCATGAGCACGGTCCTCCCCGCGGCACCCGTCCCGCCGGCACGCGGCTCCGGCACGGTCGCGACCGCTCCGTCGTCCACCGGGCCCGGCGGCGTCATGGGCGACGGGACGACGGCGCGCGGCCGGGCGCTCTCACGCTGGAGTCGCGCGCGGTGGCCGCTCGCCGTGCTCGGCCTCACCGCCGGCGCCGCGGGCATCGCGTCCCTGCTGGAGCCCACGTCGGACACGGCACCGTTCTCCCCCGGCAACGCCGGGGACAACGGCTCGCGGGCGGTCGCCCGCATCCTCGAGGACCAGGGCGTCCGCATCGAGACGGCGGAGACCACGGCCGACGTCGCCGCGCTCGCCGGCCCCGGGTCGACCGTGCTGGTCGTCGGGACGCTGCTGCTCACGGACAGCCAGCTCGCGGAGCTCGTCGGCACCGGCGCCGACCTCGTCGTCATCGAGCCGGACGTCTCGTGGCACGTCGAGGAGCTCACCGACGGCGCGCTCACGACCTCCGCGGTCCCGGACGCACCCGACACCCGGCCCCCCGGCTGCGACGACCCCACGGCGCTCGCCGCCGGCCCGCTGGACGTGCAGGGGGACGACGGGGTCGTCGCGCAGGACGACCGCGCCGTCGTCTGCTGGCTCGGTCCGGGGGGCACGGGCGCGTGGGGGACGGCGCCCGCGGCGGACGGCCGGGGCCGCGTCACCGTGCTGGGCGACTCCTCGACGATGACGAACGACCGGCTGGACGAGGGGGGGAACGCCGCGCTCGTGCTGCGGACCCTCGGTGCGGACGAGACGCTCGTCTGGTACACGCCGAGCATCACGGACACCGGTGAGACGGGTCCGGGTACCGGGACCCCGCCGTCCCTGTCGGAGCTGCTGCCCGCCTGGGCCGGTCCGGTCGGCCTCCAGCTGCTCGTGGTGCTGCTCGCCGTCGCCGTGTGGCGTGGGCGCTCCCTCGGGCCGGTGGTCACCGAGCCGCTGCCCGTCGTCGTCCGCGCCGCCGAGACGACCGTCGGACGCGGCCGCCTCTACCGCCGGGCGCGCTCGCGCGGGCACGCCGCCGCGGCCCTGCGCGCGGGTGCGGCACGCCGCTGCGCCGCGCGGCTCGGCCTGCCCCGGTCCGCCGGGGCGCCGCCCCTCGTGGACGCCGTCGCGCGCGCCACCGGACGCCCCGCCCAGCACGTCGCCGACCTGTTGTACGGACCGCCACCGACCGACGACGACGGGCTCCTGCGGCTCGCGCGTCAGCTGGACGAGCTCGAGAGCGAGGTTCACCGCACGTGACCGACCCCACCTGGAACCAGACCCGGCCCGACGGGCGGCCGTCCGAGCACAGGCCCGACGGGCGGCCGTCCGAGCACAGGCCCGACGGGCCGCCGGCGCACCAGCAGACCTCGTACGGGGCGCCGTCCGGCGACCGCCCGGCCGAGCACGCGTCGGGCGCGCACGGCAGCGCCGTCCACTCCCCCGCTCACGGCTTCACGCCGTCCCGGGAGCTGAGGGACGGCCTCGCGGCGCTGCGCACGGAGGTCGCCAAGGCGGTCGTCGGGCAGGACGCGGCCGTCACCGGCCTCGTGATCGCGCTGCTGTGCCGGGGTCACGTGCTCCTCGAGGGCGTGCCCGGCGTGGCGAAGACCCTCCTCGTCCGGACGCTCAGCGCAGCGCTGCAGCTCGACACGAAGCGCGTGCAGTTCACGCCCGATCTCATGCCCGGTGACGTGACGGGCTCGCTCGTGTACGACGCACGCACGGCGCAGTTCTCGTTCCGCGAGGGCCCGGTGTTCACGAACCTCCTCCTCGCGGACGAGATCAACCGCACGCCGCCCAAGACGCAGGCCTCGCTGCTGGAGGCCATGGAGGAGCGGCAGGTGTCGGTCGACGGCCAGCCGCGGCCGCTGCCGGACCCGTTCCTCGTCATCGCCACGCAGAACCCCGTCGAGTACGAGGGCACGTACCCGCTGCCGGAGGCGCAGCTCGACCGCTTCCTGCTCAAGCTCACCCTCCCGCTCCCCGAGCGCGACCAGGAGATCGAGGTGCTGCGCCGGCACGCCGGCGGGTTCGACCCGCGCGACCTGGCCGGCGCCGGCGTGCGGCCGGTGACCGACTCGGCACAGCTGGATCGCGCCCGGGCCGAGGTCGCCCGGGTCCAGGTGGCGCCGGAGGTGCTCGGCTACGCCGTGGACCTCGTGCGCGCGACGCGGCAGTCGCCCTCGCTGTCGCTCGGTGTCTCCCCCCGTGGCGCGACCGCGCTCCTCACGACGGCGCGCGCGTGGGCGTGGCTGTCGGGGCGCGGGTACGTCACGCCCGACGACATCAAGGCGCTCGCCCACCCGACGCTGCGCCACCGGGTGCAGCTCCGCGCGGAGGCGGAGCTGGAGGGCGTCACCGCGGAGAGCGTGCTCGACACGGTGCTCGCGGCCGTCCCGGTCCCGCGCTGACGCATGGCCCTCACCTGGCGCGCGGTCGCCCTGGCCGCCCTCGGCCTCGTCCCGGTC
The DNA here is from genome assembly GCF_916618755.1 of Actinotalea sp. Marseille-Q4924. Classification (GTDB taxonomy): domain Bacteria; phylum Actinomycetota; class Actinomycetes; order Actinomycetales; family Cellulomonadaceae; genus Actinotalea. The sequence continues at coordinate 372,547 of NZ_CAKAKB010000002.1, read as the reverse complement.
GCCCTCGTCCCGGCGACGGCGACGGCGCTGCTGTGGGCGCTGCTGGTCGTGGTCGTGTGCGTCGTGGACCTGGCGCTGGCCGCCTCGCCGCGCGAGGTGGCGCTCTCCCGCTCCGTCCCGCGGTCCGTGCGCCTCACCGAGGCCACCCGGTCGACCCTGGTGCTGACCAACCGGTCGCGCCGCCGCCTGCGTGCGACGGTCCGTGACGCGTGGCAGCCGTCGGCAGGGGCCGAGGCGAACCGCCACGACGTGGCCGTGCCGCCCGGCGAGTCGCGTCGGGTCGTCACGCCGCTGCGACCGACCCGGCGCGGTGACCGGCTGGCGGACCGGGTCACGGTGCGGTCCTTCGGGCCGCTGCGCGTGGCCGCCCGTCAGGCCTCGATCCCCGTACCGGGCCGGCTCCGCGTCCTGCCCGAGTTCGCGTCCCGCCGTCACCTGCCGAGCCGCCTGGCGCGCCTGCGCGAGATGGACGGGCGCACGGCGGTCCAGGTGCGCGGGGGCGGGACCGAGTTCGACTCGCTGCGCGAGTACGTCATCGGCGACGACGTGCGCTCCATCGACTGGCGCGCCACGGCACGCCGCTCCGAGGTCGTGGTGCGGACGTGGCGCCCCGAGCGGGACCGCCGGGTGCTCATCGTCCTGGACACCTCCCGGACGTCGGCCGCGCGCATCGGGGACCTCCCCCGCATCGACGCCTCGATGGAGGCGGCGCTGCTGCTGTCCGCGCTGGCCTCGCGCGCCGGGGACCGCGTCGACCTCGTCGCGTACGACCGGCGGGTCCGGGCGCAGGTCGCCGGGGCCCACGGCCCGCGCCTGCTGCCGGCGCTGGCGGAGGCGCTCGCGCCGCTCGACCCGTCCCTGGTGGAGGCTGACTGGCCCGGGGTCGTCGGCACCGTGCGGCAGCGCCTGTCGCAGCGGGCCCTCGTGGTCCTGCTGACGTCGCTGGAGCCGGCCGCGGTGGAGAGCGGTGTCCTGCCCGTCGTCGGGCCCCTCGCCCAGGACCACACCGTCGTGCTGGCATCCGTCGCGGACCCGGAGGTCGCCGCGCTGCGCTCCCGCCGCGGGCGGTCGGACGAGGTCTACGACGCGGCGGCCGCGGAACGGACGGAGCTGGAGCGCGCCGCCGTCAGCGTGCGGCTGCGCCAGCGCGGTGTGGAGGTCGTCGACGCCCTGCCCGACGACCTCGCCCCGCGCCTGGCGGACACGTACCTGGCGCTCAAGGCCGCGGGACGGCTCTGACCGACGTGCCGCTCGGCTGTGGCACCCTCGACGCCATGGCAGCACCGCCCCGTCGTCTATCCCCCGCCGAGCGCCGACGTCGGCGCACCCGGACCCTCGCGCTCGTCGTCGCCATCGCGCTGGTCGCGACGCTCGCCGTCCCGCTCGCGGCGCTCGCCGCGCCCGGGCAGACGGCGTCCCAGAGCACGCCGTCGCAGGGGCCGGCGTCGCAGGCCCCTGCTGGGTCCGCACCCCGGACCGCACCGGAGGCGGAGGAGGTGCGCGACGCCCTCGGGACCACGGACGCCCACGAGGTGTGGATGTGGACCACCGCGTTCCTGCGCGGTGAGGCGTCCGCGCTGGACGACCCCCTGGAGAGCGCGGACCAGTGGGTCGCCGCCACCGAGGGCGGCACGCGCACCGCCTGGCGCGACCCCGACGAGGGCCGGGTCGTGCTCGCCGGCTGGGACGACGACGCCGAGCTCGGGCAGGCCCTCCGCGAGCTGGCACCGGAGGACCGCCTCGTCACCGACGAGGGCGAGTGGCTCGTCCTGCGTCCCGACGGGACCGTCAGCGCGGTCCTCCCGGAGCGCGTGGGCGACGCGCCCACGGGACCCGTGACCCTCGAGGAGTTCCAGTCTGAACGGAGCGCCCGCTGGGAGGCCGTGCTGGCTGACGCGCAGGACGGCGACGGGGAGGGCATGGCCGGCGGCGGTGCGGGCGCGTCCGCGGACGAGGACGGCCGGCCCGGCACCCTGCGATCGGTCGTGCCGTGGGCCGTGGGTGCAGCACTCCTGCTCACCGGGACGGCCCTGGCGGTGCGGGCGCGCCGTGAGCACCGGGAGCCCCCGGTCGGCGCCGCCCCGCGGACCGTGCGCCGCTGACGGGCCCGGGTCAGGCCGCCGTCGGCAGCACGTCGCCGCGATCCCCCAGCCCCAGGTCCCCGGTCTCGCCGGCGCGGGCCGCTCGTCGGCCGAGCGTGAGGACGTAGACCCAGAACGCTGCCAGCACGAGGGCACCGATGACGATCTTCAACCACCACGGCAGGACGGTCGACGGCGTCACGAAGCCCTCGACGAGGCCTGAGACCCCCAGGACGACGACGAGACCGAGGGCGACCGTGATGAGCGAGCGCCCCTCCTCGGCGATCGCCCGGGTCCGCGGCCGACCGCCGGGGTCGACGAGCGTCCAGAAGAGCTTCAGCCCCGCCCCGCCGGCGACGAAGATCGCGGTGAGCTCCATGAGGCCGTGCGGGAGGATGAGCTGGAAGAAGACGTCGAGGCCGCCGTGCAGCGCCATGACCCCGCCCGCCGCCCCGACGTTCGCCGCGTTCGCGAGGAGGACGTAGGCCGGCCAGATCCCCGAGATGCCGAAGGCGACGCACTGCGCGGCGATCCACGCGTTGTTCGTCCAGACCTGTGCCGCGAAGCTGCTGCCGTCGTACTGGGTGTAGTACGAGGCGAACTGCTGCTCGGCGTACAGACGCAGCTCGGCCGGTGTCCCGAAGGCCGCCTGCGCCCCGGGGTCGTTGTACATCGTGAACCCCGCCACGGTCGCCACGACGCAGCAGGCCGCCGTCACGGCGAGGGTCCACCAGCGCACCCGGTACAGGGCGGCGGGGAGGGTCACGACGAAGAACCGGGCGACGTCGCTCCAGGACGGGTCGTGCGCACCGGCGATCGCGGCCCGGGACCGGGCGAGCAGGTCCGACAGGTGGGAGACCACGGCCGGGTCCGGTGCGGCCGACCGCACCGCGGACAGGTGCGTCGCGACCTGCTGGTAGAGCGCGACGAGCTCGTCGCTCTCCGCCCCGCTGAGCCGCCGCTGCTTGCTGAGCCGGTCCAGGCGCTGCCAGGACGCCGCATGCACGGCGGAGAAGGCGTCCAGGTCCACGCCCGGTAGCCTGCCACAGTCGCGCGGCGGCCCGGCCGGGCGCACAGGTCCGCCGGAGAGCGGAGGGGTGCGGGGTGTCGGAGGAGATCCTCATCGGCGAGGGCGTCGTGCTCGACGCCCGGCCGGCGTCGTTCGCCACGCGCGCTCTCGGTGCTCTCATCGACGTGGCGGTGCAGGCTCTCGTCGCCCTGGTGCTGGCGCTCGTGGTGCCGGCCGTCGCCGGCGACCTCGACCCCGCGATGCTGGCGGCACTGGGGATCGCGCTCGTCGTCGTCGTGCTCGTGGCGCTGCCGACGGCGGTGGAGACCCTGACGCGCGGGCGCTCCGTCGGCAAGCTGGTGGTCGGCATCCGGATCGTGCGCGACGACGGCGGACCCGTCAGGTTCCGCCACGCCGTCCTCCGGGCGCTCGTCGGCGTCGGGGAGATCTGGCTGACCGCCGGGTCGGTGGCGCTCCTCACCTCGCTGGTCCACCCGCAGGGCAAGCGCGTGGGAGACCTGCTGGCCGGGACGTACGCCGTCCGGGTGCGCGGTGGTCAGCGGGCGCTCCCGCCGGTGCAGATGCCGCCCGAGCTGGCGGCGTGGGCGGCGGGCACGGACATCCGCCGCCTGCCGGACGGTCTGGCGCTGTCGACGCGCCAGTTCCTGGGCCGCGCGATGACGCTCAACCCCGGCTCACGGTCCGCCCTCGGGCTCCGCCTGGCCGCCGAGGTGGAGGGCTACGTCGCGCCCGGCCCGCCTCCCGGCACCCACCCGGAGCGCTTCATCGCCGCGGTGCTCGCCGAGCGTCGTGACCGGGAGTACGCCCGCGCCGTGCAGGCGGCCGAGGCGGCGCGGACCGAGGCGGCGTTGCTGCACCGGTTGCCGCACGCCGTTCCGGACCCGCGCGACTAGGCAGCAGACCGAGCGTGACCGCCGTCGGACGGTCCGGGCGGCGTGGTGGTCAGACCGTCCCGCCGGAGGGGTAGGCCTCGTCCACCAGCAGCACGGGGATGCCGTCCCGGACCGGGTACGCCAGCGCGCACGTCTCGCCGGTGCACACGAGCTCGGGCTCCCCGTCGGGTCGGCGACCGTCCCGCAGCGGCGAGCCGCAGCCGGGGCACCGCAGGATCTCGCGCACCCAGCCCTCCATCGGCTGCTCCTCGGCGCCGCTCACGACGCACCCCCGCCCGCCGCCGCGCGGACGAGTCCGAGCACGTCGTCTCGGACCTTGACCATGACGTCCTCGTCGGCCGCCTCGACGTTGAGACGCAGGAGCGGCTCGGTGTTGGAGGCGCGCAGGTTGAACCACCACCGGGGGTGGGAGTCCCAGTGGGAGACGGTGAGGCCGTCCAGCTCGTCCACGTCGACCGGTCCGGCACCCTGCTGCGTGACGTAGGCCTCGACCACCCGCGCCCGGGCCGCCGCGACGTCCGCCACGCGGGAGTTGATCTCACCGCTGGCGACGTACGGCTGGAAGGCCTCCGCGAGCCCGGACATCGTGGCCGGTGCGGCGTGGGCCCCGCGGGTCTCGCCGAGCGCCGCGAGGACGTGCATCGCCGCGAGCATGCCCGTGTCCGCGAAGAAGAAGTCGCGGAAGTAGTAGTGGGCGCTGTGCTCGCCGCCGAACACCGCGTCGTGCTGCGCCATCTCCGCCTTGATGAAGGAGTGGCCCACCCGTGTCCGCACCGTCCGGGCACCGGCGGAGCGCAGCAGGTCCGGCACCACGGCCGAGGTGATGAGGTTGTGGATCACCGTGGGGGTGCGGCCCGCCTCGAGCTCGCGCGCGACCTCCCGCAGCCCGACGAGCGCGGTCACCGCCGACGGCGAGACCGGCGCACCGTTCTCGTCGACGACGAAGCAGCGGTCGGCGTCGCCGTCGAACGCCAGACCGACGTCCGCCCCGTGCGCGAGGACCGCCGCCTGCAGGTCCCGGAGGTTCTCCGGCTCCAGCGGGTTGGCCTCGTGGTTCGGGAACGAGCCGTCGAGCTCGAAGTACAGCGGAACGATCTCCAGCGGCAGCGCCGGCAGCCCGGCCTCCGTGCCGAGGACGGCCGGCGCGGTGAGCCCCGCCATGCCGTTCCCGGCGTCGACGACGACCTTCAGCGGTCGGACGCCCGACAGGTCCACCAGGCCCCGCAGGAACGCGGCGTACTCGGCCAGCATCTCGCGCTCGGTGACCGCCCCGGGCGTCGCGACAGGCTCGGGCAACCCCTCGCCGAGGTACCGGGCCGCGAGATCGCGGACGTCCGCCAGGCCGGACGACTCCCCCACGGGCCGGGCGCCCGGGTGGCACATCTTGATGCCGTTGTACTCCGCGGGGTTGTGGCTCGCCGTGAACATCGCCCCCGGCAGGTCGAGCACGCCGGAGGCGTGGTAGAGACCGTCGGTGGAGCACAGCCCGATCCGGATGACGTCGACGCCTCGGGCCGTCAGGCCGGCGGCGAAGGCCCCGACGAGCTCGTCCCCCGACGGCCGCATGTCCTGACCGATGACGACCGACCGCCGCTCCGAGCCCGCGACCACGACGTCGGCGAACGCAGCCCCGATCGCCTCGGCGACCTGCGGGCTGAACGGCTCGGGCACCACGCCTCGCACGTCGTAGGCCTTGATCAGGCCCGACAGGTCCGGCAGCGGCGAGGAGGGCGTGGCAGGGGCGGCAGCATCGGGTGACGTCACGTCGGGCAGTCTAGGGAGCCCACGCCGTGCGCGCGGAACCAGCCGTGAGAAGGCGCCTCAGCGGTACTTCGTCGACCGCCGCAGCACCGAGTCGATCGGGATCTGCTCCCAGCCGTGCACGGCGGGCTGGAACCACTCGCGCCGCTCGCAGGAGTGGCACGAGACGAAGACGACCTCGGTGCCGTCCGTGAGCACCATGGGAAGGCGGGTCAGGGCGCCGCCGCGGCAGCCGGTGCAGCTCACCGGACCGTCCGGCATCGCAGCTCCGTCGACGTCGCCGCCGTTGCGTCCCCCTGCTGAAACCATCCTCAGCTCCCCTCACCGCGCAGCACCCGCAGATGCCCCCGTCGAGCCACCTCGGGCTGGGCCGGCTCGGGCAGCGGTGCCACGGGCGGCCGCGGACGGCCGGCCTCGCGCACCGCGTCCGCCAAGGCTACGAGGTCGTCGGGGCTCGGGCCCACCGGGACGAACTCGGGCGTGAGCCGCACGACCTCCCAGCCGCGGGGCGCGGTGAGCCGGCCCGCGTGCTCGCTGCACAGGTCGTACGAGTGGGGCTCCGCGAGCGTGGCGAGGGGACCCAGGACCGCCGTCGAGTCGGAGTAGACGTACGTCAACGTCGCCACGGCCGGGCGCCCGCAGGCGCTCCGGGAGCACTGCCGTCCGGACCTCACCCCGTGAGCGTACTCGGGGTCTCCGACACGACCTGGGCACCACGCCGCCACCCCGCCCGGCGCAGCGCCGCCACCCCGCCCGGCGCAGCGCGCCGTGGGCCGGTGACCTCCTACAGTGGACGGGTGAGCCGCCTGCCCGTCCGCCGCAGCCGTGGGGTCGACGCACCCGCCCCGTCGGTCGGGGCACCGCGGCGTCGGGACCGGCGGGGCCGGGGTCCTCGCGGGCTCCTCGTCCCCCCGGACCTGCCTGCCTACCGCACCCGGTCCGAGCGCTTCGACGACGTCGTCCTGGAGTCCGTCGAGCGGCTCGAGCGCCGCTGGGGCAGCCGCCTGGCCGGCACCGAGTTCGCGGTCGAGGAGGTGCCGCCGTCGCAGCCGGCGCCGTGGGAGCACGGCGGCGTCCCGCTCGGCCGGTACTTCCCGGCCGACGTCGGCGCGCCGGCGCGGGTGGTGGTCTACCGACGTCCGGTCGAGACGCGCGCCGACGGCGACGCCGACCTGGCGGAGCTCGTCCGGGACGTCCTGGTCGAGCAGGTCGCGGCGCTGCTGTCGCTCCCGCCGGAGGACGTCGACCCCGGGTACCGGGACTGACACCGTCGATCGCGTGCGGCGCCTCCCGGTCGCCCCGTTAGGGTGATCGCCGATGAGCATCCCCTCCCTCCACCCGGCGACCCCGGCGCCTCCCCGCGTCCTGGTCGTCTGCGTCGCCTACCACCCGGGTCCCGAGCTGGCGGCCTTCGCGGCGAGCCTCGCCGACGCGACGACGCAGCCCGTCCGCCTCGTCGTCGTCGACAACGGCACGGACCCGACCGTCGTCGACGAGGTGGCCCGCGACCACGGAGCGCAGGTGCTCCGCACCGGCGAGAACCTCGGGTACGGCCGCGCGGCCAACCTGGCCGCCGCCGATGGGGACGAGCCGTGGCTCGTCGTCGCCAACCCCGACGTCGTGTGGCATGCCGGCAGCCTGGACGAGCTCCTCGCGGCCGCGGAGCGGCACCCGCGGTCCGGTGCGCTCGGCCCGGCCGTCCTCAACGTCGACGGCACGGTCTACCCCTCCGCACGCGAGCTGCCGTCGCTGAAGCAGGGCGCCGGTCATGCGCTCCTGGCCCGGGTCTGGGCGGGCAACCCGTGGACGCGGGAGTACCAGGCGCGCCAGGAGCGCACCGGCAGCGGTGAGCGCACGGCGGGGTGGCTCTCGGGCTCCTGCCTGCTGCTGCGGCGCGAGGCCTTCCGGGCCGTGGGCGGCTTCGACGAGCGCTACTTCATGTTCTTCGAGGACCTGGACCTGGGCGAACGGCTGGGCCGCGCGGGATGGAGCAACGTCCACGTGCCGTCCGCGGCGGTCACCCACGTGGGGGGCGCCTCGTGGCGGGAGCGGCCGGCCGCCATGATCAAGGCCCACCACCGCAGTGCGGACCTCTACCTGTCGGCGCGGTACCATCGGTGGTACCACGCACCTCTGCGCGTCGCCATCAGGCTCGGGCTGGCGGCCCGGCAGGCCGTCGAGCTGAGGTCCTCGCACCGCAGGTGAGGAGCTGTCTCGCGCAGCGCGTGCCGCCCCGACGTCACCGCGGCCGGTGCCGAGACGACCGACCGCCGCTCAGCGCAGGTCCAGCCGCTCAGCGCAGGTCCACCCGCAACGCCGCCCGTGCCCGGACGTCGGGAGTCGCGGCGACGACGCTGACGAGGTCGCCGTCGGGCGCAGAGGCCACGAGGACGCCGCCGAGCACCACGGACGCGCTCTCGGTCCGCGACCGCACCGCCGTGACGGCGGCATCCTCCGGCAGACCCGCCCGCTCGGCGAGCTCGGCCAGGTCGAGCCGCAGGGTGGTGCCCCGGTCGAGGGTCACGTCGGCCGTGCCCAGCACCGTGCCGGTGTCGTCCACCAGCTCCAGCGTCGCGGCGGCGGTCGCGCGGACGTCCTGCCCCGCCGGCGGGTCGACGAGCGCCAGCACGACCGTGCGGGACAGGCCCTCGAGCGCGCCGCCCCCTCCGGGCAGGACGACGGTCGCGGACGGCGCCGTGGTCGCGGCAGGCACCCAGGCGCGGTCCAGCGGCGCGGTGCGGCTCTCGGCCGCCGCGCCGACGCCCGTCCCGCTCGTCACCATGGCGCCCGCGACGACCGGGGCCGCCGCGTCCACGACCACCGTCCACGCCCCGGCGGGCAGGGCCGCGAGGGGGACGTCGAGCACGGCGCCGGCGTCGAGGTCGACCTCGGCGAGCCCCGGCAGGTCGACGGGGCCCTCGGGCCCGAGCAGCGCGACCGACGCCGTCGTGGACTCCTCGGGTGCCAGCAGCCGCAGCTGGGCGGTGTCCGCGGTGCCGGCGTCCGTGGCGGGCACGACGACTCCCGTGAGCACCTGCCGCGTCGCGGGCGCGGCCCCGGGGACGACCTGGTCGACGCCCGCGGGGACGACGCCCCGCAGGGCGCTGTCCTGCAGATGTGCGGTGACCAGGCCGCCGGCCGCGGTGACGCGGACGACGACGCGCCGCTCCTCCGCCGCGAGGCCCTCGAGCAGCACGACACGCTCCTGCCCGGGCGGCACGAGGAACTGCGGCGCGCCGGCCAGCTCCACCGGGCCGCCGGGCCCCCACAGGTCCAGGCCCACTGTCACGGCGGTCGCCCCGGGGTTCTGCAGGACCAGGCGCGCGCTGGACCCCAGCGTCGTGCTCCCACCGGCGAGCCAGAGCTCCGCAGCCGGGCGGGTGCACCCGGCGGCCGCGAGCCCGCGCAGGTCGCCGGACGACGTGAGCGTGACGACGCCGGCCGCCACCTGGGGCGCGGCGACGGCGTCGTCGTCGGTGGCCGTCCCGGGGATCGCCGTCACCACGGCGCCCGCCGCCAGGTCGGCGGCCGCGACGGCGAGCCCGCCGCCCGACGTCGTCGCGCCCTCCCCCAGGGTGCGCAGCTCGACGCCGGCGGTCTCCTCGGCCACGGCGGAGAGCCTCGTCGCGGAGTCCTCGGGGGACGGGTCGAACTGGGGGTCGTAGGTCAGGTCGCCCCCCGGTTCCGGCTCGGTGGGCAGGCGCAGCGGGCCCGGGCAGACGACCGTCGCCGGCGCCGGGGGCACGGCGAGGTCTGCGGCCGCCGCCGGGACGGGTGCCGGCCGGGGCAGGACGTCGTCGGCGAGGACGGCGGCGGCGACGAGGGCGAGCGCCGCGACGGCCGTGGCGACCCGGGTCAGGACGCGGCGCACCGACCCGGCCCGGCGCAGTCCCTCGGCCGGGACAGCGGTGGGGACGGCGGCCGGGTCGTCGGCCGGGACGTCGGCCACGGCGCTGGGACCGGCTGCGGGCTGCGTCGGCTCGTCCGTGGGGTCCTCGGTCATCGCGCACCTCCTCGGCGTCGTCGGACGGGCACCGCGAGGAGCAGGGTCACCACGAGCACGAAGCCCTGGACCGCTGCCCAGACACCGCGTGCCGGGGCGTCGTGGTCGACGACGAGACGTCCTCCCTCGGGGCCCAGCTCGAAGGCCTGCTGCCACCCGCTCTGCACCGACCGCAGCGGGCGGCCGTCGAGGCTCGCGCGCCACCCCGGGTCGGCGCGCTCGGCGAGCACGAGCACCCGGCCCGTGACGCCGTCGGCGGCGGCGTCGACCCGGGTGCGGACGGTGGCGTCGTCCGCCGGGACCGGTACCGCCGCGCCACCCTGCGTGTCGAGGAGCCGGGCCCACGCCGTGGTGGTCCCCCGGTCGTCCACCGCGACGCGCCAGATGACCCCGGAGGCGGTCTCCGTCACGCGCTCCAGCCCTACGGTCCCGTCGAGCTGGGCGACGAGGGCCGAGCGCGCCCGGACGGCGGACGGCGGGGCGTCGTCGGCGGCGGGCGGGAGCAGGACCGCCCCGACGGCCAGCCCGGCGAGGTCCGCGGCGACGTCGTCGTCGGCGCCCGCGACGAGGCGGGCGACGTCCTGCGCCAGCTGCTCGTCCGCCGCGTCGGGCGCGGCGGGTGCCGCCTCGCCCCAGCCGCCGACGACGTCGCGGGCGGTCACGGCGCGCGAGATGCCGGTGAGCTGGCGCCCGTCGTGGCGCAGCAGGGTGGCGTCGACGGCGTCGTCGTCGACCGGTTCGAGGAGGAGGACGCGGACGTCCTCGGGCGAGCGCTGCAGCTGCGTGCCGGCGGCCGGGACCACGGGGACGTCCGTGGTCCGCAGCGCCAGCACGGACCGTCCGTCGGGGCCGACGGCGTCCAGCGCCGCCCAGACCCACGCCGTGCCGAGCGCGACGGGACCGGCGACGGCGAGGACCGCCAGCACGCCGGCGGTCGTCTGGCGCCAGCCGAACGCGTGGCTCGCGAGGGCCTCCCGCAGGCCGTCCGCCGCGGGCACGGCGGCGACGAGCAGCCCCGCCACGACGAGCGTGGCGGCCGGGCCCGCCCAGGCGGTGACGAGCACGTCGTCGGCGCCTGCCACCTCCACGCGGGCGAGCAGGGTCGCCGCGAGCACGCCGAGCGCGGCGAGGACCCAGCCGACGCGAGCCGGCGCCGCGGCGCGCGCCACGGCGAGACCGGCGAGCGCGACGAGGGCCAGGACCCCGGACGCCACGAGGAGCGCGACGGGCAGCCAGGCACCGAGGAGGTCCACCAGGGTCTGGGGCGCCGCGGCCGCCCCGGCCGCCTCGGGTGCGGCACCGGGCGGGACGGGCCAGCCGAGGAGCACCTGCCACGCGGGCGCCGTGGTGGAGGACAGCGGCTCGCCGGGGTCGGTCAGCAGGGCGCGCCAGCCGCCGTCGGCCCACCGCTCGGCGGCGGCGACGACCGTGGGACCGTGCAGCGCCAGCGCGGGCACCGGCAGCCACAGGAGGCGGCCGCGCACGGGCACGGCGGGCAGCAGGGCCGGCACCGCGACGACGGCGACGAGGAGCAGGACGGGTGCGCCGGCGGTCGCCGCGGCGAGCGCGAGCGAGGCGGCCGCCGTGGCGGCGAGGGACGCCGGCGCGCGCCGGACGGCGGGCACGGTCGCCGCGTCGCCCCGCGGCAGGCCGGGGCTCACCCCGTCGACGCGGGCCACGCCCGTGCCGCGGGCGACGCCCAGCACCACCCACGGCAGCAGCACGTGCGCGAGCACCGCGCCCCACCGTCCGGAGCCGAGGCCGAGGGTGAGGGCCGGTGTGACGGCCCAGACGACGGCGGCCCAGGCCCGCAGGCCGACCGAGCGCGTCGCCACGCCGGCCGCGTACCAGGCGCCGACGGCGGCCAGCACCGGGGCGGCCAGCAGCACCACGGCCGCCGCGCCGCCCACCGAGCCGGTGAGGGCGGTGAGGGGCAGGAGCGCGATGAGCGCCGGGTCCGTCGGCGCGGCGTGGCCCAGGCCCGCGGGCAGGCGACCGGACAGGACGAGGTCCCACACCTTGGCGGCGCCCGCGTCCCCGGGGAGGAGCGCGCCGCCGGTCAGCCGCTCCCCCGCCACGACGCGCGTGACCAGACGTCCGACGGTGGCCGTCGTGATCGCGACGGCGAGCAGGACGACGACGGCCAGCCCGACGCGCCGACGGCGCCGCAGCGCAGCCAGCTCGCGCAGCTCCAGCTCGCTCGGGGCCTCCTGGCGGCGGCGGGCCTCCGCGGCGGTGAGGCGCCGGTCCCGGGCCTGGCGGAAGACCTCGCGCCAGCCCACCTGCAGCGGGCGCAGGGAGCGGCGCGGCAGACGCCGGGTGCGGGCGGCGGCGCGGCGCGCGCGGGCGATGCGGCCCGGTCGCAGCAGGACGCGGCCCGGGGCCGTGAGCTCGGCGGTGACCAGGTGCGGCTCCTTGACGAGGAGCCGGCCGAGGGCGCGCACGACGCCGCTGACGACCGCGAGCACGGCGACGACCGGGACCAGCAGGAGCGGGACGCCGGTCAGCTGGGCGTGCAGGTACGCCTCGCGCCGGGCGCGGACGGAGCGCCGCAGGTCCCAGCCGGGGCGGTGCAGCACGGCACCGGAGTGCGGCTCGGACAGCGACGCCCGGGCGTGGTGCACGACCGCCTCGGGGACGGCGACGACGCGGTGCCCCGCCAGCCGGGCGCGCCGGCACAGGTCCAGGCCGTCGCCGTAGGGCCCGAGCGCGGGGTCCGGTCCGCCGAGCTGGTCCCACACGTCGCGACGCACGAGCGCGCCCGCCAGGCCGACGGCGAGGACGTCCTCCCGGGCGTCGTGCTGGCCCTGGTCCATCTCGGGCTCGTCGAGGCCGGTCATGCGCCGCCCGAACCGCGAGGTCCAGACCCCGACCTCCAGGACGCGGGGCGGGTCGGACCACGTGCGCTGCTTGCACCCGGCGACGGCGACCGAGGGCGCGAGCTCGACGGCGTGCAGGAGGGCGGCGAGGGCGCCGGCGTCGGGGGCGCTGTCGTCGTGCAGGAGCCAGAGCCACTGCCGGTCGGCGAGCGTGTCGGGGTCGGTCGGGGCCCGCGGCGGCTGCGGGGCGTGGCCGTCGGTCCGCGCGCGCGCGTCGTCGTCGTCGACGACGTGGGCGCCGGCGGCGAGCGCGCCACGGACCGCGTCACCGAAGGTGCGTGCGCGGGGCACGTGGAGGTGGACGACGGGCAGTCGTCCGGCGGGGGTGCCCTCCGGTCCGGGCGGGGACACAGGTGCGGGCGCAGGAGCGGAGACCCCCTGCGACGCTCCGACCAGCGCCCGGAGCGTGGGTGCCGGCTCGTGGCCGACGTCGACGACGAGGAGCCGGTCCGGTCGGCGCGCCTGGGCGTGGACCGCCTCGAGGGTCCGCTCGACGTACTCGGTGTCACCGCGGGTCACGACGACCGCTGTGACGTGGCGTCGCGACACCAGGGGTCGCCGAGCAGGCGTGCTGGGGGGAGGACCTGCGTCGGTCATGTGTCCCGTCGGCCGCGCGGGGCGGTCAGACGACGCGCTTCTTCAGCTTGCGACGCTCGCGCTCCGACAGCCCACCCCAGATGCCGAACCGCTCGTCGTTGGCGAGGGCGTACTCGAGGCACTCCGCGCGCACCTCGCACCCCGTGCAGACGCGCTTCGCCTCACGCGTGGAGCCGCCCTTCTCGGGGAAGAACGCCTCGGGGTCGGTCTGGGCGCACAGCGCGCGCTCCTGCCACCCCATGGCGCCCTCGTCGTCGGAGGCCGTCCCGAAGAGCGGCAGGACGGTCGCGCCGTCCTGCTGGGTCTCCGGTCGGTCGAGGAACGATGCGTCGTCGTCGAGCAAGTTCCACATGTCAGAGCCTTCCGTGCCGCCTGGTCCCCGCAGGGCGTGCGTCCTGCTGTCCGGCTGCCGCCCGCTGTCGTCCCTACGTCGACGGCGAATCGAACCGCATGAGGAGAATTACACGCGTGTCATGCGCTGGGGTCAAGCGGAACCTGTGCTAGATCACCCGGTCGGCGCCCGACGAGGCGCGAAACGCAGACCCTACGCTGTGCTGCGTGACCGATCGCACGGGTTCCGCCTTCGCCCCACGCCCTGCCGGGCCGCTCCTCCCGACGCTGCTCGAGGGGCTCACACGCGACCCGGGACGGCCGCGGGTCACCTGGTACGGGCCGGGCGGCGAGCGCGTCGAGCTGTCCGGTCACGTGCTCGACAACTGGGTGACGAAGAGCACGAACCTGCTCGTCGAGGAGTTCGAGGTCGGGCCCGGCTCGGCGGTCGTCCTCGACCTGCCGCCGCACTGGCGAGCCGTCGTGTGGGCGTTCGCCGTGTGGCGCGCCGGCGCCTGCGTCCTGCCCGTCGTGCGCTCCGGCGACGGCGCGTCGGCGGGTGCGGGCGGTGGGCTCGCGGCCGATCGGGCGGTGGTGGTGACGGACCGACCGGACGCGTGGTCGTCGTCGCACGACGTCGTCGCGGTGTCCCTGGGCGCCCCGGCCCGCCGTTTCGAGGGGACGCTGCCCGCCGGGGCGATGGACGCCGCGTCGGCGGTCATGACCTACGGGGACGTGCTGACGTTCGTCCAGGAGCACGACCCGGGTGCGGACGCCGTCGAGGTGGAGGGGGCGGTCGTACCGCACGGCGAGCTCGGCACGTGGGCCGCCGAGTGGGCCGGGCACCTGGTGCCCGGGGCGGTGTCCGCCCCCGGCCGCGTCCTCCTCGAACCGGCCGACGGCGACGCCGTCGCCGTGCTGGCCGCCGCCGTCACCGTCCTCGCGGCAGCCGGCTCCGTGGTGCTGTGCGACCCGCAGGTGTCGCGGGAGCTGGCCGCGGACCAGGAGCGGCGCGAGCGGCTGGTCGCGACGGAGAGGGTGTCCGGCGCCAGCTGAGGACCGCCCGCCCTCACGAGTCCGTCTGCGCGCCTGCGCTCAGGGCACGTCCGCCTGGACGACCGTGCCGTGGCCCCGCGCGACGAGGGCGCCGTCGCTCGCCGGCACGAACGCCGACTGCCCGCGGTGCAGCGTGAGCTCGCCGTCGCCCGCCGAGGCGACCGTCACCTCGCCGTCCAGGCACAGCAGGATGCGCGGCCCGCGGCCCGGGAGCGGGTGGACGAGGTCGTCGTCCAGCGTCGTGACGGAGAGCTCGAAGTCGTCGACGGGCGCGTAGAAGACCTTCGTGGAGCCGTGGAACACCTCGGGGGCGATGCGGATCGGCGGGGCCGCGACGTAGTCGACGTTCGCGAGGAGCTCGGGGATGTCGACGTGCTTGGCCGTCAGGCCGGCGCGGAGGACGTTGTCGGAGCTGGCCATCACCTCGATCGCCACCCCGGAGAGGTACGCGTGGACGCCGCCGGCGGGCACGAACATCGCGTCGCCCGGCTGGAGCGTCACCGGGTTGAGCAGGAGGGAGGTGACGACCCCGGGGTCGCAGGGGTACTGCTCCTGCAGGAGCGTCACGGTGCGGTCCGCCCGGGGAGACGGGGACCCGGCCTCCAGGCGCCGGCGGCAGGCGTCCGCGACCTGGGCCACCTCCTCCGCCGAGGGTCGGGTGCCCGGGTCGAGCAGGCGGCGGAACGCGACCCTGATCCCGCCGGCCGACGGATCGGACCGGAGGTCGTCCGCGAGCGCCCTGGCCAGCGGTGCGTCGAGGCCCACCAGGAGCTCTGCGGCGCGTCGCGGCGCCCGGAAGCCGGACATCGCGCGGAACGTGGTGAGCGCGAAGACGAGCTCGGGCTTGTGGTTGGCGTCCTTGTAGTTGCGGCGCGAGTCCGCCAGGGGGACCCCCGCCCGGTCCTCGGCGTCGAACCCGGCACCCGCGCGCTCCTTGGACGGGTGCACCTGGAGCGAGAGCGGTCGCTCGGCGGCGATGACCTTCAGCAGGTACGGGAGAGCCGCCCCGAAGCGCGCCACCACGTCGTCGCCCAGCGCTGCCGCGGGGTCGGTGGCCACCAGGTCGTCGAGGGTGCGGCCGTCCACGTCGCCGTCGACCACGGACGGTGCGCTGGGGTGCGAGCCGAGCCACAGCTCGGCGACGGGCGTGCCCTCGGCGGCGACGCCGAGCAGGTCGGGGATGGCGGTGGGCGAGCCCCAGGCGTAGTCACGCACGGGGTTGGTGAGTCGGAGCACGTCGACCTCGGGTTGGGGGCAGGAGCAGCCGTCATGCTATCGGGGACGCCGCCGGCAGCTCCCGGGACCGCGCCGCGTGCCGGCGTCTGCGCGCGACCGGTCGTGTACGGCACACTGATGCCTCATGCGAGGAATCATCCTGGCCGGTGGGTCCGGCACGCGTCTGCACCCGATCACCCTGGGCGTGAGCAAGCAGCTCGTCCCGGTCTACGACAAGCCGATGATCTACTACCCGCTGTCGACCTTGATCCTCGCCGGCATCAGGGACGTCCTCGTCATCACGACCCCGCACGACGCGGAGCAGTTCCACAGGCTGCTCGGTGACGGGTCGCAGTTCGGGATCTCCATCACCTACACCGTCCAGGCGGAGCCCAACGGTCTCGCTCAGGCCTTCGTCCTCGGTGCTGACTTCATCGGCGGCGAGTCGTCGGCCCTCGTCCTCGGCGACAACATCTTCTACGGCGCCGGTCTGGGCTCGCAGCTCTCCCGCTTCTCGGACATCGACGGCGGGGCCGTGTTCGCGTACCGGGTCGCGGACCCGACGGCCTACGGGGTCGTCGAGTTCGACGACGAGGGGCGGGCTCTCTCCCTCGAGGAGAAGCCGGCCCGGCCGAAGAGCAGCTACGCCGTCCCAGGGCTCTACTTCTACGACAACGACGTCGTGGAGATCGCCCGCGACCTCGAGCCGTCCGCGCGCGGCGAGTACGAGATCACCGACGTGAACCGCACCTACCTGGAAGCGGGCCGCCTGCAGGTCGAGGTCCTCCCCCGCGGCACCGCCTGGCTGGACACGGGGACGTTCGACTCGCTCCTCGAGGCGTCGGACTACGTCCGCACGATCGAGCACCGTCAGGGGATGAAGATCGGTTGCCCCGAGGAGGTCGCCTGGCGCCGCGGCTTCCTCAGCGACGACGAGCTCGCCGACCGGGCGCACGCCCTGCTGAAGTCCGGCTACGGGCGGTACCTCCAGGGGCTGCTCGAGCACGAGCGCCGGTGAGCCGTCCGGCGCGCGGCCACGGGAGCAGCGGAGCCGGCGCCAGGGCCGTCGGAGCGGCGACGGTGGTCGCCGCGGCAGCGGGCTATCTCGTCCTCGTCGTGGCCGCCCGCACCCTCAGTCCGGCGGAGAACGCCCAGTTCCTCGTGTTCTGGTCGACGCTCTTCGGTCTCTTCGGCGTCCTCGGCGGCGTCCAGCAGGAGTCGACGCGGGCGGTCGGCAGCACGGCCGTCGCGGTCGGCTCCCCGCCCGGCGCCCGGGTGCTGCCGGTCAGCCTGGGTATCGGCGTCGGCCTCGCGGCCCTCGTGGCGGCGAGCGCACCCCTGTGGGCCACGGCCCTGCTCGACACCCATGCCGTCGCGCTGACCGCGAGCCTCGCCGTCGCCGTCGTCGCGTACGCCGGCCACTCGGGGGTGCTCGGTGCTCTCGCCGGGCTCCGTTCGTGGCCGACCACCGCGTGGTTGCTGGCGTCGGAGTCCCTGGTGCGACTCCTCGGGGTCGCCGTCGCAGCGGCCGTCGTGGGAGTCGCCCTCGGGCTCCAGGTCGCCAGCGCCGCCGCCGCGGTGACGTGGCTCGTCGTCGTCGCCGTGCTGCCGCTGGCCAGGCGGGCCGCCGGCGCGCGGGGTGAGGGGACGGCACCCCTCCAGGCACGCCGCATGCTCACGGCCATGATCGCCTCGTCAGCCAGCGCCGCCCTCGTCGTGGGCTACCCGACGATCCTCCGGGCGTCCACGTCACCCGAGGTCTGGGCGACCGCGGCACCGTTGGTGCTCGCGATCAGCATGACGCGCGCACCGCTCCTCATGCCGCTCACCGCGTTCCAGGGTTTCGCCATCTCGCACTTCCTCGAGCAGCGGCACCGCGGCATGGCCGCGCTCCTGCCCGTCCTGGGCGGGATCGCCGCCGTCGCCTCCGTGGGGGCGCTCGCGGCGGCTCTCGTCGGCCCGTGGCTCATGACCGCGATCTTCGGTCCGGCGTACGAGGTCTCGTCGGCGCTGCTGGCGGTGCTGACGCTGGCCGGCGGCTCGCTGGCACTCCTCACGATCAGCGGGTCCGCGGTGATCGCCGTCGGGCGGCACAGCTGGTACGCCGCGGGATGGGTGCTCGCCGCCGTCGGGGCCGGGGCGCTCCTGCTCCTCGACCTGCCGCTCGCGGTGCGCACCGCACTGAGCCTCGCGATCGGTCCGGTGCCCGGGATCGCCCTGCACCTGTGGGCCCTGCGACCGGCACGAGAACGAGCCTCCTGAGGAGAGCGCGAGCCGCTCCTCACCTCGCCGGGTCGGTCGTCGCGGGCCTCGGTGCCCTTCCGTCAGACCCGTACGTCCGCCAGGTGCGCCCGGTACCACTCGACGGTGGAACGGATGCCCTCCTCGAGGGTGACGCGAGGGCTCCATCCCGACCCCCGCAGCAGGCTGACGTCCAGGAGCTTCCGCGGGGTCCCGTCCGGCTTCGTGGTGTCCCACTCGATCCGGCCGTCGTACCCGACCGCCTCGGCGACGGTCTCCGCCAGCTCCCGGATCGTGACGTCCTCCCCCGTGCCCACGTTGACGTGGGAGTCCCCGTCGTAGCTCTCCAGCAGGTGCAGGCAGGCGGCCGCCATGTCGTCGACGTGCAGGAACTCCCGCCGCGGGGAGCCCGACCCCCAGTTCGTCACCGACGCGGCGCCACCGAGCCGGGCCTCCTCGTACCGCCGGATCAGGGCGGGCATGACGTGGGAGCCCGTCGGGGAGAAGTTGTCACCCGGACCGTAGAGGTTGGTGGGCATCGCGGAGATCCACGGCAGCCCGTACTGGCGACGGACCGCCTGCACGTGGAGGATGCCGGCGATCTTCGCGATCGCGTACGCGTCGTTGGTCGGCTCGAGGTGGCCGGTGAGGAGGTACTCCTCCTTGATCGGCTGCGGGGCCAACTTCGGGTAGATGCACGACGAGCCGAGGAAGAGGAGGCGCTCCACGCCCGCCTCCACCGCAGCGTCCATGACGTTCAGCTGGATCTGGAGGTTCGCGGAGAGGAAGTCCACGGGATACGTGCTGTTCGCCATGATCCCGCCCACCTTGGCCGCCGCGAGCACGACGTACCGGGGACGCTCCTCCTGGAAGAAGCGCTGGACCGCGGCGCGATCCGTCAGGTCGAGCTCCGCCCGTGACCGTCCGACGAGCCGCGTGAATCCCTCACGCTCGAGGTGTCGCCACACGGCTGAGCCGACGAGGCCACGGTGCCCCGCGACGAACAGACCCGCGTCGCGGTCCAGGGGCCCGGGTGTGTGAACCATGCAGTCGCCGCCTCTCCGACCGGCCACGCCGGTCGTCCCAACCCAGTCCGGCGCTCGCAGCAGAGCCCCGGAACCTACGCCCCGCGGAGGTGACCTCCGGCGGACCTCGGAACATTACCCTCTGGGGAGCAGCACCTCATCCCCGGTGCAGCGGACCCCGGTCGTGCGACGTCCGCCACGACGGAGGACGGCGCACCTCTCAGGACGCGCGGGCGACCCGCTGGCTGAGCCGTCTGCTCGCCACGGTCGCAGCGGCCTGCACCGGCACCTCCCAGAGGGCGCTCACGGGACGGGCCCACGCGGGCAGGTACTTGTACTTGACCCGCCGCGCCTCGGCACCGGACGCACGGCGGTCGGACACGGTCGTCGAGCCGGGGTGCCAGCGGAACGCCGAGACGCGCTGACGAGTCGCCAGGAACGGGCCACGGCGCCGCAGCGCGAGCAGCAGGTCCAGGTCCATGGCGTAGCGCAGGCTCGTGTCGATCATGCCGACGGCCCGGAGGTGCTCGAGCCGGAACATGGAACCGGGATGGGGGATGAGGTTCGGGCCCCAGGGCAGGATCCACTGCGCGGCCCTGCCGGCAGCGGATGTCCCGAGCACGCGGCCGTCCGGCCCGATGTAGTCGCACGCACCGTAGGCGAGCACGGCGTCGGGGTGACCCAGCAGCATCGACCGCAGCAGCTTCAGCGCACCGGGGCGGAAGAGGTCGTCGTCCCCGATCCAGGCGTAGAACTCCTCGTCCGTGGCCGCCGCGATGCCGCGGTTCATGGCCTCGGAGATCCCCTGCTTGGGGTCCTCCACCAGCACGGCGCCGTGGCGTGACGCGAGTGCCCGAGCCGCCTCCGCCGTGGCGGGGAGCACCACGACCAGGGTGAGCTCGACGTCCTCGCGCTGCTCGTCGACCGTCGCGAGGGTCTGGGCGAGCTCCTCCAGACGGTCGCCCAGCGTCGGCAGGACGACGAGGACCTTTCCGGCGGTCACCGTGCGACGACGCTGTCGATCCACGGCTTGCCCTCGACCTCGAGGGCAGCGCGGTCCGCGTCGACCATGAGCCGGGCGAGGTCGGGCGTCAGCGTCCTGGCCTCCCAGCCGAGCACCTCGCGCGCCCGGCTCGCGTCGCCGATCAGGGCGTCGACCTCCGTGGGGCGCAGGTAGCGCTCGTCGAACCGGACGTACTTCTCCCAGTCCAGACCGGCGTGCTCGAAGGAGATCTGCAGGAAGTCACGCACCGTGTAGGCGGTACCCGTGGCGACCACGTAGTCGTTCGGCTCGTCGTGCTGCAGCATCCGCCACATCGCCTCGACGTACTCCGGGGCGTAGCCCCAGTCCCGCACCGCGTCCAGGTTGCCCATGTACAGCAGGTCCTGCTCGCCTGCCGCGATCCGCGCGACGGCACGGGTGATCTTCCGTGTCACGAACGTCGCTCCGCGCCGCGGTGACTCGTGGTTGAAGAGGATGCCGTTGACCGCGAACATGCCGTAGCCCTCGCGGTAGTTCCGCGTGACCCAGTACGAGTAGACCTTGGCCGCACCGTACGGCGACCGCGGGTAGAACGGCGTCTCCTCGTGCTGCGGCGGCGGCGTCGCGCCGAACATCTCGGAGCTCGACGCCTGGTAGAAGCGGCAGTCGAGACCCACCATGCGGATGGACTCGAGCAGCCGTGTCGTGCCCAGCCCGGTCGAGTCGCCCGTGTACTCCGGCTCGTCGAAGCTCACCCGGACGTGCGACTGCGCGGCGAGGTTGTACACCTCGTGCGGCTGGATCTGGTCCAGCAGCATGGCGAGGCGCGAGCCGTCCGAGAGGTCGCCGTAGTGGAGGAAGAGGCGGACGCCCTGCTCGTGGAGATCCGTGAAGAGGTGCTCGATCCGGCTCGTGTTGAAGGTCGACGCCCGCCGGATGACCCCGTGGACCTCGTACCCCTTCGAGAGCAGCAGCTCTGCCAGGTAGCTCCCGTCCTGACCGGTGATCCCGGTGATGAACGCACGCCTTGCCGTCGTCTCGGCCACAGATAGCCAACTCTCGTACTCGGGTTCTGGATCGATGCCGCCGGCCGTCAGCCGGTCAGCCGCCGATGATACCTCGCGGGCACGGTCAGCGGACGGCGGCCAGCACCGTCGGCGCGGCCTGCGCCCAGCGCTCGTCCCACCCGCTCACAGGGGCCACTCCCGCGCGCCGCAGCGCCTCGTGACCGAGCACCGAGTACCCCGGTCGAGGTGCCGGCCGGGGGAACCGGTCGCTGGTGGTGGGGAGCACACGGTCCGGGTCGTTGCCGTCCGCCGCGACGACGAGCCGCGCGAAGTCGAACCACGTGGTGCTGCCCGACGCCGACCCGTGATAGGTGCCCGCCGGCGCTCCGGCGTCCACGAGCCTGACGACGAGGTCGGCCAGGTCCCGCGTCCACGTCGGCTGCCCGCGCTGGTCGCGGACCACCTCGAGCGACGGTCGTTCCCGTGCGAGCCGGGCGATCGTGCGGGGGAAGCAGCTGCCGTGCGCCCCGTAGAGCCAGGACGTGCGGACGAGCAGGTGGTCCGGGGCCTCGGCCCGCACCGCCCACTCCCCCGCACCCTTCGTCCGTCCGTACGCCGAGCGAGGGTTGAGCGGGGCGTCCTCCGCGTACGGGCTCGTGGCCTCACCGTCGAAGACGTAGTCCGTGGAGATGTGGACGAGCCGCGCCCCGGCGTCGCGCGCCGCGCGGGCCACCGCAGCCGCACCCACCGCGTTGACCCGGAACGCCTCCGCCTCGGCGGTCTCCGCCTCGTCGACCGCGGTCCATGCGGCGCAGTTCACGACGACGTCGTGGCCGCCCACCGCGCCACGCACCGCGTCCAGGTCCGTCACGTCGAGGGTGTCCCGGCCGTGCGCCGTCACCTCCTGCCCGCCGTCGCGCAGGAGGGCGACCAGGTCCTGCCCGAGCATGCCCCCGGCCCCCGTGACCATCCAGCGCACCGCGTGCTCCCTCGTCTCGACCGCCACGTACGCCGCGAGACTACCGAGCCGGCGGACGTCGTCGACTCGTTAGGCTGGCATCCCCCAGCACCCAGGAGGTCGGTTCGTGGAGCATCGCGAGCTCGCAGTCGCCGGAGCCCTCGAGCTCACCCCCCGCCAGTTCACCGATCCCCGCGGCACGTTCCTGGAGTGGTTCCGGTCGACGACCTTCGAGGGTGCCGTCGGGCACCCGCTGGACCTGCAGCAGGCCAACATGTCGGTCTCCGCGTCGGGCGTGGTCCGGGGCGTGCACTTCGCCGACGTGCCTCCGGGCCAGGCGAAGTACGTCACCTGCGTGCGAGGTGCGGTGCTCGACGTCGTGGTCGACATCCGCGTCGGCTCCCCCACCTTCGGCCGGTGGGACTCCGTGCTGCTCGACGACGTGGACCGCCGCGCGATCTACGTCCCCGAGGGTCTCGGTCACGCCTTCATGTCGCTCGAGGACGGGTCCACGGTGGCCTACCTGTGCTCGTCGGGGTACGCCCCCGAGCGGGAGCACGGCATCCACCCCCTCGATCCGGCTCTCGGCATCCGGTGGCCGGAGGTCGACAGGGCCGGTCGCCCCGTGACCCCCGCGCTGTCGGACAAGGACGCGGACGCGCCGACGCTCGACTCGGCCCTCCGCGAGGGACTCCTCCCCCGGTACGACGACGTCGTGGCGTACCTGTCGTCCCTCGGCCGGGCCACGGACGGCTGAGGCCGGGCAGCCCGACGTCATCGCCTCGCAGCGGCCGCCTCGTAGGCCGCGACGTGGACACGAGCGGACCGCTCCCACGTGAAGGTCGCGGCCCTGGCGACGGCGTCCGCCGAGAGGGCGGCGCGACGCGCCTCGTCGCCCAGCAGGGCGCGGAGCGCGTCGGCGATCTCGCGCGCCGACGTCCCGCAGTAGGCGACCGCGTCCCCTCCCACCTCCGGCAGTGACGTCTCCCGCGTGGTCAGCACCGTCGCGCCGCACGCCATCGCCTCGAGGACGGGCAGCCCGAAGCCCTCGGCCACGCTCGGGTAGGCGACGACGACGGCGCCGCCCAGGAAGGGCGCCAGGTCGTCGAGGGGCAGGTAGCCGGGCCGGAGGACGGTGAGATGGCCGGGCACCTCCGCCACCGCGGGGTCGACGCCCTGGTCCCACCCGCGACCACCCGCGAGGACGAGTGCCGGCGGCTCGGGCAGGTCGTGGACGGCGTCGACCCACCCCCGGACCAGTGCAGGCACGTTCTTGCGGGGCTCGAGGGTGCCGAGGAACGCCACGTAGGGACGGCCCTCGAGCCCGAGTCGCGCGGCGCAGCGCGCCAGCACGGCCGGGTCCTGCGGGCGGAAGCGTTCCAGGTCGACACCGTGCGGAGCGACGTGCACCGAACCCGCGGGTCTCCCGACGTACCGCTCGACCTCCTCGGCGGTCGCGCGCGACGGGACCACGACGGCGTCCGCCCGACGGGCGGCGACCCGGATCGCCCGACGGAAGAACTGGCGCTTCACGGCCGAGTGGTGGTCGGGGTGGCTGAAGAACGTCGCGTCGTGCAGGGTGACGGCGACCGGTGTCCGCCCCGCCGCCGGCAGCGTGTAGTGCGGGCTGTGCAGGACGTCAGGACGGGTCGAGCGCTGCAGCGCCGGCAGGGCGACCTGCTCCCAGGCGAGCCGAGCCGCGCGCCCCCTGTGACGCACCGCCACGATCTCCGCCGTCGGCACGGTCTCCGCGAACCCGGCCGCGTCGCGCTCCTGGCACGCCACCACGACGTCCACCCCGGCTCGTGCGACCTCCGGGAGGAGCGCGTCGACGTAGCGACCGACGCCGCCGCGGTCCGCCGGGATCGCCGTGGCGTCGACGAGGACCCGCATGGCCGCCTCCTTGCCTGATCGACGACGGGACGGGGCCCATGAGACCACACCGCGTCCGGACGTCACCGGGGGCGACGGCGATACGCTCTGCCGATGCCCGATCCCGAGACGTCGCCGGTGCGGACGCCCGCTGTCGAGGGTCCGGTCCCGGCGATCGACGTCGTCGTGGTCAACTGGAACGGCGGGGATCTGCTGGCGCAGTGCCTCGAGTCCCTCCGGGCCGACATGGACGGCCTGCCGACCGCCAGGTGCCACGTGTGGCTCGTGGACAACGCGTCGACGGACGGGTCCGCCGACCGTGCCCAGGAGCGGTTCGGTGACATGACGGTGATCCGTCTGGACCGCAACACGGGCTTCGCGGGCGGTGCCGCCGCCGGGATCCGGGCCTCCTCGGGGGACGTCGTCGTCCTCGTCAACAACGACGCCGTCGTCACGCCCGGCTTCCTCCGGTCCGTCGTCGGACCGATCGAGGCGGACCCCCGGGTCGGTGCGACCACGGGGCGCGTCCTGCTCGCCGGCGAGTTCGTCCCCTCCCGACCGGGCGCTGTCCCCGAGCTCGTCGGGCACGACGGCCGAGGATGGCGGAGGTCGCTCCCGGGCGAGACCGGGACGACGCTCCTCAACTCCACGGGGAACGAGGTCACCCGGTCCGGGAACGGCCGTGACCGCGACTGGTTGGCGTCCGCCTCGACCACGGCCCTCCCGGAGGTGTTCGGGTTCAACGGTGGGTGTGCGGCACTGCGGCGTCGGGCGCTGGACCACGTCGGGAGCTTCGACGAGTCGCTCTTCCTGTACTACGAGGACACCGAGCTCTCCTGGCGACTGCGGCGTGGGGGCTGGCGCGTCGTCCACGTCCCGGACGCCGTGACGGTCCATGTCCACGCCGCGTCGTCGGGGACGACGTCCGAGCTCTTCGAGGTGAGCAACGCGCGGAACCGCCTCCTCGTCGCCCTGCTCCACGCGCCGTGGGCCGTCGTCGTCCGAGCGTGCGCGAGGACGCTCGTGCGGACGGTCAGGGGACCCCGCCGTCGTCGCTGGGTGAGCGCCCTCACCCAGGTGGTGGTCAGGACCCCCCGGACCCTCGCGCGACGGCGTGCCCTGGACCGCACGGCCGTGGTGCCGCGGCGGTCCGTCGCCGCACTGCTCGTGGACGACGGTCCGGGGCGGAGCGGGCGGGCGGGCGGTGGTCCCCGTGCTTGACGTGACCATGGTGGTCGAGCAGTGCTGGCAGCCCGTACCCGGGGGCTCGGGCACGTACGTGGTCGAGCTGACCCGCGCGCTCGCTGCCCGCGACGACGTCGAGGTACGGGGGCTCGCCGCCTGGCACCGCGGCGAGCCGCCCTCCGACGTCCGGCCGGAGCTGGCCGTCGTCCACGCGCCGCTGCCACGACGCGCCCTGTACGACGCGTGGAACCGCACCGGCCTGCTCCGCGTCGAGCACCTCGTACGACCGGCCCCCGACGTGGTGCACGCACCGACCTGGGCCGTGCCGCGCTCCTCGCGGCCCGTGGTGGTCACCGTCCACGACCTCGCCTTCCTCCGCGACCCGTCGCACTTCACGGAGCGGGGCGTCCGGTACTTCCGACGATCGCTCCAGCGCGTGCGGGACGAGGCGGCGCTCGTCCTGGTCCCGTCCGAGGCGACGGCCCAGGACTGCGTGGCCGCCGGCATCGAGGCGGAGCGGGTCGTGACCATCCCGCACGGCGTCCGGGTGGCGCGCTCGTCGCCCGCCGACGTCGAGGCCTTCCGCCGGCGGACGCACCTGGACCGCCCGTACGTGCTGTGGACGGGCACGCGTGAGCCCCGGAAGAACCTGGGCGCGCTCGTCACGGCGTTCGACGCGCTGTCCCCGCGGCTGCCGGACGTCGACCTCGTCCTCGTCGGGCCGGACGGCTGGGGCGCCGTCCCGGTGCCCACCGCGAGCGCGCGGGTCCGTTTCCTCGGCCGCCTCTCCTGGGAGGACCTCCAGCACGCCTACGCGGGTGCTGCGGCCTTCTGCTACCCCTCGATCTGGGAGGGGTTCGGCATGCCGGTCCTCGAGGCCATGGCCCACGGGGTGCCCGTCGTGACGTCGTCGGGGACGTCGACCGCCGAGGTGGGCGGCGACGCCGTCCTCGCCGTCGACCCGGACGACACCGACGCGATCGCGGCAGCGCTCAAGGCCGCGCTCGGCGCTCGGGGTCGGGACCTCGCGCAGCGCGGCCTCGATCGTGCCGCCCTCTTCACCTGGTCCGAGGCGGCCTCACGGACGGTCGACGCCTACCGGTCGGTGTCCCGCTGACCCGCGCGGTCGACGACCTGTCGTGTTGTGGACGGAGGTCCTTCGGCCTCGGCCCGCGACGTGGCACCATGCGAGGA
Organism: Actinotalea sp. Marseille-Q4924; assembly: GCF_916618755.1. Lineage (GTDB taxonomy): Bacteria > Actinomycetota > Actinomycetes > Actinomycetales > Cellulomonadaceae > Actinotalea. The sequence goes on along the minus strand of NZ_CAKAKB010000002.1, from coordinate 346,238 downwards.
GGGGGCTGAGAGAGGGCGGACGGGACATGGCTGCACGGGGGCACTGGTACGCGGCCGCGACAGGGTTCACCGTCGCGCTCGCGACGCTGACCGGCTGCGCCCTGGGCGACGGGCCGACCGCCGCCGACCCGCCGACGGCCACGCCGACGGCGACGGCGACGGCGACGGAGCGGACGACGCCCCCTGCCACGCCGGCCCCGGCGCCCTCGGACGACCCGGCCACACCGCCGACGGCAGAACCCCCGGCGGACGGCGACCCGACGGAGCCCGCCCCGCCGTCGAGCGCACCCGCCTCCGCGTCGCCGCCGTCGATCGTCCAGGCGGCCCGTCTCGACGACGGGACGGTCGAGGTGACGGGTGTCGTCACCGGCGTCGTCGAGGAGGGCGGCACCTGCACGGCTGTCGTGACCGTGGCCGGCACGGACCATCGTGCGTCCGCACCGGCGTTCCCGGACGTGACGACGACCGTGTGCTCGGGGCTGCGCCTCCCGGTGCCGCCGGGGGAGGCGACCGCACGCCTGGAGTACGCCGACCCGGAGGGTGGCGTCGCCGTCTCCGAGCCGATGGAGGTCACGTCATGAGGCTCCGTCGCCTGCGACGGCTGGCCACGGGGTTGCTCGCCGCGGTCGTCGCCGTCGCGACGGTCGGCGCCGGTACCGCTGCGACGCCGACCGCGGCCGCCGCGACGGCGAGCCCACGCGAGGCTGCGCTCACCGCGGCTCCCGCGGCACCGGTGGCGGCCGCGCTCACCGGTGCGCTGTTCGACGCGGGCAACCTCATCAGCGACGCCGTCTTCTGGAACTCGAGCACGATGGACGCCCCCGCGGTCCAGCGGTTCCTCGACGCCCAGCAGCGCACCTGCGCCTCGGCCCGGGGCAACCCGTGCCTGGCCCGGTACAGCACGACGACCACGGCGAAGCCCGCCGAGCCGGGTCTCTGCGCCGGCTACACCGGCGGTCGCGTCGAGACGGCCGCCCAGATCATCGCCGGCGTGAGCGCGAGCTGCGGGATCAACCCGCGGGTCCTCCTCGTCCTGCTCGAGAAGGAGCAGAGCCTCGTCACGGCCAGCTCTCCGACGGACACCCAGTACCGGTCGGCCACCGGCTTCGGCTGCCCCGACGGTGCCCCGTGCGACGCCCAGTACTACGGCTTCTTCAACCAGGTGTACTCGGCCGCCCGGCAGTTCAACTGGTACGCGCTCAACCCCACGCGGTACGCGCACCGGGCGCGGCAGCTCAACTCGATCCGCTACCACCCGGACATCGCCTGCGGCAGCGGACCCGTCTACATCCAGAACCAGGCGACCGCCGGCCTGTACAACTACACGCCCTACCAGCCGAACGCCGCCGCGCTCGCCAACCTCTACGGGACCGGTGACGCCTGCAGCGCCTACGGCAACCGGAACTTCTGGCGCATCTTCACCGACTGGTTCGGGTCGACGCAGACGCTCGGCGGGTACCTGCTGCGCACCGCCACGGACCCGACCGTCTACGTCGTCACGACGCAGAACAAGTACCCCGTGAAGGACGCTGCGACGCTCGCCATGCTCAGCGCCCTCGGGCCGGTGGGCGTCGTCTCCCAGGTGTACCTCGACATGAGGCCCACCGGCGGCGTGATGCACAAGCTCATCCGCGGCCGGGACACGATGGTCTATCTGGTCGACGGCCCTCACAAGTACCCGTTCGACAGCTGCACGATGGTGGCGCGTTACGGGTACGACTGCACCCAGTCCCAGCTCCTCGACGACGCGCAGATCGCGGCCTTCTACACGGGACCGACCCTGACGAACGGGGTGAGGACGAACTCCGGGCGGTTCTACGCCGTGGAGTGGGGCTCCGTGCTCGAGGCGCCCGACGCAGCGACACTCGGCGCGGCCGGGTACGCACCCGCTCCGATCTCGGTCACCGACCAGGCGCTCAACCACCTGAGACTCGGCGCGCCGCTGGTCCGTCCGGACACCGTCGTCCAGTCGAGGTCCTCGGGCGCGCGGTTCCTGGTCGGGAGCGGCCAGCTGCTGCCGCTGGCCCCCGGCGCCTACGAGACGACGCCGCTGCGGACCCTCCCGATCGGCCCGCTCGACTCCGCGAGCCTCCTCGCGATGCCCTGGGCGAGCCCGAGCCTCGGCCTCTTCGCCCGGTCCACGGAGTCCGGCTCGACCTACCTGCTCAACGGCTCCTCGAGGACGCAGGTGCTCGACGCGGCGGCCGCCGGCACCGCCGCGGCCACGCCCGTCTCCCCCACCGTGCTGAACCTCTTCGCCGATGCCGGCTCCGTCGGCGCCCCGGTGCTCCTCAAGAGCGCCGACAGCCCGGCGGTCTACCGCATCGAGGAGGGACGCCGGCGGTCGTTGCCCTCGTGGGACGACGCCCTGCGGGTGAGTGCCGCGTCCGGTGGCCCACGCATCACGACCGTCGACCGCCGGGTCCTCGGAGCGCTCCCCGCCGGTCCGGACCAGCTGGGCCCGGGCACGCTGGCGTACTCGACGGCCTCAGCCTCGGTGTACCTCATCGACGGCTTCGGCACGAAGCACCACATCGGCAGCTGGGACCGGATGGCCAACCTCGGGACGGGCCCGCTCGTCCTGCGGCGCGAGGCGGACCTCGCCGCCTACACCACCGCACCGGGGACCCCGCAGAACGTCGTCGTGTGCTCCGGGACCAGCTACCTCGCGACCGGCGGTCGCCTCCACCCCGTGGCACCGACCGTCGCATCCCACTGGGCGACCGTGCCACGCACCACGCTCGACGCGACCACCTGCGCGAACCTGGTGAGGTCCGGGGTCGCCGTCGGCCGCTTCCTGCGGATGCCCACCGGCGCCATCTGGTACGTCGAGAACGGCACCCGCCGCAACATCACCAGCTACGCCACCTACCGCGCGCTCGGAGGCAACGACCTCGACTGGGTCGCCGTCAACACCGACGCGATCGCCACCATCCCCGTCGGACCCGACATCTGAGCCGCGCTCGGCGGGTCGTCGAGCCAGGTCGGACGTGCACCCTCCCGGGGTCGTGACGCCCGGGACGTGACCCTGCGCACATGACCGCGCGCGAATCACCGCGAACGCGCACAGAACAGGACAGCGCTCGCGTGCCCGGACCGAGGAGCGGGCGATATCGCGGGTGAAATCCTCAGCATCACGCCATCAGGGCCGACCAGAGGAGGTCAGACCCGACCCGCGCTGGGTCCATCCCGGATGGTGATCATGCGTACGCAGTGGCTCTCTGGCCGTCGCGCTCGGCGGCTCGTCGCGCCGTCGACCGGTCTTCTCCTCGTGGCTCTCGTGGCGGGCACCGCGCCTGCCGCCGGCACGCCTCAGCCGCCCACCACCCCGGCGTCGACCGCACCGGAGGACGTGCTGGTCGCGGACGGGACGCTCGTGCAGGTCGTCACCGACGACCACGACGCTCCTGCCGACGCGGGGATGGTGGTGGACACGCTGGTCGAGGTGGACGGTGCCCTCCTCGAGGTGGCGGACGACGTCGAGCTCCCCTCCGGCCCCACCGGCACGCCGGTCGAGGTCACCATCGTGCCCGGCGAGGCCGCCACGGTCGCCGAGGCCGTCGAGGCGCTCGAGCAGGCACCCGAGGCCCAGGCGACCGACACCCGCATCGCCGAGGTCACGACCGATGCCACGCCGTCCGCGGATCAGGTGGCGGCTGCCGAAGACGCTGCGCCGACGCTCGCGGCCGCGACGACGCGCACGCTCCTGGTCCTGCCCGTCCACTGGACCGCCCCGGACACGACCGCGGCGAACCTGCTCACCCGCGCCAGGGAGACGGCGTCCTACTGGAGCGAGCAGAGCGGTGGCCGCCTCGCGGTCACCGCATCGGCCCGGGACTGGAGGTCGATCCCCGACCCCGGCAGCTGCGACCGCAACAAGATCTTCCAGGCGGCCCTGCAGGCCCACGGCGTGGCCGCACCGTCGGGCACCACGCACGTGCTCGTGTACTTCCCCACGTACGCGCCGTGCGGCGGCTGGGCGGGGATGGCCACGATCGGTGGCGGCATGATCTGGGTGAACGGCTACCCGCTCATGGACGTCTTCGCGCACGAGCTCGGGCACAACCTCGGCCTCGGGCACGCCAACGCCGCGCAGAGCTGCCGCAGCGACGGGGTCGAGGTGTCGCTCGCCGACCTGTCCTCCTGCGACGTGCGTGCCTACGGCGACCAGGCGGACGTCATGGGCATCGCGACCCAGCGACCGTCAGGGAGCCTCAACGCAGCGATGGCCGACCACCTGCAGTTCGCCAAGGTGTCGTGGGTCCGGCCCGGGACCTCCACGACCGTCGACCTGCACCCGATGAGCTCGATCGGCGAGATGCGGTCGGTAGCGGTCCCGGTGGCGCAGGGAGTGCTCTTCGCGGAGTTCCGCCCAGCCACGGGCCGGGACACCCGCGTGCCGGCGTGGGCAGGTGTCCAGGTCCGCCTCCGGACGACGGAGGCCTCCGGCTACCCGGTGACCTACCTGCTCGACATGAAGCCTGAGACCACCACGCCGCTGAGCTCGCCGTCGATGGCCGTCGGCCGGTCGTGGGACATCCCCGCGGTGGGCATGAGGATGACGGTCGTGAGCCAGGGGACGGTCGCCCGCGTCACGGTCACGCCCACGGGCGCGCCGCCCGCGCTGGCCCGCACCACTCAGGACCCCACGGTGTACCTCGTCACGTCCAAGGCCAAGCACCCGGTGCCGAACGCGTCCACGCTGAGGCGTCTGAGCGCCCTGGGCACGGTGGGCACCACGGTGCCGACGGTGCTCGACCCGGTGCCCACCGGCGCCCCGCTGGCGCCCATCGTCAAGGGGCAGGACGGCACCGTGTACCTGGTCGACGGGCCCCACCGCTACCCCTTCCCCAGCTGCGACATGGTGGCCACCTTCGGCCTCTCCTGCACGCAGGCGCAGGTGCTGGACGACGCCCAGATCGCCGCGTTCTACCCCGGCCCGACCCTGACCAACGGGGTCCGGACGCGAAGCGGCCGGCTCTACGGCATCGAGGCCGGTCTCCTGCGGGAGGCCCCCGACACCGCCTCGCTGACCGCGAACGGCTTCGCCGCCGCCCCGATCGAGGTGACGGACGAGGCCCTGGACCACCTGCGCACCGGCGCGCCCGCCCTGCGGCCGGACATGGTGGTGCGCTCCCGGTCGACGGGATCCGCCTTCCTGACCACCGCCGACTCGCTCGTGCCGCTCGCCCGCGGGGTGCACGAGACGACGCCGATGAAGGCGCTGCCCAGCGGCTGGCTCGACTCCGCCGGCCTCCTCGCCGCCTCGTGGAAGCCGACCCTGAACGTCTTCGCCCGGTCCTCCGACGGCGTGACCACGTGGCTCGTCAACGGGTCGACGAAGTCCCAGGTCACGGCACCGGAGGCCGTGGGCGAGGCGCCGGTCCTGTCGGCGGCCGTCCTGAGCCGCTTCACCACGCTGCCGTCGACGCCGGCGCCGGTCCTCGTCAAGAGCCCGGACTCCCCGGCCGTCTACCGGATGGACGAGGGAACCCGACGCTCGATCCCCTCGTGGGACGACGCCGTCCGCCTGGCGGCGATCAGCGGCGGACCCAGGATCTCGACGGTGGACGCCCGTGTCGTCGGGAGCATCCCGCAGGGCGCGGACCAGCTCGGTCCCGCGTCCCTCGTGTACTCCCCCTCGTCACCGGCGGTGTTCCTCGTCGACGGCTACGGCATCAAGCACCGGATCGGGACGTGGGGCCGGATGGCCAACCTGGGGACCGGACCGCTCAACCTACGTCGTGACGTCGACCTCGCCGCCTACCCGACGGCGGCGGGCGCCCCGAAGAACGTCGTCGTCTGCGAGGGCCGCCCGCACCTGGCCTCCGGTGGCGTCCTGTACCCCGTGGCCGCGGACGCCTCCGTGCACTGGGCAGCGGTGCCGTCGACCCCGCTGCAGGACGAGACGTGCGCCAACCTCCGCACGGCCGCGAAGACCGTCGGGCGCTTCCTGCGGCTCCCCGACGGGAACATCTGGTACGTCGACCAGGGTGTCCGGCGTCAGGTGAGCAGCTACAGCCGCTACCTTCAGCTCGGTGGCAACAACCGGGACTGGGTACCCGTGGACAACGACGCCCTAGCCACCATCCCGATCGGTCCGTCCGTCTGATCACGGACACCTCACGGACAGCCGGCGGTCACGCGGCGTCCCTGTCGACAGAGGTCACACCCATGCGTCTCCAGGCCGTTCTTCTCGGCGCCCTCCTCCTGGCGGGACCCGCCGCACCGGCTGCGCCGGCGGCCGCGACGCCGGCGCAGCCGGCAGCGACGAGCCTGCCCGCGTCGTCCACCGGTAGTGCCGTCCCGTCGACGCTCGGTGCCGCCTCCGCCGCCGGACCCGAGGACGGCGTGACGATCCGGGAGCTGCCGATCGCGGTGTCCCAGGTGGAGCCGCTGACGGGCCGGACCCTGCTGCCCCAGGTCGAGGCCGGGACGGTGGTCGCCGAGACGACGGTGCGCGACCGCGTCATGACGCCGGTGATCGACACGGGCGACGTGCAGACGATCGGTCTCACGTGGTCGGCCGCGTCGGACGGCGCTCGTCTCCTCCCGCAGGCCCGGTACCGCACGGGCGGGGACTGGTCGCCGTGGCACCCCCTGGACGCGGGCACCGCTCCCGACGCCGGTACCCCGGACGCCACGACCGGGCTGCGCGGTGGCACGGAACCCCTGTGGATCGGCGAGGCCACCGAGGTCCAGCTCTCCTTCGCCTCCGCGGCGGGAACCGCGCCCGACGACCTCGAGCTCGCGCTCGTCGGCACGCCCGAGGAGACCTCCTCGCAGCCTGTCGAAGCCGCCCTGGCCGCCGGGTCCCGCCGGGTGATCCCCCGGTCCGAGTGGGGCGCGCCCGCGCAGACCTGCACCCCTGACACCGCGGCCGCCCTCAAGGGTGCCGTCGTGCACCACACCGCCGGGTCGAACGCCTACTCCACGGTCGCCGAGGCCATGCAGCAGCTGCGCAACGACGCGCTGTACCACATCCGCACCCGCGGCTGGTGCGACATCGGGTACAACTTCGTCGTCGACAAGTGGGGGAACATCTACGAGGGCCGTGCGCGGAGCCTCGACCTCCCGGTGATCGGCGTCCACGCCGGAGGCTTCAACACCGGGTTCCTCGGCGTCTCCATGCTGGGCACCTACGACGCCGCTCCCCCCCGGGCCGTCCTGGACTCGGTGGGCTACATCATCGGACTGCGCCTCGGGTACTACGGGGTCGACCCCCGCCAGAGCGCGCAGTTCTACACCGCCGGCGGGGAGAACTCGAAGTTCTCCGACCAGACGGTGACCCTGCCGCGCGTGTTCGGGCACCGGGACGTGGCGTACACCGCGTGCCCCGGGAACGGGGGCTACTCCGCCCTGCCGGCGATCCGTGACATCGCTCATTGGACCGCCGCCACGGTGGACCCGCCGGACCTCGTGAGGGAGACCGCGGCGGGACCGACCTACCTGGTCACGTCGACGCACAAGTACCCCGTCAAGGACGCGGACACCCTGCGCATGTTCGGTGCGCTCGGACCCGTGGGCTACGTGTCCAAGGCGTTCCTGGACTCGAAGACCACGGGGGACGTCCTCAGTCGGCTCATCCTGGCCCGGGACACGATGGTGTACCTCGTGGACGGGGTCAACAAGTACCCGTTCGGCAGCTGCGACATGGTCTGGCGATGGGGCTTCTCGTGCTCGCAGGCCAGGCTTCTGGACGACGCGCAGATCGCGGAGTTCACCACCGGGCCCATGATGACCACGGGGGTCCGTGTACCGAGCGGGCGCCACTGGGGGATCGACGCCGGGAAGCGCCGGGAGGCCCCCGATCTCCAGTCGCTCGCGTGGGCGGGCTTCGACGGCGCGCCCATCACGGTGACGGACGACGCCGTGTCGCACCTCGCGGTCGGGCAGCCCGCCGTCCGTCCTGACACGGTCGTGGTGTCGCGGACCTCCGGTCGGCCGTTCCTCGTCGGAGCGGGTCAGCTGGTCCCTATGGCGGACGGGGTGCTCCCGTCCACACCGATCGGGCGCCTCCCGTCCGGGCACCTCGACTCGGCCAGCCTGCTGGCGATGCCGTGGTCGGACGAGCCGCTCGCGCTGTTCGCGGGCTCCGCCACGGGGACCGCGACATGGCTGCTCAACGGGGCGACGAAGTCCCAGATCGCCGACGCCGCGGCGACCGGGAGCCCGCCGCGGCTGTCCACGGCAGTCCTCGACCTCTTCACGACGTCGTCCTCGACGTCCGCTCCCGTCCTCGTCAAGACGCCGGACTCGCCGGCCGTCTACCGCATGGAGCGCAACGTGCGCCGCTCCATCCCGTCGTGGGACGACGCGCTGCGGATCACTGCCGGGAGCGGGGGTCCACGGATCGCCACGGTCGACAGCCGCGTCGTCCGGAGCCTGCCCCAGGGTGCCGACCAGCTGGGCCCGGGCACGCTGGCGTACTCGACGGCGTCAGCCTCGGTGTACCTCATCGACGGCTTCGGCACGAAGCACCACATCGGGAGCTGGGACCGGATGGCCAACCTCGGTACGGGCCCGCTCGTCCTGCGGCGCGAGGCGGACCTCGCCGCCTACACCACCGCACCGGGGACCCCGCAGAACCTCGTCGTGTGCTCCGGGACCAGCTACCTCGCGACCGGCGGTCGCCTCCACCCCGTGGCGGCGTCCGTCGCATCCCACTGGGCGACCGTGCCACGCACCACGCTCGACGCGACCACCTGCGCGAACCTGGTGAGGTCCGGGGTCGCCGTCGGCCGCTTCCTGCGGATGCCCACCGGCGCCATCTGGTACGTGGAGAACGGCACCCGCCGCAACATCACCAGCTACGCCACCTACCGCGCGCTCGGAGGCAACGACCGCGACTGGGTCGCCGTCAACACCGACGCGATCGCCACCATCCCCGTCGGACCGGAGATCTAGTCGCGTCCGTGCAGCACCCGGTCCCACCGCTGCCCCGGCCGCCGGCCGTGTCGGTCCTCTCGGACCGCCGGCACCGTGGAGGATGGAGGGCGGATCAAGGGAGGGGTGCGACCGACGATGCTGCCGCGTGCACAGCTCCGGCCGCTGCTGCGGCGATCGACCTCCGGCGCGCAGGGATGGCCGGTCCTCACGGCTGAGGCTCTCGCCGCGCTGGGTGTCGCGGCGTTCCTCCTTGCGGCTGGTGCCGCACTCCGGCTGGACCCGCTGACCCGGATCGCCCAGGTGAGCATCCTCGCTCGCCTCCAGCTCTCGACCCTCGTCGTCGTCGGTGTGCTGATGGTCCTCCTCCTCGCCGCACGTCGATGGCCTCTCGCGAGCGGCGTGCTCACACGGACGGCGTGGGCCGGGACCTCCGGAGTGGTCTCGGGCGTCGTGGCAGGCGGCCTGGCCGCGGGTCTGCACGGCGCGACCCTGCCGCTGAACGGTCTCCGCGGCGACAGCGGGCAGCTGGTCGGCTGGGCACAGGCCGCCCTCGACGGCGGGTCGACGGTGCCGCCGTCCTACGCGCCTGGCCCCGTGTGGGCGATCACGGCGCTGTCCCGGCTGCTCGACCTCGCGCCGGCCGAGAGCCTGGGCGACCTCCAGGTCCTGGTCACAGCGGTGGTCGGCCCGCTGGCGTACCTCGCCTGGCGGACGGTCGTCTCCTCGCCCGCCGCGGCCGCGATCAGCCTCACCGCGACCGCACCGTTCCTCGACCCCTACAAGCCCTTCACGTCTGTGAGCCTGGTCGTCGCGGTGCCTCTCTTCGTCCGCGTCGTCCGCATGGTCCGGGACGGGCCCGGGGGGTCGTGGTGGCGACAGGCGCTCTGCGCCCTGGCGCTCGGCGCCCTGCTGGGGCTCGTGTTCCTGGTCTACTCCGGCTGGTTCCTCTGGTACGCACCCGGGCTCGCCGTAACCGCCGCCCACGCGTGGTGGAGCGGCCCGCGGGGGCACCGTCCGGTGCTCGTCCTCGCCGGGGTCGCCGTCGGGTTCCTCGGCGTGACGTGGAGCTATCTCTCCGGCGCCCTCGCTGCCGGGCCCGTCGCCGACGACTACCAGTACCAGGACACCCGGAGCGACCCCGCGGTGTTCGCGACGTGGTTCGGTGACTCCCCGGTCGAGCCGCCGCAGACGGTGCAGACCTTCGGCGTGCTCGCGGGCGTGGACGTGGCCACGGTCCTCGTCCTGGTCGGCGCGGGGCTCGCGGTCGCGTGCTGCTGGACGAGCTGGGTGGTCAGGACCCTGATGTGGTGCCTCGCAGGCGCCTGGGTGCTGCGCCTGTGGTACGCGGGGCAGATGGTCGAGACCGGCCTGGTGCAGCTCTACCCGCGGACGAGCACGGTCCTCCTGCACGCCTCGATCGTCATGTCGACGCTGGTCGCCCTCCATCTCCTGCGCGCCGTGCTCCGGTGGGCGCGCACGCGGGGCCACTCCGACAGCAGCGCACTCGCGCGGTACGTCGCCGTCGGCGTCGTCGTGACGGCGCTGCTCTCGGGGTTCCTCGGGTCAGCGACCGCCGACCGCTACCTCCCTCGCGACGACCTCTCGGTCGCCCGGATGGCGTGGCGGGCCCACACCGACTAGGGCCACCGCACAAGCCACGACGTCACCACGTCTCGTAGCCGGTGACCGTCACGACGTAGAAGACGACGGCGACGCCCAGGAGCAGCCAGCCGACCCAGGCACGTCTCGCCGCCACGGCCGTCGCCGCGAGCATCGCCGGGAAGAGCACGAGCCCGTACCGCACCGGCATCCCGAAGTTCGCCCCGTCCACGGCGTACAGCGCCACCCGCAGCGCCGGGCCGGCCAGGAGGAAGGACAGCAGGCCCGCCCGGGCGAACGAGGACTGCAGCGCCGGGACCCCGGAGGCGAACAGGGCGAGGGCGACCAGCCCGCCGACGAGGATCCAGGAGACGGTCTCACCGTGGATCGTCAGCGGGCTCCCTGCGCTCCAGGCGGGCGGGTACGTCGCGTTCGGACCCACCACGACGCCGCGGATGAACGCCGTGCTGTCGTACAGCACGGCGTAGACACCGAGCGGGGGTGCCTCGAGGCCCTGACCGGGTGCCGGACCCAGTGCGGTCGCGGCCCTGAGCGCCATCCAGACCACCTGGGGCACGATCCCCGCGAACAGGGCACCGACGGCCCAGGCCACCGCCTGCACGGGCTTGCGGGAACGGTCCCCGTCGCGCCGACGCCTCAGCGCCACGATGAGCAGCAGCAGGACGACGAGACCACCGGTCAGGGCGTTCTGCGCCTTCACGCTCCCGACGACGAGCGCAGCCGCCACCATCCACGCAGGATGCAGTCGCTCACGCACCACCTGGACAGCGACGAGCATGACCACTGCTCCCGCCAGGATGTTGAGCGCGTCGGGCGTGACGAAGGTCGCCACCCATCGCGTGTGCGGCGCCACCAGTCCGAGGACCGCGACCGCGGCCGCGGCGACCCGCGAGGCCCCGAGCGTGCGGCAGAGCGCGACCACGGCGGTCAGGCCGAGGCCGACCCACGCCGCGCTGGTGACCCGCGCGGCGGACAGGAGGTCGTCGACCGGCGTCAGGACCTGCACGGCGCGGGTGAGGCTGGCCGTGACGAAGTAGTAGGTCGGCGGGTGGATGTCCGCACTCGTCCGGCCCCCTTCCCAGGGGACGTTCTCCCGCGAGTAGGGACCACCGCAGGGCGATCCCATGAGCGCCCCTTCGACGCCCCGGCAGCTGAGCACCTCGAGGGCGTACTGGTCGACCAGCTCGCCTCGCTGCGCGACGTTCCCGCGCGTCGCCTTGTCGACCGCGTCGATGTAGACGTACTCGTCCGCCCTCGACATCGTCGTGGTGTCCGCGATGTACGGCGCGGCGAGCCCGGCGGAGGCGCCGACGAGGAGCACGGCCGTCACGAGCCACCGCACCCAGGCGGGCCAGCGCTCGACGACGTGCCCCAGCGGCCCGGTTGCGGGTCGGCGCCTGGCGCCCCGACCCTTGGCACCCTCGGCGCCGCGGTGCGGTCTCTCGGTGATGCCCGGGGCCACAGCCGGATCTGTGTGCATGTCCTCGTCCCTCTCAGCGCGCTGACCGGCGGACGCCAGGTCCGAGGCGAGCGGCGCGACCGCCCGACCTGCCGTCCCCTGCCGGCGGCGACCGTGACGGCGCCGCGCCGGAACGCCCCGGGCGCACGACTGAGCGCCCGACGGCGCCTGTAGTATGCCAGCGATGAACGACGAGACCGTGGGGCCCGCGCGAGCCCCCGAGGCGAACCGCGACGCGTGGCTCGTCGTCCCCCTCTACAACGAGGCGACGGTCATCCGGGACGTCGTCAGTCAGGCGCGGGCGACCTTCCCCAACGTGGTGTGCGTGGACGACGGCTCCGGTGATCGCTCGGCTGCCGAGGCCGCCGCGGCCGGTGCGGTCGTCGTCAGCCACCCGATCAACCTCGGTCAGGGTGCGGCGATCCAGACCGGCCTCACGTACGCCCTCGCGCAGCCCGGCGCCGAGTACTTCGTGACCTTCGACTCCGACGGGCAGCACCAGGTCGAGGACGCCCTCGCGATGGTCGAGCGGCTGCGTGCGGGCGAGGCCGACGTGATCTTCGGCTCCCGCTTCCTCGACGCACGGACACGGCCCGGGGCGATCAAGCGGGTCGTGCTGCGGCTCGCCGTCCTCTTCTCGAACCTCACCTCCGGCGTCCGCCTCACCGACGCCCACAACGGCCTGCGTGCCTTCAACCGGACGGCGGCGGCCTCCCTGCGCATCCGGCAGAACCGCATGGCGCACGCCTCGGAGATCGTCGAGCAGGTCGGCCGTGCCCGGCTGTCGTACGCAGAGCACCCCGTGCACATCCTCTACACCGACTACTCGCGCTCGAAGGGCCAGTCGGTCCTCAACTCGGTCAACATCCTGACCGAGATGATGTACCGGTGACACAGTCATGATCAAAATTGTTCTGCTCATCGGTATCGGCCTGGTCGGCCTGCTGAGCCTGCGGATCCCTCGCGGGTCTCGCCACCAGGCCCTGCGGCGGGTCGCTCTCCTCGGCTTCATCGCCTTCGCAGCGGCATCCGTGCTCTTCCCCGACGTCTGGAACGCGCTGGCGAGGATCGTCGGGGTGGGTCGCGGGACCGACCTGCTCCTCTACGTCCTCATCATCGCGTTCCTCGGGTACATGGCGACGTCCTACCTGCGGTTCCGGGAGATGGAGAGCCAGGTCACGCAGCTCGCTCGTCGCATCGCCCTGGACGAGGCAGGGTGGAAGGTCGAGGGCGTCCGCCCCGCCGTGTCGCCCGGCGATGCGGCAGCGCGCGATGAGTGACGCAGTGGCGCCGGCCGACGCCATGGCGCCGGGGCTCTCCCCCGCTCGCGACCCGGAGCGGCAGCGGCAGGCGCGCCTGGCCGCTCTGGCGGACCAGCCGCTGAAGCCCGTCGGTCCCCCGCGCGGTGCCCTCGCCGGTGCCGTCGCCTCGGTCCGGTCGGTCTGGCAGTACCGCGAGCTCCTTCAGCTCCTCGTCCGTCGAGAGGTCCGGGCGAGGTACAAGAACAGCACGCTGGGCTTCGCGTGGAGCCTGCTCAAGCCCATCGCCCAGCTGGCGGTCTACTTCCTCATCGTCGGCGAGGTGCTGGGCGTCGCCCGCGGGATCCCCGACTTCGGGATCTTCGTCTTCAGCGGCCTGGTCCTCTGGGGGTTGTTCAACGAGATCGTCAGCGGTGGCACCGGGTCGGTGGTCGCGAACTCGGGGCTGGTCAAGAAGGTCTACTTCCCGCGCGAGATCTTCCCGCTCAGCACGGTCGGCTCGGCGCTGGTGAACTTCGGCATCCAGGTCGTGGTCCTGTTCATCGGCACGGTCCTCGTCGGGGCGGTCCCGTTCACGCCGACGGTGCTCTACGTCGTCCCGGCCGTTCTCCTCGTCGTGGTCCTCGGGCTCGCGCTGGCCACCCTCCTGGGGGCGCTCAACGTCTATCTCCGGGACATCCAGCACCTGGTCGAGATCGTCATCCTGCTGCTCTTCTGGGCCTCACCGATCGTGTACTCGTACAGCTACGTGAACGAGTACCTCGGCGGTGGCTGGATCGAGCAGGTCTACCTCTCCAACCCCGTCACCATCGCCATCATGGCGTTCCAGAAGGGCGTCTGGCTGGCGGGCGCGGACCAGCCGTTCCCCGCCGACCTGCCCCTGCGGCTCGGTATCGCCCTCCTCGCGTCGCTCGTGCTCCTGTGGGTCGCTCAGCGCCTCTTCGCCCGACTGGAGGGCAACTTTGCCCAGGAGCTCTGACGCCGGCTCGCCCCCGATCGTGGTGGTCGACTCGGTGAGCAAGCGGTTCACGCTGCACAAGGACAAGTCGCTCAAGGAGCGGATGGTGAGCAGCGTCCGGCGCACCCGCGTCACGGACGACTTCTGGGCGCTGCAGGACGTCGACGTCACCATCGACGCAGGGACCACGGTGGGCCTGATCGGGGCCAACGGCTCGGGCAAGAGCACGCTGCTCAAGGTCATGGGGGCGATCCTGCAGCCGACGACCGGCACCGTGCAGCGCCGGGGCCGCCTCGCGGCCCTGCTCGAGCTCGGCGCCGGTTTCCACCCCGACCTCACCGGGCGCGAGAACGTCTACCTCAACGCGGCCATCCTCGGCATGACGCGCGCGGAGACCGCCCGGCACATCGACGCGATCATCGACTTCTCCGGCATCGAGAAGTTCATCGACACCCAGGTGAAGTTCTACTCGTCCGGCATGTACGTGCGCCTCGCGTTCGCCGTCGCCATCCACGTCGACCCCGACCTGCTTCTCGTGGACGAGGTGCTGGCCGTCGGCGACGAGCCGTTCCAGCGCAAGTGCATGGACAAGATCCGCAGCTTCCAGGCGGAGGGGCGGACGATCGTGCTCGTGTCCCACTCCGCCGACCAGGTCGGCGACCTCTGCGATCGGGCCGTGCTGCTGCAGCACGGTCGGGTCGCCTTCGACGGCGCACCCGCCCAGGCCCTCCGCGCCCTCCGGGACGGCTTCGAGGAGGCGCGCGTCGAGGAGGAGGTCGAGCACCACGTCCCGGAGGCCACGGCGCACATCACCTCGGCGGTCCTCCTGGATGCCGCCGGCCGGGCGACCGACCGGATCCGCACGGGGGACGCGGTCACGATCCGGCTCCATGTCGAGCCGCGCGTGCCCGTGGTCGACTGGCTGGCCGCGGTCTCGATCGAGACGACGCTGGGCCACTCCATCTTCCGGTTCAACTCCAGGACGGCGGACGTCGAGCTGGGTGAGCTCCGTGAGGCGCGGACCGTCGACTTCACCTTCCCCAGCCTCCCGCTGGGCGAGGGCCAGTACGTCGTCAACGTCGGCATCGGCGAGCCGTCCGGGGCGACGCTCCACCGCATCCCGCACGCGATCACCCTCAGCGTCGACGGCCCGCACGTCGGGACCGGCGTCCTCGGGGTCGAGCCGGCCGTCGTCACCGCCTCAGCCTGATCCTGCGGCTGCCGGCCGCCCCGACGGACCGACGGACGTCTCAGCCCGGCGCACCGCCGCCACGGGCGTGCCGCCATGCCGTCACGGCGCTCTCGAGCGTCCGGTCGAGCTCGGCCTCGGACCGCCATCCGAGGACGTCACCGATGCGCCCGGCCGCGGCCACGACCGCCGCCGGGTCGCCCGGACGCCGCGGCCGGACGACCGGCGCCTGGTCGCTGCCGGCGAGTCGCGTCAGCGTCGTCACGACCTCGAGGACGCTGGCACCCCGTCCGGTCCCCACGTTGAGGACGTCGAACCCGGAGACGGTCTCGTCCGCCAGGTGGTCGAGAGCGGCGACGTGAGCGCGGGCCAGGTCGAGGACGTGCACGAAGTCACGCACGCACGAGCCGTCGGCCGTGGGGTAGTCGGTCCCGAAGACGAGCGGTGGTCGGCCCTCCTCCAGTCGCTCGAGCACCATGGTGACGAGGTTGAGGACCGCCGGGTCGCCGAGGTCGTCCCACCCGGCGCCGGCGACGTTGAAGTACCGGAGCGCCAGCGCACCGCGGAGCACGCCGGCGACGACGGCGTCCCGGACGAGCCACTCACCGACGAGCTTCGTCGTCCCGTAGGGGTTGACGGGCAGTGCGGGGGCGGACTCCGGGACCAGTCCGTCCGCGGGCTCGCCGTACACGGCGGCCGAGGAGGAGAACACGAGGCGATCCGCGCCGGAGCGCTCCATCGCCATCACCACGTTCGCCAGGCCGCTGACGTTCTGCTGGTAGTACCAGGCCGGGCGCATCACGGACTCGTCGACGCGCTTCTTCGCTGCGAAGTGGATGACGGCACGGATGCCGTGCGACGACATCGTCTCGGCGAGCTCAGGGACCGCATCGCTCTGCGCGACGTCGAGCCGGAGCAGCGCGGCCCCGTCGACCCGCGCGGCGTCACCGGTCGACAGGTCGTCGACGACGACGCAGGGCGTGCCGCGCTCGGCGAGCAGTCGGACGACGTGCGACCCGATGTAGCCCGCGCCCCCGGTGACCAGGACCGTCATCCGACGGTTCCCGGCGATCCGGGCTGGTCGGCGGGAACGGCCGCTGCCGCTTCGAGCTCGGCCACGCGCGCCGCCAACCTGTCCGCCTCGTCGTGCCACACGCGCTCGCCACGCTCGGCGGTGAGCACCCGCAGGTACAGCTGGTGCAGCACGGAGTCCCGGTTGTGGATGACGCCCTCCCGCTGGCTCGACGTCAGCCTCTCCGACTGGAGCTCCGACGACACCGGTGCCGACCTCGGCACCGACCGGTGTCCTGCGCGATGGCGGATGGCCGCCGCGTAGTCCGCGTAGGCGGCTCGGACGGCGGCCTTGTCCGCGGCGACGAGCCCGGCCAGGTCCACCTCACCCGCCTCGATCTCCTCCAGCGCGGCCCGCAGCTCGGCGCAGGAGCGGAAGACCAGCCGCTGCAGACCCCGGTCCGAGAAGTAGTTCCAGACCTTCTCCTGGTGGACGGTGGCGAACGGCACGCTCTGGGAGTACGCGAACAACGACGCGTGCAGGGACGACGTCACCACGTACGTCAGGCCGCCGATCGCCCCGTGCAGCTCGAGCGGCGACAGCCTCGGCAGGAAGGTCGCGTTCGTCCGGTCGAACGGGACGGCGCGCATGAAGCTGTCGTCGTAGTTGTAGTGCGTGAAGGGGATGAAGACCTTCTTGTGAGGGATGGCGTCGATCAGCTCCACGAGGTCCGGGCACAGCGCGAGCGTGTGCGGGACCACGTGGACGCCCACCACGGGCTCCCCGTCCTCGACGCCGGGGATCCGGTACGGAGCGCTCTCCATGGTCGTGGTGGTGTCGGGCACCACCCGGACGTCGTCGACGTACCGGGACAGGACCTCCGCCTCGACGCTCGACCTCGCGCTCACCACCGCGTAGTCCTTGAACAGCTCCAGGCCCTCGGCGGCCTGCCAGACCCCGGCGGAGTTCAGCACCGTGCCCCCGGCGAGGCGGAAGACGTCGTAGAACGCGTCACCGATCGGTCGGATCAGCTCGCCGCCGCCCACCACGACGGCATCGACCGAGTCGGTGGCGGGCGCGAAGGGGTCCAGGACGGTGACGTCCGCCAGTCCGTGGCGCGCGAGCTCCTGGGCGCCGGCGATCCCGATCGCGATGTCGCCGGTGTTCGCGCTGACGGAGTCGTAGAGCAGCCCCACCCGGGGGACCGCCGTGCCAGGGGCGTCTTCGCTCATGATCGTTCACCGTTCTGCGCAGTGGCCGTGGGTGCCTGCTCCGCGCCGACGGATCGCGGTGGCGCCGGGGCGAGAGCTCCCCTGCGGACGCCGCGCCACTTCTGCAGATGGAAGAGCGGGTTCACGACGAGGTAGTAGGCCTTGCGACGCGGCGAGAACCCCCGGTCCCGCACCAGCCGTGCTGTGTCCCTCACCACGCCACGCAGAATCATACGAGCGACCACGCCGTACGACGGCACCGCGACGTCGATGCCGACCTCCCGCAGCCCCTGCGTCTCCTCGAACATCCGGTCGTCGTACTCGCGCAGCGTCAGGTCGTTCGAGTGGACGACCACGGCGCGCGGCGCGTAGGCCTTCAGGTAGCCGGCTCGGACGACGTCCCGACCGAGGAGCTGGTCCTCGGCGTAGGAGACGTCGCGGTAGGGGATCTCACCGGTCAGGAGGTCGCGTCGCGCCGCCGAGCACACGTCGGAGTAGAACGCGACGGCGTTCGCGACGGCCTCGGACGTCACGAAGTCGTCGTGGTAGAAGAGGCTCGTGCCGAAGTCGGGGCCGAACCCCTCGAAGACGCTCTGGATCTCGTACTTCAGCAAGGGGAAGCACCCCGGGCGCGCGACCTGCTTCCCCATGACGGCCGCGACGCGCTCGTTGAGCTCGAACGGCTTGAGCATCTCGTAGAGCCACCGGTCGTGCGCGGGCACCGCGTCGTGCGTCAGGTAGACCACCACCCGCCCCCGCGCGAGATGGGCCGCCAGGTTCCGCGTGCGGCCGTGACCGAACTCGTGGTTCGGGAGGCTGTGCACCCGCACGGACGGATGCCGGGCGACGATGTCCAGGGTGGCGTCGGTGGAGCCGGAGTCGACGACCAGGACCTCGAAGGGCTCCTCGAGACGTTGGCAGGAGAGGGCGTCGAGGATGTCGCCGATGTAGCGCTCCCCGTTGTACGTGAGGATCACCACCGTCGCGGCCGGCGCGTCCTGCGTCGGCCGGGCATCAGGGGACAGCTCGGTGGCCTCGCTCACGCGGAGTCACCCGCGATCTCGGCCCAGGTGCGGCGCATGCCGTCCTCCAGGGATGTCAGGGGCCGGGTCCCGAACTCGGCGGCGAACCGGCTCGTGTCGAGCACCACGTGGTCCACGAACGTCGACGGGACAGGGGTCGTCTCCACCAGCGGCTGCCGGCCCGTCACGGAGGTCACCAGCCGGACGACCTCTCGCAGCGAGGTGCCGAGCCCGCTGCCGAGGTTGTACAGCTCGTGCTGCGTGCCGTCGCTCACGGCGTGAGCCACCATCTCCGCCATGTCCTCCACGTAGAGGTAGTCACGGATCATGGAGCCGTCGCCGTAGACGCGGAGCGGGCGGCCCAGGGCCACGTTGCGCAGGAAGATCGGGATGACGCCCTGGCGCTTGGCGGGGTTCTGCCGAGGTCCGTAGGGGTTGGAGATCCTGAAGCTCGTCGAGTCGAGCCCGTGCTTCCTGCGGAAGTAGCGGAGGTACCCCTCGATGGTCTGCTTGCCGATCGAGTACGGGGAGACCGGGACGGTCACGTCCTCCTCACGGAAGGTCGTCCGCTCCTGGTCGCCGTAGATCGCGCCACCGGTCGAGGCGAAGTAGACCTTGCCGACCCCGGCCTCCACGCACGCGGCGAACAGCTCCACGCTGGCCAGCACGTTGGTCCGGATGTCGAGGGTGGGGTCGTCCTCGGCGGACGCGGGGTCCGTGGTGGAGAGGAAGTGCAGCACGACGTCGCGACCGGCCACCGCTCCGCGGACGTCGGCGGCGTTGAGGAAGTCACCGGGGATGACGTCCACGCCCTCCTCCGAGAACTGCACGGGTTGCACGCCGAACCGGTCGAACGCGGCGACGTGGTGGCCCCGGCGACGCAGCGAGTCGACGACGTGGGACCCCAGGAACCCGTTGCCTCCGATGACCAGGCAGTCAGCCACGGGCCACGGCCTCCAGCGCGTCGAGGAACTGCCGACCGGACGCGCCCCATCCCGATCCGACGACGCTCTGCGACGCGGCGGCGGAGTGCTCGGCCAGGTCCTGCCGGTCGAGGACCTCGGCCATCTTCCGCGCGAGGGCGGCCGGAGAGGCCTGGGCGTACTCGATGAACGGGTTGTCCGTCACCAGGCGGTTGTTCTCGCCCTCGTTCATCACGGGGATCACCCCGGCCGCCAGCAGCTCGAGCGGCATGAGGGAGAGGTTCGTCAGCGAGAGGACGAGACCGACGCCGCACCGGTTGTAGAGGTCGTTGAGCTGCGAGACCGGCATCGCACCGTGGTCCACGTGGGGGAAGGACAGGCGGTAGCTCGACACGTCCCATCCCGCCAGGTGGATCGTGAGGTCCGGCCGCAGGCGCGCCAGGTGCTCCAGCGTGAGGACGCCGAGCTCGAAGCCGCGTCGCGTCGTCACCGGTCGGGCGTAGAAGAACACGTCCTGACGACGGTCCCGGTTCGTCAGGTGGTACGTGCTGGTGTCCGCGGCGAAGTCGAAGTGGGCGGTCGGCATGCCGTAGTCACGAGCGAGCTTCGCGGCGAGCCACCGACCGGCCGTGATGCCGTGGAAGCCGAACCGGTAGGTGTTCTCCGCGAGGGTGTGCTCGGTGCCGACCGGGTAGAACGCCGGCTCGAAGTCCTGGACGAAGTACGCGCGGCGAGCGGTCGACGGGTCGAGGAAGGCCGGGTAGGCCGTCTCCCACCCTGTCGCCAGGATGATGTCCGTGTCCTGCGCCACCTGCTGCTTGTCATAGGCGACGAACCGCGCGTCGACGTCCGGGTACGAGCTGCTCCGCCGGATGATCTCCCGGAGGTACGGCGCGTCGATGTCGTGCGCCGCCGAGTGGTAGAGGTACACGGTCGCGCGGTGCCCCGCGTCCTCGAGGAACTTGATGAAGCGGAAGATGTTCTGGTGCCCTCCGCTGGACTCCCCCGGCGGGTGCATGAGCCACGCGGTCGAGAGCTTCTCGCTCACGACGGCCCTGGGCGTCGCGCGCCAGGCAGGGTCCTGGGTCCAGTCCACCGACGCGGCGTCCTCGTAGCGCACCAGCATCCGGATCTCGTCCGCGCAGTCGACAGCAGGTTCCGGGAACCTCCGCTGGAGAACGGTGAGGACCTTGGAGATCAGGGCCCTCGGACCCTGCTCCCTGAGGAGGCGGAGTCCACGTGCCAAGCGGTGGATCATGCAGGACCTCTCGTCGTCTCGGTGCCCGATGCGGCTGGGCCGGCGCAGCGACCAGGCAACCACAGTACCTGCGGGGCACCCGGGACCCGCCTGTGCCCACGCCGGGCCCTTCGACCACCACGACCTCGGTACCCTCGTGCCCAGACACCCGCAGATCCCCCACGCAACGAGGAGATCCACCGTGCGCCTGCTCGTCACCGGCGGAGCCGGATTCATCGGCTCCAACTTCGTCCACCAGACCGTCCGTGAGCGCCCGGACGTCGACGTGACGGTCCTGGACGCCCTCACGTACGCCGGTGACCGTGCCAGCCTGGCCCCCGTCGCCGAGGAGGTCACGCTCGTCGAGGGCGACGTCGCCGACGCCGAGACGGTCGACCGCCTCGTCGCCGACGCCGACGTCGTCGTCCACTTCGCGGCGGAGTCGCACAACGACAACTCGCTGTCGAACCCGTGGCCGTTCGTCCGGACGAACGTCGTCGGGACCTACACCCTGCTCGAGGCCGTCCGGCGGCACGAGAAGCGGTACCACCACATCTCGACCGACGAGGTGTACGGCGACCTCGAGCTCGACGACCCGGCGAAGTTCACGCCCGAGACGCCGTACAACCCCTCGAGCCCGTACTCCTCCACGAAGGCGGCGAGCGACCTGCTGGTGCGCGCCTGGGTCCGCTCGTTCGGCGTGCAGGCCACGATCTCCAACTGCTCGAACAACTACGGGCCGTACCAGCACGTCGAGAAGTTCATCCCGCGCCAGATCACGAACGTCGTCGACGGCATCCGGCCGAAGCTCTACGGCACCGGCGAGAACGTCCGGGAC
Organism: Actinotalea sp. Marseille-Q4924; assembly: GCF_916618755.1. GTDB lineage: Bacteria > Actinomycetota > Actinomycetes > Actinomycetales > Cellulomonadaceae > Actinotalea. The sequence continues at coordinate 324,621 of NZ_CAKAKB010000002.1, read as the reverse complement.
TGGATCCACGTCGAGGACCACAACACCGCGGTGTGGGCGATCGTCGAGCGCGGGCGCATCGGCGAGACGTACCTCATCGGCGCCGACGGCGAGGTCGACAACAAGACCGTCGTGGAGCTCATCCTCGAGCTGATGGGCCAGTCGCCGGACGCGTACGACCACGTCAACGACCGCCCCGGCCACGACATGCGCTACGCGATCGACGCCACCAAGCTCCGCGACGAGCTCGGCTGGACGCCCCGCTACGGGAGCTTCCGCGACGGCCTAGCCGCGACCATCGAGTGGTACCGGGCGAACGAGGCGTGGTGGCGGCCCCAGAAGGACGCCACCGAGGCGAAGTACGCCCAGCTCGGCCGCTGACCGGCCCGCCGCGGACGTGCAGCTCCTCCTCCATCACTTCTCCACCATGTCGCCGCACGTCACGCCCCGGACGGTGCTCGCGCTTCTCTATGCTGGTCATCTGTGAGTCCTCGTCATGTCGCGCCCCGGCGTGCGCGCAGCGCCCGGCACGCCCGGACCCTCCGCGGCCACCCGCTGGCGCGCGGCACGGCGCTGGTCGCCGCGGCTGCGGTCTCGTTCGGCGCGACGGGCGCCGCCACCGCCTATGTGCGCATCGAGGGCAACATCGCCACGGCCGACGTCACCGAGCTCCTCGGTGAGCGGCCCGTCCAGATGGAGCCGGTCGACCCGGACGACCCGAACGCCGGTCAGCCCCTCAACATCCTGATCATGGGTTCGGACGTCCGCGACGGCGAGAACGCCGAGATCGGCGGCTCCGTCGAGGGCATGCGGTCCGACACGACGATCCTCCTGCACATCTCCGCCGACCGGGAGCGCGTGGAGATGATCTCCATCCCGCGCGACTCCCACGTCGAGATCCCGTCGTGCGACCGGTCCGACGGCACGTCCTCCGACCCCGGCGAGACGCGGTTCAACGAGGCGTTCTCCATCGGCTCGGCGAGCGGCGAGGTCTCCGACGCGGCCGCCTGCACCATCCGGACCGTCGAGGCGCTCACAGGCGTCTACGTCCACGGCTGGCTCGTCGTGGACTTCGCGGGCTTCATCAACATGGTGGACGCCCTCGGCGGCATCCCCATGTGCATCGAGCAGCCGCTGCGCTCGGAGAAGGCCGGGCTGAACCTCGGTGCCGGCCAGCAGACGCTGGACGGTCCGACCGCGCTCGCCTACGCCCGGGCGCGGACCGGGGAGGGCCTCGGCGACGGCTCCGACATCGGGCGGCTCGGCCGGCAGCAGCGCCTGCTCGCCGCGACGGCCTCCGAGGTCCTGTCGAAGAACATCCTCACGGACTCCGCCGCCCTGTACCGGTTCCTCACGGCGGCCACGCAGTCGATCACCACGGACCCGACCCTCGGCAACATCCCGAACCTCGCGGGCCTCGCCTTCAGCCTCCGCGGCATCCCGGCGGGCAACATCACCTTCATGACGGTGCCCATCGCGCCCTACCAGGCCGACCCGAACCAGGTCGTCTGGACCGACGAGGCCGACGTCGTCTTCGACGCCATCGCGGAGGACCGCTCCGTGGTCGAGGCGCTCGCCCCGCCCCCCGCACCCCCGGCCGAGGGTGAGCCCGCGGAGCCGGCTGAACCGGCCGACCCCGCGGCGCCGGCCGAGCCGGCCCCCGCACCCACCGAGGAGCCGACGCCCGGCGTGGACCCCTTCAGCCCCGCCGACATCGACCCCGCGGTCTGCGGCTGACGTGGCACCGGAGAAGAACGGCGGCGACCGCACGCCGCCGCCCCGCCGGAGCATCCGGCCCGAGGACCAGGCGACGCCCCGGCCCCGCAGCGGCGCCACACCGCCGTCGTTCGCACCGCGCGCTGCCCGGTCCCCGCGCAGCGACGCCGGCGACCCGATCGTCGTCGGCGACGGCGCTCCGACGAGCGCAGGCCGATCGCCCGCCTCCCGACCGGCAGCACCCCGCCCGTCCACGCCCCCGGCCGCCACCGCCCGACCGGCCGGGGCTGCGCAGCAGGCCCCGGGCGGCAGGGCCTCCCGCCGACCGTCGCACCCGGGTCCCGACCGCAGCCACGTGCGGCGAGCGGTGCACGGCCTGTGGCCGGAGGTGCGGCCGGCGCCCGCCCCGCCGGTCCGACGACGCCGCGCGGTCCAGCCGGTACCGCCGTGCCCGCGGGACCACCCCCGCGCCGACGGCGACGTCGTCGTCCGTTCGCCGCCGTGGTCGCGATCGTCGTCGTCCTGCTCCTGGCCTGGCCGATCGGGCTGGCCCTCTGGGCCGACGGACGGATCGCCCACGTCGAGGCGCTCTCCGGCGCCCCGGACACGCCGGGGGTCACGTACCTGCTGGCCGGGTCGGACTCGCGGGCCGATGCGGGCATCGAGGACGGCACCGAGGGTGCCCGCACGGACACGATCATGCTGCTGCACGACCCGGCGTCCGGTCCCGCGGCCCTCATCAGCCTGCCGCGTGACGCCTACGTCGAGATCCCGGACAACGGGGCGAACAAGCTCAACGCGGCCTTCTCGTGGGGCGGTCCCGCGCTGCTGGTGCGCACCGTCGAGCAGATGACCGGCCTGACGGTGGACCACTACGTCGAGGTCGGGTTCACGGGTGTCGAGGGGGTCGTGGACGCGGTCGGCGGCGTGGAGCTGTGCCTGGACTACCCGGTCTACGACGAGCTGAGCGGCCTGGTCTGGGAGCAGCCGGGTTGCCAGGTCGTGGACGGCAGCACCGCGCTGGCCTTCTCGCGCATGCGCTACGCCGACCCCAACGGCGACATCGGACGGACCCAGCGGCAGCAGCAGGTCATCGGCGCGATCACGGGCGCGGTCACCGACCCCGGCGTGCTCGTCTCACCGGGCAAGCAGGTCTCCCTCGTCCGCGCGGGCACCGACGCGCTGACCACGTCCGAGGGCACCGGGATCGTCGACCTCGGCCGCCTCGCGCTCGCCTTCCGCAGCGCCACGGGGCCGGAGGGCATCACCGGGACGCCGTGGTTGCTGAGCCTGGACTACCGGCCCGGCGGCGTGGGCTCGGCGGTTCAGCTCGACGACGCGCGCAACGCGGAGCTCTGGGCCGGGATCCGGGACGGGTCGCTGCCGCCCGGCGTCGTCGGCGGGGTGCCGGGCGCCTGACCCGCCGCGCGGGCCGCGGCCCACGCAGTCAGCGTCCGCTCGAGCCACCGCCGGACCCGCGGCGTCGTGGGCTTCTCGATCGCGTGGTGCAGCGCCGCCGCGAGCGCGACGACGAGCGTGATCGCGACGCCCAGCACGACCCACGGCGGCAGCACCGGGGACAGCCGGTCGATCGCCCACCAGCCCCAGAACTCGTGCACGAGGTACAGCGGGTACGTCAGCGCGCCGAGTGCCGCCAGCGGCGCCCACGAGATCCGCTTGAGGCGCGTCAGCGCGACCGCCCCGACCGCGACGAAGCACCCGACGGTCACGGCGGCGAGGATCCACGGGTTCGGCTCGAACACGGTGTTCTTGCTCAGCGAGCGCATCTGCGCCGGGACGACGGTGTGCACCGCGAGGACGACGTTGCCGGCCAGGAGCACCCACGGCAGCCGCGCGTGCCCGTCGCGGTACAGGAGGTACAGGAGCATCCCGCCGGCGAAGAGCGGCGCGTACTGGCTGATGAGCAGCGTGTCGAGCACGGGGACGTCGGCCCAGCCCACCAGCACGGCGGCGGCCGGCCACAGCCCGGCGAACGCCAGCACGCGGTTGCGGGTCAGGCCGATCGCGACGAGCAGCACGATGAGCAGGTAGAACCGGAGCTCGACCCACAGCGTCCAGTACACGCCGTCGACGTGCCGCACGCCGAGGACCTCCTGCAGCAGCGTCGCGTTGACCGCGACCTCGCCCCACGAGATCTGCTTGCCGTCCCGCCACAGGAACATGAGCAGCCCGCTCGTCAGCGCGAGCGCCGCCCAGTACGCCGGGTAGATGCGGGCCAGGCGGGACGCCGCGACCGCGGGGACGGACCGGCCCCACGCGGTCCAGAGGATCACGAACCCCGAGACCACGAAGAACAGCTCCGGCGCCAGCGCGAAGTAGGTCGCCACGTGCCCCAGCACGGGGAAGACCTCACCGGGCGCCTCGCCCCAGCCCCGGTGCCACCGTGCGGTGAAGTGGTACAGCACGACCCCGGCGGCGGCCGCGAAGCGGAGCCCGTCCAGGGCGTACATCCGGTCGCGCGCGCCCGTCCCGCCCGTGCCCCCGCTCGTCCCGCCGGCCGACGACGGCGCCGCGGTGCTCCGCCCGTCCGTGGGTGTGCGGGTGTCGGCGGGCCGGACCTTCCCGGCGCCCTGGGCGGTCCGCCCGGGCGCGCCGAGAGCAGAGGGGCGCGTCGTTACCATTCCGTGACCATAAGCGAGGAGCGATGATCACGCCCGCCCAGCGCCCGGCCCCGGCGGCCGGCCACGGCTCACCGCAGAGGCGTCCTCCCGAGCAGGGGTGGACCTCTCAGACGCTGAAGCCCGTGCCCGTCCCGCGACGCCGCGCCCGCAGCCGCTCCCCCTTCGCCTGGGCCTGGGCGCGCAGGTCCTCCTGGAACCGGACCATGTCGGCGCGCAGCCGCTCGCCGAGCGCGGCGTCGGAGGCCGCGAGGATGCGCACGGCGAGCAGGCCGGCGTTGCGCGCCCCGCCGACGGACACCGTGGCGACCGGCACGCCGGCGGGCATCTGGACGATGGACAGCAGGGAGTCCATGCCGTCCAGGTGCGCGAGCGGCACGGGCACGCCGATGACGGGCAGCGGCGTCACGGCCGCGAGCATCCCCGGCAGGTGCGCGGCACCCCCGGCGCCGGCGACGAGCACCCGCAGGCCGCGGGAGACGGCGGTGCGCCCGTAGTCGACCATGTCCTGCGGCATCCGGTGCGCGGAGACGACGTCCACCTCGTGCGGCACGGCGAACTCCTCCAGGGCCTGGGCCGCGGCCTCCATGACGGGCCAGTCGGAGTCCGACCCCATCACCACCCCGACCAGCGGCTGCTCCGTCATCGTCGCGTCCTCTCCACGGGCTCCGGCAGGCCGCCGGGGCGTCGGTCACTCACCGCGCAGCCGCGCGGCCGCGGCGGTCGCCCGCGCGCGCACGTCCTCCAGGTCCTCACCGCTGACCGTGACGTGGCCGAGCTTGCGTCCCGGCCGCACGCCCTTGCCGTACAGGTGCACCTTGGCCGCCGGGTCCGACCCGAGCACCTCCGGCAGGGCGTCGGTGAGCCGCTCCAGGGAGCTGCCCAGCACGTTCGCCATGACCGTCCAGGACTCGCGCGCCGCGGTCTCACCCAGCGGCAGGTCCAGGACCGCGCGCAGGTGCTGCTCGAACTGGCTCGTCACCGAGCCGTCGATCGTCCAGTGCCCGGAGTTGTGGGGGCGCATCGCGAGCTCGTTGACGACGACGCGCGGCTCGCCGTCGTCCGTCGGCGCGACCTCGAACATCTCCACGGCGAGCACGCCCGTGACGTCGACGCCCTCGGCGACACGCAGCGCGGCGGCGACGGCCGCCTCCTCCACCGCCGGGTCCAGCCCGGGCGCCGGGGCCACGACCTCGGCGCACACGCCGTCCCGCTGCACCGTCTCCACGACCGGCCACGTCCGGCACTCCCCCGACGGGCGGCGCGCCAGGAGCACGGCCAGCTCGCGCACGAACGGCACCTTCTCCTCCGCGAGCAGCGCCGGGCCGCCGTCGGCCGCGGCCTCGAACCAGTCCGCGACGTCGTCGGCGGAGCGGACCACCCTGACGCCCTTGCCGTCGTAGCCGCCGCGGGCCGTCTTGACGACCGCCTCGCCCCCCAGCTCGGCGAGGAACGCCTCGAGCGCGGCTCGGTCGGGCAGCTCGGCCCAGCGTGGGCACGGCACCCCGAGCGCGGTCAGCCGACGGCGCATGGCGATCTTGTCCTGGGCGTGGAGCAGCGCCTCGGCCGAGGGACGCACCGGCACGCCCAGCGCCTCCACCCGCGCGAGGACGTCGGCGGGGACGTGCTCGTGCTCGAAGGTGAGGACCGCGGCGGTCGGCGGACCGGTGACGAGGTCGAGGACCGGCGATCCCTCCGCAGGGTGACCGACGGGCGCGTCGACGACGACCTGCGCCGCCGCCGTGCCGGCATCCTCCACGAGCACCCGGAGGCCGACGCCGAGCGCCGTCGCCGCGGGGCTCATCATGCGGGCGAGCTGCCCACCGCCGATCACTGCCACCACGGGTGCCGTCACGAGCGCCGAGCGTAACAACGCCCGCCCCCGCCCACCGGCCGCGTCCGCCGCCCGCTCTCACCACCCGCTCCCGGTCCGCTCGCACGCTCGCACCGTCCCGAGCATCGCCGTCTTCGACATTTCTGCGACGTGGAACGCCGAGAGGTCGATAACGGCGACGGCGGTGCCGCAGCGAGGGCCGCTGGGGCGCGGACGCGAGGGCGGGGTGCCGGGAGTGGGGGTGGCGGGGCTACGCAGGCGGGCGCGGCGGTCTCAGGATCAGCGGGGGCGGGCGTGGCGGTGCCTGGGGTGCGGCGGGCATCTACGGTGTCGGCATGAGGAACCGCGCCCTGGAGCTGGCACGCTTCGGCTCGGTGGGTGCCGTGGCGTTCGTCGTCGACGTCGGCCTCTTCAACCTCCTGCGCTACGGCCCGGGCCAGCTCCTCGAGGACCGGCCGATCACCGCCAAGGTGCTGTCCGTGGCGGTCGCGACCGTGGTGGCCTGGCTCGGCAACCGCTACTGGACGTTCTCAGCACGCCGCACGAAGTCCCCGCGGCGCGAGCTCGTGGTGTTCGCCGTCGTCAACGTCGGCGGGATGCTCGTGGCGGTGAGCTGCCTCGCGTTCTCGCACTACGTCCTCGGTCTGACCTCGCCCCTGGCGGACAACATCGCGGCGAACGTCGTCGGGCTCGCCCTCGGCACGGCGTTCCGGTACGTCGCGTACCGGCGCCTCGTCTTCACGGGCGTCACCGCGGCGCCGGTGCCGCACGACCTACCCGCGGCAGCGGCTGACGGCGACCCCGCGCGCGCCTGATCGGCCACTGTCAACGGTTGCGGTCACGGCGGCGACGGCGTCGGCCGCGTGAGCCGCTCGGCACCAGCGCACCGCGCGGGAGCACGACGTTCGGGTCGAGCGTCCGCGGCACCGCGGACAGGAAGATCGCGAACACCGGCGGACGGCGCTGCGCGAGCTCGAGCCGGCCGCCGTCGGCCGCGACCAGGTCCCGCGCGACGTCCAGCCCCAACCCGGTGCCGCGGCCGGACGTCACCTCGCGCTCGAAGATGCGCGGGGCGATCTCGTCCGGCACCCCGGGGCCCTCGTCGGCGACCTCGATGACGACGGCGCCCTGCGTGTTCGCGGGCCGCGCCCGGACGGTCGTCGTCCCGTCGCCGTGCACGAGGGAGTTCTCCAGGAGCGTCGCGAGCACCTGCGCGAGCGCGCCGGGGGTCGCGAGCACCGCGACGTCGTCGGGCACCTCCACGACGAGGCGACGCCGGGCGGTGCGGAACGGCCGCTCCCACTCCTCCTCCTGCTGGCGCACGACGTCGAGGAGGTGCACCGCCTCGGTCGTGCCGCCCTGCGCCCGCCGGGAGCGCGTGAGGAGGTCGTCGACGACCGTGACGAGCCGCTCGACCTGCTCGAGCGAGATGCGCGCCTCCTCCCGGATCTCCTCCTTCTCGGTCGCCAGCGAGATCTCCTCGAGGCGCATCGACAGGGCGGTGAGCGGGGTGCGGAGCTGGTGCGAGGCGTCGGACGCGAACTGCCGCTCCGCCGCGAGGCGCCCGGCCATGCGGTCCGCGGAGCGGGCGAGCTCGGCGGCGACGAGGTCGATCTCCTCCACGCCAGAGGGCTCCAGCCGCGGGCGGACCTGGCCGGCGCCCAGCTGCTCGGCGCTCGCCGCGAGGTAGACCAGCGGCGCCGCGAGCCGGCGCGCCTGCCAGAGCGCGACCGAGACCCCCGCCGCGACGGCGATCACCGACGCGACGACGACGAGGGCCACCGCGCGCGCGGTGCGCCAGAACACGTCCCAGTAGGACAGGGAGAGGAGCACGACGGCGCCGGACTCGGTGTACTCGACCTCCGGGTACGCGCGGCCCTCGATCGGCTCGCCGGCGCGGAACCGCTCGCCCGACGGCGTCACGACGGACACCGACGCGGGAAGACTCCCCCGCTCCCCGCCGCCGACGTAGAACTCCAGCAGGTCGTCGGTGATCTCCCGGTCCGCAGTCAGGCGGTTCTCCACCCCGCGCGCGAGGTTGACGGCCCGCTGCTCGAGGTCCCGCAGCTCGCCGTCCCGCACCAGCTGGGCGCTGAAGAAGGCGAGCGGGATGCCGAGGAGGACGACCGCCACGGTGACGGCGGCGACGGTCGCCTGGACGACGCGACGGCGCACCTCAGGCCGCCGTCAGCCGCGGGCTGTCTCGAACCGGAAGCCCATGCCCCGCACCGTGGAGATGTACCGCGGCGCGTTGGCGTCGTCGCCGAGCTTGCGGCGCAGCCACGACACGTGCATGTCGAGGGTCTTGGTCGAGCCGGTCGGGTCCGAGTCCCAGACCTGGCGCATGAGGGTGTCGCGCCCGACGACCGACCCGGCCTCCTTGACCAGGACCCGCAGGAGGTCGAACTCCTTGGCCGTCAGGTGCAGCTCGCGGTCGCCCTGGAAGGCGCGGTGCGCGGCCAGGTCCATGCGGACGTCCTGCGCGACGAGCTCCTCGTCCTCGGTGCCGTCGGCGTTGGTCCGGCGCAGCAGCGCCCGGACGCGGGCGAGCAGCTCCGCGAGGCGGAACGGCTTGGTCACGTAGTCGTCCGCGCCCGCGTCGAGGCCGACGACGAGGTCGACCTCGTCCGCCCGCGCGGTGAGGACGAGCACGGGGGTGCTCAGACCCTGGCTGCGGATCCACCGCGCGACGTCGAGACCGTCCATGTCCGGCAGCCCGAGGTCCAGGATGACGACGTCCGCCTGCGGCGCCGCGTCGATCGCCCCTTGACCCGTGCCTTGCACGACGACGTCGTAGCCCTCGCGGCCCAGCGCCCGGGCCAAGGGCTCGGCAATGGCCGGGTCATCCTCGGCCAAGAGAACGTGCGTCATGGCGCACATGCTGCCACAGCGCGCCGCCGGCGAGGAGGACGTGGCCGGGCGGATACGACGACGGGGCAGCGGCTCCGTCCACCGTCGCACCCGCGACGGTCCCGACTCCGCCCCCGGGCTGACGTCGCGGTGACGCGTGCGGCCTACTCTGGCGACCATGCGCTGGTGGGAACGCGTCTCCGCGTGGGACGAGGAGCACCGCCTCGCGGTCGACGCCCTCACCGCCGTCGGGCTCCTGCTGGTCGTGGTCCCCGCGTCCGCGGGCCTCCTCGGCGTCCTCGACAACCGCCCCGTCGCCATCGCCGCCGCCGTCGTCATGAGCATCGCCGTCGTGTGGCGGCGCGTCCGCCCCGCGCTCTCAGCCGCCGTGGTGTTCTCCGCGGCCCTCGTGCACCTGCTGCTGGGCGTCGTCGTCGTCTTCCCGGCGGACCTGCTCGTCCTGCTCGCCCTGTACTCGGTCACCGTGCACGGCCCCGTCTGGGCGTACCGGACGGCGTTCGGCGGCACGCTCGTCGGCGCGGGGCTCGTGGGGGTCCTGCTCGTCTCGGACCTCGGCCCGTTCGTCCAGGACATCACCGCCGCGGCGATCGTCTCCTTCCTCGTGCTGCTCACCTCCTCGACGGTCTTCGCGTACGGCCTCGTCCGCCGCGCCCGCCGGGAGCGCATCGACGCCCTGGTCGACCGCGCCGCCCGGCTGGAGGTCGAGCGCGACCAGCAGGCGCAGATCGCCACGGCCGCGGAGCGCGCACGCATCGCGCGGGAGATGCACGACATCGTCGCGCACTCGCTGTCCGTGATCATCGCGCAGGCCGACGGTGGCAGGTACGCGGCCGAGCACGACCCCGGCGCGGCGCAGCGCTCCCTCGCGACCATCGCCGAGACGGGCCGGGCAGCGCTCGGCGACATGCGGCGTCTCCTGGGCGTTCTGCGCACCGGCGCGGACGCCGGCACGCCGGCCACAGGCGCCCCGGTCGTGGCGGGCGCCCGTGCCGGGCTCGCACCGCAGCCCGGCGTCGAGGACATCGCGGCCCTGGTCCAGCAGGTCCGCGGGAGCGGGACCGACGTGTCGCTGGCGCGGCTCGGCACGCCCCGGCCGCTGCCGCCCGGGACGGGCCTGACCGTGTACCGGATCGCGCAGGAGTCCCTCACCAACGTCCTCAAGCACGCGGGGCCTGACGTCACGGTCACCGTCCTGCTCCAGTGGCGCGAGGAGTCGCTCGTGCTGGAGGTCACCGACGACGGCCGCGGAGCCGCCGTCGTGCCCGACGGTGGCGGGCAGGGCGTCGTCGGCATGCGGGAGCGCGCCGTGATGCTGTCCGGGACCCTTGCCGTCGGCCCGCGCCCCGGTGGCGGCTACCGTGTCCGCGCCGAGATCCCCGTGCCGGCCCGCCAGGAGGCGATCACGTGACCACCCCGCCCACCCCCAGCGGCCAGGTCGGCGCCACACCCGAGGCGCCCGCGAGCGGTCCGGTGCGCGTGGCGCTCGTCGACGACCAGCAGCTCGTCCGTGCGGGCTTCCGCATGGTCATCGACTCGCAGCCGGACCTCGAGGTCGTCGTCGAGGCGGGCGACGGCGCGGAGGCGCTGCGGCGCCTGGCCGTGGTGCCCGTGGACGTGGTCCTCATGGACGTGCGCATGCCGCACGTCGACGGCCTCGAGGCGACGGCGCGCCTGACCGCGGGCGACGTCACGCCCGCCCCCGTCCGTGTCATCGTCCTGACGACCTTCGACCTGGACGAGTACGTCCTGTCCGCCATCCGCGCCGGCGCGAGCGGGTTCCTCCTCAAGGACGCCCCGCCGGAGGAGATGCTCGCGGCGATCCGGACCGTCCACGCCGGGGACGCCGTCATCGCGCCGTCGTCGACGCGCCGCCTGCTGGAGCACCTCGTCACCGCGTTGCCCGCCGACGACGCCCCGCCGCACCCCGGTCTCGACGACCTCACCGACCGCGAGCGCGAGGTGCTCGTGCTCATGGCGCGCGGTCGGTCCAACACCGAGATCGGTCGTGACCTCTTCGTCGCCGAGGCGACCGTGAAGACGCACGTCGGGCGCGTGCTGGCGAAGCTGGGCGTGCGGGACCGGGTGCAGGCCGTCGTGGCCGCGTACGAGAGCGGCCTGGTACGCCCCGGCGCCTGACCGGCCCTCCGACCGACGACGCCCCTCGCTCGTCCTGTCGCCACGAGGCATCCTCGTGGCTCCCGCGTGCTCGTCCGTGACTCGTCCTGGACCGAAGACAGCGGGAGCTCCGGTAGATCTGCGGCTACTGCCCGAGGAGGGGTGCGGAGAAAGCCGCCAGGAGTGCGAAGGCCGTCAGTGCCCACCGCCACAGCCGGCTCTCGGCCAGGTGGAGCACCGCGATCGTCAGGGGCCAGGGGTAGGAGCGACATCCAATATCGCGACGGAAGGGGGAAGTAGATGCCTTCAGCCAGATGGGTCGCTATGGCGACGGCTGGACCCATCGTGGTGGCCGCGACGAGGACGCCTAGGGCGAGGGCGCGCGAAGGACGTCGCGAAGCGTCCGCTGAGTGGGCCAGCACGCCGGCGAGGACCACGATGCCACCGGTCACCGCAAGGAACGCACTGATGCCGTTCATGTGCTCCGGCCCGATCGAGCCGTCCATGAGTCGCGTGAGTGGCCGGACGGCCTCGTCGCTGAGGGCGCGGAGTGTCAAGGGATCACTCGGAGACGGGTTCGACGGACCTACAGGTTCGATGCTCGAGCGGACCAGCATCCAGATCACCTGCGTCGCCAGCGCGGCGAGAAGCATGGCCGAAGGGAGTGCCCCATCCTTGGCCACGCGGCGGGCGATCGCGGCTGGCGATGAGGTCGGCGGGGCCGGCAGCGCTCGCAGGCGTCGGGCGATCAGGAGTCCGGCGGCTACGGCGAGGACCACGAACGCGTTCTGGAACTTCAGCGCGACGCCCAGCGAACTCAGGATCACGAGCGTCCGTCCGGAGCCCACACCCTGGAGAAACCTCAGGGCGCCGAGCGCAAGCGCCGCTCCGCTGACGAGCAGTGCGGCGTCGGTCGAGATGAAGGTCGTGGACCACCAGGCGGGGAGCGAGAAGATCATCAGGACAGGCGGTATGAGGGCGACGACGGGCGACGCTGTCAGGCGACGGGCCGCGAGATAGGTCAGGCCGCCCGCTGTCGCAAGCCACAGGGCGCCGGCCATCCGCGCCGCAGTGAGCAGGTCGAGGCCCATCCATCGGAAGGGCTGTGCAGCCATCCAGGTCAGGACGAAGTAGGCGGGGCTGTAGATGTCCACGCCGCTGAGGCCGTTCCGCGGGTAGGAGGCGGGTTCGCCGACCGTTTCCGCGCCGCAGCGCTCAGGATCGGCAGCTCGGCTGAAGATGAACCCGCGGCAGTCGATCTGGCGCTTGGTGTAGTCGCCGATCGGCTCGCCGCGCCGGACCACGATCTGCTCGGGCAGCTTCTCCAGGTAGTCGAGATACACGTGTTCGTCCACCGGCGACAGCGGACGGTGCTGTGCCACGTGGTAGGTGACGAAGAGGACGGACAGCGTTGCGACGAGGACGAGGGGCCAGCTCCTGCGCCAGAGAGGGGTCAACGACTCCAGCCCCCTGGCTGGGAGTACGGCGGAGCCCGAACGAGGGCCCGCTCCCCAGCGCATCGAGTTCCTGTCGTCAGCCACGCTTTCCTCGCGGGGCCGCAGGACGTCGTCCGTGGTTCCCACGACGTGCGCGGCCGGCTCGTCTCCGACCCCTCGTGGACGCGGCGTGCGACCCGGTGGCTCCGTTCCCCGTCCTGTCTCGCTGCGGGGAGATCGGCCTTCTCTCACGAGGCTCAGACGCCTGTGAGCTGCTCGATGGTGCGACGCGGGTGGTGCAGCTCCTCCGACAGGTCATCCTGGGAGCCTCCGACGAGCGGACCGTGATCGTCCACACGCTCCGCCGGGTCATCCTCGGCCAGGAGAACGCGCGTCATGGCGCACATGCTGCCACAGGGCATTTCACGACCCCGGACGTGCGGCGGGCGACCTCGCACCTCCGCCCGACGCGGCACCTTCGTCGCCGAGGCGACCGTCAAGGCGCACCTCGGGCGCGTGCTCGCGAGGCTGGGCGTGCGGGACCGGGTGCAGGCCGTCGTCGCCGCGCACGAGGGCGGCCTGGTACGCCCCGGCGCCTGACCGGCCCTCCGACCGACGACGTCCCTCGCTCGTCCCCCGGGGTCGCGGACGGCGCCGACCGGTCCACCCCAGGGCGGAGGCCCGCGCCCCGCGGACCATGCCCCTGCCGGACGCGACCGCGGTCGGCCGGTCCCTAGCGTCGGGGTGTACCGCCACGACCGAGGAGCGACCGTGACCCACCCGCCCAGCACCGCCACGAGCAGCCGGACCGGCAGCCCGACAGGCACCCCCGCCGACGCCGACCGGACCGCCGTCCGGGCCCGCGCCCTGACCAAGGTCTACGGCCAGGGCGAGGCCGCCGTGCGCGCGCTCGATGCCGTCGACGTCGACGTGGAGCGCGGCGCCTTCACGGCGATCATGGGACCGTCGGGGTCCGGCAAGTCCACGCTCATGCACCTGCTCGCCGGACTGGACACGGCGGCGTCCGGCACGGTGCACCTCGGGCTCACCGAGCTGACCGGCCTCGACGACCGCTCCCTGACGCACCTGCGGCGGGACCGGGTGGGGTTCGTCTTCCAGTCCTTCAACCTGCTGCCGATGTTCACGGCGGAGCAGAACGTCCTCCTCCCGCTGGAGCTGGCCGGCGCCCCCGTGGACCACGCCTGGGTCGACACCCTCGTCGACGTCCTGGGGCTGCGGGACCGGCTGAGCCACCGTCCGGCCGAGCTGTCCGGCGGCCAGCAGCAGCGCGTCGCCATCGCCCGCGCCCTCGTGCACCGGCCGGAGGTCGTCTTCGCGGACGAGCCGACCGGCAACCTGGACTCCCGTGCGGGGGCCCAGGTGCTGAGCTTCCTGCGCCGCTCCGTCCGTGAGCTCGGCAGCACCGTGATCATGGTCACGCACGACCCGACGGCGGCCGCGTACGCCGACCGCGTCCTGCTCCTGGCCGACGGCCGGATCGCCGGGGACATCTCCGACCCGACGCCCGACGCCGTCCTGACGAGCCTCGACGCCCTGCGGCCGCTCGACGACGCGGCGGTGCGCTGATGCTGCGCCTGACCCTGGCGCAGATGCGCCTCAGCCTCGGCCGCCTCACCGCGGCCGGCATCGCCATCGTCATCGGCACCGCGTTCGTCGCCGCGACGCTCGTCGCGGGTGCGGTCATGACCCGGACCACCTACGACGCCGTCTCCGCCTCCTACGCCGACGCCGACCTCGTCGTCAGCGCCGAGGGTGAGCAGCTGTCGGAGGACGACGTCGCGCGACTGGCCGAGATCACCGGCGTCGAGGCCCTCGACGGCCGCGCACCGCTGTGGGTGCAGCTCAGCAGCGCGGCGGCGGACGTGTACCCGGAGGCGACCGTCCGCGCGTCGCACCCGCGCCTGGAGGTCCAGGAGCTCGTCGAGGGCGACCTGCCCGACGCGCCCGGGGGCGTGGCGCTGCCCGCGCCGCTCGCCGAGCGCCTGCAGGTGGGCGTCGGCGACACCGTGACGCTCGCACGCGAGGTGTGGACGCCGACGAACGCGCCCGCCGCCCCGGACGACGGCGGCACGGCGGATGGCGACGCCGGATCGTGGACGACCTTTACCCAGGAGATCGCCGTCACCGGCCTCACCGAGGACCCGACGGGAGGCTTCACGGGGTCCTCAGGCGCCGTCGTCGTCCACCCGGAGGACGCACGCGGATGGCTCGCCGAGGAGGCGGACGCGGTCGGCCAGGAGCCCGGGTACCGCAGCGCCGTCGTCGTCGTGGAGGCCGGGAGCGACCCGACCGCGGTCGCGACCGACCTCGCCGACGCGGCGCCGGGGGTCGTCGTGCGCACGAAGCAGGAGCAGGCGGCGCTGACGGTGAACGAGCTGACCGGCGGCGAGGACGCGCTGACCGCCGTCGTCCTCGCCTTCGCGGCGGTGGCCCTGCTCGTCGCGGCGCTCGTCATCGCGAACACCTTTCAGGTGCTCGTCGCGCAGCGGACGCGGACCCTGGCGCTGCTCCGCTGCGTCGGGGCAGACCGTGGCCAGGTGCGCCGCTCCGTCCTCGTCGAGGCGGCGATCCTCGGGCTGACCGCGTCGGTCGTCGGCGTGCTCGTGGGCCTGGGGCTGACGCAGGTGACCCTGTCGGTGGTGGGCGCCGCCGGGCTCGACGTACCCCTGCCCGACGTCATCACGGTGACCCCCGCGGCGGTGCTCGTGCCGGTGCTCGTGGGGACCGCGGTGACGCTCGCGGCGGCCCTGGCGCCCGCCCGCGCCGCCACCCGGGTCGCCCCCCTCGCCGCCCTGCGTCCGGTCGACCCCGTCGAGGGCCGCCGGGCCGGTCGTGCCCGCCTGGCGCTCGCGACGCTGCTCGCCGTCGGCGGCGGTCTGCTGCTGACCGGTGCCGCCCTCGCGGCTGCGGAGATCGGTCCCGTGGTCGCCCTCGCCGCGGGTGTGCTCGGCGGTGCCGTGTCGTTCGTCGGCGTGCTCGTCGGCGCGGCCGTGTGGGCGCCGGCGGTGGCACGGGGCGCCGGACGCCTCCTGGGCCGCGCGGGACCGACCGCCCGGCTCGCCGCGGCGAACACCGTGCGCAACCCGCGCCGGACCGCCGCGACGAGCTCGGCGCTGCTCATCGGGGTGACGCTCGTCGCGATGATGAGCACGGGGGCCGCCAGTGCCCGGACGTCGCTCGCGGCCGAGCTCGACGCGCAGTACCCCGTCGACCTCGCCGTGGCCGCGGGGTCGTCGACGCAGGGTGCGCTCGACCCGCGCGTGCTCACCACGGTCGGGGCCGTGGACGGCGTCGACGCCGTCGCAGCGGTCTCCCACGGGGGCGTCGAGCTGCGCGACACCGAGGGCGCGTCGGTGCTCGGGTGGCAGGCGACAGCCGTCGAGCCGACGGCGCTGACGGCCGTGCTGAGGGCGTCCGAGGAGGCATCCGGGCTCACCGACGACACCGTGATCATCGGGTCGGGTCTCGCGGCGTCGGTCGGGATCTCCGACGGCGACGAGCTGCGGCTGGCGCCCGAGGCGGCGGCGCAGGTCGGAGCGGCGGCGGACGCGGAGGGCGCGTCTCCGGCGGCCGACGACGTCGTCGTGGCGCGCGCCGTCGTGGTGGACCTCCCGGAGGTCGTCCTCCTCACCCCGGCGACGCTCGAGGCGGTCGCCGGGGTCGCCGCCCCGACGGAGGCGTGGGTCCGGTTCGCCGACGACGCCCCGCCGGCCCGCGTGGTCGCGGACGTCCAGGACGCCCTGTCGGACACCCCGGTGATCGTCTCCGGTGCCGCGCTCGAGCGCGTGCGGTACGAGCAGGTCGTCGACGCGTTCCTCGCCGTCGTCGTCGGGCTGCTCGGCGCCGCGGTCGTGATCGCGGTGATCGGCGTGGCGAACACCCTGTCCCTGTCGGTCCTCGAGCGGCGGCGCGAGTCCGCGACGCTGCGTTCGCTGGGCCTCACCCGGGGCAGGCTGCGCGGGTCCCTGGCCGTCGAGGGCGTGCTCATCGCGGCGATCGGCGCGACCGTCGGCGCGGTGCTGGGTCTCCTGTACGGGTGGGCCGGTGCGGCCACGGTGCTGGGGAGCGTCGGGCCGGTGACGTACGAGGTCCCCTGGCTGCACCTGGGTCTTGTCCTCGTGTCGGCGGTCGTCGCGGGCCTCCTGGCGTCGGTGCTGCCGGGTCGGGCCGCGGCCCGCACGTCGCCGGTCCGGGCGCTCGCCGTGGAGTGAGCCGCAGGTCTCCCGGTGCCGTCGGGCCCGTCACGCGTCCACAGGCGCGGCGGGCCCGTCGCCGTGAGCGGGCGCCGCCGGCCGGAGGCTGCGCCGGTGCGCTTCACCCTGGACCCCGGCGGGGACGTCGTCGTACCCGACGGCGTCACGCTCGGGCACTGCCGGGACGGGCTGGCACGCCTCGCCGGCCGGCCGGACCTGCGCGCCGCCGCCCTCACGGTGGACGGGCGGGTCCTGCCGGACGACCACGTAGCCGGGGCTCCGCCGTGGGTGGCGGGCGCCGTCCTCAGCCGGACCGCCGGGGCGGACGCCGTGACGACCGCCCCCCGCCACGTCGACAGCTGCGAGGCGGCGGCGCGGGCACCGTGGCACCTCGCCGTCGTGGCGGGACCCACCACCGGGGAGGTGCACGCACCCGGCACGACGGGCGCGACCGTCGACCTGCGCGCGGTCGCGGCCTCCGGTCCGGTGGTCACCCACCGGGCAGCCGGACGCGTGCGGGGGCGTCGGTGGTGGGTCCGGACCGGCACCGGCCGACCGCGCCGGCTCCGGCCGGGTGACCGGGTCCCGCTCGGGCCGTCCACCCTCGAGCTGCGCCTCGGGTCGGACGAGCCGACGCCCAGTTCGACGTGGCGACGACGCCTCGGTGGACGCCGTCGGAGCGCCGCCCGCGGTGATGGCGCGCCGGGACCGGTGCTCGCGGCCCGCGGCCGGGCCCTGCGGACCGCGGTGCTCCAGCCGGGCGTCGTCGTCCCGCTCGTCGGGTCCGTCGTCCTGGCCGTGGTGCTGCGCAGCCCCGCCTTCCTCGTCATGGGCCTCGTCGGTCCACTCGCCGTGCTCCTCCAGCGCCGCGAGGACGACGGCGCGCGGGCCCGCGGGGCGGGTGCGGCCGGCGCGACGGATCGACCCCCGGCCGACCGGGTGCGGTCCGCCGGACCCGTGGGCCCTCCGGCGCCCGGGAGCGCCCTCACCGATCCGGCGGCCGCAGCCGTCCGCGCCGCGCGGGAGCGGATCGTCCTCGGCACGAGCACGGGCACGGACACGGGGACGTCCACGGGCACGTCAACGGGCACGGACGCCGCTGATCGGTACCTCGTCGACGGGACGCTCTCCGGCACCCGGAGGACCGGGCGGCCCGTGGAGCGGGCGCCGTGGTGGCCCTTCGCGGCGGACGGCGGGCTCGCGGTCGTGGGGCCGGCGGACCACGTCGCGGGCGTGGTCCGGGCGCTGCTCGCCGACGCCGTGGCGGACCGCTCGCTGCCGCTGGCCGCCCTCCTGCCGCCCGGGCCCGGGTGGGCCTGGCTGCGCTGGGCCGGCGCCCGCTTGTCCGGAGGCCCGGGTGCACGGGTGGCGCGCACGGCCGCGCAGACGACGGCGGTCCTGGCGGGGTGCGAGGGGCGCGTCCTGGTGCTCGACGCGTACGGCACGGCGAGGCGCCCCGCACTGCACCGCTGGTGGGTCGACCGCCGTGCACCGCGCGCCGCCCTGCTCCTCGTGGAGGAGCACGCGTCGGACCTGCCCGCGTGGTGCCCGTGGGTGCTCGAGGTCTCCCGCGGCGGGGACGATGCCGTGCTGCGCGGATCTGACGGCGCTGCGGTGACGGTGCAGGTCGGCCACGTCGGTGAGGACTGGGCCGAGCGTCACGCACGACGCTGTGCCGCGGGACCGTGCTACCCCGCGGACGGCTCGGCGACGGCCGCCCCCGGCCCGGGCCGCGTGCGCGCGGTCACCGCGGACGATGAGCTGCCGGCCCTGGTCGGCCTCGCCGACATCGGCCTGCCGACGGACCGGGCTGCCGTGGGACGGGCCTGGACCATGCCGCGGCCGCGGCGAGCGCTCGCCCTGCCGGTGGGCGCGGACGGGCGCGGGACCGTCCACGTCGACCTCGTCCGCGACGGCCCCCACCTGCTCATCGCGGGCACCACCGGGGCGGGCAAGTCCGAGCTCCTGCAGTCGCTGCTCCTGTCCCTCGCCCTCACGCACCCACCCGACGAGGTCGCGATGGTGCTGCTCGACTACAAGGGCGGCGCAGGGTTCGGGCGGACGCGGGACCTGCCGCACGTCGCGGGGATGGTCACGGACCTCGAGCCGGCGGCGGCGGCCCGCGCCCTCGAGGGACTGCGCACCGAGCTCCGGCGCCGCGAAGAGCTCCTCGCCGCGGCCGACGTCACGGACCTCGCGGAGCTCCCGCGACCGCCCGCCCGCCTCCTGGTGGTCGTCGACGAGTTCCGTGCGCTCGTCGAGGACCTCCCCGAGTTCGTCCCGGCGCTGGTGCGGCTCGCCACGCAGGGGCGCTCCCTCGGCGTCCACCTCGTGCTGGCCACCCAGCGGCCGTCCGGTGTCGTCGACGCGCAGCTGCGCGCCAACCTCCCGTTACGGGTGTGCCTTCGTGTCACCGACCCCGCCGACTCCCTCGACGTCGTGGAGGTGCCGGACGCCGCCGCCATCACGGCAGCGACACCCGGGCGCGCGGTGCTCAGCCGACCGGGCGCCGGCACCGACCTCGTCCAGACGGCCTGGGCGGCCCTGCCCCCGCTCCCCGACGCGCTGCCGGCCGGCCCCGTGCGCGCGGCGGACCCGTTCTCGACCTGGTCGCCCTGGCGCCGGCCCGATGCGCCCGTGCGGGGTCCGCGGCACGGCGAGCCGTCGGCCGAGGTGGTGGACGCCCTCGTCGGGGAGGTGGCGGCGGCCCATCGCGCCGCGGGCGGCCACCGGGCGGCACCACCGTGGCTCCCGCCGCTGCCTGCCGTGGTGGGTCACGACGAGCTCCACGACCTCGAAGGCCTCGGCCCTGTGCCCGGGAGCGACGCCGCCCTACCGCTCGTGGTGCGTGACCTGCCGGACCGGCGCGCACGGGACGTCGTCGGCTGGGACCGCCGCGGGCACCTCGCCGTCGTGGGCGGAGCCCGGTCCGGGCGGACGACGACGCTGCGCGCTGTGGCGGCGGGTGCTCTGGCGGGCGGCTCGGCGGTCCACGTCGTCACGGCGGGGTCGGCGGAGGTCTGGAGGACGCTGGCTGGGCACCCGGGTCTGGGCACGGTGGTCGGGCCGGACGACCCGGCGCGGGTGCTCACCCTCCTCACGACCCTCCTCCGGCCGGTCGTTCCCGCCGCGTCGGGGGCCGGCGACGCAGACCTCGGCGCGGACGGGGGGCGACGGACCATCGAGGGGTCGGCGACGGTGCTGTGCATCGACGACGCGGCCGGCGTGGTCAGGTCCCTCGACCTCCTGCCGCGGGCCCCCGGAGCCGAGCTGCTGGACCGGGTCCTGCGGGACGCCCGGGCGTGCGGCGTGGCCGTCGCCGTGAGCGCGCTGCCCGGCGAGGCGCACGGGCTGCTCCGCCACGTCACCGAGCGGCTCGTGCTGCGCGTGGACGACGTGCACGACGCCCTCGCGCTGGGGGTGCCGCGGACCCTCTGGTCCGCGGGCGGCCCACCGGGGCGCGGCGTGCACCTTCCGCCGGCGGGCGGCGCCGCGCACCCACCGCGCCTCTGCCAGGTCGTGCTGCCGGCACGTCCGCCCCACCCGGCGCGTCCGGACCCCTGTCGACCCGAGGCCCTGCGGATCGTCCCTCTGCCGCCGGTCGTGCGGCTCGCGGACGTGGCCTCCCCTTCCGGGGTGCCGCCGTCGCTCGTCACCGCGCAGGCACCGCCGCCGCTCGGCGCGGCCCCGCGCGACCACGTCGCCCTCGGACCGCTCCTGGGCGTCGGCGGTGACGACGCCCGCCCGGTGCGGCTCCCCCTGCAGCCCGCGGTCGTCGTCGTGGGCCCGCCGTCCTCCGGTCGGAGCACCACCCTGCGGACCGTCGTCCAGGGCCTGCGCCGCGCCGGTCACCCGGTGCACGACGACCCCGCCGACGTGCTCGCGGTGATCGGCGCGCACGGGCACGCCGGCACCGCCCCACCCCTCGATGCTGCGCGCGTCCGGGCGCCCGCGGTCGTCGTGGTCGACGACGTGGAGCTCCTGCTGCGCCGCCGCCCGGCCGTCGAGGAGGTGCTGACCTCGTGGGTCGAGGCCGCGGAGGAGGGCAGGCCCGGCGTGCCGTGCGTCGTCGTCGCGGCGCGGACCGACCGCGTCGCGTCGGCCTACCGGGGCCTCCTGGCCCTGCTGCGCGCGAGCGCGACCCTGGTCGTCCTGGCCCCCGGCTCAGCCGGGTCCGCCGACGTCGCCGGCTGCGACCTCGCCCCGGCTCTCTACCCTCTGCACCCGCGCCGGCCGGGGCGCGGCGCGCTCGTCGTCGCGGGGCAGGTGACGCGGGTGCAGGTGGCACTCGCGTGACGCGACGCCGCCGGTGACCGTCAGCGGTCGACCGTGTACGCCACGACCGGACGCGTGAGCAGCAGGACGAACACCACGACGGAGAGCACCAGCACCGCCCATGCCGCCGGCGCCGAGGTGGCCTGGAGCACCGCGAGCGCCGTCGCGCCCTGGAGCAGCTGCCACGTGGCGACGGGGGCTCGACCCGTCCGCCGGCCCTCCCACAGCGCCCGCGCCGAGCCGACGAGCGTCGCGGCGACCGCAAGGCCGAAGAGGACGAGGAACAGGACGACACCCACGGCGGTCTGCTGCCCCGTCACGAGCTGCACGACACCCCACCCCGACAGGACCACGATCGCCACCGCCTCCACGACGGCGACGACCACGACGACGCGCAGGCTCGGCGGTGGCGCCGCGGGGGCCGGCGGGCGGTCTCGCGTGCTGCTGCTCACTCCCCGACCCTATGCGTCCGGCATCGTCGGTTCTGTGGCACGATGTCGCATCCGGTGATGTGATCTACGCCTCATGACACCCTCGGGAAACCTCGGCGTAACCCCTTGTGTGCTCGGCGCCGTCGTGTGAGGCTTGGAGCAGACATAGGACGTTCTGCACGAGATCCCATCTGAAGCCGCCCCCACCGGGTCCGGCTCTCCGCGTGCCCGAGGAGTAATTCCATGGATTGGCGCCACCGCGCTGCCTGCCTCGACGAGGACCCCGAGCTCTTCTTCCCGATCGGCAACACCGGTCCGGCTCTGGTCCAGATCGAGGAGGCGAAGGCCGTCTGCCGTCGTTGCCCCGTCGTCGACACCTGCCTGAAGTGGGCCCTCGAGTCCGGTCAGGACGCGGGCGTCTGGGGCGGGCTGTCCGAGGACGAGCGCCGCGCCCTCAAGCGCCGCACCGCCCGGGCCCGCCGCGCCGGCTGAGGCTCGCGCCCGACGACCCACGACCCCGGTCCTCCGCGGAGGGCCGGGGTCGCGTCATGTCCCGTCCCGTCCGTCAGACCGGCGGTCGACGGTCGCGCAGGTCCAGGTCCAGGATCACCTGCGTCCCGCCGCCCTCGCGAGGCGACCAGTCGATGGTGCCGCGCAGCTCGTTGCGCACGAGCGTCCCGACGATCTGCGTGCCGAGCCCGGACATCGGGCTCTTGGGCCCGGTCGGGTGCGGGCTCATGCCGACGCCGTCGTCCGCGACCACGGCACGCAGGTGCTCCCCGCTGCGCTCGGCCACGATCTCGACGGTGCCGCGCTCCCTGCCGACGAACCCGTGCTCGACCGCGTTCGTCACCAGCTCGGTGAGGATGAGCGCGAGGGCGGTCGCGTCCTCGGCGGGCACCATCCCGAACGTGCCGATCCGCAGGGTGCGGACGCTCGCCTCCGCCGAGGCGACGTCGGCCGCCAGGCGCAGGCTGCGGTCCACCAGCGCGTCGAAGTCGACGGTCTCGTCGAGCGTCTGCGACAGGGTCTCGTGCACGAGCGAGATGGTCGTGACGCGGCGCATCGCCTCCTCCAGCGCTGCGCGCGCCTCGGGTGACTCCATCCGCCGTGCCTGGAGCCGCAGCAGCGCCGCGACGGTCTGCAGGTTGTTCTTCACCCGGTGGTGGATCTCGCGGATCGTCGCGTCCTTGGTGATGAGCTCCCGCTCGCGGCGACGCAGCTCGGACACGTCGCGGCACACGAGCACCGCCCCGACCCGCTGGCCGTGCTCCGTGAGGGGCACGGCCCGCAGCGACAGGCACACGCCGCGCGACTCCAGGTCGGTGCGCCAGGGCGCGCGCCCCATGACGACGACCGGCAGCGACTCGTCCGCGGAGGACTGGTCCTCCAGCAGCTCGGTGGTGACCTCCGCCAGGGAGCGCCCGACCAGCGAGCCGATGACCCCGAAGCGGTGGAACGCCGACAGCGCGTTGGGGCTGGCGTACAGGACCTCGCCCTCGGAGTTGAGGCGGATGAGCCCGTCGCCGACGCGCGGCGCTCCCCGCCGCGGTCCCGTCGGGGCGTTCGGCGACGGGAACTCCCCGCGGGAGATCATGCCGACGAGGTCGTCGGCGGCCTCGACGTAGTTGAGCTCCAGCCGGCTGGGCGTGCGCGCACCGCCGAGGTTGGTCTGGCGAGCGACGACGGCGATCGGCCGCCGGTCGTGCACGACCGGCACCGCCTCCTCGCGCACGGCGTAGGTGCCGAACCACCGCGGCTCGCGGGACCGCTGGATGGCCATCTCGGTCAGGGCCTTCTCGAGCTGGGTCCGCTGCCCCTCCGGCGGGGCGCTGCCCACGATGTCGTCGTAGTGGACCGTGGCGCCCGTGGACGGGCGCGCCTGGGCGATGGCGACCCAGCTTCCCTCGCGGGTGGGCAGCCAGAGCACCAGGTCGGCGAACGCGAGGTCGGAGATGAGCTGCCAGTCGCCGACGAGCAGGTGCAGCCACTCGATGTCGGCGGGCGACAGGTCGGCGTGGCGCGGGACGAGGTCGCTCAGGGTGGACACGCCCTGCAGCCTAGGAGACCGGGTGGCGACGAGCGGGTCGAGCGCCCCGGGCGGCCCGCTGGTCCTGCCCACGGGCCCCTCCCCTGTTGTTAGCCTCAGCAGACGCCCAGCCCACGGAGGAACCGGTGCACCTGACCGCCCAGGTCCGTTACGACGCCGACGTCGCCCGCGTCGGCGCGCTGCTCGCCGACGAGGCGTTCGTCCAGGCGAAGGTCCGGGCCACGGGCGCGCTGAGCCACCAGGTCGACGTCGTGGGCAGGTCCGGCGAGGCGTTCACGGTCACCACCCGCCGGCAGATGCCGACCGACGCCGTCCCCGCGCAGTTCCGCTCGCTGCTCGGCGCCGGGCTCGAGGTCCGTCAGGTCGAGGCCTGGGAGGCGCCCGAGCCGGACGGCCGGCACGGCACCGTCGTCGTCGAGATCACGGGCGTGCCGGTGCGCCTCAGCGGCACGACGCGCCTCCTCGCGAACGACGACGGCACGACGACGCAGCTGTACGACGGCGAGCTGCGCGCCTCGATCCCGCTCTTCGGCGGTGCGGTCGAGGAGGCGACGGCCCGAGCGATCCGGTCGGCGATCGACGCCGAGGAGCGCACGGCGGCCGCCTGGCTCGCCCCCCAGCAGGGCTGAGGCGTGCCCGACGACGACGCCAGGCCCACCCGCACGACCCCGACGCCCGCACCCACGCTGGAGGACGTCGCCGCGCGCGCCGGCGTCTCGAGGTCCACGGCCTCCCGGGCGATCAACGGGGGGCTCAAGGTGAGCCCCGACGCGCAGGCCGCGGTCGACACGGCCGTCGCCGACCTCGGCTACACGCCCAACCGCGCCGCACGCTCGCTCGTGACGCGCCGCACCGACGCCGTCGCCCTCGTGGTCCCCGAGCCGGACCAGCTCGTCCTCACCGACCCGTACTTCGCCGCCACGCTGCAGGGCCTCAGCGCCGCGCTCGAGCCGACCGACATCCAGCTCGTGCTCCTCATCGCCCGGCGCGGCGGGGACGACGGGCGCACGATGCGCTACCTGCGGAACCGCAACGTCGACGGCGCGGTCGTCGTGTCGCACCACCGGGACGACGCCATCGGACCGCTCCTCGCGGACGCCGGGCTGCCGTGCGTCTTCGTCGGACGGCCCTTCAGCAGCGCGGAGGGCCTGCCGTTCGTCGACGTGGACAACCGCGAGGGCGGCCGCCGGGCGACCGAGCACCTCCTGGCGACGGGGTGCCGGCGCATCGGCACCGTCGCCGGCCCGGCCGACATGGCCGCGGGGCTCGACCGGCTCGAGGGCTGGAAGGACGCCCTGCGGGCGGCCGGGCTGCCCCCGGTCGCCGTCGAGCACGGCGACTTCACCGCCGCCGGCGGCGCGGAGGCGACGGAGCGGCTGCTGCGCGAGCACCCCGACCTCGACGGGCTCTTCGTCGCGTCCGACCTCATGGCCACCGGGGCGCTGCGGGTCCTGGAGCGCACCGGCCGGACGGTGCCGGGTGACGTCCGGGTCGTCGGCTTCGACGACCTCGGGGTGGCCGGGTCGGCCGAGCCGCCGCTGACCACCGTCGCGAGCCCGGTCGTCGAGATGAGCCGCGTCGCCGGGGAGCTCCTGCTGTCCCGGATCGGCGCCCTGCCCGCGCGCCGGGAGCCGCAGGAGCGCGTGTTCGGCACGCACCTGGTCGTCCGGGCCTCGGCCTGAGCGCCACGGCCGGCGCTGGACGACGGTCGCGGTGAGCACCCCGCTCCCCCACGGCGACGAGCCCGGCGGTCTCCCGACCTCGCCGGGGCTGGTCCGCCGCCTCGGGCTCCTGGACGCGACCACGGTCGGGCTGGGCGCGATGCTCGGTGCGGGCGTCTTCGTGGCGTTCGGCCCCGCCGCCGCGGCCGCCGGCGCGACGCTCCCCCTCGCCCTCGTCCTCGCCGGTCTCGTGGCCTGGGCCAACGCGGACTCGTCCGCCCGCCTGGCCGCCGTGCTGCCCACGTCCGGCGGGGCGTACGCGTACGGCCGCGCCCGGCTGGGGACGCCGTGGGGGGTGCTCGCCGGTGCGGCGTTCCTGCTCGGCAAGACGCTCAGCACGGGCGCGATCACGTGGACCGTCGGGACCTACCTGTGGCCGGACGCCGCCCGGTCCGTGGCTGTCGCCGCGGTCCTGCTGCTCACCGGGCTCGCCGCAGCCGGTCTGCAGCGCGGCGTCGTCGCGACCCGCGCCGTCGTCGTGGTCGTGCTGGTGACCCTGCTGGCGACGGTGGTCGGTGCGGCGGCAGCCCTGCTCCGCGGGTCGGTGCCGGCGGCGGACCTGCCCGCCGCCGCCGACGTCGCCGCGGCGCTCACCACGGCGCCCGGCGTGCCCGGGCTCCTCCAGGGGGCGGGGGTGCTCTTCTTCGCCTTCGCCGGCTACGCGCGGGTGGCCACGCTCGGCGAGGAGGTCCGCGATCCCCGACGCACGCTGCCCCGCGCGATCGCCGCCGCCCTCGCCACGGTCCTCGTCGTGTACGCGGCGGTCGGCGCGACCCTGATGGCCGTGCTGGGCCCGGAGCGACTCGCGGCGTCGCAGCGCCCCGTCGCCGACGCCGTGGAGCAGCTCGCCGGTCCCGGCTGGGCGGGGGGCGTCGTCGTCGTCGCGGCTCTCGCGGCCCTCGCCTCGGCGCTGGGCGTCCTGCTCGGGCTCTCCCGCACCACGCTGGCGATGGCGCGCGACGGCGTGCTGCCGCGGGCCTGGGCGCGGCTGACCGGTGGGGCGGCGGACCCGCGGCCGGTGCGCGCGCAGCTGGTGGTGGGCGGCGCCGTCGTCGTGGGTCTGCTCGTCCTGGACCTGCCGCGGGCGATCGCCGCGTCGTCGGTCGCGGTCCTCGTCTACTACGCGGTCGCGCACGCCGCGGCGCTCACCCTGCCCGGCCGGGCACGGCGGGTCGTGCCGGTGCTGGGCCTGGCGGGCTGCGTCGTCGTGGCAGCCGCTCTGGCGGTGGGCCTCGCGGGGGGTTGAGACCCCGGCAGGTCAGCCGGCGACGTGCAGGTGCTGGTGGTGCTCGAGGTGCAGCTCCTCGGCGATCCCGCCGGCCCAGTCACGGATCTCCGGCCAGCAGCGGTAGTCACCCTCCGGTGCCTGCAGCAGGGCGACGACGGCGCGCTCCGCGAGCGCGAGGCGGCTCTTGTCCAGCGCCCCGCCGAACGTGCGGTGCGCGCGGGCGCCCAGGCGCGTCATGAGGGACGGGACCTCCTCCGGGTCGCCCGCGGGCGCCGGCGGGTCGCCGAGCGGGCCGGAGGAGAACAGCCAGACGGGGCGGGCGGCGAGCTCGCCGGCGAGGCGGTCCACCATCGACCGCGCCGACGCGTTCCAGCGCCCCACGTAGACGGAGGAGCCGAGGACGACGGCGTCGTACGGCTCGACCGACTCGACGTCGTCGGGCTCGGCCACGGTGACGTCCAGCCCGTCCGCGACGAGGACCTCGGCGATCGCGTCGGCGATCCCACGGGTCGAGCCGTGACGGGACGCCACTGCCACGAGGACCTTCATGGGAGCACCACCTCTCGCTTCGCGGACCGGAGGGGGTCCGCTGCCAGGATCCGATGCGGATGCTCGCCGGACCTGGGCCGGAGGTCCCCTGCCTCCTCGACGCGCGCAGCGGGGCGACGCCTGCGCAGACTGGCGCGATGAGCGCCCCTCCCCCGATCCCCACCGTCGACCTGCGCACGCCCGCCGGCGAGGTCCGCATGCCCCTGCTGGGCCTGGGCACGTGGCAGTCCGAGGGCGACGACGCCGCCCGCGCCGTCCGCCACGCCCTCGAGGTCGGCTACCGGCACGTCGACACAGCCACCGGCTACGGCAACGAGGACCAGGTCGGCCGCGGCCTCACCGAGTCCGGCGTGCCGCGCGACCAGGTCTTCCTCACCACCAAGCTCCCGCCGGACGCCGCGGGCCGCGAGCGCGAGACGCTCGAGGAGAGCCTTCGGCTGCTCGGCACCGACCACGTGGACCTGTGGCTCGTCCACTGGCCGCCGAACGGGGAGGCGACGCCGCGCACGTGGCAGGCGTTCCGGGAGCTGCGCGACGAGGGTCTGGCCCGCGCGATCGGCGTGAGCAACTACTCGGTCGCGCAGATCGACGAGCTGGTCGAGGCGACCGGCGAGGCCCCCGCGGTGAACCAGATCCCGTGGAGCCCCGCGGACTACGACCTGGAGACCGTCACGGCGCACGCGCAGCGCGGCGTCGTCATCGAGGGCTACAGCCCCTTCAAGCGGACCGACCTCGACGCCCCGGTCCTGCGTGAGCTCGCCGACGCCAAGGGCGTCACCGTCGAGCAGGTGGTCCTGGCGTGGCACCTGCGCCACCGCGTCGTCGTCATCCCCAAGTCCGTGACGCCGGAGCGGATCGAGCGCAACCTCGACGTGCTCGACGTGCACCTGTCGGACGAGGACGTCGCGCAGATCGACGCCCTGGGCTCCCCCGCCTGACCCGACGCCGCCCGCCCGGCACCCGTCGCGTTCGGCTCGGGCGCGCGACGTGTCAAGAATCGCGGTTCTGCGGCTGTGCCGCGTCGCGCCGCCGGGCGTCGGTGATGACAGACTCCAGGGTGGGGACGACGACGACCTCGCCGGCCCCTGCCTGCACCCAGACCCAGGAGGCCCAGCGCGATGACCACCACCGAGGACTCTCGGACCGGCACGATCGAGACGATCGACGCGGTCCCCGAGATCGCCCCGGAAGCCGCCCACCCGTCCCACCCGGGACCGCTCGAGACCGCGCAGGTGCAGCTCGCCCGCGCGGTCGAGCAGCTGGGCATCGACAAGGGCATGCACGCGATGCTCGCGACGCCACGGCGGGAGATGAACGTCGCGATCCCGCTGCGCCGGGACGACGGCAGCACCGAGCTCTTCCACGGCTACCGCGTGCAGCACAACATCACGCGCGGCCCCGGCAAGGGCGGCCTCCGCTACAGCCCGAGCGTCGACATCGACGAGGTGCGCGCGCTGGCGATGTGGATGACCTGGAAGTGCGCCATCGTCGAGCTGCCGTACGGCGGGGCCAAGGGCGGCGTCTCCATCGACCCGCGGCACTACTCCACCGGCGAGCTCGAGCGCGTCACGCGCCGGTACACCAGCGAGATCATGCCGATGATCGGCCCGGAGCGGGACATCATGGCGCCCGACGTCGGCACGGACGACCGCACGATGGCCTGGATCATGGACACGTACTCGGTCAACAAGGGCTACACGATCCCGGCCGTGGTCACCGGCAAGCCCATCGACGTGGGCGGCTCGCTGGGCCGGGCGACGGCGACGTCGCGCGGCGTGGTGCACTCCGCGCGCGCCGCGCTGCGGGAGATCGGCCAGGACCTGCCCGACGTCAGCGTGGCCGTCCAGGGCTTCGGCAAGGTCGGCTCGCACGCGTCGGCGTTCTTCGCGGAGGGCGGCGCGCGCGTCGAGGCCGTCAGCGACCAGTACGGCGGCGTCTACCGCCGCGGCGGGCTGGACCTACCCCGCCTGCTGGACCACGTCCACCGGACGGGCTCGGTGGTCGACTTCTCCGAGTCCGAGCCCATCGACAACGACGCGCTGCTCACGCTCGACGTCGACGTCCTCGTCCCGGCAGCCGTGGAGGGCGTCCTCACCGGGGACAACGCCGAGCACGTCCGGGCGCGTCTCGTCGTCGAGGGCGCCAACGGCCCGACGACGGCCGCCGCCGACCGGGTCCTCACCCGCCGGGGCGTCACGATCGTGCCGGACATCCTCGCCAACGCCGGGGGCGTCGTCGTCTCGTACTTCGAGTGGGTGCAGGCGCAGCAGGCCTACTGGTGGACCGAGGCGGAGATCGAGCAGCGCCTCGAGCAGCGGATGCTCCAGGCGTACGGCTCGGTCGCCGAGATGGCGCGCCGCGAGGACGTCACCCTGCGGGACGCGGCCATGCTCATCGGCGTGAAGCGCGTCGCGACCGCGCACCGCACGCGCGGCCTGTACCCCTGATCGGCAGCGCACCGCGCAGCGGGAGGGTCGGCGGACGACGCCGCACCGGCCCTCCCGCATGCCCGCGGCGGCAGCCCTCTAGGCTGCCCTCGTGAGCACCGACGCCCTCAGCGCCCCGCGCCGGACGACGTACGTCCTCGTCGACGGCGAGAACATCGACGCGACGCTCGGGGGGTCGATCCTCGGGTCCAGGCCGTCCCCGGAGCAGCGCCCGCGCTGGGAGCGCGTCCTCGACTTCGGCAAGCAGGCGTGGGACGCCCAGGAGGTCAAGGGCCTGTTCTTCCTCAACGCCTCGAACGGCACCATGCCGATGGGCTTCATCCAGGCGCTGCTCGCGATCGGGTTCCAGCCCATCCCGCTCGCCGGGGAGTCCTACGAGAAGGTCGTCGACATCGGCATCCAGCGCACGCTGGACGCGCTGGTCGACCGCCCGGGGGACGTGCTCCTCGCGAGCCACGACGGCGACTTCGCGCCGCAGCTCGGGCAGCTGCTCGGGCCGGGGCGCCGCGTGGGGCTGCTGGCGTTCAAGGAGTTCACGAGCACGCAGCTGCAGCACCTCAGCGAGGGCGGTCTCGAGATCTTCGACCTCGAGAGCGAGGTCAAGGCGTTCAACGTCCAGCTGCCGCGCCTGCGGATCATCTCCCTCGACGAGTTCGACCCGCTGCGCTACCTCTGAGGGGGCCGGCCCGGCCCGGCCGGTCGCGGGCACGTCCGGGTCATGGGCGCCGTGCCGCCTCGCGGCGGGCCCGGAGCGCCACCGTGGCCACGACGACGACGGCGGCTGCGACGCCGGCCGCGACGGCCGTCACCGTGGACCGAGGATCGTCGGTCGCCCGCGCGACGGCGATCCACGCCAGCCCCCAGGCGAGCGCCGCGCCGATGGCCAGCCGGCCACGTCCGTGCACCGCCAGCCCCACCCCGACGCCGGCCGCCACCGCGAGGACGAGGACGGCCCACACCTCGCCGCCCAGTCCGAGCTCGGTGTAGCCCGCAGCGGTGAGGACCGCCGCCGTGTTGGCGACCGTGGCCACGCTCACCCAGCCGAGGTAGAGGCCGAGCGTCCCGTCGAGGACGACCGCCTCCACCGTCCCGCGGGGGCGCGAGCGCACGAGGCGGACGTGGACGACCGCCAGCACGACGAGCAGCACCACGATGACGGGGACGCTGAGCGCCAGCAGGTCGGCCTGCACGACGCCGATCCACGCCGCGTTGAGCAGCATGGAAGCCAGCACCAGCCATCCGACGCGCCGCTGGCGCGGGTCGGCGCGGCGGCTCGGCAGCGCCTGCCAGATCGCGTACGCGAGCAGGCCCGTGTAGATGACGGACCAGATGCCGAACGCCGGCTGCCCCGGAGCCACCAGCGTGGCGTCCGCGGCGAGCGCGCCGTCGCCGACCTCGGTCTGGTCCTCCCCACCGGCGGCGCCGGACCCGACGAACGCCCCCGCGATGGCGACGAGCGAGCCGACGAGCACGACCACCTGGCGCCCGACGTCACCGCGACGGGCGGGGCCGTCGTCGGCCTCGGCGACGCCGTCGGAGGGGTGGGCAGGGGCGGTTCGATGATCCGTCACACGACCATCATGACCGTCGATCGTGACGGCGCGCACGGCCGTCCACGACGGATTTCGTCGTTCCCGTGCCCACCGGTCGCGCGCGAGGCCGATCCGGTCTACCGTCGTAAGCACTCTCCCTGCCACCGCGAGAGCAGTGGCCGGCCTCCGGGTCGAGGCGAGTCCGTGACGCCCTGTGCAGGCGAGACGGCCGTCACCGCCCCCGCTCGCGGAGTCGCGAGCGGGGGCGAAACCATGTCCGGCCCGTCGACCCGGTGCCGTCGTCTGCGGCGGGACGGATCCCGCAGCCCGCCGCGTCGCGGACCGTGATCGAATCGGTCCGGCGCCACCCCCGCGCACCGGGCGACGACGATATCCGCAGCCGGCCCGGAGCCGCAGACCGGTCCGGCTCCGCGCCACGACCCGGACGTCCCGTCACCGCGCGGACCGGGGCCGGTGTGCGTCACACTTCCCCCGTCCGCCCGGCGTGGTGCCGGGTGGGGGTGCCGCGCCACCTCGCGGCCGACTCCCCGGAGGAACCGTGACGCCCGCCGGCAACAACGACGTCCCCGTCGGCCCCGACGGTCGCCGCGAGACGGCGACGGAGCGGCTGGACCGGAACTGGAACGAGATCCTGCAGGAGCTGCGGGTCACGCAGACCGGCATCCAGATCCTCACCGGGTTCCTGCTCACCGTCCCGTTCTCCGCGCGGTTCGAGGACCTCGACGCCAACCACCGCACGATCTATCTCGGGCTCGTCATCCTGGCCGCGACGACGACGGCGCTCCTCGTCGCCCCGGTGAGCCTGCACCGGCAGCTGTTCCGCCGCCGCGCCAAGTCGGCCCTGGTCACGGCGGCGGACCGGCTCATGCGCGTCGGGCTGGTGTTCCTCGCGCTGACGGTGAGCGGCGTCGTGCTGCTCGTCTTCGACGTCGTCGTCGACCTGCCGTTCGCGATCGCCGCCGCGGGCGCCATCCTCACGCTGCTCGTGCTGGCGTGGTTCGTCCTGCCGATCGCCATGGGGCGGCGTCCGCGGGAGGACGCTCCCGTCCGGTGACGGGACGGGTCCGGGTCCACCCGTCGTGGACCCGGACCGGCACCCGGCCGTCAGCCTCGCGCGGTGACCAGCCGCTCGCGCAGCGACGCGAGCTCGCCCCGCACCTCTGCCGGCACCCGGTCCCCGAAGACGTCGAGGAACTCCTCGGTGAGGTCGCACTCGTCGAGCCACGCCTGCGGGTCGACACGGAACAGCTCCGTGAGGTCCTCCGCCGGCACGTCGAGGCCCTCTAGGGCCAGCGCGCCGGGCGCGGGGACGAGGCCGATGGGCGTCTCGACCGCCTCCGCCGACCCCTCGACCCGGCGGAGCAGCCACTCCAGGACGCGGGAGTTCTCCCCGAAGCCGGGCCACAGGAAGCGCCCGTCCTCCCCCTTGCGGAACCAGTTGACCTGGAACAGGCGCGGGGCGCCGTCGCCGAGGCGCTCGCCCATGCGCAGCCAGTGCGCCCAGTGGTCTGCCATGTTGTAGCCGCAGAACGGCAGCATGGCGAAGGGGTCGCGGCGCAGGGTCCCCACCGTGCCCTCCGCGGCGGCGGTCTGCTCCGACGCGATCGTGGCACCGAGGAACACGCCGTGCGCCCAGTCGCGGGCCTCGACGACGAGCGGCACGTTGGACGCCCTACGCCCGCCGAACAGGATCGCGTCGATGGGCACGCCCGCCGGGTCCTCCCAGCTGTCGCTGATGCTCGGGCAGCGGTCGGCGCGGACCGTGAAGCGCGAGTTGGGGTGCGCGGCGGGCCGGCCGGCGTCCGGGGTCCAGTCCTGCCCCTGCCAGTCCACGAGGTGCGCGGGAGCCTCCTCCGTCAGCCCCTCCCACCACACGTCGCCGTCGTCGGTCAGCGCGACGTTGGTGAAGATCGTGTCCGAGCGCGTCATCTCCACGGCGGTGGGGTTCGACGTCTCCCCGGTGCCCGGTGCGACGCCGAAGAAGCCCGCCTCCGGGTTGATCGCGCGCAGTCGACCGTCCGGACCGGGCCGCATCCAGGCGATGTCGTCGCCGATCGTCTCCGCCGTCCAGCCGGGGACGGTCGGGCGGACCATGGCGAGGTTCGTCTTGCCGCACGCCGACGGGAACGCCGCCGCGACGTGGAACTGCCGCCCCTGCGGCGAGGTGAGGCGCAGCACCAGCATGTGCTCCGCGAGCCAGCCTGCGTCCCGGGCCATGACCGACGCGATGCGCAGCGCGAAGCACTTCTTGCCGAGCAGCGCGTTGCCGCCGTAGCCGGAGCCGTAGGACCAGATCTCCCGGGTCTCGGGGAAGTGGACGATGTACTTCGTCTCGTTGCACGGCCACGGCACGTCCTCACGGCGGCGTCCGGTCGCGTCGACGAGCGGCATGCCGACGCTGTGGACGGCGGGGACGAAGTCGCCGTCGTCGCCGAGCTGGTCCAGCACGGCGGTCCCCACGCGCGTCATGAGGTGCATGCTGACGACGACGTACGGCGAGTCCGTGACCTCCACGCCGTACTCCGCGAGCGGCGAGCCGACCGGGCCCATGGCGAACGGGATGACGTACATCGTGCGACCGCGCATCGAGCCGGCAAAGACGCTCTGCAGCTCGGTCCGCATGGCGCCGGGGGCGCGCCAGTTGTTCGTCGGGCCTGCGTCCTCGGGCCGCCGGGAGCAGATGAACGTCCGGCTCTCGACGCGGGCGACGTCGTCGGGCGCGGAGCGGGCCAGGAAGGACCGGGGGCGCTTCCGCGGGTCCAGCGGGATGAACGTGCCGTCGTCGACCAGCTGCTCGCACGTCCGCGCGTACTCCTCGGCGGAGCCGTCGCACCACACCACGCGGTCCGGACGGGTCAGCTCCGCGACCGACGCCACCCAGGCGCGCAGGCGGCGGTGACGGACCGGTGCCGTCGCGCCCTGTCCCGGCTCGGTCCCGGGCCGGTCGACCGGCATGACGTCGGGGCGGTCCTCGAGCGTGGTCATGGGTTCCCTTCCTGTCGGGCGCGCCGGAAGCGGCGTCTGTTGACAGCCTGGTGCAGAAATCATCGCACCCCCAACCGCTAGAGCCGGTAAGAACATCGAATCTTTCGTTACTGTCAGGACATGGCCGAAGACCCGCAGCAGGATGCGACCACGTCGACGACGAGCCAAGGCCCTCGCGGCCGCCCTGTCATCACGATCGCCGACGATCCGCAGTCCCGCCCGTCGCCGGCGACGGGGCTGCTCACCCTCGGCCGCCGCATCCGCCACCTGCGCACCGCCCGGGGGATGACGCTGGACCAGCTGGGCGGGGTCGTCGGCACCACGGCGAGCCAGCTCTCCCTCGTCGAGAACGGACGCCGCGAGCCGCGGATCTCCCTGCTGCAGAGCCTCGCGGACGCGCTGGGGACCACCCCGACCGACCTCCTCGCCCCCGAGCCGCCGTCGCGGCGCGCCGCCCTGGAGATCGAGCTGGAGCGGGTGCAGGCGACGTCCCTGTACGGAGCGCTGGGACTGCCGCAGGTGCGACCGGGCAAGAGCCTCCCGACCGAGGCTCTCGAGGCCCTCGTCGGGCTGCACACGGAGCTCGCCCGCCGCGCCGACGCGGCGATCGCCACACCGGAGGAGGCCCGCCGCGCCATCACGGCCCTGCGGCTGTGGATGCGCGAGCGGGACAACTACCTGCCCGAGATCGAGGAGGCCGCGGCGGAGGCCCTGCGCCACGGCGGGTACACCTCGGGCGCCCTCACGCACCGCGCCGTCGCGCGCATGGCGCGACAGCTCGGCTTCACGCTGCTGCACGTCGACGACCTGCCGCACTCCACGCGCACGGTCACGGACCTGGCGAACGGGCGGATCTACCTCCCGCCGGCGTCCATCCCGGGCGGCCACGGCCTGCGGTCCCTCGCGCTCCAGGCCATCGCGCACCGTGTCCTCGGCCACGTCCAGCCGCACAGCTACGCGGACTTCCTGCGCCAGCGCGTGGAGATCACCTACTTCGCGGCCGCGTGCCTCCTGCCGCGGGAGGCCGCCGTCGGCTTCCTCAGCGAGGCGAAGCGGAACAAGGACCTGGCGGTGGAGGACTTCCGCGACGCGTTCGGCGTCACGCACGAGACGGCGGCCCAGCGGATGACCAACCTCCTGACGTCGCACCTGGACGTCCGCCTGCACTTCCTGCGCGTGGGTGACGACGGCGCGCTGTACAAGGGCTACGAGAACGACGGCGTCCACTTCCCCACGGACCCGACCGGCGCGATCGAGGGCCAGCTCGTGTGCCGGCACTGGGCCGCACGGTCCGCCTTCGAGCGGCGGGACCGCACGACCGAGTACTACCAGTACACGGACACCCCCGAGGGCACGTACTGGTGCACGACGCAGACCGGCTCCACCGAGCACGGGCAGTTCTCGATCACGGTCGGGGTCCCGTTCGGCTCGGCGAAGTGGTTCCGCGGACGGGACACGACGACCCGGCACCGCTCGACCTGCCCCGACCCGGCGTGCTGCCGACGGCCCGAGCCCACCCTGGCGGACCGGTGGTCGGCGCACGCGTGGCCGAGCGCCGCGCTCCACGCCCAGATCCTCGCCCCCCTGCCGTCCGGCACGTTCCCCGGGGTGGACGACTCGGAGGTCTACGCGTTCCTCGAGCGGCACGCCGGGCCGCGCGCGGGCGCGTCCTGAAGGGAGGCTGCGACCGCTGCGCGGCCCGAGCCTTGCCCTTCCCGGGGCCCGGGCCGATCCTGATCTGAGCCTTCGGTCCCACGCGCCGCGCGTGTGCCCCGTCGTACGGTCGGCAGGCCCGGGGTCCGCGACGCCTCGGCAGACGGGGGAACGAGCATGGGGAGCACCGGGAGACGACGGCGCCCGCCGACGGCCGCACGACCGGCCGCCGCGCCGCCACCGCCGCCCGGTGCGGTGCGCGTGCGGGGTGACGGGACCGTCGACCTCGCGGTGGTCGGCATGACGTGCCGCGCGTGCGAGGTGCGCGTGGGCAAGGCGCTGCGCGGCGTGCCCGGGGTGCGGCACGTGGACGTGTCGTCCGCGCGCGGCCGGGCCCGGGTCCGGACGGACGCCGACGTGCCCGCCGAGCGCTGGGCCACCGCGGTCCGCCGTGCCGGGTACGAGCTGGGCGTCCAGCGCCGCCCGTGGCTGACGCGGGACGGGCGGGTCTGGCGTGACGTGGCGCTGGCGGTGGGCGCCGTCGCCGTCGTCGCGGTGGCGGCGGGCCTGCTCGGCGTGCAGGAGGCCTCGGCGGGCTGGGGCGCGTCGGCGATGGGCGGCAGCCTCGTGCTCGTGGTGCTCCTCGGGCTCGCGGCGGGCGTGTCGACCTGCATGGCGCTCGTGGGCGGCCTCGTGCTCGCCGTGTCGGCCCGGCACGCGCAGGTGCGCGCCGCGGCGACGACCGCCGGCTCCGGCCGTGGCGCCACGACGTGGCACCGGCTGCGCCCGCACGTCGCGTTCAACGCGGGGCGGGTCGTGGGCTTCGGCGTGCTCGGGGCCGCCCTGGGTGCGGTGGGCTCCGCCGTCCGGCTCAGCGGCGGCGCGGTGGCCCTTGTGACCGTCGTGGTGTCCCTGGCCATGATCGCCGTGGGCGTCCAGCTCACCGCCGTGTCGCCGCGGCTCGCCGGCCGCATCGTGGCGCTGCCCGAGGGCCTGTCCCGGCGGCTGCGCCTGGACGAGCGCGCCGACGGCGGCTATCGGGACTCGCGGACCGCCGCGCTCGGGGCGGCGACGTTCCTGCTCCCGTGCGGCTTCACGCAGGCCGTGCAGCTCTATGCGATCTCGACCGGCAGCCCCGTGCGGGCCGGCGTCGTCATGGCGCTCTTCGCGCTGGGGACCGTTCCCGGGCTCCTGGCGATCGGCGGGCTCACCGCGCTCGTCCCGTCCCGCCGTCCGACGACGGCGCCGCGGTTCCTGCGGTTCGCGGGCGTCGCCGTCGTCGCCTTCGCGGTGGTGAACCTGTCCGGCGCGGCCACCGTGCTGGCACCGGGTCTCTTCGGCGGACTCGGCCCGGCGGCGGTGTCCGGGACCGCGGCGGTCTCCGAGAACGTCACCCTCGAGGGCGGCGTCCAGGTCATGCGGACGACGCAGGTCGTCGACGGGTACGAGCCGCAGCTCGCCACCGTGGTCGCCGGGACGCCGGTGCGATGGGAGATCGACTCGGTCGCAGCGAGCTGTGCGAGCGCCCTGTACGCGCCGGACCTGGGCGGCGGCTCTGCGCCCGTGCTGCTGCCGCCGGGGGTGACGACGCTGGAGTTCACCCCGGAGCGGCCGGGGCGCCTGTACTACTCGTGCGCGATGGGGATGTACACCGGCGCCGTCGACGTGATCGCGCCGTAGGGCGCCGTCCGCGCCGCCCCTCCGGCGGATCGTGGTGAGATCGCCGCGGTCGACGCGGGCGATCGTCCACGATCCCGGGCGGGGGCGCCGGGTCGCCGGCACGCGCCGGGATGCGCCCGAGTGCCCCGCAGGCGACGCTCGGGACCATGACCGCCGACGCCACGACCCTGCTGACGTTCGGGCACGGGACCGCCGACGAGGGGCTCATCAGCCGCGTGCTGACCGACGCGGGGGTCCAGACGCTGGTCGACGTGCGGCGCTTCCCCGGCAGCCGGCGCCATCCCCACGTGGCGCGGGACGAGCTCGCCCGGTGGCTCCCGGAGGCCGGCGTGGCGTACCGGTGGGAGCCCCGGCTCGGCGGCCGGCGACGGGTCCCCGCCGGCGACGACGACGCCGCGGACGGCACCGCACCGGACCCGTGGTGGCAGGTGGAGGCGTTCCGCGCGTACGCCGCGCACACGCGCACGGCGGAGTTCCGGGCCGCGCTGGGCGACCTGCTGGAGCAGGCGGCCCGCGAGCGCACCGTCGTCATGTGCAGCGAGACGGTCTGGTGGCGGTGCCACCGGCGGCTCGTGGCGGACGTCGCGACGCTCCTGCACGGCGTCGACGTCCAGCACCTGGGCCACGACGGCCGCCTGTCCGCGCACCCGCCGGCGGCCGGCGCGCGGGTCACCGCGGACGGGCTCGTCTACGACCGCACCGACGTCTGAGCCGCGCGGCTCTCAGCGCGCCCCGGCAGGCAGCCCCGCGGCCACCGCGGCGGGCACGACCGTCGACCGCTCGCGCAGCCGGACCTCGCAGCCGGAGCCGACGCGCAGGATCCGGTCGACGGTCAGCGGACCCTCGTGCCGCGCGAGCATGCCGCGCGTGAGGCCGAGGTGCACGCGGCAGACGACGTCGCCGTTCTCGTCGCGCAGGTCCGCGAACGGGCAGTGCAGCAGGCGCAGCGTGAGGCCGTCGGTGCCGGGGGCCGGCTCGAAGCCGAGCGCCCGGAAGTGGTCGTGCAGCGCGGTGAGCTGCGACGCCCGCGTGCCCTCGTCGCGGCCCGCCGTGTCGCACGGGTAGTGGGCGGCCCACGCCTCCCCCGCCTGCTCGGCGCGGACCCGGGCGTCGTCGGGGTGCGGGTACCCGGACAGCAGGGCCTTCATGAGCTGGTCCCGGACGCGCTGGTCGAGCTCGGTCGAGGCGTCGGCGGCGGTCGACCGGTACAGCATGCGCGGCCGGCCACGGGTGCGACGGATCTCCGGCGCGCGGTCGGCGAACCCGGCCACGACCAGGCGGTCCAGGTGCTCCCGGACGGTGTTGACGTGCAGTCCCACCTCCTCGGCCACGGTCTCCACCGGGAGGGGGGTCCCGCGCTCCTCGAGCAGGCGCAGGATCGCCACCCGGCTCTCGGAGGAGAGGACCCGGTACGCGTCGACGGATCGCCGGACCATGAACCCAGTCTCCGCCGGGTCAAACGCCGCCGCCTGGGACCAAAGAGCCCCCGTCCGGTGACGGACGGGGGCTGTTCGGTCGATCCCGCTCCCTGTCCGGCGGCCGGCCGCGGGCTGACCGACGGGAGCGGGCGGTGGGGCGGCGCGTCAGGCCGGGCAGCAGGCGGGCTCGCGCCCGCCCACCGCTCGCGCGCCGACCGGTCCGGCGACCGCGCCGGCGAGCACCGCGAGGGTCCGCCGGACCGCCGCGGACGCCTCCCGGACGACGTCGCCGACGACGCCGACCCGCGCCGGCTCCGCCCGCGGGTCGGCTCCGCGCCGGGTCGCGTGGCGCGCCGCGACGGCGACGAGCTCGTCGTGACGCTGGTGGTGGATCTGCAGGAGGGTCTCGGGCGAGTACATGGCGGGCTCCGTTCGGTGCGGTGGGGTGGGTGGTCGGTCAGACGGTGACGGGCTTGACGGCCCGGACGATCGCGCCGTGCAGCCCGGGCCGGACCTCGTGCGTGAACGTGACCTCGGTCTCGGTGAACCCGGCGGCGGTCAGGCCGTCCAGGTACTCCTGGCGGGACAGGGCGCCGGCGATGCAGCCGGCGAAGTCCCCGCGCTCCGCCCGCTCGGCCGGCGACAGGTGGTCCTCCGCGACGACGTCGGAGATGCCGACACGTCCGCCGGGGACCAGCACGCGGAAGACCTCGGCGAGCACGGCGTCCTTGTCGGTCGACAGGTTCACGACGCAGTTCGAGATGACGACGTCGACGGCGGCATCGGGCAGGGGCAGCGCCTCGATGCGGCCCTCGAGGAACTCGACGTTCGTGGCGCCCGCCTCCGCAGCGTTGCGCCGCGCGAGCTCGAGCATCTCGGGCGTCATGTCGACGCCGTAGGCGAAGCCGGTGGGTCCCACCCGGCGTGCGGAGAGCAGCACGTCGATCCCGCCGCCGGACCCGAGGTCCAGCACACGCTCCCCCGCCCGGAGCTCCGCGACGGCGGTCGGGTTGCCGCAGCCGAGGCTGGCGAGGACGGCGCCGTCGGGCAGCTCCGCGGTCTCGTCCGCCGCGTAGAGGGCCGCACCGAACACCTCCTCCGTCTCGACCGGTGCCGTCGCGTCGCCGCAGCAGCCGGCGGCCGGGGCACCGGCCGTGCTGTCCCCGGCCGGGGCGGCAGGGCTGCCGCAGCAGCCGCCGCTGGACCCCGTAGCGGTCAGCACGGTCGTCGCCGCGGCGCGGTAGCGCTCACGGACCTGCTCGAGCCTGTCGTTCTCCATGGCCCCTCCAGACATTGATGTGTGTCGATGTATGGACTCTGGAGCAGACATCGACAGATGTCAATACCTGAGCGATACTCGTTCCATGACCACCGACACGCTCGCCGGACCCATCCCTGAGGTGGCGTGCTGCGCCCCCCTCGTCCGCGCGCCGCTGGGGGCGGCCGAGGCCGAGGGGCTGGCCAAGGTCCTCAAGGCGATCGCCGAGCCCAACCGGCTGCGCGTGCTGTCCCTCGTCGCCGCCCGCGACGGCGCCGCCTGCGTCTGCGACCTCACCGAGCCGCTCGGCCTGGCGCAGCCGACCGTGTCCCACCACCTCAAGACGCTCGTCGACGCCGGTCTCCTGACCCGCGAGAAGCGCGGCGTCTGGGCGTACTTCTCCCTCGTCCCGGGCGCGCTCGACGACGTCGCACGTGTGCTCAGCACGGCCGGCGTCACCCCCGTCGCGGACTCCTGCGGCTGAGGCCCTCGTGCGCGACGACACGCCCCTCATCACCGCGCAGGCCGTCGCGCTGGCGGCGCTCGCGTGGCCGGGCCGGGCACGGTGGGCGCTGCCGGCGCCCGTGACGACGACCGCCGTGCTCGCCGGCGCCGCCGGTGGCGCCCTCGCCGTGGCCGGTCTGGCGCCGCACGGCACCTCGATCACCCCGCGCGTCGAGCCGCCGTCCGGCAGCGGCCTGCACACCGGGGGCGCGTACGGCGTGAGTCGTCATCCCATCTACGCCGGACTGCTCGTCGCCGGTGGCGCCGTGGCGGTGCTGCGACGCCGGCCCGAGCCGCTGGTGGCGTGGGCGGCGCTCGTCGCGGTGCTCGACACGAAGACCCGGCGCGAGGAACGGCACCTGCTCGAGCGTTTCGGCTCGGTCTACGCGCGCTACCGCGAGCGCACCCCCCGCCTGCTGGGCCTGCCCGCTCGACGCCGGTGACGCCGTCGCCGGTGACGACCGGATCCACGGTGCTCGAGCGCGGAGGGATCGCCGCGTCCCGCGCGGAAGACTCTCCGCGCTCGGCGTGAGCCCGTCGCGGTCGGCTGACGGCCGACGTCGCCCGGACGCGGCGAGGCCCGCCGCGCGGTGTGCGGGGCGGGCCTCGACGGGCGTCGGTCAGGAGGTCGGCGGCTCGTCCTTGCCGGCCTCCTCGGCCGCGTCGGCCTCTTCCTTGGTCTTGTGGACGGCGCCGTCGGCGTGCTCGGGCGGGCCGTAGACCGTGTAGAGGATCAGCGGGTTCTCCCCGGTGTTGACGAAGTTGTGCTTCTTCCCGGCGGGCACCACCACCAGGTCTCCCTGGGCGACCTTCCTCTTCTGGCCGCTCACGATCGCCTCACCGATCCCGCTGACGAACGTGAGGATCTGGTCGATGTCCTCGTGGACCTCCTCGCCGATCTCGCCACCCGGCGGGATCGTCATGACGACGAGCTGGGTGTGCTCACCGGTCCAGAGCACGCGGCGGAAGTCCGGGCTCTCCTCGGCGACGGTCGCGATCGTGTAGTGCTCCATGGAGCTCTCCTTCTCTCGGGGTCTGGGACTGAGGGGCGCCGGGTCAGGACCGGTGGATGTCGCGACGCGAGAGCACCCGGCGATGGGCACCGGCGGTGTCGTCGTCGCCGCGGTCGCGACGTGACGCCCGCTGGGTGTCGTCGTCGCCGCGCTCGCGACGGGCGGCCCGCTCGGCGTCGTGGTCGCCGCTGTGGTTCTCGCCGTCGGAGTGGCCGGCGCTGAGGCGGAGCTCACGGCCCTTCGCGATGTCCTTCTCGTGCTGCTTCTGCTTCTTGTCGCTGGCCTTGGTGTCGCGCGGCGGGAGCTGGATGGTCTCCTCCGCCTCGATGCCGGCGACGAGCTCACGGGAGCGCTCGAGCTCGGCGTCGACCTCCGCACCGAACAGCAGGGCGTTGTTGGTGATCCAGATCCACAGCAGGAAGAGGATGACGCCCGCCAGGGCGCCGTACGTCTGCGCGTAGTTCTCGCCACCACCGAAGCCCGTGACGTAGACGACGAAGCCCACCGTCGCCAGCGCCCAGACGATGATCGCCACGAACGCCCCGACGCTCATCCAGCGGAACTTCGGCTGCTTCACGTTGGGCGTCGCGTAGTACAGGATCGCGATGACGAGCGCCACGAGCAGCACGATGACCGGCCACTTGGCGATGTTCCAGATCAGCACCGCCTGGCTGCTCAGGCCGATGAAGCCACCGACCTGCTCCGCTACCGGGCCGGAGAGGACCATCGCGCCGACGATGACGGCGACGAGCACGAGCATGACGAACGTGACGCCGTACAGGACGGGGCGCAGCTTGTAGAACGGCCGGCCCTCGTCCACCTGGTAGATGCGGTTCATCGCGCGGCTGAACGCGTTGACGTAGCCCGATGCCGACCAGATCGCCAGCAGCAGACCGATGATGAAGCTGAGCCCGGCGCCCTGGGCGCTCGTGAGGTTCGTGATGACGCTCCGGACGAGGTCCAGCGAGTCCTGCGGCATGCCGCGGCCCTCGGCGAACTCGACCACCCGCTCGACCGTCTGCTGCCCGTTGCTGAACAGCCCCAGCAACGACACCAGCGCCAGGAGGGTCGGCGCGATCGCCAGCACGCCCCAGTAGGTCAGCGCGGCGGCGAGGTCCGTCACCTGGTCGCGCTGGAACTCGCGGAACGCCTTGCGGGCGGTGTACTTCCAGCCCGGCTTGGGGATGTCGTCCGGCGAGTCCGGCTTGCGCTCGTCGTCCGGGTGCGGCGCGGTCGCGGCCTTCTGGGACGACGGCACCTGCGTGCCGCCCTCGTGCGACTGGGTGCGGTCCGCCCCGTCCGCCCCGTCCGCCCGGGCGGCGCCGGTGCTGCTGTCGTGCGACGTCCTGCTCATGTCGTTCTCCTCGGTCTGTGCCGCTCGGGCTTCCGGTCGGCTACCGGTCCGGGTCAGTGGGTGGTCGAGGGTGGGCCGGCGGCGCCGTCCGGCTGCGCCGATCTGGCCTGCGACGCCGTGTACGCGGGTGTCCGGAGGGCCGCGACCCAGGGGTACGTACGCAGACCGGGTGGCGTCCGCAGCGGCTGGAACCGGATCGACCGGTCGACCGCGAACGGCGCCTCGGCCATGATCTCCAGGGTTCCGAAGGCCCGCCACCGGGAGCGGGGCGACGCCCACGACAGGCTCAGGACGAGCGGCCGCGCGGCGAGCTCCGCAGCGAGCGCGTCGCGGTCGGCGGGCAGGTCACGCGCCGCTGCCGGCTCCGCCAGCAGGAGCACGGGGCCACGCGGGCCGAGGAACGGCAGCACCGACCCGTAGGGCGCCCGTCCGTGACCGCGGCGCGGCCCCGGGACGTGCCGCAGCCCCGGGGCGGTACCCACGGGCGAGGACAGCAGCAGGTCGACCTCCCCCGCCCGGACTGCGAGCCCGACCACGTCGGGCAGCCGGCGCGGGAGGCCACCCCCGCGGGACAGCCGCACGACGACGTCGTCGTCCCCCGCCTCGTCCAGCCAGGTGCCGGTCGCGTCGGCGCCGGTCAGCCCGTACCGCCGCAGCCGCCCGCGCAGGACCAGGCCCTGCGGGTGCAGCGCCTTGCCGCGGCGCAGCCGGGCGACGACGCCGACGACGGCGCCGAGCGTCGTCCCGAGGAGGGCGGCGGCTCGCGACGCGGACGCGGTCCCGTACCGCCCGGGGATCCCTGCGACCCCGGGAGGCACGGCACCCGTCCGTGTCCGTCCGTCCACGTGCACCTCGCTCCTCGTCCGATGTGCGCCGCGGCGGGGGTGGTCACCCACCCCCGCCGCGGTGTCGTCGGTCGTCCCGGCCGCGGCGTGCACCGGCCGGGACGACGACGGTCAGTACTGGTCAGTACTGCGAGCGCTGCTCCTCGACGTGGTGCTGGGCCTGGCCCTGCACCTCGTCCTTGGCGCCCTGGGCGTCCTGCTTGACGCCCTCGGCCTCGCTGCGGCCCTCGGACTTGAGGTGGTCCGCGGCGTCCGTCGCGCGCTCCTTGACGGCCTGAGCGGCCTCCTGAG
Source organism: Actinotalea sp. Marseille-Q4924 (assembly GCF_916618755.1). Taxonomy (GTDB): domain Bacteria; phylum Actinomycetota; class Actinomycetes; order Actinomycetales; family Cellulomonadaceae; genus Actinotalea. The sequence continues at coordinate 280,562 of NZ_CAKAKB010000002.1, read as the reverse complement.
CGGGCTCCTTGAGGTCCTGTGCGACCTCCTTGGCCTTCTCCTTGGCGCCCTCGACGAGCGGCTGCGCCTGCTCCTTGGCCTGGCCGGCGAGCTGCTTCTCCTTCTCGGAGACCGGCAGCAGGCTGCCCGCGAGCCACCCGACGCCGAAGGCCACGAGACCGGCGGCGAACGGGTTGCCCTCGGCCTGGTGCTTCACCGTGCCGGGAAGCCCCTTGGCCTGGTGGCCGACGGAGTGCGCCGCCGAGCCGACGGAGTCCTTGGCGCCGTGCAGCGCGTCCGAGGTCTTGTCCTTGGCGCTGTGCCCGCCGGAGGACACCGACGACGAGGTGCTCTGCGCGGAGCCCATGACGCGCTCCTTCACGGAGCCGAAGCGGCTGCGCACGTCCTGCTTGCGCCGCTGGACGATCGCCGACGGGCTGACCTTCTCCTCCAGGGCGTCGACGTCGTTGCTCAGCTCGGCCCGCGTACGGGCGATGTCAGCGCGGATCTGGTCCGGGTCGGTGCTCATCGGTTCTCCTCCTCGTGGCCCTTCAGTGCGTTCGGGATCTTCTTGACGGTCGACGCCGTCTGCGGGAGCCCCTGGACCCGCTTGACCTCGGCCTTGCCCTTGAGGGCGAGGACCGCGGCGACGATCCCCCAGATCACCGCGACGATGAGCGCCGCGAGAGCCGAGTCCATCCAGTTGTTCAGCAGCTGCCAGAGCGTGATCGACAGGAACAGCAGGACGAAGTAGCCGGCGACGGCCGCGCCGCTGAGCATCCCCGCGCCCTTGCCGGCGCGCTTCGCGGACTCCGTCGCCTCGGCCTTGGCCAGGGCGACCTCCTGCCGCATGAGCGTCGAGAGGTCCTCGGTGATGTTGGAGAACAGCGCCCCGAGGGACGGCCGCTCCGTGTCGTGGTCGGGGCCGGTGCCCGGCGCGGAGGCTCCGAGAGGAGCGCCCGCGGTGGCACCGCGAGGAGCGCCCGCGGTGGCACCGCCGGGGGTGTGGGTGGTCATCGGTTGTTCCCCTCGTCCACCGGGCTCCACGGACGGGTCGCCTCGTGCTCGGGCACCTCACCGGTGCCGCCGCCGAAGATGCCGCCGTCCTCGTTGCCGTAGGAGTCCTGCCCGTAGCCGGCGCTGCCCGCGGCGTACTGCCCGGCGCCCGACGGCGGGTTCTGCGTCCCCGTGCCGTAGGTGTCCGCGACGGTGTCGCCGTAGACCGGCGTGCCGACGTCCTCCGTGCCGGTCCCGTACGGGTCGGCGGATGACGCGCCCTCGGGGTACGTCGCCGAGGTGCCGGGCGTGGCCTGCACGCCGTACGTCGGGTCGCCGTCGGCGGTCCCGAGCCCGTCGGTGCCCTCGCCGTACACCGCGCCGGTGCCGTAGGTGCTGGTGGTCGGAGCGGCTGCCGCACCGGCCGTGCCCGCGGCGACGCCGTACGCGCTGGTGCGCGTCGGGGTCCCGTAGGTGCCGGAGACACCCTCGGCGCCGTAGGACGCGGCGCCGTAGGCCTCGGTGCCCTCGTCCGAGCCGGCGGCCTGGCTCTCGTCGTTGCTGATCTCCTTGACGCCGCGCGTCAGGCGGCCCGCGAGCAGGCCGGCGCCGGCGGCGAGCGCCAGGAAGGTGCCCGGACGGCCCTGCGCGAAGCGCTTGACCTCACCGAGCAGCTCGCCCGGCTCGCGGTTCTCGAAGAAGCTCGCGACCTCGTCGATGCGCTGCGACGCCTGGCGGGCCAGGTCGGTGGCCATGCCCGGCTCCGAGGAGGAGTCGGCCATCGAGCCGAGCTCCTGCCCGAAGGAGCGGATGCTCCCGGCGAGCTTCTGCTGCTGGGAGCTGGCCTCGGAGGTCAGCTGCTCGCGGCCCTGGCCGAGGAGCTGCTTGGCCTGGCGGCCGGCCTCGCGGCCGACGTCCTTCGCCTCGCTCTTCGCCTCGCGGGCGAGGTGCTGCCCGCTCTCGGCGGCGCTGTGCGCCACGCCGGAGGCCTGGTCCTTCGCGGTGTGCGCGGTGTCCCGCGCTGCCTCACGGGCGGCGTCGGTCCGCGACCCGTCCGTGCTCGACGGCTGTCCCGTCTCGTAGTCGTAGGTCATCGTGCTTCCTTCCGTTCAAGGTGCGGCGGCGGCACTGGTCCGAATGTCGGGGTGCTGGTGTCCTGCGGGGCCGGCGACCTGGGGGCCGCCGGGTGTGCTCCACCCCGCGGCGTCCCGGAGCGGGACCCTGCGGGACCCCCGGCACCACGGCACCGTCGGGTCGTCCGGTCGGTTCTCCACGAGCGGTGGTCCACGGGGCGTTCCCCCTGGACCGGTCGTCCGTGGAGGACGTCCCGGTGGTGCGCCGACGCGGACGTCGGTGCGGAACACGGCCGGCTCTGTCCACAGCCGACCCGAGCACTTGAGGCAGCCTCCGGAGGACAAGGCCGGTGGCTGCCGACGCAGTGACGCTAAGTCGGGTCTTGACATCGCGCGACTTGAACGGTTACGGCGTCTCGGCGGGCAAACGCCCTGATCATGAGCGTGCGGTGCGGCCCGGACCGGCCGTCGGGCCGATCCGCGAGCTCATCGAGAGGCCGGGTGCCGAGGCACGACCGACGGCGTCCAGCGCGGAGAGCTCGCCGCGACATGCGCGGGCGACCCTCCACGAACTGGCGCAGGCCGACGCGATCGGCCGGCATGCACCCGAGGGCGCGACAGGCGGTACGCGCCGCGTCCCCGGCTCCGCACGGGTCCTCCGTCGGGCCGGACGCCGTCCTCGCGCCGGGGCCGACGCCGCTCTCGGCCGGGGCTGGTCGCGTCCTCGGCACCCCACGTCAGGGTTGGGAGCGCTCCCAGATGGAACCGGTCTCATTAATTCTTTCGGGTGACACCGCAGCGCTCTGACCTGGACGTAAGCGTTTTCATCCGTGACGGCGCGCGGTCACGGTTTCATCACGACGTTTGACACGCCCGGTACCGGCGCGCCAAGTTGTGACCACCGCGATGAGACCGGTCCCACCACTCGGGACCAGCGACACCGGCTCAACGATGAGACCGGTCTCAGCGGAACCGACACGCGCAACCCGCACCCGAATCCCGGGCGGCGGAAGCAGGGGGCGGCACCGATGCCGCCCAGGAGACGAAGGAGTCGGACGTGCGCAACATCGGGAAGCCGTGGCTGGCGATCACCGCCGGGATCGCGGGCACCGCGCTGCTCGCCGGGTGCGGCGGCGGCGACGCTGCCGACGACGCAGGCAGCGGCAGCGGCGGAGAGGGCGGCTCGGAGGGCGGCGAGGTCACCCTGACCGTCGCGACCTTCAACGAGTTCGGCTACGAGGACCTCATCACGGAGTACGAGGAGCTCAACCCGAACGTCACGATCGAGCACCGCAAGGCCGCGACGGCGAACGAGGCCCGCGACAACCTGAACACGCGCATCGCCGCGGGCGGCTCCGGCCTGGCCGACATCGAGGCCCTCGAGGTCGACTGGCTCGCCGAGCTCATGCAGTACCCGGACACCTTCGCTGACCTCACGTCCGACGAGGTCGAGGGCCGCTGGCTGGACTGGAAGGTCCAGCAGGCCACGACCGAGGACGGCAAGCTCATCGGCTACGGCACGGACATCGGCCCCGAGGCCATCTGCTACCGCGCCGACCTCTTCGAGGCCGCGGGCCTGCCGACGGACCGGGCCGAGGTCGCCGCGCTGCTGGGCGACACGTGGGAGTCCTACTTCGAGGCAGGCAAGCAGTTCTCGGCGAACTCGGACGTCGCGTGGTTCGACTCGGCCGGCGCCACGTACCAGGGCATGGTCAACCAGCTCGAGGCGGCGTACGAGGAGACGGACGGCACGCCGATCCCCCTCGACGAGAACGACCAGGTCAAGGACCTGTACGAGACCGTGCTCGCGGCGTCGGTCGACGACGGCCTCTCGGCCGGCCTGGCCCAGTGGAGCGAGGACTGGACGAACTCCTTCCAGAACGACGGCTTCGCGACGATGCTCTGCCCGGGCTGGATGCTCGGTGTCATCGAGGGCAGCGCGGCCGGCGTCACCGGCTGGGACATCGCCGACACCTTCCCCGGCGGCGGCGGCAACTGGGGCGGCTCGTTCCTGACCGTCCCCTCGGCCGGCGAGAACGTCGAGGAGGCCAAGAAGCTCGCCGCGTGGCTGACGGCGCCCGAGCAGCAGGTCAAGGCGTTCCAGGCCAAGGGCACCTTCCCGAGCCAGATCGAGGCCCTGGAGAGCGAGGAGCTCACCTCCGCCACGAACGAGTTCTTCAACGGCGCCCCGACCGGCGAGATCCTCGCCAACCGTGCCGCTGCGGTCGACGTCGCCCCGTTCAAGGGTGCGAACTACTTCACGATCCACACCACGGTCGCCGACGCCATCACCCGCGTCGACGTCGACAAGACGGATGACGCCGCCAGCTCGTGGGAGAAGGCCGTCCAGGCCTTCGACGAGCTCGGCCTGGGCTGACAGGTCCGCGGGGCCGGGCGGTAGCAGCACCACCGCCCGGCCCCGTGCCGTCCCCCACCCGGTCCGGAAGGAACCCCATGGCCACCGTCACCCTCCCGTGACACCCCCAGCACGCGCGCGACCGCGGGCATCGACGCCCCGGCACCCGCGGCCCGACAGTCCTCCGGCGGCGGCCTCGGCCGGCGCCCCGCCCCCTCCCCGCTGCGGAACTTCCTCGGCCGGCTGGACGTCAAGGCCTCGCCGTACCTCTACATCGCGCCGTTCTTCCTGCTGTTCGCGCTCGTCGGGCTCTTCCCGCTCGCGTACACCGCGTACGTGTCGGTGCACGACTGGCACCTCCTCGGCGGCCAGGGCGACTTCGTCGGCCTGCAGAACTACGTGGACGTCCTGCAGCAGCCGCGCTTCTTCACCGCGCTGCGCAACACGTTCAGCATCTTCATCCTCTCCGCGGTACCCCAGCTCATCGCCGCGATCGCGATCGCCGCGGTCCTCGACGACAACATCCGCGCCAAGACCTTCTGGCGGATGGGCGTCCTGCTCCCCTACGTCGTGGCGCCGGTCGCCGTGGCCCTGATCTTCTCCCGGGCGTTCGCGGACCAGTCCGGCATGGTGAACGAGCTGCTCGGCATGGTCGGCGTCGACCCGATCCGCTGGCACGCCGACTCCCTCGCCAGCCACGTCGCGATCGCCACGATGGTGAACTTCCGCTGGACCGGCTACAACACGCTGATCCTGCTTGCTGCCATGCAGGCGATCCCCCGCGACCTCTACGAGGCGGCGATCATCGACGGCGCGAGCCGGGTCCGCACGTTCTTCTCCATCACGGTCCCGATGCTGCGGCCGACCCTCATCTTCGTCATCATCACGATGACCATCGGTGGCCTGCAGATCTTCGACGAGCCGCGCATGTTCGACCAGCTCGGCCAGGGCGGCGCAGACCGGCAGTGGATGACGATGACCATGTTCCTCTACGAGCTGGGCTGGGGCGCGCAGAAGAGCTTCGGCCGGGCGTCGGCGGTGGCCTGGATCCTCTTCCTCATCATCATCGCCATCGGCATCGTCAACTTCATGATCACGCGCCGGATCGCCTCCACGGGGTCGGTCAAGGGAGGGACCCACTGATGGCCAGGACGAGCACGCCCTCCCTGCCGATGGTGGAGCAGATGGCCGGCAGGGGCGCCGCCCGCGCCGCCGGCCGACGGCGCGGCGGCGACGGGATGGGGGCGAACCGTCGCCCCGGCTGGGTGACCTATGCCGTCATGGCGCTGGTCCTCGCGATCTCCGCCTACCCGCTCTACTACGCGTTCCTCCTCGCGTCCTCGGACGCGCAGACCATCGCGCAGAACCCGATCCCCTCGCTCATCCCCGGCGGCAACTTCCTCGAGAACATGCAGCGGGTCCTCGCCTCGGACATCAACTTCTGGGTCGCGTTCCGCAACAGCCTCATCATCGCGGTGCTCGCCGGGTTCTCCGTCGTGCTGTTCTCCACGCTCGCGGGGTTCTCGTTCTCGAAGCTCCGCTTCCGGGGCCGGGGGCCGCTGCTGGTCTTCGTCATCGCGACGATGGCGGTGCCCACGCAGCTCGGCGTCGTGCCGATGTTCATCGTCATGTCGGAGCTGGGCTGGGTCGGCCGCCTCGAGGCGGTCATCGTCCCGGGCCTCGTCACCGCGTTCGGCGTCTTCTGGATGACGCAGTACCTGGAGAGCGCCCTGCCGTACGAGCTCATCGAGGCCGCCCGCGTGGACGGCTGCTCGATGATCCGGACGTTCTGGCACGTCGCGATCCCGGCCGCGCGGCCCGCCGCCGCGATGCTCGGCCTGTTCACGTTCGTCGCCTCGTGGACGAACTTCTTCTGGCCGTTCATCGTCCTGGGACCCAGCAACCCGACCCTGCCGGTCGCCGTGCAGCTGCTCCAGGCGTCCTACTTCAAGGACATGTCGCTGATCATGGCGGGCGTCGTCGCGTCGACGATCCCCCTGGTCGTGCTGTTCGTGTTCGTGGGCCGTCAGCTCGTCTCCGGCATCATGCAGGGCGCCGTCAAGGGGTGACCCGAGCCCGCCCGGTGCCGCGGACGTCCCCGGCACCGGGCCGCGGCGCCGTCGTCGGTCGCACCGCCCGCCCGCACCACCCGAAGCCCGCACCGTCGCGGGCACGACGAAGGTAGATTCGCATCGTGACGACCGAGGGGACCACCGTGAAGGTGGAGGCCGCCGCGGGCGCGCGCACCACGGCGAGCAGCACCATCGCGCGCGGGGCGCAGCGCCGCGCGGCTCCGACGCTGCGCCAGGTCGCGGCCGCGGCCGGCGTCTCGCGGGCGACGGCGTCGCGCGTCATCAACGGCGGGCACCTGGTCAGCGACCACGCCAAGCAGGCCGTCGAGGCCGCGATCGCCGAGCTCGGCTTCACGCCCAACCCGGTCGCCCGCAACCTCGCCACCCGCCGCACCGGGTCCGTCGCCCTGGTCGTGCCGGAGCCCAACGCCCGCCTGCTGTCCGACCCGTTCTTCGGCAGCGTCATCAACGGGCTGTCGCTCTCGCTCGAGGCCGCGGACCTGCAGATGCTGCTCGTCATCGCGCGGCCGGGACGGAGCCACGACCGCGCCGTCCGCTACCTCACGACCGGTCAGGTCGACGGCGCCGTCATCGCGTCGCACCACCGCGAGGACCGGCTCAACGCCCGCCTCGTCGAGTCGGGGCTGCCGTGCGTGTTCGTCGGCCGCCCGCTCGACGTCGAGGACTCGCACTGCGTCGACATGGACAACGTCGGCGGGGCGAGGCTGGCCACCGAGTACCTCATCGAGCACGGCCGCCGACGCATCGGGACGGTCGCCGGCCCTCAGGACATGCCCGCCGGCGTCGACCGCCTCACCGGGTGGCAGGAGGCGCTGAGCGCCGCCGGCCTGTCCGCCGACGCCGTCGTCCACGGCGACTTCACCGTGCCGGGCGGGGCCGAGGCCACGCGACGACTCCTCGCCGAGCACCCCGACCTCGACGGGATCTTCGTGGCGTCGGACCTCATGGCGTCCGCGACGCTCACCGAGGTCGCTGCCCTGGGGCGGCGCGTCCCCGACGACGTCGCCGTGTTCGGCTTCGACGACCTGGGAGTCGCCTCGACCACCACACCGCCGCTCAGCACCGTCATCCACCCGGTCGAGGCGATGGCGGCCCGTGCCGGGACGATGATCGTGGAGATGCTCAGCGGGATCGAGCACGCCGCGGAGCCGGTGGTCTTCCCCGCCCGCCTCGCGCTGCGCGCCTCCGCCTGACTCCGCCTGACCCCGGCGGCGACCGCCGCCTCTCGTCGGCCGGCGGTCGCGACCGCGGTCAGAGCATCACGGTCGCGCCGAGCAGCTCGCCGATCCCGTACGTCACGCCCATCGCGAGCGCTCCCCCGACGAGCAGGCGCAGCACCGCACTCAGCCGCGCGGCCCGGCCGAACCACGCGCTGACCGACCCCGTGAGCACGAGCGCGACGAGCACCGCCACGAACGTCACCGGGATCCGCGTCGCCTCGGACGCCAGCACCATGGCCAGCAGCGGGAGGGCGGCGCCGAGCACGAAGGCCACCGCGGACGCGAGCGCGGCGTGCCACGGGTTCGTCAGGTCCTCCTCGTCGAGGTTGTGCTCGACGTCGAGGTGGGCGCGGACGGGGTCGACGGCCGTGAGCTCCTCGGCGACGCGACGCGCCGTGTCGGCGGTCAGCCCCTTCTGCCGGTAGAGCCCCGCGAGCTGCTCGAGCTCGCCCGCCGGGTCCTCCGCGAGCTCCCGCTTCTCCTCGGCGATGAGCGCCTTCTCCGTGTCGCGGGCGCTGCTCACGGAGACGTACTCCCCGAGCGCCATGGACACGGCGCCGGCGGTCAGCGCCGCGACACCGGCGACGAGGATGGCCGTGCGGTCGGTCGTGGCGGCCGCGACGCCGACGACGAGGCCCGCTGTCGAGATGATCCCGTCGTTGGCGCCGAGGACGCCGGCCCGCAGCCAGTTGAGACGCGACTTGAGGCCGTTGGCCGGACCGCCCGGCGTGTCGGTCCCACCGGGGTCGCCGTCGGGCGTCGCCTGCGGGACCCGGGCGAGGGCGTCGTCGGCGGCGGACGCCTGCGGCGCCGCGGGACCGGGGATGGCATGACGCGAGGACCCGTCCATGCCTCGCAACCTAGGCCTGCCCGCGCGCCGGCGCCAGGAAGGGAAGGCTGTCCGACCCTCAGGCCGGCGTCGCGTCCGCGGCCCCGCGTCCGGGGTCCGGCGAGCACACCACGACGGGGATCTCCCGCTGCGTGCGCGTCTGGTACGTGGCGTAGCCCCCATACACGCCGACGGCGGCGCGCCAGAGCTCCGGCCGCTCCTGCGGGGTGGCCGTGCGTGCCCGCATCGGCACGCGGCGCGGGCCGCGCTGGACGACGACGCGGTCGTCCGCGACCAGGTTGCGGTACCACTGCGGGTGGCTCTCGCGCCCGCCGTCGGACGCGACGAGCAGCAGGTCGTCACCGTGCTGGATGGCGCTGAGGACGGTGACGCGCGGCTGACCGCTCACGCGGCCCGTCGTCGTCAGGAGCACCTGCTCGATGTGGCCGAGCCGGGCGCCGACGCGGCCGCCGGTGCGCCGGTAGAGCCAGCGGTGCGCGGCGGTGACGGCGACCTGGACGCGGCGGTTGATCATCCGGCCAGCGTAGGCGGGCGACGACGGCGCCGCGGGGTGAGGCCGCCGTGTGGGGCCACCCGGGTGACGCTCGCGCCGCCGTCGTGCCCGGGAGCGCGGCGTGGTGCTGGTCCGAGGTCGACGCCGTGTGACAAAGTCAGCCGGGCACGCCAGGTGCCCGGGGAGCGGCGGGGGGTGGCGTGGACGACCTGACGGCGCACATGTCGGCCCTCTGGCGGGCGCGCGGCGTGGGGATCGTCCTGGGTCACGGCGAGTCGCTGCTGCGGTGCAACGACGAGTTCGGCGTCATCTGCGGCCGCACCGCCGCCGAGGTGACCTCCCTGACGTGGCGGGAGATCACCCCGCCGGACCGGCACGACCGCGACCTCGTGATGTTCCAGCAGTTCCTCACGGTCGACAGCGCCAGCCTGTTCAGCGAGCTCGCGCTGCCCGACGGCGGTCGGCGGCCGGTCCTCGTGGCCGCGGCGCTCGTGGACCAGGAGGGTCCGCGGTGGATCGCCGTGGTCATCGACCTGAGCAAGGACGAGCAGCTGCGCCGCATGGCCGAGGCGGACGCGGCGATCCTGTCGACCCTGCTCGAGGACGCGCCGTTCGGCTTCGCCCTGCTGTCCAACGACCTGCGGTTCCTGCGGATCAACCACGAGCTGGCGGCGATGAACGGCCACTCGGTCGCCGAGCACGAGGGGCGGTTCGTCTTCGACGTCCTGCCCCAGCTGCGGGAGAGCGCCGAGCCGATCCTGCGGCACGTCCTCGAGACCGGCGAGCCGCTGCGCGAGGTCGAGATCGTCGGCGAGACCGACGCCGACCCCGGCGTCGAGCACATCTGGCGGGAGTCCTTCTTCCCGGTGCGGGCGCCCGGGCGCCCCGCCGTCGGCATCGCGGCCCTCGCGCGCGACGAGACGGAGCTGCGCCGGCTCCAGCAGGAGATCGAGGCGCTGTCGGACCAGCGGCGCCAGGCGCTGGAGGAGCTGCAGCGCAGCCTGCTGCCGACCCGGGTCCCGCGGGTCGCGGGGTTCGACGTCGCGGCGCGGTACATGTCCGCGTCGGAGGAGGTCCGCCTCGGCGGGGACTGGTTCGACGTCGTCCTCATGCGCGACGGACGGCTGGCGCTGTCGATCGGCGACGCCGTCGGGCACGGCATCGCGGCGATCGGCCTCATGTCCCGCGCGAGCGGCGCGATGCGGGCCTACGTCTCCCAGCAGCTCGACCCGGACGCCATGCTGCGCAACCTCGACCTGCTCATGAACGAGAGCGAGGGCGAGGCGGTCGCGAGCGCGCTGGTCGGGCGGCTCAGCCTGGACGGGGTCCTCGAGTACTCCACCGCCGGCCACCCGTACGCGCTGCTGCGGTGCGCCGACGGCGGCGTCCAGCGCCTCACCGAGGCGCAGGGTCCTCTGCTCGGGGCGCGTCGGCACCCGCGCTACCGCAGCCGCATGACGACGCTCGATCCGGGCGGTGCGCTCGTCCTGTACACCGACGGCCTCATCGAGCGCCGCGACGAGAGCCTCGCGGTGGGCATGGGCCGGCTCGCGGGCGCGATCGCGGGGCAGCCGCCCGGGGGGTCCGCGGAGGACCTCGTCGCCGCGGTGCTCGAGGCGTGCCTGGACGACCGGAGCCGCGAGGACGACGTGTGTGTCATCGCCGTGGTCCGTTCCACGGGGGTCGACGACGACGCGTCGGGCGGGGTCGCCGGCGCGCGGTGACCCGGGGGGCCTGAGGGCCGACGGTCAGGCGGGGACGACGTCCCGGACCTCGACCCCGGGCGCCCGCTCGGCGAGCAGGCGCGCGTGCAGCTCGGCGTCGGCCTGCTCGTCGGCCTCGAAGGCGATCCGGACCGAGCCTTCCTCCGCGTCGCCCTCGCGCGCGACGACCTCCCCGTCGTCGGGGTCCTGGAGCAGCTGGTCGACGAAGGGGCCGGCGACGCCCTCGTCGATCGCGGCGGGGACGCGCAGTCGTGCCTCGAACCTCATCGGTCCAGCATCAGGGGCGGCGGCGTGGGACGCCACCGGGCGACGCGCCGGCGGGAGCCGCGCCGACGGCGCGGTGCCCGGACGCCGCCCGCAGCGAGGCCCGCCAGTCGGCGGACGTCTCAGGCGGCGTGGCCGTCACCGAGCGCGCCGGCGTCCTCGACTGGCGTGAGCACCGTGAGGTCCGGGACGTCGGCGTCGGCGTCGGCGTCGAGCAGGGTGTCCAGACGCTCGTCGTCGAGGCCGTAGGCGAGGCGGACGATCTTCTCCTCGCGGCCCGTCGCGCGGGCGAGATCGGCGACGAGACGGTCGATCGTGCGCGCGGCATCGGTCAGGGTCATGTCGCTCCTTCGTCGGCGTGGACCCCCCGCGCGGACTCCTCGTCCCCAGTCTGGAGACAAGGTTGTTGAAAGTTCAAGACCAAGGTCGGCCTGTCCTCAGCCACAGCGGCTGATCTACCGATCCTTGAACGAACCATGACCGACGATAACCCGTGACCCAGATCACACGGGTGACCGTCCACAGGCTGGCGCGCCGGCGTCCGGGGAGGTGTGTGGCGTGGGGCGTCGAGAGGTGGCGTCAGGGGGCGGCGTCGGCGACGACGTCGTCGACCAGCTCCTTGAGCCCCTCGTCCGCGAGCACGCGGAAGTGGCCCGGCGTCGCGAGGACCACGTTGCGCGCCCCGAGCAGCTCGCTGCCGCCCGGGATGTGCGGGTCCCAGACGCTGTACGCGGACACGATGCGGCTGTGGACCGCGGCCTCCGCCGCGAGCACCCCGAACAGCGGGTTGGACGGGACGAAGGCCCGCACCGCCGGCAGCAGCGGGAAGAACCGCGCGAGGTGCGACCCGACGAACGGCGTCCCCACGGCCACGAGGCACCGGATCCGCTCCTCCGGGTCCTCCTGGAGCATGGCGAGCTTCCCGATGAGCCCGCCCTTGCTGTGCGCCACGACGACGACGTCGCGCAGGTCGTGGACGCGCAGATGGTCGCCGAGCACGCGGGCGCCGGTCTCGACGGGTGCGCGGTTGTAGCCGAGCGCCGAGAGGACGTGGACGCGGTGGCCAGCGGCGTGCAGGCGCCGGGCGAGCGGCCGCAGGAAGTGCCAGCTCTCGTAGACGCCGGGCACGAGGACGACGTCCGGCGGGACGGGGTGGTCCTGCCGACGGAAGGCGTCGGCGCCACGGGGCGACAGGGCGCCGACGACCTGCAGCCGCACGACGTAGCCGTAGTCGAGCACCCGCCACCAGCTGGTCCGCCACGCCGTCGCTGCCAGGCGCAGCACCCCCCGCGCGGCGCCGAGCCCGGAACCGGCGACCCGCGCACCGAGAGGCGGGCGCGCCATCAGCACGGCACCGCCCGCTCACGCATGCGCTCGATCACCGCACGCACGGCGTCGGGGCGGGACCACTGCACCACGTGCGCCCCTCCGGGGATCTCCTCGGCGCTCCCGTCCCTGGCCGAGGCCGCGAGGGCACGCACGAACGCGGTCGGCGCCACCGGGTCGCGCCCGCCACGCACGACCGTCACGGGCGCCGTCACCAGCGGCAGCCGCTCCTCGATCCGGTAGGACACCATGTGCCGCGCCGTCTCCAGGTACCAGCGCACGCCGGTGCGCAGGTACTCGCGCAGCTGGAGGAGCGCTCCCCGCGGGGGTTCGCGGACGAAGTCGACGGCGAGCCGCAGTCCCTGCCGCACGATCGACGGCGCGGCCGGGTCGACGACGGGCCCCAGCAGGACGACGGCGCCGACCAGCTCGGGCCGTCGGACCGCGAGCTCGGTGACGAACTGGGCGCCCATGGAGTGACCGACGACGACGGGCCGGTCGAGCCCGAGCTCCTCGATGAGGGCGGCCAGCACCTCGGCGTGCTCGACGACCGTCAGCGCCGGCTCGTCGGGGATGCGGCTGCGCCCGAAACCCGGCAGGTCGGGCGCGACGACGCGCACAGACCGGCTGAGGTCACGCTCGAGCGGGCCGAAGTAGCGGGACGAGACGCCGATGCCGTGCACGAGCACGACGGCGTCCGCAGCGCCGCTCGCCCCGCGGTCGCCCGTCCCGCCGGCGCCCAGCTCGAAGCAGGCGACAGCGTGCCCGGCGAGGGACAGGGTGCGCAGACTCACCTCTGCACTGTCGCGGCGTCCCCTTCGGTGCGCACGTCGACGATGTCGACGGCGTCCTTCATCCCGGTCACCTCGAGCAGGAACATCACGGTCTGGGAGGACACGAGCAGGGTCACCCGGTCCTGGCCGCGGCCGCAGAGGCGGGCGATGAACGCCAGGCCCGCAGAGTCCATGAACGTCACGCGGCGCGTGTCGACGACGACGGGCAGGCCCGCCACGGCCGCGTCCGCCGCGGCCTGCTGCAGGTCCCGACCGAGGTCGGAGTCGATCTCCCCGGACAGCACGACGTGCGTCGCGCCGTCGACCTCGAGGACCTGGACGGCCCCGGGCTCGCCGCTGGGGATGGGGATGCCTTCGTTCACCAAACGTTCCTCCGGGACGTCGCTCGCCTGTCGGCTGGGGTGCCGGACGGCGGGTCGTTCTGCTTCACCGCTGCGGGGTCCGGGCAGAGGAAGGCCCTTAACCCTACCCCGGGCGGTGCTCCTGAGATCAAGGGTGTCCGCCGGACCATCGGTCGGCCCTGCGTGAGCCGCCGCTGCCCGTCATCGGCTTCCCCGTCCCGGTGCTCCCCCGCGGGCGGTGCGCCCGGGTCGGACGCGGAACCACACCACCTTCCCCCCGCGGCGTCGCTCGACCCCCCAGTCGCTGGCGAGGTGGTCGATGATCTGCACGCCCCGTCCGCCGACGGCGTCCGGCGGCTGGTGCCGCAGGACGGGCAGGTCGCGGCTGTGGTCGCAGACGCGCACGACGAACTGCCCGCGCTCCTCGGCGGCGTCGAGCTCGACGTCGGCGTCGGCCGGCCCGTGGCGCACGGCGTTGGAGACCACCTCGGTGGTGAGCAGCGCGAGGACCTGCTGGTCGGCCACGGTCGCACCGCGGTCGCCGGCCCACTCCTGGACGGCGCGACGTGCGGACCGGACCGCTCCGGTCCCGGAACGCAGGACGAGGTGCAGGTGGGTCACCGCTCGATGCCGTTCGTCTGCGGTTGCCACTGCACCTCCTTCCGTCCCTGGGGTATCCGGACCATCGTGGGCTCCCGGCACCGATCCGCAACCGGTGGCACCCGCCCGCCCGGCCACGACGCTCTGCCCGGTCACCCGGACGAGGGACGACGCAGGCGCCGTCACGTCGGTTCCGCGACCATCTCGATGGCCCCCGCGGGGCACTCCGCCGCGCACAGGCCGCAGCCCTTGCAGTAGTCGAGGTCGATCTCGTAGCGGCCCCCGGCGCCGAGCTTGATGACCGCGTCGTCGGGGCACACGCCGTAGCAGTTGTCGCACTCGAAGCAGCTGCCGCAGGACATGCACCGACGCGCCTCGAAGAGCGCCGTGTCCGCCGTCAGGCCCTGCACGACCTCCTCGAAGCCGGTCGTCCGCCGCGCCGTCTCCAGCCGGGGGCGGACGGCGTGCGGCGCGTCCGCGTAGTACCAGGGGTTGAGCAGGTCGAAGCCCACCACCGTGGAGGTCGCTCGCGCGTTCGGGGCGACGGGCGACGTCGTCGGCGTGACGCCCGGGCCACCGAGGTACGCGTCGATCGCGCGGGCGGCGCGGGCGCCGTGCCCGATGCCGACCGTGACGCTGCGCTCGGTGGGCGTCGCGTCCCCGCCCGCGAACAGGCCGGGGTGCCCGGTCATGAGGTCCCCGTCGACCTGGACGACCCCGTCGACGACCTCGACCCCTGGCACGCCCGCGACAAGCGACAGGTCGGCCTCCTGGCCGACGGCCAGCACGAGCGCGTCCGCCTCGAGGTCCTCCAGCTCGCCGGTCGGCTGCGGGAAGCCGCTCTCGTCGAGCTCCATGCGCTCGACCCGGACGACGCCGGCGTCGGCGTGGGCGACCGTGGACAGCCAGCGCACCTGGATCCCCTCGTCCAGGGCCTGCGCGACCTCGTCGTCGTGCGCGGGCATCCGGTCGCGGTTGCGGCGGTAGACGATGATGGCGTCGGTCGCGCCGAGGCGGCGGGCGGTGCGGGCGGCGTCGACGGCGGTGTTCCCGCCGCCGTAGACGAGGACGCGGCGGCCGAGGACCGGGCGGGCGCCCTCGGCGACGTCGTGCAGGAGGGTCACCGCGTCGAGGATCCGCGCGGCCTCCCCCGCCGGCACGTAGGCGCGGCGGCCGAGCTGCGCGCCGACGGCGAGGAAGACGGCGTCCCAGCCCTCGGCGAGCGCGGCGTTGGCGTCGGTGACGGGCGTGTCCGTCTCGATCCGCACGCCGGTCGCGACGAGGCGGGCGATCTCCCCGTCGAGCACGTCGCGCGGCAGGCGGTAGGTGGGGATGCCGTAGCGCATCATCCCGCCGGGCTCGTGCCCCCCGTCGCGCACGGCGACCTCGTGCCCGAGGCGGCGCAGGTGGTAGGCGGCCGAGAGGCCTGCGGGTCCGGCGCCGACGACGAGCACGCGCCGCCCGGTCGGCGGACCGGCCTCCGGCAGCGCCCAGCCCTCGGCGAGCGCGAGGTCGCCGAGGAACCGCTCGACGGCGTTGATGCCGACGGCCTCGTCGAGGAAGGACCGGTTGCAGGCCGTCTCGCACGGGTGGTAGCAGACGCGCCCCATGACGGCGGGGAACGGGTTGCGCTCGACGAGCGTGCGCCAGGCGGTCTCGTACTCCCCCGCCTCCGCGGCGTAGAGCCAGGCCTGCGGGTCCTCGAACGCCGGGCAGGCGTTGCCGCACGGGGCGATCCGGTGCACGTACTCGGGCCGCTCGGTCCGCCACGCGCCGGTGCGGTTGGCGAGGCTGGAGCCGACGGCGAGCGTCGTCGCGAAGGAGCGGTCCATCACGGCACCTCCGGCCTGACGGGTGGGGCGGCGGGGGCCGACGAGGCGGACGACGGCAGCGCCGCGACGGGCTCGAGGAGTCCGTAGCGGGCGATGTTGCGGTCCGCGATCGCCTGCAGGTGGTCGATGACCTCCTGCCGGCGGACGGGCTTGAACAGGTGCGCGAAGCGGCCCTGGTCGACGAGGTACTCCTCGACGGGGACGCGCCGGCGGATCCGCCGCACGGCCGTGACCTCGCCCTCGACCGCCTCGATGACGGGGAAGAAGCCGCTCTCCACGGCCAGCCGCGCGGTCCGCACGGTGGCGGCGGACTCGGTCCCCCACCCCAGCGGGCACGGCACGAGCACGTGCAGGTACCGCGCGCCGTGGAAGGACATGGCGCGGGTGACCTTCTCCTCCAGGTCGCGCAGGTCGGCGATGGAGGCGGTTGCGACGTACCGGACGTCGTGCGCGATCGCGATGCGCGCCATGTCCTTGCCCTGGCCGAAGACGTTCCCGGGCTCCGGGCCGACGACCTGCGTCGTCGCCGTGCGGGCGGCCGGCGGCGTCGCGCCGGAGCGCTGCACGCCGGTGTTCATGTACCCGCCGTTGTCGTAGCAGACGTACAGGACGTCGTCGTCGCGCTCGAACATGCCGGACAGCGCGCCCATGCCGATGTCGACGGTCCCGCCGTCGCCGCCCTGCGCCACGACCCGCACGTCGTCGCGCCCGAGAGCCCGCAGGCCGGCGGCGACGCCGGACGCGACCGCGGGGGCGTTGCCGAACAGCGAGTGCAGCCACGGCACGCGCCAGCTCGTCTCCGGGTACGGGGTGGAGAAGACCTCCAGGCAGCCGGTGGCGTTGACGGTGACCATGCGGCCGTCGGTGGCGCGCATCGCGGCGTCGAGCACGTACCGGGCGCCGAGCGCCTCGCCGCAGCCGCGGCACGCGCGGTGGCCGGACGTCAGCGCGTTGCTGCGGTCCAGGCGGGACTGGCCGCTGCGCCGCTCGGGGTCCAGGAGCCGGTTGCCGACGGCCCAGCTGCCCACCTGGTAGTACTTCACGGGCATGCCCAGCTCGGTCGTCGTCATGGCGCCACCTCCGCTGCGGCCGGGACCCCGATCCGCTCGACGGTCGCGAGCGCGCCCTCCCGGGCGAGCAGCGCGTCGTCGAGGTCGAGGAACGTCAGGTCGGGCAGGTCCCCGACGACGGCGCGCTCCACGACGGCCTGCAGCGACGCCCGGGTGACCGGCCGTCCGCCCAGGCCCGCGACGACGGTGTGCAGCGCGGGGACGGTGGGCGCGAGGCTGCGGCGCAGGTCGTCGGTGACGATGCCCCCCACCCCGGTCTGGAAGGCGCGCTCGACGACGACGACGCGGCTCGCCCCGGCGAGGGCGTCCCGCACGGCGTCGGCCGGGAACGGCCGGTACAGCGTGAGGCCGAGGACGCCGACGCGGCGCCCGGCCGTGCGCGCGGCGTCGACGACGTCCTGCAGCGTGCCGACGACGGACCCGAGCGCGACGACGACGGTGTCCGCGTCCTCGAGGCGGTACGGCTCGAGCAGCCCGGGCACCGGCCGCCCGAGCACGTGGGCGAGCTCGTCGGACAGCGCGGGCAGCACCTCCGGCACGCGCTGGTGGCGGCGGTGGGCGACGTAGCGGACCTCGGTGAACGCCTCGGGGCCGACCATGGCGCCGATGGAGACGGGGTCGTCCGGGTCGAGGCGCTCGTGCGGGGCGAACGGCGGCAGGTATGCGTCGACCGCGGCGGCGTCGGGCACGTCGACCCGCTCCACGGCGTGCGTGAGCACGAACCCGTCCATGCAGACCATGACCGGCAGGGAGGCCGTCTCGGCCAGCCGGAACGCCAGGACGTGCAGGTCCGCGGCGGCCTGGTTGGAGGACGCGTGCAGCTGGACCCAGCCGGAGTCGCGCTGCGACATGGAGTCGGAGTGGTCGTTCCAGATGTTGATGGGTGCGCCGAGGGCGCGGTTCGCGACGGTCATGACGATGGGCAGGCCCAGCCCGGCGACGTTGAAGACCGCTTCCGCCATGTGGAGCAGGCCCTGGCTCGACGTCGCGGTGTAGGTGCGCGCCCCCACCGCGCTCGCGCCGATGAGTCCCGACAGCGCCGACGTCTCGCAGTCCACGTTGAGGTACTCGCAGTGCAGCTGACCCGACTTCACCAGGCGGGAGATCTGCTCGACGATGTGCGTCTGCGGCGAGATCGGATAGGCACACACGACCTGCGGCCGGCACGCGGCGACGGCCGCGGCGACGGCCTTGGAACCCTCAACCTGCTGCAGCACGCGGCACCTCCGCCGTCTCGAGGGTGGCGCCCTCCCGCTCCGCCGGCGGGGCCGCTTCGGCCGTGTCCGGTCCGAGGACGAGCCAGTAGGCGGCGCGGGCCGCCTCGGCGTTGCGCTGGCCGACGACGCCGGGGAACCGCTCCAGCAGCGCGGCGACGACGGCGTCGAGGCTCACCAGGCCGGTGACGGCGGCGAACGCCCCGAGCAGCGGCGTGTTCGGCAGGGGCCGACCGAGGTGGTGCCGCGCGATGGCGGTCGCCGGGACGGGCACGACGACGGTGCGGTCCGGCGGTGGTGCGCCGTGCAGGCCGAGGTCGGCGGGCCGGCGCGGGCTGTCGAGCAGCACGAAGCCGTCGGGGCGCAGGCCGGCGAGCACGTCGACGTGGCCGAGGAGCGTGACGTCCTGGACGATCACGGCGTCCGGCGTGGTGACGGGGTCGTGGGCGCGGATGGGCTCGTCGGCGATGCGGCAGAAGGACACGACGGGCGCGCCGGTCCGCTCGGAGCCGAAGAAGGGGAAGGCCTGGGCGTACCGGCCCTGCCGGAACGCGGCCTCGGACAACAGCTCGGCGGCGGTCACGACCCCCTGGCCGCCGCGTCCATGGATCCGTACTCGGAACACTGCGCACCACCTCACCACCGTGTTTATCCCGCCGAGGTGCGGTGATGCGCGGGACGAACGTCCCCGCGCCTGGTCAGCGCCCTCCGGTAGAGGGCTGGTTCCCGCCGTTCGGACGCGTGCGTCGCGCGCCGTGCGGGACTGCCCAGGACGGGGCGGGCTGCGGCACCTGCGCCGCCGGGGCCGGCCGTGCCGGCCGGGCACCCAGCCGGGACGGCAGGGGCTCACGGATCTCCTGCGTCACCGCGCTGAGCCGCTCCGGCGGGACCGGGCGGGCGATCCCGTACCCCTGCGCGAGGTCGCAGCGCATGTCGCGCAGCGTCAGGAGGGTCGCGTCGTCCTCGATCCCCTCCGCCACGACGGACAGGCCGAGCCGCTGGCTCAGCTCCACCACGGACCGCACGATCGCCTCCGACGCCTCGTTGCCGTGCAGCACCGGCGCGGACTCGCGGAGCGGGTCGCGCAGGTCCAGGCCGGCGGACGTGACACAGGTCGGCGCCCGCCGCCTCCACCTCGGCGGCGGTGCCGCGGGCTCCCTGCTCGTTCTCGTGCCAGGTCACGCCGACGTGCCGCCCGGGGCCGGCGAGCCGGACTGCCACGGCCCCTGCCGATTCAGCGCGCCACGCGCGTGGTGGACGAGATGGCTCGACCCATGTGCGGGACACGGTCACCGTCGACCTCGACGGCGCGTTCTGCTGCCTTCAGGCGGCGCCCGGCACATGGTCTCCGGCGGCCGCGGCGGGCGCGTGGTCGCAATTACGAGCGTCTACGAGCAGGCGCCGCCCGTCGGGGCCGCGCCGTACGGCGCCGCGAAGGGCGGCCTGGGCCTCCTGGTGAAGGTGGCGGCGCTGGAGCTGGCGGAGCACGGCATCACGGTGAACGCCGTGGCCGCGGGTGAGATCGCAACGCCGATGACCGACGATCCTGACCCACGACCGGTGCCCACTCCGCACGTGGGACACAGTGTCTCCCCGATCGTGAGCCTTCCGTGACCCTGCGATGGACCAGACTGGCGACGTCCGACAGCACCTGGAGGCCATGTGTCCTACCCGCCGTCCCGTCCCGAGGTGCCGGCGCGCCCGTTTACCGTCCTCACCGTGTGCACGGGCAACATCTGCCGCTCCCCCGCCGTCGAGCGGCTGCTCGCCGCCGGCCTCGGGCCGGACTCGGGCGTGCGGGTCGAGAGCGCGGGCGTGGGCGCCGTCGTCGGGGCGCCGGTCGCGCCCCTCATGGCCACCCGGCTCGACGCCGCCGGCGTGGTCCACGACGGGTTCGCGGCACGCCAGGTGACCGAGCAGATGGTCCGCGACGCCGACCTCGTGCTGCCCCTCACCCGGCGGCACCGCTCGGCGCTCGTCGAGCTCGCACCCTCTGCCGTGCGCCGGACGTTCACGCTCCGCGAGCTCGCGCGGCTGGCCACGGCCGTCGGGCCGCACGCCCTGCCCCCGGGGTCCCCAACCGAGCGCCTCGCCGCGCTCGTCCCGCTCGCCGCCGCCCAGCGCGGCCTGCACCGTGCCCGGCCCGAGGACGACGACGTCGTCGACCCCTGGGGCTACGACGAGTCCGCCTACGCGCGGTCGTTCGACCAGATGGCCCCGGCGGTCGAGGCGATCGTCGCCGTCGTCCGGGGCTGAGCACCGCGGGGCGCGCGACAGGTCGTTCGCACTTGGAGTCTCGTTGTCCGTTATGATCTCGGTCACCTGAGTCACACGAACCGGAACCGTGACGCCGCGACCGACGGCCCGCGCGTCGCGGCCCTTGACGCGTCCGGCGACCGGCGAGGCCGTACTCTCAGCGGAATGACGCACAGTGGGAAGCGGGTCCGGTGACCGACTGGAGCCCCAGGGCGACGGCGACCCTGCGCCCCCGCCCGCCCGGTCGGCTCGCCGCCCGGGAGGTGCGTCGGCGCATGCTCGACCAGGGCCACCAGGTGATCCGCGAGCGCGGCCTCGCCGTCGGCCTCGACGACATCCGCATGGAGGACCTCATCGCCGCGGCGGAGGTGCCGCGCTCGTCCGTGTGGCGCATCTGGACCGCGAAGGCCGACTACGCCGCGGACCTGCTCGTCTCCGCCGTCGACCCCCGCGGCGCGAACGTCCTGCACGCCCAGGTCGACCACGAGGCGGTGGACGTCGCCCTCGCGCGTCTCGACGAGCTCACCGACCGGATGGACACCGCCGAGCAGCGTCGGGCCGCCCTCGAGGACATCGTCAGCCGGGCCGTCGACCACAGCTACCTGTCGTTCGCGGCCTCGCGGGCGTGGCGCACCTACTTCGCGCTGCTCGCCTCGCTCCCCGCGCTGCACCAGTCGCGGGTGCGCGCCGCCATCACCGCGCGCATGTACGAGGCCGAGCGGGAGTTCGCCGCCGAGATGGGCGCCTACTACGCCGAGATCGCGCGCCGCGTCGGCATCCGCCTGCGCCGCCCCGACGCCGGCTGGGAGTCCCTCGCCCTGGCGTGCTCCGCCGTCGTCGAGGGTCTCGCGCTGCGCTCGGAGATCTACGAGCCGGTCGCGCGCGAGCCGGAGCCCGAGCCGCCGACGACGGCGCGCACCGCCCGCTCGAACGGCGACGCCGCCGCTGCTCCGTCGACGGACGCCCCGCCCGAGGAGCCCACCGTCGACTGGGGAGCGCTGCGCCCCACGATCGGCGAGCTCGTCGAGGGACCGCGCGGGACCGGTGACCGGTGGAGCACCGCGGCGATCGCGATCCTCGGCATCATCGACGCGTTCACCGAGCCGGACCCGGACTACCGGCACGACTGAGGCTCGGGGTCGTCGGGCCTGTCCGCCCGACGACGAGCGCGGCCGCTCAGGTCGCCGGCGCCGACCTGGCCATGCGGAAGATCGGCCGCCGGTTGTGGCCGCCGCCCTCCGTCGCGGGGTTGGGCACGGAGGTGACGGGACCGACGTGCTCGGGCTCCGCGGCGTCGTCGTCGGGCTCGATCTCGATCGGTGCGGTGACCAGGTCACGGACACCCGCCACCACGGCCTCCGTCGCGGCGACGCGCGCCTCGGCGCGGTCCCGCTGGTGCCGCACGGCCGCGAGCTGCCCCTCCAGGTCCGCCACCTGGGCGGCGTGGGCGGAGCGCTCGCTCTCCAGCCGTCGCTGGAGCACCGCGGTCTCCTCCGCGAGGCGCGACTCCAGCCCGAGGATCTCCGCCTCGTGGCGCGACACGAGGTCCTCGAGGTCGGGGACGCGGTCGGCCTGCCGGCGCACGGCGTCGAGCTGCGCCGCGACCCCGGACTCCTCCAGCGCACGACGCGCCAGGTCGACCCTCGTCTCGCGCTCGGACGCCCGCAGGTCCGACCAGTGCTGACCCCGCATCAGCTCGAAGCGGGTCTTCTCGATGCTCTCCGCCAGGCTCTCCGGTGTCATGCTCGACGGTAGGCACGAGAGGGCGCCAGATCACAGGGCAGATGTCCGGGTTCACCCGGACAGCCGCACCTTTCACCCGGGTTCGTCGGCGGTGATCTTCGGGCAGCCGCTCCGGTCGGGTGCGGGCCCTCCCATGGCGCCTCGGCACGGGACTGTCCAGGGCACACGCCGCAATGTGGACCAATCGGGTGAACAGTCCCGGACACCGGCCGCGCGTAGGCAGAGAGCGCGCGCTTCACCCGCTCCGCGCCGTCATCATCGGTCCGAGCGTCGCTCACAATCGGGCAGAGCTCACGACTCGACCCGAGACGACCAGACAAGGGGGTGTCGACGTGACCACCGCCGGCACCCTCGTCCCCGTCCGCGAGTTCGGACCGTTCGACGAGCTCTCCGACCAGGCCCACCAGCACTACATCGACGGCTTCGCCGAGCGCGCCGTCGCGGCCTGTCGCACGTACCAGCCGCTCGCCCGCGCCGCCGGCGACATGTCCACGCTGCGCTTCCTGCTCTACACCGAGTCGATCTCCCTCATGGAGCTCGGTCGCCACGGCGACGCCGTGGACGCGGCGCGCACGATCCTGTCGCTCAGCGGTCCGGACGACCACGTGTGGCGCGCGAAGGCCCTGGCCATGGTCGCCGAGGCGAGCACCCGGGAGGGCCAGCAGAGCCGCGCGCTCGGCGCGCTGGCCGAGGCGGACTGGGCGGTCAGCGCCGTGCCGTCGGGCTCGTACGGGCACATCTCGGCCAGCATGGCCGTCGCCCTGGCGCTGCGCTCCGTGACGCTGTTCGAGCACGCCGACGAGCGCCTGTGCGAGCTGCTGCACGTCGAGGACGACTGGATCCGCCTCCTCGTCGTGCACGAGCTCACCGAGCTCGCCGCCACCTGGGCCGTGAGCCTCGCGCTCCTGGGCCGCACCGAGGACGCGCGGGTCGAGTTCCTGACGACGCTGGAGCGGTCGCTGCACATGCAGCGCCTCGGCTGGAGGACCGACTCCCCCGCGATGGTCGCGCGGGGCGAGATCTACGAGGCGTTCGCGCTGCTCAACCTCGGGGAGCCGGAGCTCGCGCTCGGCCGCGCGCTCGCGGCGAAGGACCGGTTCCAGCACCGCCGGGAGCTCCTGGAGACCCAGCTCTACCGCCTGGTGACCGCGCACGCCGCGACGACCGACGGCGACTTCGCGCGCGCCCGCGAGCTGCTGCGGGCCGCGGTCGCCGACGCGACCGCGAACGGCCGCGAGGCGTGGGTGGGCATGGGCCTGGAGGCGCTGGCCGAGGTCGACGTCGCCGAGCACGGCCACACGCCGGCGACCGCCATCTGGCGGGACATGGCCCGCTCCGCGCTCGCCCGCCTCTGGAGCGAGCGCGAGGGCCGGTTCACCGCGCTGCAGGACCGCGACCACATCCGTCGCCTCACCGCCGAGACCGACCGCATGGGACGCGTCGTGCTCCAGGACCCGCTGACGGGGCTGGGCAACCGGCGCCTGCTCGTCGCGACGCTCGAGGCCAGCCCGCGGCCGATGTCCGTGGTGTTCATCGACGTCGACAACTTCAAGTCCGTCAACGACCAATACTCCCACGCCGTGGGCGACGAGGTGCTGCGCCGGATCGCGCAGGTGCTGCGCGCCCAGTGCCGCGCCGAGGACGTCATCGTCCGCTACGGCGGCGACGAGTTCATCGTGCTCACCGCCCACGACGACCGCCGGGCGCGCTCCGTCGCCGAGCGCGTGCACCGGGCGATCCGGAACCACCCGTGGGACGAGCTCGAGCGGGGCCTGACGGTCACCGTGTCCATCGGCGTCGGGGTGCCGGACGCCAGCACGGAGAACCCGCTGGTCGCAGCCGACATCGCGCTCATCACGGCGAAGCGCGCGGGCCGCGACCAGGTCGCCGGGCTGGAGTCCGACGACGACCCGGCCGACGACGCCGCGAGCGTCGCGCTCCGGCGCGACTGACGCTCGTCCCGGCGCGCCGACGCCCCTTCGTCGAGGGCAGTGGCGCTCAGGCGAGGTGGGCACCGCTCAGGCGGGACCGGCCAGCCCGAGCGGCGGCCAGCCACTCCTCCGCGCCACCCGCCGTGCGCGAGCGGTCCAGCACCTCCGCGAGCTCGTCGCCGGTCATCGGGCGCCCGAGGTGGAAGCCCTGGACGCGGGTGCAGCCGAGGCGCCGCAGCGTCGTGAGCTGGCCCGCCGTCTCCACGCCCTCCGCGACCACCTGCAGGCCCAGCGTCCGGGCCAGGCCGATGACGGCCTCCACGATGGCCGTGTCCTCCCCCGGCCGGTCCAGCCCCTCGACGAAGGACCGGTCGATCTTCACGACGCTCACCGGGAACCGCTTGAGGTACGCCAGCGACGCGTAGCCGGTGCCGAAGTCGTCGATGGCCAGGCGTGACCCCGCGTCGGTGACGCGCGCGAGCTCCCCGGCGGCGGCGTCGCCCGCGTCGAGGAGCACGTGCTCGGTGATCTCCAGCAGCACGCGCGCCGGGTCCGCGCCGCTGTCCCGCGCGGCCCGGTCCAGCTGGTCGGCGAGCGCGAGGTGGCTGACCTGCCGCGTGGAGACGTTGACGGTGACCTGCATGTCGGGCACCCGCGCCTGCCACCGCGCGAGCTGCCGGCAGGCCTCCTGCAGCACCCAGTCGCCGATGGGCACGATGAGGTCGCTGGCCTCGGCCACGTCGATGAAGGCCTCCGGCGACAGGGTGCCGCGCACCGGGTGCTCCAGCCGCAGCAGCGCCTCCGCTGAGACGACGCGGCCGTCGGCGACGTCGACGATCGGCTGGAAGAGCAGCCGGAAGCCGCCGTGGTCCAGGGCGTGCCGCAGAGCCTCCTCCGTCGCCAGCCGCTCCACCGCCATGGTGTGCAGCGTCTCGTCGTAGAGCACCCAGCGGTCCCGGCCCGCGCGCTTGGCCTGGTGCATCGCCAGGTCCGCCTCGCGCAGCAGGACCTCCGGGTCGGCCGCCGGGTCCGACGTCGTCGTCACACCGATGCTCGGGCCGACGACGAGCCGGAAGCCGCGCACTTCGACCGGCTCGCTCATCCGCTCGTGCAGCCGGCGCGCCACCCGCAGCGCCTCCGTCTCGTCGCGCACCCGCATCGCGACGACGAACTCGTCACCGGACAGCCGGGCGACCGTGTCCGGCGCGGGCACCGTCTCCGTGAGGCGCTGCGCCATCTCCCGGAGCACCTCGTCGCCGGCGGTGTGACCGAGCGTGTCGTTGACGTCGCGGAAGCGGTCCAGGTCGCAGACCAGCACCGCCAGCCCCCGGTCGGCACCGGCGAGCTGCCCGACGGCGAGGCGCAGGTGGTCCATGAGGAGCGTGCGGTTGCCCAGGCCCGTGAGGGCGTCGTAGAGGGCGCGGTGCGCGAGCTCGGCCTCGGCGGCCCGGCGGGCGGTGACGTCCTCGACGTGCTCGATGACGTACGAGGGCGAGCCCTCGCGCTGCACGACCGACGCCGTCACGCGCACCCACGCCCAGCCGCCGTCGGCGCGGCGCAGGCGGCGCTCCTGCTGGAAGCCGCTGCTGCTGCCGGCGGCCATGCGGGCCAGCTCGTCGAAGGCGGCCGCCAGGTCGTCGGGGTGGTGCAGCTCCGCGGACGGGCGGCCCATGAGGTCCTCCGGCGCACGTCCGACGAGGTCGGCGAGGGTCTGGTTCGCCTCGAGGATCCGCCCTTCCTCCCCGGGCTCGAGGCCGAGGATCACCATGCCGACGGGCGCGCCGTCGAACGCCGAGCGGAACCGGCGCTCGCTGTGGTCGAGCTCGCGGTCGACGATGAGCTGCGCGGTGACGTCCCGCCAGGTCACCAGGAGCTCGTCGCCGAGACGGACGACGCGCAGGTCGACGTACCGCTCGTCGCCGTCGGGCGTGGGGACGAACAGGGACTCCAGCAGCAGCGATGTCCCGCCCGTGAGCACCTGCACGTAGCGGTGGAAGAGCGCTGCTGGACCGGGCCGGGACACGGCGTCGTCGTCGGGCGGGACCCACTCGTCGCCGACGGCGGTCCCCCGCGCCACGGCAGGCGTGTTGGCGTGCACGACGACGAACCGCGTCACGGCGCCGCTCGCGTCGCGCACCGGGCGGACGACGGCGACCGGGTCCAGGACGTTGTCGAGCGCACCCTCGACCCGCAGCTGCTCCGCGGGCTCGCGCTCACCGGGCCACGCCCCAGGGGACGATGCCCCGGGACGGTCGATCATGGCCACGCGTCAACGGTACGCGCGCCCCGGGGATCCGGCGATCCCCGGAAGACGGGCACCTCTTCCCCCCTCGTGGGGGGTCGCGGTCGGTCACATCAGTCCGGGCGTCACACGACGCGGAGGGTGAACCAGACCACCTTGCCGCCGTCGGGCAGCAGCTCGCTGCCCCACCGCTGGGCGAGGTGCTGCACCAGCAGCATGCCGCGACCGTCGACGGCGTCCTGCGGCGGGTGGCGCACCACCGGGTGGGTCGTGCCCTCGTCCACGGCCTCGACGCGGACGACGTCCGCCGTCCCCCGGACCGTCACGGCGACCCGGCCGCCGGCCGGACCGTGCTTCTGCGCGTTGGCGACCAGCTCGGTGGTCAGGAGCGCGAGCGTCCGGTCCGTCGCGGCGGGCCAGCCCTGCCCGGCGACGACGTCGCGCAGCCACCGGCGGACCTCCGCCAGCGGGAGGTCGTCGACCTGGAGGCGGGCGACCTGCTCCGCGGCGGCAGCCGTGTCCTGACCGGCACCCGCCTCGTCCCCCGCTCCGGCCACGTCGAACGCGACGTCGCTCGCCTGGGCCGTCGGCAACGTCTCGGCGCCGCCGTCAGGGCTCAGGAACACCACGTCCCCTGCCGCGGGGGCTCACGGGCTCCACCGGGCGAAGGCGTCGCCCCGCGTCGGCGACCACCACGTGGCGCAGACCCAGCAGGTCCACGACCTCGCGCGCGCACGTGGAGCGGGCGTCGTGCAGGACCAGCGTCGCGTCGCGCTCCTCGCCGAAGCGGTCGAGCACGAGCATGCCGTGGTGGTCGATGAAGAGCAGGGCACCGGCGTCGACGTGGATCTCGCCGGCTCCCGGTCCCATGACCGGCCCGGGCGCGACCAGCTCGAGCGTGCGCCGCAGCGCCGTGGCGTCGGTGAGGTCCACCTCGCCGCGCAGGGCGAGGTCGTGCTCGTCGTCGAAGTAGAGCTGGAAGCGGGTCGCCCCGATGCTGGCCAGCGGGTGCACCTCCGCGAAGGCCGCCGCGACCTCGGCGCCGAGGAGGGACCGGTCGAACGCGCACATCACCGACACCGGGGCGCCGCGCGTCACCCGGTCGAGCGCCACCTCGTAGGCGAGGTGCACCGCCTGCTCCTCCGGGGTGCGGACCCACGGGGTGCCGTCCCCGGCGACGCGCAGACCGCGGTACCCCGACGCGGTCGCACGCCGGCCCCAGTCCGCCCAGAACGCCGCCTGCTCCCCGGGGTCGGACGGCCCGTCGTCGGGGCGCTGCGTCGGCAGGTCGAGGATGCTCAGGGTGCCGGAGCGTTCGAGGCGGTCCACGTCGAGGCCGACGAGCTCGGCGGCCAGCTCGTCGTGGGGCTTGGCGCCCACCCAGACGACCGCGAGGCCCTGCTCGACCCCCTCGGCGAGGAACCGGCTGGCGCGCCGGTGGAAGTCCGCCGCGTCGTCGAAGACCCAGCAGAGGTGGTCGTGCACGCTCAGCCCGTCCGGGGCGGCGACATCGCCTGCCGTGCGCATACCTCAGGGTCCCACCTCACCGGGCGAAAGACGAGCGTCTTGGTCACCAGGACCAGCCGGTCCTCGTGACCAGCGACGGCGCACGGCCTCAGTGCCGGCGGTGCAGCTTCATCCGCGGCGGGCGGCCGTCCGGATCCGCGATGACCCGGTACGCCGGGGTGACGAGCAGCCGGCGCCAGCGTGGCACCCCGTCGGGGTCGTGCGGGCGCAGCCGGCCCGGTGGCCGTGGACCCTCGCGACCGGCCTCGTGCCAGGCCTGGAGGGCCGCGGCGCTGCGTCGGATCGTGACGATGGCGTCCTCCGGGTCGAGCAGGCCGTCGTCGTCCTCGAGGTCGAGGTGCTCGCGCAGCAGCGCCAGGCGCAGGTCGCGCGCGAAGACGCGGGCGCCGTCGCCCAGGCCGCCGGGGTCCCGCGGCTCGCGCGGGTCCCGCGTCCCGTCGACGATCGCGGCGGTGAGCTCGGAGTCGTGCGTCCAGGAGCGGCGGTTGAAGTTGTCGCTGCCGACGGTCGCCCACACGTCGTCGACGACGCACACCTTGGCGTGCACGTACACCGGCAGGCTCGCGTGGTTCTCCACGTCGAGGACGAGCACCCGGTCCCCGCCCGCCTCGAGCACCAGGTCGAGCGCGACCGCGTGACCGTGCCTGGACGCCGCGACCGCCACCCGCCCGTCCTGGTCCGGGTACCGCGGGACGACGGCGACGAGGTGCAGCCCCGGCTCCCGGCGCAGGGCGTCGGCGAAGACCCCGGCGACCTCCGCGGACCACAGGTACTGGTCCTCGATGTAGACGAGGCGTCGCGCGCGGAGCATGGCCTTGCCGTACCCGCGGGCGGCGCTGCGCTCGCCGTCGGGCGCGAACGGGTAGCCGGGCCAGCGGTTCGGGTAGGTGCGCAGCAGCTGGACCGTCGCCGCGCCGGCCGCGGGAGGGTCCGGGTGCTGCGGCGGGAGGCGGTCGGCGCTGCGGTCCAGGCGGCGGGCCAGGTCCGGGATCGCGTGCCACGGGAGCCGGGACAGGGCGGCCCGGTCCGCCCACCGCTCGCGGAAGACGTCCTCGACGTCGCGCACCGAGGGACCGCGCACCTCCACCTGGACGTCGTGCCACGCGGGCGTGTCCCCGTACCAGTGCGAGAAGCCCTGCGGCTGCTCGTCGCCGTGGTGGTCGGCGTCGTCGCGCCGGCTGTGGGCGAGGTCCAGGCCGCCGACGAACGCGACGTCGTCGGCCGGGCGCGAGCGGTGGCGCAGGACGACGAACTTCTGGTGATGGCTGCCGAACGGCCGCACCCGCTGGTCGAGCAGCACCTCGCCGCCGTGGTCGTTGACGCTCTCCGCGAGCGTGCGGTTCTGCTCGTGCGAGAACTCCAGGCGGTCCAGGTGGGAGCGCCAGATGAGCCCCTTGACGACGACGCCGCGCCTGGCCGCCTCGCACAGCAGCCGGGACACCGTCAGGCCGTCGTCGCGGAGCTTCTGCCCCGGGTCCCCGCGCCAGTCCGCGAACAGCAGGAGGTCCCCCCGCCCGGCGGCCTCGACGACCTCGGCGAGCCGCTCGAAGTACGCCCGCCCGTGCAGCAGCACGCGCACGTCGTTGCCGTGCGTCCACGCGCGGAGCCGGGTCGCGGGGTTGCCCCGCTGGGAGTCCGTGAGGAGCCAGTCGTGGTGCTCGTCACCGGACCGCTCGGCGGGCACCTCGAACGACGACGGCGACGTGATCCGCAGCCCGTCGCGGCGCAGCGGCGGGCGCGAGAGCGAGGGACGGAGCACGGGCGCCACGGTGTCACACCGGGTGGGCGCGTGACCACGGCCTTCCGGGCGCACGGCGTGGTGTTGCGCCGTCCGGGCGAGGGCGGGCGGGCTCGAGGGGCGTGCCGGGCTGGAGGGGCGGCTGCGCGCCTAGTGGTGCCCGCGCAGCTTCATCCGGGGCGGGCGGCCGTCGGGGTCCACGAACGCCCGGTACGCCGGCGAGGAGGCGACGCGCTGCCACGTGCTGGGCTGGTGGCCGAGGACGTGGGAGCGGAGCCGGCCGGGCGGCCGCTCGCCGACGCACCCCGCCGCGTACCAGGCGTCCAGGGCCACCACCCGGTCGCGCAGGGTGGCGACGGCCTCCGCGGGGTCGACCAGGGCGTCGTCGTCGGCGGCCGTGAGGTCGAGGTGCTCGCGCCACAGCCGGAGGCGCAGGTCGCGCGCGAAGACGCGCGCGCCGTCACCGAGACCCGCGGGGTCGCGCGGCTCGCGGGGGTCCCGCGCCTCGTCGACGACGGCGGCGGTCAGCTCGGAGTCGTGGGTCCAGGAGCGGCGGTTGAAGTTGTCGCTGCCGACCGTCGCCCAGACGTCGTCGATGACGCAGACCTTGGAGTGCACGTAGACCGGCCGCCCGACGGCGTTCTCGACGTCGAGGATGAGGACGCGGTCACCACCGGCCTCGTGGACCATGTCCAGCGCCTGGGTGTGCCCGTGCAGCGTGATGGGCAGGCGACGCTCCGCCTCCTGCTCGGGGAACCGCGGGACCACGGCGACGAGTTGCAGGCCGGGCTCGTTGCGCAGGGCCTCCGCGAACACCGCCGCGACGGACTCCGACCACAGGTACTGGTCCTCGATGTAGACGAGCCGCCTCGCCCGGCGCAGCGCCTTGGCGTACCCCCGCGCCACGGTCCGCTCGCCGTGCGGCGCGAACGGGTAGCCACCCCAGCGGTTCGGGTAGGTCCGCAGGAGCTGGACGGTGCAGGTGCCGACCGGCTCGGGCGACGGCAGGGGCTCGGGCAGCGGGTCCGGCCGGCGCTCGGGCAGGTCGAGCAGGTGGGGCACGAGGTGCCAGGGCCGCCGGGACAGCGCCGACGGGTCCTCCCAGCGCTCGCGGAACACCTCCTCGACGCACCGGACGGCGGGGCCACGGATCTCCACCTGCACGTCGTGCCACGCCGGCCGGCCGCCGTACCAGGTGTTGAACGGCATGCGCTGGGGGTCGCCGCGGTGGTCGGCGTCGTCGCCGCGGGAGTGCGCGACGTCGATCCCGCCGAGGAAGACGACGTCCAGCTGCGGGCGACCCGGGTGGCGCAGGACGACGAACTTCTGGTGGTGGCTGCCGAAGGGACGGACGCGCTGGTCCAGCAGCACCTCGCCGCCGTGCTCGTTGACCGTCTGCGCGAAGCGGCGGTTCTGCCGCACCGAGAACTTGAGCCGGTCCAGCTGGGAGCGCCACACGAGGCCGCGGACGAGCACGCCGCGGTGCGCCGCCTGGGACAGGAGCTGCGCGACGGTCGTGCCGTCCGGGCGCACGCACTCGTCGGGGTCGACGCGCCACCCGACGAACAGCAGCAGGTCACCGGCGCGCATGCGCTCCACCGCGGCGGCCAGGGCGGCGAAGTAGGGCCGGCCGTGGACGAGCGGGCGGACGGCGTTGCCCTCCGTCCACGTGCGGACGGCGGAGTGCGGGTTGCCGCGCTGCGAGGCCGACAGCAGCCACGGGTGGCTGCCCTCGAGGGGCACGGGCGGCGGGACGGTGAACCGGTCGGTCTCCAGGAGCGGGACGCCGTTGCGCCGGGTCGTGCTGCGCGGCGGCGGTGTGGCGAGCGACGGCTCGGTCCCGTAGGGCTGCGGACGCCAGGAGCGGACGAGGTCACGGACCGCGTCGCGGGAGGTGGTGCGGGACGTGCTGCTGGTGGCGGCGTCCCGGGGGGTGCGACGGCGGATGATCGCCGGCGCGTCCGGGTACCGGCGGTCCGGGCGCCGACTGTCGCCCTGCTCGTGCACCTGGACCCGGGAGGTCACCACAGCACCACGGTCGCACACGCAGGCCTGTCCTGCCGGGTCGTCGTGTCGTCGGCCCGGGCGCGCGGCGTCGTCGTCGGGCGCCGCCGCGCGCCGGGCGTCTCCCGTCAGGCCTCGACGACGACGGCGATGACGACCGGGCCCTGGCGCGTCTTGCGTCGCAGCGAACGGTCGACGGCCTTGCGGACCAGCTCGTCGAGGCGGTCGACGTCCTCGAGCTCCTCCCGCGGTGCGCGGCCGAGCGCCTGCTCGACGTCGCGGGTGACGCCCTGGAGCGTCTCGGGGCTCACGGCGACGCCGCGGCCCACGAACTCGAGCGGCTCGGCGAGCCGGGCGCCCGGGACGTCGACGATCGCGACCACGGTGAGCACGCCGTTGTCCCGCAGGGCGCGGCGCTCGTCGAGGGTCTGCTCGTCGGCGTGACCGACGGTCTGGCCGTCCACGTAGACGTAGTCCGCCTGGACAGCGCCGGCGATGGTGGCCTCGCCGTCCACGAGGTCCACCGCGACGCCGTCGCGCGCGATGACGACCCGGTCGGCCGGCACGCCCGTGCGGATGGCGAGCTCGGCGTTGGCGCGCAGGTGCTTGGACTCGCCGTGGACCGGCATGACGTTGCGCGGACGGACGATGTTGTAGCAGTACACGAGCTCGCCGGCGCTGGCGTGGCCGGACACGTGGACCTTGGCGTTGCCCTTGTGGACGACGCGCGCGCCCCGGTCCGTCAGCTTGTTGATGAGGCCGTAGATCGCGGTCTCGTTGCCGGGGATGAGCGAGCTCGCGAGGAGCACGGTGTCGCCCTCGGCGAGGCGGATCTGGTGGTCGCCGTTCGCCATGCGCGCCAGGGCCGCCATCGGCTCGCCCTGGGACCCGGTGCAGATGAGGGTCACCTTGTCGTCCGGCATGGACTCGAGCTTCTGGGCGTCCACGACGAGGCCGCGGGGCACGTTGAGGTACCCGAGGTCGCGCGCGATCCCCATGTTGCGGACCATCGAGCGGCCGACGAAGCCGACCTTGCGGCCGTGCGTGCTCGCGGCGTCGAGGATCTGCTGGATGCGGTGCACGTGGCTGGCGAAGCTCGAGACGATGATCCGCCGGGGCGCCGTCGCGAAGACCTGGTCGATGGCCGGGGACAGCTCCTGCTCGGAGAGCGTGAAGCCCGGGACCTCCGCGTTGGTGGAGTCGGTGAGGAAGAGGTCGACCCCCTCCTCGCCGAGCCGCGCGAAGTGACGAAGGTCGGTGATCCGGTCGTCGAGCGGGAACTGGTCCATCTTGAAGTCGCCGGTGTGGAGCACGAGGCCCGCGGCCGTGCGGATCGCGACCGCGAGGCCGTCCGGGATGGAGTGGTTGACGGCGATGAACTCCAGCCCGAACGGGCCGGCCGTGTGCGTGTCGCCCGCCTCGACGTGGACCGTCGTCGGCGTGATGCGGTGCTCCTTGAGCTTCGCCTCGACGAAGGCCAGCGTCAGGCGCGACCCGATCACCGGGATGTCGCGGCGCTCGCGCAGCAGGTACGGGACGCCGCCGATGTGGTCCTCGTGGCCGTGCGTGAGGACGATGCCGACGACGTCGCCGAGCCGGTCCCGCAGCGAGGCGAAGTCCGGGAGGATCACGTCGACGCCCGGCTGGTGGTCCTCGGGGAAGAGCACGCCGCAGTCGACGACGAGCAGCTTGCCCTCGTGCTCGAAGACGGTCATGTTGCGGCCGATCTCACCGAGGCCGCCGAGCGGGGTCACCCGAAGGCCTCCGCGGCGCAACGGGGGCGGTGTCGAGAGCTGCTGGGTCGAGGCGATCTGCACGTGGGCTCCTAGCGCGTCCGCGCCGGGGCGGGACGAGTGGTCGTGGTCGGCGCGAGGCGCCGTTGGGTGGGTCCTGCTGGGTTCGTGGTGCTGCGTCGTGCTGCGTCGTGCTGCGTCGTGCTGGTGCGCGGTGGTGCTTGGTGGTGCTCAGTCGGTGGCGTCGGCCAGCAGCGGGGCCAGCTCGAGCTCGGGGCGGTCGCGCTGGAGGCCGCGCAGCCGCCAGATGTCGCGGAAGAGGGCGAGGCGGACGCCGTCGGACCGGTGCGCCAGCTCGACGCCGGACACGCCGGCGAGCAGCTCCGCGTCACGGTCGGTGGCGAGGCGCGCGACGGAGTAGCCGAGGGGCTCGGTGCGGATGGGGGCGCGGAACTCGTTCTCCATGCGGAACGCCGCGACCTCGAACTGCAGCGGGCCGACGGCGGCCAGGATCGGCTGGCCGTCGCCGCGCGCCTCGGAGATGAGGACCTGGACGACGCCCTCCTGCTCGAGCTGCGCGACGCCCTTGCGGAACTGCTTGGAGCGGCCCGGGTCGGCGACGCGCGCGGCGAGGAAGTGCTCGGGGGCGAACACCGGCAGCGGGGGGAACTCGACCGCAGGGCCCTCGGGGTCGAACAGCGTGTCCCCGACGCTCAGCGACGTCGCGTTGACCAGGCCGACGACGTCACCCGGGTACGCCTCGTCGATCGTCTCCCGCTCCCGGCCGAAGACGGACGCCGCGTACTTGGTGGCGAAGGGTCGGTTCGTCTGCGCGTGCGTGTACACGCCGCCGCGGCGGAAGACGCCGGAGTTCACGCGGAGGAAGGCGACGTGGTCCCGGTGGTTCGGGTCCATCCCCGCCTGCATCTTGAAGACGACGCCGCTGAACGGTGCCTCCACGGTGCGCGCGGCCCCGCGGACGTCCTCCCGCGGACCGGGAGGCGGTGCCAGCGTGGTGACGACCTCGAGGAGCTGCCGCACGCCGATGTTCGTGAGGGCCGCACCGAAGAGCAGCGGCGTGGTCTCACCGGCCAGGAAGGACGGCATGTCCGGCTCCGGCAGCAGGCCCATGGAGTCGACGGCGTGGTCCACACGGTCGGGCCAGCGCTCGCGCGCCTGGTCGAGCGTCAGCCGCTCCTCCTCGGCGAGCGTCGCGCCGCCGGGTGCGCGGCGGTACCCCATGACGTCGTCGGGCCGGCGGGTGTCCAGGAGGCCCTGGAGGTCACCGGCGTCGCCCACCGGCCAGGTCACCGGGGTGGCGCGGAGCTGGATGCGGTTCTCGAGCTCGTCGACGAGGGTGAGCGCGTCGCGGCCGGGGCGGTCCCACTTGTTGACGAACGTGATGACCGGGATGCCGCGGCGACGGCAGACGGCGAAGAGCTTGAGCGTCTGCGGCTCGAGGCCCTTGGCGGCGTCGAGGAGCATGACCGCGGCGTCGACCGCGGTGAGGACGCGGTAGGTGTCCTCGGAGAAGTCGGCGTGGCCGGGGGTGTCGAGGAGGTTGATGACGACGCCGTCGACCTCGAACTGCAGGGCGGCGGAGGTGATGGAGATGCCGCGCTTCTGCTCCATCTCGAGCCAGTCCGAGACGACACCCGCGCGGTTCCCCTTGCCGTGGACGGCCCCGGCCTGGGTGATCGCACGGGCGTGGAGGGCGAGCGCCTCGGTCAGCGTCGACTTGCCGGCGTCGGGGTGGGAGATGACCGCGATGCTGCGGCGGGGCGCGCCGGCCGGCGTTCGGACGGCCGTGACGGCGGTCGTCGGCCCGGCGGTCGCAGGGTTCGCGGAGGCTGACGCCGGGGAGGGGGTGTCCCCTTCGGCGTGAGCAGGGACCGCGGACGACTCGAGCACGACGAGCCAGTCTACCGGGGTGGTGGGAGGCGCGGCGGTGGTGGGCTCGGAGTGAGGCGGCGGCGGCCTGGGAGCAGGGTGGTGTCCCGCCCGACCCCCGTCCGTCCCGACCCGTTCGTGTGCATCGGCTCAGGGTGAACTCGCAAGACAGTGCACGATCCCGCGGACGCTGCGTCGTCCACAGCGTCGACGGTCCCCCGCATCCATGTCAGTGGCCGTTCGTACAGTTGTTCGAGTCAGCAGTCGGCGTCCCTCGTGGCGCCGAGCGCGGTGCGAGCAGCAGGGGGCGGCGTGACCACGGTCTTGGGCGCGGACAGGGCGTCCGTCCATGTCCGGCTGGAGGTGCTGGAACGGGCCGTCTCCGCCGTCGCCGCCGTAGAGCCCGCCGACCTGGACGGTGCCGCGGCCGCGGAGCTGTTCACCCGGCTGCACCACGTGGCCGACCGCCTGCGCGCGCTCGCCGTCAGCGTGCTGCCGGTGATCGAGACGGATGGGCTGTGGGCGGTCGAGGGGCACCGCACGGCGGCGCAGTGGGTGGTGCACCGCACCGGGGTGTCGGCGTCGGCGGCGCGGCGGGACCTGCGCCTGGGGCGGGCGCTGCGGGACGAGCTGCCGGTGACCGGCGAGGCGGTGCGTGCCGGGACGGTGGGTGTGGAGCACGCGCGGGTGCTGGCGGGCGTGGCGGCGACCTCCGACGCCCGACGCGAGGCGCTGGCGGACCCGGGCTCCGCGTGCGGGGAGGGGTTCCTGGTCCGTCACGCGGCGTCGTTGCCGGTGGACCCGTTCCGGTCCCTGGTGCGCCGGTGGGCCGCGGCGGCCGACCCCGACGCGGACGACCGCGGCTACACCGACGCGGTCCAGCGGGAGTTCCTGGACGTCTCGGCCACCCTGGGCGGGTACCACCTGGCCGGGTTCCTCACCCACGAGCACGGCACCGTCCTGGCCACCGCCCTGGCCGCGGTCACCACCGCACCGCAGGGCGCCGACCCCACGCGCGAGAGATCTGCAGCCGCCGACGAGAGCGGCGCACCTCGTGATGAGCGGTCCGCGGGACAACGACGCGCCCAGGCGCTGTGCGACCTGGCCCGCACCGTCCTGGACCGGGGACTGGCCGGCGCTGGCGCGGCCGTGCGACCGCACCTGACCATCCACCTCGACGCCGAGCACCTCCTGCCGGCCTGGACCGAGCGGCTGCGCCACGCCGCGACGACGCCGGACGTCACCGCCGGTGCTGCCCGCTCCAGCGGCACCGGCCCCGGTGCACCCCGTGCCGGGACGGCGGGCCCGGCGACGTGGGACGACACCACCCCGGTGCCCCTGACCGTGCTGCGGCGCCTGGCCTGCGACAGCGAGATCACCCGCATCCTGCTCGGCCCGGGCTCCACAATCCTGGACGTCGGGCGCGCCGCGCGCACCGTCACCGGACAGCTCCGCCGAGCCGTCATCACCCGCGACCGGCACTGCGCCTACCCCGGCTGCCACACACCCCCCGACCGGTGCGAGGTCCACCACCCCCACCACTGGGCCGACGGCGGCCCCACCTCCCTGACCAACTCCGTGCTCCTGTGCTGGCACCACCACGACCACGTCCACCGCACCGGCACCACCATCACCACCGACGCGACCGGGACGACCTCGACGATGACCGTGCACCCGCGGTGGGTCTTCCACGACCGCAACGGCCGGCACCTCGGCACCACCGGCCCACCACTGTCCCGACCACCACCACGTACCCCATGACCACCCCGGGGTAGCTCGACGGCACCGTCGTGCTGGCCGTGCATGCCGAAGGCCCCGCCCTCGGTGAGGAGGACGGGGCCTTCGCCCCCTGGGAAGGGTTCAGTGGTGCTGCGTTCTCGCCTCCCAGGCGGCGAGGTCAACCGCTCGATCGCGGCCGGTCAAGCCCTCAGGCGTTGACGGACTGCCGCGGCGCGACACCCGCACCGGCCGGGACCAGCGCCCGCAGCGCGAACCCGGTCGCGGCGAACAGCACACCCATGCCCGCAGCGAACGCGGCCACACCGAACGCGATCACCGACGTGAACAGCGACGCCCGCAGGAACGAGCCGTTCATCACCGAGGCGCGCGCCGGGTCCTCACGGTCCAGCTCGGCGTAGGTCTTGCCACCGGAGCCCTCCAGCGCGTGCTTGTTGATGATGTCCGCCTGCACGTACGCGTCCAGCGGACCATTCACCACGTTCCCACCGAACGCCATCGCGTCGTCGGGGATCGTGATGTTCTCCGCCACCAGCTGGCTGCGCACGGTGATCCAGGTCGCGGCACCACCGGCGACGAGGAGTGCGCCGGCGACGATCAGCAGGATCGCGATGATCCGCACAGGCTTGGCGTTGACGACCGTGGTGGACATGGGTCCACTCCCTTCCCAGGAACTTCTCCGTGTGCCGGGAAACCCTGACCAGGGCCGTCCCGGTGAGCCGTCTGCGGCTCGATGACCACACTCTTTCCCACGCCGAACGCCGTTCATTAGGCCCAAAGGCTCCCGGACCAAGGGCCCACGGCGAACCGCCTCGGATACGGATCCGCAGGTCAGCGCCTCGGGCACGGCGCGACACGGCAGTCGTCGCCCGGAGCCGGGCCGACGTGATCCCGGTCACACAGCGACGGACTACCGGGGAAGCACCTCGATCAGCTCGCGCCCGACCTCGCGCAGGAGCACCGGCGCCCGGGCCAACGAGTCCTCCGTCGACGCCGCCCGGTCCACGAGGGACCACACGCGGGCGAGACCGACGCGCGCCGACGCATCGGCGCCCAGACGATTCACGCCGCAGACGGCGACCACCGGCGGCAGCGCTCCTGCCCGTCCTTCCCGCGTCGCCCGCACCACCCCGATGACGGCCTTCCCCCGCAACGACTGCTCGTCGAGGCAGCCCTCCCCCGTGACCACCAGGTCTGCCGCTGCGACCTCGCGGTGGAAGCCGACCAGCTCGAGAACGAGGTCCACACCCGAGCGCACCGTGCCGCCGAGACCGGCCATCAGCCCGTACGCCAGGCCCCCTCCGGCTCCGGCGCCGGGCAGGTCCGGCGCCACCCCGACGACGTCCGCCCAGCGAGAGAGGGCCTCGTCGAGCCGCAGCACGTCGTCGGCGGTCGCTCCCTTCTGCGGCCCGTAGACCGCTGCAGCGCCGTCGGCACCGAGGAGCGGGTTGTCGACGTCCGTGGCGACGATCACCTCCACGCCGGCGAGCCGTTCGCGGGCGGGCTCCAGGTCCACCGTGGCGACCTGGGCCAGCCCGGCACCGCCGTCGGGGACGGGCCGGCCCCGACCGTCCAGCAGCCGGGCGCCGAGCGCTGCCAGCATCCCCGCTCCGCCGTCGGTGCACGCCGTCCCCCCCACGCCGACGACGACGCGCCGGGCGCCCGCGTCCACCGCCGCACCGATGGCCTCACCCACGCCGCGGCTTCCGGCCGTCAGCGGGCGAAGGCCTCGCCCCTGCAGGAGCCTCAGCCCGGACGTCGCGGACGACTCCACGACGGCCGTCCGGCCACGGACGGCGGTGCGAGCGACCACCGGCGCCCCGTCGGGACCCGTCACCGTGACGTCGAGCGGCCTCCAGCCGCGCGCGAGGAGAGCGGCAACGGTCCCGTCGCCCCCGTCCGCGA
This sequence comes from Actinotalea sp. Marseille-Q4924, assembly GCF_916618755.1. GTDB lineage: Bacteria > Actinomycetota > Actinomycetes > Actinomycetales > Cellulomonadaceae > Actinotalea. Next base: position 241,631 of record NZ_CAKAKB010000002.1, on the reverse strand, counting down.
CCGGGACCGTCCGGATCCGGACCTCCGGGGAGACGTCCCTGATCCCCGCGGCGAGGGCGTCGGCCACCTGCGCCGCGGTGAGGCAGCCCTTGAACTTGTCGGGCGCCAGCACCACGGTCGGCTCGTCCACGCCACCATCCTCACGGACGCACGGGCCTGTCGTCAGACCGGTGCACGACCAGACGCGCCGCGGGCGCCGCTCCTGGACGCGCGACCGGATGCACGAGCCCATGCCCCTTCATACGGTCGACAGGTGACCGGCGGTGCCCGACCGGGGCTCGCCTCACCGACGAAGGAGGCAACATGCGGACCACCGCGATGATGGAGACCTACCCGGCGTCGATCAACCTGGACCGGGAGCTGCTGGCCCGGGTCGTCGACGCCGCCGCGGAGTGCGGCCAGGCGTGCACGTCGTGCGCGGACGCCTGCCTCAGCGAGGAGATGGTCGCCGACCTCCGCACGTGCATCCGGACGAACCTGGACTGCGCCGACATCTGCGAGACGACCGCGCGGGTGCTCTCGCGCCACACCGGCTACGACGCCACTATCACCCGTGCGCAGCTGGAGGCGTGCATCGCCGCGTGTCGCTCCTGCGGGAACGAGTGCGAGCAGCACGCCGAGATGCACGAGCACTGCCGGGTGTGCGCCGATGCGTGCCGCGCCTGCGAGACGGCCTGCGCGGAGCTCCTCGCCACCATCGGCTGAGCCCACTGCCGCCGGTCGGCGCGCCCGCGCGCCGGCCGGTGTGGCACGCGGGCGCTCCACGCCGGACCGCCCGAGGCGGGACGCCCGCCGGCGCTGCGTCGACGGCCCACGCTCAGAGGCGCGCCGACGACCCGACGACCTGCGCACGCAGGTCCCGCAGCGGCGGTGCCCCGAGCGGCTCCGTGAGCCACCGCGAGGAGACCGACCGCGTCGCCGCGTCGACCTCCACCGCGAGCCGGTGCGGCGTCTCCACGAAGGCGAGGTCCAGCCGGAGCCGCTCCCCGACCCACCCGCCGCTCACGGCTACGGGGACCCGGGCGCCCGGACCTGCGGCGTCCGACAGGTCCACGTCGTGCACCTGCCACGCCTCCCCCACGACGTCGGTCCGGAGTCGGACGGCGCCGTCGTCGGCCTCGAGCTCGACCACCCAGCGCGCCTCGCTCGTCGCCTCGGCACCCACCCGGGTCGTGGTCAGCTGCACGCCGACCGGCCCGGACGCGGCCTCCGTGCGCAGGTCCAGCCAGGGCTCCGCCGACGGCGGCGCGGTGTCGCCCGGCACGCCCGGCAGCGTCAGGGCGGCGAGGCGCGCCGCCAGGGCGTCGTCGGCCGACGGGTCCCCCGACGCACCCGCACCGGCGCGATCCCCGGCACCCATCGCCGGCAGCAGGTGCTCCCACGCGGCGTCGAGCACCTCCTGCATCGCCTCGGTCGCGGCGGTCATCGCCAGCACGGCGTCCTGCTCGGGCAGCACCACGCAGAACTGCCCGTAGGCGCCGTCGCCGCGGTACCCGTGCCGGGACATCCAGAACTGGAAGCCGTAGCCCTGGGACCAGTCGACCGGCCGGTCCTGGCCGGCGTTCGCGACATGGGACCGGGTGGCCTCGTCGACCCAGGCCTCGGGCACGAGCCGGCTCCCGCCCCAGTGCCCGCCCTGCAGGTAGAGCAGGCCGAGCCGCGCGACGGCGTCGGTGGTGGCGTGCAGGCCCGAGAAGCCCAGCTCCATCCCGGCGTGGTCACGGTGCCACGCGACGTCGCCGATCCCGAGCGGGTCCAGCACGCGCGGCCGCAGGTATTCCGTGAGGCCCAGCCCGCTGCGTCGGGTGATGATCGCGGCGACCGTGTACGTGCACGGCTGGTTGTAGGCGAAGACCGTGCCGGGCTCCTCGTCCGGCGGCAGCAGCAGGAAGCCCCGGACCGGGTCGGCGCCGTCGATCTCGAGCACCCGGTCCAGCGTCTCGTCCCGGTGCCCGCTGGCCATCGCGGCGACGTGACGGACCAGCATGCGGCGGCTCCGCTCGTCGGTGACCACGGCGTCGAGCTCGGGGAAGTGGGACAGGACGGTGTCGTCGAGCGACACGAGCCCCTCCTCCACCGCGAACGCCAGCGCCGTCGACGTGAAGCTCTTGCTCAGCGAGTACAGGAGGTGCCGCCGGTCGCGCGCGTAGGGCGCCCACCAGCCCTCCGCGACGACGTGCCCGTGACGCAGCAGCATGAGGCTGTGCGGCTCGATGACCGGCGACGCCTCCAGCACGTCCAGGAACGCCTGCACCCCCCGCGCGTCCACCCCCTGCTCGCGCGGCGCGCTCGAGGGCAGGGCTGCACCGGCGGGCGGCGTGGCGGCGGTCTGTGTCTGCGCGGACGACGACGCCCGGGTGTCGGTCATGCGTCCGTCCTACCAGGCCCGACGGGCTCGCGCGACGACGGCGACGCGTCAGCCCAGCGTGAGCGGCGCGAAGCCCTGGCCACCGTCCGTTGACAGCAGGACCCGCGCGCCGGTGATGCCGACGACGTGCAGCGCGCCGTCCACGAGCGCCGCGTCGAGCGCCTCGGGCGGCCCGCCGAGCGACCCGCGCTCCTCCCACGTCGCGCCACCGTCGACGCTCACGTGCACGCTGCCGTCCGGCGCCGCCCCTACGACGGTGGCGTGGTCGGCGAAGGCGACCCGCTGCAGCAGCGGCCCGTCGACCGGCTCCCAGGTGCGGCCGCCGTCGGCGGAGCGCTGCGGCCCGTCCTGGTGCGTGACGACCACGGTGCCGCCGTCCGGCGAGACCGCGAGCGCGTACGGCGCCACCGGCGGGTCCAGCTGCTCCCACTCCCGCCCGTCGGTGCTCGACCACAGCCCGGCGGCGTCGAACCCGAGGACGACCGAGTCAGCGGCCGCGAGGGCGTGGAAGTCCGACTCCCCGCCGCGCGAGAGCACGGTCCAGGTCTGCCCGCCGTCGGTCGACTCGATGAGACCCATGGGCTCGGGCAGGTCGACACCGGGGCCGGGGTGACCGGAGGCGAGGAGCCGCCCGGGCTCCGGGGCGGAGAAGCCCATGAGGTCGATCTGCGGACCGACGGAGGTCATGCCATCGGGGCCGTACCGCACGACGCCCTCGTGGGTCGCGACGAGCACGACGCCGTCCTCCTCGAGCGCCACGCCGTGCACGTGCCCGCCCGGGACCGGCGGGGCCTCCTCGCCGGCCTGTGCCCCTGCCTCGTCGTCCGCGTCCGGCGTGGCGGTCGCCGTCGGCGCGCTCGACTGCGAGGGCGGTACGGCCTCGGACGGTGCCGGGCTCACCCCGGGCGTGGCCGTCCCGGAGCCGCAGGCGGCGAGCAGGAGGACGACGACGGCGCCCGTCGTCGTGGTCGTCAGCGTGCGGTGCAGCATGGGCGGAACTATCGCACCGTCACCTCGACGGCGTCCCGGACGACCGCTGCGAGGTCGTCGTCCGTCGCCGCCGCCACGCGCCGCTGCCGGTCCGCGCCGGTCCCCCGGGACAGCACCTCCTCGACGTGCTGCTCGACCCACGGTGCGTCACCGCTCGCCGCGAGCGCCGGGCGGACGTGCTCGACGAGGTCCTGCACGACCTCGGCGGCCGGTGCCGCCCGCCGGTGCACCGGGTGGACGAGCTCCGTCGTCAGGCCGGACCGGCTCGCGCGCCACGACGCCATCCGCAGGAGCGGCGTCGGCACGTCGTCGGCCGGCTCGCCGGCGCGCCACTGCGCGGCGGCCGTCTCGACCAGCCCGCGCGACAGGGCGGCGACCAGCACGGCGTCCTCCGGCTGGAGGCACACGTCGGCCACCCGGACCTCGACCGTCGGGTACGACCGCGACAGCCGGGCGTCGAAGTACATCATCCCCTCGTCCACGAGCGCGCCCGTGGACAGGAGGTCGGCGACGAGCCGGTGGTACCCCTCGGGCGAGCCGAACCGGTCCGTCGGCCCCGTGGTGGGGAAGCGCTGGAACACCTGCGTGCGGTAGCCCGCGTAGCCGGTGTCGGCGCCGTTCCAGTACGGCGAGTTGGTCGACAGGGCGGTGAGCACGGCCAGCCACGGACGGATGCGGTCCAGCACCGCGACGCCCTCCTCGTCCGACTCCACGCCGACGTGCACGTGGCACCCGCACGTCAGCTGCTCGTCGGCGGTGACGCCCATGAGCTGCGCCATCGCGCGGTACCGGGTCACCGGCGTGAGCACCGGCACACCGGGCCGCGGGGATGTGCCGAGGGCGACCACCCGGGCGCCGACCTCCTGCGCTGCCGCGTCCGCCCGTCGCCGCAGCCCTCGCAGGTCGTCGACGAGGTCCGTGAGGAGGGTCCGTGGCGGCGTCGCCGTCTCCACCTGCTGCTGCTGCAGCTCGGTCTCCAATGGCGTCCCGGGACGGTCGGCGCCGTCGGCGCCGTCGTGGCCGGGTGTGCCCGCGTCCGCGCCGTCGGCGTCGCTCGGTGTGCCGGCGGTCCGGACGTCCCGCGCGACGACGACGGGGCCGACCGGGACCAGCTCGCCGCTCGTCGGGTCGACGAGCAGCAGCTCCTCCTCGACACCCATCGTGCGCGGCTGGGACCGCGGGCCGGGGTGACGTGTGGCGTTGTGGGTCATGGGTGTGGGTGACCTTCCGACGGGCGGGCCAGCTCGTGATCAAGCGACCGACAGCCTCACACGCCGAACCTGCGGACGCGCGTCGTGCCGGGTCCCGACGCACGTCTCCTCCCGCTACGCCGACGACGGCGTCGCTGGTCGCCCCGGCAGCAGCGGCCGCGTCGGGAGAAGGAGAGCTGCCCGAGGTGCCCGCCGCGCGCGCAGTACGGTCGGCCCTGCGGCGCACGGCGACGGGCCGCCCTGGGCATCCACGCGGAGGGAGAGACATGCCGGACCCCGACCACGGCCCCTCCCGCGGCCGCCCGCCGCACCTGCGCCCGTCGCTGGTCCTGCTCGTCGCGGCCGGCGGCGCGGTCGGGACGGCGGCGCGCTACGGCGTGACGACGGTCGTGGGCCCGGGCGACGGCTGGCCCACCGCGACGTTCGCGGTCAACCTGCTCGGCGCCTTCCTCCTGGGGCTGCTGCTCGAGCGGCTCGCGCGGCGGGGACCGGAGTCGGCGGGGGCGCGTCGTGTCCGGCTGGCCGTGGGCACCGGGCTGCTCGGCGGGTTCACGACGTTCAGCACGCTCGCGATCGAGGTGGAGCGGCTCGCCGCCGCGGGCCGGCCCGCGCTCGGGATCGCCTACGGCCTGGTGAGCGTCGCCGCGGGGTTCGTCGCCGCGCTGCTGGGCGTCCTCGCCGCCGCCCGGCACCGCGACGACCGGGTGGCGCTGCCCGAGGACCCGGACGTCGCGGAGCGCATCGGGCAGCCCGTGGGTGAGGACCACCGATGACGGTCCTCGTCGTCGTCCTGCTCGGCGGGGTCGGCGCCGCAACAAGGTTCGTCGTCGACGGCGCCGTCCGCGCCCGGCGGGGCACCGCCTTCCCCGTCGCGACCATGACGATCAACGTGACCGGGTCCCTGCTCCTCGGCCTCCTGACGGGCGCGCACCTCTTCCACGGCCTGGGATCGCTCACCCTGGCCGCGGGCGCCACCGGGTTCTGCGGCGGCTACACGACCTTCTCCACCGCGATGGTCGAGACGGTGCACCTCGTCCAGGCGGGCGAGACCCGGCGCGCCGTCGTGAGCGCGCTGGGGACCCTCGTCCTCTGCGTCGCGGCGGCGGCGCTCGGCGTCGGCGTCCTGTGGCTCGCCGCCGGGCTCAGCCCTGGGCCAGTGCCCGGGTGACGATCTGCAGGAGCTCGTCGGGGGCCAGCCACATGGACGGGTAGGAGCCGCTCCAGCGCTGTGTCCCGTCGGCGTCGACGAGGACGAACCCGTGACCCGGCAGCCCGGCGTGCATGCCGGTGCCGAGCATGCCGTAGGCGTCCGAGACGGTGCCGTCGTCGAGCAGGAACGGCGCCTCGACGCCCAGGCGGGCGCGGTCGGCGTTGATCTGCTCCGCGGTGTTCATGACGATCGGCAGGACGGTGATGCCGGCCTCCGCGAACCCCGGGTGCTTCTCGATCTCGGCCATCTGCGTCAGGCAGGAGTCGCAGCCGGCACCCTCGTTGAAGTACAGGACCACCGGTCCGCCGCGGTGCTCCGCGAGGGACACGGTGCCGCCGTCCGAGGCCGCGAGGGTGAAGGGCGGCGCGGTCCGCCGGTCCGCGGACTCCACGGGGCGCGACGTGAGCAGCCCGACGGTGACCAGCGCGCCGACCACGAGGAGGGCGGCGGCGACCACGCCGGCACGCGCCCGGGACCGCGCGGGCCCGTGCTGCCCGGTCTCGACCTGCTGCTGTGCGGCGATGCGTCGCATCGCGGTCCCGGACGTCATGGTCGGTCCTCCTGAGGAGCGGCGGGGACGGGTGTTGCGGGGGTCGGGTCGTCCTCGGCGGCGCCGGCGACGACGGCCACCACGCCGTGACGGCGTCGGTCGGCGAGCGTCACCCACACGAACAGGCCCACCAGGGCGAGCAGGCCGAGCCCGAGGACGGGCTCCGGGACGGGGCTGAGGACGTCCTGCACCACGGCGAAGAACCCGGTGAGCGCCGTGCTCGCCCGCTCCTGCGCGGCGGTGCCGCCGGTCATCTCGGTGGAGCCGGCGAGCGCCACGACGAACCCCGCCATGACGACGAAGGCGACGGCGACGGCGACGTTGAGGGTGTTGGTGGCGACGAGCCGCCCGGCGACGCGGAAGCGCACCGGCCGGGCGCGCAGGAAGCGACGCTCCCCCAGCCGGGCCGTGTCCCACAGCAGGGCCATGAGGAACAGCGGGAACACCATCCCGAACGTGTACGCCACCCCGAGGGTCAGGCCGCCCAGGGCGCTGCCGGACAGGGCCGAGAGGGTCATGACCCCGGCGAGGACGGGTGCGCAGCAGCTCGACGCCACGCCGGAGAAGACGCCGAGCGCGAAGAAGCTCCCCGTGTCGCCGCGCCGGGTGTCGGGGGCGCGGAGAGCGGAGGGCAGGGACCACATCCGTCCGGACAGTGCGAGGACCGCCAGCGCGAGCATGAGCGCGGCACCCGCGTAGTACAGCGGCGCGTGGTACCGCGCGATCGCCCCGGCGACCAGGCTCATCCCCAGGGTGATGGGCACGAGCACGAGTCCCAGCCCCGCGGCGAACACGAACGTCAGCGGGAGCAGACGCCACCGGGCGTTCTTGACCGCCCCGGCGAGGTAGCTCGGCGCCAGGAACACGATGCAGCACGGCGCGAAGAGCGCCACGCCGCCGGCGAAGAACGCGGCCAGGATGCTGCCCGTGGCCAGGAGCTCGGTGCCCACGGCTCAGCGCCCCGAGGTCGTGGCCGGCACCCGGCCGCCCAGCACCATCCGGAGGAACTTCTTGCGCGGGAAGCGGCCGCTGCTGAAGAACGTGCCGTCGACCAGCACGAGGGGGTTCATCGCCGGGCGATGGGCCGCGACGAGCGCGCGGCCTGCCGGGGAGTCGATCGACACGACGGTGAGGTGGACGGGGTGGTCCCGGGCGAGCTCGCGCAAGGACTCCTGTGCCTCGTCGCAGAAGTGGCACGCGGGGCTGTGCACGAGGGTCACCTCGTACGGCTCGGCGAAGGGGCCGGGGCTCACGATGCCTCCAGGGCGCGGGTGCGGCAGTGCTGACACCTGAACCGTGGCGGCCACGCACCGGCCCGGCGGTCACCGTTCGATGGAGGTTCGGTCAAGATGCCCGACCCGGCGCCTCGCGCGGCGGTCACGGCCGCAGCGACCTCCCGTCGCGGGCGAGTGACCCACGCCGGCTCGATCAAGGTTCGGTGAAGATCCCCCCGCCGACCAGGGCGCGCCCGGGCCGCGGGACCGCGACGGCGGTCAGAATGACCCGGTGAGCACGCCAGCGAGCCGCCCGACGAGCGGCACCCCCACCGGACCGGCGGCCGCGCCGCGCCGGCGCGCCGTCGTCGTCGACGACGAACGGGCGCTGGCCGACGTGGTGCGCAGCTACCTGGAGCGCGACGGCTTCGAGGTCGCGACCGCGGCCGACGGCGAGGCGGGTCTGGAGCTCGTGCGCACGGTCGACCCCGACCTCGTCGTCCTCGACCTCGGGCTGCCCGGGATGGACGGGATCGAGGTGTGCCGGTCGCTGCGGACCTTCTCGGACTGCTACGTCGTCATGCTCACCGCCCGCGCCGACGAGGTGGACATGCTCATCGGCCTCTCGGTGGGCGCCGACGACTACATGACCAAGCCGTTCAGCCCGCGGGAGCTCATGGCGCGCGTCCGCACGCTGCTGCGACGGCCGCGGGCCTCGACGAGGCCGGCGGAGCCGCCGGTCCCCCCGCTGACGATCGGTGCCCTGCGGATCGACACGGCGGCCCGCGAGGTGCACCTCGACGGCGCACCGGTGAACCTCACCCGCACCGAGTTCGACGTCCTGGCCGCCCTGGCCGCCCGCCCCCACGCGGTGCTCAGCCGGTCGGCGCTCATCGAGGCCGTGTGGGGCGCGAACTGGGTCGGCGACGAGCACCTCGTCGACGTCCACGTCCTGCACGTCCGGCAGAAGCTCGGCGACACCGCGACGGAGCAGCGCTACGTCCGCACGGTCCGTGGGGTGGGGTACCGCATCGGCACGGGCGGATGACCGCGGACGGGGGACGGCGCCAGACCGCGCGGGGGTCGCGGTCCGGGCTCACGGGCCGGCTGCTCACGGCGCTGGCCCTCGTCCTCGTGACCGCGGGTGTCACGGCGTGGCTGGTCGCCGGCGTCGTCGGACCGCCGATCTTTCACGAGCACATGCTCCGCAGCGACGTCGAGGCGACCGGCTCCGCCGTCAGCCACGCCGAGGAGGCGTTCCTCACGGCCGGCGCCCTGTCGCTCCTCATCGCCCTCGGCACCGCGGCCCTGGTCGCCCTCGGGGTCAGCCTCTTCCTCACCCGCCGCATCGGGGCCTCGCTGGGCCAGCTGACGTCGGCGGCGCAGCTCGTGGCCGGGGGTCGCTTCGAGGCCCGCGTGCCGGACCCCGGCATGGGGCCGGAGCTGGACGAGCTCGCCGGCGCGTTCAACCACATGGCCGCCCGCCTCGACGAGAGCGAGGGTCTGCGGCGCCGGCTCCTGTCGGACGTCGCCCACGAGCTGAGGACGCCCGTCGCGACGCTCTCGGCGCAGCTGGAGAGCATCGAGGACGGTGTCGTGCCGCTCGACGAGGCCACGATCCAGGTGCTGCGCGACCAGGGTGCGCGGCTGACGCGCCTCGCGGAGGACCTCGCCGCCGTGACCCGCGCGGAGAGCGGCGACGTCCGCCTCGACGTGTCCCGCCGGCAGCCCGCGGAGCTCGTCGCCGCGGCCGCCGCGGCGGTCGGGCCCCGCGCGGAGGCGGCCGGCGTCGCCGTCGTCACGGACGCACCGGCCGACCTGCCCGCGCTCCTGGTGGACCCCGAACGGATCGCCCAGGTGCTCGGCAACCTCCTCGACAACGCGGTCCGCCACACGCCCGCCGGCGGCACGGTCACCCTGGGCGCCAGGGCGGCCCGAGGCCGGGTGGAGCTCACCGTCCGGGACACCGGCGAGGGCATCGGAGCCCAGCACCTCCCGCACGTCTTCGAGCGCTTCTACCGCGCCGACGACGCCCGTGACCGGCACAGCGGCGGCTCCGGGATCGGCCTGGCGATCACCAAGGCCCTGGTCGAGGCGCACGGTGGCACCGTCCGCGCCACCAGCGAGGGCCGAGGGCACGGGAGCACGTTCGTCGTCAGCCTGCCGGCGGCCCCTGCGGCACCCGTCCGCTGAGCCGGGTCGCGTCCAGCTCGTCGCGCAGGACGCGGTAGGTCGCCGGGTCGATCTCCCCCGACGCGAGCCGGGCGTCGAGGACCTCCCAGGCCGACGGAACCCGTCGCGCCGGGAAGAGCCGGCTCACGCCCCACACCACGAGCGCGACGACCGCGACCCAGAAGACGATCATCCAGGTCCAGCCACCCACTCCCATCTGGGTGCACCACGGGCCCATGGGGGTCCCCTCTCCTCACGGCACCCCGTCCGGGTGCCCACGCCACGACCCTGCGCCACCTGCCGCGAAGAGCGCGCTCCCGATCCATGAAGGTCTGCTGAAGATGCTGTGCGGCCGGTGGATCCGCGAGCACGGCCCGCCCCCCGGCGCTCACCATGAACAAGCCGACGCCCTCGATGAAGACTCGCTGAAGATGCGTCGGCGGACCCCGGTGGTCCCACCTCCCGTCCCCCGGCGCCGTCCTACGGTCCGGGCAGACCGGCTCACCGAGCCGTGCGCGACACCCCTGGGAGGACCTCCGTGACCACCACGCCGACGACGCCCCACGCGTCCGGTGCCACCGCACCACCCCCGGCCGGCGGACCCGCCGCGCCGAGCGCCCCGACGGCGCCCGACGCCGCCGGAACCGTCGAGCTGACCATCGGCGGCATGACGTGCAGCTCCTGCGCGGCGCGGATCGAGAAGAAGCTCAACCGCATCGACGGCGTCACCGCGACGGTGAACTTCGCGATGGAGACCGCCACCGTGCGGCTCGCGACCCCGGTGCCCGTCGAGACGCTCGTCGCCGCGGTCGTCGACGCCGGCTACACGGCCACGGTCCCCGCACCGCCGTCGGCGGACGCGGCGGCCGACGACGCCGCCCCCTCCCCCGCGGACGACGCCGTCGCGCAGCTGCGGCAGCGGCTCGTCATCACGGCGGTGCTGACGCTGCCGACCCTCGCCCTGGCGATGGTGCCCGCGCTGCAGTTCGAGTCCTGGCAGTGGCTCTCGCTGACGCTCGCCGCGCCCGTCGTGGTCTGGGGCGCCCTGCCGTTCCACACGGCCGCGTGGAAGAACCTGCGGCACCGCTCGGCGACCATGGACACGCTCATCTCGATGGGCGTGAGTGCAGCCTTCCTCTGGTCCGTCTACGCGCTGTTCCTCGGCGACGCCGGCATGCCGGGCATGACGATGGAGTTCACGCTCTTCCCCGAGCCGGGGTCCGGCAGCAGCGACATCTACCTCGAGATCGCCGCCGCGCTGACCATGTTCATCCTGCTGGGGCGGTACTTCGAGGCCCACGCGAAGCGCCGGTCCGGCGCCGCCCTGCAGGCGCTCCTCGACCTCGGCGCCAAGGACGTCGCGGTCCTGCGCGAGACCCCGGACGGTCCCGCCGAGGTGCGGGTGCCGATCGAGCAGCTGGGCGTGGGCGACCGGTTCGTCGTGCGGCCCGGCGAGAAGGTGGCGACGGACGGCGTCGTCGTCGACGGCACGTCCGCCATCGACGCCGCGCTCCTGACCGGCGAGTCCGTGCCCGTGGAGGTGGCGCCTGGCGACCCGGTCACGGGAGCCACGATCAACGCGGGCGGACGGCTCGTCGTCGAGGCGACGCGCGTCGGCGCCGACACGAAGCTGGCGCAGATCGCCCGGCTCGTCGTCGAGGCGCAGTCCGGCAAGGCCGCGGTGCAGCGCCTCGCCGACCGCATCTCCGGGGTGTTCGTGCCCGTGGTGATCCTGCTGTCGCTCGGGACGCTGACGACCTGGCTGCTCACGACCGGAGACACCGTCGCGGCGTTCACCGCCTCGGTCGCGGTGCTCATCATCGCCTGCCCCTGCGCGCTCGGCCTCGCCACCCCCACCGCCCTGCTCGTGGGCACGGGTCGCGGGGCGCAGCTCGGCATCCTCATCAAGGGCCCGGAGGTCCTGGAGTCCACGCGCAAGGTCGACACCGTCGTCCTCGACAAGACCGGCACCGTGACCACGGGCCGGATGACCCTGCAGCACGTCGTCCCGGCCGACGGCGTCGACGCGACCGAGGCGCTGCGGCTCGCCGCGACCCTCGAGAACGCCTCGGAGCACCCCATCGCCATGGCCATCGCGGCCGGTGCAGTGGAGCGCGGCATGACGCTCGGCGAGGTCGGCGACTTCCGCAGCACCCCGGGTCGGGGCGTCGAGGGCGTCGTCGAGGGGCGCACGGTCCTGGCCGGTCGCCCGGCGTGGGTCACGGAGGCCGGTGCCGCCCTGCCGTCGGTGCTCGCGGCCGCCCTGGAGGAGGCCGAGGACGCCGGCCGCACCGCCGTCGTCGTCGCCTGGGACGGCGCGGCACGCGCGGTCCTCGTCGTGGCGGACACCCTCAAGCCGACGTCCGCGGAGGCGATCAGCCAGCTGCGCCGACTCGGCCTGCGGCCCGTGCTCCTCACCGGCGACAACGCCCGCGCCGCCCGCGCGGTGGCCGCCCAGCTCGGGATCGAGGACGTCGTCGCGGAGGTGCTCCCCGAGGACAAGGTCGCCGTCATCACGCGGCTGCAGGCCGAGGGCCGCACGGTGGCGATGGTCGGCGACGGCGTCAACGACGCGGCCGCCCTCGCGCAGGCCGACCTCGGCCTCAGCATGGGGACCGGCACGGACGCCGCCATCGAGGCGTCCGACCTGACCCTGGTCCGTGGCGACCTGCGGTCGGCCGCGGACGCGATCCGCCTCGCCCGCCGCACGCTCGGAACGATCAAGGGCAACCTCTTCTGGGCGTTCGCCTACAACGTCGCCGCGATCCCGCTCGCGGCGTCCGGCCGCCTCAACCCGCTCGTCGCGGGCGCCGCGATGGCGTTCTCGAGCGTGTTCGTCGTGTCCAACTCGCTGCGCCTGCGCCGCTTCGCCGGGTGGTCGCAGCAGGGTGGGGAGTCCTGATGCCCGCCACCGTCGAGCTGCCGGTGCAGGGCATGACGTGCACGGCCTGCGAGCGGCGCATCGCCAAGGCCCTGACGAAGGTCCACGGCGTCAGCGACGCCCGTGTCTCCGTCCGGCGCGGGCGCGCGACCGTCCGCACCACGGGCCGGGTGCCGCGCAGCGCCCTGGTCCGCGCCGTCCGTGCCGCGGGCTACGAGGTCGGGGAGGACGCGAGCGCCTGGTTCAGCCGCGACCGGACCGTCTGGCGGGACCTCGCGGTCGCGGTCGCCGTCCTCGTCGTCCTCGGGCTCGCGCTCGAGGCCAGCGGGCTCACCGGTCTCGCCGACCGCGTGGGCGGCCTCGCCTCCTCGGGCAGCCTCGCGCTCGTCGTCGTGCTCGGCCTGGCCGCCGGGTTCTCGACGTGCATGGCGCTCGTCGGCGGCCTGGTCCTGGCGGTCTCCGCCCGGCACGCCGAGCAGCACCCGGGCGGGTCCACGCGGCAGCGGATGCGCCCGCACGTGGCGTTCAACCTCGGCCGCGTCGCCGGGTTCGCGGTGCTGGGCGGTCTCACCGGCGCCCTCGGCTCGGCGCTCAGCCTGAGCGGGCACATGGTGGCCGTCCTCATGGTGGCCGTGTCCGTCGTCATGGTCGGCCTGGGCGTCCGCCTCACCGGCCTGTCGCCGCGCCTGTCCCGCAGCACCGCGGTGACCCTGCCCACCGGCCTCTCGCAGGGGCTGGGGCTGGAGAGCACCGGCAGCAGCTACTCCGACCGCCGCGCCGCACTGCTCGGGGCCGGGACGTTCCTGCTGCCGTGCGGGTTCACGCAGGCGGTGCAGGTGTACGCGCTGTCGACCGGCGACCCGCTCCAGGCGTCGGCGATCATGACGCTGTTCGCGGTCGGCACGATGCCGGGCCTCCTCGGCGTCGGTGGGCTTGCCGCGCTGGCCCGCGGCGCCTCCGCGACCCGCTTCTTCCGGTTCGCCGGCGTGGCCGTGCTGGCGTTCGCCGCCGTCAACGTCAGCGGCGCCCTCGGCATCCTGGCGCCCGGGCTCGTCGCGCCGGCGACGGCGGCGTCGGGCGGTGCGGGGTCCGGCTCGTCGGCCGCCGGCCCGGGCGCGGTGTCCGAGAACGTGACCCTCACCGAGGACCTCCAGACGGTCCGCACCACGCAGGTCGCCGCGGGGTACGAGCCGTACGAGGCGGTCGTCGTCGCCGGGGTGCCGATCCGCTGGGAGATCGACTCGGTCGCCGTCAGCTGCGCCGCGTCGCTGTGGGCGCCGGACCTCGGCATCGAGCCGCAGGTCCTCCGGCCCGGCGTGAACGTCGTCGAGCTGGTCCTGGACGAGCCGGGGACGTACGCCTACTCCTGCGGGATGGGCATGTACTGGGGCGCGATCACGGTCGTCGAGGCGGAGGCGGCGGGCGTCGGCGCGGCGGGGTGACAGGGGTTCCCGGGGAGCGACCGCTCCCCGGTCTTCATCGAACCTTCATCGGACGCGACGGGTCCCGCCCGGGGTCGTCACGGAGGGTGGACCGGTACTCGCCGGTCCACCGGGCCGGCCCCGCACCACCCCTGGGAGCCCGCCGATGACCCGCCGCCTCGCCACCGCGTCCGGAGCCCTCGCCCTCACCCTCGCGCTCGGCGCGTGCGGCTCGACCGCCGAGACGGTCGACGCGCCGACGCCGTCCAGCGTCTCGGAGCAGGGCGTCGACGACCCGGCGACCTTCGCGGAGGCGGACACGGAGTTCGCCCAGATGATGGTCGTCCACCACGAGGGCGCCATCGAGATGGCCGGGTACGCCGCGGAGGATGCGACCACCGAGGAGGTGCGGGCGCTCGCAGAGCGCATCGAGGCGGCCCAGCAGCCCGAGATCGAGCTCATGACGGGCTGGCTGCAGGAATGGGGCCAGGACATGCCGGACGACGCCGACATGAGCGGCATGGACCACGGCGGCATGGACATGGACGGCATGGACCAGGAGGGCGCCATGGCCGAGCTCCGCGACCTGTCGGGCGCCGACGTCGACCGCCGGTTCCTCGAGCTCATGATCGACCACCACCGTGGCGCGGTGGAGATGGCGGAGACCCAGCGCTCGTCCGGCGAGAACGCCGAGGCGGTCGAGCTGGCCGGCCGGATCATCGACGACCAGCAGGCGGAGATCACCGAGATGGAGCGGCTCCTCGCGGACCTGTGACACGCAGGTGGGAGGGTGTCGCCATGACACCACCCCCCAGGGACGACCCGGTCCCCGCGCCCGGGGCGGGGCGCGAGGGCGGCGCCGCACGCCGCCCCCGGTTCGAGGAGCTCGGCTGGGAGCGCACGCCGATCGGCGACATCAGCCTCCGCCGCCGCGTGGACCCGCGCTCCGGCGAGGACGTGTACGAGGTCAAGCTCGACGAGGCGTACCTCATGTCGAGCCTCTTCACGGCCGGCGAGGTCGAGCTGAGCCGCCTCGCCCTCGCGCACGCCCCCGCGCGGGCCGGTCTGCGCGTCGTCGTCGGCGGCCTGGGGCTGGGCTGCACGGCGGCGGCGGTGCTGGACGACCCGCGCGTCGGAGAGCTCGTCGTCGTGGACGCGCTGCGACCCGTCATCGGCTGGCACGAGGCGGGGCTCGTCCCGCTGGGGCGGCGGGTGTCGGGTGACGCGCGCTGCCGGCTGGTCGAGGGCGACTTCTTCGCCCTCGCGGCCGGTGACGGGGCCCTGGACGGCGGCGCCCCGCGCCGCTTCGACGCCGTCGTCGTGGACATCGACCACTCCCCGCGCCACGTCCTGGACCCGGCCAACGCGACGTTCTACACCGAGGCCGGCACGCGCCGGCTGCTGGACCACCTCGAGCCCGGCGGCGTGTTCGCGCTCTGGTCCGACGACCCGCCCGACGACGACTACCTGCGCGTCCTGCGCACAGGGTTCGCCGAGGCGACGGCCACGACCGTCGACGTCCCCGGGGCCGTGGCCGGGCTCCGCTCGGCCAACACGGTCTACGTGGCGGTCGCCCCGGCCTGAGCGTCGTCCACCCGGTCGTCGTCCGCCGTCTCGTCGTCCTCCGCGCGCGCCCGCTCGTCGGAGCCCGCCTCGGCCTGGAGCTCCGGCAGCAGCTCGTACCGCGTGCGGTAGAGGTTCAGGAGGGACAGCAGCATCGCGACGACGGGGATCGCCAGGAGCGCCCCGGCGACGCCGAACATGGACACGCCGAGGATGACCGACGCGAAGCTCACCGCCGGGTGGATGTTCACGGCGCGCGCGCTGATCCGCGGCTCGATCGTCAGGTTCTCGATCTGCTGGTAGACGATGCCCCAGGCGAGCACGATGACGCCGAGCCACGGGTTCGGGCTGAGCAGCCCGACCAGCACCGGCAGCACGATCGAGATGTACGTGCCGATCGCGGGGACGAACTGCGCCACCAGACCCGTCCACAGCGCGAGGGCGAGCCACGACGGCAGCCCGATGACGAGGAAGACGATGCCGCTCGCGGTCGAGTTCACCGCGGCGAGCAGGACCCGGGCCGCCACGTACCGGCCGGTCTTCTCCGCCGTGGTGTCCCACACGACGAGGGTGGTGCGCTGCGCCGCAGGCGGGAAGAGGGAGGCGATCCAGCGGCGCAGCCGGGGGCCGTCGGCGGACAGGTAGAACAGCAGCAGCGCGAAGGTGAAGAACGTCGCAACCGCCCCGGCGACGGAGCCGAGGATCGCCAGGACGCCCCCCGCGAGGTCGCTCGCGACGCCGGCCGCACGCTCCGGCGACAGGTCGATGGACGACATCAGCGCGCGCAGCTCGTACTCGGTGCCGAAGGTGCGGTTGACCCACGCGAGCCCGTTCTCGACCAGGTCCGGGACGCTGCGGACGAGGTTCGCGACCTGCTCCACGACGAGCTGGCCGAACAGCCCGAAGAACAGCACGAGGAAGACGACGACGCCGAGCATCACCAGACCGGTCGCCGCGCCGCGCCGCATGTGCTGGGAGAGCCGGCTCACCGCCGGCTCCATCGCGAGCGAGAAGAACCACGCCATGACGGCGGTGAACAGCAGCGAGCTGCCGTGGTCGAGCACGAACCGGACGACGACGACGAGGACGAGCAGGCCGACGACGACCAGGCCGATCCGCCACACGTTGCCCGGGTCGAGCTCGACCCGTCGCCGGACGCCGACCTGCGTGACCCTGCTGCGGTTGCCGACCACCCCGCCTCCTTCGCTCACGACGATCCTGCCGGACCGTACGGGCGCGCCCCGTGAGGCGCGCGTGGACGATGCCCTGCCATGCCCGAGCCGGCGGGCGTCCGGAGGGGGCCCGCACCCACCTGTGGATCGGCTGGCCGGCGCCCGGCCCGCCGCGCGGTCCGGCACCCGCCCTCCTAGCGTGGCCTGGTCCCGTCGTCGGCAGGTCTGGAGCGTGAACCGGTCATGAGCACCCCGCGGCACCACGACGTCGTCGTCATCGGCGGCGGGAACGCCGGGATCTCGCTCGCCGCGCGCCTGCAGCGCGACGGCTGCCGCGACGTCGCGATCGTCGACCCGAGCCTCGTCCACCACTACCGGCCGCTGCTCTCGTACGTCGCGGGCGGCATGGCGACGCTGGAGGACCTGCGTCGCCCGCAGGAGGACGTGGTCCCCGCGGGGTGCCACCGGTACGTCGACCGCGTCGTCGGCGTGGACCCGGAGCGGTCGGTGGTGCGGCTGTCCGGCGGGGAGGAGCTCGGTTACGGCGACCTCGCCGTCTGCCCCGGCTCGGAGGTGGACTGGGACGCGATCCCGGGGTCGCGGGAGGCGATGGACACCCCGGCGGCGTCGACGAGCTACCTGCCGGAGCACGCGGCGGACACCTGGACGATGCTGTCCGGGCTGCGCGCGGGTCGGGCGGTCTTCGCGATCGCGGACCGGCACGTGCCCTGCGCCACCGTGGGGCTCAAGCCGCTGTTCCTCGCGGCGGACCACTGGCGGCGCGAGGGCGTGCTGGAGGGGGTCGAGATCGAGCTGCTCGTCGAGAGCGACGACCTGGTGCCGTTCGGTCGTGCGGACCGGCTGCTTCGCGAGGCGGCCGCGGAGCACGGCGTGCGCGTCCGCACCGGGGTGCGCCTCGAGACGGTGGACCCGGTCGAGCAGGTGCTCCACGTCACCACCGACGGCGCGGCGGCCGACCGGTCCGCGGAGGCCGTGCCCTACGACGCCCTCTACCTCGCTCCCCCGCACCGCGCTCCCGGGTGGGTCGCGGCGAGCGGGCTGGCCACGGACGACAGCGCCGGCTTCGTCGCCGTCGACCCCGGGACGCTCCAGCACGTCCGGCACCCGCGCGTGTGGGGGCTCGGGGACGCCGCCGCGACCGACGCGCTGCCGTCGGGTGGTGCGCTGCGCAAGCAGGTGCCGGTCGTGGCCGAGAACATCGCCGCACGACGCACCGGCCGGCCGATGCGCCGCTACAGCGGCTACTCCGTGGCGCCGGTGACGACGTCGCGCCGTCGGCTGCTGCTCGCCGAGTTCGACCGGGCCGGACGCGCGGAGCCGACGGTCCGCCTGCCCGACCTCGTCCGTCCGCGCCGGAGCCTGCTCCTCTTCGACCGGCACGTCGAGCCGCAGGTGTACTGGCACCGGCTGCTGCGCGGGAAGGTGTCCTGAGGCGCGTCCCGCCGTCCGGGACCCGCTGCTCTGGATGCGCCGTGCCCCGTCGCGCGTAGTGTCGTGAGAAGGACTACGGGAGGGGCGCACGTGAGGCGGGACGTCGTCGGCTCGTCGGCAGGCGGGGTGCAGACCCTGGTCGCGCGCCCAGCCCTGCGGAGCGTGCAGTGACGGCGGCGGCACAGCCGGACCGCGCGACCGGGCGCCAGGCGCTCACGACGGTGCCCGTCCTGGGGACCTACGTCCGCATGGCCGCCGCCCGGCTCGCCGTGCGTCTCGGTCCCGGTGTGGCCGCGACGGCGGTCCAGCGGTCCGCGGGGCAGCTCACAGGTGTCGGTCGGGACCCGGGTCACGTGGCGCTCGCGACCCAGGTGGGACCGGTCACCGACGCGCTCTCGAGCTCGCAGGTCCTCGCCGTGCCCGACGTGCTCACCACGGACCGGTGGCCGGCGTGGCGCTCGGCGGCCGAGGAGGCACAGGTGCGCTCCGCCCTCGTCGCGCCCGCGCGGTCCGGGGCCCGCTGCGCGGTCGCGATCGCCGTGCTCGGACCCCGGCCGCGCCGGTGGACCGCCATGGAAGTCATGGCCGCCGACACCGCGGCGCAGGAGGTGGCGAGGGCGGTCCAGCTCTGCGAGAGCCTCCTCACGTCCGCTCCCGCACCGATCCGCCGCTCCGGCGAGGCAGCGCTCCTCGTGGACCAGGCCGTCCAGGCGCTCGTCGAGCAGACGGGTGTCGACGTCCTCCAGGCCCTCCGCGAGCTGCGACGCGCCGTCGCCGACCACGGTGGCGACGTGCCGGCGGCATGCCGCGCGGCGACGGGGGTGACGGGTCCCGCGGAGTCGGTGGCGTTGCCCGCCCCCTGACCCCGCTCACGGGCGTCGCGCGGCGTATCGTTCGCCGGTGCTCATCGACCCCGCGGCCGGCGCCCCGCGCCCCGACGTCCCCGGTCTCACCGCCTGCAGCCTGTGCGCCGGAGAGACGCTCGGCGAGGCCGACGCTCCGGGCGGCCAGCTCGCCCGCCTGCGCCGCCTGGCCGACGACGGCGTCGCGCGCCTGACGCTCTCCGAGTGCCTCGACCAGTGCGAACGCGGGGACGTGGTCGTCGCGCGGCCCGCGGCGGCGTGCCGGAAGGCCGGCGCGCGCCCCGTGTGGTTCGACCGGCTCGCCGGCGCCGAAGCGACCGCGCACCTGGCGACGTGGCTGAGAGACGGCGGGCCCGGCGCGGCACCGGTTCCGCGCCAGCTGCGCGCGAACGTCATCGCGCGGGTGACGACGGACCCCGAGGCGGACGGAGCGGGCCCGACGGACGACGCGGCCGGGGCCGACGACGCAGCCGGCTGACGACCCGCCCGAGGACCGACCTGCCCGGCCATCTGGGACCTTCGTCCATGTGAGCGCTCTCATCCCCGGTCGTAGCCTGGCGCACAGATCTCCGGACCCCCCACCGGTCGATCTGCTGGACGGGCGCCCCTCCCCCCTGCAGGGCGCCCGGACGCCTCGCCCACGACGCGCCACGACGCCGTCGGGGTGGGATGGACGGTGCCGCCCCCGCTGCGACGGGTGGACGGGGGCGGCGCCGGTCACCCGGGCGTGCCGGTGACGCGCCGTGCCGTCAGCCGCGCACGGTGACGCAGCAGTACCCCGCCTCCGGCGCGAGCCGTGCCTGGAGGTCTGTCGCCCCGACCCCCTCGAGGACGCCCTCCACCAGGGACACGTTCATGCCGCACACCAGGCCGGTGTGGTCGGCCGCGAGCCGGTCGAACGGGCAGTTCACCAGGCGCAGGTCGCCCCCGACGACGCGTGGCTCGTACCCGTTCCGTTCGAGCACCGCCCGCGCGCGCTCGAGGCCGCTGCCCCGCCCCACGGCTCCGGCGGCGTCGTCGTCGGCGAGCTCCCGACCGGTCTCGCGCGCGACGGCGGGCAGCGTCTCGGCCACCGGCACGCCGCCCCGCGTCGCCCGCTCGATGGCCTCCGCCATGACGTCACTTGCGAGGTCGTACCGGCGCGGCGGGACGGACAGGGAGACCTCCCTGTCCGAGCGGCGGTACAGCTTGGCCGGCCGGCCCGCTCCCGGCCCGGTGCGGCCGGAGAGCCGGCGGTACTCGACCTCCAGCAGACCCGCCGCGGCGAGCCTGTCGAGGTGGAACTTCGCCGAGTGCACCGGAGTGCCCAGAGCCTGCGCCGCCTGCTCGCGGCTCACCGGCTCCTGCTGGCGCAGGACGTACTCGTACAGCGCCCGGCGCGCCGGCTCGGCGAGGACACCGACGCCTTCCAGCCGACCTGAGAGATCGCCCACGGGAACCTCCATCCCTAACGGAGACAAGTATTGACGAAAACTCCTCGAACTTCTACCGTCGAGTCAGGAGTTCTTTAGAACGTCGAGGAGGTCGCCGTGCAGCACGCATCCGCCACCGGGCACGCCCCACCGGAGAGGTCGTGGCGTCCGAGACTCGTCCCCCAGGTCGCCGTCGTCGACCTCGCCGCCGCCGAGGCCGCTGCCGCGGCGCTGCTCAGGGCGCTCGGCCAGTCGCTCGACTCGCCGCACCTAACGGAGACGCCCCGGCGCATGGCGGCGGCCTACGCCGAGCTGCTCACCGCCGAGCCGTTCGACTTCACCACGTTCCCCAACGACGGCGGCTACGACGAGCTGGTCCTCGTGCGTGACATCCCCGTCACGTCCGTGTGCGAGCACCACATGCTGCCCTTCACGGGCGTCGCGCACATCGGCTACCTGCCGGGCGAGCGGGTGCTGGGCCTGTCCAAGTTCGCCCGGCTCGTCGAGGTGGTCAGCCACCGCGCCCAGACGCAGGAGCGGCTCACGACCCAGGTGGCGGACCACCTCCAGCAGCAGCTCGCGCCGCGGGGGGTCGGCGTCGTCGTCGAGGCGGAGCACAGCTGCATGAGCCTGCGCGGTGCCCGCGCCGTCGGCGCCCGCACCGTCACGTCCGCGCTGCTCGGCACGCTGCGCAGCGACCCCGCCTCACGAGCGGAGTTCCTCTCCCTCGTCCGATCCCACCAGGAACGACGATGAGCACCTCGAGCACCGACCACCGCACCTTCGTCATCGTCGGCGGCGGGCTCGCCGCCGCGACGGCCGCCGCGACGCTGCGGGAGGAGGGATTCGACGGCCGGCTCGTGCTGCTCGCCGCCGAGCGGCACCTGCCGTACGAGCGCCCGCCGCTGTCCAAGGGCTACCTCGCGGGTGAGGCGACGCTCGCGGACGCGACCGTGCACCCGGCGGACTTCTACGAGACGCACGGGGTCGAGCTGCGGCTCGGCACACCCGCGACCGCGCTCGACGTCGACGCCCACACGGTCACCGCCGGCGACGAGACGATCACCTACGACCGGCTGCTCCTCGCCACGGGCTCCTCCGCACGCCGGCTGCCGCTCGCCGACGACAGCGGTGCTCCCGTCGCGTACCTGCGCACGATCGACGACGCGGAGCGGATCGCGGCGGCGCTGCGGGAACGGGCCCGCCTCGTGGTTGTCGGCGGGGGCTGGATCGGGCTCGAGGTCGCCGCGGCGGCGCGGGCAGCCGGCTGCGACGTCGTCGTGGTCGAGCCGCTCGAGGAGCCGCTCCTGCGGGTGCTCGGGCCGCAGGTGGGGCACGCCTTCGCCCAGCTGCACCGTCGGCACGGCGTGGACGTGCGGACCGGCACGTCGGTGGAGGACATCACCACCGCGGGCGCGCCGGGTGTCGCCCTGGTGCGCCTCGGCGACGGCACCACCGTCGAGGCGGACCTCGTGCTCGTCGGCATCGGCGCGGTGCCGAGCACCACGCTGGCGGAGAAGGCCGGGCTCAAGGTCGACGACGGCGTGATGGTGGACGAGCACCTGCGGTCCTCCCACCCGGACGTCGTCGTCGCCGGGGACATCGCGCGGGCGCACCACCCGCTGCTGGGGCAGCACGTCCGCGTCGAGCACTGGGACACGGCCCTCGGGCAGGGGGCCGCGGCCGCGCGGACGATGCTGGGCACCGGCGAGCCGTACGAACGGCTGCCGTACTTCTTCACGGACCAGTACGAGCTCGGCATGGAGTACGTCGGGTACGTCGACCGCGACGGGTTCGACGAGCTCGTCGTGCGCGGGGACCTCGACGGCGTGTACCTCGCCTTCTGGGTCCGCCAGGGGCGGGTGCTGGCCGCCATGCACACCGGGGACTGGGACGCCATGGACGACCTGCGGGCCGTCGTGCGCGCCGGCGCGGTGGACCTCGACCGGCTCCGGGACCCGCAGGTGCCGCTGGGCGACGTGCTGGGCTGAGGCGGCGCGCTGCTGGGCTGGTCCGGGCGCCCTGCTGGCCGGAGCCCGACGGCGCCGTGCCGGCGAGCCCTCAGCCCCGCAGCAGCCGCTCGAAGAACGCGCCCTTCTGCGCCTCGTACTCCTGCGGGGACACCGCCCACGACGCGGCCTTGAGCGCGTTGAGCTCCGCGACTGCGTCGGGCTCGGCCGCGAGGCGCTGCCAGGTCCGGGTGAAGCGGACGTCGTGCTCCGAGCCCACAGGCGTGGCAGCGAGCCCCGCGGGCAGCCCGCCCGACAGCCCAGGGGGCACGGCGAAGGTCGCGAGCGTCGCGCACCAGATCTCCGGGTGGACGACCGGGAGGAGGTCCCGCAGGGCCGGCAGCGCCTCCTCCCACACGTCCGGCGGGACCCGTAGGTGGAGGTCGACGTCGCCTCGGGTCAGGACGCCGGGCACGGACAGCGCTCCGGTCAGGTGGACGGACCCGGGGACACGGCGGGCGCCCAGCCACCGGGCGACGTCGGCGTGGACCGCCGCTGCGGCGTCGTGCAGGTCCTCCGACCGGACGAGCCGTGCCGGTCCCCCGCCGTCTCGCGTCCGCCCCATGACCACCCGTCCGCCGACCCCGGACCGACCCGCCCGGACCGACCCGCCGGAGGACCGACCCGTCCGCCGTCCTCGCCGACGCTAGCCGCCGCGACGGGCGTGCGGGTCCGGAGTGCGCGACCCAGCGCGGGACGTCATCGCGCGGGGTGCCGTCCGCCCGGATACCGTCGATCGGTGAGTGCGGAGCCGCGGGGACCCAGCACACCGGCCGGTCGGGGCGACCGCTCGGTGACGGGGCGACTCGTCGCCGGCCGCTACCGCCTGGACCAGGTGCTCGGACGCGGGGGCATGGGGGTCGTCTGGGGTGGCCACGACGTCCTGCTGGACCGGCCCGTCGCCATCAAGGAGGTCGTCCCGCCCCGCGAGGCGGACGACACGGAGCGCGTCCTGCTCCGGGAACGCACGATGCGGGAGGCCCGGACGGCGGCGCGGATCTCCGCCGAGGGAGTCGTGGCGCTCTACGACGTCGTCGAGGACGACGCCCGGCCCTGGATCGTCATGGAGCGCCTGCCCGCCCACACCCTCGCCGACGAGGTGGCCCAGCGTGGCCCCCTGCCGCCGGAGGAGGTCGCGGCGATCGCCGACGCCCTCCTCGCCGGGCTCACCGCCGCACACGCCGCCGGGATCCTCCACCGCGACGTCAAGCCGAGCAACGTCATGTTCCGTCACGGCCCGGCGGGACGCCGCGTGGTCCTCGTGGACTTCGGGATCGCCCAGCTCGACGGGGACGCCAGCCTGACCGCGACCGGCCTGATGATGGGCTCGCCGGCGTTCCTGGCCCCCGAGCGCGCCCAGGGGCGTCCTGCCGGGCCGGCGGCGGACCTGTGGTCCCTCGGCGTGACCCTGTGGACGGCCGTCGAGGGGCACTCGCCGTTCCAGCGGGACAACGCCCTGGCGACGCTCACCGCGGTGATCACCGAGGACGTCCCCGCCGCCGAGCGCGCCGGACCGCTCGCGCCGCTGCTCGAGGGCCTGCTGCGCAAGGACCCGGCCGAGCGGCTCGACGCCCCGGCCGCGCGCGAGCTGCTCGACCGCCTCGACGCCGTGCCGTCCCGCCGGTCGGGAGGGACCTCCCAGCTTCCCGTCGCGGACCCCCGGGCGACCCAGGCCGCAGCGACACGGACCGCACCGACGCGCTCCGGCCCAGCGGGTACCCCGCCGGTCTTCGCGCCGACTCCCCCGTCGTCGGGCGAGGAGCGTGCCCACCCCGGTCTCGACGCCGCGGGCGGTGGGCCGGCGCCCCGGCAGGACCGTCGTCGTCGACGGCCCCTCGTGCTGCCGGTGGTCCTGGCGCTGCTGCTCGTCGCCGTGGTCGGGGGCTTCCTGGCGCTCGACGGCCTCCGGCCGGACGGCGACGGGTCGGCGACGCAGGACCAGGAGCAGGAGGCTCCGGCCGATCCCGGCGGCGCCGACACGGACCCCGAGCCTCCCGCCGACGGCGGCGAGCCGGCACCGCCCGCGGAGGAGCCTGCGGCGGAGGAGCCCGCGGCACCGGCGCCTCCACCCGCACCGGAGCCGCCGCCGGAGGGCGGCGCCGAGGAAGGGTCCGGTGCCGACGGGTCCGAGGGTGCCGCCGCGCCTCCGGGGATGGAGCTGTACACGGACCCGAGCGGCTTCAGCGTCGCGGTGCCGCAGGGCTGGGAGGCGGAACAGGACGGCCCGCGCGTCTACCTGCGGGACCCCGCCTCGTCGGCCTACCTGCTGGTGGACCAGACCGACACCCCCGCCGCCGACCCGGTCGCCGACTGGAAGCAGCAGGAGCCCGCCGTCGCCGGGCGGCTCACGAACTACGAGCGCATCGGCGAGATCGAGGCCGTGGACTTCCGGGGGTGGCAGGCCGCCGACTGGCAGTTCGTCTTCGGGGAGGACCAGGGCACGCGGGTCCTCAACCGGAACGTGGTCACGGCACCGGACCAGGCGTACGCGCTCTACTGGTCGGTGCCCACCTCACGGTGGGAGGAGATGCTCCCGGTCCACGAGCAGGTCGTCGGGAGCTTCCAGCCGCGGCCGTGAGCGGTCCGTGCGGTCCCGATCGGGACCACCCGCGTTCGCGGTCTTCCGGACCGCTGCAGAGACTGGGGTGATCCCACGACCCCGGCAGGAGGAGTACGGCATGTCGACCAGCAGCAGGACGATCCGCGCCACCGTGACGGCGGCCGCCGTCGCGGTGGCGGTCCTGAGCGGATGCGGGCAGGAGCCGCCGGCCCCCGGCGAGGACGTCACGGTCGCCGACGTGGCGGGCGCCGAGTTCAACGCGGGCGACGGGGAGAGCGGCTGGGACGAGCGGGTCGTCACGGTGCGCGGCCAGGTGCTGCGGATCCTCGATCCGGGGGTGTTCCTGATCGGCGATCCTGGCGCGTTCGAGCCGTCTGTGCTCGTGATGAGCCCGTCGACCGACTTCTCTGATCTCGGTCTGGACGTGACCGACGTGCTCATCGCGGAGGACACCGTCGTGGAGGTGACCGGGGCGGTCCGACGGCTGTCGCTGGGCGAGTTCCAGGAGGACTACGCCATCCCGTATGACGAGGACGTCTTCGAGGAGTACGCCGGTGACCCGGTCATCGTCGCCGACCGGCTCACGGCGGTCACCGGGGACTGAGCGCCGCGACGCCGGCCGCCGTGCTGAGCGGACACGCCCGGCTCCGCCGGGACCGTCGCTCGCGTGGTGGATCAGCCCTCCGGTGCCGGTGTCGGGGTGACCGCCTCGGCCGGGGTCACGTTCTCCGCCACGAGCACCAGGTCGCCCTCGTAGACCGAGTACACCCCGTCGTCCAGGTCCATCCCGAACTCCTCCTCCAGCTCTGCGATGTCGAACTGGCGGACGGTGCCCTGGACCTGGACGTACTCGCCGGTGTCCACGGCAGCCTGCTCGGCGTCCAGGACGACGACGTTCCACCCGGCACCGGCCAGCTGGAACGCCACGGTGCTGAGCACGCCCTGGACCTCACCGGCGATCGTGAGCGACTCGCCAGGAAGCGTCGCGACCTGGTCGGCCACGATGACGTTCTGGCCCTCGAACTCCTCGTAGAGCTCGTCGTCGTAGTCGACGTCGAGCTCCTCCTCGAGGTCCTCCTCGACGAACTCCCGGACGGTGCCCGTCACCTGCAGCACCCGGTCCTCGTCCGCGAGGTCCTGCGTGAGCTCGATCCCGAGGTCGGCGAAGGCCGGGGTGGAGCTGACGACGAGCACCGAGTCGCCGCCGAGGCCGTCACCACCGATGCGGAACGCCGTCTCGTCGACGATCTCGTCGATCTCACCGCTCACGGTGACCGTCTGGCCCAGCAGCTCCGCGCCGGGGTCGTTCTCGTCGGGGTCGGACTCGGCGACGTCCTCCACGCTGGTACCCGCCTCGGGCCCCGCGCTGTCGTCAGAGCAGGCGGTCAGCGTGAAGGCGGTCGCGATGGCGACCGGGGCGGCCAGGTACTGCTTGCGTGTGGCGATCATGGGGGTCTTTCCTTCCGTCACGAGCCTGGAGGCTCTGGCGTTCGGACTCCTCCACCGTGCGCAGCCGGTTCTGGACGTCGCAATCGCTGGCCGGCCGAGCGGTCGGAACGTTACGCCTTCGTGACTCCGGGGGCCACATTCCCAGGCCTTTTCCAGGCTCGTGCCAGGATATCCGCAGGTCAAAGTCCAGAATAATGATTCGAATTCCCAAGCAACGGTCATGTGGTCGTCGTAAAACAGACTTGCTGACAGGCGGGGCGCCACCGACGCACGTACCGTCATGACGGTTCCTCCAGCGAGAGAGGCTTTCGCCACCATGGCTGCCAGCGCGTCCAGTGATCCCCGACGACGCCGCGGGTCGCTCGAGGTCGAGTCGTCGCCGCGCACCCCGACGCCTCCTGAGGCCCACTCGGAGGCGGACCTTCGCGGCGTCGGGCGGTTCGGCGGCGCGGTGGCCCTGGGCCTGGTCGGCGTCCTGGTGGGTGCCGTGCCGTTCCTGGGCCTGCTGGCCCTGGTCGAGAGTCGGTGGGAGCCGCTGCACCGGCTGGATCTGGCGGTCGCGGACGGCCTCAACGCGCTGGTGGTGGGCACTCCGGTGGTCGTCCGGGTGCTCGAGGTCGTCTCGAGCTGGGCGGTGGAGCGGCGGCGAACCTCATCATGGCGGTGGCTGCGGTGTGGCTCCTGGTCCGCCACCAGCCACGCCTGGCCGCCTACGTCGCAGTGACCGGCGTGGGCCTGGCCGTCCTCGTCCCGGCGACGAAGTCCTGTCCCTCCTGTGGCTGACGGCCCTGCACCGCTACGTCCTGGCGCCGACGCAGCACCCCCCGAGGACGGCGACATGGCGGTACCGGGCGCGCGACGACCGCGCCGTCGGCGCCGCCGGCTCCTGAACGCCGCCGTCCGCACCGCGCGGGCCCGTCGCCGTGGCGGTGCTCATGGCGCCACGAGCTCGAAGAAGACGACCTGCGGTGCCGCGTTGATCCGGACCGGCACGATGCTGAAGCCGATGCCGCAGGTGACGAACAGGCTGTTGCCCTCCGCTCCGTACTCCTCGGGGGCGAAGCCATCGGCCACCACCTTCTCCTCCTCGGTCAGTGCGAGGTACGACCATCCCGGCGTCCCGGACAGCGCGATCTGGCCGCAGTGGGTGTGCCCGGCCACCGCGAGCGGCGCCGTACCAGCGGGCAGCCGGGGGAAGGCGGTGGGGTTGTGCACCATCACCACGCGCGGCGCGTCGGACGGCAGCCCACCCAGCGCTGCGTCGACATCCGTGAGACCGGGTCGGGTGGCCGCCAGACCGACGACGTGCAGCGGCTCCTCCCCCTCGGCACCGGCAGCGGGGGCCGGCGCGGGCACCTCGGCCGCCTCGTTCCGCAGGACCGTGAAGCCCATCTCCTCGAACGCCGCGGTGAGCTCCTCGGACGCCCCGACCGCGTGGTCGTGGTTGCCGAGGACGACGTACGTCGGCACACCGGCGTCGCGGAGGGGCTCGAGCAGCCGGGTCACCGTGTCGACCTGCTCCGACAGCCGCGGCGCCTCGCTGTAGACGAAGTCCCCGCCGACCAGGGCCGCGGCCGGGTCCTCCGCGACCACACGGTCGACGATCCGCTCGATCATCCCCTCGTTGGACCACCACATCCCGACCTGCAGGTCGGAGAAGACGGCCACCTCCGTACCGGCCCAGGAGTCGCCGAGACCCGGGACCGTGACCTCGTAGCGCCGGTCGTCCAGGACGAACCGCGGCTCCACGGCCACGCCGTACACCGCGAGCAGGAGCACGATCGACCCGAGGACACCGGCGACCCGCAGTGCCGTTCGGCGGCGGCTCCGACCGCGGTCCGCCATGTGGGTGTCCCTCCGTCGTCCGTCTTGCCCCTTGCGGGTCGCGGCCGTGTCACCGTGGCGTCCGGCCAGTCTCGCCCAGGAGCGGCGTGACCGCGCGGGGGGCCGCTCCGGGCGGGGCACGTCGGCAGCTCGGAGCCCGGGCCGTCGAGGCCGAGCTCAGCGCGCGCCCGCTGCACCCGACAAGCTCTCCGCCTGCGCGGATGCCGGGCTCCGAGACGTCAGGTGCCGGACGACGTACTGCGCGTCGGCCCCGGCGCCCCCGATCAGCATGGAGCGGAAGGAGGACTGGAAGGACAGGCCCGTGAAGTAGAGCCCCGGCTGGGACCGGACGACGCCACGGTGCTCGAGCGGCCACCCGTCGGGACCCGTCACGGGAAGGTCGATCCAGCTGAGGTCCTGCTGGAACCCGGTGCACCAGACGACGTTCTCGACCTCCAGGACGCGGCTGTCCCCGAGGACGGGCATCCCGTCGTGGATGCCGGTCATCCTCTCGGTGACGCGCTCGACGCCGGCGGCGGCGAGATCGGCCCGCTTGACGCGGGTGAAGGGCGCACCGTGATGGCGAGCGGCTTCGCGCTCCTTGCGGCCCATGGGGGTGCGGGTCGACAGGACGTGTCCCCACACGAACCACAGCACGGGCATCGCGACGCGCAGGCGCCGGCTCTCCCACGGGAGCGGGATCTGCCCGGTGTCGCGTCCGCAGAGCACCGTGGGATGCGACTGCGCCGCCTCCAGGGCGATGTCTCCGCCCGAGTGGGAGGCGCCGACGACGAGCACCCGTCCGGGACGCAGCTGCGAGGGATCCCGGTACTGCGAGGAGTGCAGCTGCAGCACGCCGGCGTCGAGATCCGCCGCGAAGTCCGGGACGGAGGGCGTCCGGCCGAACGTCCCGGTGGCGACCACGACGTTCTCGCACTCGACCCGGAGGTCACGTCGGTCGTCGCGCCCGTCGACGCTGCAGTCGACGACGTAACGATCCCCGTCGCGGCTGAGACGTCGGACGCGCGTCCCGCTCCGCACGGGGAGCCGGAAACGCTCGGCGTACTCCTCCAGGTAGTCCGCGACGTCGTCCTTCGCCGGGAAGGAGAAAGGGGGCGCAGGGAACCGCATGCCCGGCAGGCCGTCGTAGCCGGCGGGGCTGTAGAGCCGGAGCGTCGACCAGTGGGAGCGCCAGCTGTCGCCCACGCGACGACCGGCGTCGAGGATGACGAACGGCCGACCCCGCCTGGTCAGGTGGTAGCCGACGGACAAGCCGGCCTGACCCGCACCGATCACCACGGTCTGGGTCGTCTCCATGGTTCCTCCTGGTGTCACACCTGCATCTGCCTCGCGACGGTGCCGGAGCGCACGCCGAGAGAGGGGGGACGGGACACGTGGGTCCTCTGGTGCCGGTCCTGGTGCCGGTCCTGGTGCCGGCCTGCCCGGACCTCGTAGCGCACGTACCACGCGAGCATCAGGGCGGTCGAGACGAAGTAGAACGAGTGCAGGACCCAGATCGGGCCGGCGGGCAGGCTGAACACGTACGCCGAGTGGATGGCGTTCCCGAGGTTGGCCAGGCCGATGTTCCCGAGGCTGTAGGAGCGCAGGTCCCTGCTCCGACCGGCCTTCACGAGCATGGGCAGCATGCTGGCCGCGAAGATCGTGGTCGAGACGGAACCGGCGATCACCGCCAGGTCGAGGTCCACCGACATCACTCCCGCCCTCGTCGATGTCGAGGACTCTAGGAAGGGACCGGCGGGCGCCGCGTCGGACGAAGCGCGCAGACGCCATGGCGCAGACGTGGGTATTTCTGCGCAGTGCCGCCCCTACACCAGGTGGTGCTCGTAGGCGTAGGCCGTCGCGGCGGCCCGCGAGGAGAGGTCGAGCTTGGTGAAGATGTTGCTGACGTGGCGCGCGACGGTCTTCTCGCTCAGGAGGAGATCGCGGGCGATGGCTCGGTTCGTCTTGCCGGTCGCGACCTCCCGGATGACCTCGAGCTCGCGGGCGGTGAGGGGCCCGGTGCTCATCCCCTCGACCTCGGCACCGAGACCCGTCGCCGTGGCCAGGTCCAGCTCGGCGCCGAGTCGGCGGAAGACCCGAGCGGCAGCGTCCAGCTCCAGCTGCGCTGCGTCGTCGTCACCGAGCGCACGGCACGCCAGGGCATGCAGCTGCTGCACCCGGGCACCCAGGTACGGCGCGCCCAGCTCCCGGTAGCCGGCCAGCGCCCTGCGCAGCTGACCCGTCGCCGAGCGGGCGTCGCCCTCGGCGAGGAGGACCGCACCGTGCGCGTGCGCGTCCATCGCCGACAGCATCGTCGTCGCGTGGTCACGGGCGACGGCGGCCAGCGCGGCACAGGCCCGACGGGCCTCCTCCAGGTCCTCGGCGGCCAGGGCGATCTCCACGCACGCCATCAGCGTCCTGGGGTCGTCGCGCAGCAGCGGGTCGTCGAGCGCCCGGAGGATCCCTGCCCTCGCCGCGGCGTGGTTCCCCTGGGCGAGGCGCAGCAGAGCGAGTCCGGGCTGCGGCTCGTGGCCCACCTCGCTCGCCTGGAGGTACACGTCCTGGGCGGCCGCCAGCTCCCCGCGCAGGCGGTGCAGCTCCGCCTGCTCGTACAGGGCCATGCCGATGGCGTCCTGGCCGTCGGGCCCCGCGAACCGCAGACGGGCCAGCCGCACCTGCTCCATGGCATCGGGCCACGCCCCGGCCAGCAGGAGCAGCTGTGCTCGGTGCACGAGACACCGACCGCGGAAGGCCACGAGGCCGGGCTGGCTCTCGCACCACCTGCTGAACGAGCGGGTCCACTCGTTCGCCCTCTCCATCTCGTACGTCTTGTGGCATGCCCCCAGCACGGCGCAGTAGACGACGCCGGAGACGATCGGGTCGACCTCGTCGGCGGTCACGGCCACCATCACCTCGTCCAGCGAGGCGAACGCCCCGGTGTGGTCGCCGAGCAGGAGCATCGACTGTCCGCGACCCAGTCCGCCGAGGGCGCTGAGACCGGCGTCCCTGCAGCGCCGGCCGATCGACCAGGCTCTCGTGAACACGGAGAGGCTCTCTGCGGCATCGCCATGGAACAGGCTGTGAAGCGCACGGGGGACGAGGAGCAGCCCGGCGATCGGGCGGTCGGTGAACTGCTCGTCCGCCAGCTGGTGCGCCCTGGCCAGCCACCCCCCTGCCCGCGCCGTCTCCCCGCGGTTCAGCAGCTGGAAGGCGATCCAGAAGGCGCTGTGAGCGGCGTCCTCGGCCCGGCCGTGCCCGAGGTGGTCGTGGTAGGCGCGTTCGAGCAGACGCACACTGCGGTCCTCCTCGCCGAGCAGGTAGGCGGCGCGCGCGAACGCGTCGAGGTCTGCGGCCTCGAGGCCCGACTCCCCGTCCGCCGTCTCGAACAGCCGGTGGACCTGCTGCCACGCGTGTGCCCGGTATGCGTCTCGCGCCTGGCGCAGAACAGCGTCACTGCTCATCAGCGCTCCCGTCCTGAGCGCTCCCCTGCGCTCTCGAACGCGGACCTCCGTCCTCCGCACTCTACCGCCGGCCCCCCGGCAGCATGGAGGGGCGTCGTCGTCGCCGGCAGTCGCACGAGCCGGCAGCGGGCCGGGGGTACCGCTCCCGCTCCGACGGTGCTCGGGCACGGTGACGGGGCCTGTCGTAGCGTCGACATCTGCGTCGACACCCGTGCGGACAGATCCGACCACCGCACCCAGCGAGCTGCCCGGAGGAACTGGATGGCCAACCGCCTCGCCCGCAGCACCAGCCCGTACCTGCAGCAGCACGCCGACAACCCCGTCCACTGGTACGAGTGGGGCGAGGAGGCGTTCGCCGAGGCGCGCCGTCGCGACGTCCCGCTGCTGATCTCCGTCGGCTACGCGGCGTGCCACTGGTGCCACGTCATGGCGCACGAGTCGTTCGAGGACGACGCGACCGCTGCCGTGATGAACCGGCACTTCGTCACCGTCAAGGTCGACCGGGAGGAGCGCCCGGACGTCGACGCCGTCTACATGGAGGCGACCCAGGCCATGACCGGCCGCGGTGGGTGGCCCATGACGGTCTTCGCGACGCCCGACGGGCAGCCCTTCTACTGCGGCACCTACTACCCGCCGCGTCCGGCGCACGGCATGCCGTCGTTCGGCCAGGTGCTCGAGGCGATCGCCGACGCGTGGGGCAGCCGTCGGTCGGAGGTCACCGACACCGCCGTCGGCATCCGCCAGGCGCTGGCCGCACGGCCGCCGGTCGCGCCTGACACCGGACCGGTCACCCCGGACCTCACCCGCGCCGCCCTGGCCGCGCTCGAGCAGACCTTCGACGCCACCCGCGGCGGCTTCGGCGGCGCACCCAAGTTCCCGCCGTCGATGGTGCTCGAGTGGCTGCTGCGGCACTCCGCGCGCACGGCCGCGGCGCGCGTCCGCGACCTCACCGAGGACCCGTCGCTGACCACCGGTACGCCCGCGCGCGACCACGACCACGCCCTCGCCATGGCGGAGCGCACGCTCGAGGCGATGGCCCGCGGCGGGATGTACGACCAGCTCGGCGGCGGGTTCGCCCGCTACTCCGTCGACGCCGACTGGGTCGTCCCCCACTTCGAGAAGATGCTCTACGACAACGCCCTCCTCCTGCGCGTCTACGCGCACTGGTGGCGCCAGACGTCGTCCCCGCCGGCGGCGCGCGTCACGACCGCGACCGCCGCGTTCCTCCTTCGGGAGCTGCGGACCCCTGAGGGCGGCTTCGCGTCGTCGCTCGACGCGGACAGCCTCGACGAGCACGGGCAGCCCGCCGAGGGGGCGTTCTACGCCTGGACCCCCGCGCAGCTCACCGAGGTCCTCGGCGACGACGACGGCGCCTGGGCGGCCGACCTGCTGCGCGTCACCCCCGCGGGGACGTTCGAGCACGGCAGCTCCGTCCTCCAGCTCCGCACGGACCCGGAGGACGACGACCGCTGGGAGTCCGTGCGGGAACGCCTCCTCGCCGCCCGCGAGCGCCGGCACCGCCCCGGCCGGGACGACAAGGTGGTCGCCGGCTGGAACGGCCTCGCGATCGCGGCCCTCGCCGAGGCGGGCGCGCTCCTCGACCGCCCGGAGTGGGTCGACGCCGCACGAGACGCGGCGCGGCTGCTGCTCGACGTCCACCTGGTGACGGGCAGCGACCCCGTCCGCCTCCGCCGGACCTCGCGCGACGGCGCCGTCGGTACCGCGCCCGGTGTCCTCGAGGACTACGTGCACGTCGCGGACGGCCTCCTCACCCTGACGCAGGTGACCGGCGAGACCTCCTGGGCCGGGCACGCCCAGGCGCTGCTGGACTCGGTGCTCGCCCGGTTCGGCGACGGCACGGGCGGCCTGTACGACACCGCCGAGGACGAGACGGACTCGGTGCTGTCGGCGATCCGTCGTCCGCGCGACGTGGGCGACGGCCCCGCGCCGGCCGGTCAGTCCGCCGCCGCGGGGGCGCTGCTCACCTCGGCGGCCCTCACCGGTTCGAGCCCGCACCGGACGGCCGCAGAGGCAGCACTCGCCGAGCCCGCGGCGGTCGGCGCCCGCATACCCCGCGCCGCCGGGTGGGCGCTCGCCGTCGCGGAGGCCCTGCTCGACGGGCCGCGCGAGGTCGCCGTCGTCGGCCCGGCGGACGACGGGCGCACCCACGCGCTCCTGGCGGAGGCGCGACGGTCGGCCGCACCCGGCGCCGTCGTCGTCCACGGGGAACCGGGCGCCGATCCGGGACCGGTGGCGCTCCTCGCCGACCGGCCGCTCGTGGACGGCGCCCCGGCGGCGTACGTGTGCCGCGGCTTCGTCTGCGAGCGCCCGACGACGGAGCCGGCGACGCTGCGGGCCCAGCTGCGCGCCTGACGCCAGCTCCTCACATCGCGTGGGGCACCGCTGTGCGGTGACCGTTCCCGGGAGGTAACACCCCCGGAACGGCGACCGAACAGCGGCTTCCTAGCGTCGGCAGCACGGTCACTCCGACCGTCCTCAGCCCGCCGACGCAGGAGGACGCGATGTCCGCTCCGACGCTCAGCACCCCGCCCGGCAGCGCCCCCACGAGCACCACCCCGTGCCGGCACCACCCCCGCCGGCACGACGACGACGCCCGACGCCCCCGTCGTCCACCGGCGCCGCGGCCGCTGGATCGACCACTGGGAGCCGGAGGACCCGCACTTCTGGGAGAACGGCGGCCGCCGGACCGCCCGACGCAACCTCGCGCCGTCGATCTTCGCCGAGTTCCTCGGCTTCGCGATGTGGGCGTCCTGGAGCATCGTCGTCCCGCAGCTCGCCTCGGTCGGCTTCACGCTGACGGTCGACCAGCAGTTCTGGCTCATCGCGCTGCCGAGCCTCGTCGGCGCGACCCTGCGCATCCCCTACACGTTCGCCGTCCCGCTGTTCGGCGGGCGGAACTGGACGATCGTCTCGGCGCTGCTCCTCCTGCTGCCCGCGAGCGCGCTGGCGTTCGTCGTCACCCGGCCGGAGACGTCGTTCGCGACCCTCATGCTCGTGGCGGCCCTGGCGGGCCTCGGGGGCGGCAACTTCGCCTCCTCGATGGCGAACATCTCCTTCTTCTACCCCGAGCGGGAGAAGGGCAAGGCGCTCGGACTCAACGCCGCCGGCGGCAACATCGGCACGGCCGCCGTCCAGCTCGTCGTGCCGATCGTCATCGTGCTGGGCGCCGGGCTGCACCTCGAGCGCGCCGGCCTCATGTTCATCCCGCTCGTCCTGCTCGCCGCCGGGTGGGCGTGGCGTCGGATGGACAACCTGTCCGGGGCGACGAGCGACTACAAGGCGTTCGGCGCCGCGGTGCGCCACCCGCACACCTGGATCATCTCGTTCCTCTACATCGGGACGTTCGGCTCGTTCATCGGCTTCTCCGGTGCCTTCCCGACGCTCCTGGCCACCCAGTTCCCCGCGGTCGCGCTGAGCATCGCCTTCCTCGGCGCGCTCGTCGGCTCGCTGGCCCGGCCCTCGGGCGGGATGCTCGCGGACCGCGTCGGGGGCGCCCGGGTCACCATCGGCGCCTACGTCGTCATGGCGCTGGGCACCCTCGGCGCGATCCTCTCGCTGCACGGGGGGAGATTCTGGGCCTTCCTGCTGTCGTTCCTCCTGCTCTTCCTCGCGACGGGCGTGGGCAACGGCTCGCTGTACCGGATGATCCCGGCGGTCTTCCAGGTCGGGGCGACCGACGCCGACGACGCCACCCGCCGCCGCAAGGCCGCCGCCGGCTGCATCGGCATCGCCGGCGCCGTCGGGGCGTTCGGCGGCTTCCTCATCCCCCGCGGCTTCGCGGTCTCGAACGGCGCGACCGGCAGCCTCGAGCCGGCGCTGTGGGCCTTCATCGGGATGTACGCGGTGATGGCCACCGTGACGTGGGCGCTGTACCTGCGCCGGGGAGCGGCCCTGACGACCGCAGGCATCTGATGACGGCCACGGTGAACGGGCGGGACGCGGTGGGCGGGGCGGCCCCGG
This sequence comes from Actinotalea sp. Marseille-Q4924, assembly GCF_916618755.1. Taxonomy (GTDB): domain Bacteria; phylum Actinomycetota; class Actinomycetes; order Actinomycetales; family Cellulomonadaceae; genus Actinotalea. The sequence continues at coordinate 205,868 of NZ_CAKAKB010000002.1, read as the reverse complement.
CGGACGGGACGGCCACCCACTGCCCGTACTGCGCCCTGCAGTGCGCGATGACGCTGACCCCGGCCCCCGCCGGCCCCCTGCCGGTCACCGTCACGCCGCGCGACTTCCCCACCAACCGCGGCGGGCTGTGCCAGAAGGGCTGGACGAGCGCCGAGGTGCTCACGACGCCGGACCGGCTCACCACTCCTCTGGTCCGTCGCGCCGACGGCGCGCTGCACCCGGCGTCGTGGGACGAGGCGCTCGACCTCGTGGCCGACCGGCTGCGGCGGATCCAGGCGGAGGACGGGCGTGAGGCGGTCGCCGTCTTCGGCGGCGGGGGGCTGACGAACGAGAAGGCGTACGCGCTGGGGAAGTTCGCGCGCGTCGTCCTCCGCACGCCGTTCATCGACTACAACGGGCGCTTCTGCATGGCCAGCGCCGCAGCGGGCGCGAACCGGGCGTTCGGCGTCGACCGGGGCCTGCCGTTCCCCCTCGCGGACGTCGGGGGGGCCCAGGCGGTGCTGCTCCTCGGCTCCAACCTCGCAGAGACGATGCCCCCGTCGTCCCAGCACCTGGCCGCCGCGCGGGCGGCCGGGGGCGTCGTCGTCGTCGACCCGCGGCACTCCGCGACGGCCGCGCTCGCCGACGACGGCGCGGGGCTGCACCTGCAGGCGGTCCCGGGCACCGACCTCGCGGTCCTCCTCGCGCTGCTGCACGTCGTGTGGGCCGAGGGCCTCGTCGACGCCGGGTACCTCGCCGACCGCACCACCGGGGCCGACGACGTCCGGCGCAGCGTCGCCGCGTGGTGGCCGGAGCGCGCGGAACGGGTGTGCGGCGTCCCTGCGGAGGACCTGCGCCGCGCCGCGCGGCTGCTCGCCGCCGCGGCACCCGTGAACGGCGGCACCGGCGCGTACGTGCTCACCGGCCGCGGCGCCGAGCAGAGCACGCAGGGCACCGCGACCGTCACCGCGGCGATCAACCTCGCCCTGAGCCTCGGTCTGCCCGGGCGCGTCGGGAGCGGGTACGGCGCCATCACCGGGCAGGGCAACGGGCAGGGCGGGCGCGAGCACGGCCAGAAGTCCGACCAGCTGCCCGGCTACCGGCGGATCGACGACCCGGCGGCCCGCCGGCACGTCGCCGGCGTGTGGGGCGTCGACCCCGACGACCTGCCCGGCGCCGGGGTCCCCGCCGTCGAGCTGCTGCGCCGCTGCGGCACCCCCGGCGGGCCCCGCGCGCTGCTCGTGCACGGCTGCAACCTCGTCGTCAGCGCGCCCGACAACCAGGCCGTCCGCGAGCGGCTGGCGGCGCTGGACCTGCTCGTCGTGTGCGACCTCGTCCCATCCGAGACGACCGAGCTCGCGGACGTCGTCCTCCCCGTCACGCAGTGGGCGGAGGAGACCGGGACGATGACGTCGCTCGAGGGCCGCGTCCTGCGGCGGCGTCGGGCCGTCGACCCGCCGCCGGGCGTGCGCTCCGAGCTCGAGGTGCTGCACGACCTCGCCGCCCGGCTCGGGGTGACGCGCGGCTTCGACACGGACCCGGCCGTCGTCTTCGACGAGCTGGCCCGCGCCAGCGCCGGCGGGGTGGCGGACTACTCCGGCCTGTCGCACGCGCGGCTGGACGCGGCCGAGGCCGCCGGTGAGGGCCTGTTCTGGCCGGTCCCCGCCACGCCCGACGACGAGCCGGACCACCCGGGGACGCCGCGCCTCTTCGCCGACCGGTTCCCGACGCCGGACGGCCGGGCCCGCATGGTCGCCGTCGACCACCGCGGACCGGCCGACGACCTGCGCCCCGACGCGCCCCTCTACCTCGTCACCGGGCGGGTGCTCCAGCACTACCAGTCCGGGGCCCAGACCCGCCGCGTCCCGGCGCTCGCCTCCGCCCAGCCCGAGCCGTTCGCGGAGGTGCACCCCCTGCTCGCCGATCGGCTGGGGGTGGCCGACGGAGAGCTGCTCGAGGTCACCTCGGCACGGGGCACCGCGGTCGCCGTCGCGCACGTCACCACGACGGCGCGCCCCGACACGGTGTTCATGCCGTTCCACTGGTCCGGCGAGGGCAGCGCCAACCGCCTCACCACCGACGCGACCGACCCGGTCTCCGGCATGCCCGAGTTCAAGGTCTGCGCCGTCCAGGTCCGCGCCGTCCAGCTCAGTCCCGCCCACATCGGCGCCGCCCGACCCCAGGAGGTCACGCCATGAGCGTCACGAGGGTCGTCGTCGTCGGGAACGGCATGGTGGGGTCCCGCTTCGTGGAGGAGCTGCTCGGACGGGTCGCGGGCGACGCGCGGGAGTCGCTCAGCGTCACCGTCCTGGGTGCGGAGGAGCACGAGCCCTACAACCGGGTGCTCCTCAGCGAGGTCGTCGCCGGCAAGGTCGACGTCGCGTCGATCACCCTCCCGTCGCCGGCCGAGCCGCGACCGACCGTGCTGCGGGGCGTCGCCGCGGTCCGCCTGGACCGGGCCGCCCGCGTCGTGCACGCCTCGGACGGCGGCACGCACCCCTACGACGTGCTCGTCCTCGCGACCGGAGCGCGTGCCCGCGTCCCCGCACTGCCGGGCCTCGAGGCGTGGCGGACGCGCACCGGGTCCGACGACGACGCCCTCCCCGCCGGCGTCCACGCCCTGCGCACCCTCGACGACGCCCGCGAGATCGTCGCCGCCACGCTCAACGCACGCCGCGCCGTCGTGCTGGGCGGGGGCGTCCTCGGGCTCGAGGCGGCATGCGGCCTCGCCCGCCGCGGGGTGGCCGTGACCGTCGTCCACGGCGGCCCGCACCTCATGGAGCGCCAGCTCGACGACGCCGCGGCGGCCGCCGTCGGGCGCGGACTGGACCGCCTCGGCATCGCCCACCGGGTCGCGACGTTCGCCGACGACGTCGTCCTCGACGACGACGGCCGGCTCACCGGGCTGCGGGTCCGTCCCGCGGACGGCACGGCCCCGGACGCGCGGACGGCCGTCGTACCGGCCGACCTCCTCGTCATGACCGCGGGCACGCTGGCCGAGACGTCCCTCGCCGCCGACGCGGGGCTGGCGGTCCGCCGCGGTGTCGTCGTCGGACCGGACCTGGCGACCGCCGATCCGGCCGTCCTCGCGATCGGGGACTGCGCCGAGCCGCCCGAGGGCGGCAGCGGGCTCGTCGCACAGGGGTGGGACCAGGCGCGGCGCCTGGCCGCCGCGCTCGCCGACGGTCTGGCGGCGTCGGGTCGCGACGGCGCGGACCGTCCCGCGGCCGCACCGGCCGACGGTGCCCCCGGGACCGACCTCGTGCGGGTCAAGGCGCACGGGCTGGACGTCGTCGCGATGGGGGTGTGCGGCCCCGACGACGGCCCGGCCGACCGCGACGTCGTCGGGCGCCGCAGCCTCGCCCTGAGCGATCCGCGCACCGGGCGGCACGTCGAGGTGGTCGTCGCGGGCGGCGTCGTCGTCGGGGCCACGTGCGTGGGTGACCCGCGCGCCGCCGCCGACCTGACGACCGCCTACACGCGCCGCACCCCCGTTCCCGCCGACCCCGCGCACCTGCTCCTGCCCGCCGTGCGCGGGGCGGCGGTGCCGGCGGCCGAGCCGTCGCCCACGCTCATGCCCGACCGCGCCACGGTGTGCCGGTGCAACGGCGTGACGAAGGGCGAGATCGTCACGTGCTGGCACGACGGTGCCCGCGACGTCCCCGAGGTGGCCCGGCGCACCCGTGCGACGACCGGCTGCGGCGGCTGCACCGACGCGGTCTGCGGGATCGTCGACTGGCTCGCACGCAGCGAACCCGGCACGGCCGGGGACGAGCCGGCGGCCGTCGGTGCGCGGCGCGCCGAGGTCCGGAGCGCTGTCCCTGTACTCGCCGCGGGTCCGCCGCCGGGAGCGTGACGGCCGCGGTCGTCACGCCGCGACCCGGGCGGAGGGCCCGTTCGACGTGCGGACCTGCGCGAACGGAGTTCACTGTGCGCCATGAGCACCGTCCGTACCGGCACCGGGCGACGGCTGGGGCCGCTCGTCACAGCCGGGACGCTGGCGGCCGCACTCGCCGGCTGCGCGCTGGTCCCGGACCACTTCCCCGCCGACCCCCAGGGCACGTTGAGCCGCGTCGAGGGCGGCTTCCTGCGCGTCGGCGTCTCACCGCACCCGCCCTGGGCCGAGCTCCCCCAGGGCGCCGAGGCGGACCCCCTCGAGCCGACGGGGGTCGAGGTCGACCTGGTGACCGGCTTCGCACGGACCGTGGACGCCGAGGTGGTGTGGGCGGCCGGCACGGAGGAGCAGCTCGTCGGCGACCTGGAGGCGGGCAAGCTGGACGTCGTCGTCGGGGGGTTCACCGCGCGCACACCGTGGAGCTCGCACGCCGCCACGACGCGTCCGTACGCGAGCGTGCCGGGCGAGACGGGCGAGGAGGAGCTGCACGTCATGCTCACGCCGATGGGCGAGAACGCGTTCCTCGTGGCCCTGGAGCGGTACCTGCTCGAGCAGGAGGTCGGCGGATGACCGCCGCACCGGCCGGCCGCTCCCCCGCGACCCCCGACGACCACCGCGACCGCGCGCGGTTCGGCCACACCGAGCTGCCGGAGGAGCAGGAGCGCGCCCTGCGCCGGGCCGTACGTCTCGCGTGGCTGACGATCGGCTTCCTCGTCACTGCCGTGGTGCTGCTCTACCTCGTCATGGGGAGCTCCCAGGCCATGAAGGCCGCGTGGGCGGAGGACATGCTGTCGTTCATCCCGCCGTTCGCGTTCCTGGTGGCGCTGCACCTGACGCGCAAGCCGCCGTCCCCGCAGCACCCCTACGGCCACCACCGGTCGGTCGGGGTCGGTCACCTCGTGGCGGGCACGTCGCTGGTCATCATGGGCACGTTCCTCGTCTGGGACAGCGGGTCCGGCCTGCTCAAGCAGGAGCACCCGCCCATCGGGCTCATGGAGGTCGCCGGCCAGCAGGTGTGGTCGGGCTGGCTCATGATCGGTGCCCTGGCGTACACGCTCGTCCCCCCGGTCCTGCTCGGACGGGCGAAGATGCCCCTCGCCGAGCAGCTGCACGACCGGGTGCTCCACGCCGACGCGGACATGAACAAGGCGGACTGGATGACGGCCGCCGGGGGCATCGTCGGCATCCTCGGCGTCGGCGTGGGCCTGTGGTGGGCGGACGCCGCCGCCGCCCTGTTCATCTCCGCGAGCATCCTGCGCGACGGCGTCACCAACGTGCGCACCGCGGTCACCGCCCTCATGGATGCCCGGGCGAGCACGGTGGACGGGACGCAGGTCCACCCGCTCGTGGGTCGCATCGACGCCCGCCTGCGGGAGCTGCCCTGGGTGGAGCAGGCCCGCTCGCGGGTCCGCGACGAGGGCCACGTGTTCCACGTCGAGTCCTTCGTCGTCCCGATCGCGGGCATCCCACCGGAGCTCGCGCAGCTGCGGGAGGCGCGCGAGGCGGTCTGCGCGCTGGACTGGAAGGTGCAGGACGTCGTCGTCGTCCCGACCGAGCAGCTCCCCGGGGACCTCCTGCCCGCGGTCGGCGCGGAGCGGGAGGAGCGCGCCGTGGAAGGGCACGACGCAGGCTGAGGGCGGCCCGCTGGGGGCGCTCGGGGCGGCGTGCCCGCCGGCCGTTCGGAGCCCCGCGTCAGCCCCACCCGGGCCGTACGTCCCCGCCGCGACCGGCGGCGGCGCCGGACGATGGACGGGCAGAGGGACCGCCCCGGTCGACGGCGACCGGGCGGAGCGGTGGGGAGGTGCCGTGGCAGCGCGCGTGGTCGTCGTCGGCGGTGGGTACGGGGGCTCTGCCGTGGCACGACAGCTCGACGACGTGGCGGACGTGGTCCTCGTCGAGCCCCGGGACGGCTTCGTCCACACGGTCGGGGCCTTGCGCGCGGCCGCCGACGCGGCGTGGGAGGACCGGGTGTTCCGGCCGTACGACGGCCTCCTCAAGCGCGGCCGCGTGCTGCAGGACTGGGTGCGCAGCGTCTCGCCGGGCGTCGTGCTGCTGTCGACGACGCAGCGCCTCGAGGCGGACTTCGTGGTGCTCGCCACGGGGACGAGCTACGCGTTCCCCGCGAAGACGGGCGACCTGACGCGCGACGGCGCCGTGGCCGCGCTCGCCCGGATGCGGGACGACCTCAGCCGCTGCGACGCCGTGCTCGTCGAGGGCGGCGGGCCGGTGGGGCTCGAGCTCGCCGGGGAGCTGACGCACGCGTTCGAGGACCTGCACGTCGTCGTCGTCGAGCGGGAGGACCGGGTCCTCCCCGGGGAGGACGTCGAGCCGGAGCTGCGCGAGTCGGTCGTCCGGCAGCTCACCGACCGGGGCGTCGAGCTGGTCACGGGCGCCGCGCTGGTCGCACCCCCGCCGTACGAGGTCGGCCGGTACGGCCCGTTCGTGGCCGAGACCGCCGCGGGCGTGAGCATCGGTGCGCAGATGTGGTTCCGCTGCCACGGTGCCCGCCCCCTGACGGACTACCTCGACGACGACCTCGTCGCGCTCCGCCGGCGGGACCGCACGGTGCGCGTGACGCGGCACCTCTCCCTCGTCGGCGAGGACCGGCTCTTCGCCGTCGGGGACATCACCGACATGCCCGAGGACAAGCGCGCGACCGTGGCGCACGAGCACGCCGGGGTGGTCGTGCAGAACATCCGCGACCTCATGGCGGGGCACCCCCCGTCGGCGGCGCACCGTCCGGCGCGCCGGCGCCTGGTGCTGGCGCTCGGCCCCGACGCCGGAGCGGCACAGGTCGAGCAGGCGGACGGCTCCGTCGTCGTCCTGGGCGCACGCGACACCGTGCGCCTCAAGGAGGACGACCTCACCCGCACCGACCTGCCCGCGCCCGTGGCGCTGGTCGGCGTCCCGCCTCAGCCGAAGAGGCCCACGGCGTAGCCGAGGAAGTACAGCGCTCCGAGCACCGTGAACGCGATGATCACGCCATAGATGATCTTGTTCGTCCGCTCGCTCGGCAGGTCCGGCTGGTGCTGGGTCACGCCCGGCGTCGTGCTCGCCTCACCGGGCGGGGTGTCCCCCGGAGCCACACCGCCGCCGGGCTCCAGGCCCGCGGTCTGGGCCGGGTCGGGGTCGGCCGGGTTCGGTGAGTGCGTCATGTCCCGACGGTAGGTCGCGCCTCGCCCGGGCGCGCGCCGACGACGCCTCGGGTCAGGCGAGCAGGTCCCGGACCATCGGTCCGACCCGGGTCCCGTACAGCTCGATGCTGCGGACCAGCTGCCCGTGGGGCATCGGGCCGGTCGCGTACTTGAGGTCGAACCGGCGGATCCCCAGCGCCCGGACGGTCTCGGCGATCTTCCGCGCGACGGTCTCCGGGGAGCCGACGTACAGGGCGCCGTCGTCCGCCTCGGCGTCGAACTGCGCTCGTGTCGTCGGACCCCAGCCGCGCTCCCGGCCGATCCGGGAGTACATGGCCTCGTAGTGCGGCCACAGCTCCTCGCGGGCCCGCTCGTCGGAGTCGGCGACGTGGCCCGGCGAGTGGACGCCCATCGGCAGGTCCCCGACGCCCAGCTCCGTGAGCGCCCGGCGGTAGAGGTCCGCCAGCGGGACGAAGCGCTCGGCCGGCCCGCCGATGATCGCCATCATGAGCGGCATCCCGTAGCGGGCGGCCCGGACGACCGACTCGGGGTTCCCGCCGACGCCGATCCACGTCGTCAGGTGCCCGGACGCGGTGCGCGGGTGCACCTCGATGCCCTCGACGGCGGCCCGGGTGCGGCCGGCCCACGTCACCGGCTCCTCGCGGAGCAGGTGGCTGAAGAGGTCGAGCTTCTCGGTGAACAGCACCTCGTAGTCGGACAGGTCGTAGCCGAAGAGGGGGAAGGACTCGACGAAGGACCCGCGGCCGAGGATGACCTCGGCGCGGCCGCCCGAGAGCCCGTCGAGCGTCGCGAACCGCTGGTACACCCGCACGGGGTCGTCGCTCGACAGCACCGTGACTGCCGACGAGAGCCGCAGCCGCGAGGTGCGCCCGGCGATCGCCGCGAGCACGACGTCCGGCGCCGTCACCGCGAAGTCGGGGCGGTGGTGCTCGCCGATGCCGAGGACGTCCACGCCGGCCTGGTCCGCGACGACACCCTGCTCGAGGACCTCCCGCAGGGTCACGGCGGGGTGCTGGAGCGCGCCGTCGGCGCCGAGCGTCACGTCGCCGAACGTGTTGAGGCCGAGCTGGAGGGCGGGGGCGTCCGGCGCCGTGGCGGCGGGGGCCGGGGTGGGGTGCGTGTCGTCGCTGCTCACGCCAGGTGAGAACACGACGCCGCCGACCCGCATTCCGGGGCGCCACCTTGATCGACGCGCCGAGCGGGACGACCCCGGGTAGGACTGGGGGGTGCCGTACACCCCTGACCCCGACGCGCCCGCACCCGGCGACCCTGCCGCGGGCGGTGACCGCGCGCCGCGTGACCCCGCGGCCGCCGGCTCGGCCCCCGAGGACCCGCGCGTCACCGTCGTCGTCGCGAGCATGAACCGCCGCGACGAGCTGCTCGAGAGCCTCGGTCGGCACCGCGCTCCCGTGGTCCTCGTCGACAACGGCTCGACCGACGGCACCGCCGCCGCCGTCCGGTCCGCCCACCCCCACGTCGAGGTCGTCGAGCTGCCGCGCAACGTCGGTGCCGCGGCCCGCACGATCGGGGTCCGCCGGGCCGCGACGCCCTACGTGGCGTTCGCCGACGACGACTCGTGGTGGGGCGAGGGCTCGCTGCGCACCGCCGCGGACGCCCTGGCGACCCACCCGACGGCTGCCCTGGTCAACGCGAGCGTGCTCGTCGGGACCGGTGAGCGCCGCGACCCGTTCTGCGACGTGCTGGCCGGGTCACCGCTGCACGGCACCGACCGGCTGCCCGGACGCCGCGTGCTCGGGTTCATCGCCTGCGCGGCGATGGTGCGGCGGGACGCCTTCCTCGCGGTGGGCGGGTTCGACGACGTCGTGCGGTTCCCCGGCGAGGAGGAGCGGGTCGCGTGGGACCTCACCGCGGCCGGCTGGGACCTCGCCTACCTGCCCGACGCGGTCGTGCACCACCACCCCTCGCCGCGGCGGCACTCCCCCGACGCCCGTGTCCGCGCCATCACGCGGTCCGCGCTGCTGAGCGCCGTCCTGCGCCTGCCCTGGCCGGACGTCGCCGCCCGCTGGCGCGGCGCCGTCGTCGGCGGGGACGAGGCCCTGCGCCTCGGCGCCCGCGACGCCCTGCGGGACCTGCCGCGGGCGCTGCGCCACCGTCGCGTGCTGCCGCCGCAGGTGCTGGCCGACCTGGACCTGCTGGCCCGCGAGGACGAGCTGACCGAGGACCGCCGAGGAGGGCACTGATGAGGAGCATCGACGAGGCACGCCGCAGGACGGACGGTGGCCGGACCGGCCGGGCAGTCGTGACCGGCGGCGCCGGGTTCCTCGGCAGCCACCTGTGCACCGAGCTGCTGGCCCGCGGGTGGGAGGTCGTCTGCCTGGACAACTTCCTCACCGGGTCCCCGGCCAACGTCGCGCACCTTCTCGGCGACGAGCGCTTCCAGCTCGTGCGCTGCGACGTCACCGACTTCATCCACGTGCCCGGCGACGTGGACCTCGTCCTGCACTTCGCCTCGCCCGCCTCCCCGGTCGACTATCTCCAGCTGCCGATCCACACGCTCAAGGTGGGGTCGATCGGCACGGGGCACGCGCTGGGGCTGGCGATGGAGAAGGGCGCGCGGTTCCTCATCGCGTCCACGTCGGAGGTCTACGGCGACCCGCAGGAACACCCGCAGCGCGAGGACTACTGGGGCCACGTCAACCCCATCGGCCCGCGCGGCGTCTACGACGAGGCGAAGCGCTACGCCGAGGCGCTGACGACGGCGTACCGCACGACGCACGGCGTCGACACGGCGATCGTGCGCATCTTCAACACCTACGGCCCGCGGATGCGGCCGTACGACGGGCGCGCCATCCCGACCTTCATCCGCCAGGCGCTCGCCGGGGAGGCGCTCACCGTGGCCGGGGACGGCAGCCAGACCCGCTCCGTCTGCTACGTCGACGACCTCGTGCGCGGCATCCTCGCCCTGGCGGACAGCGGCGAGGCGGGCCCGGTGAACATCGGGAACCCGTCGGAGCGGACGGTGCTGGAGATCGCCCAGGACGTCGTCGCTGCGACCGGCTCGCGCTCGACCATCGAGTTCATCGAGCGGCCCGTCGACGACCCGACGGTGCGCCGGCCCGACACCACCAAGGCGCAGCAGCTGCTCGGCTGGGAACCGGAGGTCGACTGGCGTGAGGGCCTGGTCCGGACCGTCGCGTGGTTCCGCCAGGAGCTGGCGACGTCCGCGTGACCGGGACCGACCAGCTCGAGGCCCTCGTCGCCGCCTGCGCCGACGAGCCCATCCGCATCCCCGGCTCGATCCAGCCGCACGGGGTCCTGCTCGCGGCGCACGCCGCCGCGCTCGACGTCGTCGTCGCGTCCGCGAGCGTCCAGCAGCACCTCGGCCGGCGGCCGGAGGACCTGCTCGGCACCCGGCTGCCGGACCTGTTCGGCCAGAGCTGGCCGCGCGACGGCCTGAGGTCCCTCGACCCCTCCGAGCCGCGCCGCCTGCACGTCGTCGGCGGTGGCGTGCGCCGGGTGTTCGACGCGCTCGGGCACGAGCGGGACGGGCTCGTCGTCGTCGAGCTGGAGCCGGCCGCCGACGCGCCGGAGGAGGTCGCCGTCCAGGCCCGCGCCTCGCTGCGTGCGCTCCAGGAGGCCGGGACGGGGCCGGCCCTGACGCAGATCATCGCGCGCGAGGTGCGGGAGCTGACGGGCTTCGACCGGGTCATGGTCTACCGGTTCGACGAGCAGTGGAACGGCACGGTCGTCGCGGAGGAGACCCGCCCCGACCTCGGCCTGGACCCGTACCTCGGCCTGCGGTTCCCCGCCTCCGACATCCCGGCCCAGGCGCGGGAGCTCTACACGGCGCAGTGGCTGCGGTCCATCCCGGACGCGGCGTACACGCCCAGCCCGCTCGTGCCGTCGTTCCACCCCGTGACCGGAGCCCCGCTGGACCTCTCGGCGTCGGCGCTGCGCAGCGTGTCTCCCGTGCACCTGCAGTACCTGGCGAACATGGGCGTCGCCGCCTCGATGTCGATCTCCCTCATCACCCACGGGCGGCTGTGGGGCCTCATCGCGTGCCACCACTACGCCGGCCCGCACTACCCGACGCAGGCCGAGCGCGGGGCCGCGGAGTTCCTGGGACGTACCGCCAGCGTGCTGCTGGAGGGCGACGAGCACCGGCGTCGCTACCTCGGCTCCCTCGGCGTCAGCGCCACCGCGAGCAACCTGGCTGCCGTCGTGGGCACGCACGACCGCGAGCCCCTCACGGCACTGACCCGCGACGGGCTGCTGCTCGAGCTCGTCGACGGCGCCACCGGCGCGATGGTCCGGCTCAACGGCCGCACCGTGCTGCTGGGGCGCACCCCGGAGACCGCCGACGTCCAGGCGCTGCTGGCGCGGCTGTGGCCGACGGGCCACCGGACGACGGTGGTCAGCACGTCGGTCGGCACGCTCCTGGACCGCGACGGTCGCGGCGCCGACGACGGCGCGCTGGCCGACCGTCTCGCGCCCGCCGCGAGCGGGGTGCTCGCGCTGCCCGTCCTGTCCGGCTCCGGGGGTGACGCCCTCGTGTGGTTCCAGCCCGAGGTGCTCGCCGAGGTGCGCTGGGCGGGCGACCCGCAGGAGAAGGGCTGGAGGCGACGCCGAGCGGGCTGCGCCTGACCCCGCGGGCGTCGTTCGAGACCTACGTGGAGCAGGTCCGCGGCACGTCCGTGCCGTTCGACGCCGCCGAGGTGGAGGCCGCGGAGCGGCTCGCCACGACCGTCGGGGACGTCCTCGCGCGGCGTTCCGCGGAGGACGCGCGACTGGCCGGTGCGTTGCAGCAGCTCATGCTGACGACCCGGCCGCCGGTGCCGGACGGGTACGGCCTCAGCAGCCGCTACCGCCCCAGCGGCTCGGACGCCGTGGGCGGCGACTGGTTCGACGTGACGTCGATGCCCGACGGGCGGCTCGTCCTCATGGTCGGGGACGTCGCCGGGCACGGCATGGGCATGGCCGCCGTCACCGCCCAGCTGCGGCACGCGCTGCGGGCCTACCTCATCGACACGGGCGGCGCTGCGGGTGCCCTGGAGCGGCTCGGCGGGCTCATCGCCGAGCTGCTGCCGGGCGAGCTGGCGACCGTCACCGCGGTCGAGCTGGAGCCGGGCACGGGCCGGACCACCGTCGTGTCGGCCGGGCACCCCCCGCCCGTCCTGCGCACGCGAGGCGGCGCTGTGCTCCTGGACCAGGCCCGCGGGCCGGCGCTCGGGCTCGGCGTGCACCCGACGCACGAGGTGCACACGGTCGACCTCGAGCCCGGCGACGCCATCCTGCTGTACACGGACGGGCTGGTCGAGCAGCGCCGCCGGCCGCTGAGCGAGTCGCTCCGGGAGCTCCAGGACCACGTGCGGGCGGCACCCCGGGACCCCGAGCGCATGTGCGACGCGCTGCTCGCCGGCGCGCCCCTGACCGACGACGACGTGACGCTCGTCGCCCTGCACCGCCTGGGCTGAGGGCGCCTGGCTCCTAGGTCAGGAACAGGCAGAACAGGTGGCCCTCCGGGTCCCGCAGGACGCGGTTGTCCTCCTGGGGCTGGTGGTCCTCGAGCGTCGCGCCGAGCTCGAGCGCGCGGCGGACGGCCGCGTCGACGTCGTCGACCTGCACGTCGAGGTGCATCTGCATCTGCTGCTCCCCGTCGCCGGCCGGCCACGCGGGCGGAACGTGGAGCTCCTCCCGCTGGACGGAGAGCCCCGGCTGCCCGGACGCGGGGCGGACGCGGCACCACGTCTCGTCGTCGACGAACAGCTCCCAGCCGAGCAGCTCGGCCCAGAACCGACCCAGCCGCTCGGGGTCGCGTGCCCCGAGGACCGTCGCGCGCAGCTGGAAGGTGGGCTCCGTCGCACTCATCAGCGCTCCCCCGTCAGGTCGTGAGCATCTCCTCGACCGCAGCGTGCACCTCGTCGAGGGTCAGCGCCAGCAGAGCCGGGTCGGGCTCGTCGCCGTGCGGGTCTCCGGGCCGGTCCGGGTCGCCGCGGTGGAGCACGCGGTGGCGCGCGACGTCGGTCGCCGGGCCCCAGCGGTGCGGCGGCGTCGGGCCGAAGAGGAGGACGGACGAGGTCCCCGCGGCCGTCGCGACGTGCGCGACCCCGGTGTCCCCGCAGACGACGAGCGCGGCGCGCGCGACGACGTCGGCGAGGCCGGGCAGGTCGAGCCGGCCCGCGGTGACGACCGCGCGCTCCGCGGGCAGGCCCAGCACGAGCGACTCCGCGAGGGCGATCTCGTCCGACCCGCCGGTGACCACGACGCGGCGGCCGGCGCGGACCAGGCGGTCGGCGAGGTGCGCCCACCGGTCCGCCGGCCACCGCCGGGACCCCGACGCCGCGCCCGGGTGGAGGACGACGGCGCCGTCGCCGTCCTCCGCCCGCAGCGCGGCGGCCGGCAGGTCGGGGCGGGGGTCGAGCCGGAGGTCGAGCCTCAGGTCCTCCGGCCCGCACGATGCACCCGTCGTCGCCCGCACCAGGCGGCACCACCGCTCGACCTCGTGCTCGTCCTCGTCCCACGCGGGACCGTCCGGGAACCCGTCGGCGGCGAAGGCCAGCAGCCGACCCGGTTCCGTCGCCGCCAGCACCCGGTGGCTCTGGGGACCGCGCCCGTGGAGGTTGACGGCGACCGCGGGCGGACCGCCCACGACCTCGGCCACGAGGGCCGGGTCCAGCGGCTCGACGGCCCGCACGCCGGACGCGGGCAGGACCGCGTCGACCACGCCGAGGTCCCGCAGCCACCCGCCGAGGCCCGCGGGGGCCGCGAGCACGAGCCGGTGGTCCGGGAACGCCCGGCGCAGACCGCGCAGGGCGGGGACGCCGGTGAGTGCGTCGCCGAGCCCCAGCGCGCGCAGGACCAGGACGGTCGCCGGCGCCGACGCGGCATCGCTCACGGCCAGGACGACTCGCCCGACGCCATGACGAGCATCTCGCGGATCTCCGACCCGACGGGCTGCTGCAGCGCCGTGACGACGGTCGCGGCGGTGTGGCGGGGGTCGTTGAGGTCCGCGTCCGGGCCCGGCTTGTACTGCTCGGTGCGCCCGTCGAAGAACGCGGTCCGCATGCCGCCGGGGATGAGCAGGGTGACGCCGACGCGTCCGGCGTACTCCGCCGCCAGGGCGTGGGTGAACCCGCGGACGGCGAACTTGGAGGCGCTGTAGGCCGTGGCGTCGCTCATGCCGCGCAGCGACAGCGTCGACCCGACCGTCACGACCGTCCCCCGGACCGCCTCGAGGTGCGGGAGGGCGGCGCGGACGACGGCGACCGTCCCGAAGAGGTTGACGCGGACGACCTTCTCCCACGTCTCGGTGTCGATCTCGGTGAGCGGCCCGCACGCGTCGGTCCCCGCCGCGGTGACGACGGCGGTGGGCGGTCCGACCTGCTCGACGAGGCGCGCGACGGCCTCCTCGGCAGCGGCCGAGTCGGAGAGGTCCACCTCGACGTGCGCCACGCCGTCCTGCTGCGGCGGGACGCGGTCCAGCACGGCGGGCGTGCCGCCGGCCGCGAGCACGGCGTCGACGACGGCGGCCCCGAGGCCGCTGGCCCCGCCGGTGATGTAGACGGTGCCGACGGTGCGGGGGGTGGGCGGGCTGGTGGTGCTCGTGGTCACGAGGGTCCTTCCGGGTCGGTGGTCGGGTCCGGCCGCGCGGCCGGGGCGTGCCGGGTGTCAGGCGGTGAGCGAGGCGGACCGGGCGAGGATCGACGTCGTCGACCGTCCGCCCAGGTACGGCAGGAGGACGACGCGCCCCCCGTGCTGACGGACGACCGTCGCCTCGGGCAGCTCGGCGTCGCCGTAGTCGCCGCCCTTGGCCCAGACGTCGGGCCGCAGCTGTGCGAGCGCGGCGCGCGGGTCGTCCTCCTCGAACACGACGACGGCGTCGACGCAGTCGAACGCCTCGAGCACGCGGGCCCGGTCCCGGGCGGTGACGACGGGGCGCGACGGGCCCTTGAGCCGGCGCACGGACTCGTCGGAGTTGACGAGCACGACGAGCACGTCGCCGAGCCGGCGCGCGGCCTGCAGCGTCGCGACGTGGCCCGCGTGGACGATGTCGAAGCACCCGCCGGTGGCCACGAGGCGGCGACCGCCGGACCGCAGGCGTGCCGCCAGTGCGGCGAGGTCCTCGCCCTCGCCCGGCACGGCCCGGAGCGCGGGCCCGTCGTCACCGTCCGCGTCACCGACGTCGGCCGTCGCGAGGTCGCCGCCGCCGCGCGCCGGCGCGGGGCCGGCCGGTGCGCCGACCTGACCGGCACGGTCGGCGCGCTGCCGGTAGCCCTCCGCGCCGCCGTCGGCGACCCACTGCGAGGCGTCCTGGACGGCGGCCCCCACGGCCTCGCCCACGGAGCCGCCGCGCGCGAGCACCACGGCGACCGTGGCCGCGAAGCGGTCACCGGCGCCGCAGGGGTCGCCGCCGCTCACGGCGGGGGCAGGCACGAACAGCGGCTCGGAGCCGGAGCTCGCGACGAACGCGCCGGTCGAGCCGGACGTCACGCACACGGCCGCGGCGTCCCAGCGGGCGCGCAGGCGGGACGCCATGACGTCCTCCGTCGCGAGGCACGCGGCGTCGGGCAGGTCGGCGACGGCGCCCCGCGCCTCGGCGGCGTTGGGCGTCGCGACGGCGACGCCGGGGACCGGGTCACCGCCCTTGGGGTGCGGGTCCCACACGACCGGGCGGTGGCGGGCGGTCTCGGTGAGCAGCCGGCGCACCACCGCGTCGCGGGTCGTGCCGGCGCCGTAGTCGGACACCAGCACGACGTCGGCGGACGCGAGCAGCTCGCGCAGCCGGTCCACCGGGACCTCGGTGGGCGAGCCGGGCCCGCCGTCGTCGACGCGGACCAGCGACTGCCCGGCACTGCGGATGCGGATCTTGCGCCGCGTCCCGCCGGCGTGGCCCAGCGGCAGCACGGCCATCCGTGCGCCGAGGTGCTCGAGGATCGTGCGGCCGCCGTCGTCGGTCGCGACGGGCGCGACGAGGGTGACGCGCGCGCCCGACGCAGCGACGAGCAGCGCGGTGAGCCCCGCGCCGCCGGGGCTCGTGCGGCGTGCCGTGACGTCGAGGACGGGGACGGGCGCGTCCGGGCACAGGCGCTCGGTGCGCCCGTCGACGTCCTGGTCCAGGACGACGTCACCGACGACGACGACGTGCGGGCGCCCGTCGGGGCCCTGGCCCGCGCTCATGCCGTCCTCCTGGCCCGTCGGGTGGTGACGCGCAGCCCCGGGCGGTCGCGGTCCGCCCGGACGCCGACCCGCGGGTGCTCGCTGAGCACGCCCACCCGCGCGTCGACCGCGGCGCAGACGCCGTGCACGGCGACGAGGTGGACGGCCTGCACCGCGGCCGTCGAGGGTGCGGGCACCGCGATCGCGTCGTCGCACAGGCGGGTCAGCGGGTTGGGCCCGGCGCCGGTCAGCCCCCACACGGTGACGCCCGCGTCACGCGCCCGCTCCGCGGCGCGCAGCACGTTGGGGCTCTTGCCGGACGTGGACAGCAGCACGAGCACGTCGCCGGGCCGGCCGTGGGCCTCGACCTGGCGCGCGAACATCTCCTCGGCGCCGTAGTCGTTGACGATGGCCGTGAGGCTCGACGTCTCCGCGGACAGCGCGATCGCGCTGAGCGGGCGTCGCTCGGCGAGGAAGCGGCCGACGAGCTCGGCCGTGAGGTGCTGCGCCTCCGCGGCGCTGCCCCCGTTTCCGGCGGCGAGGAGCCGTCCGCCGTCCCAGAGGACGTCGGCGAGGTGGGTGCCCCACGCGTCGACGACGTCCGACTGCTCGCGCAGCGCCGCGAGGGCGCCCGCCAGCTCGTCCGTGTGGTCCTCGATCCAGCTGCTCATACGGCCCTCACCCCCACCATGTCGTCCCGCTGCCTGTCCGTCCGCCGGCCCGCGCGCCGCCGGTCCGCGCCGCTCCCGTGGTGGCCGCCCCGTGCCTCGACCAGGCTGCGGTAGGCCGTCTCGGTGTCCCGCGCGACGCAGTCCCAGCCGAACAGCTCCACCACCCGTCGACGCGCCGCGGCCCCCATGCGCTGCCGCGCCGCCGGGTCGTCGAGGAGGCCGCGGACCGCCTGCGCCAGCGCCCCCGGGTCCCGGGGCGGGACGAGCAGCCCCGTGACGCCGTGCTGGACGCTGTCGAGCAGGCCGCCCACCGCGGAGCCGACGAGCGGTCGGCCGCACGCCGCCGCCTCGAGCGGGACGATGCCGAACGGCTCGTACCAGGGCGTCGCGACGACGACGTCGGCGCTGCGGATGAGCGCGGGGACCTCGTCGCGCGCGACGCTGCCCACGAAGCGGACGCGGTCGCGCACGCCGAGCTCGTCCGCGAGGGCGGCGAGCCGGCGGGCCTCGGGGTCCTGGTCGACCTCCTCCGCGGACGGGCCGCCCGCGATGACGAGCTCGGCGTCCGGCAGCGCGGCCAGGGCCTCGACGGCGGTCCCGACGCCCTTGCGCTCCACGAGACGCCCGAGGCACAGGAGCCGGAAGCGTGCGGCGGCGGCACCGTCGGCGTCGGCCGGGTCCACGCGACGGCCGTGCCGGGGGTCGGCGGGCAGGAAGCGGTCGCGGTCGACCCCGCACGGCACGACGGTCACGCGCTCCGCCGGGATCCCGAGGCGTCGCAGCTCCGCCACCTCGTCCGTGCACGTGGCGATGACCAGATCGACCGACCGCCCCAGGGTCGCCTCGGTCTCGACCCGGCCGGACGGCGACGTGTCCGCCGCGCCCTGGTGCCGCCGCTTGACGGAGCCGAGGGCGTGGAACGTCTGCACCACCGGCACCGGCCGAGGCATCGCGCGGGCGGCCTGGAGCGCGGCGAGCCCGGACATCCAGAAGTGGGCGTGGACGACGTCGGGGATGCCGTGCCGCTCCCAGTCGGCCGCGAGCCAGCGGCCGAAGTCGGCCATCCAGGGCAGGAGGTCGTCCTTGGGGACGTGGTCGGCGGGTCCCGCGGGGACGTGCACGACCACGACGCCACCGGGCATGGTGACCCGCTCGGGCAGGTCCGCGTCGTCGCGGCGGGTGTAGACGCTTACGTCGTGGCCACGGGCGGCGAGCTCGCCGGCGAGGGCCGCGACGTGGACGTTCTGACCTCCGGCGTCGACCCCGCCGAGGGTTGCCAGCGGGCTCGCGTGCTCGGAGACGAGGGCGATCCTCATCGCGTGACCTCCTTCAGCAGGGACTGCCAGTCGGCGAGGAAGCGCTCCAGGCCGTAGTGGGCGAGGACGTGCTCGCGGGCGGCGAGGCCGCGCTCGCGCGCCTCGTCGGGGTCGCGGACCCACCGGCGTCCGGCGGCGACGAGCGCGTCGACGTCGTTGGTGACGACGCCGGCCGTCGGCGGGACCGCCTCGGGGGCCTCCGTCGTCGACAGCGCGAGGACCGGCAGGCCCAGGGCCATCGCCTCGAGCAGCGACAGGCCGAGGCTCGTCCAGCGGTACGGGTGCAGGTAGGCGCGGTCCCGCGCGAGGAGGTCGTGCATGGCGGCCTGGGGGACGTCGTCGTGCGTGACGAGGTCCGGTCCCGGTCGCCGTCCGTGACCGGCACGGCGACCGGAGGTCTCCCGCCGCTCGCCCCCCGCGGCACCGGGCCCGTCACGGTCCCCCGGCTCGCTGCCCCAGCGCTGCGCGGCCTCCTCGAGAGCGGCCATCCCCATGCCGTAGACGTCGACCGGCAGCCGGGTCGCGACGTCGAGGACGATGTCGGTCCCCGCGACGCGCCACCGGCGGATCGGCTCGTTGACGACGACCCCGAGCCGCTCCCGCTCGCCCGTCCACCGGTGGCCGGGGTCGACGATGCCGTGGTCGACCACCGTGGTCGGCGCGATGCCGCAGTCCCACATGAGCCGGTTGAACGCCGTGACGTGCGCGACGGGGACGTCCCGCCGGTCGGCGAGCGGGTGGCGGGTCCGGGCGGCGTGCTCCGGGGGCGCGTTGTGCTCGACGTAGACGGCCGGCAGGTCCACGCCCGGGCGTCGGCCGGTCCACCGCTCGGCGAGCTCGAGGTCCTCGGGCCGCTGGAGGACGACGACGTCGACCTCCTCGTCCCGCAGCTGCTCGGGCGTCACCTCCCGAGCGTTGGCCGGCCAGTCCCAGGTCCGGGCGCGACCGCGGCCCTCCGGCCCGCGGTCGGGGACGACCGGCAGCAGGTACTCGTCGGTCCCCTGGACGAACGACGTCGTCCAGGAGCCGTGGACGTGCCACACGAGGACCCTCATGCGCCCGCCTCCACGACCACGTCGGCGACGCCGGCGGGGCGCCCGGTGAGCGCGGCGACGGCGTCGACCACCTCCGACGGCGCCACCGACGTCAGGCACGGGTGGCCCGCGACCGGGCACTCGCGCGCCCGGGTGTCGCGGCACGGCGCGGCCTGGTCGCCGAGCAGGACGGTCGGGACGCCCCAGGGCGCCCAGCGGTCGGCGGGGACGACGGGCGAGAAGAGCGAGACGACGGGCGTGCCGACGGCGGCCGCGAGGTGGGCCGGCCCGGTGTTGCCGACGACGACGCACGACGCGCCCGCCAGCACGGCCGCCAGCTCCGCGAACGTCGTGCGGCCGCCGAGGTCCACGACGGGCGGCGTCCGCGTCGCGGCGGGACCAGCCTGCGTCGCCGCAGCCACCACCGCCGCGGTCAGCCCGGTCTCGCCCGGGCCGCCCGTGACGACGACCCCGTGCCCGGCGTCGGCGAGGGCCCGCGCGATCGCGGCCGCGTGCTGTCCCGAGAGCGCGCGCGACGGCACCGACGCCCCGGGGTGCAGGACGACGTACGGGCGTCCGCTCCCCGGGTGGCCGTCGGGGCCGGCCACCGCACCGGTGCCGACGAGCGCTGCGACGTCGGGCAGCGGTCCGCGCACCGCGAGCGGGTGCGTGCCGGACGCCACCGCGACGCCCGTCGCCCGGACCAGGTCCAGCGCGGCCTCGACCTCGTGCAGGCCGTGCGGACGCCGGTGCCGCACGTCGAGCAGCGCGCCGGGGTAGTCCTCGCTGGTCCCTGCGACGAACGGCACGCCGGCGAGCCGGGCCAGCAGCGCCATGGGCAGCGGGCTCTGGTGGAACGAGGTGAGCACGAGGCAGCGGTCGTACGCCCGCTCGGCGAGGTCCGCGACGAGCGCCTGCACCGCCGCGGCGTCCACCGGCGGGGGGCGGGAGCCGGACCAGGGCGCCGCGAAGGCGAGGACCTCGCCGACGCCGGGCAGGAGCTCGGCGGCGTGCCGGCCCGCCGGGGAGACGAGCAGGTCGACCTGCGCCACGCCGTCGTCGGCCGCGAGCGCCCGCACGGCGGGACCGGCGAGCAGGACGTCGCCGTCGCTGTCGAGGCGGACGACGAGGACGCGCTCGCCTGCGCCCTGCCTCCGGCCGCTCACGCCGCGACCTCCCCCGGCTCGACCGGCGCGCCGGCGCGCGGGACGTCCCCCTCGGCGCCCAGGCCGAGGAGCTCCACGGCCTCGGCGAGGCCGGCCGCGACGAGGGGAGCCTCCGCGACCTCGGCCTCGCGGGTCACCGGGGTGGGCACGAGGACCGCGCACGCGCCGGCGGACGCGGCGGCACCCATGTCCGCCCCGATGTCGCCGACGACGGCGCACTGCGCCGGGAGCAGGCCCAGCTCGGCCGCGGCGCGCAGCACCATGACGGGGCCGGGCTTGCGGCACGCGCACGCGTCCTCGGGCCCGTGCGGGCACTGCTGCCACGTGTCGAAGGGGCCGAGCTCGGCCTCGATGCGCGCGTTGACGGCGGCCACCTGCTCCGCGGTCACGATCCCGCGGGCGATGCCGGACTGGTTCGTCACGACGCCGACCCGGACGCCCCGGGTACGCAGCGCGTCGAGCACCTCGCGGGCGCCGTCGACGACCCGCACCTGGTCCGGGTCGCCGTTGTACGGGACGTCGTGCACGAGGGTGCCGTCCCGGTCGAAGAGGACCGCGGCGACGGGCAGCGGCCACGGGGGCGCAGTGGCCGGTCGGCCCAGCACCCCGCCGTGCGCGAGCGTGCCCACGACCCGGTGCCGCACGGCGGCGAAGGGGATCTGCGCGCTGGTGAGGAGCATGCGGCGCCACTCCTCGGACCAGCCCTCCTCCCCCGGGCGCGGCCCCGGCTGCAGGCGGACGCGCGCGAATTCGGCGAAGAGTGCGAGCCACGCCGTCGCGCCGGCGGCGGCCAGGGAGCGGCGACGCAGCAGCCCGCCCCCGGCGGCGAGCGCCGCGGCGCCGACCGTCGCGACGTGCCACGGGAGCCGGCCGCGACCGGTCTCCGCGATCTCGCGCCAGCGGGGCCCGTGCAGGGCGCGCATGAGGGCGTCGTCGGCGGTCCCCGCCTGGACGCGGACGCTCACGGCGTCGTCGGCCGGGCGCACCGGGTGGGTGGTCACCCGGTCGCCGCGCTCGAGCCGCCAGCCGGCGCCCCGCACGCGCAGCGCGAGGTCGGCGTCCTCGCGGTAGGCGCGCGGGAAGCGCTCGTCGAAACCGTGGACGGCCTCGAGCGCCTCGCGCCGGTAGGCCATGTCGGCGGTCGCCCAGCGGGCGTCCTCCAGGCCGCGGGTGCTGCGCTCCCAGTCGGTGGGTCGGCGGTGCGCCGGCAGGGGGACCTCGAGCCGGCCCTGCACGGCGCCGACATCCGGGCCGGCCGCGGCGAGGTCTCGCGCGAGGCCCTGGAGCCAGCCTGCGGGCAGGACGACGTCGTCGTCGACGAACGCCACCCAGGGCGCCGTCGCCGCGCGCCACCCGGCGTTGCGGGCGGCCGCCGGGCCCCGCCCCCCGGTGCGGACGACGACGACGGGCCACGGCGCCCCGGGCACGAGGGACGCCACGTCGAGCGGCGCGGGCCAGGTCGCCGGATCGCCGTCGAGGTCGAGGCGCCGGTCGTCGGCGACGACGACGACCTCGGGCGCGGGTGCGGCGGACGTCACCTCCTGACCGGCGAGGCTGCGGAGCGTCACGCCGAGGGAGGGTCGCCCGATCGAGGGCAGCACGACGGCGACCCGGGCCGGCGTGGGAGCCGTGGCCCGGTGGCGCGGGGCGGTCGTCATCGCTCGCCCCCCCGCTCGCCCCCTCCCGCGAACAGCGCGGAGCGCCGGACGAGGTGGGGCCCGAGGACGAGGGCGTCCACCGGTGCGGACCCGAACAGCTCCAGGGCGTCCCGCGGGTCGTCGACCATGGGACGCCCGGCGGTGTTGAGGCTCGTGTTGATGACGACGGGCAGGCCGGTCCGTGCACGGAAGGCCTCGAGCGTCGCCCCGAGGCGGCGCTGGCGTGCCGGGTCGACGGTCTGGATGCGGGCGGTGCCGTCGACGTGGACGGCGGCGGGGATGCGGTCGCGCCAGGCCGGGTCGACGGTGTGGACGAAGAGCATGTACTCGCTCGGGATGGGACCGTCGCTGAAGATCTCGGCGGCGTGCTCGAGCAGGACCATGGGAGCCACGGGGCGGAACTGCTCGCGGCCCTTGACGACGTTGAGGTGCTCGAGGTTCTCCGGGTGGCCCGGGTGCGCGAGGAGCGACCTGTGGCCGAGGGCCCGGGGGCCGAACTCGCTGCGGCCGTCGAACCACGCGATGACCCCGTTGCGGGCCAGGACGTCCGCGACCTCGCCGCCGAGGTCCTCCGGGGTGGTGAACGGCACCGCGGCGCTGCGCAGCCACGCGGCGAGCTCGTCGTCGGACCACTCGCGCCCGAGGTCGGCGCCGGGCATCGGCTCGGGCACCTCGCCGCCGTCGGCGGAGACCTGCAGCGCGGCGCCGAGGCTCGTACCGGCGTCCCCCGCGGCCGGCTGGACCCAGACGTCCTCGAACGCGGTCTCGCGCCAGATCCGGGAGTTCGCCACGCAGTTGAGGGCGGTGCCGCCGGCCATCGTGAGGACCGAGTCGCCCGTCTGCTCGTGGACCCAGCGGGCGAGCTCGACGAGCACCTCCTCGAGGCGCTGCTGGACCGAGCAGGCGAGGTCGGCGTGGGGACCGCGCCACGACTCCTCGCTGAGGGTCGCGTCGGCCGCGCGGGGCGGGGCCCAGCGGGACCAGTCGGGTGCCTCCGCGAGGAAGCCGCCGTCGCCGGTGGGGCGGATGATCTCCCGCAGCTCCTCGAGGAAGCGGGGTTTGCCGTAGGAGGCGAGCGCCATGACCTTGTACTCGTCGCTGGAGCGCAGGAAGCCGAGGTGCTCGGTGAGGGACTCGTACACGAGGCCGAGGGAGTGCGGCAGCTCCTGCTGGAAGAGGACCTCGAGGCGGCCGTCCTCGTAGCGACCGGCCAGGTGCGAGGCGCGCTCGCCCCGGCCGTCGAGGACGAGGACGCTGCTGCGGCGGTGCGGGGACGCGAGGGCTGCCGAGGCCGCGTGGGCGACGTGGTGCGGGACGTAGCGGACGCGCGACTGGTCCAGCCCGGGCAGCGCAGCGGCGAGGAAGCCGGGGGCGCGCTGCGCGTACATGATCCGCAGGTGGTCCCACGGGTCGTGGAGGCCGAGCTCCTCGGCCGGCTTCGACAGCGCGGGGTCGAACGAGTACGCCACGGCGTCGAGGTCCTGCGGCTTCAGCCCGGCCTGGTCGAGCACCCACCGCATCGACAGCTCAGGGAGCTCCCAAGCGGCGAACGGGACGGGACGCTTGCCCTTCTTGCGGCGCGAGAAGCGCTCCTCCTCCGCAGCCGCGACGACCGTGCCGTCGACCACCAGGGCGGCGGAAGGGTCGTGGTAGATGGCGTTGACGCCCAGCACACGCATGGGTCGCGGAGTCCCCTTCTCCTCGGAGCGTCGAGCGTCTGCCCGACCGGGCCACGATCGGGCGGGTGCGCCTAGATCGCATCTTGAAGTGGTTCCGAGACCACATCCCCGGCGCGTCGCCTGGGTGCCGAGCTGCGTTCGGGATGCCGACGCGGCCGCGCCGTGATGGTCTCGGACGCAGCAGCAGGTCGGGGCGCGCGCGTGCGGTGGCAGCGCCCGACGGCGCCCAGGAGCTCGACCGCCGACCGGCTGACACCGACCGGCTGACCACCGACCGGCTGACCACCGACACCACCGAGGGCCGTCCCCGCGGCCCGCACGAAGGAGACGCTCCCGATGACGCAGACGAGCAGCACGCCGCACGGCGCCGTGGACACCGCGCGGGACAGCTCGATGGCGGACCACCCTGCCGGCGGGGGCACCGAGCGGCTGGCAGAGCACTGGATCGGCGGGCACGCCGTCGTCGCGGCGGGCGAGCGGACCGTGGACCGTCGCGACCCGCGCGACGGCAGCGCGGGCGCCGTCGTCGTCGCGGCCACGGCCGACGAGGTGGACCGCGCGGTGACGGCGGCGTGGGAGGCGCGTGCGGCGTGGCGGCGCACCCCGCCGGCCGAGCGCGCGGCAGCGCTCAAGGCGGCGGCCGCGGCGGTGGCCGAGGCCGCGCCGGAGCTCGGCGCGTCCCTGACGGCGACCACCGGACGCCTGCTGCGGCAGTCGGTGGAGTCGGCGCAGGTCGCCGCGTCCCTGCTGGAGGAGGCGGCGACCACGGGTCTGGGTGCGACGGGTCGGACGCTGGCCGGGGCGTCGTCGGCGGTGGACGTGGTGCGGCGGGAGCCGCACGGCGTGGTCGCGGTCGTGACACCCTGGAACGACCCGTTCCCGGCGGCGGCCGGGCTCATCGCGGCGGCACTGGTGACGGGCAACACCGTGGTGCACAAGCCGTCCGAGCGCAGCGCGGTGCCGGGGTGGCGGATGGCGCGGATCATCGCCGAGGCCCTGCCGGCCGGAGTGCTCGACGTGGTCAACGGGGACGGCGAGACCGGTGCGGCGCTGGTCGCGGACGAGCGGGTGGCGCTCGTGGCGCAGGTCGGCTCCTCGGCGACCGGGCGGCGGATCGCCGCGACCGCCGGCGCCCGGGGCGGCCGGGTGCTCCTGGAGAACGGGGGCAAGGACCCGATCCTGGTCGACCGAGGCGTCGACGCACGGTGGGCGGCGGAGCAGATCGCGATCGGGGCGTTCACGAACTCCGGGCAGCTGTGCACCTCGGTGGAGCGCGTGTACGTCCACGAGGAGGTCGCCGACGCCGTCGTGGCGGAGCTCGTGCGGATCGCGGAGGCCATGACCGTGGCCGACCCGTCGGACGACGCCAGCGACCTGGGGCCGATGGTCGACGACGAGCAGCTCGCCGTGGTCGACCGGCACGTCCGCAAGGCGGTCGCCGCGGGTGCGCGGTGCGTGACGGGCGGCGAGCCGCTCCCTCGCGAGGGGGCCTGGTACCCGCCGACCGTCCTGGACGGCTGCCCGGACGACGTCCAGCTCATGACCGAGGAGACGTTCGGTCCCGTGGCGGCGGTGCGGCGCGTGTCGACGTTCGACGAGGGGCTCGCCCTCGCCGGGTCGGGTCGGTACGGGCTCGCCGCGACGGTCCTCACGCCGGACATGGGCCGGGCCCTGCGGGCGGCCGACGAGCTGGAGGTCGGCACCGTGAAGGTCAACGCCGTGTTCGGTGGGGCCCCGGGCGGCTCGGCCGACCCGCGGCGCGACAGCGGGGCGGGCGCGGGGTACGGCCCCGACCTCCTGGCCGCGATGACCGTCCTGAAGGCGGTCCACCTCGAGGCTGCACCGGAGCCCCGGCGGCCCTGAGGTCGCTCAGTCGCCGTCCCTGACCGGTGAGCCGGCGGGGGCAGGCTGGACGGCGACGGATCTGCCGACGACCGGAGGAGCTCGATGACCGAGTCACGGGGTGAGCGTGAGCGGCTCGTCCTGGTCCACGGGGCGACCAGCGGGCCATGGGTGTTCGACGGCTGGCCGGGCGCCTTCCCCGGCTACGACGTGCGCGTCCCGGACCTGCAGGAGGGACTCGACGTCGCGCAGGCCCGGATGAGCGACTACGTCGACCGCGTGCTCGGCGAGGTCGCTGACCGCCCTTCCGTCGTCTGCGGCTGGAGCATGGGTGGTCTGGTGGCGCTGATGGCCGCGCAGCGGTCCACGATGGTGGCCGCCTTGGTCGTCATCGAGCCCAGCCTGCCCGTGGAGCTGACGGGTGGAGATCCCCGTCGGGCCCTGCGCTCGGGCACCTACGACGCCGAGTCCGCGTACGGCCCGGTGGCACCCGGAACGCGGCACCGCCCGGAGTCCCTGCTCGCCTTCGACGAGCGGAAGCGGGGCATCTCGGTCCCCTCGGTCACCTGCCCCCTGCTCGTGGTGGCGGGCCGGAGCGGACCGCCGCGAGGGCGACAGGTGGCGCAGCACTACGGCGCCGACCTGGTGGAGTTCCCGGACCTGGGCCACTCCGACCTGGTCGCCGACCCTGGCGTCATGGCAGGCATCGCATCGTGGCTCGCAGGGGTCGAACGCCGCCGGTAGTGCCGACGGGGCCGACGGTCGCCCCCTCAAGGGGCACAGCCAGTCAGAACGGCGGCTCCCCGCCCTCATCGCCGGTCGGGTCGTCGTCCCAGCAGGGCGACGCGTCGTCCGGAGCGGGCACGCCGACCTGCCGCTCCGGCTCCTGGAGGTAGACGTGGCCCATCGCGGTGCGCACCACGAAGGATCCGGGGCGCGGCTGCTCCAGGTGGTACCCCGCATGGGTCTTCATCTGGTGGTGGCTCGTGCAGAGCGGACCGAGGTTGTCGGCCGCGGTCGGCCCGTGCGGGAACGGCACGGTGTGGTCGATCTGGCACGAGGCGGCGGGGACCGAGCACGTCGGGAACACACAGGTCCTGTTCCGCAGGCGGACATGGTCGACGATCCCGGCCGGTGGGCGGTACCTCCGCCGGTCGACGTCGAGCAACGCGCCGGTGGGTTCGTCGACCACCAGCCTCCGCCACGTGCCCTCCGTGGCGAGCATGCGCGCGACGTCCGCACCGATGGGGCCGTACCCGGCCAGCTCACCCGGACGGTCGTCGAGCCCGAGCAGGGTGCCGAAGCCCACGGTCACCGAGATGAGGGTGCCGCGGCCGGCGTTCTGCGCCAGACGCATCGGCGCTCCGACACCACCGGACCACGGGATCGCGGATCGGTGCGCACCGGCGGTGGCGCCCGCGCGCGCCTCGGGCACGTCGGTCGGAGGCGCCTCGGTCGCGGGAACGTCGCTCAGGGGCGGAGCACCGATCCATCCCGCGCCCCAGGCGGCACGCGCCAGCGTGTCCAGCGCATCCGCGCGCAGCTGGTCGGTCGTCCGCCCGTCGCCGTCGCGCCGGGCGGAGACGGCAGCCGCCTGCAGGCACGCATCGAGCCGGACGGCAGCCTCCGCCGGGAGGATCGCCGTCATGGCCGCCATGCCGTCGGGCAGCACGCGCGGACGGCCCACCCGCCGACGGGCGCGCGCCCGGGCATGTCGCTCCGCGGCGTCGCGGTGGTCGGCGCGCTGCAGCGCCCGCTGAGCGGCCCGTGCGAGCTGGGGGCGGGTCAGCGCCCCCGCCAGCGGCAGGACCGCCGCCTGGACGTCGACCGCGACGGGCAGCGGAGCATCCCGGAGGAGCTCGGCCAGGGAGCAGGCCTTCTCCCAGTCGATGTCGCCGGCCTCCAGGGCGGCGCCGGTGTCCTGCAGCGGTCCGCTGAGCGCCCTCCCTACCTCGTAGAGGGTGCGGGCAGCATGACGGGTCACCCCCAGCCGGAGGGACAGGTCGGTGGACGCGGTGCACTGCTCGGCGACGACGCCCGCGGCAGCCGGCCACTGCGGCCGGACCTCGGGTCGCTCCGTCAGCAGGGCCGCTGCACGCGCGGCACCCGCGCGGGCCCAGGAGGCCACCCGCTCGAAGGCCGCGACGACCTCGACCAGCGAGCCGGCGTCGACCTCGTCCAGGCGCGTCCAGTCCGGCTCCCCCAGGCGGACCGCCTCGTCCAGCCGGTCGGCCTCGTCCAGCCAGGCCGCCTCGTCCAGGCGGTCCGCCTCGCCTCGGCGCGTCCGGCTCCCCATCGCTTCCCTGTCCGGACCGGCCGCGCCGCCGATGGTTCCGTCCGTCGCGGCACGCTCGGTCGATCTCGATGATGACCCTGACCGGGTGGGCACGACCCCCAGGAGGTCCGCCAGGGCGCGGACGAGCAGCGGCCCGCCGCGGAGCCCCGCAAGGTCACGGCCCACGCGACCGACCTCGGCCGCACCGGATCGGTCAGCGGCTGCGGCGAGCCGGACCGAGCCCGAGAACGCCCACTCGGGCACGCCGCCGTCATGCGCCGCCCGGCGCCCGCGCCCCCCGCTGTCGAACATGTGTTCGACTCTAGGCCCCGGCACCGACACGGAGCAGGGATCCACCGATCCGACGTAGCGCCCAGCGACCTGAGGGGCGCGGCCCCGCGGGCCGTGGCGCTCCCGCCGCGGGCCCGCCCCACTCACGACAGGCTCGACTTCCCCGAACCGTCAGACCCTCATGCCCCAGCGCCCATCCCGACCACCTCGACCGGCCGCGCGGGCTCCTCGAACCGTCGCAGGAGCAGCGCCACCGCCTCCCGCCCCATGGCGACCGCCTCGTCCGGGTCCACCAGCAGGCCCGTCGCGCGGCGCTCCCCACCGGCGACGACGGCGTCGCAGCGGCCCGGCGCGAACTGACGCCCGACCTCGACGACCGGTACGGCGTACCCCGACAGGTAGGCGACGGGCTCGACCGAGACGGGGCACAGCACCGAGCCCGCGACGCCGAACGCGACGAAGTCACGCAGCGCCTCCAGGGCGTCGAGCGGCCGCCCGGCGAGGTCCGCGACCATCGTGGCGAGCCCGCTCTCGCGCGCGGCGGCACACACCCCCGCGACGACGGCGGCGTCCTCGGGCCGCCGGACGTCCAGGGTGAGCACGCCGACGCACCGGCTCACCCGGTCCTTGAGGTACCGCGCGCTCATGTGCGGCACGTAGCCCAGCTCGGCCGCGGCCTCCAGGACGCGCCGCCGGGACTCCTGACCGACGTACCCCGTCCCGCTCAGCGCCCGCGACGCCGCCGACCGTGAGACACCCGCGAGCGCCGCGACGTCCTTGACCGTGGGCCGGGAGGTCGCGCCGACGAGCCGGGCGGGCCGGAGCCGTGGCTCCGCTCGCTCCGTCGCCCCCACGCCCACCTCCGCACCGCCTCCACTGCGCCGGTCGCCCGGGTCACAGAACGGAACCACAGGACCGCTCCCCCGGCATCCCGGAGGTGCGCGGCACGACGGGCCTGCCGATGGCAGACGGCGGCGCCTGGACGGCGCCTCACCACCCTTCGAGGTGCTCCGGCCGCAGGCCGCCGCCACTGCCGGCGGTCTGCAGGGCCGTCTGCAGCGAGACGAGGCCCGCGACGGCTCGCGCCGCCGGCCCGACGGCGGCCGCGACGGCGGCGCTGAGGCCCTCCCGACGTGCGAAGGCGGTGCCCTCGACGCCGACGAGCACCAGCCGTCCCGGCAGCCGGTGCAGGGCCCGCCCCAGCTGCACCGCAGCCGCGAGCCCGAACGCGTACCGACCGACGCCGCCGCGCATCCAGGCACCGTCCGGCACCCCGGGACCGACCCCGCTCAGGGCACCGTCGGTGAGGTCGAGCACGGTGATCGACCCCGGTGGCCCGCCGGCGGCGATGGCGTCGACGACGACGGCGACGTCCGCCGTCCCCCACAGCGGCACGAGGCCGGCCGGGTCCTCCACGGCCGCCACGTGGACGCCGGGGAGCCGCAGCTCCTCCACCGCGCCGGCGACGGCGGGTCCTACGCCGTCGTCCCCGCACCCCCGGCACCCGAGCCCGATGACGAGCCGGCTCACGTCCGCTGTCCCATGTGCGCCCCTGACCGTGTGTGCCGGTGCGCCCAGGCCGGCGCGTCCGTGCTGCCGACCCCACCGTCCACCGGCGCCCGAGCGCTCACCAGGGACCAAGGGCCGATGCGCAGCACGGACGCACCGGGTGCGCGTCAGGCGCCGCCGGCCAGCAACCGCTCGAACGGGGTCGGGTCGGCGAACGGGTCGCGGTGCTCGCGGGGCGTCCGCGCCGCCATCAGCGGCGCCAGCTCACGCGCCGCCCGGTCGACCCGCACGGCGACGGCGGGCGTGCCGTCGTCGGCTCGAGCAGTGGAGGCGCCCGCGCCACCCGAGGCGCCCGACGACGCCCCGAAGTCCTCCGTCGCGCCGAACACGCCCGTGGGCACGACGACGGCGCGGTGGTAGACGAACAGCGGACGCAGGGCGTGGTCCAGCGCCAGCGAGTGCCGGGCGGTCCCGGCGGTCGCGCCCAGCAGCGTCGGCATCCCGGCCAGCGACCCGGCCTCCATGACGTCGAAGAAGGTCTTGAACAGCCCGTTGTACGAGCCGCTGAAGATCGGGCTGACGGCGATGAGGCCGTCCGCCCCGACGACGGCGTCCAGGGCCTCCTGCAGCTTCGGCACCGCGAACCCGGTGAGCAGCATGTTGGTCAGGTCGTGCGCGTGCTCCCGCAGCTCCACGAGCTCGACCCGCGTCGTGATCCCCTGCTCACCGAGCGCTCGCACGGTCGCCTCGGAGAGGCGGTCGGCGAGCAGGCGCGTCGTCGACGGCTGCCGCAGACCGCCGGAGACGACCGCGAGCGTCCGGACCTCGCCCGCGATGCTCACGCGACGGCCTCCGCCCGGCGACCGGTGACGCCGTCGACGGCGTACACCGTGACGTCCCGCGGG
Organism: Actinotalea sp. Marseille-Q4924; assembly: GCF_916618755.1. Classification (GTDB taxonomy): domain Bacteria; phylum Actinomycetota; class Actinomycetes; order Actinomycetales; family Cellulomonadaceae; genus Actinotalea. The sequence continues at coordinate 175,376 of NZ_CAKAKB010000002.1, read as the reverse complement.
CCGCCCGCCTCCGCGACGAGCGACGCGTGCGTCGGTGCGTCAGGGACGTGCGCCGGACGGCCGACGGCCAGCTCGCGACGCAGCACCGGCACGACCTCGGTGCCGAGGATCTCGATCTGCTCGAGGACGACCTCCAGCGGCAGGCCGGCGTGGTCGATGAGGAAGAGCTGGCGCTGGTAGTCCCCGACCTCGTCGCGCATGGCCGCGTACCGGTCGATGACCTGCTGCGGGCTGCCCACGGTCAGCGGCGTCATCTCGGTGAACTCCTCCAGCGACGGCCCGTGGCCGTACACCGGCGCGACGTCGAAGTAGGGCCGGAACTCGCGCACCGCGTCCTGGCTGTTCGGCCGCATGAACACCTGGCCGCCCAGCCCGACGATCGCCTGGTCGGCGCTGCCGTGCCCGTAGTGCTCGAAGCGCTGGCGGTACAGCCGGACCATCTGCCGGGTGTGGTGGATGGGCCAGAAGATGTTGTTGTGGAAGAAGCCGTCGCCGTAGTAGGCGGCCTGCTCGGCGATCTCGGGGGTGCGGATCGACCCGTGCCACACGAACGGCGCCACGCCGTCCAGCGGCCGCGGCGTGGAGGTGAAGGACTGCAGCGGGGTCCGGAACCGGCCCTCCCAGCTGACGACGTCCTCGCGCCACAGCCGGTGCAGCAACGCGTAGTTCTCGACGGCCAGCGGGACGCCGTTGCGGATGTCCTGGCCGAACCACGGGTACACGGGCCCGGTGTTGCCGCGGCCCATCATGAGGTCGACGCGCCCGCCGGACAGGTGCTGGAGCATCGCGTAGTCCTCGGCGATGCGCACGGGGTCCGTCGTCGTGATGAGCGTCGTGGCCGTGCTCAGGACGATCCGCTCGGTCTGCGCAGCGACGTACGCCAGGAGCGTCGTCGGCGCCGAGGTCACGAAGGGCGGGTTGTGGTGCTGCCCGGACGCGAAGACGTCGAGGCCGACCTCCTCCGTCTTCCTCGCGATGGCGACCATCGCCTGGATGCGCTCGTGCTCGGTCGGGATCCGGCCGGTGGTGGGGTCGCGCGTGATGTCGCCGACCGAGAAGACTCCGAACTGCATGAGGGCACTCCCGTCGCTCCGTTGGTACAACATTCAACCATCTGACGGTGTGAAGGCGCCAGCCCTCCGCGATATTCCGCCGGGCCGACGACGACGCCGCAGCGCGCCCTGGGGGCGCTCCCCTGTCGAGCCGCTCACTCGGGGCCGGCGTACCCCTGCTCCAGCAGACCTCGGACGTACGCCGCCTGGCCGGCGTGCTGCAGGTCGTCGGCGACCACGCTGACGAGACGGACGCCCAGCGTCACGGGCGGGTCCCACGCCCGGTCGACGACGCGGTCGAGCGCCGCGGCGTCGACGCCGCGCAGGTGCCGCAGCGTCTGGGCGTGCACCGCGTCGTGGTAGCCCAGCAGCAGCGCAACCGGGGCGACGACGGCCGCCACCTCCTCGGGGCCGTGCCCGTACCCCGTGTCGGCCACGGGCAGCGGCAGCCCGAGCCGCTGCGCCCACCCGCCCGCGACCCACACCTGCTCGCCACCGAACGCGTCGGCGACGTGGTCGTCCTGGACGCGCGTGAGGTGCCACACGAGCCAGGCCACCGAGTTCACGGTGCCGTCCGTGCCACCGGGCGTCGTCGTGAGCAGGGCTTCGTCGACGTCGGCGAGGACGCCGTGGACCACCTCGTTCACCCGGCCGAACGCGTCCACCAGGACGTCGGAGACCTCCATCGCACCTCTCCTCCGCCGTCGGGCCGCTGCACTCGGCACCGCCCACGCTACGTCGACGACGGCGCTCCCGGCCCGGCGGGCAGGCCAACCAGGCGGATCAGACAGGCCCATCCCGGCTGGCACCTCCGCCGGACACGACCGGGCCCCGCGGACCACCAGGTCCGCGGGGCCCTCCCCGTCGCGTCGGGTCAGCTGCTCGAGCGGACCGGTACGCGCCCCGCGCCGCCGCCGCCGGCGGCGTCGTCGTCCCGACCGCGGTCGGTCTCGCGGCCCCGGCGCCGCCACACCGGCTCCACCGCAGCCATCTCCTCCTCCGTCGCCAGCCGGAACGGGGGCGTCGTCGGCGCCTCGAGGGCCTTGCGGCCCTGACCCCGCGTCGCCCGCAGGCTCGCGACGATCGAGACGCCGATGATCGTGGCCACGACGGCCAGGGACACCGTCGTCGGGATGTAGAAGAGGTCGATCTTGAGCATCATCTTGATGCCGACCCAGATGAGGACCAGCGCCAGGCCGATCTTCAGGTACACGAACCGGTGGATGAGGTCCGCGAGCAGGAAGTACATCGCCCGCAGGCCGAGGATCGCGAAGGCGTTGGCGGTGAAGACGAGGAAGGGCTCGCTCGTCACCGCGAAGATCGCCGGGATCGAGTCGACGGCGAAGACGATGTCCGTCACCTCGACGAGCACGAGCACCGCGAGCAGCGGCGTGGCGACGACGACACCCGCCTTGCGGACGAGGAAGCGCTGCCCGTGGTACGCGTCGGTCATGGGCACCCAGCGGCGGAAGAGCCGCAGCGCACGCGACTTCTCGGGGTCGAGGTGCTCGTTGCGCTGCCGGATCATCCGGTAGCCGGTCCACAGCAGGAACGCGGCGAACAGGTAGAGGATCCAGCCGAAGCTCGCGATGAGCACTGACCCCGCCGCGATGAACGCGCCGCGGAAGACCAGGGCGCCCAGCACGCCGAGGAACAGGACGCGGTGCTGGTACTCCCTCGGCACCGCGAAGTAGGTGAAGATGATCGCCCAGACGAAGACGTTGTCGACGGCGAGCGACTTCTCGATCAGGTAGCCGGCGAAGTACTGCTGGCCGGCCTCGGAACCCCAGACCTGCCAGACGATCGCGCCGAACGCCACACCGAGGGCGACCCAGACGGCCGACCAGATCGCGGCCTCGCGTACCGCGATGACGTGCGCCTGCCGGTGCGCGACGAGGTCGACGGCGAGCATGACGAGGATGGCGCCGAGCACGGCGAACCAGACCCACAGGGAGACGTCCACAAGGACCCTTCCGGTCGATGACCGGAGGTCTCTCCCGACCTCCCGGTCCCGACAGGACCCAGGCGGCCCGCGGCGCCGAGCCCGCATCCGACGGGCTGTGGTGACGACGTCCGCGCGGCGGGATACTCCCCTCCAGCGCAGCTCATGGCTGCAACCGGAGTAGTGAAACAGATTTCAGGTTTACCGTCAACGCGCGCAGCCCGGCGAGGCGCCGTTGCTCTCAGGAGAGGCCGAACACCCGCGCCCCGCCGTCGCCCTCCACCGCGACCCGCAGCGCCGGGCCGGCGGCGACGGCGAGGCCCATGACGCCCGCCGTGGTGAACACCTCGCACGTCGGCCCGTCGACGACCACGCGCACCGGGCCGGTGCCCCGCGGCATCTCCCACCGCTCGTCGCCCAGGCGCGCCACGAGCAGCCCGCCGTCGGCCTCCAGCACGACGACCGGGACGACCGCGTCGCGGTCGTCGTCCGCCGCGACCCGCAGCGCCGACCGCTCACCCGCGTCCCACTCGACGTCCACCGCCGACGACGGCGCCGCGACGTCGTGCCCGTCCGTCGCCTCTCCGAGCGCACCGGTGCGTGCGGCGGCGACCGCCGGGTGCGGCTCGCAGACCACGGCGTCGCCCTCCAGCCGGAGCAGGTGCGGGACGCTGTGCGCGCCGGCCCAGCCGTCGCCGGCGACCTGCCGCATCCAGTGGATCAGCCCGCGGCGACCCTCCCGGTCGGCGAACGCCGACCCGGCGTAGTACGACGGGCCGAACGTCAGCCGGGACCACCGCTGCGCGGTGAACCGGCCGTCGGTGAAGTCCCCGACCGCGTAGACCGCGTGGTGCGGGTGGTCCGGCTCCCACGCGGAGAGGGTGAGCACCCACCGCCCGTCGAGGGGGAACAGCTGGGGGCACTCCCAGGCCGGGCCGCTCCACTCCCCGTCCGTCTGGGTGGTGTGCCGGGTCGTGAGGAGCCCGTGGTAGGCCCACGCCTCCAGGTCCGTCGAGCGGTACACCCACGCGGTGGCCGTCCCCCCGCGCTCGTCCCGCAGCCCGCCGCCGACGACCATCCACCACGCGTCGCCCTCGCGGACGACCCACGGTCGCGGTACGCCTCGACGTCCTCCGGGGCGAACTCCGGCGGCAGGTCGGCCACCACCGGCCCCTTCTCCCACCGCGACCACGTGTCGTCCACCGGCCGCGCCACGCGGTTGCGGCCGATGCCCAGCCCGGCCTCCTGGGACACGCTCGTGTAGAACAGCGCGGCCGGGCCGCCGTCCTGCGGGACGGCGATGCTGCCGGACCACACCCCGTCGTCGCCGTCGCCCGGCAGGAGCACCGGCTCGTGCTCGTCCCAGTGCAGGAGGTCGTCGCTCGTGGCGTGCCCCCAGTGGCAGTGCAGCTGCCAGTCGGTGCTGTCGGGCACGTGCTGGAAGAACAGGTGGTAGCGCCCGTCGTGCCATGTCAGCCCCAGCGGGTCGTTGACCCAGCCGGCACGCGGGGCGAGGTGGACGAGGGGGCGCACGGACGACGGGCTCATCGCGCCAGTCTCGCCGACACGGCGGCTCGTCCCGCGGTGCTCACCGACCCTCGGGCGCCTCGTCCTCCCGGCGGTGCCCCGTGACCAGCACCTCGAGGTCCTCGCGGGCGAGCGTGCTGCCGTCCACGAGCGCGACCGTCAGCGGCGTCACCGCCCGCACCGTCGCCGTCCGGGCGCCCTCCAGCAGCGCCCGCTCCCCCAGCACCGCGCCGGGCCCGATCTCGACGAGGAACCGGCCGTCACGCACCACCTCGACGACGCCGTCCAGCAGCAGCGCGACGTCCGAGCCGGCGTCGCCCTGCCGGAACAGCTCCTCACCGGCCTCGAGGCTGCGCACGCGCCGCTGCGCCTTGAGCTCGCCCATGACCTGGCGGGACAGCCGCCGCTCGAGCTCGGTCTCGACGGGCGTGACGACGGCGGACGCGTCCTGGCCGCGCCAGGGCGTCGCCGTCGCCTCCATCGTGTGCAGCCACGCGTCGAAGCCGGTCGTGGCCACCTTCTCCACGAGCGCGCCCTCGTCGTCGTAGACCCAGTGCCGCGGGAACGCGCTCGCACCGGTCACGGACGCCGCGGACGTGCCGTCCGCTCGGAGCTCCAGCTCCAGGGTCGTCCAGACCAGCGGCGCGACGAGGCGTGGCCGCCCGTTGACCAGCCGCGGCGCCGGCAACGGCGCCCGCCCGCCCGCCGTCTGCCGCACGACCGCGCGCGCGCCGTCGTCGGCCACCTCGACCGTCCGCAGGTCCGGCATGGCGACCGCCGGGAAGCGCACCGCGCCCCCGAGGAGGTTGGTCAGCCCGATCGTCCCGCCGCAGTCCTCGCCGAGGTCCACGCCGACGACGCGACCGTCCTCGACGCGCGCGGACGCCTCGACGCGGTTCACGAACCGGAACCGTCCGGCGCGGCGCAGCGTCGCCAGGTCCCCCGGCGCGATCCGGTCCGGCGGCGGGTCGTCGTAGTGGGTCAGGCCGAGGTCGAAGGGCACGCGGAGCACGCCCGTGACGAGCTCGGACGGGATCCAGGACACGGACGTGATCGACGGCACCGTCGCCCCCGCAGGCCAGGGGGTGATTCCGGCCGAACCACCCTCACGGCGCACGCTAGTACGGCGCGCAGAGGTCTAGCCTCCCGACGTGCCCTCCGTCGACCGGCGCGTCGTCACGGTCCTGTTCGCCGACCTCGCGGACTTCACCGGCCTGTCCGAGCGCCTCGACCCGGAGGACGTCGCGCGCGTCCAGGAGGCGTACTTCTCGCTCGCCGAGCAGGCGGTGGCGGCCGAGGGCGGCCTCGTGGAGAAGTTCATCGGCGACGCGGTCATGGCCACCTTCGGCACGACCCGGGCCGCCGACGACGACGCCTTGCGGGCCGTACGCGCGGGGCGCGGCCTCGTCGAGGCTGTCGACCGGCTCGGCCAGGAGCTCGGCATGGCGGGCGCGCTCAGCGTCCGGGTCGGCGTGGACACGGGCGTCGTCGTCGTGACGCGGCTGGGCGCCGGCTGGCGCGTCACCGGCGACACCGTCAACACGGCCGCGCGGCTCCAGGCCGGCGCGGAGCCCGGTCAGGTCCTCGTCGGCCCGCACACGGCGCTGGCGGTCGAGGACGACGTCGAGCTCGTCCCGGCCGGCGAGCGGCACCTCAAGGGCAAGGCCGCGCCGGTCCCGACCTGGCTCGCCGGGGCCGACCGGCAGGGCGCCCACCGGCAGGACGGCCGCCGGCTGGGCTCCCACAGGCACGGCCTGCGCCGGCACGGGCTGACGGCGCCGCTCCTCGGCCGCGAGGACGAGATGGCCCGCCTCCTGGACCTCCTCGAGCCGGCCGGCGGCGACCCGGCCGGCGACGCCCGCGCCGCGCTCGTGCTCGCACCACCCGGGACGGGCAAGACGCGCCTGGTCACCGAGCTCGCCGAGCGGCTCCAGGCGCAGGGCCGGCCCTGCTGGACGGTCCGTGTGGGCCTGGCCCCGGGTCGCGGGTACGACGTGGTCGCGGACCTGCTGCTCGCGGCATGGACGGCATCGAGGGCGACCGGCGGCGCCGACCACCCCGACGACGCCGCCCGGGTGGCGGACGCCTTCACCGCGGCGCTCACCGAGGAGGACCCGGCCCACGCCCGCCGGGTCGCCGAGCTCGTCCGGGCGGTCGTCGACGGCGACCCCCTCGACGCGACACCGGCCGAGCTCTACGAGGCCTGGACGTCCGCGCTCGACGCCGCCGCCCCGCACGCCGTCTGGGTGGTGGAGGACCTCCACCTCGCCGGTGCCGACCTCAAGGCGTTCCTCCACCACGCGCTCGAGCACCCCGCCGTCGGGTCGCGCCGCCGGGTCGTCCTCACCGCCCGGCCGGGGCCGCTCGGCGCGGACGCGCTGGCCGGCTCCCCGCACGTCGCCGTCCTCGCGCTCGAGCCCCTCGCGGCGCAGGCCGCCCGCGAGCTCGTCGTGGCCTACCTGGGCCCCGGGGTCCTGCCCGAGGGGCTGCTCGACGCGGTGGTCGTGGCGTCGGGCGGGAACCCGCTCTTCGTCGAGGAGCTCGTGCGCTCGTGGATCCAGACGGGTCTGCTGCGCCGCACCGACCCCGGCGGGTGGCGCTTCACCGGTGACGCCGCCGGCGCCCCCGCCCTGCCGACGACCGTGCAGGCGATCTACCAGGGCCAGCTCGACGCCCTGCCCGACCCGGTGCGCGCCGTCGTCGAGCACGGCTCGGTGCCGGGGACGACGTTCCCCGTCGGCGCCCTGCCCGCACTCGGGGTGGCGGACGCGACCCGGCCCCTCGACGAGCTCACCCGGGTGGGCCTCCTCGTGGGCCCGCACGAGCACGCCGTCGGCGCCGCGTCGTACACCTACCGCCACGCGCTGCTCCGGGACACCGCGTACGGCTCGATCGGCCGGCACCGCCGGGCGGAGCTCCACGTCCGCTTCGCCCGCTGGATCCAGGGGCTGCCCACGGCGCTGGGCACCGAGCTCGCCGGCACCCACCTCGCACTCGCCCACGACGTCCTGCCCGCCACGAGCGCCGGGCTCGACGACGGCACGACGGCGGTGGACCTCGCGCGGGACGCGGCGGCCCTGCTCGCGAGCGCCGCCGCGGCGTCGATGGTCAGCGCTCCCCAGCGGGCCGCGTCGCTGCTGGCGCACGCGCTCGCGCTGCCCGCCGGCACGGGCGCCGAGCGGCTGACCCGCCGCCTGGACCTCGCCGAGGCGCTGCGCCGCTCCGGGGACCTCGCCCTCGCCCTGGAGGCGTTCGGGGCCGGCGCGGAGCAGGCCCTGGCCCGCGACGACGACGCCGGTCTCGTCACCGCCGCCGTCGGGTACGAGGAGACGATCTTCGCCAGCCGGCTGCCGCGCGACGACCGCTCCGTCCAGCTGCTGCGCGCGGCCGAGCGGCTGGTCCCTGCGGACGACGCGGTCGGCCGCAGCCAGGTGCTCTCGCTGCTCGGACGGGCGCTGCACTTCACCGGCGACACCCGCGGCGCCCAGGAGGCCTGCCGCCGGGCCGTCGAGCTGGTCGACCGCCTGCCGCACCGCTCGGCGGCCGACGGCGGTACGGCCGGCCTGCCCCACGCGCCGCTCGCCCGCGCCCTGCTCGCCCTGCGCATCACCCAGGACGCCCCGGACCAGCTCGCCGAGCGCCTCCGCGACGGACGGCGCGCCTTCGAGGCCGTGGGGGGCGCCGACGCCCCCGACGTCGGGCCCGAGGACCTCGAGCTGCGGCTCGACGTCGCACGCCTGCACCTGCTCGACCTCATCGAGTCCGGCGACCTCGCCGGCGCCGACGCCGTGCTCGCCGTCGCCACGGGGACGGTCGAGCTCCTCGCCCGCCCGCTGCACCGGTGGTACCCGCCGATGTGGCGCGGGATGCGCGCGCTCCTCGACGCGCGCTTCGCCGAGGCGGCCGCCCTCGCCGAGACGTTCCGGACGGAGGCCCACCGCGCGCGGTACGCGTCCGCGGAGCTGGTCTGGACGGTCCAGCGCCTCCAGCTGGCACTGGACACCGGCGGCCTGGAGGACCTGCTGCCCGTGCTGGCGACGCGGCGCGCCGAGGCCCCCGTCCGCTGGGCGTTCGGGCCGGCACTGGCGCTGGCCCGTCTCGGACGGCGCGCCGAGGCGCAGGTCCACCTCGACGTGCACGACGAGCAGCTCAGCCAGGTGCCGCACGACCTGTCGCGGTCGGCGGTGCTCAGCTACCTGGCGCAGGCTGCCTTCCTCCTCGACGACGCCGCGGCGGCCGCTCGTCTCCGCGACGCGCTCGAGCCCTGGGACGGCCACCGGGTCGTCCTCGGCGCCGGCGCGGTCTGCCTGGGGTCCGCGACCGCGCCGCTCGCGCTGTGCCACCTGGCGACCGGCGACGTGGCGGCCGCGACGGCCCTGCTCACCCGGGCCGTGGCCGAGGACGACGCCCTGCCGGCGCCCGCGGCGGCGGTCTGGTCCCGCACCTGGCTGGCGACCGCGCTGCAGCGCGCGGGGCGCGACGAGGAGGCCCGCGGCGTCGTCGTGCGGGCGCAGGCGGACGCCGCGAGGCTGGGCATGGCGGAGGCTCTGCGGGTCCTGGGTGCGGCAGAGGCCGCGCACGGGGTGGCCAGCGACGGCGCCGACGAGGGGCTCGGGAACCTGGTGGAGGAGGTCGGATGAGCGGCGGACCGGCGGGGACGGGTCTGACGGTGACAGGCGCCAAGGAGCTGTCCCTCACCGCGTGGGACGCGTTCGCCGTCGCGGTGACGAGCGCCGGGCGCACCGCACCGGCGACGGCGACCCGGCTCGCCGGCTGGTCCGTGGAGGACCTCGTCCGCCACACGGCGTGGGGCATGAGCATGGAGGCCGAGGCGCTGCGCCTGGCGGTGGTGGGCGAGGCGCAGCGGCACGGCGTGCGGGCCGCGGGACGCGCGACCGACGGGCTCACGGGCCACCCGCTCGACCTCGCGTGGCACCGCAGCCGGGCGGAGCTCGCGGCCGCCTTCGACACGGTCGCGGCCGCCGTGGCACGGGGGGCGTCGCCCGTGCTGCCGATGCCCTACGGGGACGTCCCGCTCCCGGTGGCACTCGACACCTTCGTCATGGAGGCGACGGTGCACGCCGACGACCTGCGCGCGGCGCTCACGCCCGACGGGGCCGAACCACCGCTCGACCCGCGCGCCGTCGCGCCGTGCGCACGGTTCGTGCAGCACTTCTGGCCCGTGCTCGCCTCGCTCGGCACCCCCGTGCCGCACGGCACCAGCATCCGGCTGGTCGGGGACGCCGTCGTGCTCGGCGGCACCTATGACGGGACGACCTGGCACCCGGTGGACCCGCTGCGGCGGCCCGGGCCGGACGACGCGCCGCATCGGTCCGACGGTCCCTCGGTGACCCTGCGCGGCGACGACTCCACCGTCCTGCGCGTGGTGCTCGGACGGGTGCCGGTCGCGGCGTCGCGGCTCCTCGTCGAGGGCGACACGGCCCTCGGGTACGCCCTCAAGGAGCACGTGCCGGGCCCCTGAGCCCGCGCTCCCGCGGCCCGGCGGCTCACACCGGCCCGGGCCCGCCTGTGCGTGAGGTGTTTCCCGCAGGAAACACGACGGCGACGCCCGGGGAAACATGCGCTGCCTACCGTCGGCGTCCTGGCCCCGCAGCAGGGGGTGCCGGACCGGCCAGCACGAGGAGCGCGCATGTCACCCGAGCCGCACGTCCCCGACGCCGAACCCGCCCGCGACCCCGACGCCGGCCCGACACCTGCGCGCGACGCACCCCGCCTCGTCGTCGTCGGCGGCGGCATGGTCGCCCAGCGGCTCGTCGAGGCGCTGCGGGACCGCGACGCCGGCGGCGCCTGGCACGTCACCGTGCTCGCCGAGGAGCCCCGCGCCCCCTACGACCGCGTCGCGCTCACCTCCTACTTCTCCGGGCGCGACCCGGAGGACCTCTCGCTCGGCGACCCGGCGCTGTGGAGCGACCCGCTCGTCACGCTCGTCCGCGACGCGACCGTCACCGCGGTCGACCGGGCCGCCCGGGTCGTCACCCTCGCCGACGGCCGCACCTGGGCCTACGACGAGCTCGTCCTCGCCACCGGTTCCCGGGCGTTCGTCCCGCCGATCGAGGGCACCGACCTGCCGGGGGTCTTCGTCTACCGCACCATCGACGACGTCGCCGCCCTGCGCGGGTGGGTCGAGGAGCAGGCGTCCCGCTGGGACCGCCCCGTGCGCGGCGCCGTCATCGGTGGCGGGCTGCTCGGGCTCGAGGCCGCCGGGGCGCTGCAGGCCCTCGGCGCGCAGTCGACGGTCATCCAGTTCGGCACGCACCTCATGTCCGCGCAGGTCGACCTCGGCGGCGGGGAGGCGCTGCGGCGGCTCATCCAGTCCCTCGGCGTCGCGGTGCGGGTCGACACGGCCACCACCCGCCTCCGCGCGAACCGGCGCGGCACGGTCGGCCGGCTCGACTTCGCCGACGGCGGGCGCCTGGACGTCGACGTCGTCGTCGTCGCGGCGGGCGTCCAGCCGCGCGACGAGCTGGCCCGCGCGGCCGGCCTGCCCGTCGGGCCGCGCGGCGGCGTCGTCGTCGACGCGGCGTGCCGGACGCCCGACCCGCACGTCTGGGCCGCCGGCGAGGTGGCGTGCATCGACGGGGGCTGCATCGGCCTCGTGGCGCCGGGGTACGCGATGGCCGAGGTGGTCGTGGACCGGCTCCTCGGCGGCGCCGCCGAGTTCCCCGGCGCCGACACGGCGACGAAGCTCAAGCTCGCCGGCGTGGACGTCGCGAGCTTCGGTGACGCGTTCGGCACCACCCCCGGCGCGCTCGAGCTCGTCCACTCCGACCCGGTGGCCGGCGTCTACACCAAGCTCGTCCTCTCCGACGACGCCCGGACGCTCCTCGGCGGCGTCCTCGTGGGCGACGCCTCGGCGTACGCGGCCCTGCGGCCCATGGTCGGCCGCGAGCTCACCGGCGACCCTTCCACGTACCTCCTCCCCGAGGGCGCGTCCGGCCGCAGCCGCGGCTCGGTCGACCTGCCCGACGACGCCGCCGTCTGCTCGTGCAACAACATCACCGCCGGCACCATCCGGCACGCCGTCACCGACGGCGGCTGCACCGACCTGGCCGCGGTCAAGGCGTGCACGAAGGCCGGCACGTCCTGCGGCTCGTGCCTGCCGCTGGTCAAGAAGGTCGTCGGCACCGAGCTGGAGAAGGCCGGCATCACGGTGAGCACGACGCTGTGCGAGCACTTCGCGCTCTCGCGGCGGCAGCTCTTCGACGTCGTTCGCGTCACCGGGCTGCGGACCTTCAGCGAGATCCTCGCCCAGCACGGCGCGCCCGGCCTGCCCGCCGGGGCGCGCGGGTGCGACATCTGCAAGCCGGTCGTCGCCTCGGTCCTCTCCTCGCTCGACGACGGCCACGTCCTCGACGGCGACCGCGCCACCCTGCAGGACACCAACGACCACGTCATGGCGAACCTGCAGAAGGACGGGACCTACTCGGTCGTCCCCCGCATGCCCGGCGGCGAGGTGACGCCCGAGGGGCTCATCACGGTCGGCCAGGTCGCCAAGGACTTCGGGCTGTACACGAAGATCACCGGCGGCCAGCGCGTCGACATGTTCGGGGCGCGCCTCGAGCAGCTCCCGCTCATCTGGCGGCGGCTGGTCGACGCCGGGTTCGAGTCCGGGCACGCGTACGGCAAGTCGTTGCGGACGGTGAAGTCGTGCGTCGGGCAGACGTGGTGCCGGTACGGCGTGCAGGACTCCACGTCGCTCGCCGTCGCGCTCGAGCTGCGGTACCGAGGGCTGCGCGCGCCGCACAAGTTCAAGCTCGGCGTCTCCGGATGCGCCCGCGAGTGCGCGGAGGCGCGCGCCAAGGACGTCGGGATCATCGCCACCGACCACGGCTGGAACGTCTACGTCGGCGGCAACGGCGGCTTCACGCCCCGACACGCCCAGCTCCTCGCCGAGGACCTCGACACCGAGACGCTCGTGCGGACCGTCGACCGGTTCCTCATGTACTACATCCGCACCGCCGACCGGCTCCAGCGCACCGCACCGTGGATCGAGGAGGTCGAGGGCGGTCTGGCGGGCGTGCGGGCCGTCGTCCTCGAGGACAGCCTCGGCATCGCGGCCGAGCTCGACGCCGCGATGGCCGCGCACGTGGACCGCTACGAGGACGAGTGGCGCGCCACCCTCGACGACCCGGAGAAGCTGCGCCGGTTCGCGTCGTTCGTCAACGCGCCGACGACCCCCGACCCGAGCCTCGCCTACGTCACGGAGCGCGGTCAGCGCCGCCCGGCCACCGCCGCGGAGCGGGCCGCCGGCCTCGCCGTCCCGGTCGACGCGGTCCGTCCCGACGAGGTGCCCACCGGTCCCGTGCTCGTCGCGGGCCCCGCCCTGGAGGTGCGCGCATGACCGTCGAGAGCCCGACCATGACGACCCCGGCCGACCGGGTCGGCACGTCGGCCGCGTGGGTCGCCGTCTGCCGCCTGGACGACCTCGTGCCCGAGCGCGGGGCCGCGGCCCTCGTCGCCGGCGAGCAGGTCGCGCTGTTCCGGCTCCTCGGCAGGGGACCCGCGGCGTCGTCCGACGCGGGCGCCGAGGAGGTGCTGGCCGTCCAGCAGCTCGACCCGTTCATGGACGCGCACGTCCTGTCCCGCGGCATCGTGGGCAGCCGCGGTGCGTCGCCCACCGTCGCGTCGCCGCTGCTCAAGCAGGTGTTCGACCTGCGCACCGGTCGGTGCCTGGAGCCGGTCGGCCGCGAGCCGCGGCACCTGCGGACCTGGCGCGTCCGGCTCGAGAACGGCGTCGTGCTCGTGGCCGCGACGCCGGACCCGCCCGTCGAGGGGCCACCCGGGGCACGTCCCGCACCCGCGGGGGGTGCGCGATGACCACGTTGCTGGGCATCGAGCTCGCCGGCCGGGACGTGCTCGTCGTCGGCGGCGGTCCGGTGGCGGCGCGGCGCACGCAGGCGCTGCTCGTCGACGGCGCCGTCGTCCGCGTCGTCGCCCCGGCGCTGTGCCCGGAGCTGGCCTCGCTCGCGTCCCGCGGCGCCGTCGCCTGGGACGCCCGCGAGGTCGCCGCCGACGACGTCGCGGGTGCGTGGCTCGTGCAGTGCGCCACGGGAGACCCTGCCGTGGACGAGGCCGTCGCCGGGTGGGCGCACGACCGGCAGGTGTGGTGCGTGACGGCCGGCGACGTCCGCCGCGGCTCCGCGCGCACCCCCGCGACCGCGACGCACGGCGACCTCCTCGTCGGGGTCGTCTCGGGCGGGGAGCCGGACCCGGCCCGGACCGCCGGCGTCCGGGACGCCCTCGCGGAGCACCTGCGGTCGGGCGGCGCGGACCTCCGGCGGCGACGCCGGGCGCGACGCGGCGGGGCGGGGCGCGTGGTGCTCGTGGGCGGCGGGCCCGGCGCGACGGACCTGCTCACGCTGCGCGGGCGGCGTGCGCTCGCCGAGGCCGAAGTGGTCGTCACCGACCGGCTCGGACCGCGGTCGGTCCTCGCCGAGCTGCCCCCGGACGTCGAGGTCGTCGACGTCGGCAAGCGCCCGGACCACCACCCCGTGCCGCAGGAGGAGATCAACCGGATCCTCGTGGACCGGGCCCGGCGCGGGCTCGTGGTCGTCCGGCTCAAGGGCGGCGACCCGTTCGTGTACGGCCGCGGCGGCGAGGAGGTGCTCGCGTGCCGCAGCGCGGGCGTGCCCGTCGAGGTGGTGCCCGGCATCAGCAGCGCCCTCGCGGTGCCGGCCGCCGCCGGCATCCCGCTGACGCACCGCGGGACGGTCGCCGCCGTTCACGTCGTCAACGGCCACGACGGGCTCGACGACGCGGCGCGCACCGCCCTCCGTGACGGCTCGGCGACCGTCGTCGTCCTCATGGGGGTCGCCGCCCTGGGGTCCATGGCCGCCGAGGCGATCGCCCACGGCGCCGACCCGACGACGCCGGTCGCGGTCGTCGAGAACGGCACGACGGACCGGCAGCGGACCACGCGGGCACCCCTGCACGCGGTCGCCGAGCGGGCGCGGGCGGCCGGCGTCCGCGCACCGGCGATCGTCGTCATGGGCGCCGTCGCCGCCGAGGGTCTGCTCGGGACCGCGTGCGGCACGACGGCGCTCCACGGCGTCGTCGACCCGGCCGTCGTGGCGGGCCCGTGAGCGCCGCGCCCGCGGACGGAGCGGTCGAGGCCGCGCACGACGCACCCACGCTCGCGCAGAGCATGGCGGGGTGCGTCGTGCTCGTCACGGCCGAGCGCCGGTCGGCGGAGCTGTCGGCGGCCCTGGAGCGCCGCGGGGCGGTCGTGCGCCACGCGCCGTCGCTGAGCATGGTCCCGCACACGGACGACGCCGAGCTCATGCGCGCGACCCTGGAGCTGCTCGCCACGCCCCCGGACGTCGTCGTCGTCACGACGGGCATCGGCTTCCGTGGCTGGGTCGAGGCGGCCGACGCGCACGGCGTCGCGGACCGGCTGCTCGACGTGCTGCGCGACGCCCGGCTCGTCGCGCGCGGGCCCAAGGCGCGGGGTGCCCTTCAGGCCGCCGGCCTGCGGGCGGACTGGGTCGCGGAGTCCGAGACGTCCGCGGAGATCGCCGAGGCCCTGCTCGCGGACGGCGTCGGCGGGCTGCGCATCGCCGTCCAGCACCACGGCGCCGGTGCGGACGGGCTCGACGAGGCGTTCCGCGCCGCCGGCGCCGACGTCCACAGCCTCGTCGTCTACCGGTGGGGCCCGCCGCGCGACCCGGCCGCGGTCGCCGCGTCGGCGCGGGCGACCGCCGACGGCGAGGTGGACGCCGTGGTGTTCACCTCCGCCCCGGGCGCCGCCGCGTGGCTCGAGGCCGGCGAGCGCGCCGGGGTGGGTGAGGCCGTCCTGGCGCGGCTGCAGCACGGCTGCACCCTCGCGGCAGCGGTCGGACCGGTGACCGCGAGACCGCTGCGGGACCGGGGCGTCGAGCCGCTGGTGCCCGACCGCGGCCGACTGGGCTCGCTCGTGCGTGCCCTCGTCGGGCACTTCGGCGGCCTGACGACGCTGGACACGGTCGCCGGGCCGCTGCAGGTCCACCGCGGCGCGGCCGTCCTCGACGGGGACGTCCTGCCGCTGTCGCCGTCGGGCCTGGCCGTGCTGCGCCTCCTCGCGGCGCGTCCCGGCGGCGTGGTGACGCGCCGCGAGGTGCTGGAGGTGCTGCCGGGGGACTCCAGCGACCCGCACACCGCGGAGGTCGCCGTGGCGCGGCTCCGGGACGCCGTCGGCCGGGACCTCGTCCGCACGGTGGTCAAGCGCGGCTACCGGCTCGAGCTCGCGGAGGTGCGGGGATGACCGGGCCGGTCCTCGTCGGCTGCTCGCACGGCACCGACGACGCCGCCGGTCGGGCGGCGATCGCGGCGATCCTCGACGGCGTGCGGCGGCGACGCCCGCACCTCGACGTCCGCGAGGCGTTCGTCGACGTGCAGCAGCCGGAGGTCGCGGACGTCGTGGCGGACGCGGTCATCGACCGGGACACCAGCGCCGCGGGCGGCGACGCGGGTGCCGGGGCGGGCGCCGTCGTCGTCCCGCTGCTGCTCTCCGCCGGCTTCCACACGCACGTCGACGTCGCGCGCGCGGTCGCGGGCGTCCCCGGCGCGGTCGCGTCCGGGACGCTCGGACCGGACGAGCGGGTCGTCGCCGTGCTCGCCGACCGGCTCCACGAGGCGGGCACCCGTCCGGGCGACGCCGTCGTCCTGGCCGCGGCCGGGTCGAGCGACCCCCGCTCGTCGGCCGCGGTCGAGGCGGTCGCGGACGCGCTGCGCCGGCTGTGGCCGCACGGGCCCGTCACCGTCGGGTACGGCTCGGCGGCGACGCCGACCGTCCCCGAGGCGGTGGCCGCGGCGCGGGCCGACCTGGGGCAGGACCGCGGGGCGCGGGGCGGGCGCGTCGTCGTCGCGTCCTACCTGCTCGCGCCGGGCTTCTTCCAGAACCGTGTCCTGCGGGCGGGCGCCGACGTCGTGACCGCGCCGCTGGCCCCGGACGAGCGGCTCGTCGACGTGGTGCTGGACCGCTACGACTGCGCGGCGGCGGCGGCGGCCGGCGCGTGCCTGCCCGGCCGGCGCTGCCCCGTCCTGGGCGGGTGCTCGGTGCGGGCGGACGACGACGCAGGCCACACGCAGCGGGAGACCGTCACCCTGGGGTGACGGTCTCCCACGACGTGCCGGTCCGGTCGGTCACTCCGTCCCGAACTCGAAGTGCCACGGCTCGGGCGGGCCGCTGCCACCGGGGCGCATGGCCTCCGGGTGCACCCAGCCGAACTCCTCGCCGTTCTCGAGCATCCACCGGTACCGCGGGGAGTCGAACTGGCCGAGGCCACCGAAGCCGCCGAGGTCCACGGCGATGCCGAGGCCGTGGTTCGACCGACCGGCCGGGGCGGCCAGCCAGCCCTTGGTCGCCTTGAGGGAGGCCTGCTCCTCGAAGGTCCGGTACCCGCTGCTGACGACGAGGTCCTCGCCGAACTCCGCCGTGTACGCCTCGTTGACCGCCTCGAGGGCCGCGGCCGCGTCGCAGCGCAGCAGGAAGTCGGGAGCGAAGGCCGGCGCGCACAGGAGGGCCGTGGGGATGCGGCCGTTCTCCATCCCGAGCGTCGACAGGGACGCGGGGAGGAAGGACTCCCACTGCACGACGCGGGAGGCAGCCAGCGCGCTGGGCAGCACGGGCATGGCCTCCAGGGTCGTCAGCTCGGTCGACACCGCGCCGCTCGCCGCGGCCACCGCCGCCTCGAGGTCGGCGAGCCCGTCGGCGACCTCCACCGGCAGGGCGTCCGGTGCAGCGGGCTCCGCCGGGGCCGCCGGGGCCTCCGGGGCCGCGGGAGCGGCACCCGGCTCGGCCGGCGCAGCGGGCGCCTCGGGCGGTGCTGCGGGGGCGGCGGCCTGCGGCGCCGTCACGTCGGTCTGGGCCAGGTCCGTCGTGCCGGCCGCCGCAGCGGGGTCGACCGCACCGGGCTCGGTCGGGGCGGGCTGCGCGGCCGGCGGCGCCGGCGGCGGCACCGCGAGTGCCTCGAGCGGCCGGGGCCGGGTCAGCTGCAGCGGCGGCGCGTCGAGGCCGGGCAGGCCGGGTCCGGTCGTCGCCGTCGCGGTCGCCTCGACCTCGAGGGCGACGCGGAAGACGTCGGCCGCGAGCGCCGCGACCTCTTCGGCCACGGCGAGGCGCTCCGACACCGTCAGCGCCGGCGGGGGTGTGACCGAGTCGGGGAGCACGAGGGACGCGCCCCCGGCCCGCTGGGTCACGGTGGTGCCCTCGTGGGTGCGGAGGAGGGCGCGCAGGGCGTCGACGGACTCCTCGAACCCGACGACCGGGGCGGGCGTGCTGCCGGCCGAGGCGACAGACACCTCGCGCGAGGCCTGCGTGACGAGGGCGCTCGAGGCGTCCGCGGCCGCGAGCGCCGCCCGGCCGACCGCGACCGCGTCGTCCAGCCGAGCACGGGACCACTCGTCCGCGCGGGCCTCGAGCAGCTGCGCCGCGGGCATCGCCGCACCGGCGTCGCCGATCGTCCGGCCGTCCGGGACGACCGACCCACCGGGGATCGCGCCGGCGGCCGAGGCCGTCGCGCCACCGCTGAGCATGACCGTCGCCGCGAGGGCGCCCACTGCTGCACCGCGGGCGGCCGGAAGGCCCAACCGACGGGCGAGCGAACGCGCGCTCGACGCGCCTCCGCGTGTCCTGACCTGGCTCATCGTGCCCCTCACGTCGTGCGCCGCCCGGACCACCCGGTCACCCCGCTCCCGGTGCTGCGGTCCCCGTCGACCGCCGCTGTCCGTCCTCGGCGAGTCCACCCTCACATCCATCGACCGCGAACACCAGGCCCTTGAGGTCCCTTCCCCCTTTAGCCGCATATCGGACACGTACGCGGTGCGTGATTCACCCGATGGGCGTCCCCCGGACGGCTCAGAGGCCGCCGGACGGCTCATGGTCGCGCGACGGCGCAGTCCCCGGCGGGCGGCTGGGACACTGGAGGCACCATGCCCGAGACGCCCGCACCCCGCGCCGCCGGCGCCACCGGCGCAGCCACGGATCAGCACCCGGCCGCCGGACCCGCACCGTCCGACCGCGCGACCGAGGCGCAGGTCGCCGCCGCCGTCGCCGCGCTGCGGCGCGGTGAGCTCGTCGCGTTCCCGACCGAGACGGTCTACGGCCTGGGTGCCGACGCCGCGGACCCGGCCGCTGTCGCGAGGGTCTTCGCCGCGAAGGGCCGACCCGCCGACCACCCGCTCATCGTCCATCTCGCGAGCGCGGCTCAGCTCGACGACTGGGCGGTGGACGTGCCAGAGGTCGCGCGACGCCTGGCGGACCGGTTCTGGCCGGGGCCGCTCACGCTGATCCTGCGCCGGCACCCCCGCGTCCCCACCGCGGTGACGGGCGGGCAGGACACCATCGGCGTCCGCGTCCCCCGTCACCCCGTCGCGCACGCGCTCCTGGAGGCGTTCGGCGGCGGCGTCGCGGCGCCGTCGGCGAACCGGTTCGGCCGCGTGAGCCCGACGACGCGCGAGCGGGTCGTCGCGGAGCTGGGCGACGTCGTGGGGACGATCCTCGAGGGCGGCGACTGCGAGGTCGGCCTGGAGTCCACGATCGTCGACCTCAGCGGCGACCGCCCCCGCCTGCTGCGGCCCGGCGGCATCGGCACGGACGAGCTCGCCGAGGTGCTCGACGCGGTGCCGACCCGGGAGGGCACCGGCGCGCCGCGGACACCCGGTCGTCTCCCCTCGCACTACGCCCCGACGACGCCCGTCCGGGTGGTCGACGCCGACGCGCTCGACGCCGCCGTCGCCGGGGAGCGGGAGGCGGGACGGCGCGTCGCCGTCCTGCGGGTGGCCGGCGACGGGGACGGCGACATCGGCCTCCACGGGGCGGAGACGCTCACGCTGCCCGCCGAGCCCGCCGCCTACGGCCGGGCGCTGTACGGCCGGTTGGCGGAGATCGACCGCCTCGGGTGCGACGTCGCCGTCGTCGAGCGTCCTCCCGCGCGGCACGGGTGGGAGGCGGTCCACGACCGGCTCGGCCGGGCGCAGGGCGTCGACCCGCACGCGCTGCGCGCGGTCCTCCTCGTCGGTCCCTGCGCGGACGAGGGGCCGCCGGACACGGCCGGCGCGGTGGAGGAGCTCCGTGCGTGGCGCGCGACCGCGGAGGCGGTCCCCGTCCTGCTGCTCGGCGCGTGGGCCTCGTCCGCCTACCCGCCGGAGGTCCTGCCCGCCGTCCGCGGCGATCGGGCGATCCACACCGGCCTCCGCCTGACCGGCGGTCCGGGGTGGGCGCTGGTGGCGCTGGAGGCCTCGGACGCCAACCTCGGCATCCCGGTCGGCCGCGTCGAGCTGGCGCTCGCGCTCCACGACACCGGACGGGGCCGGTTCCACCTCTCGGCGGACGACGCCCTGGCCGCCGACACCCGCGCCCTCCAGCGCCGCGGCGTCGTCGGCACGCCCCTCGCCCCCTGACCCCGAGCGCCCCGAGCGCCCCGAGCGTCCCGAGCACAACGGGGAAGGTCTGTGGCGTGATGCGCCACAGACCTTCCCCGTTGTCAGCCGTCAGCGCCCCGACCTGGGGTCAGCGGCGCAGCCAGACCGACGTCTCGCCGGGCAGCTCACCGTCGGTCAGCGGACCGCTCGCGAGCAGCACCTCGCCGGCCGGCAGCGGCACGGGCGCGTCGGAGAAGTTCGTGAGGCACTCCCAGCCGGTCGAGCGGCGCAGGTGCAGGGTCCTCGTCGGCTCGCCGTCCTGGAGCCACTGCAGGGACTCGTCGCCCTGCAGCTCGCGGCGCAGGCGCAGCGCGTCGCGGTAGAGCTCGAGCGTCGAGCCCTCGACGCCGTCCTGCGCCTGGACCGAGAGGTCGCCGAACCACTCCGGCTGCGGAAGGGTCGGCCGGTCGGACGCGCCGAAGCCGAACGACGGGCCGTCCTTCTCCCACGGCAGCGGGACGCGGCAGCCGTCGCGCCCCTTCTCGCGGTGCTCGGTGCGCTCCCAGATCGGGTCCTGGAGGTCCTCCGGAGCCAGGTCCGCGACCTCCGGGAGGCCCAGCTCCTCGCCCTGGTACAGGTAGGCCGAACCCGGGAGGGACAGCATGAACAGCGTCGCCGCCCGGGCACGGCGCAGGCCGCGCTCGCGGTCGGGCTCGGGGTCCGTGCCGCCGCTGAGCAGCCACGCGTTGAGATCGGTGCCGGCGGGCAGGGCGAACCGGGAGGCGTGCCGGACGACGTCGTGGTTGGACAGCACCCACGTCGCCGAGGCGCCCGCGACCTGGGCGGCCGAGAGGGACTCGTCGACGACGACGTGCCACTGCGGCGCGCCCCACGCCGCGCGCACGAGCTCGAAGTTGAACGCCTGGCCCAGCTCGTCCGGGCGGGCGTAGAGGACGCGGCGGCTGTTGGCCACCCAGGCCTCCGCGACGGCGCTGCGCGGCGGGTCGTACTCGTCCAGCACCTCGCGCCACTCGCGGAAGATCTCGTGGACCTCCTCGCGGTCGAAGTACGGGTGGCTGCCGTCCATGGGCAGCTCGGTCAGCGCGTCGGGGTGCCGGCCGCCGAGGTCGCGCAGCGGGTCCGACAGGTCCTTGGCCAGGGCGTGCGCGACGTCCACGCGGAAGCCGTCGACGCCACGGTCGGACCAGAAGCGCAGCGTGCGCAGGAAGTCGTCGCGGACCTCGCGGTTGTCCCAGTTGAAGTCCGGCTGCTCGCGCGTGAACAGGTGCAGGTACCACTGGCCGTCCGGGACGCGGGTCCACGCGGGGCCACCGAAGTGCGACATCCAGTCCGTCGGCGGCTCGGAGCCGTCCGGGCCCCTGCCGTCGCGGAACACGTACCGCTCGCGCGCCGGCGAGCCGGGCTCCGCGGCGAGGGCCTCGACGAACCAGGCGTGCCGGTCCGAGCTGTGGTTCGGGACGATGTCGACGATGACCCGGATGTCGCGCTGGTGGGCCTCGTGGATCATCTCGTCGACGTCCGCGAGCGTGCCCAGGCGGGGGTCGACGTCGCGGTAGTCGTCGACGTCGTAGCCGCCGTCGGCCAGGGCGGAAGGGTAGAAGGGGCTGAGCCACACCGCGTCGACGCCGAGGCCCTGGAGGTGGTCCAGGCGCGAGGTGACGCCCTTGATGTCACCCAGGCCGTCGCCGTCGGCGTCCGCGAACGTGCGCGGGTAGACCTGGTAGACGACGGCCTGGCGCCACCAGTCGGCGTCGGGGTGGGTCGGGGTGTCGACGTGCTTGTCCGTCACGGGGGTCCCTTCGGTGGTGGGCATCGGTCGTGGGATGGAGGCGCCGGTCAGTCCGGGGCGGGCTGCGGCGGGGGTGCCGTGCTGCCGCGCACGACGAGCTCGGTGGGGAGCAGGACGTGCGCGGCGGAGGGGATCGGTGCCTCCAGGGTCGGGGCGGCGCCGGCGCGGCGCGCGCCGATCGCCTCGAGCAGGGCACCGACGGCGGCGCGTCCCTTCGCGTCGACGTCCTGCCGTACGGTGGTCAGCGGCGGGTCGGTCCAGCCCGCGAGGGCGTTGTCGTCGAAGCCGACGACGGACACGTCCTGCGGGACGCGCAGCCCGAGCTCGCGTGCGGCGCGGACGGTGCCCTCCGCGATGGCGTCGGAGAAGCAGAGGATCGCGGTCGGGCGCGGCCCGGCGGCGGCGTCGTCGGCGGGGGTGGTCAGGCCGGTCAGCAGGGCGCGGGCCCCCGCGTCGGTCTCGACGTAGTTGTCCGGCTGGCGGGCGACGGTCGGCGCGGCCCCCGCCGCGGCGAGCGCGTCCAGCCAGCCCAGCAGGCGCTGGTGCGGTGCGTGCGCCGCCGTCGACGCGGTCGCCGCGAGCAGGTCGGCAGGGGACCTGGTCTCGACGCCTGCCACCTCGCCGAGGCCGACCGTCACGATGCCGATCCGGCGGTGCCCGAGGTCGAGCAGGTGCTGCGCGGCGGCGCGCGCCCCGGCGCGGTCGTCGACGTTCACGGCGGGCGCGTCGTCCGTCGGCGGCTGGTCGACGTGGACGAGCGGGACCCGCCGCCGCCGGAGCAGCTCGATCGCCGGGGACCCGGGCAGGCACGAGTAGACGATCGCCCCGTCGACGGCGACGTCCCATGCCGGCGTCGCATCCGAGGGGTCGGGCGTCGGCAGCAGCGTCAGGGCGAGGCCCGTGGGTGCCAGCTCGCGCGCGATCGCGCCCATGAAGCGGGTCGAGATCTCGTCCGAGAAGGTGTGCCGCAGCGACTGCGTGAGAAGCCCGACGGCCCCGACGGCCCCGCGCGCGAGCCCTCGGGCCGCGGGGTCGGGACCGACGTAGCCGAGGTCCGCGGCCGCGGCGAGGATGCGCGCCCGGAGCTCGGTGGAGAGCTGGTCCGGTCGCGAGAAGGCGTTGGAGACGGTCATGCGGCTGACACCGACGACGTCGGCGACGGTCTGCAGCGTCACCTTCCGCATGGCCCTCCCTCGTGGTGTGTCATGGCCCGCATCTGTCGTGGCCGGCCCTAGGCACCGACGGGCGCCTCCCGACGGTCGACGGCCTGCCACGGGTCCGCACGACTCCTGTACCGGTACAGTACCGAACCATCTTGACCGGTCAAGTGGAGGCTCAGCGGGTCGCCACGCTCAACGTGGAGGGTTCCCCGCGCCGCACGCGGGGAACCCTCCACGTTCCGTCCGGCGGGTGCCGGATCGCCCCGGTGAGGAGGCTCACCGCACCACCGCTTGAGTGCGGGGTGCGTCGTTGAGAGGCTCAGCAGGTGGCCCCCGTCGGGGTCCCGGACGAGGGGTGCCGTACCCGGTCAGCGCAAAGACGGCACCAGGGAGACCGTCATGTCATGGATCGTCCTGGTCGCGTCGGGAGTCCTCGAGGCCGTCTGGGCCACCGCGCTCGGCCGCTCGGAGGGCTTCAGCCGCCCGGGCCCGACCATCACGTTCGCCGTCGCGCTCGTCGCGAGCATGGCCGGCCTGGCGTACGCCATGCGCGAGCTGCCGACCGGCACGTCCTACGTCGTGTGGGTGGGCATCGGGGCCGTCCTGACGGTCGCCTGGGCGGCGTGGACCGGCGCAGAGCCGCTGTCCTTCGTCAGGCTCCTGCTCATCCTGGGCATCGTCGGCTGCGTCGTCGGGCTCAAGGTCATCTCCTGAGCGGGCCACCGGCGCCGCGCAGCCGGACCGGGCCGACCGCGGGCGACACCGGTCGCGACGAGGTCGCCGGTGGCGACAAGGCAGCCGGCGTCAGGGGCTGGGTCGGGCTCTCCGCGGATCCGCCGGCGTCACGCTCCACAGCAGCTCCTGCGTCACCGAGGCGCCTGCGGCGATCGGCACCAGCGGCGCCAGCACCTCGAGCTCGACGAGGTGCGCGGTGGGGTGCAGGCTCCCGGGGCCGTCGAGCGGCTCGGGCTGCGGGCACTGGAACCACAGCTCGGCGCGCGCGCCGCCGTCGGGGTACGTCGCGCCCCGCACGGGGCTGAAGAGGAGCTCGAGGGCGGCGCCGTCGGGCCTCAGGTACGCCAGGCGGCCGGACGCGTCGGTGAAGCCGAGCTTGCCCACGACGTCGGCGATCGGGAGACGCCAGGCGCCGGCGACCGGGCCCTGCGCCTCGACGCGACCGACCAGCTGGACGATCTCCAGCGGGGCTGTGGCGGGCTGGCCGGCGTGCGGACGGCCTGCCTCGACGTCCGCCTCGACGTCCACCTCGACCCGGGCCTCCTCCAGCGGCAGCCCGGCACCGGTCGCGGTGTCGACCTGGCACACCTCCCACGGCGCCCACCGGACGGTGGTCGCCGAGACGTTCGTGAAGGTGGTGCGCTGGCGCAGCAGCGTGCCCGCGGAGGCGAGCCAGAAGGCACGCTCCACCCGCAGACCGGTCCGCCTGTCCTCAGGGCTCGTGAGCGTGACGGCGACGGCGTCGCCGACCACGGAGACGCGCGTCGACCAGCGGCCGGCGTCGAGGACCGCGTCGGGCGGCCCCGGCCACTCGTCCGGGCCCGACCAGCCCTGCGGCGCCGGCCACGTCTTGGACCCGCCCAGGTTCGCCCAGCTCCCCATGCCGCCGTCGAGCGGCGCCCACGTGCTGCGCGGTCGCACGGGTCGCAGGTCTGCGTCGAGGTACTCGGGGTTGCGCCACAGCAGCTCGTCGGCGGCCGTGGCCCGCGCGCCGCGCTCCCGTGCCCGCAGCGACATGAGCCGGCCACCGACGCCCGGCAGCAGGACGATCGAGAGCTCGCCGTTGTCCAGGCGCAGGGTGGACAGGTCGCCGTCGTCGACCCAGTGGCATGCCACGGGGAGCCGCTCGACAGAAGGCAGACCGGGCAGCGCGACGACCACAGGACACCTCCGGAGAACGCTCTCTCGTCGCCAAGACCCTACTCCCCCACGCGGCTGCCGAGCGGCAGACCTGCACGTCGGAGCGTCGTGCACGATCTCCCGTCCGAGCCGCGCACCCGGTGCCAGACTGGTCGCAGGGACGCCGCCGTGCCGGACCGGCCGGGGCGCGGCGCCCCGGGCGGAGGGGCACCATGAACCACCGGAGGACCACGGTCGCCGCCGTGACCGCGACGCTCGCCGTCGTGCTCGCCGGCTGCGGGACCCTGGACGAGGATCCGGCCGCGACGCCGGCGCCGACGACGGAGCCGAGCCCGAGCGCCGAGCCCAGCGAGCCGACACCGACACCGACACCGACGACGGAGCCCGAGCCGACCGAGACGGCCACGGCCGAGCAGACCGTCACCGCCTACTACCTCGTCGACACGCGCACCGGCCTCCGGCTCGCCCGCGAGACGCGCGACGTGGCCGGGGACGACCCGCTCGTCGCCGCCGTCGAGGCGATGATCTCCGGGGCCGAGGACCCCGACTACAGCACCAGCTGGGCCCCCGGGACCGAGGTGCTCTCCGTGACCGAGGAGGCCGGGCTCTTCACCGTCGACCTCAGCGAGGAGGCGCGGACCGCGAACATCGGCTCCGAGGGCGCGGCGCTGATGATCCAGCAGCTCGTGTGGACGGTGACGGACACCGCCGACGACGACGGCGCAGGCGTGGCCCTGACCATCGAGGGCGAGCCGGCCGGCGAGCTGTGGGGTGCGGTGACGTGGGACGGCCCCGTGATGCGCGAGGAGGCGATCGACGTGCGCCTGCTCGTGCAGATCGACGAGCCCGCGGAGGGCGCGACCGTCACGTCGCCCGTCACGGTCACCGGTGAGGCCGCCGTGTTCGAGGCGAACCTGCCGTGGTCGGTGCTCGACGACTCCGGGGCCGAGGTCCAGACCGGCTTCACGATGACTGCCGAGGGCCAGACCTTCGCCCCGTACTCGTTCGACGTCGAGCTCGAGCCGGGCACCTGGACGATCGTCATCACCGAGGACGACCCGTCCGACGGCGCGGCCGGGGAACCCATGACCGACAGCCGGACGGTGACGGTCGAGTAGCGCCGCACGCCCCGACCTCTCCCGCGCCGCCGGTGCCGCCCGGTGCCGCCCGGCGGCGCGGGAGGATCGGGCCATGGAGCTGCGCGAGGTCGTCGTCCGCCGCCGGATGGTTCGGTCCTTCACCGAGGACCCGGTGCCACGCGAGGCGGTCGACCGCGTGCTCGAGCACGCCGTCCGGGCGCCGAGCGCGGGGTTCAGCCAGGGCTGGGCGTTCCTCGTGCTCGACGCGCCCGACGACGTCGCTCGGTTCTGGGCGGCGACCACCCCACCCTCTCGCGCCGCGGCGCCGGACCGCTGGCTGCTCGGCATGCGGCGCGCGCCCGTCGTCGTGGTCCCGCTCGCCCGGGAGTCCGCGTACCGGGAGCGCTACGCCGAGCCGGACAAGGCCCGCGGCGGCGAGCCGCAGGAACCTCGCGAGCGCTGGGCCGTGCCGTACTGGTACGTCGATGCGGGCATGGCGTCACTGCTCATGCTGCTCACCGCCGTCGACGAGGGCCTCGGGGCGTGCTTCTTCGGTGTCCCGGCGTCGCGGGTGGCGGCCCTGCGGGCGGAGTTCGGCGTGCCGGACGACCACGAGCCGGTGGGCGCGATCGCGATCGGGCACCCGGCGGCCGACCAGGCCGTGCGCGGCTCGGGCGGGCGGCGCCGTCGGCGGCCGGTGGAGGAGGTCGTGCACCGCGGCGGGTGGTGACCCTGCCTCGCGACGGCCGGGGACCCTCCTCAGCGGCGGAGGGGTCGGCTCCGGGTCAGGGCGGCCCGCTCGGGCTCGGTCAGCGCGTCCCAGTCGGCGGGGGTGTCGAGGTCGTGCGCGGTGCCCCGCCGCTCGACGACGAGGACGTCGAGGTCGAGACGCCTCGCCTCGGCCTCGTGGAGGTGTCGCGAGCCCGGTCCGAAGCACGACGCGAACCCGTCCGCCCGCCGCTCGTCCAGCACGAGGGCATTGGTGCCCGTGCCGGCGACGTCCGGCGCGATCACGACGGCGGCGACGGGCACCGCGAGCGCCGCGACGTCCGCGGCCGCCAGCAGGGGCAGGTCGGCGTGCACCACGAGCGTGCGGTCCGCGCCACGGGCCCTCGCGCGGGCGCGTCCCAGCGCCACGGCGGGGTTGAGCCCGCGGACCTCGGAGGGCTGAGGAAGCACCTCGACGTCCCGGTCACCGACGACGGCGGACGCGTGCTCCGGATCCGTGGTCACGACGACGACGCCGGCGACCTCGGGAGCGCTCGTGAGGGCGTCGAGGACGCGGCGGGCGAGAGCGATCACGAGCTCCTCCCGCGCGTCCGCGTCGAGATCCGCCTCCAGGCGCGTCTTGCCGCCCGGGCCCCGGAGCGGGACGACGGCGACGGTCGTCGGGAGCGTCACAGCGCGCCGGTGGTGCGACGTGACCCGGCGGGTGCGCGGTCGTCCAGCCGCGCGAGGACGGCGGAGCCGCTCACGACCGCAGCTCCTGAACGGCGGCGAGCACCTCGCGCGCGAGCCGCGCCCGGTCGGGACGATCACGCATGACGGCGTCCGTCACGACGACGCGCATCCCGAGGTCCTCGATGTCCGCGCGCTGGGCGGCGTCCGCGTGGTCGACGACGAGGACGTCGACCAGGCCGGCGTACATCCGCGCCACCCCGCGTGCGCTCGGTTCGTGGCCCAGCGCCGTGAGCACCTCTGCGGCCGGCCCCTTGAGAGCCCGACCGCCGATGATCGGGCTGACGGCGACGCACGGCGCCGAGCGGCTCTCGAGTGCCTGGCGTACACCGGGGACCGACAGGAGCGGCGCGATGCTGAGCACCGGGTTGGACGGCGCCACGACGAGCACGTCCGCGTCGCGCAGCGCATCGAGCACCCCGGGCGCGGGCCGGGCGACCTCGGCCCCCTCGAACCGGACGCCACGGACCGGGTCGGCGTGCCGGCGGCGGACGAAGTAGTCCTGAAAGTCCAGCGTCCCGTCCGGGGTGTCGACGACCGTCGCGAGCCGGTCGTCCGTGACGGGCAGCAGCCGGGCCGGCACGCCGAGTGCCGCAGCGAGGCGCGCCGTCGTCGTCGAGAGCGGTTCGCCGGTGCGGCGCGCTGCTGTCCGGGCGACGTGCGTGGCGAGGTCGCGGTCGCCGAGGAGGAACCACGTGTCGACGCCCAGCGCGCCCATCGCCTCGTGGACCGTGAAGGTCTCACCCTCCAGACCCCAGCCCTGGGTCCGGTTCTCGAGGCCGGCGAGCGTGTACATGACGGTGTCGAGGTCGGGGCTGATCCACAGCCCGTGGATCTCTGCGTCGTCGCCGGTGTTGACGACGGCGGTGAGGTCGGGCGGCACCCCGGGGTCATCGCCCACGGTGGTGCGGTGTGCGCGGGCGAGCCCGTCGGCGAGCCGGGCGCCCCCGACGCCACCTGCCATGAGGGTCACCCGTGATGTCACGCGCCCAGCGTATCGCCGGGCACCCTGCGTTCGGTATCTTGGATACAAAGCGTGGCCTACTGGCCGTTCCGCCGAACAAGGGCCCACGCCGTCACGAGGAGAGGCCATGCGCATCGTCGTCGCGTACATCCCCACGCCGCAGGGCGAGGCAGCCCTCGATCGGGCCCTGGAGGAGGCGCGCGCCCACGGCGGCGAGCTCGTCGTCCTCAACGCAGCCCGCGGCGAGGCGCCGCTCGAGTCGAACCGGCTCTACGACGACGGCGCCGTGGAGCTCGACGCGCGTCTGGCGGAGGCGGGCGTGCCCTACACGCTCCGGCGCGAGCTGCGACCCGGCGACCCGGGACAGAACGTCCTCGACGCGGCGCGCGAGCTCGACGCCGACATGATCGTCATCGGGCTCCGCCGGCGCTCCCCCACCGGGAAGCTGCTGTTCGGCTCGAACGCCCAGCGCATCCTGCTGGAGGCGCACTGCCCCGTGCTGGCCGTCAAGGCGACCGAGAGCTGACGATCCCCGCGCTTCGGGGCCAGGGGGGCGGCACCAGAGCGCTGCATCGGTGTGCCCGGCCGCACGCAACATCCGGCGTCAGCGCGACCGTGGACCGGCCGCTTCCCGGCGAGTCGCGCGCTGGGTCGCCGCGCGCCTACGGTGGTCCGGATCGATCAGGACACCGGACGACGCACTTCCTGATCCGCTCGTTTGGATATAGTATTTGAGAACCGCGTGCCGAGCTGTGGCCTGCGGAGCCGGCTCCGGCGTTGGAGCGGTAGAGCACCCGGTGCGAGCTGTGCGCCAGGGAACATCGTGTCCCTCTTCCTGCCTGCCATGGAGTCTCCATGCCCACAGCCCGCTCCACCGCCCTGAACGTCCCCCGCCGTCGGAGGCGTGTCGCGCCAGCAGCCCTCGCGGGCGCGACCCTGCTCCTCGCCGCGTGCGGGGGCACGGCGGCGTCGCCAGGGTCGGAGGCTCCTGCCCCCGCCGCCGAGACCTCGGCGGCAGCGACCGCCACCGACGACGACGCCGCCTTCACCCCCGTCGAGCTCGACAACTGCGGCTTCGCGACCACCGTCGAGAGCCCCCCGGAGCGCGTGGTGACGATCAAGTCGAGCACCTTCGAGCTCATGCTCGCCCTCGGCCTGGCGGACCGTGTCGTCGGCACCGCGTTCCTCGACGGGGAGGTCCCGGAGCGGTACGCGGACGCCGCCGCGGACGTGCCGGTGATCGCCGACGCAGCCCCGGGACGCGAGGCCGTCCTCGCCCTCGAGCCCGACCTGGTCTTCGCAGGGTGGGAGAGCAACTTCTCCGCTGACGGTGCGGGCGAGCGGTCCGAGCTCGAGGACGTCGGGGTCACCACGTACGTCGCCCCGGCCGCGTGCAAGGCCCCGGGCTACATGCCGGACCCGCTCACGTTCGACAGCGTCTTCGCCGACATCATCGAGGCCGGCGAGATCCTCGGCGTGCCGAAGGCGGCGGCCGACCTGGTCGCCGAGCAGGAGGCGGCGCTGGCGGCCATCGAGCCGGACGACCGGGGCCTGCGCGCCCTGTGGTACTCCTCCGGGACCGACGTGCCCTACGTCGGCGCGGGCATCGGCGCCCCGCAGATGATCATGTCGGCTGCCGGCCTGGAGAACGTCGCGAGCGACGTGGAGGACACGTGGACGTCCTTCGGGTGGGAGCAGGTCGCCGACGCCGACCCGGAGGTCATCGTGCTCGTCGACGCCGCCTGGAACACCGCCGAGCAGAAGATCGCCCTGCTCGAGGCCAACCCGACCGCCTCCCGCCTGGCCGCCGTGCGCGAGAGCCGGTACGTCGTCGTCCCGTTCGCGTCGACCGAGGCCGGGGTGCGGAACGTGGACGCGGTGGCCCAGCTCGTCAGGGACCTCGCGGAGATCGAGGTCGCACCGTGAGCGACACCCTGGAGCGGGCTGCCGCGGCCGGCCGCGCCGGGACGGAGCGTCACGCCGGCACGCGGGTGGGCACCCGGGTCGTGCCGACGCCGGGGCGGACGATCCCGGCACCGGCAGCGCCGCCGGCGCGGCCCCGCGTCCCCGGCGGCGTCCTCGTGCTGCTCGCCTCGGGAGCCCTGGTGGCGTCCGTGGTCCTCGCCGTGACGGTGGGGCCGGCGCAGATCGGGCCCGTGGAGGTGTGGCGGTCGATCGGGGCGCACCTGGGCGTCGGCACCGCGCCGCTGACGGAGATCCGCGACTCGATCGTGTGGGACCTGCGGCTGCCGCGCGTCCTCACCGCGGCCGCCGTCGGCGCGGGTCTGGCGATCGCCGGCGCGGTCATGCAGAGCCTCACGCGGAACCCCCTGGCGGACCCGTACCTGCTCGGCCTGTCCTCGGGAGCATCGCTGGGCGCCGTCGGCGTCATCGTGCTGGGTCTGACGATCGCCCTGCCGCTCGCGGCGTTCGCCGGGGCGCTCGTGGCGCTCGCGCTGGCCCTGGCGCTCGCGGGGTCGATGGGGGCGATCACGCCCACGCGCACGGTGCTGGCCGGCCTCGCGGTCTCGCAGGCGGCTGCGGCTGCGACCTCCTTCGCCATCTTCTGGTCGGCCGACGGCGACTCCTACCGCGAGATCCTCAGCTGGCTCATGGGCTCGCTCGGCGCGGCGACGTGGGACAGCGTGGGGATCGCGGTGCCCGCGGTGCTCGTCGTCGGGGGTCTGCTGGTGCTCGCCGCGACCACGCTCGACGCCTTCGCCTTCGGCGACACGACCGCCGCCTCGCTCGGGATCGACGTGCGGCGCGTGCGCTGGCTCCTGCTCACCGGCGTGGCGCTGCTGACCGGCGCGCTCGTGGCCGTGAGCGGGGCGATCGGGTTCATCGGCCTCGTGCTGCCGCACGCGACACGCATGATCGTCGGGGCACGGCACCGCCTCCTGCTGCCTCTCACCGGCCTCATCGGTGCCTCGTTCCTCGTCTGGGCCGACACCGCGGCCCGCACGGTCTTCGAGCCGCGCGAGCTCCCGGTCGGCATCCTGACCGCGCTCGTCGGCGCGCCGGTCTTCGCCTGGATCCTGTGGCGGCGGCGGAGCGCGTCGTGAGCCTCGCGGTGCGGGACGTCCGCTGGCGCGTCGGTGACCGGGCGGTGCTCGACGGCGTCTCGCTCGAGGCGGGTGAGGGACGCCTCGTGGGGCTGCTCGGGCCGAACGGGTCCGGGAAGTCCACCCTGCTGCGATTCGTCGCGGGGGTGGGCTCTGTGCTCGGCTCGGGCGGCCCGACGGGCGAGGTCACCTGGCGCGGCGACGACCTGCACGCGCTACGCCCGCGCGACCGCGCCCGCCGGGTCGCCTTCGTCGAGCAGGACGCGCACACCGAGCTGGAGCTCACGGTCCGCGACGTCGTCGCTCTGGGGCGCATCCCGCACCGGTCACGCCTCGGGCTGACCGCGTCCCGCACCGTCGACGACGAGCTCGCCGTGCAGTCCGCGCTCCACGCCGTCGGCCTCGCCGAGATGCAGGATCGCAGCCTCACGACCCTCTCCGGCGGCGAGCGCCAGCGGGCGCACCTGGGCCGTGGCCTGGCGCAGGAGCCCGAGCTGCTCCTTCTCGACGAGCCGACCAACCACCTGGACATCCAGGCACAGCTCGCCGTCCTGGGGCTCGTCCGCCGGGCCGCCGAAGGCGGCCTCACGGCGGTCGTCGCGATCCACGACCTCAATCTCGCCGCGACCTACTGCGACAGCGTCGTGCTGCTGTCCCACGGGAAGGTCGCGGCGGCGGGTGCGGTCGGCGAGGTGCTCGTGCCCGAGGTCGTGGACCGGGTCTACGGCGTGCGCAGCTCCGTGCTCGAGGGCGAGGACGGCGCACCTGTGCTGTCCTTCCGGATGCCCTAGCCTCCTGCGGCGGCTCGCAGCGTGCGCGCCCGGGCCACGCGCCGGGCTGCGGGCGCAGCCGTCGCCCCGAGCACGGCCATCACGAGGAAGCCCTGCGCGACGGGGAGCACGAGGGTCAAGCCGCCGAGCACGAGGGGCGCGGCGAACTTGCCGAGGTTCCGCGTCGTCGCCGCGAGCCCGACGTACGCGCCGCGCGCGGCAGCGGGGGCGAGCTCGGTCACGAGGACGTTGTGGGACACGCCGTCGACGCCGTCCTGGAGACCGTGCAGCAGCAGGCCGGCCACGACGAGCGGTGCGAGGGCGAGCACGCCGCCGGTCCCGATGGCCAGCAGCACCACGGTCATCGCGACGAGCCCCGCCGCGACGAGCCCCGACGTCGACCAGCGCCGGGCGAGCACCTCGGCCTGCCACGCGGCCAACGCACCGAGGGCGGCGGACACGCCCAGCCACAGGCCGATGACGGCCGACGACATGCCGAGGCGGTCCGCCGCGAGCACCGGGAGGTAGGTCAGGATCGCGAACTTGCCCAGGAACCGGACGATCCCGAGGACCTGGACCGCGCCGACCGCAGGCTCCGCGAGCACCGCCCGCAGCCCGGCGCCGGCACGACGTCGACCCTGCTCGAGGGCGTCGGGTACCACGCGCCACGCCCAGGCGGCCACCGGCACCGCGAGCGCCTGCAGGACGAACGGCGCCGACCAGGAGACGGCCACCAGCAGGCCCGCGACGGGCGGGAGCGCCGCCTCGGCGACCGCCATCGACATCGTGCGCCGCCCCTGGGCCCGCGCCGCGGTGGGTCCGTTCCGAGCCACGGCACCGATGATGACCACGGACAGCGCGAGCACGGCGCCGAACGCCGCTCCCTGCGCCGCACGGAGGGCCAGCAGCGGACCGAGCGCGGGCGACGTGATCACCACGGCCAGGCCGCACAGCCCGAACACCGCGAGGGCGCCGGCGAACACCGGCCGGGTCCCCACACGGTCGGCGAGCACGCCGGAGAGGAAGGCCGAGGCGACGCTCGGCAGCAGGTACAGGCTCGTCAGCAGGGACACCTGGGCCGCAGAGAGGCCGTAGTGCGCCTGCAGCGCCGGCAGGGCGGGGGCGATGCCCTGGACGCCGCTGACCGCGATCGCCGTCCCGACGCACGCGACGAGGACGACGCGGCGCCGGACGCCGTCGGGCGCCCGCGTCCCCGGAGTCCCCGAGAGACCCGGCCGGGCCACGCTCAGCCGATCCCGAGCCGCTCCCGGACCTGGGCCACGTGCCCGGCGGCGTCGACGCCGTACATCGCCTCGAGCACCGTGCCGTCCTCGTCGACGACGACGGTCGAGCGGATGAGCCCCTCGGTCACGACGCCGTCCTTGACCTTCTCGCCGAACGCCCCCCACTCGCGCGCGGTGACGGCACCCGGGTCCGATGCCAGCGTGAACGTGAGGCCCTGCTCCTGGGCGAACTGCTCCAGCGCCTCCATGCCGTCCGGCGACACGCCTACGACGTCGTAGCCGTGGCCCTCCAACGACGCCAGGGACTCCTGGAAGTCGCACGCCTCGGTCGTGCAGCCGCCCGTCATGGCCTTCGGGTAGAAGTACACGATCGCCCGCCGGCCGGGGGTCAGCGTCGCGCGACCACCGCCGAGCGCAGGCAGATCAAGGGCGGGGGCGGGCGATCCGGGTGAAAGGGCGGGCATGAGGTCTCCTGGACGTGGGGAGGGTGGGACCGGACGAGGCACGAGGCGGCGGGCTCACCGTCCCGATCGAGCTGGGGTGGGACCGGCGGTCAGAACAGGTAGCCGTCGAGCGCGGGCATGTTGAGCACGAGGACGACCAGGGCGTACACCGCGGCCGAGCTGAGGAGGCCGCTGACCACGGCGATCCACGCGCGCTCCCGGGCGATGAGCATGAACCCGGTGATGAGCACCCCGGTGCTGATGACGAACCCGACCAGGAGCGCGACGAAGTAGTACAGGACGCTGAAGACGACGATCGTGAGGAGGCGTCGACCCCGCCGCCCGTCCAGCGCCAGGAGCGCGTCGAAGCCCGAGGTCGCCTCCTCCACCTCGTGGACGAGGCGCTCCGCGGCGGCCAACGGGTCGCCACCGGCGGGCACCTCGACGGCACTGGGGGGGGTCGGTGCGAGGACCGGCTGGGGTGCCGGGGCCGCCCTCACCTGGACCACGAGCTGGACGAGCAGCACCGCAGCCATGATCAGCGCGGCGATGAGCGGCACCCGGCCGGCGTTCGCCGGGTACGAGGCCATCTGCACGGCGTACCAGGCGGTCCCCGCTAGCAGGACCACCGTCAGACCGATCTGGAAGCGCTTCTCGCTCATCGCGTCACCTCCCGGCTCACGCTGGGCCTGTCGGTCCCGGCGCCACCGGAGGTCGACCCGCTGCGGCGGCGGCGGACGGCGTCCTTGACCTTCGGCCAGACGGCCACGAGGACGACGAGGACGATGAGGACGATCGGGATCGGGCGCAGCAGGAACGACGGCCCGAAGACCTGCAGCGAGAGACCGAGGTTCTGGTCGATGAGCGGCCCGAGGACGAACCCGAGGGTCACACCGGCCGCGGAGTAGCCGGTCGCCTTGAAGATATAGCCGACGACGCCGAAGATCAGTGCGACGACGATGCCCAGGGGCATCCGGGAGTCGATGAAGCTGCCCAGGAGGGCGATCGCGATGAGGGCCGGCGCCAGCAGCTGGGGACGCACGAACGCGAGCTTCGCGAGGGTAGGGGCGAGCGCGAGGCCCATGACGCTGCAGAGGATGTTGCTCAGGGCCATGACCCAGGCGATGAGGAACACGATGTCCAGGTGGTTGTTGATCATGTCAGGGCCCGGTACGAATCCCAGGATCAGCAGGATCACGATCACGAGGGCCATGCCGGAGGACCCCGGGATGCCGAAGGACAGCGTCGGGACGAACGAGCCTCCCTCCTTCGCGTTGTTGGCCGCCTCGGGGGCCAGGACGCCGACGGGGTTGCCCTTGCCGAAGGACTCCGGGTCCTTCGAGGACCGCTTCGCCAGGGCGTAGGCGCCGAACATGCCGAGGGTCCCCCCGACGCCGGGGACGACCCCGGAGACCGCGCCGATCGAGCCGCTCTGCAGCACGGTCCGCCAGTTGCGCACCCCGTCCATGACGCCGTCGACGACCCGGGAACCCCTCTCCTTCGACCGGGAGGCGGGTGCGTTCCCCGCGATGGCGACGCCTCGGGTGTAGATCGCGTACATCTCGGAGACCGCGAACAGGCCCATGGTGATCGCGGTGATGCTCAGGCCGTCCATGAGTTCGAGGTTGCCGAACGTCATCCGGCTGATGCCGGTGATCGGGTCCAGGCCGATGAACGAGAGCATGAGGCCCAGCACGCCGGATATGACGCCCTTGAGCCGCGTGTCCGCGTCGCTGATCCCGATGACGAGGATGCCGAGGATCCCGAGCATGAAGACCTCGGGCGACCGGATGTAGGTCATGAGCTGCAGGGCGATGGGGATGGCGAGGATGAGGACGACGACGCCGAACAGCCCGCCGAAGGCGCTCGCGGCCGCCGAGACGCCGAGCGCCCGGCCGGCGCGACCCTGGCGGGCCATGGGGTAGCCGTCGAAGGTCGTCACGACCTGCTCCCCGGTACCGGGGACGCCGAACAGGATCGCGGTGATCGAACCACCGAAGGACACGGCACCGTACGCGCCGAGGATGAACGCGAGGCCCTGGGCCGGGTCCATGCCGATGATCAGTGGCGTGAGGAGGGCCAGGGTGGCCAGACCCCCCAGGCCGGGCAGGAAGCCGATGACCAGACCGATGGCCATGCCCACGGTGAGGTACAGCAGCGACACCGGCTGCAGCAGCAGCAGCAACCCGTCGAGAACCGACTGACCCATCGAGCGACTCCAGGTGGATGAGGAGCGGCGTCATCCGCAGCCGGGGTTGGCCCGAAGGAGCAGCGACGCCGTCGTCGTGCCGAGGTGGTGACAGGCGTCACATCCTCCGGCGCCCTGAGTATACTAAATACACTTTGCTGGTCAACGGCTCGCGGGGCTTGCGGTCCGATCCTCCGGCCTCAGTCCTGAAGACTCACGGCGATGACCTTGTGCTGGCAGTAGGAGAGGATCTCCTCGAGGCTGCTCTCCTTGCCGAGCCCGCTCTGCTTGTACCCACCGAACGGCGTGCCGGGTACACGGCGGCCGGACCCGTTGATCCACACATACCCCGCCTGGATGCGATGAGCGGTTCTGTGGGCGTTCACGAGGTCCCCGGTCCAGATGTTGGCCGTGAGACCGAAGGAGGTGTCGTTCGCCTGGGCGACCACGGCCTCCTCGTCGTCCCATGTGATGAGTGACAGGACGGGCCCGAAGATCTCCTCCCGTGCGATCGTCATGCCCGGGTCCACGTCGCCGAAGACCGTGGGCGGGACGAAGAAGCCCGGACGGGCCACCCGCTCGCCGCCGGCGAGGAGCGTCGCCCCTTCCCGGCGGCCCACGTCGACGTAACCCATGACCCTCTCGTAGTGCTCCCGGTAGGTGAGGGGGCCAAGGTCCGTCCCCGGCTCGAGAGGGTCACCGACGGTGAACCGCTCAACGAGGGCCACGACCTCCGCCGTGAACGCGGCGCTGATGTCCCTGTGTACGAACACCCGTGAGTTGGACTGGCACGACTGACCCTGCGAGCGCGCGAAGTTCATGCCCTTGACCGCCGCCGCAGCCGCCCGCCTCGGGTCGGCGTCCGGGAAGACGATCATCGGGTTCTTCCCGCCGAGCTCCAGCGTCACGTGCTTGATGGTCTCGGCACCGGCGCGCAGGACGGCCCGCCCGGCCGGCACGCCCCCGGTGAAGGCGACCCGCGGGACTGCCGGGTGGGCGGCGATCGCCGCACCGGCTCCAGGGCCGCGCCCCGTCACCACGTTGAACACGCCCGGCGGCAGGATGCCCTCGGCGAGCTGGCCGAGGCGGATCGCCGACAGCGAGGTGTGCTCCGACGGCTTGACGACGACGGTGTTCCCCGCCACGAGAGCCGCGGCCGTCTTCCCTGCTGCGAACTTCAGAGGGTGGTTGAACGCCACGATCCGACCGACCACGCCGTACGGCTCACGGAGCTCGTACGAGAACCGGTCCGCTCCGTCCAGCACCGATGAGCCCTTGATCTCGGAGACGAGACCGGCGAAGAGCCGCAGCTCGCGGACACCACCTCGCACGTCGTCGCGCATGGCGGTCAACGGGTTGCCCGAGTCGACGGAGTCGATCATCGCCAGCTCGTCCTCGTGTCGCTCGAGCACGTCGGCGAGCCGCCGGACACGATCACCACGCTGGGACGGCGACATCGCCCGCCACGCGGCGAGCGCGTCGTGGGCGGCGTGGACCGCGTCGTCGACATCGGCGTCCGTCGCGTCGGGGATCCGCGCGATCTCCTTCTCGGTCGAAGGGTCGACGCTCGGGAGCACCGCCCCACTGCTGCTCGACCGCCACTCTCCTCCGATGAGCATGCGGGCGTCGGCAAGCCTGCCGATCACCTCGGACGGCACCAGCATCACTCCACCATCCCTTCTCCCTGTCGCCTTCGTCGCCTTCGGTGCGTTCGGGCCGTCCACCCGCGTGGTTTGCCGCGGCCGGCACGCCGGCAACGTCGCGAGATCATGCGGCGGCCTCGACGAACTCGGCCACTCGCTCCCCGATGATCACCGCGGTGAAGTTCGTGCTGGCGCGGGTGATGGTGGGCATGATCGACGCGTCACCGACCCAGAGGTTCTCGATCCCGTGGACCCGGAGGTGCTGGTCGACGACGGCCAGGGGGTCGGAGCCCTGGCCCATCATGCAGGTGCCGACCCCGTGGTGGTAGGTGTCGTACGTGCCGACGGCGTGCTGCGTCCACGCCACCGGTGACGTCGGCTCGACCGGCGCTCCCACGAAGGGGGCCAGGCTGGGGTGCTGCGTCAGCTCGTGCACGAAGCCCATACCTGCCCGCACCGCCGCCACGTCACCGGGGTCCAGCAGCAACCGCGCATCCACGTGGGGCAGGGCCCTCGGGTCGTCCGAGGCGAGCCGGACGCGACCACGGTTGCGCTGCTGCAGCAGACGCACGGTCATGGAGACGAGCGGCGCCCCGTCCGGCCCCGGCTGCGGCGGCCCGAGCATGAGGTGAAGGTCGCCCGCCGCGAGTCCGGGATCACTCTTGACGAGGAGCTTCAGCCGGGTCGCCATCCAGTCGAACGGCTGCCGTGACAACCCCCCGGCGAAGGTCATCTGGACCACGGGGTGGTCCTGGTAGTTCCCGCCCACGCCCTCCAGGGCGTGGGCGGTCGGGATCCCGATCCGCCGCAGCTCGGCCTCGGGCCCGACGCCCGAGAGCTGCAGGATCTGCGGCGAGTGGAAGACACCGGCACACAGGACGACGCGGTCGCCGGCGACCACGTGCTCGCGGCCGTTCTTCGCGTGGACGACCCCTGTGACGCGACCGCCCTCGAGCGTGAGGCGGTGCACGGGCGCCTCCGCGACAACGGTCAGGTTGGCCCGCCCACGGGCCGGGTCGAGGTAGGCGACCGTGCTCGACTGCCGCTGGCCTTCCTTGATCGAATAGGGGGACGGGCACACACCCAGCGGCTCGGGGCCGTTGATGTCCGGGCACGCCGGCAGCCCCATGCCGAGGGCACGCTCGACGAGGGCCGCGAGCGGCTCCGATGCCGGCATGTCGAGCGTCCATGGCCGCTTGACGTACAGCGGCCCGTCCGCACCGTGGAAGGGGCTGTCCGGGTAGTCCTGGTCCGCCTCGATGCGCCGCATGACCGGGAGGACGGCGTCGTACGACCACGCATCGTTGCCGAGCGCGGCCCAGAGGTCCATGTCCGCACGCGGGGGTCGCACCACGGACGCCTGGTTGACCGACGAGCCGCCACCCATGATCCGGCCCGAGAGGGACGACATCTCGCTGCCGTCCGGTCGCGGCGTCGGGTAGTGCAGCACGTACGGCGACTCGTGCAGCTGGTGCTGCATCGACGTCAGGGCGACCACGTCGGGCAGCGGCGACGGGTCCGGACCCGCCTCCAGGAGGAGGACACGACAGCCAGCGTCCTGTGAGAGGCGCGCCGCAGCGGCGCACCCCGCCGACCCTCCGCCCACGACGATCACGTCGTACGACTGGTGCACCGTCCTCCTCCTTCCGTACGGACACCTGCTGCACGCCCCGGGACGCCATCACCCGGCGCGACGAGGGGTGCGAGGGTCGCGTTCGACCCCCGCACCCCTCGGTGGGCCCTCAGCTCTGGAGCAGCTCGCGCAGCGCGTCCAGGGAGCCGGTGACCTCCTCGAGCAGCTGCACGGTCTCCTCGCGCGGCAGCGGGTCCGCCGGGGACCCGGCGGCCTCCATCTCCTCGCCGTAAGAGGTCTCCGTCGCGGCCGCGTAGATCGCGCCGGCGAGGCACTCCGTGACCCCCTCGTCCATGCCGGGCGGGCCGACGACGATGCGCTCGAGGTCCGACATGGAGGCGAGCGCCGAGAGGACGTCCGGCTGGTCCGAGTCGAAGTCGGTGATCAGGGGCACGTCTGGAAGCTCGGCGAGAGGCTCGGTGCTCACAGCGACGACGGGGTTGGCGCCGGAGTTCTCCACCGTCTGCACCGCGACGGCACCGGAGTTGATCGACGCGTCGACCTCGCCGACGATGAGCGCCGCGTCGGCCTCGGAGCTACCGGGGTACCCACCGATGATCTCGTTCGGGAAGCCGAAGACCTCCGAGAGCACGACGGCGACGTAGTAGGCGTCGGAGCCGACGCCGCCGATGCCGAACGTGACCGGCTCCTCGGCCGAGAGGATGGATTCGAAGTCGGTCAGCCCGGTGTCAGCCCCCGTGTATACGAGAGGCGGCAGGGCCGCCAGCCGTCCGAGGACGGTCCACTCGGAGTTGTCGAAGGTCGCACCCTCCTGCTCGGTGATCTCGGCGAACACCGCACCCGGGTAGTTGATCAGCCCGATCGTCAGGTCGTCCGGGCTGCTCTGGAACACCGAGTTGGCTCCGACGAGCCCGCCGCCACCGGGCCGGTTCTCGACGTTCACCTGGACGCCCTCAAGCTGCTCCTCGAGGTGCGGCTCAAGGGTCCGGACGAACGTGTCGAAGCCTCCGCCGGGGTTGTACGGCACGACCATGGTGACCGTCTCGCCGTCGAGGGCGGCGCAGGCGTCGGCCTCCTCCGTGGGCGCCGCAGTCTCACCGCCCCCTGCCGCAGTCTCCTCCGGCTCGTCCCCCAGTCCGCCCCCGTCACCGGATGTGCATGCCGCGAGCGTCATCGCCGCTGCAGCAGCGGTGACGCCCATGAGGGCTCGCCGCCTGGTGTTGTGTGTACGCATGCCGTCCTCGCTTCGATCGCAGTGCGGACCAGTGGGTGGGTGTCAGGCCTTGTTCTCGGGGAACCGCTCGATCGCGTGCAGTCCGAGCGCCTTGATCGCGAAGGTGTCCTGGATGGCCAGGTAGCGGCAGGACTCCGTCTCGCTGTCGTTGAAGTGCTGGTGCCACATCCAGACCGGGAAGCTGAACATGTCGCCCTCTTCCCAGTCGATCCGGTGCTCGTTCTCGCCGTCCCAGCTGATGACGGAGTGCCCGACGCCGGAGACGATGTAGATGACCGCCTCGGTGGTGTGGCGGTGGTTGACCGAGGCGCCCAGCGGGGGCAGCTCGCTCAGGTGCGGCTGCAGGCGGACGTCGTGGCCGAGGCGGTAGAAGCGCGCCTTCGTGTTGCGGTACTCGCGGGGCGTGAGCTCCGTCGTCTTGAGGTTCTTGATGATGACCGCCTCGGTCGGCGGGTTCTTCTTGTTCCAGGACTCGCGCGGGCCCATCTCGCTGTTGTAGGCCGTGCTCAGCGGCTGGTCCCGCTTCTCGACCTCGGAGATGTCCGGTGCGCCCTTCACAACGGGGGTCAGGTCTGTCATGGGTTGGTCCTCTTTCCACTCGGCCGCGCCCGACGAGGCGTGGCGTCGCCCTCGACGCCGACGGGGTCGCGTGCTTACCAACATGTTGATGATACTGAATACAATCTACGGGTCAAGGTCTCCGGAGCCTGAGGACCCAGGCCGTTTGGTTCACGCCTGGGCTGCGAAGGTCATGCCGGCGTCTCTCCAGCCGCCACCGCTCGCGGCGCCTCCTCCCGCGCGGCACGGACCCGCCGCAGGGCCGGGAACGCGGCCGCCGCCACGACGACCGCGGAGACCGCGGCGAGAACCAGCCCCGATCGGGCGCCGCCGACCTCCACCAGCGCACCGACCGCCACGCCGCCGAACGGTGTCGCGCCGAGGAACACCGTCGAGTGGAGGGCGATCACACGTCCGCGCATCTGCGGGACCGTGTTCACCAGGAGGATGGCCCGACCCAGCACGTTGAGCATGAGGTTGGTGACGCCGAGCAGCGCGACGGCGACGAGCGCCATCCCGAGCGTCGGGCTGACCGCGACGAGGAGGTTGGCCGCACCGAAGCCGACGCACGTCCACAGGAACCGCCACGAGTCGGCACGGGTGGCGGCCGCGCTGGCGAACGACCCGAGGACCGCGCCGATGCCGAGCGCGGAGGTGATGACGCCGTACGTACCGGCGTCGCCGTCGAACGTCTCCGACGCCAGCACGGGGAACACCACGCGGAAGTTCTGCCCGAGCAAGGAGACGATCGCGACGATGAGCAGCGTCGCCCGGAGCTCCGGCGTCCGCCACACGTAGGAGACCCCCTCGCGCAGCTGGCCGCGCCCGCGCGGCTGGACCGGCACGGCGTGGAGCCGCCCGACGTCGATCGCGGTGAGGCTCACGAGCACCGCCACGAACGAGACGGCGTTGACGACGAAGGTCACGCCGACGCCGACGAGGAGGATGAGGACGCCGGCCACGGCGGGGCCGAGGAGGCGGCCGAGGTTGTGCATGACGCCCGTCAGGGCCTGGGCGTTGACGATGTCCGCGTCGTCGACGAGCTCCGAGACGAACGTCTGGCGAGCGGGGACGTCCACCGCGCTCACCACGCCGAGGCCGACGGCGAGCACGTAGACCCACATCACCGTGACGACCCCGGTGAGCGTCACCACGGCGAGCGTCGCCGCGAGCGCGGCCTGCAGGGCCTGCGTGACCATGAGGAGCCGCCGCGTGTCGGTCCGGTCGACGAGGACCCCGCCCCAGGCGCTGAGCAGGAGCACCGGCAGGAACTGGCAGAACAGGGAGATCCCCAGCACGAGCGGGCTCCCGGTCAGCTCCAGGAGCAGCCAGTCCTGACCGATCCGCTGCATCCACGTCCCCGCGACGGAGACGCTGTGCCCGGCGAAGTAGGTGCGGTAGTTGCGCTGCGAGAACGAGCGGAACATCCGCGTGCGCAGGGCTGTGAGCCGGTTCCGGACGCTCACCCTCACCTCCTCACCTGCCTGGAGCGGACAGCGCACGACGACGCGCTGCTGGGTCAGTGCTGGGGCACAGACCTCATGAGGCCGCAGCCATGGCGCGGTCCTGGGTCCACGGCAGCGCGATCGCGTGCCGCGTCGGCAGGTGGACGCTGACCGGCGTGCCCGACGGGTAGCGCAGCGCCGCGGGGGTCCGGCAGCTGAGCTGCGCCGAGCCGAGCTGCACCTGGTACATCATCGCCTCACCGGTGAAGAGCCGGGTCCGGATCTCGCCCGCGAAGGTGTTCAGACCGATCCCGGCCCCGGGGCTGACCTCGATGTGCTCGGGCCGGATGCTGACCATGCAGCGGTCCCCG
This sequence comes from Actinotalea sp. Marseille-Q4924, assembly GCF_916618755.1. GTDB lineage: Bacteria > Actinomycetota > Actinomycetes > Actinomycetales > Cellulomonadaceae > Actinotalea. Next base: position 132,594 of record NZ_CAKAKB010000002.1, on the reverse strand, counting down.
GGCTCCGTGTCCACCACCTTGCCCACCATCACGTGGCCGTCGGGCGTGCGGACCCGCCAGGCCTCCCCGTCGCGGTGCTCGACGACACCCTCGATGAAGTTGGTGGTGCCGACGAAGTCCGCGACGAACGCGTTGGCCGGGTGCAGGTAGATCTCGAACGGGTCCCCGACCTGGCTGACCTTGCCGTCGTGCATGACGGCGACCTTGTTCGACATCGACAGCGCCTCGGACTGGTCGTGCGTCACGTAGACGGTCGTGATGCCCTGCTCGCGCTGGAGGCGCTTGAGCTCGAAGCGGAGCGACTCGCGCAGCTTCGCGTCGAGGTTCGACAGCGGCTCGTCGAGCAGCAGCAGCGCCGGCTCGATGACCAGGGCACGTGCGAGCGCGAGCCGCTGCTGCTGGCCACCCGAGAGCTTCGTCGCGAACCGACCCGCGAGCTGGTCGAGCTCGACGACCGCCAGTGCTCGCTCGACGCGCTCGGTGACCTCCGCCTTCGACGTCCTGCGTCGCTTGCCCACTCGCAGCGGGAACGCCACGTTGTCGAACACGTTCATGTGCGGCCAGATCGCGTAGCTCTGGAACACCATGCCGAGGTTGCGGTCGTTCGCCGGCACGGCGACCTTGCGGGTCCCGGAGTACATGACGCGGTCGTCGACGACGATCTCGCCCGCGTCGGGGCTCTCCAGCCCGGCGATGCACCGCAGGGTGGTGGTCTTGCCGCAGCCCGACGGGCCCAGGAGGGTGAAGAACTCCCCCTCGTCGACCTGGAGGTCGATGTGGTCCACGGCGAAGACGCGCCCCGACCGCGACTCGTCGTGGAAGGCCTTGGCGAGGTTCTCGACACGCAGCATGCGTGGGCTCCTTCTGTCAGGTGTCGCGCACGCCGATGCGCGCGCCGACCTTGTAGGCGATGGCGACGAGGATCATGAGAGCGACGACCATGACGACGCCGAGCGCCGCCAGCACCCCGGTCTCGCCGTTCTCCCACAGCTCCCAGATGGACACCGAGAGGACCCGGGAGCCGTGGGAGTAGAGAAGGATCGAGCTCGACAGCTCGCGGATGGACACGATCATCACGTAGACCCAGCCCGCGACGATCCCGGGCATCATCAGCGGGATCACGACCCGGCGGAACGTGTCGAACCAGGTGGCGCCGGACATGTGCGCCGAGTCCTCGAGCTCGGAGCTGATCTGCGTCAGGGAGGCGCTCGCGTACCGCATGCCGAAGGGCATGTACCGGGTCACGTAGGCGATGAACAGGATGAACAGCGTCCCGTAGATCGGCAGGGGCGAGCGCAGGTAGATGAAGATCAGGGCCACGCCGAGCACCAGCCCGGGGACGGCGAGCGGCACGCTCGCGAGCGTGTCGAAGTACCGGCGCCCCCGGAACCCGGACTTCAGGGAGAGCCACGCCACGACGCTCATGAGCAGCATGACCGCCGTCGCGCTGCCCACCGCGAGCAGGCTCGAGTTCTGGATGGACTGCACGATGCCGGGCATCGTCAGGATGCGGGCGTAGTTGTCGAGGCTGACCGTGCCCCACGCGGCGGCGCTCGTCGGCTGCTGGTAGTACGGCAGGAGCGACATCCACACCAGCATCGCCAGCGGCAGCACCACGACCGTGAGGAAGTACAGGGCGAAGAGGATCGACACCGGCCAGCGCCACGCGCCCAGGTCCATCGGCCGGGGCCGGAAGCCCTTGCCCGAGATGGTCGCGAAGCGCTCGCCACGACGGTTGACTCGCTGCACGAACAGCAGGCCCGCCACGGTCAGGATCAGCAGTGTGATGGAGTAGATCGACGCGATGTCGTATCGCACGGGATAGCTGCCCAGCGCGTGGAAGATCCGGGACGTGAACACCCAGACGTCCGCGGGGATCCCCAGCACCGCGGGCGTCTCGAAGGACTCGAGCCCACGCACGACGCTGATGAGGATGGCCCCGAAGAGCGCCGGTCGGACGAGCGGGATCGTCACCCGCCGCAGCGTCTGCGGCACGGTGGCCCCGCTCATGAGGGAGGACTCCTCGAGCGCGGGATCCGTGGCGCGGAACGCCGCGAACATGAGCAGGAAGACCAGCGGCGCCTGGTGCATGCCGTCGATGAGGATCATGCCGAGCAGCGAGAACGCGTCGACCTGCAGGAAGCCGAGCCCGACCTGGCGCAGCAGACCGTTGATGAGGCCGATGTCCTTGCTGAGCAGGAACACCCACGAGATGGTGAACAGGATGCCGGGCACGATCAGCGGCACGATCGACGCCGCGTAGAGCAACGGCTTGAGCGGCGCGTTCGTCCGGGTGCAGAAGAAGGCCAGCGCCGTCCCGCTGATCACGCTCACCGCCGCGGAGCCGAACGCGAAGACGAACGAGTTCCCGACCATCTCCGGCGTGCCCGAGACGCTGTACGCCGCGACGATGTTCGCGAAGCTGAAGCCCTCACCTGTCGTCAGGCCCCGCCAGACCAGGTAGAACAGCGGGGACAGCACCAGGTAGCCGACGACCACGAGGGCCACGACCCCGATGACGCCGGTGGCGGTGGGCCGCCGGCGACGCGGCGCCACGGGGGCGGCCGCGTCGCCGACGACGGCGTTCGGTGCGTTGACCAGGGCCGTCATGCCGCGTTACCGCCGCGGACGACCTCGTCCCACAGCTCCGCCCACTCGGCGTAGTTGTCCGCCACGTCCGCGACGTCGACCACCAGCGGGTCGATGTCGACGCCTCCGAGCGTCTCCTGGGCCATGGACTCGTTGGCCGGCGTCCGGCCCTCGTCGATGAAGATCTGCTGGCCGCCGTCGGCGCTGAGGATGAAGTCCTGCAGGAGCATGGCCGCGGCGGGGTTGTCCGACAGGCAGTGCACCGAGGTGGCCGTGATCTCGGCGACGACCGGGATGTTCACCGGGTCCCACGCGATCGGCGCGCCCTTGCCCTGCAGCTCGAGCAGGCGGTGGACGTAGTGGTTGGGGGCGATGGCGTACTGCCCCGCCACGACGAGCTCGGTGGTGGTGGTGTGGCCCGACGTGATGTCGGCGTTCGCGGCCAGGTCCTTGAACACCTGCACGGCCTCCTCGCGGGTCTTGCCCTCGGACTCCATGTGCATGACCATCCCGGCGAACCAGAAGACGTCGCTGCCCTCGAGCGCGAGCTTGCCCGCGTCGAACGTGGCGTAGTCCTCCAGCGACTGCGGCACCTGCTCCGGGGAGACGGCGTTCGTGTTCCAGCCGGGGACGATGTAGCTGAGCCGGTCACCGATGTAGTTGTCGAACCGAGCCGCCTCCGAGAGCTCCTCCACGAGCGGGGAGGCGGCCGGGGCGAGCAGCGCGTTCTCGTCGAGGATGGCCATCTCCAGCGTGTCCATCTCGATGAGGTCAGCGCCGGAGAAGCGGGCGTCGGACTCCTCGAGCACGCGCTGGCGGATCTGCTCGCTGCCGGCGCGGTACACGTTGACCGTCAGGTCGCCGTACTTCTCCTCGAAGGCGTCGACGATGACCTGCGGGTCGTTGATCTCGGTGTAGAAGTCGACGGCGCCGTCGCGGGCGGCGACCGCCTCCTCCAGCAGGAGGTCCTCCCGCTCGGACCCCTCGAGGGATCCGGCCCGCTCGGCCAGGTCGACGGCGGCGCTCTCGGCGCAGACGTCGCCTCCGCCCCCACCCTCAGCGGCCGGGTCCGGCGTGCTCTCCGTCGGCGAGGCGCAGGCGGTGACCAGGATCAGGAGACCACCGGCAGAGGCGGCGAGAACCGCTGAGCGGTGACGGTCGCGGTGCAGGGACATGAGGTGCGGGCTCCTTCGTGCTGTGCCCGAGGTGCGGAGTCGCCGTTGACACCGCGGGGGAACCGTCGGGCTGATGCGCGTCGGACGGGCCGACGAGCGGGGCTGAACGGGGTGACCGGTCGTCGTCGACCGGGAGGCGGCGCGATGCGCCGCGGTGCGCTGCCAGGACTCGACCCGGGCTCAGCGGAGACCGTGTGAGATGCGCTCTCGGTCGAAACCTTCGAACACATCCCGTATTTCGTATTCAGATCGTGAACGTAAGGGGTGATCTGCATCACGTCAAGGAAGCGGCCCGGCGTGTGGGGCCGGCTCCGCCTCAGTCCGGAGCGACGGGGCGCGGGCCCTCGAGCCAGGCGATGACGTGGGCCGAGTCGAGGACGTCGGCGTACTTCTGGTCCATGTCGAAGAGGTTGATGGCACGCGACGCCTCGTGCCGGTCGTAGACGCAGTCCTCCACCACGATCATGTGCAGGCGCAGGCTGCAGCCGTCGACGACGGTCGCGCGGACGCAGCCGCTGACGCTCTCGCCGACGACGATGAGGGTGTCGATCCCCTCCCCGATGAGGTGGGCGGCCAACGGCGTGCCGAAGAAGGCGCTGGGTCCCGTCTTGCGCAGGACCACCTCACCCGGCTCGGGTGCCGCCTGCTCCACGATGTCCAGTCGCCTGCGGTGCCGGTCCAGCTCCTCCGGCGTCCGCGGCCGCGAGTCGTGCCGGCCGCCCAGGCGGGCGCCCCAGCCCGGCATCCCGGCCTCGTCCTTGTCGAGCGCGGTCACGTGGATGACGGGCACCCCGTTCGCCCGCGCTGCCGCGAGGACGGGTCGCGTCCGTTCCAGCGCCTCCCACCCCGCCAGGCCGGTGCTGCCGGGCCACGTCCTGACGGACTCCAGGAGGGGCAGCGGCTCGTCGCCGATGGCCTTGCGGTAGTTGTCGACGGAGAGGACCGCGGCCTTGCGGCCGAAGCCGTACGTGCCCTTCGTCCCTGCTGCCGCGAGGTGTGCCTTGTCCTGCTCGGTGAGGAAGGCGTCCCACACGCGCTGCTGCATGCCGTGACCTCGCTTCGTCGGGAGGTGATCGCCGGCGGCGGTCGTGTGCTCGCAGTATTCTGGATTTCGTATCCAGCGGCAACCGGCCCGAGCGCTCCTGTCCACGGGGACGCCGGAGTGATGGCCGGGCTCCACCTCACAGGTGCCCGCGACCGCGGAGGCCCACGTCAGTCGGGCGGCCGCTGGAGCCGCCGACGGCGCGTGTAGACCGCGGCGGCCAGGGCGAGCACCGCGAAGGCGAGCAGGGTCGGCGGAGCCCCGGAGACCGTCGCCAGACCGCCGGCGGCCAGCGCGAAGAACGGGCGCATGCCGAGGTGCGCCATGGAGAAGACCGCCATGACGCGACTGCGATGGTCCTCCCGCGCCAGCGTCTGCAGCCCCGCACTGAGGAGCGGCGTGCTCAGGGCGAAGCCCAGCCCGATCGGGGCGGCCGCGACGACGGTAGCGGCGAGCGACGGCGCCGCCGCGACACCGACGAGCCCCACCACCTGCAGGGCGAAGGCCGTCGGGAGCAGCCAGGCCGGCGCCAGGCGGCGCTCCACCGTGCCGAACCCGACGAGGCCGAGGAGCGCGCCCACGCTGTAGCCCATGATGATCACCCCCGCCGCCTCGGGCAGCGCTCTCCCGGCGGCGATCGTGGGTGCGAGCGTGCGCAACGCCTCGACCGCGCCGTTCGTCAGGACGACGGCGAGGACCATCGCCGGCATGACGGGGCTGTCCATGATGACCCGCAGGCCCTCGCTGATCGACGGCGCCCGAGCGGGCGCTCGCGCCGTCGGCGGGGCCGCGGCGTCCGTGCTCCCTCCACGCCGCCGCCGGGGGCCGACGAAGGCCATCGACACCACGGGACCGAGGAAGCTGACGGCGTTGAGGGCGAATGCCTGCGCCGGTGTCCCGACGAGCAGCAGCAGCGACGCCAGCCCCGGTCCGGCGACCTGTCCGAACTGGAACTGCAGGACGTTGAGCGCGGTGGCCCGCGGCAGCTCGGCACGGCTCACCAGTGTGGGGAGCAGCGCGCCGTGCGCCGGCTTGTTGACGGCCTGCGCCGTGCCGAGGAGGAAGCAGAACCCGATCAGCAGACCCGCGCTGAGTCGCTCGGCGGCGGCGACCCAGGCGAGCGTCCCGGCGGTCGCCCCCGCGACCGTGCAGGCCACGCCGACGACCAGACGGCGGTCCACCCGGTCGCCGAGCACGCCGGCCGGCAGGCTGAAGAGGAGGAGCGGGATGAAGGTCGCGAAGTTGACGACGCCGACCATGAACGGCGAGCCCGTCAGCTCGAGCACGAGGACGGAGGCGGTGACGTTGTGCAACCACGTCCCCGGTCCGGAGACCAGGCCCCCGAGCCAGTACGCAGCGAAGCGACGGTTGCCCAGCAACCGCCACGCCCCCCGGGGGCGGCCCGCGTCGGGGTCACCCTGCGCGTCGGAACCGGTCCGTGGCGCCACCTCGACCTCCTGTTCAGGCTGGTCTCGATAATGTATCCAGAATCCTTGACAGTCCGGCACCGATGCGATGGGCTGGGCTCCCGCACGCCCGACGTCGCGCGCCCGGGACCGCCCGCGATCTCCGTGACCGCCTGCAGCCCGTGCCGGCCGACGTCGATCGCACCACCGGGTCCCCAACCGGGCGGACCCTCGGCGACAGGAGTCTTCATGGCGGACCACGACCACGGCCACGGCCACGGGCACGGGCACGAGGAGCACGACCCGCACGCACCCGGCGGAGACCCGACGGGCCCGCGCCGCACGGGCAAGCTGCACTACCACGAGGAGGAGGTGCGGCCGCTCGAGGCGAAGACGATCATCCACCGCCAGCCGCACCTCGACCTGTACTCCGACCGCGACCGGCGCCACCCGGCACGCGACGTCGACCTGCCGCTCCGCTCCATCCAGCTGCACATCTCCGAGCTCGCCCCGGGGCAGCAGACCCGTCTGCACAAGCACCACAACGAGGCCGCGATCTACATCATCAAGGGTGTCGGCCACAGCGAGGTGCAGGGCGAGCGGTACCCCTGGGAGCAGGGCGACTTCCTCTTCATCCCCACGATGCAGTGGCACACGCACGTGAACTCCGGTGACGGCCCGGTTCTCTACATGGGCATCACCAACAAGCGCATGCTGGACTGGCTGGGGCTGGACCGGAAGGTCGAGGCCGGCATCCACATGCCGATGGAGGAGGTCGAGAAGGAGATCGCGGCGAAGAAGTTCTCGCCGTACTCGCACTACAGCATCAACCCGGAGGACGGCGTGCGGTTCGGTCCCGAGGGCTTCATCACCCGCGCGGACTGACCACGACGGCGGTGCCCCGCACGCCCCGGCGTCGCGGGGCACCGCCGTGTCCGAACCCCGCCTGGCCGCGTCCGCCCCCGGACGCCGCCCAACGAAGGAGCGACGGTGGACCATCACGAGCACGAGCACGAGCCGGTCCGGCCCCCGGCGGGAGCGCACATCGAGACCCGCGGGCCCCTGCCCGGCCGTGGCGAACACCCAGGGCACGACGACGGCCACGGGCACGACCACGGGACCGGCCACGGCCACGCGCACGGGCACGGGCACGAGGTCGTCCCGCCGGATCTGCCGTTCCGCCCCGTCGACCCGGCGAACGCCGGACGCGGCCTGCGGGCCATCGTGTGGGACGCGCTGCCGGCCGACGCGGTGCCCACCGGGACGCTCACGCAGCCGGTGCCGGGGCACGTCCTGGCCAACGCGGACGGCGACGTCGCAGCGCTCACGGCTGCCCGCATGTCGCAGGAGTTCGCAGACGCACCGCACGTGATCGTCGCCGTGCAGGACGGCGACCTCAACCCCACCACGGACAGCGACGTCCAGGCGGTGCTGGACCAGAGCGGGGGCGGCGTCGTCGTCTTCGGCGTCTCCTACCGGGTCGAGGTGGCCGAGACGCCCGTCGAAGCCGGGCACAGGGCGGTCCAGGGCGAGAGCTGCCCGGAGTGCGGCTCCGCGGCCGCGTTCGAGATCAGCCGCTCCGAGCCCGACGCGCGGGGCGCCACACCGATCCTCGTGGAGTGCGGCGACTGCGGCGCCGTCTGGGACAGCTGGGCCTGACGGCCCGGGGACGTGCGTCTCCGCGTCGTCGCTCCCGGGCCGCTCGACGGGCCCGCGACCGGCCGCCGGCTCCTCCCGGCGGTCAGGTCGCGGGCCTCTCCGCGTCCTCCACGACCGCTCCCCGACCCCTGGCCAGGGCACCGGCGATGAACAGCCCCCCGATGACGGCGGCCACGGGGAACCCGACGCCGGCGCCGGTGGCACCGATGAGCGGGCCGACGATGACGGGCGCGAGCGTCGCGGCTGCCTGGTTCACACCGGAGCGCAGCCCGAGGGCAAGGCTCCGCACCTCGGCGGGCACCGCCTGGCTGGTGAGAGTGATGAGCATCGGCAGGCTCAGCCCCTGGCCGAAGCCGACGAGGGCCGCGACGACGTACGCGAGCGGGACCGATGCCCACACCCCGGAGAGCCCGACCCCGAGCAGCGACACGAGCAGCGAGAACGCGGTGACACCGATCGGGCCGCCCAGCGCCGCGATACGACCGGTCAGCAGCGAGGTCACGCTCGCCGCGACGCCCATGAACGACAGGACGGAGCCCGCGAGCGCCGGCGAGAGGCCCTCGCTCACGAGGTAGAGCGGGAAGAAGGCCGACCACACGGCCGGGATCCAGAGCCGGGTGAAGGTCAGCAGCATGACGACCTGCACACCCTGGATGCGCAGGAGCGTCCCGGCGGCGCCGAAGCCGGACCCGCTGTCCTTCGTCGTCGCGGCCCGGCCCGCGTCCGGCAGCGTCCAGGAGAGGGCGAAGAAGACCAGGCCCCACGCCACGACGACGAGGAACGCCGCCGCCGTGCCCGCGAGGCCGGCAACAGCACCCGCGACGAGCGGCGCCACGATCTGGCCGACGTTCGCGGCGAAGCCGAACTTGCCCGTGTCGTAGGCGCGGGACTTCCCCCCGCGCATCCCGGCGGCGTACGACTGGCCGCCCAACCAGCCCAGCGGCCGGACCACCCCCATCGCCAGCTGGAGCACGAACAGCAGGAGGACGGACGGCGCGAGCGCCATCGCCACGCCGATGACCGCGGTGCCGAGCGTGCCGATGAGGAGGGCCTTCCGGGGGCCGGTGCGGTCCATGAAGGCGCCGATCGGCACCGAGAGCACCGTCTCGGCAAGGGCCTTCGTGCCGACGAGCAGCCCGATGACGCCGATGCTCGCCCCGAGCTCGGACGCACGCAGGGGCACCAGGAGATAGAGGATGGCGTTCATGCTGAGGCCGAAGCCGCCGGTGGTGTAGGCGACGATCCGTTCTCGGCGTGAGAGCTCGACCACCGTGGAACCACCCTTCGCTCGGGGACCCCGCCGGCGGCCGCCCGCGTCGCTCGGCGCGGACCGCGCGCGTCGGCGCACGCGTATCTTGGATACATAGATACACCCTTCGGCGCGCTGCGCCCAAGCCGCGACGCCCGCCGACGAGGAGCTCCTCGGCCGGGGCGTTCGCGGGTCAGTACTGGACCGGGGGCCGTCGTCCGTCGAGCCGCCCTGGACCCGGGTGCGAAGGGATACTTGAACATCCGCTCAGGTGTGCATATGTTGGATACAGAATCACGACGCTGAGGTCGTGGTCGTGCCCCCAGTCCCGGAGGACCACCTGTGCACGTCCCTGACGGCTTCCTCGACGTCCCGACCTCCCTGACCACGGGCGTCGTGGCCGCGACGGCGATCGGCGTGGCCCTGCACCGCGGCCGGCACGAGCTCGACGAGCGGGCCGTCCCGCTCGCCGGCATGACGGCCGCGTTCGTGTTCGCGGGCCAGATGGTCAACTTCCCCGTCGGCCTCGGCACGAGCGGGCACCTCATGGGCGGGGCGCTCGCCGCGGTTCTCGTCGGGCCGTGGACGGCCGTCCTCAGCGTCTCCGTCGTCCTCCTCGTCCAGGCTCTGCTCTTCGCCGACGGCGGCCTGACGGCCCTCGGGACGAACATCACCCTCCTCGGCGTGACCGCCGTCGCGGTCGGGTGGTTCGCGACGCGGGCAGCGCTGCGCCTGCTCCCCCGCCGACCGCGCTCCGCGGTCCCCGCCTCGGCGGTCGGGGCCTTCGCCTCCGTGGTCGCGGCGGCCGCGCTCTTCGTGGCCCTCTACGCGGCCGGCGGTGCCGCGCCGGTCCCGCTGGGCGCCCTCACGGCAGCGATGCTCGGCTGGCACGCACTCATCGGTGCAGGCGAGGCGACGATCACGGCGCTCACGGTCGGCGCCGTGGTGGCCGTCCGTCCCGACCTCGTCCGGGCCGTGCACGACCTGCGACCGGTCCTCACGAGCGCATCCGGGGAGCCGCTCCCGAGCGCCGGCGGGGGCCCGGTGCACGGCCGCCCGACCTCCGGCGGTCCCCGGCGCCGACCCGCGCCCCGCGTCGTCCTTGCCGGGCTGGCCGTCGCGAGCGTGCTCCTGGTCGTCGTCGGCGCCCCGCTCGCCAGCTCCGACCCGGACGGCCTCGAGCAGGTCGCCGAGCAGACCGGCTTCCTCGGCACGGCCAGGGACCACCTGCTCGGCACGTCCGCGCTCGCCGACTACGGCGCGGTCGGCGGCATCCCGGTGTGGGCGGCGGGCCTGGTCGGTGTGGCGGCCACGGTGGTGGTCGGTCTGGCGCTCTTCCGTCTGGCCGGGCGCTCCCGGCGCGGGGTGTCCGGCGCCGTCGGAGCACCTCGTGGCTGACCGGCCGGGCGTGCACCGTCACAGCGTCGGCCTCGTCGAGGCCGTCGGCCCCGTCGCCTCCCAGGGCGCGGTCGGGCTCGTCGACCGGGTCACCGAGCCTCCCGCGCGTCTCGCCCGCAGCCGTCCGGCCCCGCCAGGTGCCGGCGCCCCGTCGCCGGTGCACCGCCTCCCGGCGCCGGCGAAGCTCGTGGCGCACGTCGCCCTCGTCCTCGTCGTCGTGGCGACGCCGGCGGCCTGGTTCTGGGCCTTCGGCGTCTACGCGGTCCTGCTCCTCGCCGCCGTCGTCGCTGCCCGGCTGCCCGCCCGGACCGTGCTGCGCGGCATGAGCGTGGAGCTGCCGTTCGTGACGTTCGCCGTCGTCCTGCCCTTCGTCGCGCTCGGGCCCCGCACCGAGGTGCTCGGGCTCAGCCTGTCGGCGGCCGGGCTCCTCGCGGGATGGAACGTCCTGGCGAAGGCGACCCTCGGCGTGGTCGCGTCGGTCGTGCTGGCGAGGACCACGACGGTCCCCGACCTCGTCGCGGCCCTGCGCACGCTGCGCGTCCCCGGGACGCTCGTGGCGATCGTCTCCTTCATGGTGCGGTACCTCGGGATCGTCCGGCAGGACCTGCACCGGATGCAGGTCGCCCAGGAGGCGCGCGGACTGCCCCCGCAGCGGCGGGCGCGGCTCGCGGCGGCGGTGCGCGTCGCCGGCGCCCTCTTCGTCCGGACCTACGAGCGCGGGGAGCGCGTGCACCTGGCGATGCTGGCGCGCGGTGGCGGGAGCGGGCTCCGGATCGCTGCCGCCCGTCCTGTCGCCACGACGCACCCCGCCGTGGCCGCGGTCCTGCCCGTCCTCGCGGCCACGACCCTCGCGGTCGGGTGGGTGCTCGCATGAGCCACCCGGTCACGGCACTCCATGACATCGGGACGACGACGCCGGCACCCCCCGCCCTGGCCGTCCGGGGCCTGGCGTTCGCCTATCCCGACGGGCGCCAGGCGCTGCACGGCGTGGACCTCGTGATGGAGCGCGGGGAGCGCGTCGCGCTGCTCGGCCCGAACGGCGCCGGGAAGACGACGCTCGCCCTGCACCTGAACGGCATCCTGTCCGGTGGCGCGGGCACGGTCGACGTCGGCGGGCTGCGCCTGGCCCCCCAGGACCGCGCCACGCTGCGGGAGATCCGACGCCGCGTCGGCCTGGTGTTCCAGGACCCGGACGACCAGCTGTTCTCGCAGACCGTCTGGGACGACGTCGCGTTCGGGCCGGCGAACCTGGGCGTGACCGGCGACGAGCTGGAGGATCGGGTGCACGGTGCCCTGACAGCGGTCGGGATGGCCGGCGTCGAGGGCAGGCCCCCGCACCACCTGTCGCTCGGCCAGCGCCGCCGGGTCGCCGTGGCGACGGTCCTGGCCACCGACCCGGACGTGCTCGTCCTCGACGAGCCGACGAGCAACCTCGACCCGGCCGGGCGACGCGAGCTCGTCGAGGTGCTGCGCGGCCTGCCGGTGACCCAGCTCGTCATCACCCACGACGTTCCGCTCGCCCTCGAGCTGTGCCCGCGCACGGTCGTCGTCGACGTCGGCACCGTCGTGGCCGACGGCCCGACGGGGGCCCTCCTCGGCGACGAGGACCTGCTGCGCCGCCACCGCCTCGAGCTGCCCTTCGGCATGACACCCCACGGCTTGCGGGCCGTCACCGGGTGGGCTGCGCCGGACGCGCCCCACGCCCAGCACGCCCAGCACTCCCGGCACACCCAGGACGCTCACGATCCGCACCGCGCGCCGGGGCCACGGTGATCGGCACCGGGCGGACGGGGACCGAGCCTGGCCCGCGCGACCAGGACGCCCCCCATGACGAGGCGGCGCGGCACGTCGACCCGCGCGCCGTCGCCGCCGCCCTCGCGGCCATCGACGAGATCGCGGACCTCGAGGGCTGGGCGGGCCGGTTCGCCCTGCTGTCCGACCCGACCCGGCTGCGGCTGCTCTTCGCCCTGCACCGGACGGGCGGCCTGTGCGTGTCGGACCTCGCGGCGGCGGTCGGGATGAGCGACAGCTCGGTCTCCCACGCCCTGCGCCTGCTGCGCGAGCGGGGCTGGGTGCGCGCCGGCCGCGAGGGGCGCCTGGTGGTCTACCGCCTCGACGACGAGACGGTGCACGACCTCCTGCACCGCATCGGCGCCCGCCACGGCCCGCACCGTCACTCCTGAGCGCGCCGGTCACCGGGGGCGGCAGGGAGGACCGGTGAGGCGTCGTCAGCCGGGCCGTGCGGGAGGAGGGAACGCCGCCCGGCGGCGGCCCGAGCAGCGCCGCGGGCCGGACGCCCGGAGGCTCCCCGAGCAGGTCGTGCTCGAGCCTCGTCGAGGGCTCGGGGACCGTGGTCGGCGCGGTCGCGGGCGTCGTCGTCGGCGTTCTGATGGTTCTCCGGGAGGGGCGGCCGGGCGCACGACGGGGGGCACGTCCCACCCGCCCGGACGAACCGGACGCGGCGGGCCGTGCCCCGTCGTGTGGCGTGCGGGTCAGGCGCTGCGGAACTTCGGCAGCACCTCGCTGCCCAGCAGCTCGATCTGGTCGAACCACTTGTCGAACTTGAACCGGAAGTCGAAGACGAGGTGCTCGACCCCGGCGGCCTCGAACTTCTTGAGCTCCTCGACGGCCTCGTCCGGGCTGCCGACGATGAGCTGGCCCTCGAGGTCCTCCGCCGTCTCGAACCGGCCCGACGGCGGCTTGACGGCGAACTTGGCCTTGTTGGCCCAGGCGAGCAGGCCGGGGATGTTGACGTGCTTGAGCGCCTCCTCGCGGGTCCGCTCGATGCTCGTCGGCGGGATGACCGCGACGGTGGGCATCTTCTTGCCCTGCTCCGCAGAGAGCTCGCGCATGGTCTCGACCCGCTTGTTCAGCGTCCCCATGCTGATCCGACCGGGCATCCAGCCGTCGCAGAACTCGACAGCGAGACGCGCGGAGCGGGGGGTCGCGCCGCAGTACCAGAACGGCAGCCTGCCGCCCAGCGGCTTCGGCTCGATGGAGACGTCGGTGAAGGAGAAGACGCCGTCGTCGTAGTCGACCTCGTTCTCCGTGAAGACCTTCTCGAGGATCTTCGCGTTGGAGCGGACGAGCTCGACGCGGTCCAGGTCGCCCCAGCCGATCGCCTCGAACTCGTGGTCGAAGGTACCGGCACCCCAGCCGAGGATGATCCGGTCCGGGCCCACGAGCTGGGACATCGTCCCCGCCATGAGCGCCGTCACGAGCGGGTGGCGGAACGGGATGAGCGAGCCGGTGCCGAGCTGGATCTTCTCCGTCACCGCGCCGATCGCCGTGAGCACGGTGAGGGCGTCGTAGAACTCCCGGTTGGGCTTCTCCATCTCCCCGTGCGGCTCGAAGACGAGGTGGTCGCGCACCCAGACCGAGTCGAACCCGATCTGCTCGGCGGCCTTCGCCCCCTCGATGATGTTGTGCTTGTTGGCGTGCTCGCCGAAGTGGGGCAGCAGGAGTCCGAACTTCATGGTCAGTTACCTCCGTGGTTCGCGGCGGCCATCCGGCCGTGTCCTGGCGTGCCGGTGACCTGGCCGTCGGCGAACACCTCGGTGCCGCGGACGTAGGTCCGGTCGATGCGGGCGGAGATCTCGCGCCCGTCGTAGCAGGTCCATCCGATCTTGGACAGGACGCCGTCGTGGGTGATGGTCCACGGCGAGGCCATGTCGGCGACGACGACGTCCGCGTCGGCCCCGACGGTCAGCTCGCCCTTGAGCCCGGCGAGCCCGAACGAGGCGGCCGGTCGGGTCGCGACCAGGTCCACCACGCGCTCGAGCGTGAGCTGCCCCTTGTTCACCGCGTCCAGCAGGAGCGGGTAGTAGTACTGGATGCCCGGTGTGCCGGTGTGGGCGCTCCACATCTCGGTCCAGCCGACCTCCTTCTCCTCGCGGGTGTGCGGCGCGTGGTCGGAGGAGCACATGTCGATCGTCCCGTCGCGCATGCCCTGCCAGATGGCCTCGCGGCCCTCGTCCGGGACCCAGTAGGACAGCGCGTACGGGCCGAGCCGCTCCACGTCGTCCCACGTGGACAGGAACGGACCCCAGTGGTTGACCTCGCAGGTCACGTCGACGCCCCGCGCCTTGGCGCGCCGCACCGCCTCGATGGACCGCTTAGTCTGGATGTGCGCGATGTGGATCGGGCAGTCGGCGGCCTCCGAGAGGCGGAGGATGACGTCGATCGCCGTGTCCCAGATGACGCCGCTGCGCGCGGCGTAGGCGGACGCGTAGCCCTGCGGCGTGTTCTCGCCCCGGGCGAGGACCTCCCCCTCGATGTAGTCCATGAGGGCCTGGTCGTGCGGGTGGATGATGAACCGCTTCCCCGTCTTGGCGATCTCGTCCATCATCCGCAGGAGGTGGCCGTGGTCGTGCATGCCGGTGCCGGCGGGATGCGGGTAGGTGCGGCCGGTGTCGACGACCATGTAGATCTTGTAGGCGTTGATGCCCATGTCGGCCATCGCCTGGATGTCGTCCCACTGCGTCGGGGCGGGGTTGTGGTTCCAGTCGACGATCGACGTCTTCGCGTAGCGCTCGAACACGTCCGTGAGCGTCTCGACGTTCGTCGTCGGCGGGTTGAGGTTCGGCATGCCGAAGATCGTCGTGACCCCGCCGGCGGCCGCCTGCCGCGACGTCGTCTCGATGTTCTCCTTGTGCTCGTACCCCGGCTCGCGGGTGTGCACGTGGACGTCGACCATGCCCGGGAGCACGTGCTTGCCCGTGACGTCGACGGTCGTCGTCGCCTCGACGGGCGTGTCGCGGCTCACCAGTCCGGCGATCTTCCCGCCGTGCACGAGGAGGTCGGCCTCCACCGAGCCGCTCGGGGTGGCGACCGTCCCGCCGGACAGTCTCAGGTCGACGCTCATGAGGGGACCTCCATGGTCTCGGTGTGGTCGCCGGTGCTCCCGGCGCTGCTGCGGACGACGACGTCGGCGGGGCGCACGTAGCGGTCGAACCAGTCGACGATCCGCGGCGTCGTCTGCTCCCAGTACCGGTCGTACGCGGCGTAGTGCGTCGTGTGGTTCTGCATGATCAGCTCTTTGGGTCCCCGCGCGGCGTCGTAGAGCGCGACCGCGTGGTCGGTCGGGGTGGTGGCGTCTCCCTCGACGCCGATGACCAGGAGCGGGGTCGTGAGGCGACGGGCCGAGTCGATCGGCCGGTAGGCCATGATCTCCTCGGCGCAGGACAGCGGCACCGAGCTGGGGATGCGGTCGTCGACGTCGGCCTTGATCGTCGTCGTCTTGCGCTCCGCGGTCGGGATCATGATCTCCTCGCGGGGGTGGACCATCCGGCCCTGCCCGGCCGTGACGCGCAGCCTGCGGTCCTCGGCGAGGTCCTTGAGGTACTGCAGCCACTCCGACTCCGAGCGCATCCGGTGCAGCCAGTCCGTGCCGTCCGAGACGGGGACCTGGCTCACCGCCGCCTTGACCCGCGCGTCCACGTCGGCGAGGAGGATCGCGTTGCCGCCCCCGGTGCCGCCGGTGCCGAAGACGCCGATCGCGTCCGCGACGACGTCGTCGCGCGTCGTCAGGTAGGTGACCGCGTTGACGAGGTCCTGGAGCTGACGGCCGGGCGAGATCACCTTGTCGCCCGCCGAGTCGCCGAACCCGCGGTAGTCGAACACGAGCACCGCGAAGCCGGCGTCGGTGAGCGCCTGGTGGTACCGGACGTACAGCTTCGCGTCCTTGAGGCCGAGCCAGCCCGGGCCCTGCACGATCGCCCGGTACGGGCCCGAGCCGTCGTCCGGCGTGCGCCAGAGCCCGGCGACCTCGTCGCCCTCGCTGTAGAAGGTCACCTCGGTGGTGCGCATCCTCAACCCTTCGTCCAGGTACCGCCGCGGCGCTGCGGAGGTACCGCTCCGGCCCTGGTCACCAGGTCCACGTCTCCTGTCGGGCCGTCCGTCCCGTCCCGCCGCGGCGGTGCGGCACGCGAGCGCGCCCTGTCGAGCGGCCTCCGAAAGTATTACGCATTTCGAATCCAAAATCCAGCAACCTGCGGAAACGGTGGGCGACGGAGGTCCCAGGTCGCCCGCGGAGGCCCTGAGCAGCGCTGATGCGCGGGCTGGCCGCGCCGGCCGGCCCGGCCCCACCGGCGGGCGGAGGGGGTGCGCCGACCGGGGTCACAGCACCGGCAGTCCTGACAGGTCATGGTGGATCGGGCCCTCCACCGCGGACAGCGGCGCACCCCGTCCCCCCCAGGACCGCGCGATCACCTCCGCCGCGATCGACACCGCCGTCTCCTCCGGGGTCCGCGCGCCGAGGTCCAGCCCGATCGGCGACGAGAGCCGGGCGAGCTCGTGCTCCTGGACACCTGCGGCACGCAGCCGCGCCAGCCGGTCCTCGTGCGTGCGGCGCGATCCCATGGCGCCCACGTACGCGACGTCGAGGCGGAGCGCGACCTCCAGGACGGGCACGTCGAACTTCGGGTCGTGCGTCAGCACCGCCAGGACGGTCCTGCCGTCCACGAGCCCGCGGTCCGCCTGCGCGCGCAGGTACCTGTGCGGCCAGTCGACGACGACGTCGGGCGCCTCGGGGAAGCGCGCGACCGTGGCGAACACCGGGCGCGCGTCGCAGACGGTCACGCGGTACCCGAGGAACGCGCCCATCCGGGCGAGGGCCGCGGCGAAGTCGATCGCACCGAACACGATCATGCGCGGTGCCGGCGCCCACGCCTCGACGAGCACCCGGGCGCCCTCGCCCCGTCGCTCGCCGTCCGGTCCGTAGGTGAGCACCCCGGTGCGGCCGGCGGCGAGGAGGCCGCGCGCGTCCTCCCGGACAGCGTCGTCGAGCCGCCGGCCCCCGAGACCGCCGTGACACGAGACCTCGCCGCGGTCCTCCACGACGACGAGCCGCCGGCCCACCCTGGCGGGGTCCGGGTGCGCCACGACCGTCGCCACCGCGACCGGGATGCCGGCGCCCACCGCCGCCACCACGTCCTCCAGCTCCGGGAACGCCGTCGGGTCGACGCGCTGCACGAAGACGTCCAGCGTCCCGCCGCACGTGAGGCCCACCGCGCCGGCGTCGTCGTCGGAGACCCCGTAGCGCTGCAGCACGGGCACGCCGGTGCGCTGCACCTCCGTCCCGAGCTCGTGCAGTGCCGCCTCGACGCACCCGCCCGAGACCGAGCCGACCGCCTCGCCGTCGGGCCCGACGAGCATCGTCGCGCCGGCCGGGCGGGGCGCGGAGCGCCAGGTCTGCACCACGGTCGCCATGGCGACCGGACGGCCGGCGCACCACCAGCGGTGCAGCTCCGGCAGCACGTCCTTCATGGGACCTCCTCCGGCCACGGACCCTCGGCCGCGGCACCCGCGACGTGGATCCATGATACGAGCGCCCGTCACGAGCGGAAGAGCCGCCCCTCGATGCGCGGGGGCGCGCTCTCAGGGGGGCCCGGGAGCCCTCACATCCACGTCCCGGCCGTCGGCGACGTCCTCGCACGGCACGCGCAACGCGTCCGCCCGGGACAGGTGGTCCCGCGCGCCGCGGTCGCCGTCGGCCCCGGTGAGGACCGCGTCCCAGTGCCCCCGCCCGAGCAGGACGGGGTGACCGGGGACACCGTCGTACGTCGCCTGGGCGAGCGCCGTGGACAGGTCCGTGTCATCGGATGAGCCGCGCGTGGCCTCGAGCACGCGCTCGACGGCTCGCGCGGTCAGACCCGGGGTGTCCACGAGGACGACCAGCGCGGCCACGGCGCCGCCGTCCCGCGCGGCGGCCAGTCCGGCGGCGAGCGACGCGGACAGCCCGCGCTCCCAGTCCCGCGCCACGACCACCCTCGCCCCCGGTGGCACGAGCCGGCTCGCCTCCGACGCGGACGCCCCGAGCACGACGACGACGTCGGTGCACCCTCCGTCCGCCAGCGCGCTGCACCGGTCCGCCAACCACCCGGGCACGAGCGCCTTCGGGCCCCCGAACCGGCGGCCGGCTCCGGCGGCCAGGACCACGCCGGTCACGACGGGCCGCGCCGGCGGCGCGCCCTCCGTCCGACCGGTCACGGCCCCTCCTTCCGACGGCGCGGGCCACCACCCGCTGACGGCGCGGTCGCGCGCCCTCTCAGCGCAGCACGAGCGTCGCGACGCCACCGACGATGAGCAGCGCGCCGACGACGGTCGCCGGGCGGATCTGCTCGACGTCCCGCAAGAACACCACACTGGCCGGGATCACGACGACGGGCACCGCCGCGGAGATGGCCACGGCGACGGCCACGGGGATGTAGAGCGTCGCCCCGATCACCATGATCTGACCGCCGATGGCGAGGCCGCCGGCGAGACCCCAGAGCAGCAGGCCACGCCGGTCGGCCTGGCGCAGGTCCGCCCGGAGCCGGGCCATGTCGACGTGGAAGAGCAGGTACACCGCGATCCCTGCCACCCCACCGATGAGACCGCCCAGAACGGGCTCCGGCCACGCGCGCACCGCTCCCCCGCGCGTCACGTTGCCCAGCGCGTACCAGACCGCCGCCAGCACGGCGGGCAGCAGGATCGCCGGCGGGATCGCCTCCATACGTCGCCCACGCTCGCCGGGCCCCCGTGCGGCGAGCGCGTCGGCCGACCGAGGCACGCGGTTGGTGAGCAGCAGACCGACGATGATCACCACCATCGAGGCGAGGTCCACCCGGCCGAGCCCCTCGCGCAGCAGCACCCACGCGAACAGGGCCGCGAACGCGGGGTTGATCACCTGCACCGCGGCGGCACGCGAGGGGCCCATCGTCTGGACGGACCGGAAGTACCCGCGGCGCCCCAGGTAGCTGGCGAAGAGGCCGGCGAGCACGAACCAGAGGACGGCTGACCAGACGACGGGCGAGAAACCGCCCCGGACCGCGAGCTGCACGAGAGCGGCCAGCCCGGCGACGACGACGTTCGCGGCGAGGGCGACGAGGAAGCCGATGCGTTGGTCCAGGCGGTGGGTGGCGGCACGGACCACGAAGGAGTTGCACGAGAACATCAGCAGCGCCCCGAGCGCGAGGGCGTCACCCATCGCGCAGGGGCACCCGCTCGCCGTGGGCGCGCGCGACGCGTCGCAGCACCGTGGACGCGGCGGCGCTCGCCGCGGCGAGCACCAGGAAGCTCTGGCCCACGGTGAGGACGAGGGTCGCGGCACCGAAGAGCAGCGGCGCGGTGAACTTCCCGACGTTGCGCACCGTCCCCGTGAGCCCCGTGTACGTGGACCGCGCCTCGGGCGGAGCCATCTCGGTCACCAGCACGTTGTGCGCCACGCCGTAGACGCCGTCCTGGAGCCCGAAGAGCAGGAGTGCAGCGACGAGGACCGCCGGCGACGGCGCGAACGCCAACGCGACCATGCTCGCCGTCGTCGTCGCGAGGCTCCCACCGATGAGCTGCGGGGACGTCCACCGGTGCGCGAGCCGCTCGGTCAGTGCGGCCGAGACCGCGGCGAGCGTCGAGGCCACGCCAAGAGCCAGGCCGACGGCCGCCGGCGACATGCCCAGCCCCGTGACGCCGAGCACCGCCACGTAGGTGAGCACCGCGTACTTGGTGACGAAGCGTGCCGCCGCCAGGACCTGGACGCCGACCAGAGCCGGGGACTCCCGCACGGCGCGGGTGGCCTGCCC
Source organism: Actinotalea sp. Marseille-Q4924 (assembly GCF_916618755.1). Classification (GTDB taxonomy): domain Bacteria; phylum Actinomycetota; class Actinomycetes; order Actinomycetales; family Cellulomonadaceae; genus Actinotalea. Next base: position 112,516 of record NZ_CAKAKB010000002.1, on the reverse strand, counting down.
TCGGGAGCGCCGGGGCGGGCGCGCCGACGGCAGCCAGAGCCAGGCGAGGACGGCCGCAGGGGCGGCCAGCAGGGTCACGCCGAAGGGCGCCCACCACGCGACGGCGATGAGCACCCCGCCGAGGGCCGGGGCGACCGCCTCCGCCACGGCCATCGCGATGATCCGGCGACTCTGGCCGCGCGCCGCCGCGGCCCCCGTGGGGACCACCAGCCCGATGACCGCCACCGACAGCGACAGCACCGCACCGAACGCCGTGCCCTGCACCGCCCGCGCGAGCAGGAGCACGGCCAGGTCCGGAGCCACCATGGACAGAGCGCCACCGGCTGCGAACAGGAGCATCGACCCCGTGAACACGGACCGGACGCCGAAGCGGTCGGCCAGCGCACCGGCACCGAGCGCGGAGAACATGCTGGGGAACAGGAACACGCTCGTCAGCAGACCGACCTGTGCGGCGCTGAGGCCGAACTGCTCCTGGATCACGGGGATGCCCGGAGCGATGACTTGGATGCCCGAGGTCACGACCGCGGCGCCGGTCGCCGCGACGAGGACGATGCGCCCGGTCGAGCGGGGGGCGCCAGGGGCGGGGGCTCACGGTCACCTCTCGGGAGGATCGGGCACGAGGTCGACCGCCACGCACGCGCGACCGCACGGTCCGTGCCGTCGGTCAGTACTGCAGCAGGGAGCCGCCCTCGACGGGAACGCCGAGCACGGTGACGAACACGAGGTAGAGCGCCCCGCAGACGAGGGTCGTCGTGACCACCGTGGTGCGCCAGGTCTCCCGCGTCACCAGCCGCAGGAACCCGACGAAGACGACCGGCACAGCGACCGCGAGGCCCAGGAGCCAGCTGCCCGCGAGGAGCAGCCCGGTGAGGATCAGGCTCGTCCGCAGCCGGCGGTCCATCTCGCGGCGCTCGCGGGCTGCCTCGACCGGGTCGGGCGGTTCGTCGGCAGCCGCCCCGACGACGACCGGCGAGTCGTCGTCGTCCAGGGTGGGCGCCGGGACGCCGGTGCGGCGTGCCGGGACCGACGCCCCGGAGGTGTCCCGGGTCCCCGGTCCCCCGCTCCCGCCGGCACTCCCCGGCGCCGCGGAGCGGTCGATCAGCTCCGCGGCCTCCTGCTCGAGGTGGTGCATCATCGCCTCGGCGCCCTGCCCGTCCGCGATGAACCCGCCGAGGCGGGTGCGCAACGCGGGCAGGAGCGCGACGGCGAGGTAGGCCGCCACGAGGCCCAGGAGAAGGCCCGCCGTGAGAACGGGGAACGTCCGGGCCTGGTCGCTGAAATCGCCCGCCAGCACGAGCGCGGCGAGCGCGACGGACCCGAGCAGCACCATCAGGACGATGGAGACGGGTCGCGTGGCGGACCGGACGCCCGCCGCCAGCTCCTCGCGCGACCGCTTCCCGGCCCGACGGGAGTTGACCACCTCGTAGACGAGCACGGCGACCGTGAGGATCACGAGCACCAGCGAGATCGGTCGGGTCACGAACCCGCTCAGTCCGCCGAAGGTCGCCAGCGTCTGCAGGTACGAGCGCTCGACCATCGGGCCGAGGATGAAGCCGAGGATGAACGGGATGATCGGCATCCCCGCGGAGCGCATGAGGTAGGCCAGAAGTCCGAAGCCGAGCGAGACGACGACGTCCGTGATGCTGAGGTTCAGCGCGTACGCGCCGATGACCGCGAGCATGAGCACGGTCGGCGAGAGCAGTCCCGGCCGGACCCGAGTCACCTGGAGCAGCTGAGGACCGAACAGGAGCCCGAGGGCCGAGGACAGGAAGCTCGCGCCGATGAGGACGAGGATCGCGATCCACACGATGTCCGGCTGGTCGCGGATGAGGTTCGGCCCGGGGGTGACCCCGTGGATGATCATCGCTCCGAGCACGATGGCCCAGTCCGAGCTGCCCGGGATGCCGAACGCGAGGCTCGGCAGCGCCGAGCCCGAGTCCTTGGCGTCGTTCGAGGCCTCGGGCGCCAGGACCCCGCGGGGGTCGCCCTGGCCGAACCGGCCGTCCTTCGACGTCCGCGCCGCCTGGAAGTAGGCGAGGAATGCCGCGACCGTCCCGCCGACCGCGGGCACCAGCCCGACCCCCGTGCCGATGAGCGAGCTGCGGATGAGCAGGAACGGCTGCTTGAGCGTGTAGACGACGCCCTCCCAGACCTGGCTGCGACCGAACTTCAGCTGCGCGACGTTCTGCGCCACCCGCTGGTTGGTCCGCAGGAGCTGCAGGGCCTCGGTCACCGAGAACATCCCCACGAGCACGATGACGACCTCGAACCCGTTGAACAGCGCAGGCTGGTCGAACACGTAACGGACGTCGCCACCGATCGGCGCGAAGCCCACGAAGGAGACGAGGATCCCGAGCAGCCCCGAGATGACGCCCTTGAGCATGGACCCGCGAGCAGCCATGGCGATGATGGCCAGGCCGAACACGCCCAGCATCGCGAACTCCGGGAAGGAGAACGCGAGGATGATGCTCCGCACCGCAGGGATGAGGGCGATGAGGACGATCGTGCCGATGAGGGAACCCAGGAACGAGGCGGAGGCCGAGATCCCGATCGCGAAGCCGCCCCGCCCCTGGCGTGCGAGCGGGTAGCCGTCCAAGGTCGTCGCGGCGCTCGGCGACGACCCTGGGACGTTGAGCAGGATCGCGGTGATCGAGCCGGTGAAGGACTGCCCGGCGAGGGCGGCCACGAAGAGGCCCATCGCGGACGACGTGTCCATCCCGTACGTGAACGGGATCATCAACGCGATCCCGACCGATCCCCCCAGACCAGGGAGCAGACCCGTGAGCATGCCGTTCATGCATCCGAGCAGGAACGCGAGGAGGAACGCCCAGCTCCGCATGTCGGCGAGGGCTATCCATAGCCCGTCGATGAAGTCCACAGGTGTGCTCCCTGGTCAGGGGAGGGCACTCGCGGGAGCGAGATGCCCGAGTCGCTGAGAGCCGGGGAGAACCGTCAGCTGCTCAGCTCGGGGACGAGGACCTTCATCTGGTCGACCTGGTCGAGCATGACCTCCGTCGCCGCCTCCCAGTCCCGCGGCACGATCGGCCGCTCCGCCGTCTCCGCCCACGCGGCGAAGGCGTCGCTGCTCATGACCTCGAAGACGGTCTCCCGGAGGTAGGTCGCCACCTCCTCCGGCAGGTCTGGCGGAGCGACGATGAGTCGCAGCTCGGTGACCACGCCCTCGAGGTCCGGGTAGCCGGCGTCAGCCGCACCTGGCACGTCCTGGAGCCACGTCAGCTCCTCGGAGCGCTGGTCCTCGGTTCCCAGGAAGAGCAGCGGGCGGACGTCACCGGAGTCGATGAACCCGACGACGTCGCTCGCACCGTAGACGAAGAACTCCGCGTCACCGCGAAGGGCGGCGGCCACCACCTCGGAGGACCCCTCGGCGCCGTACGTCACGGTGGCGTCCAGGCCGAGGGCCTCGATCGTGGCGGCCGTCGCGAGGGCCGACGACGAGCCCTCCTCCACGGTGATGGAGCGCAGGTCGCTGCCGGCGACGAGGTCCTCGATGGTCTCGAACTCCGAGTCCGCCGGGACGTAGACCACGTAGGCGTTCTCGTCGACGCTGCCGAGGACGGTGAACTCCTCCGTCTCCCAGCGCGCCAGGTCGGGGTCCTGGATCTGCTGCGCGATCGCGGCCGGCATCGGGAGGATGCCGACGGTGTAGCCGTCGGGCTCCGCGGTGAACATGCTCGTGATGCCCTGCGGCAGCGGCGGGGTGTTGCGGATGACGACGTCGATGCCGTCCGGCAGGTACCCCTCCTCGACCATCACCTGCGCGACGCCGCGCGAGTAGGTGTCGAAGCCGCCTCCCGGGCTGTAGGGGACGATCCACTGGATGTCCTCCTCCGGCTCCCATGCCTCGGCCGGGGCCTCGGTCTCCCCGCCGGCGGCGGCGCCGCCGTCGTCGGGGGTCTCGGAGCCGCCGTCCTCGGCGGAGCAGGCGACCAGGACGAGAGGAAGGGCGACGGCCGCCGAGAGGGCGACGAGCCTCCGCCGTCCGGCCGGGGTGAGAGTGCGAGACATGTGCGCTGTCCAATCCGTGTCGACCCGGGGGGACGGGTGCTGGTAGGAACGGTGGCCCCTCGTCGTCGAGGGGCGGTGAGGCGCGTGCGGCTGGCGTCGGTCGATGCCCGTGGGCCCGCAAGGGACCTCGAGGTCCCGACCTCAGCGGTACTCGGGGATGATCTCCTCGGCCCAGAGCTGCATCTGGGAGAGCAGGTCCTCGATCGTCGGGTAGATGAACTTGAGCTCGAAGTGCGTGACACCGGCGTCGACGAACTCCCGCACGCGCTTCCGAACCGACTCGACGGAACCGAAGATGTGCCGGTCGAGCGCGAACTGGATCTCGTCGACGTCCCGCTCGTAGGTGTTGCTGCTGGTGCGGACGGTGGGGATCGCGCGAGCCATCGCCGCGTCCTCGTCCCGGTCGATCACGGTGAGCTTCTCCACCGCGATGGTGATCGCATCCGGGTCGCGCCCGTGCTCGACCGCCGTGTCCCGGACCACCTGGGCGCCACGCGCCATCTCGGACGGCGACAGCCAGCCGGGGACCCAACCGTCCCCGAGCCGCCCCGTGCGGCGCGCGGCGTGGTCCGTCCAGCCGCCCACCCACACCGGCGGGCCGGGCTTCTGCAGCGGCTTCGGGAAGATCTCGGCGTTCTCGAAGGACACGAACCGCCCGCTGTACGAGGCCAGGGGCTGCTCCCAGATGGCGCGCATCGCCTCCACGTACTCGTCGGTCATGGGTCCGCGCCGGTTGAACGGGACGCCGAAGACGTCGAACTCGCTGGACTCCAGGCTCGCCTTCGAACCGAGCCCGACGCCGGCGATGAGCCGGCCACGCGTCAGGTGGTCGAGGGTGGCGAGCTGCTTCGCCGCGTAGATCGGGTTGCGCATCGGCATGACGAGGCAGGCGACACCGATCTGGACCCGGGAGGTGAGTGCAGCCAGGTACCCGATCGTCGTCAGGGACTCGAAGAAGTCAGCCGACTGGTCGTCGGAGAGCGCCTCGTGCGCCCCGGACGAGATGTGGTGGCGGTGCATCTCGGAGCTCCACACCACGTGGTCGTGCAGGAAGACGGAGTCGAAGCCCATCCGCTCGGCCTCCACCGCCGCCCGGGCGATGTTGTCGACCGACGTGAGCGGGCCGGAGTTGGGGACGCGTACACCGAAGGACACCGTCGCCATGCGAGCTCCCGTCGAGCTGGTGGCCGCGATCGACGCTGATCACGGCCCGTGTGGATAGTGTATCCACTATTCGCTCTGCAGGGTCAAGGTCGGTCTCATCCCACGTCGACGCGCCGTCATCCACGGCGGCACATGCGTTCCCCGCGGGCGACCGACGACGACGGGCGCCCCCGTGGCCGGGAGCGCCCGCTGCTGTCGGCGACGATCCAGGTCAGGTCGCGTCCGACCCGACTCCCTGAGCGGCGGCCATCGACTGGAGCGCGTCCGAGACCTTGAGCAGGTGGCTGGAGAGCCACTTCTTCGCCCCGTCGACGTCGCGCGCGTGGACGTGGCCCATGAACACCTCGTGCCCGTGGCCGGGGTCGACGCGCTGCAGCAGCAGGTAGCGACCCACCGAGCCGCGCAGCTGGTTGGCAAGATCGAGCGCCCGCGGACGGCCGGCCTGCTCGTACAGCATCTGGTAGAGCTCGCGCCGGACGTCGAGGCCGCGGCCCAGGTCCTCCGGGTCCACGCTGTCCAGCTCGGCAGCCTTCGCCTCGAGCCGTTCCATGAGCGCCTCGTCCGCCCGTGGGATCGCGCGCTCGACGAGGTAGCACTCGACGAGCACGCGCATCTCGTAGATCTCGGCGATCTCCTCGGCGCTCAGGATCGAGACGGTCGCCCCGCGGTACGGATGGATGCGCAGCAGACCCTCGCTCTCCAGCTGGCGGAGGCTCGCGCGGACGGGCATCCGACTGATGCCGAGGATCGAGGCGATCTCGTCCAGGTTGAGCCGCTGGCCGGGCGGGAAGGCACCCTGGTGGATGGCCTCGCGGATGAAGGACTGCGCCATGTCCTCGACCGTCTGGAAGGGGCCACGCACCGCCTCGGCGATCGAGGAGAGCTGCCCCTGCGTCGCCGGGTGGTTGCCGTTCGCGTTGTTCGCCATCGAAGTCCTCGCCTCGTCGTCAGCGTCGCGTGATCCTACCCAGGGATGACGTCGTGGATACGGGATGTGGCTGGCGCGCCCATCAGCGGGAGCACAGCGCCTCAGTCGGTCTCGGGCAGGTCGTTCGCGAGTCGCCACACACGCTCGGGTGTGAGCGGCAGCCGCGTGGGCCATCGCCCGACGGCCCGAGCCACGGCCGCGGCGACCGCACCACCGACCGGGTTGAGCTGGCCCTCGCCGGCGCCCTTGGCCCCGTACGGCCCGACGCCGTCGCGGCGCTCCGCGAGGATGAGATCGATCTTGTTCGGCATGTCGCCCGCCCGCGGTACGCGGTAGTCGACGACGTTGGCGTTGGCCAGCTGCGGGCCGTCGTAGACGAGCTCCTCGTAGAGAGCGCCGCCCAGTCCCTGCGTGGCGGCGCCCAGGTCCTGCGCCTCGACGGCCTGCGGGTTGATCGCGAAGCCGACGTCGGCGACGGTGACGAGCTGGTCGACGTCGACCGCCCCCGTCTCCGGGTCCACCTGGACCGCGACACCGACCATGCCCGTCTCCCAGAACGGCGGCATCTGCTTGGTCTCGCCGTCCCGCCGCAGCAGGCCGACCCCGGTGATCTCGCCCGCCGCGCCGCCGAACCACTTCCGGACGACGTCGCCGTAGGTGAGCTCCCGCCCGTCCGGCGCGGCGACCCCGCCGGCGACCGGCACGACGTCGTCGGGCTCGCAGCCGAGGACCTCGGCGGCCATCTCGCGGGCACGGCCCTTCGCGTCGTCGCAGGCGCGCTGCAGCGCCAGGCCGACGAGCGTCGTCGTCCGGCTCGCGCCGGTCGTGCGCTCGTAGGCCGTCAGCGCAGTGTCGGACTGGCGCACGGAGACGACGTCGAGGTCGACGCCGAGCTCCTCGGCAGCCACCTGGGCCAGCAGCGAGCGGCTGCCCTGCCCCATCTCCGTGGAGCCGCTGAGCACGAGCACCGAGCCGTCGTACTGGATCCGCACCTGCGCGGTGGAGATCGGGTAGGCACCCGCGTCCGAGGCCGAGCACCCGAACCCGATGCCGTAGAACGGCACGTCCTTGCGGTCCCGTTCGAGCGAGTCGACGAGCAGCTCGAGGTCCGCGGGCAGGTCGGCGTCGATCCCGCGCTTGCCCGGCATGATCTCCTCTCCCGGCCGGACGAGGTTGCGCCGGCGGATCTCGGCGGGATCGATGCCGAGCTGCTCTGCCGCACGGTCGAGGTTGGTCTCCCCGGCGAGGTTGCCCTGCGGGGCGCCGAAGCCGCGGTAGGACGACGCGGGCGAGGTGTTGGTGTAGATGCTGCGTCCCCGCACGCGCAGGTTGGGCACCGTGTAGGGCCCGAAGCAGCGGTTGACGCACTTCGCCATGACCAGGGGGCTGTTGTCGGCGTAGGCGCCGGAGTCCATGACGATGTCGAACTCGCGCGCGAGGAACCTGCCGTCGGAGTCGAAGGCGCTGCGGACGTGGATCTCCGCCGAGTCGACGCGGGTGGTGTAGATCGACTCCTCGACCGACAGCACGAGCTTGACCGGGCGGCCGACCACCCATGAGCACACGGACGCGAGCGGCTCGACCTTGGTGTACGACTTCGAGCCGTATCCCCCGCCGATGTACGGGACCGTGACCTGCACCTTCGCCAGCGGCAGGTCGAAGACCCGAGCCAGGTCGTCGCGCACCATGAAGGGGTGCTGCGCGGTGCTGACGACCGTGAGACCGTGCTCGCCGAACGACGCCACGGCGTTGTACGGCTCCATCGCGTACGCGTAGAGCATCGGGAAGTGGACGGTGTTCTCGACGACGACGTGGGCCTGCGCCATCGCGGCGTCGACATCGCCCCACCCGAGATGGACCTCGTGCGCGACGTTCGAGGGCGTCGCGGGGACGTCGTCGGCGGTCTTGGCGAGGTTCTTGAAGCCCTCGTCGCCCGTCGCGTCGTACGTCTCGTCGTGCACGAGGGGGGCGCCGTCGGCGAGCGCCTGCTCCGCCGTCAGCACGGCCCGCAGGTCCTCGTAGCGGACGTCGACCAGGCCGGCACCGTCGGCGGCCGCCCCCGGGGTCTCCCCGAGCACGACGGCGACGGGCTCACCGAAGTAGCGCACCTTGCCGCTGGCCAGGATGAGGTGGTCGGCGATGATGTGGCCGAACCGGGGGAAGAGCCCTTCGAGGTCGTCGGCGGTCACGACGGCGACGACGTCCGGCAGCGCGAGGGCGCCCGTGGTGTCGATGCCCACGATGCGCGCGTGCGCGCGGTCCGAGCGCACCACCTTGGCGTGGAGCATGCCGGGCATCGTGACGTCGACGGTGTACTGGGCCTTTCCGGTCACCTTCTCGACGAGGTCCTTGCGCCGGACCGACTGACCGACGAGGCGGTGCGCGTCGGCGTGGACGCTGCGGAGCTGGCTCGGGTGCTGGTCGCCGCTCATGCCTCTCCCTGCCCGCCCGCGCGACCCGCGGCCGTGGCGCGCTGCTGCGCGGCCGCCTGCTCGACGGCCTGGACGATCGGGCGGTACCCCGTGCAGCGGCAGATGTTGCCCTCCAGGTGCTCCACGATCTCCTCGTGCTCGGGCTCCGGGTTCTCGTCGAGAAGGGCCTTGGACATCATGAGGAAGCCCGGGGTGCAGAAGCCGCACTGCAGTCCCATGCAGTCGACGAACGCCTCCTGCAGCGGGTGCAGGGTCTGCCCGTCGGAGAGGCCCTCGACCGTGGTGACGCTCCGTCCGTCGGCGTCCGCGGTGAGGTACGTGCATGAGCTCACCGGCCGGCCGTCCACGAGGACCGTGCACACGCCGCAGACCTGGAGCTCGCAGCTCACCTTGGTGCCCGTCAGACCGAGGTCGCCGCGGAGGAAGTCGGACAGCACGGAGCGCGCCTCGACCGTGCGCTCGACCACGGTCCCGTTCACCTCGACCGACACCGCCACGCGGAACCCGGCCGCGACGCCGACGTCGACCGTCGTGTCCACGGAACGGCTCGACTCGCTCATCGGGCACCCACCTTCGACAGGGCCTCCACGGCCCGACGGACGTACACCGCGGTCACGTGCCGCTTGTAGCGCTCGGACCCGGTCAGGTCCGGCGTGGGGTCGACCTCGGCCGCGACCGCGTCCGGGTCGAGGTCGCCGGGGGCGTCCACGTCCCACACCGCCGGGATCTCCCCCACGGCGCCGACGACGAGACGGGTCCGGCCGGCGTCGCGGTCCTCGACGAGGGCGACGCCGAGCGTGGGCCGCTCCATGATCTGGTACTTGAGGTAGACGGCCCGGGTCCCGGGCGTCGGCACGGGGACCCGGACGTCGAGCACGAGCTCCTCCGGCTCCTTCTCTGCGTAGTACGGGCCGACGATGAAGTCCTGGACCGTGACCTCACGGCGCTGGTCGCCGGCAGCGACGAGCGTCACGCTGGCGCCGTACGCGATGAGCGCGGTGCCGACGTCGGACTTCGGCTCGGCGAAGCAGAGGTTGCCGGCGACCGAGCCCTGGGCCCGCACGCGGGCGTTGCCGACCTTGTGCTCGACGCGGGCGAACATCGGCAGGTGCTCGGTGACGAGGGGTTGGACCGCGAGGTCCATGTGCGTCTCTCGAGCACCGATGACCAGGGTCTCGCCGTCGAGAGCGACACCAGCGAGCTCGTCCAGCCGCTTCACGTCGACGAGGGCGTCGGGGCGGTGCAGGCCGGCTCGCATGCCGAGCAGGAGCTCCGTGCCCCCGCAGTAGGCGCTGCTGTCCTCCCCGAGGGCGTCCAGGGCGTCCTCGAGGCGGCTGGGCCGGACGAGCCTGAAGGGAGGCAGCATCACGCGGCCCCGAGCTCCGCCTGGGCTGCCTTGAAGAAGTCCCCCATGATCTTCTCGGCCTTCTTGTTGATGGTGCCGGACCCCATCGAGGCCACCTTGCCGGTGACCTCGTACGAGCCGTCGAAGGCCACCTTCGTACCGCCCTCCTGAGGGGCGAGCGCCATGGTCGCCTCGATCTGGAGACGGGAGCCGACCTGCCGGTCCTCGCCCTCGGCCCGCACGCGCAGAGACTCGCCGGCCACCACGTCGCTCACCACGATGTCGAGATCCGCCCGGAGCTTGAAGGGACCGAGACGGTCCATGAGGACGGCGGTGTAGTGCGCGAGCGGGTCGAGCTCGACAGCGTCCTCCACGATCCCCACCCAGCCGACGAGCCGCGGCACGTCGGTGAGGGTGGTCCAGGACGTCTCCGGCGACGCCGCCACGGACAGCTCGCGGTGGAACTCCGAACGAGGCACGGCCTCTCCTTCCTCAGGGTCCGGACCGACCTGCGGTCTGATCCAGATAATGTATACAGACTCTAGGACGCTGCCCCTCGACGGGCAAGGGACCCCCTACCTCCTCACCACTCCCTCCATCCAGGGGCCACGGCCCGCGCCACCGGCCACGGTGAGCGGTCCTCAGTCGGGGACGGGTGGAGGCCGATCGGTGGTCGAGGGACGGCACAGCCGCGCCGCACCCACCATGAGCACCATGACGACGACGAGGGCGGCGTCGACCGAGACGAGGTCGGCGACGGCGCCGTTGAGCGCTGCGGCGAAGGGCCGGGAGCCGAGGAAACCGACCGACCACAGCGCCATGATCCGACCGCGGAGCTGGTCCGGCAGCCGACGCTGGAGCAGGGCACTGAGCCCGGTCACCGCGAAGGTCATGCCCAGGCCGGCGACGGCGAAGCCGGGGACGGCAGCCCAGGGGGTCGAGACGCCCGCCACCGCCCCGTAGCCCACGCCGATGAGCAGCAGGCCCGCCGTGGCGGACCAGGGCAGTCCGATGGCACGGCGGATCACAGGGATGACGAGGAAGGCGACCCCGGCTCCCACGCCGAACGCCGCCGCGAACGTGCCCGTCTGCGACGTGCCGTACCCCATCTCGCTGGAGATCGAGGGGGCGAGCGTGATCGCCGGGTCCGCGCCGACACCGACGGCGGCCACGCCGAGGAGCAGGAGCGCGACCGTCCGGTCCACGCGGAGATGGGCGAAGGCGGCCCGCATCGACGTGTCGGCCGCCGGGTCCCGCTCCGCCTGCGGGACGCGCATCCGCAGCAGGACCAGGACGAAGCCGAGGTTGCCGGCCGCGGCCAGCGCGAAGGCCACGTCGGCGCCGGCCGAGAGGGCCACCGCCGCACCGATCGCAGGCCCGATGGCGCGTGACAGCGTCACCGGCAGCATGTTGAGCGTCACAGCGGCGTCGAGCTCCCCGGGCCGCACGAGGGCCGGCACCATCGCGTGCATCGCCGGCCCTCCCGTGACGAACCCGATGCCGACGACGAGGGCAGAGAGCACGATGACCCACTCCGTGCCGGGTGCCCCGGTCCCGAGCGCCCAGGTCCACAGGGCAAGGCCGCCCGATCCCGACGTGACCACGAGGCGCCCCGCCATGACCTGGCGCTTGCGGTCACCCCGGTCCGCGAGGGAACCCGTGAACGCGGCGAACAGCACCTGGGGGATGAACTGGGCCACGCTGACGAGGCCCACCATGAACGCCGAGCGGGTGAGCTCGTACGTGAGCACGGCGGCCGTGATGCTGTGGATCCAGATCCCGGTCGACGAGAGCATGCGCCCCAGGAAGAACGCGCCGTACAGGGGATCGAGCAGCAGACGGACCCAGCTCCGCGGTGGTGGTGCGGCGGCCTCGACGGGTCCGGCGTCGGTCACGGCGGGCTCTCGAGCCGGTCCATCCCCTGCAGCAGCTCCCCGAGCAGCGCGACCAGCCGGGCGACGTCGTCGTCGGACCAGCCGTCGACGACCTCCGCGAGTGCGGCGCGACGGTTGCGCGTGACCTGCGCGAGGACCGCGGAGCCTGCCGCGGTGAGGGCGAGCGCCGAGCGTCGCCGGTCCTCCGCATCGGGCGTCCGGCTCAGGAGCCCGGCGTCGACGCACCGCTCCACGACGCGGCTCGCGGTGGACGGGTCGACGACGAGGGCCTCGGCGACGTCACCCACCGACGGAGCGCCTGCCGTGGAGCCGCGCTCGACGGCGCGCAGAGCACGGAAGGTCCCGAGCCCGCCGGGGATCGCCACAGAGCCGAGCAGGCGCATGCGGTAGCCCGACCGACGCGGGACCCGCTGGACGGCGACGAGCGCGTCGTCCAACGCATCTGTCAGATCGGATCGCTGCACCGGATGTGTGTACCACGCATGCATTTGCGGGGACAACACGCAGCCGACGGCGCCGGGGCGGGCCGGTCTCGGTGGCGTGACCGGCGCAGATAGACAGCGGATTCTTTATACAGAGTCTTGACTCGGTCTCTCCGCCGGTCCTACGGTCGCCGAAACGCATGTGTCGGACAGCGCGGTCCGAGTGACGAGGGGCTCCTCATGGTGGAACGGGTCTGGGACAGGTTCCTCACGGACCGGGACAAGGAGCACTTGGCTGCCTCGCCACCCACCGGTCGCTACGGCTTCGGCCGAAGCGCTGCGGTGCTCTCCGTCGACAACTATCGCAAGGCAGTCGGGGACCGCCCGGAGCCCCTGCTCGAAGCCATCAAGACCTGGCCCGGAAGTACCGGCCTCGACGGATGGACCGCCCTCGAGAAGACCGTCGACCTCCTGGAGGCAGCACGCACGGCCGACATCCCCGTCATCCACGTGACGGCGCTCGCCGAGGAGGACTCCGGGCTGACCGGCTGGGGTGCCCGCCTGGGAGGGCGGCACCGCTCAGAGCCGAGGACCTCGGAGGAGGAGGACCGCCACCGTCGTCGGCTCGACATCGTCGAGCAGGCCGCGCCACTCCCCGGTGAGGTCGTCCTGCGCAAGGCCGGTCCGAGCGCCTTCTTCGGCACACCGCTGGCTGCTCATCTCATCGGGGCGGGGGTCGACACGCTGATCGTCTGCGGCGAGAGCGTGAGCGGCTGCGTCCGCTCGACCGTCGTCGACGGCTGCAGCCTGCGCCTGCGGATGATCGTGGTCGAGGACTGCGTCTACGACCGGCACGAGGCGTCGAGCGCCATCAACCTCTTCGACATGGACCGGAAGTACGCGGACGTGATCTCCCTGGCGGAGGTCACTCAGTGGATCGCCGACTCCACCGGGGCCGTCGACCGACGGGCGGGCTGAGCGCTCGCCCCGCGAGAACGTGACGCCCCCATCACCCACCCCCAGTCCGGTCGCTCGCACCGGGCCCTCCGAGAGGACGAACGATGCGCACCAGTAGGACCGGGAAGAGCTTGGCACTGATCATCTGCCTCCCGTTGGCCCTCGCCGCCTGCGGCAGCCCGACCACGGACGAGACCTCGGACGACGGCGGCACGGACGCCGGGGCGGTCGGCGGAGACCAGGCAGCAGTCTGCGAGGCCGGTGCTGAGGAGGGGACCGTCGTCTTCTGGGGCAGCGAGGAGGACGCCACCCAGCAGAAGCTCGAGGCCGACTTCGCCGCAGCGCACCCTGGGATCGACGTCGAGTTCCAGTCGCTGCGCCCCGAGGACATCACCCAGCGCCTCGTCCTGGAGGCCGGCTCCGGGCGCGCCTCGGAGGTGGACGTCATCGAGGGGAACCTCGACGCGTTCGAGCCGCTGGTGGAGCGGGACCTCGTGCAGCAGGACGTGGACTGGACGTCTCTGGGTGTCCGGGAGTCCCTCATCACCGAGACCGGCATGGTCCGCAACAGCCGGATCGCCAACGGTCTCGTGTACAACCCGGACGTCACGCAGCCGGAGGACCTGCCGGAGACCTGGGAGGAGCTGATCGACCCCAAGTGGGCCGGCACCGTCGTCGTCGACCCCAGGGGGAACCCGCTGCAGGCGCTGGCGCTGGAGTGGGGCGTCGACGAGACCGTCGACTACGTCGAGCGGATGAAGGAGACGGTCCAGCCCGTCGTGATCGAGGGAGGCACCGCAGGCATGCTCACCGTGGCCAGCGGTGAGAACGAGCTAACGACGAACGGCAGGTCGGCAGAGACGCTCGAGCAGCAGGCGCAGGGTTCGCCCCTCGAGATCCACTACCTGGACGTCATCCCCACGTCGGACTTCTACCAGGTCGTCCTCGCGGACGCCCCGCACCCGAACGCGGCGGCGTGCTGGGTGGGCTGGCTCGTCGGAGAGGAGGGGGCGGCCAAGGTCCTCGAGTACGCCTACAAGGGCAACGACGACATCCCGGCCGGTGCGCCCGAGGATGCCGTGATCGCCGCCATCGAGACGGCCGAGGAGGTCGACCTGGCCGCTGACGCTGCGGCGCAGATCGCCGCGATCTGGGCGAGCCTGGGCACGGCCGGATGATCGTCGTCGAGGGTCTGAAGAAACGGTACCCCGGGGCCTCCCATTCCCAGCGGGCGGTGGACGACCTCTCTTTCACCGTTCAGGAGGGGGAGTTCTACACCCTGCTGGGGCCCAGCGGGTGCGGCAAGACCACCACCCTGAAGTGCGTGGCCGGCTTGGAGCGCGCCGACGGCGGGCGGATCTCCCTGGGTGACACGGTCGTGGTCTCCGACCAGGTCTTCGTGCCCACCCACCGACGCGACATCGGGATGGTGTTCCAGAACTACGCGGTCTGGCCGCACATGAACGTCTACGACAACGTCGCCTTCCCGCTCCAGGTGGGTGCTCGCCGGGAGTCCAAGACCTCGCAGCGCGACAAGGTGATGAACGCCCTGGAGCTCGTCGACCTCGGCGGTCTCGAGAAGCGGATGTCGACGGAGCTCTCGGGAGGCCAGCAGCAGCGGCTCTCGCTCGCACGAGCCCTGGTCCGGGAACCGCGCGTGCTGCTGCTGGACGAGCCCCTGTCGAACCTCGACGCCAAGCTCCGCGAGAGCATGCGCACCGAGTTGAGCCTGATCCAACGTCGGCTCGGGATCACGGCCCTGTTCGTCACCCACGACCAGTCCGAAGCCCTGGCGATGTCCGACCGGATCGCGGTCATGCGGGACGGGTCGATCGTCCAGGAGGGGACGCCGCGGGAGATCTACCACGAGCCGGCGGACGAGTTCGTGGCCTCGTTCGTGGGCTCGACGAACCTCTTCCATGGGGAGGTCGGGGCGTCCGCGGGCGAGGGGCACGTGCTCGTCGAGACGCCCTTCGGGCGGGTTGCCTGTGCCACGGACCCGCGGGTCGACCTCGCGGGTCCCGTCGCCGTGACGGTCCGCCCGGAGGACGTCGTCATCCATGAGGAGCGGCCGGCCGACGCCCACGAGGGACGCATGAACACCTTCCACGGCGTCCTGGAGATCGGGCAGTTCACCGGTGCGTCGGTCCAGTACCGCGTCACGCTGGCCAGCGGTGAGCACCTCACGGCACTGTCCGGCTCCCGCGAGGACCTGCCCTCAGGAGCGCGCGTCGTGGTCGAGCTTCCGGTGGACGCGTGCCGGGTCATCCGGCGTGCCCGGCCCGCCGCCGACTCGTCGGACGAACGGGACGCCAGCCCCGCGGGAGTCGTGGCATGACCGCGGTCCGCCGCCTGTTCACCCGCACGCCGCTCGCCTTCCCCGTGCTGGCGCTCCTCGTGTTCCTCGTGCTGGGACCGCTCGGAGTCCTGGTCTTCAGCAGTGCTCGGCTGACAGAAGGGACCCTGCCGTTCGAACCCGAGAGCTCCTGGACGACGCAGAACTACGCCGAGGTGCTGAGCGCCGGCACGGGGGCGATTGTCTGGAACACCCTCGTCCTGACGGTCGGCGCCCTGGTGGTCGCCTTCGGCGTCAGCATGGTGCTGGCCTGGCTGATCGAGCGCACGACGTTCCCGGCCAAGAAGGCCGTCTTCGTCATGGTGCTCGCCTCCCTCGGCATCCCCGGTTTCATCTCCGCGATCGCCTGGGCGTTCATGTTCAACCCGACCAACGGCGTGGTGAACGTCTTCCTCCGCGACCTGTTCAACCTCGCCGGCCCCGGACCGCTGAACATCTACACCATGCAGGGGATGATCCTGCTGGAGGGCCTCCGGCTGGTGCCGGTGACCTTCCTCCTCCTGTCCGCCGCCTTCCGGGCGATGGACGCGACGTACGAGGACGCCGGAGCTGCATCCGGTGCCTCCCGTCCCCTGGTGATCCGCCGGATCACGATCCCGCTGCTCACGCCGGCGATCCTCAGCGCCTTCGTCTACCAGCTCGCGGCGACGCTCGAGTCGTTCGACATCCCGGCGCTCATCGGGCTGCGCGCCGGGATCCCCGTCCTGAGCACGAAGATCTTCGTGGAGATCCAGCCGACCGGCGGCCTGCCGAACTTCGGGATGGCGAGCGCCTACGGCCTGCTGCTCATCGCCATCGTCCTCGTGCCCCTGATCTTCTACCAGCGCATCGTGGCGCGGTCGGAGAGGTACGCGACCGTCTCGGGCAACACCTACCGCGCACGCAGGGTCGTCGCGGGGTGGCGGACCAAGCTCTTCGGCGGTCTCTTCCTGGGGCTCTACCTGCTCCTGGACCTCCTGCTGCCCGTGCTGATCCTCATCTGGACCAGCCTCCAGCCGTTCTACGTCCCCCCCTCCGCCGAGGCGCTGAGTCGGGTGAGCCTGTCGGCCTACGGCCGCCTGCTCACCGACGACTTCGTGCAGCAAGCCCTACTCAACACCATCCTGCTGGGCTTCCTCGCGGGCGTCGCGACCCTGACCCTGGCGTTCACCGTGTCCTGGATCGTCGTGCGGTCCCGGTCCCGGCTGCGGAGCTCGCTGGACTTCCTCGCGTTCTTCCCCCACTCGATCCCCGCCATCGTGCTGGGGCTCGGTGTCGCGCTCATCTACCTCAACATCCGCGTGCCGATCTACGGCACCATCTGGATCCTCGTCATCGCCCTGGCGACGCGGTACGTCAGCCTGGCGACCCGGCAGATGAACACGGGCATCGGCCAGGTGCAGCGGGTCCTCGAGGACGCGGCGGCGGCGAGCGGCGCCTCCCCCCTGCAGGCCGTCCGCCGGATCTTGGTGCCCCTCGTGACGCCGTCGCTGGTCAACGCCTTCCTGCTCGTGGTGCTGCTCAGCGTCAAGAACCTCGTCTTCCCGCTGATCCTCAGCGGGCGCGACAGCGTGGTGTTCTCCTCGCTGATCTGGAACCTGTGGGACACCGGGGACACCGCGGGGACCGCCGTGCTGTCCCTCGTCATGATCGTGATCACGGTGGCGCTCGCCGCCGGCGTCCGGCGCGTGAGTCCGACGTGAGCCCGACGACCACCGCCCCTGCCGTCGGCCCCGGCGGTCCAGACCTGCGCACAGGAAGGACAGCGACGTGAGATTCGCCGATCTGATCGTGCAGAACGCCGTGGTACGGACGATGGACGATGCGGCTCCCCGTGCGCAGGCCGTCGCCTTCATAGGCGGACGCGTGGCGCACGTCGGCGACAACGCCGACATGGCGGAGTGGGCCGGGCGGGGCACGGAGGTGCTGGACGCAGGCGGGCGCACCGTCCTGCCCGGGCTGACCGACAGCCACACGCACTTCCACCGCGCTTCCATGCTCGAGTCCGAGTACCTCGACTTCGCCACGCTCGACCCGTCGACGCTCGGTGACGTGCTCGACGCCGTCAAGGTCCGAGCCGGCGAGAAGGAGCGGGGCGAGTGGGTCCAGGGGGACAGCCTCGACCCGCTGCGTCTGGACGAGCGCAGGTTCCCGACCCGGCACGAGCTCGACGCGGTGACCGGTGGGCTCCCGACGGTCATCCGTGGCGTCGGACGGCACGTGGTCGCCGCGAACTCCGTCGCGCTCGAGCTGGCGGGCATCGATCGGACGACCCAGGACCCGGCCGGTGGTCGCCTGGAGCGCGACGCGAACGGTGAGCCGACGGGCGTGCTGCACGAACGCGGCAAGTTGCGCCTCGATGCGACCCAGGCCGACACGGTCGTCCCCGCGCTCGACCAGGCGACGCGTCTGAAGGCGCTCCGGGCGGGATTCGCCCAACTCCAGCGGCTCGGGATCACCACGATCCACGACATCATGCGTGAGCCGCGGGAGATCTCTGACTACATCCTCATGCGGACGACGGGCGAGCTGGGTGCTCGCATCCGCTTCTATCCTCGGGCGGTCGAGGCCCAGACCCGCTTGGAGCACATCCTCGGACTCGGTCTCCGCACAGGTCTGGGTGACGACATGCTGCGTCTCGCCGGTATCAAGGTGAGCGTGGACGGGAACCTGACCGTCGGCAACGCGGCTCTCTACGAGCCGTACCCGGATGACGGGGCCGACCAGGCGCTCCCCGGCGCCTCCGCCAACTACGGGCTCGTCCGCGTGGGCCCGGAGGTGCTCCGGGCGACGATCCTCGACGGCCACGAGGCGGGACTCCAGGTGGCCGTCCACGCCATCGGCCAACGCGCCCTCGACATCGCCCTCAACGCCTTCGAGGACGCCCTCGGCACTGCTGCGGTCGGGCACCACCACCGGATCGAGCACGGGTTCATGCCACCGCGGCCCGGCCAGCTCGCGCGGATGGCCGCGCTGGGTCTCGTGCTGTCGACCCAGCCGTCCATGCTCAGCTCCGAGGGGGACTCCTGGTTGACCCTCCTCGGCGAGGAGCGCGTCCGTGGCGTGCTGCCGATGCGATCGGCGCTGGACGCAGGCCTGCACGTGCAGATCAACAGCGACTACCCGTGCTCACCGTTGAACCCGTTCATCGGGGTGCAGGCCGCCGTAGAGCGACGGACACGAGCCGGAGTGCTCATCGGCGCCGACGAAGCGATCACCGTGGGCGAGGCGCTGGCGATGATGACGACGGCCCCGGCGCAGACGCTGCACGAGGACGACGTGGCGGGCCGACTAGCGCCCGGCTACCTCGGGGACGCGATCGTCCTGTCGGACGACCCTTGGGAAGTACCCGTCTCGTCGCTGGCCCACCTGACCGTGGAGGCCACTGTGCTGGCGGGGCATCTGGTGCACAGCCGGCTTTGAGCCGGAGCCGCGTGCACGGTCGGACGACGCCGCTCACCGGCTGTGCCGGCGGCTGGGACCGAGCACGGTTCAGGGTGCGAGCACGGCCGGGCTGAGAGCGGCCATGCATGGATCCGCTAGCGTCTTGATGATCGATCCATGCGGTGACGAAGATCGCCCGGGGTGAGGAGGTGCCGTGGTCGGCGTCCCGCCCCGGCAGACCAGCTCGTGGTTCGCGCGGGTGGTCCTCAGTGCGCTGCTGCTCACCGTGGCTGTCCAGGCGATCCGTCCGATGGTCTCCTACCGTGCACTCGCGCTCGGCGGCGGAGCACTCGACCTCGGCGTGGTCGCGGCGTCGTTCGGCGTCCTGGCCCTCGTGCTGGCCGTGCCGATGGGACGCCGTGTGGACCGATGGGGAGGGCCCCCCGTGCTCCTCGCGGGCGCCGGCATCGTCCTCCTCTCGGCTACCACCCTCGTGTGGATCGACTCGCTGGTGCTCCTCGCGGTCAACCAGGCGGCGCTCGGCCTCGCGCAGATCATGTTCGTGGTGTCCAACCAGGCGATGGTGGGCGCCGGCGCCAGTGCGCGCCGCGACGCGCGGTACGGCTACTACACGGCGACGGTCTCCCTCGGGCAGATGATCGGACCCTCCGTCGCCGGGCTGCTCGCCGGTGCCGGCGGCTCGGAGAGCTCGGTGCGACCCGAGGACGTCGACACGGACCTCGTGTTCGCGACGATGGCAGGCGTCGCCGCGGTCGCGGTGCTGGTCGCGATCACCCTGCTCCTCCATCGACCACCGGGCGATGCGCGGCGCCGCGCCGCCGGACACCGCACCACCGCCCGTGCTGCCACGGGACAGATCCTGCGCATCCCGTCGATGCCGCAGGCGATGCTGGTGAGCCTGACCGTGATGACGAGCATCGACCTGCTGGCGACATACCTGCCGCTCTACGGGACGCAGACGGGGCTGTCGGTGCAGGTCGTCGGCTTCCTGCTCGCGGCCCGCGCCGGCGCTTCCGTCGCGTCGCGCCTGCTCATGACGCGGCTGATCCGGTTCCTCGGCCGCAAGCGCCTCCTCATCGCAAGCCTGCTCGCGCCGGCGACGGCGCTCGCGACCTTTCCCTTCGTCCCGCTGCCGGGGAAGGTCGTGGCGATGGTCGTCGCCGGCCTGGGTCTTGGCCTCGGCCAGCCCGTCACGCTCTCGTGGGTGGCAGCGGCCGCTCCGGGACCCCTGCTCGGCACGGCGCTCGGCCTCCGGATCACCGGGAACCGCGTCGGCGTGACGGTCATCCCTGTGCTCGTGGGAGCCGTCGCGTCAGCCGCGGGCGTCACCGCCGTCTTCGGGGCGATCGCCGTCATGCTGGGCGGCAGCACTGCCCTGCTCGCCGGGGCTCGCTTCGACGACCGCGGTGCCCCGGACGGCGACGACGCCTGACGGCGCCTCCCGCTCCGTCGGCGCGGCAGGCGGCCCGCCCGGGGGCGTGGACGGGCCGTCGGCCGGTCTCAGCGACCCGCGCGCTCGTGCAGCTTCGGCAGGATGTGCTGCTGGTACAGCGACAGGAACCGCTCCTGGTCCGGACCGGGCGCGTGGAACACGAGGTGCTTGAAGCCCATGTCCACGTACTCCCAGATCTTCTCGACGTGCTCGTCGGGGTCGTCCGAGACGATCCAGCGCGAGGCGGTGCGCTCCACCGGCAGTGCGTCCGCAAGGCGCTCCATCTCCATGGGGTCCTCGACCCCCGTCTTCTCCTCGCTCGACAGCGCGAGCGCACCCCAGAAGCGGGTGTCCTCGAGCGCCTTCTGCTTGTCGGTGTCGAAAGACACCTTGACCTCGATCATGAGGTCCAGGTCGTCGAGCGTGCGGCCTTCCTTCTCGGCACCCTCGGCGAGCGCCGGCAGCAGGGTCTCGGTGTAGAGGGCGCGCCCCTTGCCGGAGGTGCAGATGAAGCCGTCCCCGAGCCGGCCTGCCAGACGCGTGGCCGCCGGACCGGACGCGGCGATGTAGATCGGCACCCGGTCCTCCGGGCGGTCGTAGATGGTCGCCTGCTCGGTGCGGTAGTGGTTGCCCTCGAAGGTGACGCGCTCCCCCGCCCACAGCTCCTGGATGAGGAGGATCGACTCCTTGAACCGTGCGAAGCGCTCCTTGCCGTCGGGCCACGGGATACCGAGGGGTGCCTCGTTCATCGCCTCCCCGGACCCGATGCCGAGGATCACGCGGCCGGGAGCCAGGCAGCCGAGGGTCGCGAAGGCGTGCGCGACGACGCCCGGGTGGTAGCGGAACGTCGGGGTCAGCACGCTGGTGCCGACCTTGACCCGCTCGGTCCGCTCGATGAGCGCCCCGAGCCAGGGCAGTGCCGCGGGGGCGTGACCGCCCGTGTGCCGCCAGGGCTGGAGGTGGTCGCTGATGAAGACCGAGTCGAAGCCGACCTTCTCCGCCATGATCGAGTAGTCCATCAGCTCACGCGGCGCGAACTGCTCCGCGGACGCCTTGTAACCGAACTGCAGCATGTGACCTCTCCCTGGCCGACGCGAACCGGACGAACCGCCCGACCCGCGTATCGTATCCAAAATACGATCGCATCCACCACCGTTTCTCACGGCGGACGACTCAGGCGACCATCAGACCACGGCAGTACCGTGGCCCCTTGGCCCACACTGCCGTCCGACCGACTGCTGACCGAAGGGCACCTGGATGCCGCTGACCCGCATCACGGACCGGCCCCTCGCGCTCGGCGAGCACGTGGAGGCGGTCGCGGACCCCCGCTCGGGCGCCGTGGCGACGTTCCTCGGACGGGTGCGTGACCACGACCCCGCCGTGACGGGCGAGGTCGTCGCCCTGGAGTACTCGGCCCACCCGGATGCGCAGGACGTCCTGGCACGGATCGCGGCGACCTGGGCGGCGCAGGAGGGTGTGCTCGGACTGGCGGTGAGCCACCGCGTCGGCCGGCTCGCCGTCGGGGACGCGGCGATCGTCGCTGCCGTCGCGACGGCCCACCGCCGGCTCGCGTTCGACGTCTGCGCCGCGCTCGTGGAGCAGGTGAAGGCCGAGCTGCCGGTGTGGAAGAAGGAGGTGCTCGCCGACGGCGAGCATGTCTGGGTGGGGCTGGAGGACACGAGCGAGCAGGTCACGAGCCCGCAGGGGGATGCACCATGACGACCACACCCGAGCCGCAGGGCGGCCCGCTCCTGGACCGCTACGGCCGCGTCCACCGCGACCTGCGCATCTCGCTCACCGACCGCTGCTCGCTGCGGTGCACGTACTGCATGCCGGCCGAGGGCGTCCCGTGGCTGCCGGGGTCGCAGATGCTCAGCACGGACGAGCTCGTCCGGATCGCGCGCGTCGCCGTCGGCCTGGGCATCGCGGAGATCCGCCTCACCGGTGGGGAGCCGTTGCTGCGCCCCGACGTCGTCGACGTGGTGCGACGCCTCGCCGCCCTGCGCGGGCCGAACGGCGCGCCGGAGGTGTCGCTGACGACGAACGCGCTGCGGCTGCCGGCCCTGGCCGGGCCGCTCAAGGACGCCGGCCTCGCCCGGGTCAACATCAGCCTCGACACCCTCGACCGCGAGCGGTTCACGCAGCTCACGCGGCGCGACCGGCTCCCCCAGACGCTCGCCGGCATCGCCGCCGCGGACGCCGTCGGGATGCACCCGATCAAGCTCAACGCGGTCGCGATGCGCGGCGTCAACGAGGACGAGGTCGTCGCACTCACCCGCTTCGCCGTCGACCGCGGCTACCAGATGCGGTTCATCGAGCAGATGCCGCTGGACGCCGGGCACACCTGGGACCGCGCGCAGATGGTCACGCAGGCCGAGATCCTGGAACGGCTGCGCGGAGCGTTCCGGCTCACGGAGGTGGGCGGTCGGGGCTCAGCCCCGGCGGAGCTCTGGGTCGTCGATGACGGCCCAGAGACGGTCGGCGTCATCGCGTCCGTCACGGCGCCGTTCTGCGGGACGTGCGACCGGGTGCGCCTCACGGCCGACGGTCAGGTCCGCTCCTGCCTGTTCTCGCGCACGGAGACGGATCTGCGGACGCTGCTGCGCGAGGGAGCCGACGACGACGTCCTTGCCGCAGCCGTCCGGACGTGCATCATGGGCAAGAAGCCCGGGCACGACATCGACGACCCGTCCTTCCTTCAGCCGGATCGCCCGATGAGCGCGATCGGCGGCTGAGGTCCGGCCCGCGGTGCCATGACTCAACCACCCCCAGGGCTGAGCGGCTCGACACCCGCCGCTGAGGACGGTCGCGTCAGTCCGCGCGGTGACGAGGGCATGCGCGCGCGAGGTCGTCGCGAGAGGCTGGGTGCACCACCCCGAGGAGGACCCATGGACGAGGCTCAGCAGCTGCACGACCGCATCGGTGGAGTCACGTATCCGACAACCAAGGCAGAGCTCATCACGGCTGCCCGGGAGGGCGGCGCGGACGCCGCGCTGCTGCGACACCTCGAGAACATCGAGGACGTGACCTATGCGGACGAGGACGAGGTGAGCGCAGCGGTGACCTATCTCGGCGAGACGACCATCCGCTACGGGCATGTGACCGTCTACGACCAGTAGGCGCTGACCGCTCACCCACCCGTGCGGAACACCGGCAGCACGTCGCCGGGCCGCACCTCCTCGACGTCGACGTCGACGAAAGCCAGGCCGTCGGACTGCGCCAGACCCGCAACGAGGTGCGAGCCCGATCCCCCCGCGACGGACCGCCGCGCGCGCAGCACGCCGTCGTCGTCGCGCTGGAGGGCCACCGGCATGTACTGGGCGCGACCGGGTGCGGTGCGCCAGCCGTCGGCCACCTCGGCGCGCATCGTCGGGCGGTCCAGGCGCCCGACGCCGCGGAGGCGCAGCAGAGCCGGCCGCACGAACACCTCGAAGGAGACGTGCGCGCTGACCGGGTTGCCCGGCAGGCAGAGGACCGGTGTCCCGCCCGGGAGCCGGCCGAGGCCCTGCGGCTTGCCGGGCTGCATCGCGACGCGCACGAACCGCACGTCGCCCCAGCCCGTGAGAGCAGCCTTGACGACATCGTAGGCGCCGACGCTCACGCCGCCGGTGGTGACGACGAGGTCGGCGTCCGCCTCCAGCTCGTCGAGGACGCCGCGCAACCGCTCCGGGTCGTCCGGCACGGCCGGGACGCGGACCGCCTCGCACCCCGCAGCCTCGGCGGCGGCGACGAGGAGGATCGAGTTGGAGTCGGCGACCTGACCGCGGCGCAGGGGCTCCCCCGGCGGCACGAGCTCGGACCCGGTCGGGACGACGACGACGCGCGGGCGTCGGTGGACCCGGACCGTGCCCGCACCGGCGGACGCGGCCGCGGCGATGCGCGCCGGACCCAGCAGGGCACCCGCACGCAGGACGACGTCGCCCCGCCGCACGTCCTCCCCCGCCCGCCGGATGTGCGCCGCAGGTGCCGGCTCGCGGTCGACGCGCACCGTGTCGCGCAGGCCGCTGTCCCCGAAGCCGTCCGTGTGCTCCACCGGGACGACGGCGTCCGCACCGGGCGGGAGGGGCGCGCCGGTCATGATGCGCGCGGCCGTCCCGGGCGTGACCTCCGGCTCGGCGTCGGACCCGGCCGGGAGGTCGGCGAGGACCGTCAGGGTCACGGGCGCCCGCGGGGAGGCGCCGACGACGTCGTCTCGGCGCACCGCCCAGCCGTCCATCGCGGAGTTGTCCCAGGCGGGCAGGTCGGTGGCTGCGACGACGTCGTCGGCGAGGACGTGGCCCGCGGCGCGCGAGACGTCGATCTCGACCGGTGCGAGCGCGTCGACGAGGGACAGGACCTCGGTGCGGTGCTGGGCGATCGTGCGGAGGCCGCCGTCGGTGGGGTGGGTGCCGTGGTACGTGCCGTGCCCCCCGTGTGGACCGCGGTCGCCGTCCGCGGTGGTCGCGCGCACGTCCCCGCGGCCCTCTCCCTCACCCATGTGCGCTCCCGCCTCGACCCTGTGCGCTGCTGCTCGGAACTCCCCGACCGGACGACCGACCCTAGCCCTCGTGGTTCCGGGTCCGAGCGCTCACGGCGCGCCGAGAGTCGCGCTGACGCGCGCCACGAACTCGACCTTGGCCATGCCGTCGAGACCGACGTCGTCGGCGGCTGCGAGGAGGGCGGCGTGCCGTTCGACCGACCGCAGCTCGGCCAGGGCCGCGCCGGCGGTCTGGGTCGCGTCCTCGAGGAGGCGGGTGAACCACCGCACCATCTCCTCCTGGACACCACCGCGCTCGGCCGCGGGCGAGGCGCGGAGGGCCTCCAGGACCCGGTCGGCGCCTGCGACCGACGCGCGAAGTCGCTCGTTCTCGGCCGTGACGTCGGCCAGGTCACCCGTGATCTCGCCGAGGGCGGCGATGCGCGCCGTCCCGCGCACGTGGTCGAGGAGGTCCGCCAGCGACGTGTCCGGCGGGAGACCACGGCGGTCCAGCGCGTCGAGGAGCTCGGCACGGAACGCGGCGGCCTCGTCCTCGGAGAGTGCGTCTCCCGGGGGGCGGTCCTCAGCGACCGCGGCGGCCGACGTGACCGGAGACTCCAGACCGAGCGCGAGGAGGCGGTCCTGGACCACCTCGAGGACCCGCTCGACCACGGCCCACGTCGCCGGCTCCGCGCCCATCTCGGAGCGGAGACGGTCGCGGACACCGGTCAGCACAGCCATGCGCCCTGCCTAGTGCACGCATAGCCCCGGCAGCAATGGCGGGCGCGCTGTGGAGGACGGCCGTCGTGTCAGTGGCTGATCGTACACTTGTTCGAGTCGGGGGCCGGTGGTGCTCCTCATTGTCGGTGGGGTGTCAGGGGGCGGTGTGAGCACGGTGTCGGGGGTGGCCGGGCGTTCGGTCCTGGCCCGTCTGGATGCCGTGCACGACGCGGTCGCGGGGATCGCCGAGGTGGATGTGGAGGGTTTGGACGGGCCGGCGGCCGGGGAGCTGTTCGTCCGGGTCGCGCACCTGGCGGACCGGCTGCGCGCGGTCGCGATCCGGGCGTTGCCCGTCGTGGAGGCGGAGGGGCTGTGGGCGGTGGAGGGGCACCGCACGGCGGCGCAGTGGGTGGTGCACCACACCGGGGTGTCGGCCTCGACGGCGCGGCGGGACCTGCGCCTGGGGCGGGCGCTGCGGGACGAGCTGCCGGTGACCGGCGAGGCGGTGCGTGCCGGGACGGTGGGTGTGGAGCACGCGCGGGTGCTGGCGGGCGTGGCGGCGACCTCCGACGCACGACGCGAGGCGCTGGCGGACCCGGGCTCCGCGTGCGGGGAGGGGTTCCTGGTCCGTCACGCGGCGTCGTTGCCGGTGGACCCGTTCCGGTCCCTGGTGCGCCGGTGGGCCGCGGCGGCCGACCCCGACGCGGACGACCGCGGCTACACCGACGCGGTCCAGCGGGAGTTCCTGGACGTCTCGGCCACCCTGGGCGGGTACCACCTGGCCGGGTTCCTCACCCACGAGCACGGCACCGTCCTGGCCACCGCCCTGGCCGCGGTCACCACCGCACCGCAGGGCGCCGACCCCACGCGCGAGAGATCTGCAGCCGCCGACGAGAGCGGCGCACCTCGTGATGAGCGGTCCGCGGGACAACGACGCGCCCAGGCGCTGTGCGACCTGGCCCGCACCGTCCTGGACCGGGGACTGGCCGGCGCTGGCGCGGCCGTGCGACCGCACCTGACCATCCACCTCGACGCCGAGCACCTCCTGCCGGCCTGGACCGAGCGGCTGCGCCACGCCGCGACGACGCCGGACGTCACCGCCGGTGCTGCCCGCTCCAGCGGCACCGGCCCCGGTGCACCCCGTGCCGGGACGGCGGGCCCGGCGACGTGGGACGACACCACCCCGGTGCCCCTGACCGTGCTGCGGCGCCTGGCCTGCGACAGCGAGATCACCCGCATCCTGCTCGGCCCGGGCTCCACAATCCTGGACGTCGGGCGCGCCGCGCGCACCGTCACCGGACAGCTCCGCCGAGCCGTCATCACCCGCGACCGGCACTGCGCCTACCCCGGCTGCCACACACCCCCCGACCGGTGCGAGGTCCACCACCCCCACCACTGGGCCGACGGCGGCCCCACCTCCCTGACCAACTCCGTGCTCCTGTGCTGGCACCACCACGACCACGTCCACCGCACCGGCACCACCATCACCACCATCACCACCGACGCGACCGGGACGACCGGGACTACCGGTCGGACGGGGACAGTCGGCGGCAGCACCGCGACAGTCACCTCGACACGCACGTCGTCAGCGATGACCTTGCACCCGCGCTGGGTCTTCCACGACCGCAACGGCCGGCACATCGGCACCACCGGCCCACCACTGTCCCGACCACCACCACGCACCCCATGACCTCAGAACTCCAGGACGGTGGACCCCGACGGTGACCGCGTCGCCGGGCCGCCCCTGGCCGCCCGACACCCACCGTCGCGCTGCCCGTGGCATGCCGAAGGCCCCGCCCTCGGTGAGGAGGACGGGGCCTTCGCCCCCTGGGAAGGGTTCAGTGGTGCTGCGTTCTCGCCTCCCAGGCGGCGAGGTCACCCGCTCGATCGCGGCCGGTCAAGCCCTCAGGCGTTGACGCTCTGCCGCGGCGCGACACCCGCACCAGCCGGGACCAGCGCCCGCAGCGCGAACCCGGTCGCAGCGAACAGCACACCCATGCCCGCAGCGAACGCGGCCACACCGAA
This sequence comes from Actinotalea sp. Marseille-Q4924, assembly GCF_916618755.1. Lineage (GTDB taxonomy): Bacteria > Actinomycetota > Actinomycetes > Actinomycetales > Cellulomonadaceae > Actinotalea. The sequence continues at coordinate 84,974 of NZ_CAKAKB010000002.1, read as the reverse complement.
CGCGATCACCGACGTGAACAGCGACGCCCGCAGGAACGACCCGTTCATCACCGAGGCGCGCGCCGGGTCCTCACGGTCCAGCTCGGCGTAGGTCTTGCCACCGGAGCCCTCCAGCGCGTGCTTGTTGATGATGTCCGCCTGCACGTACGCGTCCAGCGGACCATTCACCACGTTCCCACCGAACGCCATCGCGTCGTCCGGGATCGTGATGTTCTCCGCCACCAGCTGGCTGCGCACCGTGATCCAGGTCGCCGCACCACCGATCACGAGCGCCGCGCCGGCCGCGATGAGCAGCACAGCGATGAGACGAACAGCCTTCGTGTTGACCAGAGTCGTGGACATCGTCCACTCCCTTCCCAGGAAAGAATCTCGAGTCCGGGAACCGACCACTCCGGTCACCATCCCGGCGAGCCATCCGCGGCTCGATGACCACACTGTTTCCCACGCCACGGACCGTTCATTAGGCCCAAGGGCTCCTGGACCTAAGGCCTAGTGGGACGACGGCGCGACACGGACGTGCAGGTCAGAGGCGCGTAGCGCGAGCCCCGCGGGAAGGGACGGGACCCCGGGCATCGAAGGTGACCTGCGTCACACCGTCGTGCGCCGACGGCTCAGCCCTCCCTGGGCAGGTGCCGCTCCTCCGGCCCGCTGTACGCGCTCAACGGACGGATGAGGGAGTTCGCCGCCCGCTGCTCCATGACGTGCGCCGTCCATCCCGTCACCCGCGCCGCGACGAACAACGGCGTGAACGTCGCCGTGTCGAAGCCCATGAGGTGGTACGCGGGGCCGGAGGGGTAGTCCAGGTTCGGCTTGATGTTCTTGCGGGAGACCATCGCGGTCTCCAGCTGGTCGTACAGGTCCGCGAGGTCGTGCCGGCCGTAGTGCTCCACGAGCCGGTCGAGCGCCGCCTTCATGGTCGGGACCCGCGAGTCGCCATGCTTGTACACGCGGTGGCCGAAACCCATGATCTTGCGTTTCTCGGCGAGCGCCGCGTCGAGCCACTCCTCCGCGCGGTCCGCGGAGCCGATCTCCTCGAACACGTGCATGACCGCCTCGTTGGCGCCCCCGTGCAGCGGTCCCTTGAGGGCCCCGATCGCCGCCACGACCGCCGAGTACAGGTCCGACAGCGTCGAGGTCACCACGCGCGCCGTGAACGTCGAGGCGTTGAACGAGTGCTCGGCGTACAGCACGAGCGACACCCGGAACGCGTCCACGACGACGTCCTCCGGCACCTCGCCGAACGTCATGTGCAGGAGGTTCGCAGCGAGGTCGAGGTCGTCCCGCGGCTCCACGACGTCCTGGCCCCGACGACGCCGCTGGTCGTACGCGACGATCGCCGGGATCTGCGCCAGCAGCCGCACCGACGCCGCCATCTCGGCCTCGCGCGAGCTGTCGTCGGCCTGCGGGTCCTCCGCGCCCACGAGGCTCACGGCCGTCCGCAGCACGTCCATCGGGTGCGCCGTCGTCGGGATCGCGTCGACCACCGCCCGCACCTGGGGCGACAACGCCCGCTGCGACCGCTCGGCGCGCTGCAGACCGGCGAGCTCCTCGGCCGTCGGGAGCTCCCCGTGCCACAGCAGCCACGCCACCTCCTCGAAGGAGCAGCGCGCGGCGATTTCCTGCACCGGGTACCCCCGGTACAGCAGCGAGTTCGTCTCGGGGTTCACCTTGGAGATCGCCGTGGTGTCGGCGACGACGCCGGCGAGGCCCTTGCGGATCTCCGGCTCGGAGGTGGTGGTCATCGGTCGCTCCCTTGCGATCGGTCGTGCTGGGTCTCGCGTGCTGGGTCTCGCGTGCCGGCTCCGCCGCGGCCGACGACGGCGCGGCGTGCCCGGGCCGTCGTCGGTCGCGATCAGTGCCGGACGGACGCGTCCGGTGTGTACGTGAAGATCGAGCTGTCGAACGTGTTGTAGCCCTCGTAGTCGAGGAGCTCGTAGAGGCGTGCGCGGTGCTGCATCCCCCGCACCTCCGACTGCAGCGTCCCCTCGGTGACGAGCGCGTCCAGCGCCCGCTCCGCCCCGCCCATCGCGACGCGCAGGAGGGACACCGGGTGGATGACGATCCGGATCCCCGCGGCGGCCAGCTGCGCGTGCGTGAACAGCTCCGACTTCCCGAACTCCGTCATGTTCGCCAGGACCGGCACGTCGACGGCGGACGCGACCGCCTCGAACTCGCCGAGATCGGCCATCGCCTCGGGGAAGACGGCGTCCGCGCCGGCGTCGACCAGGGCCTTCGCGCGGTCGATCGCGACGGCGAGCCCCTCGGTCGCCCGGACGTCGGTCCGCGCCATGACGAGGAAGTTCGGGTCACGTCGGGCGCCGACGGCGGCACGCACCCGCTGCACCGCGGTCGCGAGGTCCACGACCTGCTTGCCGTCGAGGTGCCCGCACCGCTTGGGGTTGACCTGGTCCTCGACGTGGAGCCCGGCAAGCCCGGCGTCCTCCATCGTCTGGACGGTGCGGGCGACGTTCATCGGCTCGCCGAACCCGGTGTCCGCGTCGACGATCGCCGGCAGGTCGGTCATCCGCGTGATCTGCCTGCTGCGGTCGGCCACCTCCGTCGCCGTGGTCAGCCCGATGTCGGGCAGGCCGAGGTCGGCGCTGAGCACCGCCCCGGAGATGTAGACGCCCTCGAACCCCTTGTCCTGGATGAGCCGCGCGGACAGCGGGTTGAAGGCGCCGGGGAACCGCAGCAGCTCGTCACCGGCCAGCCGGCGGCGCAGGTCGGCGCGCTTGGCCTCGGCCGTCGTCGTCGCGTACAGCATCAGAAGATCCCCTCGGGCACGGGCACCGTGGCCAGCAGGCCGTCCGGCGCCACGACGGTGAGCTCGCCGAGCTCCGCGGCCGACAGCTCCGGGAGGCGCTGCGCGACGTCGAGGAACCGCTCCACCTCGGCGCCGTCGAGCACCCCCTCGGCCAGCATGCGGAACTTCGCGACGTACTGCTCGCGGGCGAACGGTCGCGCGCCGAGCGGGTGCGCGTCCGCGACCGCGATCTCCTCGACGACCCGGGAGCCGTCGGTCAGCGTGATCTCCAGACGCCCGCCGAACGCCTTCTCCGCCGGGTCCGTCGAGTGGTACCGCCGCGTCCACTCCGGGTCCTCCGCCGTGGTGATCTTCTGCCACAGGGCCACCGTGTCCGGCCGCGCCTTGCGCTCGGGGGCGTAGGACCGCACGTGGTGCCACGCCCCGTCCTGCAGCGCGACGGCGACGATGTACGGGATCGAGTGGTCGAGCGTCTCGCGGGACGCCGTCGGGTCGTACTTCTGGGGGTCGTTCGCCCCCGAGCCGATGACGTAGTGCGTGTGGTGGCTCGTGTGGATGACGATCGACGCGACGCGCTCGGGGTCGGCGAGCTCCGGCCGCTCGTGGTGCAGCCTCCGGGCGAGGTCGATGAGCGCCTGCGACTGGTACTCCGCCGAGTGCTCCTTGGTGTACGTGTCGAGGATCCCGCGCTTCGCCTCCCCCGCCGCCGGCAGCGGCACCTCGTAGTGCGCCTCGGGGCCGTCGAGCATCCACGCGATGACGCCGTCCTCGCCCTCGTAGATCGGCACCGGTGCGGCCTGCCCCCGCACGGCGCGGTCAACGGCCTCGATCGCGACCTTGCCCGCGAGCGCCGGCGCGTACGCCTTCCAGCTGGAGATCTCGCCCTTGCGGGACTGCCGCGTCGCCGTCGTCGTGTGCAGCGCCTGACCGATCGCCTGGAAGACCGTCTCGGTCGGCAGCCCGAGGAGTGTCCCGAGCGCCGCTGCGGCGGAGGGCCCGAGGTGGGCGACGTGGTCGATCTTGTGCTTGTGGAGGCTGATCGCCCGGACGAGGTCCACCTGGACCTCGTACCCGGTCGCGACGGCGCGGACGACGTCGCGACCGGTCAGCCCCCGGCGCTCGGCGAGGTGCTGGGCGACGGCGAGCACGGGCGGGATGTTGTCGGCCGGGTGGGAGTAGTCGGCCGCGAGGAACGTGTCGTGGTAGTCGAGCTCCCGCACCGCGACGCCGTTCGCCCACGCCGCCCACTCCGGGCTGGAGCGCTCGTCCGCCGGCAGGCCGAACACCGTCGCACCCGGCCGGTACGGGTGGGCCAGCGCCTGCCCGCGCGCCGCCACCACGGGCTCCCGCAGCAGCGACGCCGTCGCCACAGCGGCGTTGTCGATGACACGGTTGATGACCATGTCGACGACCTCGGGCAGCACCTCGACGGGGTCGACCGCGACCTCGGCGATCTTCCATGCGAGCTGCTCGCCGCGCGGCAGCCGGTCGCTGGACGGGTGGACGCGGACGTCGTGGCGGATCATCGGGCGGCTCCGGTGGGGTCGAGGACGGCGGGTCGGTCGGCAGGTGCGGTGAGGGGTCGGACGGCAGTCCCGGTGAGGGGTTGGCCGCCGGCGACGCCGCAGGTCAGGGCATCGAGGACGTGCGTGAGGCTCGCGTGCAGGTGCACGGCGGTGGCCTGAGCCGCGAGGACGGGATCGCCGGCCGCCACCGCCTCCGCGATGAGCCGGTGCTCCTCCGCGGCGCGCAGCAGGCGCGCCGTGTCGGCGTGGGCGAGGCGACGGACGCGCGCCACGTGGGCGCGCAGCGCGACGAGCGAGCGCTGCAGGTGACGGCTCGCCATCGCGGCGTCGAGGGCGTCGTCGAGCTCCCCGACGAGCGCGTAGTAGGCGGTCCGGTCCGGGTCGTCGTCGACGAGCAGGTCGCCGGCGCCGGCGAGCCGCTCCGCGAGCGCCGTGAACAGCTCCGGTCGGGCACGCCGGGCGGCGAGGCGGGCGGCCTGGGTCTCGAGCGCCTCACGCAGCTCGAAGAGGTGCACCACGTCGTCCGCGTCGAGCTGGGACACGACGAGCGTCCGACCCCGCCCGACGACGGCGAGCCCCTCGGCGGCCAGCCGACCGAGCGCCTCGCGGAGCGGCGTGCGCGACACGCCCCAGCGCGCGGCCTGCTCGACCTCGCCGAGCTCGGTGCCCGGCGGCAGGTGCCACGCGACGATCTCCTCGCGCAGGGCACGGTAGACCCGCTCGCTCGCCCGCATGCCCGTCACCCTAGGACGCCGGGGGCTGTTTGTATACAACGGGCCCGCAGAAGGCGGTCCGATGCATCTCGGCGCCGAGCCCTGCATACAAGACGCTCAGGATCGACCGCCGACCGCCACCTGGGGACCTTCGCCCCTGGCCCGACGGCGGCGCACGTCCGACGGTGGTGGACGACCCACCGGTCGCTCCAGCCGGGTGGACGACGGAGCGCACCGGCCCCGCGCACCACCGAGGAGGCCCCGCCATGACCCAGGACGCCCTGCACGGCCCGTACCCGGACGACGTCCGCCACCCCGACTACGCCGACCCGGACCTGCGGGCCCGGGCGCGGAAGCGGCTCGAGGACCGCCGCAGCCTCGGGGCGCACGCCCTCGCGTACGTCCTCGTCAACGCGTTCCTCGTCGTCATCTGGAGCCTCAACGGCACGGACCAGTTCTTCTGGCCGGTCTTCCCGATCCTCGGCTGGGGCATCGGCCTCGCCTTCAACGCCTGGGACGTGCTCTTCCCCGGGCCGTCGGAGGACCGGATCCGCGCGGAGATGGACCGGTTGCGCGGCGCCTGAGACCGGCGTCGCCGCCGACCGCCGGACCAGCCGAGGGCGCACCCGGCGGCGAACCCCTTGACACCGCCGGGTGGCGCAAATCACGCTGCCTCCATTGCTGTGTTCAGTGCGGATGAACACCCGCACGACGGCTCACCTGCGACGGCGGAGGTACTCATGAGCGCGAACCCGGACCACGGCGTCCCCCACGACCACGACGATCGCCCGAAGGTGTTCCGGAACGGGACCGTCCTGACGATGGACGACAGCCGGACCGTCCTGACGAACGCGGACGTGCTCGTCGTCGGCGACAGCATCGATGCCGTCGGCGAGGGCCTCGACGTGCCGGAAGGCACGATCGAGATCGACGCCACGGGCGGCATCGTCATGCCCGGCATGATCGACACCCACCGCCACATGTGGCAGACGGCGATGCGCGGGTACGGCGCCGACTGGACCCTCACCCAGTACTTCGTCTGGTACTACCTCGAGCACGGCAAGACGTTCCGTCCCGAGGACATCCACGCGGGCAACCTCCTCTCGGCCGTCGAGGCGCTCGACGCGGGCGTGACCACGTCCGTCGACTGGTCGCACGGCCTGCAGACGGCGGACCACGCGGACGCGGCCGTCGACGCCCTCGAGGCCGTCCCCGGTCGCTTCGTGCTCGCCTACGGGAACATCCAGCAGGGCCCGTGGGAGTGGTCCCACTCCCCCGAGTTCCGCGACTTCGTCAACCGCCGCATGCACCGGTCGGAGATGCTCGGCTTCCAGATGGCGTTCGACGTCACCGGCGACCCGGCGTTCCCGGAGAAGGCGGCCTTCGAGGCCGCGCGCGAGCTCGGCGCGACCGTCACCACCCACGCCGGTGTGTGGGGCGCGACGAACGACGACGGCATCCGGCTCATGCACGAGCACGGCTTCATGCAGCCCGGCACCGTCTACGTGCACGCGGCGACGCTCAGCCCGGACTCCTACCACCGCATCGCCGCCACGGGCGGGTCGGTCTCCGTCTCCACCGAGAGCGAGTCCAGCTGCGGGCAGGGCTACCCGTCCACGTACACCCTGCGCTCGTACGACATCCCCGTGTCGTTGTCGATGGACACGAGCGTGTGGTGGAGCGGCGACCTCTTCTCGGCGATGCGCTCGACGCTCAACGCCGACCGCGCCCGGGAGCACCACGAGGCGCACGCCCTCGGCGACACGGTCACGCACTGCCACCTGCGCGCCGACCAGGTCGTCGACTGGGCGACGCGCGGCGGTGCCAGGGCCCTCGGCATGGAGTCCCTCGTCGGGAGCCTGGAGGTGGGCAAGAAGGCCGATGTCGTGCTCGTCAAGAACGACGCCTCGCCGGCGATGTTCCCGCTCCTGAACCCCTACGGGCACGTCGCCTTCCAGGCCCAGCGCGGCGACGTGCACACGGTCGTCGTCAACGGTCGCATCGTCAAGCACGACCACCGCCTCGTCGGCATCGACCTGCCCGCCGTGCGCCACCAGGTGGAGCAGACGGTCGAGCACCTGCGGTCGACGCTCGGCGAGGAGGCCTGGAACCACGGCATGAACCCCGACGTCCCGGAGACGACGATCCTCGACAACCCGTACCAGTACACGGACTACTCGAGCTCGGCGACGCACCAGGTCTGAACCGACGCGCGGTCTCACACGTCGCAGGTGGCCCGACGGGGCCCGTAGCCCTCGAGGTGCGTGGCCCACTCGCCGGCCGTGAGCTCGCGACCGGCGAGACGGCAGGCGGCCCGCATCATCACCCACGGGTCGAGGTCCCACACGACCACGCCGGCAGCGGAGGCGACCGCGAGCTCGCGCCCGTCCTCCCGGAGCGCCGCGGCGCGGCCCTCCGGCGGCGCCGCCGTCGGGATGGGGTCTCCGAGGCGCGTCCCGGTGACGACGTCGTAGAGGATCACGGACTGGTCCCGGGAGGTGACGGCGAGCAGTGCGCCGTCCGCGCTCAGCTCGAGGCGCTCGACCTCCGCGGGCGCTCCCGCGACCTCCCGGCGGAGCTCGAGCGTGTCGAGGTCGTAGAACGCGATCGAGAGGGCCCGCGCGACGACGAGGAGGTCGTCGTGGACGGCGGACTGGAACCACCCGGTCAGCGGCGGTCCGACCATCTCGCCGCTCACCGGGTCGAACCGGACGGTCACGTCGTCCTCGAGCGAGGTGACGTCCGGGCCGACCGTCGTGACCACGACCGTCCGGAGCGACGCGTCGGCCGTGACCGTCATGGGGCGCCCGTGCCCTGGCAGCGGTGGTCCGACGAGCCGCCCCGTGGCGGGATCCACGCGAGTCACGGTGCCGTCGGGCACGATCACGAAGATCGTGCCGTCCGGCGCCGGGTGGAGGCCCACCGCGGCCGGCTCGACGTCCCGCAGCACCGACCGCCGGCCGGTGGCGACGTCGAGCGTCACGAGCGCGCCCTGGTCGGGGTCGAGACCGGCGACCGTCCGCGGCGCGACCCAGGCGGCACGGCGGAGGTCGCCGAGGTCGAGCACCGCCACGTCCGACGCGGGGTCCCACACCGTGAACCGCTCCGGCTCGTCCTCGTAGGGGGCGGCCGTGAGGAGGTGACCCGAGCCCCGGTCGAACCCGTCCCACAGCACGTGCGCCGGCGCGGTGAGCCGGGAGACCGGTCCCGAGCCGTCGAGCCGCCAGCGCAGCACGGCCGGGACCCCCACGGAGAACACCACGAGCTCCCGACCGTCCGCCGTCGCCTCCATCCAGCCCACGTTGCCGAAGTGGGTCGTGCGGATCCGTCCGAGGAGCTCCCCCGTGGCGAGGTCCCGCTCCTCGATCACGCCGTGGAAGCTCCCGCACCACAGGCGGCCCGCCTCGGCGGAGAACGCCGCCCACGGGCACGGTGAGCGTCGGTTGCCGGACACGGGACGCGTCCACAGGAGCGGGTCGTCACCTGGACCGGCGTCCCCGTCCAGCGCCACCACGTGCTGGTGCCCGGTCCCCACGACCCGCCCGTCGGGTCCCACCCACAGGTTCGTGTTGCTCGACAACGGCGGGGCCGGGAGCTGCCGGACCACACGCCCGGTCGCCGGCTCGACCTCCCGGACCGGTCCCGCCGTCGATCCCACGAAGAGCCGACCGTCGGGCGAGAAGGCGACCGCTCCCCTCCCCCACTCACGGACGGGAGGGGCGGGCAGGGGCGGGACGACGGCGACCGACCGGCCGGACCGCGCCTCGAGCAGCAGCACCGTCCCGTCCTCGCCGTCGGTGAGGGCGACCGTCCTCCCGTCCGGGCTCAGCGCCATCTCCCCGGAGGGCCAGGTCAGGACGGTCGGTCCCTGGACCGTCGCTCCCGAGACGACGTCGTAGGTGGTCACCGTCGCGCACCCGGGGAGCGCCGCGCGGGCAGCGAGCGGCGCGACCGCCAGGGGGTCGTCCGACGCGGTGCATGGCGTGGGGCCGTACCCGACGGTGTAGTGCACGGCCGTCGCGCCGTCGGCGCTGACGCGGACCACGGCGCCCGGGCCACCGGGGAGGTCGACGTCGGCGAACCGGCGATCGATCTCCCCCGTGACGACGTCGAGCACCACGGGCTGGGAGCCGGCCAGCGCCACGACCGCAGTTCTGCCGTCCGGCAGGAGCGCCCCGGCGAGCCCCTCGCCGACATGGTCGCGGCCCTCCCGCTCCCCGACCCAGGTGTGCCCGAGGAAGCCCGGGGAGCTCACGAAGGTCCCGAGCAGCGCCGACCGGCTCCCCGCGCTGCCGGGCCAGCGCCGCTGGGCCTCGACCGCCAGGAGGGCGGCGACGGTGCGGTCGGTCGACCGCATCTTCAGGGACGCGTTCACCAGGGCGGCGAGCCTGGCCTCGTCGCGGGCGTCGCGGGCCGCGGCCGCCTGGTCCCTCGCCCATGACCGGCTCACGACGGCCACACCCGTCGCGACGAGCGACACGGCGAGGAGCATCACCGCCGTGACGAGCAGCGTGCGGAGTCGTCGGCTCTGGCGCGCCTCCCGCTGCAGGGCGGCGTACGCGGCGTCCGCCTCGTCGTCGCGCTGCCGGGACGACGCCTCGAGGAAGGACGCCTCCGTCGCCGTGAGGTCCGGTCGGGTGGCCGCCCGCCACTCCAGGGCCGCGTCGAGACGCGCGCCGCGGTACAGCTCGCTCGCCGGCCGGCCGAGCGCCTCCCACCCTTCCGCGGAGGTGACGAGGTGACGCATCGCGCGCAGGCCGGCCCCGTCCTCGTCGATCCACGTCCTCAGCCGTGGCCACGCGTGGACCAGTGCCTCGTGGGCGATCTCCACGGTCCCCTGGTCCTCTATGAGCAGCCGCGTGCCGACCAGCTCGGCGAGGACCCGGTCGCGAGCGACGTCGTGCCCCAGCGCCGACAGCTGGAGACGGCGGCGCGTCGCGATGCCGCCGGGCGCCGGCACGACCAGGCGGAGCAGCAGCGACCGGCAGACCTGCCGGTCCTCCGGCCGGAGGTTCTCGTAGAGCCGGTCCGCCGAGCGCGCCACGGCCGCCTCGATGCCGCCGGTCTCCTGGTACGCCTCCACCGTGAGGACCGAGCCGTCGCGCCGCCGCCACGTCTCCGCGAGGGCGTGCGACAGCAGCGGCAGTGCACCGGCCTGCCCCGCGACGTCCCGGAGGAGCAGGTCGACCAGTCCGTGCTCGAGCCGGAGCCCGGCACGCACCGCCGGCCCCTGGATCGCCGCGCGCAGGGCCTCGCCGGTCAGCGGGGACACGAGGTGCATCCCCTGCTCGGCGAGGTCCGCGAGCGCCGCTGCGCTGCGCAGGCCGCTCACCTGGTCGGCACGGATCGCGACGAGCACCGTCGTCCCGCTCGTCGCGACCTCCGCGAGGCGCCGGCAGTACGCCTCGACCTCGCGCCGGTCGTGCTGCAGGAGGAACAGCTCCTCCATCTGGTCGACGGCGACCACGGAGGGCTCGTCGTCGCCGGCCAGCGCGGCGTCGAGCGTGGCGAGGGGGTGGGCACCCGGGACGACGAGGGCCGTGCGGTGCCCACGGCGCTGGAGGGTGGCGATGAGCCCTGCCCGCAGGAGGGAGCTCTTCCCGGAGCCCGACGGTCCCGTCAGGACGAGCAGCGGCGTGATGCTGAGACGGTCGAGACAGCCGAGCACCTCCTCGTCACGCCCGTAGAAGACGTCGTGGTCCGCGGCGTCGTAGGGAGCGAGCCCCTTGTACGGGCAGGTCTCGCTCGCCGGCGGCGGTCGCTCCCCCGCACCGAGGCGCGGGTCCTGGCGCAGCACGTCGCGCTCCAGGGCGGCCAGCTCGGGCCCGATGTCGACGCCGAGCTCGTCGGCCAGGGTGAGACGGGCGCGACGCAGCGTGGCGAGCGCGTCGGCCTGACGTCCGCACCGGTACTGCGCGAGGCAGAGGGCGGCCCACCGTCGCTCACGCAACGGCTCGACGCGGACGGCGAGCTCCGCGTCCGCGGCGACCCCGCGGTGCTCACCGACGGCGAGGCGGGCCTCGAGGAAGTCCTCCTCCGCCGTCCTGCGCGCCTCGAGGAGCCGCTCGGCCTCGGCGCGTGCCGGCTCCCACCCCGCCAGCTCCGGGTAGGGAGTCCCGTCCCACAGGGCGAGCGCCCGGGCGAACGCCACCACGGCGCGGTCGTTCTCCCCGGAGGCGGCGTGCAGCCGCCCGCGCCGGACGGCGTCCTCGAAGCGTCGGGCGTCGACGGCGTCGGCGTCCAGCACGAGCCGGTAGCCGGCCGGGGTGGTCACCACCCGGCCAGTGCCGAGCACGCGTCGGATGCGACCCACGGAAGCCTGGACCTGCTTGGGCCACGTGACCGGCGGTTGGTCCCCCCAGAGGGCGTCGGCGAGCTCGTCGGCGCGGACGGACATGCCTGCGCGGAGGACCAGGACCGCCAACAGGGCACGTTCCCGAGGGCTGAGCGACGCGACTCCCGCCACGCGCAGCGGGCCGAGCACCTGGATGCTCATGAAGCATGGTCCCGAGGTCGGTGCAACCCGGTCAAGGTGTCGCATACCGGACGGATACCGCTTCGGAGCCCTGCGCGTACCGGTGCGTGCGCACCGTGAGTGCCATGAGCACCACACAGCGCAGTGTGCGCCTCCCTGTCACCACCCCTGCCACCACCGCCACGTCGCCGACCCTCGGCGGCGCGGCCGGCCGGTCCGACGCCGGCCGCCCGACCTCGACGATCTCCCGCCGCCGCCTGGTCGGCCTCACGACGGCCGCGCTCCTCCTCGGCGGCGCCGTGGGCCTCACCGCCCCGATGGTGTTCTCCACCACCACCGCACCCGCTGCCGTCCCGGCCCAGGTGCCGGACCGTCTGAGCCAGGAGCATCTCAACCGCATCCCGCTCGGCCCGGCCGGCGCGGACGCCCGCCCGGACGAGCACCTCAACCGGATCCCCCTCGGGCCGACGACCGACTGACGGCCGAGACCTCGCAGGGCGCGTCCCCTGCCCGGAGTGCGGCGGCTGAGCCCAGCGCCGGGCCCTAGCATCTCCCGGTGACGTCCAGCCCCCCGCCCTCCCCGCCGTCCGACCACCCTGCCACGCCGCCCGAGCGCCCTCAGCGGTGGTGGGCGCTGCTCGTCGTGGGCGTCCTCGGCGGGGTCATGTCGGGGCTGTTCGGCGTCGGCGGCGGGATCCTCATGGTGCCGCTGCTCATCCTCATGGCGGGGCTCAACCAGAAGCAGGCCGCGACGACGTCGCTCGCCGCGATCATCCCCGCCGCGCTCGTCGGGTCCGCGACCTACCTGGCCAACGACAGCGTCGACGTCGTCGTCGCGGGGATCGTCGCGGTGGGCGGCATCGCGGGCTCCTACGTCGGCGCCCGCCTCCTGCGGCGCATCCCGATGGCCTGGCTGCGGTGGCTGTTCATCGCGCTGCTCGTCGCGGTGGCCATCCGGATGTTCCTCACCGTGCCCGAGCGCGGCGCGGACATCGAGCTCTCGCCGCTGGTCGTGCTCGCCCTCGTCGCCACCGGCCTGTTCATGGGGGTGGCGTCCGGGCTGTTCGGGATCGGCGGCGGGGTGATCCTCGTGCCCGTCCTCATCGCGCTGTTCGGCCAGGGGGACCTCGCCGCCAAGGGCACGTCCCTCCTGACGATGCTGCCGACGGCGATCATGGGCACCGTGACGAACCTGCGGGGGCGCATGGTGGACCTGCGGGCGGGGGCGGTCGTCGGGCTGGGAGCGACCGTGGCGTCGTTCGGAGGCGCGTCGCTGGCCTTCCTGCTGCCGCCGCGGGCGTCGACCGTGCTGTTCGCGCTCCTCGTCGTCGTCGCGGCCACGCAGCTCACCGTCCGGGCGATCCGCATGCAGCGCGGCGGCCGCTGAGCGGCGACGGCGACCCCAGAACCGCCGGCCCCGCGGCGTCGCCGCCCGTTCAGCGACGCGCCGCGACGCCCTCCTCCGCAGGCGCCGGCGAGACGTGCAGCGTGTCGCGCAGCGGGATCGCGCGCAGCAGCACCGACGCCACGATCGCGACGACGACGATCGGCACCGCCGCGAGGAACACCCCGCTCAGGGCGTCGGCGAGCGCCCGGCGGACGACCTCCTCCGCCCCCGCGGGCAGACCGGCGAGCGTCGTGGGGTCGAGGACCGACTCGGCGCCCAGGTCGGTCGGCGCGTCGCCGCCCGCGGGCAGGCGCTCGGCGATCGCCGGCCCCAGGCGCGCCGTCATGACGGCGCCCAGCAGCGCGATGCCGACGGTCGCACCGACGTTGCGGAAGAACTGGACGGACGCCGTCGCGACACCCAGGTCGTCGCGGCCGACGACGTTCTGCACGACCAGGGTGAACGTCTGCATCGCCCCGCCGATGCCCAGGCCGATGACCACCGTGGCGGCCGTGAGCTGCAGCGGCGACGAGCCGTAGCCCGTCTGCGTGAGCAGGCCGAAGCCGACGAGCATGAGCAGGGTCCCGCCGACGACGTACCGCTTGTAGTGCCCGTACCGGGAGATGAGCAGGCCCACGACGATGCCGACGCCGATCATCGTGACGCTCATCGGGACCAGGATGGCGCCGGACTGCGTGGCGTCGACGCCGAGCACGCCCTGGGCGTACACCGGGATGTAGAAGACGACGCCGAACATCGCCATCGCGATGGTGAGGCTCGCGACGTTGGCGAGGGTGAACACGGAGCTGCGGAAGAGCCGCAGCGGCAGCACGGGCTCCTCGGCCCGCTGCTCGACGAGGACGAACGCCGTGAGGAGCACCGCCCCGGCACCGATCAGCCCGAGGAGGACCGGGGACGACCAGGCGTACGTGGTGCCGCCCCACGACGCCGCGAGGAGCAGCGCGACGAGTGCCAGGGTCAGCGTGACGATCCCGGCCACGTCGATGCGGACCCGGCGCCGGGTGTGCGGCAGGTGGAGGTTGCGGGCGACGAACACCAGGGCGGCGATGCCGAAGGGCAGGCCCGCGTAGAACACCCAGCGCCAGCCGACGTGGTCGGTGAGCCAGCCGCCCGCGAGCGGCCCGGCGACGGACGTCACCCCGAACACCGCACCGACCCAGCCCTGGTACCTGCCGCGCTGACGCGGCGGGACGATGTCGCCGATGATCGTCTGGGAGAGCGTCATGAGCGCGCCCATGCCGAGGCCCTGCACGGCGCGCGCTGCCACGAGCCACCAGAAGGACGGCGCCGCGCCCGCGAGCGCCGCCCCGGCCATGAAGACGACGAGGCCGCCGAGGTAGAACGGGCGCCGCCCGTACAGGTCCGACAGCTTCCCCACGACCGGCACGACGACGGCCGCCGTGAGCATCGCGGCCGTCGCGAGCCAGCTGTAGCTGTCGATCCCGCCGAGCTCCGCGACCATGACCGGCAGGGCCGGGGAGACGATGGTCTGGCTGATCCCCGCGACGAACATGCCGAGCAGCAGCCCGATGAACACGAGCCGCATCGGGGGCGTCAGGCCGGTGAAGGGCTGCGGCGCCGCCGGCACGGGACGTGGCGGCGCGGGCGCGGCCGCCGCCGACGCGGTCAGGGCCGTCGGCACGGCAGGTGCCGTCGCAGGCGCGACAGGGGTGGTGGTGGGCTGCACGCGGGGGCGTTCCTCGTCTCGTCGTCGTCCGTGGGCGGGGCGCGGCGGTCCGTCGCTGCACCCGGGTGCCAGTAAAACATGCAGAGTCTGCAACTTCGCAGCGTGCGCAGTCATTCCCGCTCTACGCTGGGCCCGTGACGCCCGACGTGGACACCGAGCGCGAGGGACTGCGCGAGCGCAAGAAGCGCCTCACGCGCCACGCGCTCCGCATGGCCGCCCTGACGCTCGTCGCCGAGCGCGGGCTGGACGCGGTGACCGCGGAGGACGTCGCCGCCGCCGCCGACGTGTCGCCGCGCACGTTCTTCAACTACTTCGCGTCCAAGGAGGAGGCCCTCGTCGGGAACGACCCGGCGCTGGTGGCGTTCCTGCGCGAGGACCTCGTCGCCCGCCCGCCGGACGAGGAGCCGCTGGAGGCGCTCCGTGCGGTGTTCCTCGACTACGCCGACGGCTTCCGGTTCGACCGGGAGATGTGGAGCCTGCGGCTGCTCGTCATCGACCGGAACCCGAGCCTCCTGCCCGCTCTCATGGGCGCGACCGCGGAGCTCGAGCGCGTGCTGGCGGAGGCGGTCGCCGAGCGCGTCGGCTCCCCGCCGGCCGACCCGTACCCCGCACTGGTCGTGGCGGCCGCGACCGCCGCCGTCCGCACCGCGACGCGGCACTGGGGCGCCGTCGACGCCGGCCCGGGCCTGGTCGAGGTGATCACCGACGTGTTCGACGCGCTGGCCCGGGGCCTCACGCCGCCCTGACGCTGTCCGGGCGCCGGCTCAGGGCTCCCGCACGCCCGGCTCCACGCCGGCCGGATCCGGCTCCCCGCTGGCGCTGGGCTCCACGAAGAGGGCGAGCAGCTCGCCGACGTCGTGCCCCGCCTCGCGCGGGTGACGGAACTCCAGGTCCGGGTGCACGGAGTACTCGTTGCGCCGACCGACCCGGGTACGGGTGACGAACCCGGCCTTCTCGAGGTCCGCGAGGATCCCCTGGGTCGCGCGCTCCGTGATGCCCACGAGGGCACTGAGGTCCCGAACCCGCGCCTGCGGGTCCCGCGCGACGGCGATGAGCACGCGCGCATGGTTCGTCAGGAACGTCCACGTCCTCGTGGT
The DNA here is from genome assembly GCF_916618755.1 of Actinotalea sp. Marseille-Q4924. GTDB lineage: Bacteria > Actinomycetota > Actinomycetes > Actinomycetales > Cellulomonadaceae > Actinotalea. The sequence goes on along the minus strand of NZ_CAKAKB010000002.1, from coordinate 69,304 downwards.
CGCCCCGCCCTCGGTCCGCACGCGTCCCACTCTACGGAACCCTGTCGCATGCAGTTGATTTCATGTGTTTGCCTTCTGCTATGGAATCGATCGACGCGCTCCTCGCCGGGCTGCCCGCCGCCGTCCTCCTCCTCGCCGCCGCGCTCCCGACGGCCCGCGGCCGCACCGCCGTCGGCGCGGCGGTCGTGGCCGTCGCCGCTGCCGTGTCCGTCGCGGCACTGGGAGCGCTCGAGCCGTACCGGGCCGCCGTCGCGGTCCTCACCGCGCTGCTCGCCCTCGTGCTCACCCGCTTCTCCCTGCGGCACCTCGACGGAGACCCCGCACGGTCCCGCTACGACCGGCTCCTCCTCCTCACCGCCGGGTCGGCCGTCCTCGCCGTCACCACGCAGGACCTGCTCGTCCTCGTGGCCGCCTGGGTCCTCACCGGGGTCGCCCTCACCCCGCTCGTCGGGCACCACGACGGCGCCGGGGCCGCGGCGTCGGCGCGGGCCGTCGCGGCCCTGCGTCGCAGCCGTGCCGTCGGGGACGGAGCCCTCGTCGTCGCCGTCGCCCTGCTCGCGACGTCGGCGGGCAGCACCTCCCTGCCGGCCGTCGTCGCCTGGGCCGAGGGCACCGACTCGCCGGTCCTCGTGGTCGCCGGTGGGGCGCTGCTGGTCACCGCGGCCGCGCGCGCCGGCCTGCTCCCCTTCGCCCGCTGGGTGCCCCTCAGCGTCGTGGCGCCCGCACCCGTCTCCGGCCTCCTGCACGCCGGCGTCGTCAACGCACCGGTCGTGCTCCTGCTCCAGCTCCACCCCGTCTGGGGCGACGGCGCCCTCGCTGCGGTGCTGGCCGCGGTGGGGCTTGCCACCGCCGTCGTGACCTTCCCGCGCCTGCTCGTCCGGGCGGACGCCAAGACCCGCCTCGCCTGGTCGACGACAGCCCAGATGGGCTTCATGCTCACGCTGCTCGCCGTCGGCGCGCACGCCGCCGCGGTGCTGCACCTCGTCCTGCACGGCGCCTACAAGGCCACCGCGTTCCTCGCGGCGGGCGACCAGATCTCGCGTGCCCGCCGCGACCCCGCGCCGACGACGACGCACCGCACCCGCGCCCTCGGCGCCGTCGTCGGGCTCACCGCGGGCGCGGTCCTCGTCGCCGCCGACGGCGGCCTGGGCCACCCGCTCACGGCCGCGGCGGTCCTCGTCGCGGCCGCGGCCGGCGGCCACGGGCTGCTCGCGCTCCGGGCGCCGCTCCCTACCCGCCTGGCAGCCGGTGCGCTCGGCGTCGCGGCGCTCGCGCCGACGCTCGCCGGCGTCCGGCTCCTGGCCGACGTGCTGGGCCTGCCGCTCGAGGCGGACGGGCCGCTCGCCTGGGCGGCGGCGGGCGTCGTCCTCCTCATGGGGGTCGCCGGTGCCTGGGTGCGCTCCGCACGACCCGTGCCGCTGTGGGCGGTGCTGCACCGCCAGGCCGACCCGGTCGTCCCGCGCGTCCCCTCCCCCGCCCGCCGAGGGACGGCGGGCGAGACGCTCCCCGACGCGCCGGCGACGACCGACGGGGCTGCGCCCGCCACCGCGAGCGCGCTGCTGGAGCGCGCCCGCCGCTCATCCGCCGACGACCGCGTGTCCGCGCAGGTCCACGCCGCCGCGCAGGCCGTCCCGCCCTCGTGGGGGTGGCAGCAGTTCGTCGCGACGAACCCGTTGCTGCCCGATGCGGAGCGTGGCTTCGCCGCCGCCGTCCGTGCTGCGGCGGCTCGCGGGCGGACGCCCGTGCCGGGGCTCGAACGCTCGCCGTCGAGCGCGGCCGACGACCCGCGGGCCACGGACGGTCTCGACGTCGTCGACGCCCTGCTGAGCTCCTGGCTCGCGGCATGGACGGACACCGGCGACACGCCGTGGCCCACTCCTTCCCGCGACCGCGACCTGTGGGCGTGGTTCCGGGAGGTCGCGGTCCACGAGCCGTCGCTGCGCCGCGCCCTGGTGCGTGCCGGCGCGGTGCCCGCCGGCGCCGACGCCGAGACGGTCCGGAGCGCGCTCCCGGGCGCGGCCGCCGACCTGCTCGGCGCACTCCGCGCGCCGGGCGCTGACGTCGACCTCACGCCGTGGGCACGCACGGCCCTGCTCCGGCTGCCCGGCTGGGCCGGGTTCCTCGGCCGGCGCGGCACGACCGCCGCGGCGCTGGACAGCACCGCGCTCGTGGACCTCCTCGCCGTGCGGGCCGTCGCCACGCTCGCCGTGACGGGCGCGCTGCCGGACCCCCGCACCGCCGTCGACCGCACGGTGCCGGCCGGGCACGTGGGCCGTGACGCCCCGGCGGCGGAGGCGCGGGCCGTCCGGACCCCCGACGACGACCTGGTGGCCGCCGCCCTCGCGTCGCTCGACGAGCACGAAGCCGCGCTCCGCGCGGGCCTGCTGGAGGTGCTGGACGCGGACGGCGCCGCGCTGAGCGGCGTGGGCCGTGGGCCGGGCGCGCGCGCGTCGGCGGACCTCGTGTTCTGCATCGACGTCCGCAGCGAGCCGCTGCGGCGCCACCTCGAGGCGGTCGCCGACGTCCGGACGGTCGGCTTCGCCGGCTTCTTCGGGTTCGCCGTCCGGCGCACGTGCGGCACGGGCCACGCCGCTCGTGCCGCCGACCGCCTGCCCGTGCTCGTCGCGCCCACGGCGAGCGTCCGGGAGGACGTCGTCGTGGAGCCCGGCGTGGGCGCGCTGCTGCTCCGCGCGCTGCGGGGGGCGCTGGACGCGCCGGGCGGCGGGTTCGCCGCGGTCGACGTCGCCGCGATCAAGGGTGCCGTCACCGTGGCGCTCACCCTGGTGCCGTCAGCGCGCGCGGTGCCCGACGTGCCGGTCGGGGAGCTCGTGGCCGACGGCGAGGCGTGGCCCGGGCTGGTCGACGCCGCCGTGGGCCTCGTGCGGGCGACGGGACTGCACGGTCCGCGGACCGCGCCCGTCGTCGTCCTCGTCGGGCACGGGAGCACCTCGACGAACAACCCTGCCGAGGCCGCGTTCGACTGCGGGGCGTGCGGCGGCAGCCGCGGCGCGTTCAACGCGCGGCTCGCGGCCGCGACCCTCAACGCGCCCGCCGTGCGCCGGCGGCTGGAGCAGGAGGGCCTCGCCCTGCCGGAGGACACCGTGGTCGTGGCAGCCGAGCACGACACGGCACTCGACACCGTCCGCGTCCACGCCGGGCGGCCCGCCCCCGACACCGCCGGCCTGGTCGCCGCCCTGGCGAGCGCCGGGGCGCGGACGGCAGCCGAGCGGACCACGCGCCTGCCCGGCGCGCCGAGCGGGCTGGTGACGCCGGAGCGCGCAGCGCGGCACGTGCGCCGTCGGGCGCTGGACGGCAGCGAGGTGCGGCACGAGTGGGGCCTCGCGGGCAACGCGTTCTTCATCGCGGCACCGCGGGACCTGACCCGCCGGGTGGACCTGGGCGGCCGGTCGTTCCTGCACGAGTACGACGCTGCCGCGGATCCCGACGGCGCCCTGCTGGAGTCGATCCTCACCGCACCGCTCGTGGTCGCGCACTGGATCAACGCGCAGTACCTCTTCTCCGCGGCCGACCCGCAGCACCTGGGCTCGGGCACGAAGACGGCGCACAACCCGGTCGGCGCGCTGGGCGTCCTGGCCGGTCCGAGCGGTGACCTCCTCACGGGCCTGGCGGAGCAGTCGGTCCGGCACGGCGGGGTCGCGGTCCACGACCCCGTCCGCCTGCTCGCGGTCGTCGCGGCCGAGCCGCAGGCGATCGACGCGGTGCTGGGCCGGCACGCGCACGTCGCGAGTCTGGTGACCGGCGGGTGGGTGCACCTCGTGGCCCTCGACCCGCGCGACGGCGCAGCCCTGCGGCGCACCGCGACCGGGTGGGTGCCCGAGGCCGTGCGCCGCGGGGACGAGGACCACGACGGGCGGTTCGCCGACGCCGTGCGCGGCTGACCGCCACGGGCCGGGAGGCGGACGGGCCGGGGGGCGGACCGGGCCGGCGCGATCAGGTCGCGTCGGCCCCGGTCGTCGCGGGGCCCGGGTCCGCGGGGAGCAGGACCGTGCTGAACAGGCGGCGCCGTCGTCCCGGTGCGGGCTCGTGGGCGAACCGTGGGAGCAGCACGTCCCGGAGCTCCTGGACCATCTCCTCGAGCTCCGCGTCCGAGAGGTGCACCGCGTGTGTCCGGTACCCCACGCCGTCGCGCACCGGGTCGACGTCGCCGGCGGCGAGGTAGCGGTCGGCGTCGCCGAGAAGCCCGAGGGTGAAGACGAGGAAGGCCTGGCGGTGCTGCTCGACGGTCATGTCTGCGGCGGCCGCGGCGTCGACGTAGGCCGCACCCTCCTGCAGGCGGTAGGTGCGTTCGACGGCGCCGCGCACGCGGTGCTCCGCGGCGACCTCGAGCACGCCGCCCTCTACCAGGACCGCCACCTGCCGGTACAGGGTCGCGGTCGGCACGTCGGCGAGCTCCTCGCGCAGCGCCGAGGTCGTCAGCGCCCGTCCGCCGAGGAACGCCTGCGCGATGCGGAGGCGCACCGGGTGCAGGACCACGTCCACGGCGCTCATCGGCATGTCCGCCACCCTACGTCGCTGTCTCATGGTTGACAACATTCTCAATTTCGAGAACAGTTGCGCTCATGGCCACCGTGCAGCTCACCACCGACCTACTCACCGTCCGCCTCAGCCGGTCCGAGAAGCTCCTCGGGCTGCTCCGGGACGCCGACGTCCCGCTCTCCGCCGTGCGCACCGTGGAGGTCGTCCCCGACGGCGCCGCAGCAGCACGCGGGCTGCGGGCACCGGGACTCGGCCTGCCCGGGATCCGCCTGGTCGGCACCTGGCGCGGCCGAGGCCGGCGTGCCCTCGTCACCGTCCGCGGGCGCCGTCCCGCCGTCCGCGTCGAGCTCGAGGGCCAGCGATGGTCGGAGCTGCTCCTGGGCGTCGACGACGCCCAGACCGTCGCCGACGCGATCCGGTCCGCCGCCGGATCGCTCCGCTGACCGGCCCGCCCACCGCCGTCGCCTCGCCCTCCCCAGGAGAGACCGTGACCTCCACAACCGCCGTCCGCTTCCGCTCCGCCGGCGAGACCCTCGTCGGCACCCTCACCGTGCCCGACGGCGACGGACCCTTCCCGGCGGCGCTCGTGCTGCCCGGTTCCGGACCGGTCGACCGGGACTCCGACGCGCGGCAGCTGCGCCTCGGGATCACCCGCGAGGTCGCCGGGGCCCTCGGTGCGGCAGGCCTCGTCACGCTGCGGTACGACAAGCGGGGCGTCGGTGAGAGCACCGGCAGCTTTCTCGCCTCCGGGCTGACCGACCTCGCCGACGACGCCCGCGCCGCCCTCGCGGCCCTGCGGGCACGCCCGGAGGTCCGCCCGGACCGGGTCCTGCTCGTCGGTCACAGCGAGGGTGCGATCGTCGCGTCGATGGTGGCGGCCGGATCGGACGACCTCACCGGCGTGGCGCTGATCAGCGCGTCCGCCACGCCCGGCGAGGAGCTGCTGAGGTGGCAGGCCGCGCGGATCGCGCCGACGCTGCCGGCGCCGGTGCGCCTGCTCCTCCGGTTGTTCCGGACGGACCTGGTCCGGCAGGTCGCCAAGAACCACGACCGCGTGCGCGCCACGACGACGGACGTCGCCCGGCTCGGCGGGCGACGGATCAACGCGAGGTGGCACCGGGAGTTCATGGCCCACGACCCGCGCACCGACCTCGCCCGCGTCACGGCACCGGTCCTCGCCGTCACCGGCGCCAAGGACCTCCAGGCGCCGCCGCACGACCTGGAGGTGATCGCGGCGACGGTGGCGGGTCCGGTCCGGACGGTCCTCGTCGACGACGTCAGCCACATCCTGCGGAGCCGGCCCGGCGCACCGACCCTCGCGACGTACCGCAAGGACGCCCGGCGCCCGGTCGACCCGCGGGTGCTGGAGGCCGTCACCTCGTGGGCGGGCGCCCTCGTGCGGGCCTGACCGGTGTTCGACGGGCGGCGCGGACGGCGCGGGCGGACGTCAGGCGTACCGGGCGTCGTCGACGACGAGCCGGATGAAGGCGCCGTCGGTGTGGAACGACTCCCCGGGGCCGTAGCCCGCGACGACCACGCGCGGGACCGTCACGCCGTCGACCGTCCACTCCTCCTCGCAGACCGCCCCGAAGGGGTGGAGCTGCCACGGCCCGCCGTCCACGCTCGCCCACCGCGGCATGGTGCCGCGCAGCAGCCGGCCCTCGCCGTCGACCCGCACCGTGAGCTCGTGCCGGTGACCGAGCAGCTCGACCGCACCGACCGCCTCGTCGTCGGACAGGGCGGACCAGCTGACGCGCGGGTCGAGCGCGGCAGCGGGCACGAAGCAGATCTCGCTCGCGGCACGCGCGACGGCGCTGCGGGCGAGGTCGGGCCCCGTCGCGTCGACCACGGGGACGAGACCCAGCAGACGGTGACGCATGGCTGCGCGGTCACCGACGAGCGCGTCGTGCCCGACGAGCGGGAGCCCGAGGACCCTCGTGCGCACCGGCCACACGTACCCGCGGAACGGGTCGAGCGCCTGGACCGACCGGAACGGCCACCACCGCCCGCGCAGGCGGATCTCGCCGTGCTGACGCATGACGACGGACCGGTGCAGCACCACGCCGGGCCGGAGGGCATGGTGCATCCACCGTTCGACCGCAGCCGGCAGCCCGTCCGTCATGGCGGGGTCGAACTGCACGTCCCGCCCGGCGGGCGCGCCCAGCACCCGCCGCCAGTCGGCACGGAGGGCACGCGGGACCTCGTCGAGGAGCGCTGTCACGGGGCCACGGTCGCGCCGTGGAGGGCGTCTGAAAAGGGACCTCGGTCCCTTCCCACGGGCCGGGGAAAATGCGTCTCCCGCGCCCCGTCGGAGAACGTGTCGAAGCGGTGTAAACCATGCGTGACGTGGCCTGACAAGGGTGAAAGCCATTGTCGGCGCCCTTTCGGGTGATCTTGTCCGTTTTGCCCGTGTGAACTTCACCCGAACCGCGCGGAAGTCGTAGACCGGACGGGCGAAACCCGCGAGGATCACCTCACGGCCGCGCCCTGCCGGCCGACTTCACCACTGATGGCGATCGCACCGCTCCGGGTCAGCTCGGAGAGGTGGCAGGGGACGGCCCGCCGGGCCGACGAACGCCTGGACCGAGAGGGCTAACGATCATGGACAAGTGGCGCGCAGCTAAGGACAGCACCATCGCTCGGATGTCGGTCAGCGCAGCGACGCTGGTGGCAGTCGCCGCGGCCGTCGGCGCAGGGCATAAGTGGTTCTGAAGCACCACTCTCCGGAAGGCGGGGCCGCGTGAGACGCTCGGCCCCGCCCTCTCTGCTCATCCCCTACGTCGCGGTCATCTGCGTCGTCGGGTTGGCGTTCCTGGTCTTCGTCGTCCTGCGCGCCGAGTGGTCCGCACTCACCGCGACGGCAACGCTGCCCATCGCATTCCTTGCTGTCGCCGCTGTCGTCGGTGAGGCACGACCTCTTCCGATCTCCCGTGGCGAGGTCACGGTCGAGACGATCTCCACGTCGGCGCCCTTCATCCTCGCGCTGCTCGCTGTGGGCGGCGTGGGCGTCGCTGCCGTCGTGCAGGCGGCTGCCAGCATCGCGGACGATGTGCTGAACAGACGCCCCGCGCACAAGTCGGCCTTCAACACGGCCCAGTACTCCATCAGCGTGGTCGTCGGCGCATGGGTCTTCACGACGCTGGCCGGCGTGCCGTTCTTCCACCCGCACGTCGTGGTCACCATGGGCGAGGTGGGCCACCTCCTCGTCGCCGGCGGCGCGATGATCGTCACGAACAGACTCCTCGTGGCGATCGTCGTCGCCCTCGCCGCCCGACAGAGGATCATCGCGATCCTCCGGGAGGACGGCGCCTTCGTCCTCGCCACGCACATCGTCCTGCTGTGCATCGGTGGCGTCGCGGCTGTCGTGTCGGAGTTCGGTGTTCCTCTCCTCGTCCTCCTGGGCCCTCCCGTCGTCGCGGTGTACCTGACCGCCGCGGCGAGCGTGCGCAACGCGTTCCAGGCGACACACGACTCGCTCACCTCCCTGGGCAACCGTGATCGTCTCCTCAGCCGACTGGGTCACGCCCTCGATGCGACCGCGGACGACAGGGGAACCGGGCCAGGCCTCGTCCTCCTCGACCTCGACCACTTCAAGGACATCAACGACACCTTGGGTCACCCGGTCGGTGACCGACTGCTCCGGCAGGTCGCGGACCGGCTTCGGACCGCGCTGGACGACGACCGTGACGCCAGCCGACTCGGTGGCGACGAGTTCGCCGTGGTCGTGGACGGCGACCTCGAGGAGACGCTCGCGGTCGCGCAGGCGCTGCTCGACTCGCTCGAGCAGCCCATGCGGATCGGTGAGCTCGAGCTCCTGGTCCGCGCGAGCGCCGGCGTCGCGGTCGCCCCCGCGCACGGCACCGACGCCGAGACGCTCATGAAGAACGCTGACATCGCGCTGTACCACGCCAAGCTCGAGCGGGACCGGATCAGCGCCTTCTCCCCCGAGTTCGACGTCAACACCGTCGACCGGCTCCAGCTGCTCGCCGACCTGCGGACCGCCCTGGACACCGACCAGCTCGCCGTCGCGTACCAGCCGCAGGTCGACCTCACCACGCGCCGCACCGTCGGCGTCGAGGCCCTCGTGCGCTGGAACCACCCCACCCGCGGCTTCGTGCCGCCGGACGACTTCATCCCCCTCGCGGAGAACTCCGGGCTCATCGGTGAGCTCACCACGTACGTGCTCGACGGCGCACTGAGCTCCCTGGCGGAGTGGCGCACCCGCGGCCACGACGTCCTCCTCGCCGTGAACCTCTCGGCACGCCACCTGTCGGACCTGGCCCTCCCCCGCTCCGTCCGCGAGGCGCTCGCCCGCCACGACGTGCCCGCCTCCGCGCTCATCCTCGAGGTCACGGAGACGGGCATCCTCTCCGACCCCGCCCGGGTCGACGCCGTCATCGCAGCGCTGCGGGAGACCGGGGTCGCGATCGCGGTGGACGACTACGGCACCGGGCACGCGTCCCTCAACTACCTCAAGCGCCTGGAGATCGACGAGCTGAAGATCGACCGCTCGTTCGTCAGCGACATGGGCAACGACCACCACGACTTCGTCATCGTCCGCTCGACCATCGCGCTCGCCCGCGACCTCGGCCTCCGGGTGGTCGCCGAGGGGATCGAGGACGAGGGAACCGCCCAGACGCTGCACGGGATGGGCTGCCACGTCGGGCAGGGCTACCACCTCGGCCGCCCGACGACCCCCGAGGCGATCCTCGAACGCCTGGACGCGGAGGACACCGTGGCGTCGGTCCCGACCGCCCGGTCCGCGAGAGACTGACCCGACGGCCGACGACGCCCCGGGCGACGTCGGCGCCGCCCGAGTGGGAAGGTCCCGATGCTGCTCCTCGCCGCGTGCCTGCTCGCGCTGCTGTCGCCGCTCGTCGTCGGCCGGTGGCCCGCCGGGCTCCTCCTGCACCGGTGGCGCCTGCCCCTGCTGGTCTGGGCGACGCTCCTCCTGCAGGCGGTCATCCTAGAGGCGCCCCTGCCCGACGGCGTCGCGCGGGTCGGGCACAGCCTCACCTACCTCGCCGCCCTGGCCTTCCTGTGGCTCAACCGCCGGGTCCCCGGCGCGCTCGTCGTCGGGGCGGGCGCCGCGTCCAACGGCCTCACCATCGCCCTGAACGGCGGCGTGCTGCCCGCCGACCCGGACGCCGTCGCGGCGACCGGTCGGGTCGAGTCCGGCGACTTCGCGAACTCCGCCGTCGTCGCGGACCCGGTGCTGCCCTGGCTGGGCGACGTCTTCGCGTGGCCGGCGCCGCTGCCGCTGGCGAACACGTTCAGCGTCGGTGACGTCCTCATCCTCCTCGGCGTGGTCATCGCCGCCTGGACGTCCACGCGTCGGCTGGGACGGTCGGCGGAGCCCGAGCCGGGAGCGCCCGGGCCCGACGGACCCGGACCCGCGGAGCTCGAGACCGCCGAACCCGGGCCCGCCCGGCCGGATGCCGCGGACCCGGATCCCGCCCGCCGACGCCCGTGACGCCCCGGCCGGCCGGGCCCGGCTGCGAGCTCCTCGCCGCGGGCTTCCTGCAGGAGCCCGTCTCCGCGGTCAGCAGCGCGGCCTACGTGGTCGCCGCGGTCGTGGTCCTCGGCCAGGCGCGCCGCCGCGGTGTCGGCCCGGGCGCGGTCCGCCCGCGTGAGGTCGCCCCGTTCGCCGCCCTCGTCGCCGGGATCGGTGTGGGCTCCTTCGTCCAGCACGGCCCAGACCCGGCCTGGTCCGACCTGGCCCACGACCTCCCGCTCGCCGCGACCCTCTGCCTCGTCGCCGCCGACGGCGTCGCGGCGCTGCGCAGCCGTCCTCGCCGCTGGTGGTGGTGGGTGGCGCCCACGGCCCTGCTCGTGCCGGCGATCCTGCTCGTGCCGCGACCCGCCGACGCGGCCCAGGCCGTCGTCGCCGGGGTCGCCGTCGTCGTCACGCTCCTGCGTGCCCGCGCGGAGCCTGCCGTCCGGGCACGGGCGCTGGTCGCCGTCGGACTTCTCGCGCTGGGCGGCCTCGTCGGGACGCTCTCGCGCGCCGGTGGACCGCTGTGCGACCCGGCGAGCGTGTGGCAGGGCCACGCCGCCTGGCACGTGCTCTCCGCGGCGGCGCTCGTCGTCCTCGCGCCCGCGCTCGGCGGCGTCAGGGCTCGCGGGTCGCGTCCGGCGGCGTCGGGTCGGGCGTGACCGGCGCGATCGGCCGGTTGTGCTCCAGCGGCAGGGCGAGCTCCCGGAGCTGCACGAAGGCCGGCTCCAACGCGTGGTACAGGCCGGCGAACACCGGACGGAGCCTCGCGTAGACCTCGGCGGCCTCCGGCTCCGGCTCGACCGACTCGCCCATCTCGAGCAGCTCCGGCGCGACGTCGATCGTCTCGATCATCCCGAGCGCCTCCATCCCCAGGACCGCCGCGCCGAAGGCCGACCCCTCCTCGCTCGCCATGAGGTCGATGCGCATCCCGAAGGCGTCCGCCAGAACCTGGCGCCACAGGGGGCTGCGCATCGCGCCGCCCGTCGCCCGGACCTCGGTCACCTCCAGCCCTGACTCCCGCAGCGAGTCCAGGACGACGGCCAGCTGCAGGCACACCCCCTCCAGCGCCGCGCGCAGCAGGTGGGCGCGCCCGTGGGCACGGGTGAGGCCGACGTACGCGCCCCGCGGCACGGTGCTCCAGTGCGGGGCCCGCTCACCGAGCAGGTACGGCAGCATGACGAGCCCGCCGGACCCCGCCGGGACCTCCGCCGCGAGCGCCGTGATCTCCTCCTCGGCGTCCTCGCCGAGGTCCGGTGCGAGGGCGTCCCCGGCCCACTGCAGGACGACGCCGCCGTTGTTGATCGCCCCGCCGACGACCCACCGCCCCGGCGTGAGGGCGTAGCAGAACACCCGTCCCTGCGGGTCGACGACGGGCCGGTCCACCAGGACGCGCAGCGCCCCGCTCGTCCCGACCGAGCACGCCGCGACACCGGGCACCACGGCGCCGACGCCGAGGTTCGCGAGGGGTCCGTCGGCGGCACCGACGACGACGGGTGTCGCCGTCGGCAGCCCGATCCCGGCCGCCTCCTGCGGGAGGAGGGCCGGGAGGACCGTCGTCGTGGGGACGAGCGGCGGCAGCCGGTCCGCGGTGATGCCCGCCAGCTCCAGCGCCTGGGCGTCCCAGTCCAGGGCGGCGAGGTCCAGCAGCCCCGTCGCGGACGCGATCGAGTGGTCGACCGCGAGGGACCCGCACAGCCGCAGCAGCACGTACTCCTTGATCCCGACCCAGGTCCGCACCTCGGCGAACAGCCCGGGGTCCGCCTCGCGGAACCAGACCAGCTTGGGCAGCCACGACATCGGGTGCAGCGGCGTGCCGGTCCGCCCCTGCAGCGCGAGGGCGCCGTCGGCCGAGCGCAGGCGCTCCGCCTGGACGGAGGCACGGGTGTCCCCCCACGTCACGACGGTCGTCAGCGGCTCGCCGTCGGTGTCGAGCCCGAGGAGGCTGTGCATGGCCGCGCTGAAGGACAGCCCCGCCACGCGCTGCGCGCCCACCTCGGCCACCACGTCCCGGACCGCCGCGCGGACCGCGTCGAGGATGAGCCCCGCGTCCTGGACGGCGTGCCCGGGCTCCGGCTCGTCCAACGGGTAGCCGTGGGACGCGACGGCGACCGCCCGGCCCGCCTCGAACGCGACCGCCTTCGTGCTGGTCGTCCCGAGGTCCACCCCGACGACGACGTCCCGCCCGGGCTCCGGCTGCGTCGTCCGCGCGGCCGTCGGTGCATCGGGGCCGGTGTGCGGGTCGGGCGTCGGCGTCACGTCGGCATCCTCCCCCATCCGGCCTCGGGAGGGCGGCCGAGGACGACACGCGCCACCACGAACGACGATGGCACAACGTTTCAGCATCCCCGGCCGTAGGAAGGGGTAGAACCGCAGGAACAGGGACGGCCGGGAGGACGTGGTCGCGTGGCTCGCTGGGAAGACGTGCTCGACCAGCTCGTGCGGGAACGGCACGGGGCGCTGGTCGCGTACGCCGCACTGCTGACGGGCGACCGCCGCGAGGCGGAGGACCTGGTGCAGGACGCGCTCGTGCGGACGTTCTCGCGCGGCAGCGCCGACGGCGGGCTGCACCGCGCGGAGGGCTATGTCCGGTCCGCGATCCTGTCCACCTACGTGGACGGGTTCCGCCGCCGGCGGCGGTGGGCGGCCGTGCGACACCTCGTCGCGCAGGACGCCCCGCGGGCGCAGCCCGGCCCCGAACGCACCTCGCCGGACCGCCTCGACCTGCGCTCGGCCCTCGACCTGCTGCCGCCGCGCCAGCGCGCGTGCGTGGTGCTGCGGTTCTACGAGGACCTCACCGTGCCGCAGATCGGCGAGGCGCTGCGCGTCAGCACCGGCGCCGCGAAGCGGTACCTCAGCGAGGGCGTCCACGCCCTGGAGCGCGCCCTCGGTCCCCTGGACCTGTCCACCGACGACGGCGCCGTGGACGTCCACCTCGACGCCCGGTCAGGTTCCGCGCCGCCCGGGCGACGCACGACCACCGCGCGGACCACCCCGACCGGACGGAGCGGATCATGACCACGCACCTGAGGAGCGCGCTGCGCGAGCTCGGCGCCGACGAGGCCGCGGCTGTCACCCCTCCCCCCGACCACGTGCGGACGATGGTCCGCGTGGTGCGCCGTCGGCGTGCGGCGCGGCGGGTCGCCGTCGGGACCGTCGCCACCGGCGCCGCCGCCGCCGTCGCCGTGGCGGGCGTGCAGGTCGCGCAGCTGGGCCGGGAGACCGGGCCGGGTCCCGGTCCCGCATCGACGCCCACGGCCCCGGCGGTGCCGGCGCCCGAGCGTCCCGACGACACCGGCGGTGTCACGCCCGACGGGACGCCGACCACGGAACCGACCGCGGAGCCCACGACCGAGCCGCCCGTCGTGGCCGACCCGGACGCGATCTTCCCCTCGTGCGGGGCTCTCGTCGACGCGCCCCCGAGCCCCGGGGACCTGCTCGTGGCGAGCCCCGGTGTCACCGAGGGCACGGCGCTCGGCCGGACGGCCGAGCTCACCACGACGCTCACGGCGCCGTCGTCGCAGTACGTCCTGGCGAACGCCCCGACGTGGGCCGACGCGGTGCTCCTGCGCGACGGCGTGGTGGTGTCGCTGGCGGACACGGGCGAGGCGGACGTGCAGCTCGTCGACATCCGGCCCGACACGCCGGTGACGATGACCAGCACCTACACCTTCACGCCCTGCCCCGGCGCCGAGGGCGCGCTGGACGGACCGCTCGAGCTGGTCGTGACCGCACCCGTGAACCTCAAGGAGGTCGACGGGGAGAGCCGCAGCGACGTCCTGCGGGTGACGAGTCCACCCACGGTCGTCACCCTGGCGGACTGAGGATCCGTCCAGCGGTGGAGGGTGCGACCCCGTCGGCTGGGGAATGATGGTCACGCCCCACGACGGGGACGCATCGGCGGGGAGGGCACGGCGTGAGCACGGTGGTGGTGGGAGTCGCGGGCTTCGCCCTGCTCGTCACCGGCGTCGCGCTGCTCGTCCTCCCCGGCCCGGGCTTCGTGCTCGTGGCGGCCGGTCTGGCGATCCTCGCGACGAAGTTCGCCTGGGCGGAGCGGCCCCTGGAGTACGCCAAGCACAAGGCCCGCCAGGGCGTCGCGGAGGTCCGGCGCAGCCGGCTGCGGGCGGGCGCGTCGGTCGGCTTCGCCCTCGTGCTCGTCGGGATCGGCGTCGCGCAGCTGCTCGGTGTGGACCTCCCGTTCATGAACCTCGCCTCCGCCGTCCTCATGATCGGCAGCGGGCTGGTCCTCGTCGGGACGGTCGTCCACGCGCGCCTCACCCGCGGCCGGCACGAGGCGAGCGCGCGGCGGGCCGAGCAGCACCGCTGAGCCCTTCCTGAGCCATCCGTCACCCCGTGGTGTGATCTCGGCGCCACCGGTTGCCCGGTCCTCGTCCGCGACGGACGATGACCTTGGCGGCCGACGTCCGGCCGGCGGACACCGCAGGAAGGACGCGCCATGGCGAGCCCGTCGAGGAACCCGTCGAGTCGTCTGCAGCACGACATCGCCCTCGAGCGCGACCGGGTCCGGCGCCGCCGCGTCTACAAGTTCGCCGCCGTCGTCCTCCTCGTCGAGGTCTACCTCATCGGGATGCCGCTCCTCGGCCGGTCGGTCGTCCCGCCGCTGCCCGCGATCGACCCGTTCCTTCTCGTCATCATCGTGTTCTTCGCCGCGATGCTCGCGCTCGTCCTCGGCACACAGGTCGTCGCGTCCCGCTCACCGCACGTCACCTACCGCCCCGAGCAGGTCGACGTCACCCTCGACGACGTCATCGGCATCAACCCGGTCATCGAGGACGTGCGCCGGTCCATCGAGCTGTTCCAGACCCACCGCCGCTTCGCCGACCAGATGGGCGGCACGCCGCGACGTGGCCTCCTGTTCGAGGGTCCCCCGGGTACCGGCAAGACGCTCACCGCCAAGGCGATGGCGGCCGAGGCCGGCGTGCCGTTCCTGTTCGTCTCGGCGACGTCGTTCCAGTCGATGTACTACGGCGCGACCGCGAAGAAGATCCGTCGCTACTTCACGGAGCTGCGCAAGGCCGCGCGGGCCGAGGGTGGCGCCATCGGGTTCATCGAGGAGATCGACGCCATCGCCCTGGCGCGTGGCGGCATGCCGGCGTCCGGTCGCGGGTCCCTCACCGGTGCGAGCGCGTTCCCGACGACGACGTTCTCCCCCGAGCACTGCTTCGCGGACCCGTCCGGCCGCGGCGCGGCGCTCGTCCGCGGCACGGTCCTGGCCGGGTCCACGACGGGCGCGGTGCAGGGCGGCGTGGTGCGCAACGCGGTCATCAGCGAGGGCACGGGCGGCGTCGTCAACGAGCTCCTCGTGCAGATGCAGTCGTTCGACGAGCCGACCGGCTGGGACAAGGTGCGCAACGCCGTCCTGGCGCGCATCAACCTCCTGCTGCCGGCGGACCGTCAGCTGCGGCAGAGCCGGCCCGAGCGGGCGCCGATCCTGCTCATCGCCGCCACGAACCGGGCCGACCAGCTCGACCCGGCGCTCCTGCGCCCCGGACGGTTCGACCGCATCCTCACCTTCCCCACGCCCGACGTGCACGGACGCCGGGCGCTCGTCGACCACTTCCTGGCGAAGCGGTCCCACGAGGACGAGCTCGACGACGACCGTCTGCGCGACCGCATCGCCGCGGCGACCAGCGGCTGGACCCCGGTGATGATCGAGCACCTCCTCGACGAGGCGCTCGTCAACGCGCTGCGCCGCGGCGCCGAGGGCATGTCGTTCGAGGACGTGGAGCACGCCCGCATCACCGAGATGGTGGGCATCGGCCAGCCCGTCACGTACACCCACGCGGAGCAGCGGCTCATCGCCACGCACGAGGCCGGGCACGCCACCGTCGCGTGGCTCGCGGCCCCGAACCGGCAGCTCGAGGTGCTGACCATCGTCAAGCGAGGGCAGGCCCTCGGCCTCCTCGCCCACGGCGACGTCGAGGAGGTCTGGACCTACTCCTCCCGCGACCTGGAGGCCCTCGTCGAGATCGCCATGGGTGGGATGGTCGCGGAGGAGCTGTTCTTCGGCGTCACCTCGACCGGCCCCGCGAGCGACCTCGCCGCGGCGACGCGGACGGCCGCCCAGATGGTCGGCGCCGCGGGCATGACCGGGTCGCTCATCTCGTTCCAGGCCACGGGGCACGACGTCGTCGCCGCCGTGCTCTCCGACGGCGAGGCGCGCAAGCAGCTGGAGAAGGTGCTCGACGACGCGCGGCAGCGGGTCACGTGGCTCCTGGCCGAGAACCGCCACCTGGTCGAGGCCCTGCGCGACGCCCTTCTGGAGCGCTACGAGCTCGTCGGTGACCAGATCACCGAGGTGCTCGAGACGGCCCGGGCGGCCAAGGAGGCCGAGCGCGCCGCGATGTCACGCTCCCGCGGCGTCCGCGGTGCCACCGCTGCCGACGACGCCCGGACGGTCACCGCCGCCTGAGCCCGACCGCCTGAGCCCGACAGCCTGAGCCCGACCGCCTGAACCCGACCGCGAGCCGCGGTGCCTGAGCGCGACCGCCCGAGCGGGTCAGGGGCGGACGCGCAGCCAGCGCACGCCGTGCGCCGGCACCGGTAGGCCCTCGCGCAGGCTCCGCGTGCCGCCGGTGAGCACGTCCTCGGCGTGCTCGGGCATCCCGGACAGGGTCCACGGGTCGACGACCTGCGGGTGGTCCGACACGTTCGCGACGCACAGCACGAGGGTGGGCCGGCCGTCGTCGTCGTGGCCGGGCCGCTGGTAGGCGACCAGGTGCGGGTTCTTGGCGTCGAAGGGGATGAGCATGTTCCCCGCCAGCTCGGGCGTGGCCCGGCGGACGTCGAGCAGGTGGCGCAGGCCCGCGAAGACCCGGCCTGCGTCCGTGGCGGGGTCGTCCCGCTGGGCGTAGCGGTCGGCGGGGTACCAGGGCCGGTTCACCCAGCGGCTGTCACCCGCGGTGGCCGGGTCGTCGAGGTAGCCGTAGTCGTTGAGCTGGCCCACCTCGTCACCGAGGTACAGCAGGGGCAGGCCGCCCGTGGACAGGATGATCGAGTGGGCCAGGAGCACCCGGTCCACGCCGCCCGGGTCGCCGGCCTCGACGCCGGCCAGCGACGCCGTCGTCCCCGCGATCCGGCAGTCGCCCGTGCGGGGGTTGTCCTGGAACGGCACGCCCCGCGCGAAGGAGCCGGGGAACCGGTCCACGTAGAAGGCGTTGAGGAAGCGCCGGTGGTCGAAGCCGTCGATGCCCAGCTCGGCCGCGTCCTCGTCGGCGAAGGTCCAGCCGATGTCGTCGTGGCTGCGGACGTAGTTGACCCACGCGGTCCCCGGCGGCAACGCGTGCCGGCGCTCGAGCGCCTGCTGCAGCAGCCGGCCGTCGCGCGTGGCGAGCGAGTTCCAGATGAGGGCCATCTGGAGCGGGTTGTAGGAGATCTGGCACTCGTCCGGGGAGATGTACTGGACGACCTCGTCGGGGTGGACGATCGCCTCCGACTTGAAGATCACCGCGGGCGCAGCGATGCGCAGGGCGGCGTTGAACGCCTGGATGAGCAGGTGCGCCTCGCGCAGCGACTCGCACGCCGTCCCCAGCCGCTTCCAGATGAAGGCGACGGCGTCCATCCGCAGCACGCTCACGCCGCGGTTGGCGAGGAAGAGCATCTCGCCCGCCATCGCCCGGAACACGGCGGGGTTCGAGTATTTGAGGTCCCACTGGAAGGTGTGGAACGTCGCCCAGATCCATCTGCCGGTGCGGGTGCCGTCCGGGCTGTCGGGCATCGGCACGAAGGAGCCGGGGTGGTCGTCCGGGAAAATCTCGCGCACGGTCCGCTCGTACGCGTCGGGCATCGTGCGGTCGGGGAACACCCAGTAGTAGTCCTCGAACTCCTTCTCCCCCGCGAGCGCGCGCCGGGCCCACGCGTGCTCGTCCGACGTGTGGTTGAAGATGAAGTCCACGACCAGGGCGATGCCGTTCTCCCGCAGCTCGTCGGCGAGCGCGGTGAGCTGCTCCATGTCGCCGAGCGCGGGGTTCACGGCCCGGTAGCTGGACACCGCGTAGCCGCCGTCGGAGCTCTCCTCCGGCGCCTCGAACAGCGGCATGAGGTGCAGGTAGGTCAGCCCGAGCTCGCGGAGGTACGGGATCCTCGCGCGCACGCCCTCCAGGTCCCCGGCGTAGCGGTCGACGTAGACGACGCCGCCCAGCATCCGGTTCGACTGGAACCACTGGGGGTCCGCCTCGCGCTCCGCGTCGAGGCCGCGCAGGGGCTCCGGGCGGTCCTGCCAGCTCGAGGCGAGCTGGCCGGCGAGGGCGGCGAGCTCGCGGCGCGTCCTGCTGCTCTCGCCGTAGACCTCGACGAACAGGCGCTCCAGGCGTGGGAACTCCCGGTCGAACCGCTCGAGGAAGGAGCACCACTCGACGTCGGTCGTCTCCGGTCGGCGGGCCGCTGCCAGGGCGGCGGTCAAGCTCGTGGGGGCGGGGTGCGCGTCGGCTGGCGTGCTCACGGCGCCCAGCCTACGAAGATCGCGCGTCAGCCGGGCGCCGCTGCGCGCGGGCGCGTCAGAATGAGCCACCGGCCGCGCGAGCCGGCCCAGCCCCCGGAGGTCCGATGCCGACGACGGTCCACGCCCCCCTGGCCGGCGTGGTGCGCGCGCTCGCCGACGTGCCCGACCCTGTCTTCGCCGACGCCATGGTGGGTCCCGGTCTGGCGATCGAGCCCTCCGGCGCCGGCGTCGTCACCGCGACGGCGCCGGTCAGCGGGGTCGTGTCGACGCTGCACCCGCACGCGTTCGTCGTCGTGACGGCGGAGGGTCACGGCGTGCTGGTCCACCTCGGGATCGACACCGTGCAGCTGCGCGGGGCCGGCTTCACCGTGCATGCCCGGCGCCACCAGGAGGTCCGCCAGGGCGAGGCGGTCGTCTCGTGGCGGCCGGCCGAGGTCGCGGCAGGCGGGCGCTCGCCGCTGTGCCCGGTCGTGGTGCTGGACGGCGCCCCGGGCGATGTCACACCCCTCGTCCCACCGGGGCGTCCGGTCGCCGGTGGCGCTGCCCTGCTCCGATGGGACTGACCGTGCCCGGCGCCCGCGGTCCTGGCCGCGCGCCGACGCCGCGTCGGCGCCACGCCTTGTCCGCTGCGTCGACGGCCAGGACGGCGCCTGCGGACGCGAACGCGACCGCCCACCCGACGGCCGGCGGGCGGGCGTGCCCGAGCGCCAGCGCGAACGGCGAGACGAGCAGCACGACGAGCGAGAACGCCAGCTCCGTCGACGCGGCAGGGAGGAGCAGGCGGTTGCTCGTCCAGCCGAGCGCACCGGGCCACCGGCTCGCGCTGCGGCACGCGAAGGCGTTGGCCGTCTGCGCGAGCACCACCGTCATGAACGCCGCCCCGGACGCGGCGCGCACGCCCGCGTCGTCCGGCAGCGGTCCCCCGGGCGTCCAGCCGGCGACCGCCAGGGACAGGACGAACGCCAGCATCGTCAGCGCGGCCACGAGCGGCCCGAGCAGCCCGAAGGCCCGTCGCAGCACCGTCCGGTCGAGGAGGCCGGCGCGGACGGGGGGCTGGTCCAGCACGTGCCGGTGCGGGGGCTCCGCACCGAGCGCGGTGGCCGACAGCGTGTCCGTGCCCAGGTCCAGGGCGAGGATCTGCAGCACGCCGAGGGCCAGCGGGAAGCGTCCCCCGGACAGGGCCCACACGACGAACGGCGTCAGCTCAGCGACGTTGTCCGTGAGGTGGTAGGTGAGGAACCGCCGCACGTTGACGTAGGTGGCACGGCCGTGCTCGATGCCCCGGACGATGCTCGCGAAGGCGTCGTCGAGCAGCACGAGGTCGGCGGCCTCGCGGGCGACGTCGGTCCCCGACCGCCCCATCGCCACGCCGATGTCCGCGGCCTGCAGCGCCGGGGCGTCGTTGACGCCGTCACCGGTCATCGCGAGCACGTGCCCGCGGTGCCGCAGCGCCCTGGCGATGCGCAGCTTGTCCTCGGGTGAGACCCGGGCGACGACGACGCCGTCGTGGTCGAGCATCGCTCCGAGGACCCGGTCCGAGGTCGGCAGCTCGTGGCCCACGAGCACCGGGTCACCCGGGCGGCGCAGGCCGACCTCGTCCGCGATCGCGGCCGCGGTCGCGGGGTGGTCGCCGGTCACCATGGCCACGCGGACGCCGGCCTGCCGGCACGCTGCAAGGGCCTCCACGACGTCGTCCCGCGGCGGGTCCTCGAGGGCCACCAGGCCCAGCAGTCCGAGCCGCGAGACGTCGTCGGCCGCTGTCGCGTCCACGGTCGGGTTCGGCTCGGCCCACGGCCGTGCGGCGACCGCGAGGACCCGCAGCCCCCGGCCCGTGAGCGCCTCGACCTGCGCCTGAGCAGCGCCCAGCACGTCCGCCGGGTCGCGGCACAGCGGCAGCACGCCGTCGGGCGCACCCTTGACCACCAGCACCCCGTCCACGACCACGGCCATGCGGCGCGTCCGCGGGTCGAACGGCATCCGTCGGGTCGCCGGGGCCTCCCGACGGTCGCGGTCGGTGTCGACGCCCATCCGGCGCGCCAGTACGTCCAGCGCGGCCTCCATCGGGTCGCCGTGCGCCTGCCACCGGCCGTCGACGAGGTGCGCGTAGCCGGTGGAGCAGCGGACGGCGGCCACCGCAGCGGCGCGGACGGCGGAACGGGCGGCGTCCGCGTCCACGTCCGGCTGCGGTGCCACGTCCACGCCGTCGGCTCCCGGGTCGTACCCGCGTCCGGTGAGGGTGACCGACCCGGCCGGGGTCCAGGCCGCGACGACGGTCATCTCGTTGCGGGTGAGCGTGCCCGTCTTGTCGGTGCAGATGAAGGTCGTGGAGCCGAGGGTCTCCACCGCGTCGAGGCTGCGGACCAGCACCCGCCTCCGCGCCATCTGCTCGGAGCCCCAGGCCAACGACAGCGTGACGGTGGGCAGCAGCGCCTCCGGCACGAGGGCGACGGTCACGCCGATCGCGAAGACGACCGCCGACTGCACCGGGTTGCCGACGAGCACCGACACCAGCAGGAACAGCGCACCGACACCCACGGCGATCGCGGCCAGCACGTGGACGACGCGTCGCAGCTCCCGCGTCAACGGCGTCTCCGGCCCGGGCGCGGTCGCCATCCGGGCGATCC
Organism: Actinotalea sp. Marseille-Q4924; assembly: GCF_916618755.1. Taxonomy (GTDB): domain Bacteria; phylum Actinomycetota; class Actinomycetes; order Actinomycetales; family Cellulomonadaceae; genus Actinotalea. The sequence continues at coordinate 48,228 of NZ_CAKAKB010000002.1, read as the reverse complement.
CGGCGAGGCGCGTCCCGCCACCGGTGGCGGTCACGACCGCCTGGGCGTCGCCCTCGACGACGAACGTGCCGGCGAAGAGGTCCCCGCCCGGGTCGACCGCGGTGGCCTCGCTCTCCCCGGTGAGCAGGGAGGTGTCCACGAGGAGGCGGTGCGCCGCCGCGACGACGGCGTCGGCGGGGACCCGGTCCCCCGACTCCAGGAGGAGCAGGTCCCCGACGACGACGTCGTCCGCGTCGACGATCCGACGGCGGCCGTCACGCAGCACGGACACCCGGGTGGGCAGGAGCGCGGACAGCCGCTCCGCGGCGTGGTCGGCCCGCGCCCGCTGCCACGACGCGAAGAGCGCGTTGAGCAGCACCACGGCGGCGATGGCCACGCCCAGCTGCGGGAGGCGGGCGACGAAGGCGAGAGCCGACGCGACCCAGAGCATGACGGCGAAGGCGTGGGTGAGCTCCGCCAGCACGCGGCGGGCGAGGGACGGTCGCGGCGGTGGCGGGATGCGGTTCGGCCCGCCCGCGGCCCGGCGGCGGTCCGCCTCGTGGGAGCTCAGGCCGGCAGCGGCCGACGGCGGCGCCGCCACGGTGCGCCGCCCCCGTCACCGCTCCGCTCGGGGGCGCACCGCCGTGACCAGCGCGACCAGCATCCCGATGACGATGCCGACGACGCCCAGGACGAGGAGCACCCTGAAGACCGTCGCCCAGGCATCGGTGACGTCGAAGGGGAACACCTGCCACAGGCGAACGGTGACCAGCAGGGACACGCTGAGCGTGAGGAGGTCCCCGACCGCCTTCACGCGCGGCCGGTCGACGATCGCGTAGACCAGCTCGGCCGCGGCGTTGAGCACGAGCGACACGATGAGGATCCCCAGCACGCGACGGAAGTCCTCGGTGAGGAACGGGACGGCCCGCCACCCGGGCCAGCCCAGGAGAGCGACCAGCAGGAGCACGTCGACGAGCGCACCGAGGACGTGCCCGGCGCGCCGCGCGACCGGACCGGGTGCCGCTCGCCGTCGGGCGGGCACGGGACGGACGCCGGCCGTCGGCTGCATCGGACCGGCCGGGAGGGACGCGGGTGCTGACATGACCACCACTCCTCGACGAGGGACGTCCCCTCCACGCTAGGAGCGGCACCCGGCGTCGGAAGGGACGGAGGTCACACCCTCGGCACCGGCACCGGCACCGGCACCGGCACCGGCACCGGCACCGGCACCGGGGAGGATCCGGTGCGCCCTGCACGACGGATCCTCCCCGGTCCGTCCGCGACGACCTCAGCCCAGGAGCGACCTCATCTTGTCGGCGATGAGCTCCGTCGCCCGGCGCGGGGCGAGGCGGGAGAGCCGGTCGAGACCGCGGGCGTCCTTGCCGATGGTGACGCGGTAGGCGCCCTTGGCCATGCCGCGGATGATGTGCGCGGCGGCGTCGTGCGCGGAGGTCGTCTTCGCAGCGGCGGCGCGCGAGGACGCGCTCGAGGCGTCCATGCCGGGTGGCATCGCCCCGGAGTTCGCCGCGATGTTCGTCGCGATCGCGCCGGGGAACACGACGGTCACGGCGACGGGCGTGCCGCGCAGCTCGGCGTACAGCGCCTCGGTGAGCAGCTTCACCGCGGCCTTGCTGGCGCCGTAGGCGGCCTGGCCGGGCACGGGCGCGAGGGCGCCCATGCTCGACACGTTCACGAGGGCCGCCTCGGGTCGCTCCAGGAGCGCCGGCAGGAACGTCTTGACCGTGTGCACGACGCCCCAGAAGTTGACGGCCATGACCTTCTCGACGGCCTCGTAGGGCAGGTCGTTCACCCGCACGAACGGCTGGATGATCCCGGCGACGTTGAGCAGGCCGTCGACGTGCCCGTGCGCGCCGAGGACCTCGTCGCGCAGCGCCTCGACGGCGGCCCGGTCCGTGAGGTCCACCCGGTGGCACGTCAGCCGCTCCCCCGCCGCGGCGAGCCGCGCGGTCTCGTCCAAGCCTTCCTGGCTGACGTCGACGGCGGCGACGCGGGAGCCCTGGCGCAGCAGGCCCAGGACCACCTCCCGCCCGATGCCGTTGCCGCCACCGGTGACGACGAACACCTTGCCCGTGATCTGCATCGTCGCTCCTCCAGCACGTCGTCGTGCCCCTGCGGCGTCCACGCTAGCCAGGCGGGGCGCGGCCGGCGCAGGACCTCCGGCCGCGCCGCGCGGCCCGACGCGCGATGATGACGAGGTGCTGCTCGCCGACGTCGCCGCCACCTCCGCCACCTTGGCCGCGACCCGGTCGCGGCTGGCGAAGAGGTCCGAACTCGTGGACCTCCTGCGCCGCACCCCGGCGGAGGAGGTGCCCGTCGTCGCGCGGTACCTCGCCGGGGAGCTGCGACAGCGCCGGACCGGCCTGGGATGGCGGTCGCTCTCGGACCTCCCCGCGCCGGCCGACGAGCCGTCGCTCGAGGTGCTCGAGGTGGACGCGGTGTTCGAGCGGATGGCCGGCCTGAGCGGCGCCGGGTCGGCGACCGCCCGCGGGACCCTGGCGCGGGACCTCTTCGCCGCCGCGACCGCTCCCGAGCAGCACCTCCTGCGCGGGCTCGTCACCGGTGAGCTCCGCCAGGGCGCCCTGGACGCGCTGCTCCTCGACGCGGTCGCCGAGGCCGCCGGGGTGCCCGCCGACGTCGTGCGGCGGGCCGCGATGCTCGCGGGCGCCACCGAGCCGGTGGCCACGGCCGCCCTCACCGCGCACGACGCCGACGACGCCCGGGCCGCCCTCGAGTCGTTCGGGCTGACCGTGGGGCGCCCGGTGCGGCCGATGCTCGCCGCGTCGGCGCCGGACGTGGCCTCAGCGGTGGCCAGGTTCGACGGGCGCGACGTCGTCGTCGACGCCAAGCTCGACGGCATCCGGATCCAGGTGCACCGCGACGGCGACGACGTCGGCGTCTTCACGCGAAGCCTCGACGACATCACCGCGCGCGTGCCGGAGATCGTCGAGGTCGTCCGGTCGCTGGCCGTGCGGACCGTCGTCCTCGACGGCGAGGCCCTGGCGCTGGACGACGACGGTCGGCCCCGCCCGTTCCAGGAGACGTCGTCCCGCAGCGCCACGCGCGACGCCGAGCTCGCCGCTGCCACGACGCTGCGGCCCTTCTTCTTCGACGTGCTGCACGTCGACGGCGAGGACCTGCTCGACGCCCCGCTGACCGAGCGGCTGGCGCGGCTGGACGCCGTCGTCGGCACGCACGCGGTGGAGCGGGTGCGGACCGGCGACCCCGCCACGGCGCAGGCAGCCTTCGAGCGCTGGGTGACCGCGGGCCAGGAGGGCGTCATCGTCAAGGACGCGGCGGCACCGTACGAGGCGGGTCGTCGCGGCAGCGCCTGGGTCAAGGTGAAGCCGAGGCACACCCTGGACCTCGTGGTGCTGGCGGTCGAGCGCGGGTCGGGGCGGCGCGCAGGCCTGCTGTCGAACATCCACCTCGGCGCGCGGGACGCCGACGGCGGGTTCGTCATGCTCGGCAAGACGTTCAAGGGCATGACCGACGAGATGCTCGCCTGGCAGACGGAGCGCTTCCGCGAGCTCGCCCTCGACGACGACGGGTGGACCGTCCGGCTCCGGCCGGAGCAGGTCGTGGAGATCGCCTTCGACGGGCTGCAGCGCTCGACGCGCTACCCCGGTGGGCTGGCGCTGCGCTTCGCGCGGGTGCTGCGCTACCGGGACGACAAGACGGCGGCCGAGGCGGACACGATCGACACGGTCCGCGCCCTCGCCACCCCCTGACCCTCCCCTCGCCGCCCCCGCACCCCCGCTGACTCCCCCTGACCTCCCCCACTCGTCCAACCGCCACCCGCGTCCGACCCGCCACCTGCACCATGCGGATCAGACGGAGGGTGGCGGGTTGCGGCGCGGCGGGGGGCGCCGACGGCGGGGCCGGCCGGGCGGGCGGCGGTCAGCGGGTGAGGTCGTCGTACGGGTCGACCCGCACCTCGTCGGCCGCGCGGCGCGCGAGGTCGGCGTCGAGCGTGACGAGGGCGTCGCCCTGCAGGCGGGTCAGCGCCACGTACTCGGCGTCCTCGGTCGACGCCCACCCGAGGCGGGTCGCGACGTCCCACGCGGTCCGGCGCAGCACCGCGTCGCCGAGCAGGCGGGACCGCTGCAGCACCCCGTTCACCGCCGCCAGCCGCGAGCGTCCCTCCGCCTCGGTGAGGTCACCGCGGTGGACCGCCTGGTGCAGGAGCGACAGGGTCTGGGACCGCACGAGCGTCGGTGCGAGGAGCTCGTGCTCCGCGCCGACGACGACGCCCTCCTCGGCCATCCGCAGCACGACCCCGGCGTCCACCACGTACCGGGTCATCGCCCCTCCCCTCGTCGACGGGACGCCGCCCGCGTCCGATCCGCCACTCTGCGTCTGATCCGCATGATGCACCATGCGGATCGGACGGGAAGTGGCGGGCTGGACGGCGGGCGGGCGGTGGGACCGGGGCCGCAACCGGCGCGCGGGTCCGCGCCCGCTCGGCGATCCTGGTGCCGACCGGGAGGGATGGTCCGGGTGGAGTGGTTCGACGCCGAGGCGTACACGACGGCGCGCGCGGTGCTGCAGCGTGGGATCGCCGCCGTCTACGTCGTCGCGTTCGTCGCGGTCCTACACCAGTTCCGCGCCCTGCTGGGCGAGCGTGGGCTGCTGCCGGTCCCCGCGTTCGTGCGCCGGGTGCCGTTCCGGTCCGCCCCGAGCCTCTTCCACTGGCGGTACTCCGACCGCCTGGTGACCGCGGTGGCCGCGGTGGGCGTCGTCGTCGGGCTGCTGCTGGTCGCGGGGCTGCCGCAGCAGGGACCGCCGTGGGTGCCGATGCTCGCGTTCCTGGTCCTGTGGGCGCTGTACCTGTCGGTGGTCAACGTCGGGCAGGTGTTCTACGGGTTCGGGTGGGAGTCGTTGCTGCTCGAGGCCGGCTTCCTCGCCGCCTTCCTCGGGTCCGACCAGGTCGACCCGCCCGTCACCGTCATCGCGCTGTTCTGGTGGCTCGTCCTGCGCCTGGAGCTGGGCGCCGGCCTCATCAAGTGGCGCGGCGACCCGGCGTGGCGCGACCTCACCGCCCTGTACTACCACCACGAGACCCAGCCGATGCCGGGCCCGCTGAGCCGCCTGTTCCACCTGCTCCCCCGCCCGCTGCACAAGGTGGAGGTGGCGGCGAACCACGTGACGCAGCTGCTCGTGCCGTTCCTCCTGCTCGTCCCGGGGCCGGTCGCGAGCGCGGCGGCCGGCGTCGTCGTCGTGACGCAGCTGTGGCTGGTCATCTCCGGCAACTTCGCGTGGCTGAACTGGCTGACGATCGTGCTGGCGTTCTCCGCGGTGACCGACGACACCTTCGGCTGGGTCCTCCGGCCCCTCGGCGTCACGGTGGGCTCGGCGGGCGCCGGCCCGGCACCGCCGTGGTTCGTCGTCGTGGTGCTCGCGGTGTCGGCGGTGCTGGTGTGGCTCGGCCGGCGCCCGCTGCGCAACCTCGTGTCCCGGAACCAGCTCATGAACGCGTCGTTCGACGTGCTGCACCTGGTCAACGCGTACGGCGCGTTCGGCAGCGTCACCCGGCGGCGCACGGAGGTGGTGGTCGAGGGCACGCTCGACGAGGACCCCGACGACGCGCGGTGGGCCGAGTACGGGTTCAGGGGCAAGCCGGGCGACGTGCGCCGGCTGCCCCGGCAGTACGCGCCGTACCACCTGCGGCTGGACTGGGCGATGTGGTTCCTGGGGCTCGGGTCGAGCGCGCAGCTGCGGTGGTTCGTGCCGTTCCTGCGTCGCCTGCTCGAGGCGGACGGACCGACGCTGCGCCTGCTCGCGCACGACCCGTTCGACGGCGCCCGGCCGCGGTGGGTGCGCGCGCGGATGTACCGCTACCGCTTCGCCACGCCCGCCGAGCGACGGCGGGACGGCGTCCGGTGGGTGCGCGACGACCTGGGTCTCATGGTCGACGCGCAGGACCTGCGGTCGCTCGCCCGGGCAGGGTGACGAGCGTCGTCAGGCGGGCTCGACGTCGCCCGGGTCGCCGCCGTGGCCGCGGACGTCGGGCTCGGAGCGCGCGACGTCCGCGATCTCCTCCTCCGGACGGGGCGGGATCGTCTCGTCGTCCTCGAGGACCGGGACGTCGTCCCCAGGGTGCTCGGTCATGTGGCCTCCTCGGTCGGGAACCACGTTCTCACCCGCGGGCGAGGCGCGCTCAGCGAGCCCACGGCATCCCGGACACCCGCACGTCCTGCCGGGTGCGCGCGGACTCCTGGATCGCCAGGGAGATCGCGTGGTCCTCGCACGCCTCGGCGAGCGGGTACGGCGCCGCACCCTCGTCGCGCGCCCAGGCGAGGGCCGCAGCCAGCATGCTCGCCACGCCGACGTCGTCCTCGGACAGACGCGAGCCGACCCACGGGTTCTCGTAGACCACCCGACCGTCGAAGGCGACGTGCACGAGGTCGTTGCCCTCGAGGTTCATGTCGATGCCCGTGCGGCGGTAGGACAGCGGCGACGTCACGGGCGTGGTGGGCCCCACCAGGCGCGTGACCTCGTCGTCGACGACCTCCCCCAGGGACCCGCGGATGACCAGCCGCCGCGCCCGCAGCGGGTTCCACCACTGGTTCTCGACGAAGTCGTACACGCCGTGCCGCCCCCCGTAGTCGAGCGTCGCGAGCGTCGTCGTCCGCGGCTCGGGGCGGGCGTCCGGCACCCAGCCGTCGAAGCCGAGCGGGTCCACGAGCGGCGCGCTGAAGTCCCGCCCGCTGACGACGACGTCGTCCAGCCCCACCCCCAGGAACCCGCGGATCATCGAGACCGCGTGGTACAGGTGCGTGGACGCGACCTCCACCGACGTCGGCTCACCGATGACGCCCTCCCGCACGACGGCGAGCCGCGCGGCGTGCCCGGGCATGAGCAGGTACTGCTCGGCGACCTGGACGAGCCCGGACGCGCCGACGTCGGCCCACAGCGCCGTGAGTCCGTCGAGGTCGGGGGCCGGCGGGGTCTCGCCCAGCACCGGCAGGCCGCGCGCGGCGACGTCGCGGAGGACCTCCGGCGAGGCCGGCCACGGGACGGCGACGACGACGAGGTCCGGCCGGCCGACGGCCAGCAGGTCGTCGAGGGTCCGAAAGGTCGGGACGCCCCACTGCGCCGTCAGCCGGTCCCCCACCTCGGCCCGCCGCGTGACGACGCCGGTCACCGGGAGCCGCTCGCCGGCGGCGGCGGCCACACGCAGGAGGAGCTGCGTGCGCCGTCCGCCGCCGACGACGGCGATCGTGGGCCCGTTCACGAGACGTGGTCGCGCCAGGAGTGCTGCGGCTCGTACCCGAGGACGCGGCGCGCCTTGTCGATGGACAGGAGCGTCTCGTGCTCCCCGACCTCCTTGGCGACCGGGACACCGGGGTACACCTCCGCGACGAGCTCCGCGCTCGAGCGGCTCATGACGGTGTCGGCGTTGGCGATGACGAAGGCCTCGAAGCCCGGCTCGGCGCGCTCGAGCGCCCGGGCCACGGCCTGGGCCCCGTCCCGGCCGTCGATGTACGCCCAGAGGTTCCACCTCCGCAGCTGCGCGTCGGCGTCGAACGACGGGAACTCGGCGTAGTCCTCGACGTCCATGACGTTGGAGAACCGCAGCGCGGTGATGCTCAGCTCCGGGTCCCAGCGCGTCAACTGGATCGCCATCTGCTCCTCGAGGTGCTTGACGAGGGAGTAGGTGCTCTCCGGGCGGGCCGGGTACTCCTCGTCGACCGGGACGTACGGCGGCGGGGTGTCGAACGGCAGCCCGAGCACGGTCTCGCTGGACGCGTAGACGATCCGGCGGATGCCGGCCCGACGCGCCGCCTGGAAGACGTTGTACGTGCTCAGCATGTTGTTGCGGAACGTGGCCGCGTCCGGCACCAGCCCGGGCGCAGGGATGGCGCCCAGGTGCACCACGGCGTCGAGCCCCGAGTGCCTGTCGTCCAAGCCCAGGATCACGTCCGCGACCTGTCCGTAGTCGGTCAGGTCGACCAGGACGAGCTCCCGGCTGCGCTCCCCCGACCGGTCGAGGTTGAGCACCTCGTGCCCGTCCTCGCGCAGCCGGTGCAGGACGTGGCGGCCGAGCTTCCCGGTCCCCCCGGTGACGGCGATCCTCATGCGTGCCTCCTCAGGCCTCTCGGGTGGCGGGCGACGTGGTCAGGGCAGGGTCGCGCTCGGCGAGGTGCCCGACGGCGTCGTCGACGGCCGCCATGACGTCGGCGTCGAGGACGACGCCGGACGCCTCGACGTTGTCACGGACCTGGTCGGGCCGCGAGGCGCCGATGATCGCCGACGCCACGTTCGGGTTCTGCAGGACCCAGGCGATCGCGAGCTGGGCGGTCGTCAGCCCGGCGCCCTCGGCGACGGGTGCCAGACCCTGGACGGCGGTGAGGACGTCGCCGGACATCCAGCGCTGGATCATGTCCGCCCCGCCCTTGTCGTCGGTCGCCCGCGAGCCCTCCGGCGGTGCCTGGCCCGGCCGGTACTTCCCCGTCAGCACGCCCTGGGCGATGGGCGACCAGACGATCTGGGAGACGCCGAGCTCCTCGGACGCCGGCACCACCTCGGCCTCGATGACCCGCCAGAGCATCGAGTACTGCGGCTGGTTGGAGATGAGCTGGAAGCCCAGCTCGGTGGCGAGGGCGTGGCCCTCGCGCAGCTGCTGAGCGGTCCACTCGCTCACGCCGATGTACAGCGCCTTGCCCTGCCGGACGACGTCGGCGAACGCCTGCATCGTCTCCTCGAGCGGCGTCTCCACGTCGTAGCGGTGCGCCTGGTACAGGTCGACGTAGTCGGTCCGGAGACGGCGCAGGGAGGCGTCGATCGACTCCAAGATGTGCTTGCGGGACAGCCCGACGTCGTTGTGGCCCTTCGGTCCCGTCGGGCCGAACACCTTGGTGAAGATCTCCAGCGACTCCCGTCGTTCGCCGTCCAGCGCCGCGCCCAGCACCTCCTCCGCGACCGTGTTCGCGTAGACGTCGGCGGTGTCGAAGGAGCTGATGCCGACGTCGAGCGCCGCCCGGACGCACTGCGTCGCGACGTCGTTCTCCACCTGGGAGCCGTGGGTCAGCCAGTTGCCGTAGGTGATCTCGGAGATCTTCAGGCCGCTGTTGCCGAGGTAGCGGTGGTGCATGGGGTTCCTCCTCCTCGCTGCGGTGTACCGGGCGTCTGGGGACGCCGGCCGGGTCCAGGGGTCGGGATGCCGTCCCTCAGCGGCGCAGGACCACCACCCCACCGGCGGGCACCGTCGTCGGCGCCGTGCACGACGCCCCGGTCAGCAGCTCCGTGCCCTCGGCGTGGACCTGGCCGTCCGTGTCGGTGTGGTTGATCGCGAAGAGGTACTCGCCGGCGTCGCCGCGACGCAGCACGACCTCCACGCCGTCGGTCGCCTCCGCCGGGGCGGTGACCCCGGCGAGCAGCCCGTCGACGACGGCGTCCCGGCCGGCCCGGTCCAGGTGGGTACCGGCGTACCAGGCGTGCCCGCTGCCGCGGGTCGCGCGGGTCACGGCGGCGTACCCGGCGGACGGGCCGTCGTCGTAGGTCAGCAGGACCTCGGCGTCGTCGGTGCGCACCGGCTCGGACCACAGGGTCCCCGTGCCGGCGCCCAGGGTCCCGGACACGGCGACGGTCTGCTCCGGCAGGAGCGGCCGGAACTCGTCGGCGCGCACCCCGAGCAGGTCGCGGAACGCCCCGGGGTAGCCGCCCAGGCGCACGTGGTCGTCCTCGTCGACGATCCCGGAGAAGAAGGTCGTCAGCAGCGCACCGCCGCCGTGGACGAACTCCTCGAAGGCCTCGGCCTGCGCGTCCCGCACGAGGTACAGCAGGGGGGCGAGCACGACGCGGTACCGCGACAGGTCGGTGCCCCTCGGCACGACGTCGACCGTGACACCGCGGTCCCACAGCGCCCGGTACCAGTCCTGCGCGAGGTCGCGGTACCGCAGCACGGCGCTGGGGTGGGCGTCGAGCTCGGCGGCCCACCAGGCCTCGTAGTCCAGGACGAGCGCGACCTCGGCCACGACGCGGGACCCGGTGACCTCGCGGAGCGCCTGCAGGTCCGCGCCGAGGCCGACGACGGTCCGCCACAGCTCGGAGTCCGTGCCGGCGTGCGGCAGCATCGCCGAGTGGTACTTCTCGGCGCCGGAGCGCGCGGCGCGCCACTGGAAGAAGCACACGGCGTCCGCGCCCCGGGCGACCTGGGTGAGGGAGTTGCGGCGCAGCTGCTCGGCGGGCTTGGCAGCGTTGACCGGCTGCCAGCTCACCGCGCTCGTGGAGGACTCCATGAGCATCCAGGGCCCCCCGCCGGCGAGCCCGCGCGTGTGGTCGGCCGAGAGGGCGAGCTCGACGTACGACTCGGCGTCGTGCGCCATGAGGTAGTGGTCGTTGGAGACGAGGTCCAGGCCGGGCGTCCACGTCGCGTAGTCCACGCCGGAGAAGTGCGACATCACCATGAAGTTGGTGGTGACGGGCACGTCCGGCGTGTGGCGGTGCAGCACCTCGGTCTCGGCGCGCAGCTGGTCCAGGAGCGCGTCGGAGGAGAACCGGGCGAAGTCGAGCTGCTGGGTCGGGTTGAGGAACGACGGCGCCGCGCGCGGCGGCTGGACCTCGTCCCAGGCGCCGTAGTGCTGGCTCCAGAAGGCCGTGCCCCATGCCGCGTTGAGCTCGTCGAGGGTGCTGTACCGCTCCTGGAGCCACCGGCGGAACGCGACCTCCTCGACCGCGCTGTACGAGCGCCCGTTGTGGCACCCCAGCTCGTTCGAGACGTGCCACATCGCCAGTGCCGGGTGGTCGCCGTAGCGCTGCGCCATCTGCTCGACGAGCCGCAGCGACGCCTCCCGGTAGTGCGGCGAGCTCGGCGACCAGGCCTGGCGGCCGCCCTGCCCGAGGACGACGCCGGTGCGGTCCACGGGGAGCATCTCCGGGTGCGCCGTCGTGAGCCACGCCGGCGGGGACGCCGTCGCCGTGGCGAGGTCGACCGCGATCCCGTTCTCGTGCAGCAGGTCCAGGACGCGGTCCAGCCACGCGAAGTCCCACGTGTCCGGGTCCGGCTGGATCCTGGCCCAGGAGAACACCCCCACCGTCGCGAGGTTCACCCCCGCCTCGCGCATGAGGCGCACGTCCTCCGCCCAGACCTCCTCCGGCCACTGCTCGGGGTTGTAGTCCCCGCCGAACGCGATGGGCCCGTGCGGCCCGTCCCCCGGCGCGCGGTTGTGCGTCCCCTCCGGCCAGCGGATCCACCGCGACCGGCTCGGGGGACCCGTCCGGTCCCAACCCCGCGTGGCGCCGTCGGTGCGGTCGGTCGTCCCGTTCCCTGTCACGGTCACTCCTCGATCAGGACGCGGACGTCCCACGCGCCGAGCTCCAGCGCGCCGCCCGCATCGGTCGTCGTCCCGCTCAGCACGTCGCGCACCGCCGTCGGCACCACGACGCCGGCGGTGCCCCACGACCAGTGGTGCACCACGCGCAGCCGCCGGCCGTCGCCGGTCGTCGCAGACGTCACCGTCACCGCGCCCTGTGCGAGCCCCCGCCACGGGTCCTCCCCCGCGGGCGCGGCCCACTCCAGCAGCGCCCGGGCGAACGCGGGGTCGGGCACGGTGCCCACCGTGGTGATGCGCCCGTCCCCGACCGCGTTCTGCACGACGGCCGGGAAGCGTCCGTGGTGAGGGTGCTCGTACCGCACGAGGACGGCGGCGCCGTCGGCCTGCAGCGCGTCCACCCAGCCGGTGGCGTGACAGCCCGCCGGCAGCTCCGGGCCGCCGTCGGCAGCCCGGACGGCGAGCGGCGCGCCGAGGTTGGAGAACTCCTGGTAGCTGACGCCCGCCGCCTCGGCGAGCAGGGCGGGCTTGACCTCGAGCCGCGCACGCGCCCCGGTGTCGGCGTACCCCGTGCGAGGGCCGAGCACGAGGTGCCCGCCGGCCTCGGCGTAGCGGCGCAGCCAGCCGAGGAGGTGGTCCGACGCGATGTAGAGCCCCGGCACCAGGAGCACCGGCAGCTCCGCGGCGACCTCGGCGGGATCCCGGAGGTCCTCGGCGTCGTCGCTCAGCTGCGTGTCGTGGAGGATGCGCACCGGGGCGCCGGCCTCGAAGGCGCCGCGGTAGAAGGCGCCGACGATGTGGCGGTACGAGTCCGCGTCCGGCTCGGCGCCGTCCGCGAGCGCGGGCTGGCCGGCGAGCCCCCACAGGGAGGCGTTCGACCACAGGAGGCCGACGGCCGCGTCGGGCACGAGGCCCGCGACGTCGTCGGCGGCGGCCTGGAGCTCGCCGCCGAGCTGGGCGAGCTGCTCGTAGACGCGCCCCGGGCGCTGGTCGTGCGGCAGGACGCCGATCCAGTAGGTCTCGTGCCCGTAGTGCAGCGTGTGCCAGTGCCAGTACTCGATCATGCGCGCGCCGCGGGCCACCATGGCCCACGCGACCTGGCGCCACTGGCCGTCGTACGCCGGGAAGTTCATCGACGGCCCGCCGATCGAGCCCGCGTTGGTCTCGGTGACGAGGAACGGCTCCTGCCGGGAGGAGTACATGCGGTCCGCGCTCTGGAAGACGCTCCAGGTGCCCGACGTCGCCCAGCCCTGTGGCGCGCCCTCGACCCCCGGGACCTCCAGGGCGTCCTGCATCGCGTAGTAGGGGTTGCCCGCCGTGACGTCGAGGTCCTCCATGAGGCCCCGGTCGTCCAGCGCCGGGCGGCTGTAGGCGATGCAGGTGGTGACGAACTTCTCCGGGCCGGCGATCTCCCGGACGATGCCCGCCTGCCACGCGATGAACTCGGTGGTGAGCCTGGCCTGGAAGCGCCGCCAGGCCAGGTCGTACTGCGGCTGGACGTTGTTGTCCGGGGTCCACAGGTCCGCCCAGGTCGCGAGCCGGTGCGACCAGTAGACGAGGCCCCACTCCCGGTTGAGCGTCTCGACGTCGCCGTAGGTGCGGCGCAGGTCGTCGACGAACGCCTGGAAGACGCCGTGGTTGTGCAGCAGCTCCAGGCCCGGCTCGTTGTCCACCTGGAACCCGATGACGGCGGGGTGGTCGTGGTAGCGCCCGACGACGGCGCGGATCACGCGCTCGGCGTGGAAGCGGTACGCCGCGTGCGTGAGGTCCATCTCCTGACGCGCGCCCCAGCCGATCCGCTGCCCGGTGCGACGCTCGGCGGCGATCTCGGGGTACTTGCGGGCCAGCCACGGCGGCACCGCGTAGGTAGGGGTGCCGAGGACGACGGCGATGCCGCGCGCGTGCGCGCCGTCGAGCACCGGCTGGAGCCAGTCGAGGTCGAAGACGCCGTCGTCGGGCTCCCACGTGGACCAGGTCGACTCCCCCACGCGGATGACGGTGAAGCCGGCCTGCTGCATGAGGTCCAGGTCCTCCTCCAGGCGCGGGGAGGGCTGGTACTCGTGGTAGTACGCGGCGCCGAAGAGCACGGGCCGGGGTAGCGAGGGCATGACGGAGGTGTCCTTCCGGGAGGAGAGCGCGGCGTCGTCGGAGCCGAGGTCGTCGTCGTGGGCGGTCACTGCTTGACGCCGCCGGCGGTGAGGCCGGACTGCCAGTACCGCTGGAGGAAGAGGAAGGCGACGATCAGCGGGATGATCGAGACCAACGAGCCGGTGATCACCATGGAGAAGAGGGCCTGCGAGCCGGAGCCCGCCTGGGACGTGGCCTGCCACTGGGCCAGGCCCACCGTCAGCGGGTACCACTCCGGGCTGTTCAGCATGATCAGCGGGAGGAAGTAGTTGTTCCACGTCGCGACCAGCGCGAAGAGCAGGACGGTGACGAAGCCCGGTGCCAGCAGGCGCAGGGCGACGCTGAAGAAGATCCGCGCCTCGTTGGCGCCGTCGATGCGGGCCGCCTCGAGCAGCGAGTCCGGGACGGCGCCCTCGGCGTAGACCCGCATGAGGTAGACGCCGAACGGGCTGACCAGGGACGGCAGGATGACCGCCCACGGGGTGTCCGTCAGGCCCACGCGGGCGAACAGCAGGTAGGTCGGGATGGCGAGTGCGGTGAGCGGCACCATGATCGCCCCGAGGATGACGGCGAACAGGCCGGTGCTCCCACGGAAGCGCAGCTTGGCGAACGCGTAGCCGGAGGCGGTCGCCAGGGCTGCCGCGCCGACGGCGCTCGCCACCGCGTAGAAGATCGTGTTGCGCCCCCAGATGAGGAAGATCCCGTCCTGGAACGTGAAGACGTCCTGGAGGTTCTGGACGATGTTGATGTCGTCGGCGAACCACAGGCCGAAGGACGAGAAGAGGTCGGCGTTCGACTTGGTCGAGGCGACGACCAGCCACCACAGCGGCAGCAGGAAGTACGCCACGGCGGCGAGGATCGCGATCGTGAGGACCCAGCTGGGGCTGCCCTGGGCGCTGCGGCGCCGGCCACGCCGAGGGGTGCGGCCGACGGGCGGTGCCGGGGCGTCGTAGGTCGGTCCGGCGGCGGGTCGGGTGGTCAGGGGTTCGGAGGTCATGAGGCACGCTCCTTCCGCAGCGCGAGGAGCTGGACGACGTACGAGACGACCATGATCACGAAGCCCAGGAGGAACGCGATGGCGGCCGCGTAGTTCACCTCGCGGCCGATGAACGCCAGGTTGTACGCGTAGATGTTGGGTGTGTAGCCGACCCCGATGACGTTCGGCGCGATGGTGCGCAGGATGTTCGGCTCGTTGAAGAGCTGGAACGTCCCGATGACGGAGAAGATCGTCGTCAGGAGCAGCGCCGGCCGGATCGCCGGGATCTTGATGGACCAGGCGACGCGGAGCTCACCGGCGCCGTCCACCTTCGCCGCCTCGTAGAGCTCGGTCGGGATCGACCGGAGCGCGGCATACAGGATGATCATGTTGTAGCCGACGAAGCTCCACGTCACGATGTTCATGATCGAGTAGAGCATCAGCTCGTGGGACAGGAAGTTCGGCGCCGACCCTCCCAGGGCGCGGGCGGCCTGCGCGAACGGACCGAAGTCACGCCCGTAGAGGTAGCCCCACATCAGTGCCGCGATGACGCCGGGAACGGCGTACGGCACGAAGATGCTCAGGCGCGCGAACCGCTGCAGGTGCAGGCGTCCGCTGTCCAGGATCAGGGCGAAGACCAGCGCGAGGCCGAGCATGACCGGGACCTGGATGACGAGGAACTGCGCCATGCGCAGGACGCCGCCGATGAAGGTGCTGTCCTGCACGGCCCGGACGTAGTTCTCCAGCCCGACGAACGTGACGCCGCCGATGAGCCGCTCGCGGAAGAACGACAGGTAACCGGAGTAGACCAGCGGCACCACGAGCATGGCGACGAAGACCAGCATGAACGGCAGCACGAACAGGTAGCCGGCCCGCGCCTCTCGGCGCCGCAGGCCGGGACCCTCGTGGCGGGTGACGGGCGCGGTGCCCGGGGCGCCTGCCCGCTCGCCGCCCTGGTGGATCTCGGTGGTGGACATCGTCGTCCCCCTTCCGGGTGGGGGTGGGCGGGCCGGGGTCGCCGGCCCGCCCACCGGTGGGGTCATTCGACGGTGAAGCCCTGCGACTCGGCGTACTCGACGAGGTCCGCCTCCCAGTCCTGCAGGCCCTGCATGAGGTCGCCGCGGTCAGCGATCGCGCTGCCGAGGGTCTCCCCGAAGGCGGAGTAGGCGTAGTCCATGAACGGCAGCCACCCGAAGTCGGTGGCGACGCCCTCCGAGATCTCCGCGAACAGCGCGTTGACCTGCTCGCCGCCGTAGAACTCGGCCTCCTGCGACAGGAACTCCTCGGCCTCGAGGATCTCGGTGGACGCGGGGAAGAGGAACTGCTCCTGCGCGAAGCGCATCGCCGGCTCCTGCTCCACGTTGATCCACCGGGCGAGCTCCGCCGCGGCGATCGGGTTCTCCGTGCTCGCCAGGACGGCGTCGGTCGAGCCGCCCCAGTTGCCGGCCTGGTCACCGCCCTCCCACTGCGGCATCTCGGTCGCGCCCCACAGGCCGCTCGTGTTGCCGGCCGTGCCCTGGAGGAACACCGGCCCCCACGCGGCCGTCACCCAGCCCGCGTACTTGCCGTTGGCCAGGCCCTGGTACCACTGGTCGGTGAAGTCGGGGTCGACGGAGACCAGGTCCTCGCTGATGAGGTCGTCCCAGTACTGCACGACCTTCTCCACCTCGGGGGTGTCGAGGTCGATGGTGACGGTCTCCTGGCCGTCGTAGCCGAACGGCCGGGCGCCGGCCTGCCAGAGGAGCCCGACGAACTGGCCGGGGTCGTTGCCGGGCATGTTGGTGATGTAGCTGTCGGGCTTGGCCTCGCGGTAGGTGCGTGCCGCCTCGGCGTACTCCTCCCACGTGGTCGGCACCTCGATGCCGGCCTCCTCGAAGAGGTCCTCGCGGAACAGGTGGCCCATGGGGCCGGTGTCCTGCGGGATGGCCCACAGGCCGTCGTCCTGGCTCACCTGCGTCCACACCCACTCGGGGTACATGCCCTCGAGGTCACCGACGTAGGGAGTGAGGTCCAGCAGGTTCTCGCCGAGGCGGAACGATGACAGGTGCTGGAACTCGATCTGCGTGACGTCCGGTGCGCCCGAACCGGCCTCGATGGCTGTCCGCAGCTGCTGGTAGTGGTCCGCGCCCTGGCCGACGTTGACCACCTCGACGTCGATCTCCGGGTACTCCTCCATGAACATGTCGACCTGGTTCTCGATGTCGGGCACCCAGGTCCAGAAGGTCAGCTCGGTCGGCGTGCTCATCGCCTCCTCGAACTCGTCCTCCGCCACCTCCTCGCCGGCTCCGCCGTCCCCGCCGTCGCCTCCGCCTCCGCAGGCGGCCAGTCCGAGGGCACCGACGGCGGCCAGCGCCGTGAGTGCGGCGTGTCGCTGCAGTCTCCGCATGGTCTCTACCAACTTCCTCGTAGGTGAGCTGTTGCTGTCGGTCGGCCCTCCTGGGCCTGTATGCGCCGGATCCCGGTCAGGTTCACCGTGCGTTCGTGGGTGCCGGGCCCGAGCTCGCCCGAGGGACGAGCTCGACCGGCACGGAGGTCACACCGGGCGTGGCCTCGCCGCCCTCGAGGGCCGCGAGGAGCGTGCTCAGCGCCTGGCGCGCGATCTCCCCGAAGTCCTGCCGGACCGTGCTGAGCGGGACGAGGAGGTACTCCGCCTCGGGCACGTCGTCGAACCCGACGACCGAGACGTCCTCGGGGATGCTGCGGCCCCGCTCGAAGAAGGCCCGCATGACCCCCATCGCCATGTGGTCGTTCGCCGCGAAGACGGCGGTCACGTCGGGACGGTCCGCGAGCAGCAGCCCCGCCTCGTACCCGGAGTGCGGGGACCAGTCCCCCGCGAGCGGCTCGTTCACCGGGGCGCCCGCCTCCACGAGGGCCTCGCGCCACGCGGCGAGTCGCTCCGCCGCGGAGTACCAGGCGGTCGGTCCGGCGACGTGCCAGACCGTCTCGTGCCCGAGGCCGAGGAGGTGCTCGACGACGGCTCGGGACCCTGTGCGCTGGTCCGGCATGATCGCCGGGCACGCGCCGTCGTCGAACGGGTCCAGGCACACCGCCGGCACGCCGTTGAGCGACAGGTGCAGGCCGGCCGTGGACGGGGAGACGACGGGACTGGCGAGCACGAGGCCGTCGACGCCGTGGTCCAGGAGCTGACGGACGGCTCGCTCCAGCTCCTTCGCCGAGGGGTCGACGGTCGAGGCGATGACGACGGAGTACCCGGCCTCCCATGCGGCGCGCTCGACGCCGACGAGCTGCGCCGAGGGTCCGTACAGGGCGGTGCCGGGCGTCACGATGCCGAGGACCCGGGTGCGCTGGGTGACGAGCGCGCGGGCGGCGGCGTTCGGACGGTAGCCGAGCTGCTCGATGGCCTCGGTGACGCGGCGGCGGACGTCGTCGCGGACGTTGGGTGCGTCGTTGATGACGCGCGACACCGTCTTCTGCGATACCCCGGCCAGCCGGGCGACGTCCATCATCACCGGCCGCGGCCGGGAGCGTTCCGCGTCGACCGTCACGGCACCCCCCTTCGCATTGACTACGCTGTCAACCTGATGACTACGTAGTCAACGCCGCGATCATGCAGCCGTCAAGAGCAGAGATGAAGTCGTGACCTGAAGTCCCCGTCGGCGCCGGACGGCCGCCGTTCAGCGCCACGAGTAGGCACGTCCAGGGCACTCGCGGGGCGTCAGGCAGCAGCGCGAGCGGACGGGATCAACACACGTCGCGTTGCTCACGTGAGTCCTACCCCTCACCCGCCGAGGGGCGCGTCCAGCCAGGTCCGCTCCGGCGGCAGGAGCTCCTCGAGCTCCGGCCACAGCTCGTCCGGCAGGTCCGCCGACGCCGCCGCCACCGTCTGCTCCACCCGCTCCGGCCGGCTCATCCCGACGACCGTCGTCGCGAAGCGCGGGTCCCGCAGCGAGAACTGCAGCGCCGTCGTGCGCAGGTCCGTCCCGTGGCGCTCGCACACCGCCCGCATGCGCTCCGCCGCCTCGAGGACCTCGGGCGGCGCCTCGCGGTAGCCGTACATCGATCCGGCCGCGCCTCCCGCGAGCAGCCCGCCCCCGTACACCGCCGCGTTGACGATCCCCAGCCCCCCGTCCTGCGCCTGCCGCAGGAGGTCGCCCGCGCTGCGGTCCAGCAGCGTCCAGCGGTTGTGCACCAGCAGGACGTCGAACACGCCGAGGTCGAGGTACCGCGCCATCTCCTGCACCCGCCCACCGGCCAGGCCGACGGCCCCGATCTCGCCCGACTCCCGCAGCTCCACGAGCGCGTCGACCGCCCCGCCCGGCCGCGCGATCTCCTCGAACGGGAAGTTCTCGGGGTCGTGCAGGTGCACGAGCGGCAGGTGGTCCAGACCGAGCCGCTCGCGGCTCTCCTGCACCGAGGCGCGCACGCGGTCCCCGGAGTAGTCCCGGTCGCGCGGGTCGACCTTGGTGATGACGACGACGTCCTCGGGGCGCCCACCCGCCGCGGCGAGCGCGCGGCCGATGCGCCGCTCGCTCTCCCCGTCGCTGTAGCCGTTGGAGGTGTCGATCGTGCGGATCGGGCTGTCGAGCACGGCGCGGACCGTCGCCACCCCCTCGTCGTCCGTCACCTCGTGCCCGTAGAGCTGCGGCATGCTGCCGAGCGGGCTGCCCCCGAGGCACACCGCGGAGACGTGCAGGCCGGTCGGGCCCAGCGGGCGGATCCAGCCGTCCGACCCAGGGGCGAAGCTCGTGGTCATGCGTCCTCCTCGGGACTCAGCACGCTGCGCAGGCCACCGTGCAGGTGGGCGCGCAGCAGGGGGTCGTCGTAGGCGTCGGCCTCGTGGCCCAGCGCCGTGTACCAGGTGCGGCCCCGGCCGTACGGCCCGGCCCACGCGATCGGGTGCGGCTCGCCCATGCTGCCGCCGTCGTAGTCGGCCTCGTCCACGGTGAGCAGGACGGTCCGGTCGGCGGCGGGGTGGGACCGGAAGTTGTACCACTCGTCGGTGTGCCGCCACGCGGCCGGCAGGTGCGCCGTCGACGGGTGGCCGGCGTCCACCACCCGCACCGTGGCCGTCTGCACGTCGGGGTGGTCCGTGAAGACCGCGCCGGCGATCCGCTCGAACTCCGGCCACGTGGGCTCGCTGAACGTCGCGCTGTGGATGCCCGCCCACGCGCCGCCGTCGGCGAGCCAGGAGGCCAGGGCGTCACGACCCTCGTCGTCGAGGACGTCCCCGGAGGTGGACAACCACACGGTGAGCGCTACCGACGCCAGGGCGTCGCTGCGGAAGGCCGTCGGGTCCTCGGTGTGCCGGACGTCGTGCCCGTCGCCGCGGAGCAGCCCGCCGACGACGTCCGCCGCGTGCGCGATGGACGCGTGTCGGTAGTCGGTGGTGCGGGTGAACAGGAGGACCTGGGCCACGACGAGGATCCTCGCCCAGGGCGGCGTCCCGCACGACCCGAGCGCCCGCCGGACCCGCACCGGCCCCGTCGACGCAGGTCGCGACCCCTCAGACCTCGGTGACGTGCGCGACGAGGACGAGCGGCGCGCCGTCGTCGGTGTGCACGACGGACGCCACGACGTCGACGAGCACCGGGGCGCCGTCCGCGCGCAGGAACCGCTTGCGCACGGTGACGGTGCCGCGGCGGCCCTCACGCTGCGCCCGGAGGTTCTCTCCGTCCGCCGCGCGGTCGTCGGGGTGGGTGAGCTCGTCGATGTGCAGGCCGACGAGCTCGCTCTCGCTCCGGAGCAGCAGTCGGGCCAGGGCGCGGTTGACGGACCGGATGCGCCCGTCCAGACCTGTGAGGCTCATCCCGCCGGGTGCCTCGTCGAAGGCACGGCGGAAGGTCTGCTCGACGTCACGCGCCCACCGGCGCACGGCCTCGGCCTCGGTGACGTCCCGGCAGGTGCTCACCGCCCGTGGGCCCTGCGACGCGTCGACCGCCGCCGCGGTGCGCACGCGCAGCCAGCGCACGTCGCCGTCCGGTCGGGCGACGCGCAGCAGCCGCTCCACGGGGCGCACCGTCGCCGGGTCCGGCAGCCGGCCGACGTCGTCGGCGTGCAGGAGCTGGGCGACGTCGCGGCCCACCACGTCCTGCGGCCGCAGCCCCAGCACGTCGAAGACGCCGGACGACACGAAGACGACGGTGCGGTCCGGGTCCGTCACGACGACGAACTCGTCGGTGGTCTCCCCCGCACGCCGTCGCCGCCGGGGCAGGTCGACCACGGCCGAGGACGCGAGGTGCTCCGCGGCCCGTGCGGCCGGCTCGGGGTACCCGAAGTGCCACCCCTGTGCGCGGTCGATCCCGAGCGACGCCACGGTGGTGGCCTGCCGCGCGTCCTCCACGCCCTCGGCCACGACCTCCAGGCCGAGGCTGTGGCACGCGTCGACGAGCAGGCGCAGCAGCACGCCCTCGGCGGCGCCCGGCTCGTCGCCGGAGACGAACGTCCGGTCGATCTTGACGGTGTCCAGGGGGAGCTGCCGCAGGAGCGTCAACGAGGTGCGACCGGCACCGAAGTCGTCCAGGGCGACCCGCACGCCCAGGCCGCGCAGCCGCGACAGGACCTCCTGCGTGCACGCGAGGTCCGCCACGCCGGCCTGCTCGGTGACCTCCAGGACGAGCCGCGTCGGCGCCAGCCCCGTCCGGCGCAGCGCCGCGACGACGTCGTCGCCGAACTCGCGGTCCGACAGCTGCAGGGGCGAGACGTTGACCGCGACACGCGGCGGCTCCACGGCGCCGAACGGCACGGGCCAGCGGACGGCGGCGGCGCACGCCCGCTCGAGCACCCAGCGGCCCAGCGGGCGGATCAGCCCCGTGGCCTCGGCGACCGGGACGACGACGTCCGGGCCGACGGGACCCAGCACGGGGTCGTCCCAGCGCAGGAGCGCCTCCATCTCGACCACCTCGCCGGTGGGCAGGGCGACGATGGGCTGCAGGTGGACGTCGAGGACGGCGCCCGCGAGCCCGGGGTCGCCGAGGACCGCGCGCAGCCGGCGCTCCACGAGCGCCGGCGCAGCGGTCGCTGCGTCGATCACGGTCCCACCCCCGCTCGGTCGTCTCCATCATCGACCCTCCGGCGCCGCGGGTGCCGCACCGCCGCCCGGCGCGGGCGGGTGAGGTCGCGGGTGAGGGCCGCCCCAGGCGCGTCAGTTCAGGCTCGGGTCCTCCGGGAACGTCGACACGATCGCGAGCGCACCGCCCTGCCGCCGCAGCACCCGGCGCCACAGCGCGTCCGGCTGGGGTGTCACGGCGTCGGCCGGGTCGGCGTCCAGCACGTACCAGTCGCCCGCGGCGATCTCGCCCTCGAGCTGCCCCGCTCCCCACCCGGAGTGCCCCGCGAAGATGCGGATGCCGGTCACGCCGAGCGGACCCTCCCCCGGGTCCGCGTCGAGGTCCACGACGCCGAACGGACCGGCGAGCCGCGACACGCCGGCGTGCAGCTCGGCGCCGTCGGGGATCGTCACGAGACCGAGGGCACCGTCGAGGCCCACTGGCCCGCCCTGGAAGAGGGTCCCGGGAGCCGCGACCGCCTCCTGCCACGTCGGCAGCACGGACTCCACCGGGACCGGGAGCGGCCGGTTGAGGACCACCCCGAAGGCGCCGTCGTCGTCGTGGTGCAGGAGGAGCACCACGGTGCGGGCGAAGCGCTCGTCGCCCAGGGCCGGGGACGCCACGAGGAGCCGGCCGTCCAGCGCGTCGGCCACGGTTACAGCTCCTCGACGTCGAAGAGGGCGTCCGGCGCGACGATCTGCTGCTGCGCGGCGACGAGGAGCATCTCCCGCGAGCCCGCTGCCTCCGTCGCGGCGAGCACCGCGTGCACGGCCGACGACGACTCCCGGACGGCGACCTCGACGGACCGCGAGCGCAGCCAGTGCACGAGGAACAGCGCCGCGATGGCGTCACCCGCGCCGTTGACGGACACGTCGAGCCGCGGGGTGCGCACCCGGAACGCCCGGTCGCCCTCCGCGGCGAGCAGGTCCACCGCGTCCGCCGGGGTGTCGTCCGTCTCGAGCGACGTGACGAGCACCGCGTCCGGGCCGCGCTCCTGCAGTGCCGCGACGGCGTCGCGCACCGCGGGCAGGGTCCGCGACCGCGTGCCGGTGAGGTGGTCCAGCTCGAAGTGGTTGGGCGTCACGACGTCGGCGGCGGGCACGACGACGTCGCGCATGAGCTCCGGGATGCCGGGACGCACGAAGACCCCGCGGCCGACGTCCCCGACGACCGGGTCGGCGCAGTACACCGCGTCCGGGTTGGCCTCGCGCACGCGCGCCACCGCCGCCAGGACGGCGTGCCCGACGTCCGCGGACCCCAGGTAGCCGGACAGCACGGCGTCGCACCGCGGCAGCACACCGCGGTCCGCGATCCCCTCGACCACCTCGTCGATCGACGGGCCGTCGAACACCCGGCCCTTCCACTGCCCGTAGCCGGTGTGGTTGGAGAACTGCACGGTGTGGACGGGCCACACGTCGACCCCCAGGCGCTGCATCGCGAACACGGCGGAGGCGTTGCCCACGTGCCCGTAGGCCACGTGCGACTGGATGGACAGGACGGTGAGCGGGCGGTCCCCGCCGGTCGAGGTCACGTCGTCGAGGCTAGACGCGTGAGGTCCGCCCGGCAGCCCGGCCCTCGGCGCGGCGGTCAGGCCAGCCGCGGGAGCGTCTGGTCCGCCGCCAGGACGCCCCGGAAGGGGTCCCCGCGCTCCGCGAGCCGCTCGAGCACGGTGCGCACGGTGAAGGCGTCCGGCCGCAGCCACGGCTCGTCGAGCTCGTCCCAGGTGATGGGGGCGGAGACGGGTGCGCCGGGGGGGCGGGGGCTGTACGGGGCGACGAGGGTCTTGTTGATCGCGTTCTGCGTGTAGTCCAGACGCGCCAGACCACCGCGCTCGCGCACCTCCCAGCGCCAGCTCACGAGGTCCGCCACGACCGCACCCACGGTCTTCGAGACGCGCTCCACCCAGGCCCGGGTCTCGTCGAACCCGGGTCCCGGCGCGATGGGCACCCACACCTGGATGCCACGGCGCCCCGTGAGCTTCGGGTACGCCCGCACGCCGAGGTGCGCGAAGGCGTCGCGGTGCAGCCGGGCCAGGACGAGCAGGTCCTCCCAGCCGGTGGTGGTCCCGGGGTCCAGGTCGACGAACGCGTAGGTGGGACGGTGCGGCTCGGTCGTCGGCGACGTCCAGGCGTGCCACTCCAGCGCCCCGAAGTTCGCCGCCCAGACGAGCGCCGCGGGCTCGTCGACGACGAGGTACGTCGTCGTCTCCCCCTCGTCGGCCTCGGGGTTGTCCCAGCGCGGCAGCCAGCCCGGCGCGTGGTCCGGCAGCTCCTTGTGCCAGAAACCCGGCCGGTCGGCGCCGTTCGGGTACCGGTGCATGTTCAGCGCGCGACCGCGCAGGTACGGCAGCACGACGGGGGCGATCTGCGCGGCGTAGCGGACGAGCTCCCGCTTGGTGACCGGTGGCGCGCCGTCCCGACCGGGGAAGAGGACCTTGTCGAGATTCGTCACGCGCAGGCTGCGACCGAGCACCTCCCAGGTCCCGGCGGCGCCCATCGCGTCGAGCGCCGCCAGCTCGTCCTCGCTCGGCCCGGGCGGCGCTGCCGGCGATGGGGGAACGGGGGGCCTCAGCTCGACGGACGCCTCCGCCGCGGGCAGGTCCGAGCGCCACAGCCGCTCCGGGTCCCGGAGCACCTCCTCGTTGGTCCGGCCGGACACCACGGAGGTCGGATGGTCCTCCGCGTCCCAGCCGACGACGGCGTGCTCGTCCCGCTTGTGCAGGAGCAGCCACTGCTCCTTCCCGCCGGGCTCGGGGTCGCCGCGGCGCACGAGCACCAGCCGGCCGCGGAGCCGCTCGCCGTGGACCTCCGCGTGCAGCTCGCCCGCCGCGACGGCGGCGACCGGGTCGTCCGTGCCGTGCGGCTCCCAGGTGCCGTGGTCCCACACGATGACGTCCCCTCCGCCGTACTCGCGGGCGGGGATGACGCCCTCGAACGCGGCGTACTCGAGGGGGTGGTCCTCGACGTGCACGGCCATCCGCTTCACGGTCGGGTCGAGCGTCGGGCCGCGCGGCACCGCCCAGCTCGCGAGCACGCCGGCCATCTCGAACCGCAGGTCGTAGTGCAGCCGCCGGGCCCGGTGCCGCTGGACGACGAACCGCAGCGCGCCCTCGGACGGCCTCTCCGTCGCCGCACCGGCCGGCTCGGGCGTGCGCTCGAAGTCGCGCATCGACCGGTAGGTGTCGAGCCCGCCCGTCGGTGCAGCACGCGAACGACGACGACGCGCGTCCACCCCACCACCTCCTTCCGGACCGGTCCTGTGGTCAGCGTCGCGGACGACGCCGCGCCGCGCCGCCCGAGAGGCGCCGGTCAGCCGCGGCGCTCGAGCCGCTCCAGGACCGTGCGCGCCTCGTCTGCGTCCCGTCGGGCCTCCTCGGCCACGCGTGCGGCCCGGTCGCGCTCGTCGGCCGCGTGACCGAGGTCGCGCGCCGCGGCGTCGTCGTCGGCCTGGGCCGCGTCGAGCGCCGCGCGGAGCTCCGCCAGCCGCGCGGCGAGCTCCTCGCGCAGGCGGTCCAGCTCCTCCACGGCCCTCTCGGCCGCGGCGAGCCGGTCCTGCGCGTCGTCCCGCGCACGGGCGGTCTGGTCCGCCCGGGCGCGCGCCTCGGCCAGCTCCCGCTCGCGCTCCGCCCGGCGCCGCTCCTCCTCGAGCCGCTCCGCCTCCTCCTGCGCGCGCCGACGACGGCGCTGCTCGGCGGACCGGTCGGCATCGCGGTCCACCCGCTCGGCGGCGGCGCCACGCTGCCTCCCCGGTCGCGTCGACGTCGTGGGCACGGCGTCGTCGGACCGTCGGGCGGACCGCGCAGGAGCACGGCCGCCCGGGATGCCCGCCACAGGCGGGACGGCGACGGCGCCCTCGAGGTCCACCGGCTCGAAGCCGGTGCTCTCCAGGTCCGACGTGAGCAGGCCGGACCGCACCGCCTCCGCGGCCGCAGCGTCGGCCATCCCGGCCCGGAGCGTCGCCTCGACCTGCCGACCGACGGTCTCCGTGAGCCGCTGGCCCGCCTGCGCCGCGACGGCCCGCGCCTCCTGCCGGATCGCGGCGATCACCCGGTGCTGCTGCCTGTTGAGCTCGCGCAGCTCCTCCCCCGCGAAGGCCTCCTGCGCGTCACGCAGCGCCGCCCCGAGCTCGAGCAGCTGCTCCACCTCGTCACGGCGCGCGCGGACGAGCTGGTTCACCGCCCAGGCCGCCGTCGTCGGACGTCGCAGAGCGGCGACGACGCGGGCCAGCTCCTTCTCGCCGGCGGCGCGCAGCGTCTTCGCGCGTGCGTCGCGCGCGGCGGTGAACTCCTCCAGCGGCAGGGCGTAGAGGGCGTCGGCGACGCCCTCGAGCGTCGCGCCGGCGCCGTGCTCCTCGTCCGCCATGTTGCCCTCCCTGTCCGCGGTCGTGCCGACGGTCCTGCGCGCCCTCGTCGTCAGCCGGGGTCGCCCCAGGTCGGCACGGTGAGCGCCCCGGCGTCGTCCAGCGGCAGTCCCGGGTTCCAGGCGACCTCCCACACGTGGCCGTCCAGGTCCCGGAAGCACCCGGCGTACCCGCCGTAGAAGGTCTCCGCCGGCTCCCGCGTCACGGTGGCGCCCGCCGCGGCCGCCCGGCGGACGACACCGTCGACGTCCCCGCGCGTCCGGACGTTGTGCGCGAGGACGACGCCCCCGAACCCGGTGCCGTCGTCCTCGACTCCCGCGTCCGCCGCCAGCCGCTCGCGGCTCCACAGCACGACGGCCTGCCCGAGGGCCTGGAAGAAGACCGTCTCCTCGACCTCCTGGCCGCGCCACCCCAGGGCCGCATAGAACCGCCGAGACCGCTCCAGGTCCCGCACGCCGAGGGTGACGACGCTGATGCGCTGCTCCATGCCCGAACGGTACGTCGGGGTCTTGACCTGGGACAGGAGCCACCTGGGAGGGTGAGGCCATGGCACACGTCGAGCACTTCGAGATCCCGGCAGACGACGTCGAGCGCGCCCGGCAGTTCTACGAGCGGGTCCTCGGCTTCCGCTACGAGCGGTGGGACGACGACATGGGGATGATCCTGCCGCCGTCGGAGCGCGGCATCGGCGGGGACATCCACAAGCGGTCGGGCCTGGACCACCCGACCGTCGTCTTCACGGTCGACGACATCGAGCAGACCGTCGCGCTCGCCGTCGAGCACGGCGGGGAGCAGGTCGGCGAGATCCAGCCGCTGGGCGAGAAGGACCGCTGGGTGTACGTGCGCGACAGCGAGGGCAACACCGTCGGCCTGTTCGACCACGGTGGCGCCACGGCCTGACGCGGAGGAGCATGCAGCCATGCGCGTGTTCCGCACGATCGTGGTGCTCGACGCCCCTGACCTCGACGCCGAGAGCTCCTTCTGGGCCCAGCTGCTCGACGGGACGGTCGAGGCGGAGGACGACTGGCACAGCATCGTCGTCGACGGGGAGTGGCGGCTCGGCATCCAGCACGCGCCGAACCACGTGCCACCCGTCTGGCCGGGCGGCGACCAGCAGCAGCAGATCCACCTCGACCTGTGGGTCGACGACCTGGCGGCCGCGCACGAGCGCGCCCTGGATCTCGGCGCGCGGCTGCTCCAGGCGGCGGACGACCCGCTCACCCGCGACGAGGTCTTCCAGGTCTACGCGGACCCGGCCGGCCACCCCTTCTGCCTGTGCCGGGGCCCTCTCGACTGACCAGGGAAGCGGACCGCCGTCCTCACCCCTCGCTCGTCTCCCCCGCACCGATGTTGACCATCCAGCGGACCCCGAAACGGTCCGTGAGCATCCCGAACGCGTCACCCCAGGGAGCCGTGACGAGCGGCTCCTGCACCTGCGCGCCCTCGGTCAGGCGCTCCCAGAACCGTCGCAGCTCCTCGTCCTCCTGCGGTCCACCGCTGAGGGACACCGCGTACGAGGTCCCGGGCTCGCGGTCCATGGACGACGGCGTGTCCGCGCACATGAGGACGAAGCCAGCCGCGGTGGCGAGCTGTCCGTGCATCACCTTGTCGGCCTCCTCCCCGTCACCGATGCCCATCTCGCCGAACGTGCTCACGGTGGGCTCGCCGCCGAACACCGACGCGTAGAACCCGAGCGCCTCACGGGCCTCGGAGCGGAAGTTGAGGTAGGGGTTCATCTGGACGGGCACGGTCGCCTCCTGGGTCGTCGGTCGAGCTGTCATCTGGTTGGACCGTCGGGGATGCCCTGACTCATCGGGTCGATCTCATCGGGTCGACGGATCCGGCACCCGAGGCCATTCGGTCGTCGGCCGCGCCGTGGGTCAGTCGTCGTCCTTGTCGTCGTCCTTGCCGTTGCCCTTGCCGTCGCCCTCGCCCCCGGACGGGTCCACCCCCGGTGCGGCCGCGAGGAACGCGGCGCGCAGCAGCTCGGCCTCCTGCGCCGCGACGCGTCCCTCATGCTCGAGCTCGTCCACCTTCTCGAGCGCCTCGCGGAGCCGCTCGCCGGCCTTGTCGCCCTCACCCTCCTGAAGGGCCTCGGCCAGCTTCTCCCACCGTTCGGCGAGGTCCTTCTGCGAGTCCCCACCCAGCGCGGCGATGAGCGTCGCCGGATCCCGGGGCGCCTGCTCGGCAGGCGGCTCCTCGGCGGGCGGCTCCTCGGCCGCCGGCTCCTCCGCGGGCGGCTCCGCCGGTGCCTGCTCGGCCGGCGGCTGCGTCGCCGACGGAGGCCCAGCGGTGTCGGCCCCCGGGGCCCCGCCGGTGAGCGCCATCGCGAGGACGCCCACCCCCAGGATCGCCAGGGCGCCCAGCCCCAGCGGGAACGCCCACGACGAGCGCCGCGTCCGCTGCCCGCCGCGGACCGGCCGGGGCGCCGGGCGCGGGCGAACCGCAGTGGTCCTGCGGGCTCCGGCGGCTCCTGCGGCTCCGGCCAGGCCGGCAGCACCTGCGACGCCGGCGGCACCCGCGACGCCGGCAGCCCCGCCGGCCGGCAGGACGCGGGTGCCGTCGGACGGCAGCGGCGTCGTGGCGGCGGCGCCACCGCCGGCGGAGGGCAGCACCACGGTGGCGGCGCCGTCGGGCCCGTCCGCGGCGGCGGCCAGGCGGTCCCGCACGTCGGACGCGGTCGGCCGCGCCGCCGGGTCCTTCGCGAGCATCGTTATGACGGCGCCGTCGACGGCCTCCGGCACGTCGGGGCGTCGCGAGCGCAGCGACGGCGGCTCGTCCTCCAGGTGGCGGTGCAGCACGGCGACCGCCGACTCCGCCTCGAAGGGCGGGGCGCCGGTGAGGACTGCGGTGAGCAGGCAGCCCAGGCCGTACACGTCGCTGGCGGGCGTGGCCTGCTCACCGCGGGCCTGCTCCGGCGACATCGCGTGCGCCGTGCCGATGACCGTCCCGGCCGCGGTGAGCGTCGCCTGGGCGGTGTCCACGCTGGCGATCCCGAAGTCCACGAGCGTGACGTCGTCGCCGTGCAGGAGCACGTTCGCCGGCTTGACGTCCCGGTGCACCACGCCGGCCGCGTGGACGGCGGCCAGCGCACCCGCCACACGCGCGCCGATCCTCAGGGCCTCGGGCACCGGCAGCGGCCCGCGCTCGGCGAGCACGGCAGCGAGGTCCTGGCCGTCGACGAGCGTCATGACGACGTAGGCGACGCCGTCGGAGACCCCCGCGTCGTACACCGTGACCACGTCCGGGTGGGCGATCGAGGCCACGGTCACCGCCTCGTTCCGCAGCCGCTCCCCCAGCGCCGGGTCGTCCGCGACGGCCAGGTCGACCACCTTGACGGCGACCGCGCGCCCCAGCACGGTGTCACGCCCCTCCCAGACGGTCGCCATCCCGCCGGCGCCGATGCGGTGCACCAGCTCGTACCGTCCTGACAGGGCCATGGTCACCATCCTCACCCGGGCACGCCCGCACCACGAGACGGGCTCGCGCCCGGCAGTCCGTCAGTGAGCCGCGGCGGCGGTCTTGCGACGCGGGAGCAGGTGCAGCACGGCGACGACGACGGCGCCCACGAGGAGCCCGATGACCGCCGAGGCCGCCGTGTTGACGAGCCACGCCAGGAACCCGCCGATGCCGCCGACACCGACGACGGCCTCCTCCCAGTGGTGGACCAGGTCGTAGGGCGCGTGCCAGCCGAGCTCGTCGACCCCGACCAGGAGGATGTGTCCGCCCACCCACAGCATCGCGACGATGCCCACGGTGGAGAGCACGGCGAGGACCTTGGGCATCGCACGGACCAGGAGGCGGCCGGACGCCGCGACGGCGCCCTGACGCGTCTCGGCGAGCCGCAGCCCGATGTCGTCCATCTTCACGATGAGGGCGACCACGCCGTAGACCAGCACGGTGATGCCCAGCGCGACGACGACGAGGATGAGCGCCCGGTTGACGAACGGCTCGTCAGCAACCTCGTTGAGGGCGATGACCATGATCTCGGCGGACAGGATGAAGTCGGTGCGGATCGCACCGCCGACCATCGCCTTCTCGGCGTCCGGGCCCTGCGCGGCGGCGGGGAGGGCCTTCTTCTCCTTGGCGTGCCCGGTGACCAGCTCGTAGACCTTCTCGGCGCCCTCGTAGGCGAGGTAGGTGCCGCCGAGCATGAGGATCGGGGTGAGCAGCCACGGCAGGAACTGGCTGAGCAGCAGCGCCGCGGGGAGGATGAAGAGCAGCTTGTTGCGGAGCGATCCGAGGGCGATGCGGCGGATGACCGGCAGCTCCCGGTCGGCCGTGAACCCGTGCAGGTAGCGGGGCGTCACCGCGGTGTCGTCGATGACGACGCCGGCGGCCTTCGCACTCGCCCGGCCCGCTGCCGCGCCGATGTCGTCGACCGACGCCGCCGCGAGCTTCGCGAGCACCGCGATGTCGTCCAGGAGTGCCGCCAGACCGCCCGCCACGGGTGCCCCTCGTCCTCCGCGCTCGTGCAGCGCGGTGTCTCGTCCGCCGCGCTGCTGCGCGGTGCGTCGCCGTGACCCGCCGGTGGGTCACCGGGGGGTCGCCGGTCCCGACCGGCAGGGCCCAGGGTAGGGCGAGGGGCGTCGGGGTGCGCGTGGTCAGCCGCGGGCGTGGCCGTGCCGGTGCAGCGCGGGCGGCAGGTGCGGGAGGCGACGGTGCCGCGGGCGGTCCCGCAGGAGGCCGCGCTCCTCGGCAGCGAGCCGCCGCTGGAGCCTGCGCTCGATGTCGCGGGTCTGGTTCTCGCTGATCTTGAGATAGATCTCGTGCACGGGGTCTCCTGCACCTCGCCGGCCACGATGGTGGGTGGCCGTTGTCCTCGGCCGCGGGGGCGGGTCGCGCCCCGTGAGGTCGGCGGTCGGCGCCTGTGCCGGACCGCACCTCGAGCGTCCCACCTGCAGCGGGACGCCCCCTGGGACCTCCGACCGGGGACCATCCGGACCGATCCGGCGGATCGGTCACGACGGGTGCCGGCCAGGGTCAGTCGAGCGCTGCCGGGGTCGGTCGGGCGCTGTGGCAGAGTCCCCGGCATGACGGCGCCGCACCGCTACCCGGTGGAGATCCTCCACCTGCTGGTGTCCTCCGAGCACGCGTACTTCGGCCGCCCGCGCGACGGTGCGGTCGCGGTCCCGACGACGGACGCCGACCGCGCGGAGGTCGTGGCGGGCAAGGGCATCGTCGGCGACCGCTTCTTCGGCAAGGCCGCGCACATGGACGCCGCGGTGACCCTGTTCGCGGCGGAGGCCCTCGAGGCCGTCGCCGCCGAGCTCGGTGCGGGAGCGCTCGACCCGCTCCTGACGCGCCGCAACGTCGTCCTCCGCGGCGCCGAGCTGGCACCGCTCCTCGGCGAGGAGGTCGTGCTCGAGTCCGGCGGGTCCGCGGTGCGGCTGCGCGTCGGGCGGCCCGCGAACCCCTGCGCCTGGATGGACCGGGTGCTGGTACCGGGCGCGCACGCCGCGCTGCGAGGGCGTGGCGGCGTCCGGTGCATGCCCGTGACCGGCGGCACCCTGCACCGCGGCCCCGCAGCGCTCGTCAGCCCGGTGCCGCTCGACCCGTCGCGAGCGGGCCAGGCCGTGCGCCGGCTCCCGTCGCGACTGCCGTAGGACGCACGCTCACACGAGGACGGCGGCGTCCTGGCGGTCGCTCACCCGGACCAGCCACCGCAGCCGCGCCCACACGAGGACGGCGAACACCGACCACGGCACCAGCGACGCCAGCGCGAAGACGAGGCCGACGGCGCCGAAGTTGGACGGCACGGCCATGAGGACGGCGGCGACCAGCCCCCACGTCGCCGTCGCCCGGCTGAACACGTCCGAGCGCCACACGAGCACGGCGAGGACGAGCAGCGTGACGAGGTTGAAGAAGTAGTACACGTCGAAAGCCGTGCCCATCCAGGTCGCGAGCATGCCGTCGCCCGTCGCGAGGAGCGCCACGCGACCGGCCTCGTCCGCCTCGCCGTAGGCCCGGGCGAGCGTCAGCATCTCGACCGCTCGCGGGGACGCCATGTACGCCGCCATGCCCAGCGTCCCGAACGCGAGTGCGACGACGACGCCCGACCGGCTCACGCGCCACAGCACGACCGCGAGCGCGAAGTAGAGGAGGTAGGCGAGAAGGTTCGACACGACGTAGAGCACGTCGAGGGCGACGAGCCCCCGCAGCGGGTCCTCCTGCAGCAGGGCGAAGAACCCGGCCGTCGTCGTCGGGGGCGGCCAGACGACGTAGATGCCGACCTGGAGGACGATCATCCCCACGCTCGCCAGGGCGACCCACGCGCCGGTGAGGACCAGGCCCCGGTACCGACGCACGTCCGGCACGACCTCCGCGGCTCCGACCCGGTGCATGACGCCCCCCTTCCCGGGTGGTGCGGCGGTCCCCCGGCGGGTCGGCGGCACGGCTCCCCAGGGACGAGGCTCGACCCGGCACCCGCACGACGCGAGGTCCGAAGGTCCTCGGGTCAGGGCAGGTCGAGCGCCCGCGCGAGGGGTACGCCCGGGCGGTAGGCCAGGTGCACGTGCGACGGCGCGTCGAGGACGGTGAGGTCGGCGCGCGCCCCGACGACGAGGGAGCCGACGTCGTCGCGGCGCAGCGCCCGCGCGCCCCCGGCGGTCGCGGCGTGCACGGCCTCCGCGGGCGTCATCCGCATCTCGCGGACGGCCAGGGCGATCGCGAGCGGCATCGAGGTGGAGAACGACGTGCCGGGGTTGCAGTCGGTCGCGAGGGCGACGGTGACGCCCGCGTCGAGGAGCCGGCGCGCGTCCGGGTAGGGCGAGCGGGTGCTCAGCTCGACGAGCGGCAGGAGCGTCGCGACGGTCCGCCCGGCGCTCAGGGCGGCCACGTCGTCGTCGTCGAGGTACGTGCAGTGGTCGACGCTCGCCGCACCGGTCTCGACCGCCAGGCGCACACCGGGCCCGTGCCCGAGCTGGTTGCCGTGCACGCGCGCCTCGAGACCGGCGGCGGTGCCCGCCCCGAGCACGTGCCGCGCCTCGTCCGCGTCGAACGCCGTGGGCGCCCCGGGCTCGCAGAAGACGTCGACCCACCGGGCGGACGGCGCGCAGGCGGCGAGCATCGGCCCCGCCACGAGCTCGACGTACCCCGCCCGGTCGCGCGCGTACTCGGGCGGGAGCACGTGCGCGCCGAGGAACGTCGTCTCCGCGGTGGCCTCCCGGGCGAGCCGCAGCAGGCGGGCCTCGCCGTCGACCGTGAGGGCGTACCCGCTCTTGACCTCGACGGTCGTCGTGCCCTGGGCGCGCATCTCCGCGAGCAGGCGGCGCAGGCCGGCGCGCAGGGCGTCGTCGTCGGCGGCGCGCGTGGCGGCGACCGTCGAGGCGATGCCGCCGCCGTCGTACCGCTCGCCCGCCATGCGGGCCGCGAACTCCCCGGCCCGGTCGCCGGCGAAGACGGCGTGGGTGTGGGAGTCCACGAAGCCGGGGACCACCGCCCGTCCGCCGACGTCGACCCGTCGGTCGGCGTCGGGCGCGTGCGCCGCCGGCCCCACCCATGCAACGCGGTCGCCGACGATGACGACGGCGGCGTCCCGCAGGAGCCCGACCGTCCCGCCGCGGGCGGGGTCGTTCGTGACGAGCTCCACGATGCCCGTCACCAGCGTCGCGGACGGCGCCCCCGCCACGCCGTCGCCCTCGGGCACAGCGGGCGTCCCGGGGCCGGTCACCGGTCCGCCCGGGCGCGCACCGCGCCGACGGCGTCGGCCAGCAGGCGTCCGACGTCGCCCAGCCGGTGCACCCCGTCGTCGACGACGACGCGGCCGTCGACCACCACCGTGCGGACGTCCTCGGCGCCCGCCACGAGCGCGACCTGCGCGGGGTCCGACCCGGCGGTGCGGACGCTGTCGGTCCGCACCGCGACGAGGTCCGCCCGGGCGCCGGCCACAAGCGCGCCGGCGTCGGCCCAGCCGAGCGACCGGTGTCCCGCGACGGTCGCCGCGTCGACGAGCTCGGCCGGCGAGAAGGTCCCCCGCCGGCCGGTCGCCAGGCGTTCGTGCATCTCCACCGCGCGGGCCTCGGCGAGCACGTCGACGGCGACGTGCTGGTCCGTGCCCACGCACCACGGGCTGCCCGCGTCGCGTAGCGCGCCGGCGGGCGCGATGCCGTCGGCGAGGTCGCGCTCCGTCGTCGGGCAGAGGCAGACCGTGGTGCCCGACCGACCCACGAGCGCGACGTCGTCGTCGGTGACGTGGACCGCGTGGACCACCGTGCTGCCCGGGCCGAGGAAGCCGGCGTCGTCGAGGACCTGCGCCGGGGTGCGGCCGTAGGCGGCGCGGCACCGCGCGTTCTCCGCCGGCTGCTCCGACAGGTGGGCGTGCAGCGGGGCGTCCTTCTCCCCCGCCCAGCGGACGACCTCCGAGACCTGCTCCCGTGGGACCGCGCGCACGGAGTGCACGGCCGCACCGACCCGGAACCCGGCGTCCGGCCGGAGCAGGTCCACGCGCTCCGCCCAGCCGGCGGCGTCCCCGTCCCCGAAGCGGTGCTGCACCCCGGTGAGCGGCTCGCCGAGGTCACCGGTGAGGTAGCACGCGTCCAGCAGCGTCAGGCGGAGCCCGGCCTCCTCCGCCGCCGCGCGCAGGGCCGCGGCCATGGCGTTGGGGTCGGCGTAGCGGCCGCCGCCGGGTGGGTGGTGCAGGTAGTGGAACTCCCCGACGGCGGTGACGCCCGCCAGCACCATCTCCGCGAAGACGGCGCGGGCGAGGGCGTGGTAGCCGTCCGGGTCGAGGGCCTCCGCGAGCGCGTACATCTGCCGACGCCAGGACCAGAAGTCGCCGCGCCCGCCGGGCAGGGCGCCGTCCGTCGGGCCGGGCAGCGCGCCGTCCGTCCAGCCGCGCAGCGCGCGGTGGAACGCGTGGGAGTGGGCGTTCGCGAGCCCCGGGAGGACGACGCCCGGCAGGCGCGTGTCACCCGGTCGCGGGTCGGCGCCGGCCTGCACCGTGCGGATCAGGCCGTCCGCGACCTCCACCCGCACCCGCACGACGACGCCGTCCGGCAGCCAGGCGCGCTCGCACCAGTACGCGGCCGACGGCGGGGTCACGGCGGCGTCATCCCTCGGCCATCGGCCGTCGCAGACCGTGCGCGTCAGCCGTCGCGACGGCGTCGTCGTAGCCGGCGTCGGCGTGGCGCAGGACCCCGGTGGCCGGGTCGTTGGCCAGGACCCGCGCGAGCTTGGCGGCCGCGAGGCCCGTGCCGTCCGCGACGCTGACCTGGCCGGCGTGCAGGGACCGCCCGATCCCGACCCCGCCGCCGTGGTGGACGGACACCCAGGTCGCGCCCGACGCGGTGCTGACCAGGGCGTTGAGGAGCGGCCAGTCGGCGATCGCGTCCGAGCCGTCCGCCATCGCCTCCGTCTCCCGGTACGGCGACGCCACGGAGCCCGAGTCGAGGTGGTCGCGCCCGATGACCACCGGGGCGGTGATCTCGCCGGCCGCGACGAGCTCGTTGAACCGCAGGCCCGCGCGGTCGCGCTCGCCGTGGCCCAGCCAGCAGATCCGCGCCGGCAGGCCCTGGAACGCGACCCGCTCCTGCGCGGCGCGGATCCACCGGGCGAGGTGGTCGTCATCGGGGAAGAGGTCCAGGACGGCCCGGTCGGTCACCGCGATGTCGCGGGGGTCGCCGGAGAGGGCGGCCCAGCGGAACGGACCCTTGCCCTGGGCGAACAGCGGCCTGATGTACGCCGGCACGAACCCCGGGAAGGCGAACGCCCGGTCGTAGCCGCCCTGGCGGGCCTCGTCGCGGATGGAGTTGCCGTAGTCGAACACCTCCGCACCGGCGTCGAGGAAACCGACCATGCCCTCGACGTGGCGGGCCATGGACTCCCGCGCCCGCTCGGTGAACTCCTCGGGCTTGCCCGTCGCGTAGCCGTGCCAGTCGGCCACGTCCACGCCGAGAGGCAGGTAGGCGAGGGGGTCGTGCGCGGACGTCTGGTCGGTGACCACGTCGACCTCGACCCCGCGCCGCAGCAGCTCGGGGACCACGGCCGCGCTGTTGCCGACCACGCCGACCGACAGGGCGCGCCGCTCGGCCTTCGCGGCCAGCGCGGTGGCGACCGCCTCGTCGAGGTCGGTCGCGACACCGTCGAGGTACCGGTCGCGCACGCGGCGCTCCAGGCGCGCCCGGTCGACGTCGACGACGAGGCACACCCCGCCGTTGAGCGTGACCGCCAGCGGCTGCGCCCCGCCCATCCCGCCGCAGCCGCCGGTGAGCGTGAGCGTGCCGGCGAGCGTCCCGCCGAAGCGCTTCGCGGCGACGGCGGCGAGGGTCTCGTACGTGCCCTGGAGGATGCCCTGCGAGCCGATGTAGATCCACGAGCCCGCGGTCATCTGCCCGTACATCGTCAGCCCGAGCGCCTCGAGCCGCCGGAACTCCGGCCAGGTCGCCCAGTCCCCGACGAGGTTCGAGTTGGCGATGAGGACGCGCGGCGCCCACTCGTGGGTCCGGAGCACGCCCACCGGCTTGCCGGACTGGACGAGCAGCGTCTCGTCGTCGGCGAGCGTCGTCAGCGTGCGGACGATGGCGTGGTAGCTCGGCCAGTCGCGGGCCGCCTTGCCGGTGCCGCCGTAGACCACGAGGTCCTCGGGGCGCTCCGCGACGTCGGGGTCGAGGTTGTTCATGAGCATCCGCAGCGGCGCCTCGGTCTGCCAGGACCGGGCGGTGAGCGCGGTGCCGCGCGGGGCGCGGACGGTCATGGTGGCTCCTCTCGGCGGACGCTCAGGTCAGGGGTCCGACGGCGTCCGTCGCGGCCCGGGTGACGGCACCGTCGCGGACGAGGCCGACGACGGCCTCGATCTCGGGGGCGAGGTGGCGGTCGGGCCCCGGGCCGGCGACGTGCTCGCGGACGAGTCGACGGACGGCGTCGGTCCCGGCGGCGGCCGGGAGGCCCGTCGCGATGCGGAGGTCCAGGGCGCGGGCGGCGGTGAGCACCTCCACGGCGAGCACCCGGGTGAGGCCGTCGAGCGCCCGGCGCAGCTTGCGCGCCGCGTGCCAGCCCATCGAGACGTGGTCCTCCTGCATGGCCGACGACGGGATCGAGTCGACGCTGGCGGGCACCGCGAGGCGCTTGAGCTCGGCGACGAGTCCGGCGGCCGTGTACTGGGCGATCATGAGGCCGGAGTCGACGCCGGGGTCGTGGGCGAGGAACGGCGGCAGCCCGTCGCTGCGGGCCACGTCGAGGAACCGGTCGGTGCGCCGTTCGCTCATCCCGGCCACGTCGGCGACGGCGATGGCGAGGAAGTCGAGGACGTAGCCCACCGGGGCACCGTGGAAGTTGCCGTTCGACTCGACCCGGCCGTCGACCGTCACCACCGGGTTGTCGATCGCCGCCGCCAGCTCGCGGTCCGCGACGGCGTGCGCATGGTCGACGGTGTCGCGCGCGGCCCCGTGCACCTGGGGGGCGCAGCGCAGGGAGTAGGCGTCCTGCACGCGGGTGCAGGCGACCGTGCCGTCGTCGGCGAGGGTGCGGTGGCTGGCCATGATCGAGGAGCCGGCGAGGAGGCGGCGCAGGTTCGCGGCGGCCGCTGCCTGACCGGGGTGGGGACGCAGCGCGACGAGGTCCTCCGCGAACGCCGCGTCCGAGCCGAGGAGCGCCTCGACGCTCATCGCCGCCGCGACGTCCGCCGTCGTCAGCAGGGTCCGCAGGTCGTGCAGGGCCAGGCAGAGCATCCCGAGCATCCCGTCGGTGCCGTTGATGAGTGCCAGGCCCTCCTTCTCGGCGAGGACGAGCGGCGCGATCCCCGCCGCGGCGAGCGCCTCACCGGCCGGGCGCAGGACGCCGTCGGCGTCGCGGACCGGGCCCTCCCCCGTGGCCGCGAGCGCGACGTGCGCGAGGGGTGCGAGGTCGCCCGAGCAGCCGAGCGAGCCGTACTCGTGGACGACCGGCGTGATGCCGGCGTCGAGCATGGCGGCGTAGGTCCGGGCGGTGACGGGCCGCACGCCGGTCCGGCCGGTGGCCATCGTCGCCAGGCGGAGCAGCTGCAGGGCGCGCACCACCTCCCGCTCGACCTCCGGACCGGATCCTGCGGCGTGGGAGCGGACGAGGCTCCGCTGCAGGTCCGCGCGGCGGACCGGTGGGATGTGCCGGCGGGCCAGGGCGCCGAAGCCGGTCGAGATGCCGTAGTGGGGCACCGGGTCGTCCGCGAGCGCCTCGACGACGGCGCGGCTCGTGGCGAGGCCGTCCAGCACGCCGTCGGTGAGCCGGACAGGTGCCCCGTGCCGGGCGACCGCCACGACGTCGGCGACCGTCAGCGGCGCGCCCGCCACCTCGACGACGTGCGCCGACGACACCTGTGTCATGGCGCCATCACACACCCGCGTCGTCCCTGCCAGAAGGCCCTGCGGCGGGCTACCGTCTCGGATACGAGACAGGAGGCGGCGCGTGTGGACGCGACGGCGAGGGTGACGACCGGGCGGGACGTCCCGGCCGCGCGATCGGCGGTCCGGGTGCTGGCCTTCCTCGCCGCGCAGGCGGGACCCTCCCCCGCGGCGGCGATCGCGCGGAGCCTCGACCTGCCGCGCTCGACGGTCTACCACCTGCTGTCGGTGCTGGTGGAGGAGGGTTTCGTCACCCACCTGCCCGAGGAGCGGCGCTACGGGCTGGGCGTCGCGGCGCTGGGACTGGGTTCGGCCTACACCCGCCAGGCGCCGCTGACGCGGCTGGCGCGGCCGATCGTCGCCCGACTCGTCGACACGACCGGGCAGAGCGCGCACCTCGCCGTCCTGCACGGCCGCGACGTCCTGTACCTCGTCGAGGAACGGGCCCCCGGCCGACCGTCCCTCGTGTCCGACGTCGACGTGCGGCTGCCCAGCCACCTGACCGCCAGCGGCCGCGCCGTGCTGGCCGGCCTGCCCGCCGCGCAGGTCCGGGCGCTGTTCCCGGCGACGACGGCGTTCGTCGACCGCACCGGCACGGGACCCCGCGACCTCCGGGCGCTCCAGCGGGTGCTGCGGGAGGTGCGCGCCCGCGGGTACGCGAGCGAGGACGGCGAGGTGACGGCGGGTCTCGCGTCGGTCGCGCAGTCCGCGGTCGACCACACCGGCCGTCCCGTCGCCGGGATCGCGGTCACCTTCGCGGCGGCCGACGTCGCGCCGGACGCGCGCGCGGGCCTCGTGGCGGCGGTCGGTCGTGCCGCCACGGACCTGAGCCATCGCCTCGGGGCGCGCGCCACCCCACCGTCGGCCCGCTGACCGCCGCGCGGGTGCGACCCGGCCCGCGTCCGCGTGGGGCGGGCCGCCGGGTGCTCAGCGCTGGAGCACGTCGACGAACCAGTCGTGGGCGGCGGCGGACCGCACGAGGAGCAGGACGGCCACCGCGCCCAGCGCGTGGCTCCACAGGTTGATCTGCACGCCCATGTCCCCCAGTCCCGGCTCGATCCCGCGGACGGCGACGACGAACGGGACGACGGCGGCCAGCCCCACCACGGCGGAGACGAGAGCGACCGGCTCCCACCACGACAGGTCCTTCCACACGGCCCATGCCAGGGCGGTGAACCCGACGACGGCCGCGAGGCTCAGGACGTTGACGACGGTCCACAGGGCGCCCGTGGGCGGTGGCGTCCTGCCCGCGAAGGACGCCGTCATCCACAGGAACGTGGACCCGAACAGGAAGATCGCGATCGCGGCTGCGGTACGCATGCCACACCTCCTCGGAGCCGTGGGCGGCGCCACGGCGCACCGCCACACCCTTTCGACGGTCCCCCCGGGTCGCGGCCACCGGGAGGGCCGAAGGTCCGCCCGACGACGATCCTCGGAGGCGGTGCGACCGCCGGTCCCGCTCCGCGTGGCGCGGCCGGCCGCGCCGGGATGCGGCCGGGGCCTGGCATGCCCATGGTGGGGGTGAGCACGCTCCGCCCGGGAGCGCGCCGGCACCGACGGAGGACCGTCATGGCCCAGACCATCGCAGACGTCATCACCCCCGACCCCGTGACCATCGAGGCGACCGGCACGGTGCGTGAGGCGGCCGAGCTCATGCGCGCCGGCGACATCGGCGACGTCGTCGTCGTGGAGGACGGCAGGCTCCTCGGCATCGTGACGGACCGCGACCTCGTCGTGCGGGTCCTCGCCGTCGGCGGCAGCCCGGACGACCCGGTGCGCCAGGCCTGCAGCACCGGCCTCGTCACGGTGACGCCCGACACGTCCCTCGAGGAGGCCGCGCAGGTCATGCGGCAGCACGACGTCCGGCGCCTGCCGGTCACCGTCGGGGACGACCTCGTCGGCATCGTGTCGATCGGCGACCTCGCCGTCGAGAGGGACCCCCAGTCCACGCTCGCCGACATCTCGGCCGCCGAGCCCAACACCTGAGCGCGCCTGCTCCGCTGCAGCGCCTGGCCCGCCGTCGCCCTGGCACGATGAGGGCTCGGACCGGGAGGACTGCGGCATGGGCACCATGTGGGTCGACGCCACCGAGGGGCTGACGGGCGAGCTGCTCCTCGGTGCGCTCGTCGACGCGGGCGCGGCGACGACGGTGATGCAGGCCGCCGTCGACGGCGTCGCGCCCGGGACCGTGCGCGTGGTCGGACGCCCGGCCCGCCGCGGCGACGTGTCGGCGACCACCGTGGACCTGCAGGCACTCGCCGTGGACCAGCCCGCCCTGTCGTGGTCGGACCTCCGGCGGGCGGTCGAGGACGCCGACGTCGACCACCGGGTCCGCGCGCGTGCTCTCGGCTCGCTCGAGCGCCTCGCGGCCGCCGTGGGTGGACCGCCGGGCGACGCGGTCCTGCCGGGCGCGGGCGCGCCCGAGGACGTCGCGTGTCTCGTCGCGGTCTGCGCGGCTCTGGTCGACCTGGGGGTGGAGCACGTCGTGCTCTCCCCCGTCGCCGTGGGCCCGGTCGGGTCCGCGTCGGGCCCGACGACGCTGCGGCTCCTCGAGGGCTGGGACGTCGTGCCCGGCGGTGCCGGCACGACGTCTGCCGGCGTGGCACTCGTCACCACCGCGGCCGACCGTCCCGGTCCGCTCCCGGCCATGCGCGTGCGGGGTTCCGGCGTCGGCGCCGGCGAGCACGACCGCACCCTCCAGGTCCTCCTCGGGGACGAGGCGGACCCGGAGCGCCCCGGCACCCCGGGCGCCGTCGTCCTCGAGGCGAACGTCGACGACCTCGACCCCCGCCTGTGGCCGGATGTCGTCGCGGCACTGCTGGCGGCGGGCGCCTCCGACGCCTGGCTCACCCCCGTGCTCATGAAGAAGGGGCGACCAGCGCACACGGTCCACGTGTTGTGCCCGTCGCACCTCGTCGCCACGGTCGGCGACGTGCTGTGGCGGCACACGACGACGCTGGGGTGGCGCGAGACCCCCGTGACGAAGCACGTGCTGGACCGGACGTGGGTCGAGGTGACCACGCCGGCCGGTCCCGTGCGGGTCAAGCTCGGGCTGCGTGACGGCACGGTCGTCCAGGCGATGCCGGAGTACGAGGACGTGCGTCGCGCGGCGCACCAGGCCGGCATGCCGGTGCGCGAGGTGCTCGCGGAGGCCCACGCCGCCGCGCACCGCGCCGGCCTGCGCGTCGGCGCCCCCGTCCCCTGAGGGGCGCGGGCGCGGGCTAACTGGCTGTGTCCCGATCGGGGGTGACTGCGATCGTGTGGCAAGCGTGCCCAGAGGCGCGGGAGTTTGGTGCGCGGCCTCAGTCGTCGAGTGCGGCGAGCGAGCGTCCGTGCGGATCGGCGTAGGCGCGAGGCTCTCCGTCGACCACGACGACGAAGCCGCGCTCGACCTTGTCCGACGCGAGCCTTGCCGTTTCTGGAAGGACGAGCGCGCCCTCGTTGCTGATCCAGTGCCCGGGCAGTGCCGTGACGATGTCTATGAAATCGGATCGTGCTCCGGCGTCCAGATACGCCAGAACGGCGCTGTGGAAGACGACGAGTGTCGCGTCGTCGGGCGCTTCCGCTGCCAGGCTCGGCAGGGCGTCGAGCAGATCACCCGCTTCGACACGGGGCGGCTCACGGCGCGCGACGTCGAGTGCGGCACGCAGGCGGGCGCGCCGGTCGTCGTGTTCAGGCCAGACCAGCGTCTCGAGCCACGCGCAGGCATCGTCCTCGGAGACAGGAACGGGGGCGAGATCGATCCCGGCGCGCCATACGACGTCGGGGAGCCGGCTGGGGGTGTCGAGTCCTGAGCTGATGGCGCATGGAAGGACGACGTCAGAGGGGCCGTCCTCGGGATCCAGCTCAATCCGACCGTTGTACCGGTAGGAGTACCGGTCCGGGAGCAAGCAGAGCCCGGCGGCGGCACCGACCTCCAGCAGAGCGAGCGGCTGCGGCAGTTCAACGAGGAACGGTAGAAGCACGGCGCAGCGGCTGGCTTCATTGGTCTGGGTCGCGCGGGCGAGGATCGTCGACCGCACGTCCGGCCACTGCTCGAGGAGCGTTGTGCGGAACTCGTCGTAGGTGCCCCCCGCGCCGTGCCACCGAGCAGCGGCGAAGACGAGATTCGGCTGACGCTTTCCACGCGGAAGAGTCGCCAGCAGGTCAGCTACCGCGGTGTCCTCGCTGACCCCGATCGCCCAGGTCTCATAGACGGGTGAGACGCCGCGGGCCTCCCTGTCGCCGAAGGCACGATAGCTCTCGGTGATGCCGGCGGTACCGAGGTGGATCGTCGGCTCCATCGGCACATCATGTACTCGAGTGCCCTGGGGTGCTCTGAACGGCTCACCTCGCAACGCCGTGGGCTGCGAGCGTCTCGGGCGCTGCTCAGGGCCGCGCCCGTAGCCGACGGCAGAGCTTCTGGGCGCCGCCTCTCCCGGAGCGACCTGTCGGTTATCGTGCAGGGCCGCCCATGCGTGCGGCGCCCGTCGTCACGCCTGCCGGGACGTCGGATCGACCAGCGTGCCGC
This sequence comes from Actinotalea sp. Marseille-Q4924, assembly GCF_916618755.1. Taxonomy (GTDB): domain Bacteria; phylum Actinomycetota; class Actinomycetes; order Actinomycetales; family Cellulomonadaceae; genus Actinotalea. The sequence continues at coordinate 5,662 of NZ_CAKAKB010000002.1, read as the reverse complement.
ACTGGCTCGCCATGAAGGAGGTACCCATGGAGGTGCGCATCGACACGGCCGCCTGCGCCGGGCACGGGGTGTGCGAGGCCCTCGCTCCGCACATCTTCGAGGTCGACGACGACGGCAAGGCGCACGTCATCCCCCAGACGATCGACGAAGCGGACCGGGTGGTCGTCGGATACGCCGTCAGCCAGTGCCCGGAGCAAGCCCTGCGCCTGATCGGATGAGCACGGCCGGGCTGGTGGTCGTCGGGGCCGGCCTGGCCGGGGTGCGCGCTGTCGAGGGCGCTCGACGCAGCGGCTTCACCGGAACCGTGACCCTCCTGGGAACCGAGACAGACGCGCCGTACGACCGTCCTCCACTGTCCAAGGCGTTCCTCACCGAGGGTGCCGCCCTCAAGTACCTGCGCACCGCGGAGAGCCTGCGCGGCGAGCTCGACGTCGACCTCCGGCTCGGCGAGACCGCTACGGCGGTGGACCCGGCCACGAGGACCGTGGCCGTCGGTTTGGAGGAGCTCCCCTACGCCGGGTTGGTGATCGCCACCGGCTCGACCGCCCGACTGCTGCCAGGGATGCACGGGCCGGCTGGGGTGCACACGCTGCGCACCCATGCTGACGCCGTCGCCCTGCGTTCGGCGGTACGCCCGGGGAGCCGCGTCGTCGTCATCGGCGCAGGCTTCATCGGCTCCGAGTTCGCCTGCTCCGCGTTGCACCTCGGCGCGCACGTCACCGTCCTCGAGGCTGCCGACGTGCCCCTCGTGCGGGCGGTCGGTCCCGCGATGGGCGAGGCCCTCGGTGGTCTGCATCGCCGGCACGGCATCGACGTGCGGTGCGGTGTCGTGGTCGAGGCTGTGATCGGCGGGGACACCGTCGAGGCGGTACGGCTGGCCGACGGCCAGGTGCTGCCGGCGGACGTCGTGCTCGTCGGGGTTGGCGCTGCTCCCGTGACAGAGTGGCTGCGCGGCTCGAGCCTGACGATCGAGGATGGAATCGTCTGCGACACGACGCTCAACGCCGGCGCCCCCGGCGTGTACGCGGCCGGGGACGTCGCCCGGTGGCACAACCCGACATTCGACCGGTCGATGCGCCTGGAGCACTGGACCTCGGCGGCGGAGCAGGGCGTGGTCGCCGGCCGCAACGCCGTCGGCGAGGGTGAGCCGGTGACCTGCGACGTCGTCCCGTACTTCTGGTCGGACTGGGTCACCGACCGCATCCAGTTCGTCGGGGTACCGGAGAGTGACGAGGTCGTCCCCGTCGGCGGCTCGGCCGAGACCGGCGACCTGCTGGCCCTCTACCGCACCGGTGACCGAGTGACCGGCGCCCTGGGCGTCAACCAGCGGCGAGCCGTCACGCGCCTGCGGCTCATGATCGGTCAGCGCGCGGACTGGCAGGAAGCCGTCGAGCTCGCCCGGTCGACCACCGTCCGCAGCTCCTGACGTCGCTCGCGGCACGACCCGTGCATCGCCGCGGACCTGTCCGGCGTGGTGCCCTAACGAGGGACGGCCAGCTGCAGCGTGACGCTGACGTCCTCGATCATGGGCGCGTACGCGCGCAGGCGTTGGGTCAGTTCAGCCGCGAATCGACGCCGTTCCTCCTCTGGCGGCAGGTCCATGGCCGAGAGCACGCCCCCGACAACGTCCTCGACGCTCAGCGGCGCGGCGTAGTCCACGGTCGTCTCGGTGACGTGGTGCCCCGCGGACGTGAGCGCGTCGCGGTTGAGGCGCAAGCCGGCCGCGTCTGTCTGGCAGGCGGACGGTGACCGCCCCTGCCACGCGTGGAGGAAGGATCGGAGTTCGCGCGACCAGTCGGTGTCGTGCAGCCAGAGAGGCACGCCATTGGTGATCACAGCGATGCCACCGCCGGGCCGCAGCATGGGCGTGATGGTCCGGAAGAGGGCGTCCCGGTCCATCCAGTGGATCGCCACGGCCACCGTGAGTGCGCCCAACGGTCGCAGCGCCCTTCCCAAGACAGGCACGTCACGGTCCGAACCGAGAACCCAGAGGATCGGCTGCTGGTTGCTGGACGTCCGCGCGGCGGCAGCGGAAAGCATGTCGGGCTCCGGGTCCATGCCGATCACGGTCCCGACATGCCCCGCCAGAGCAGTGGTGAGCTGCCCAGTCCCGCAGCCCAGATCTAGGACGACGTCGTCCGCGGTCAGGCCGAAAGCCTCGACGATCCGATCTGTCACTGCAGGCGGGTACCCGCGCCGGAACCTCGCGTAGTACTGCACGATCTCGCCGCTGAACCGCGCACTCATGCCCATGCGGCCGAGTGTCGCCGCCACTGTGGTCTCCTTCTACCCTTTCCGCCGCAGGCGGAGCGCCTGTCGTCAGGGGGCGCCGCCCAAGTCCTTCGACCCGCCGCAGCATCTCGTCCGCGATGCGAGCTACGGCGGCTGTTGGCATCGATGACGACCCGGGTCCTCGGGATGTCCTCTGTGGTGCGGTGCAGGTCGGGGTGGAGCTGTGCTCTCCCAAGGGGTCGTAGCAACGTCGGGTCTGAGTTGAGCGGGCGTGGTGTGGCAGGTCCTACGGGCCGCTCATCGGCACGACCGAGCGGACAGCGGCATGAACCGGACGGGTCGTCGCGCACCCTAGGGCGGTGACGCGGACAAGTGGCAGCCTTGCTGACATGACGGCTGGGTCTCGGATTGCCGCTGCATCTCGCGTGTTCGCGGGTGCGGCAACTCTCGTGGTCGCCGCGGTGGTTGCGGTCATCTCTTGGCGTGACGCAGGTGCTTTCACCTGGGCGCTGGCAGGCGTCCCAGTGCTTGCAGTCACACCCATGCTGGCCCTGACCGCCCAGGGGAAGCCGGCGCGGCTGGCGACGTTTATTGCTGCCGTGATCGTGGTGGCGTGGTTCTTGCTCACCGGATTGGGCACGGGCTCTTACTTCGCGGCGCCAGGTGCGCTGCTCTTCGTCGCCGCACTCTTGACGTTGGCGTGGCCACCCGCGCCAGCCAGCCACCTGTGAGCGGGCCCGCCGAAGGTGCGGCAGATCCGGGCGACAGCACACACTGGCGGAAGCTCCGTTAGATCTGCGGTGGGTGATCCCCATGGAACCGTCGGTGAAGCCACTTCGGACGCCGTGGCCACCTGAGCTCCCACTCCCGCCGCATCAACTCGTTCGCGACCGAGGCAGGGTCGTCCACGTTGGCGACGAACCCCGCCCGCGCGCGACTCCTCTCCAGTCGCTCACGTAGCCCCAGCTCGTCCCTCTCGGGCGTGATCACGAGTGAGACGGGGCCATCGAGCGCTCCTGTGATGTCCACCACGCGGCCATCGGGTGTGTACGCCAGCTCGTACTCGCCATCAAGCACGTCGATGGACTCCATCCAACCCGCAGCGACTTCGACTCGGGGAAAGGCCACCACCCCTCCGTCCCGGTCGAAGACAAGGACTCCGTCGCGCTGCTCCACCATGGAGCAATGATGGGTCGATGAGCTCGTGCTCTGCTGTTCGGCACGCTCGCTCATCGGCAGACGCGCGGGCAGGCGGCATGACCGCGCGTCCCCGGCCGATGCCGGCCCCTACGATCAGGCGATGGAGTCCTTGGACGAAGCGGCCACCATCACGGTCACCCGAGCCGAGTTGATGCTGCTAACCGCCGGCTTGAAGGCGTACCTGACAGCCTTCGCGCATCACCGGGAGGAGGACGGTGGAGCGTCCCATCCGGAAGCGGAGTGGGTGGAGCTGCAGCGTCGTACTGGAGAGCTCATCTGGCGGCTCGAAGAAGCAGGCGTACCGCCCGGGACCCGCATCATTCACAGTGCTGAGGCAGTCGAGCCCGGCAGTTGGTAGCCCAGATCTATCTACGGCCGCATGCAACCGCGCAGCGGCAGATCCGGGCGAGCGTGCACCCACCGTGCCGGATGGGGGCGGATCCGGGCGTCGATTCGGTGCCGTCAGGATGCGTTCGTCAGTCGACGCACGACGTACTGGTTGAGGCTCAAGTGCTCTTGGGCGGCCTCCATGGCGAGCTTGCGGTGGAGCTGCTCTCCGGTCCGGAGGTTGAACTTGCCGGAGTAGGCCCGGGACGACAGGGGCTCTGGTACCGGCTCGTGGTTGTCTCGCAGGTCCTGGACGACGTCGGCGATGAGCTCGCGTAGCCCGCGCAGGGCATCTTCCTGGGTGTCGGCGAGCCAGGAGAGGGAGGGCAGCTCCAGGCAGGTGGCGACGTACTCCTCGTCCTCGGCGGACCAGGTCACCCGGTAGGTGTATCGGGTGATGTCGACGTTGCTCGTATCGCTCATGCCTCTGCCTCCTTCTTGTCGATCGCGGCGAGAACTTGTCTGACCTGGTACGGCTTGGCCTGTCCGTGGTTGTTCTGGATGTTGACCCGTGGGTCGCCGGGCCAGGGTGTCTTGAACACTGCGTGCGATCCGCTGCCGGTTCGGGGCGGCCCGAAGTAGTGCTCGCACACCTTCGCCAGATCGTCGTAGCGGATGTTGCGTGGGCTTTCGCGCATCGCCGCGACAATTTGGCTACCGAAGGCACCCGCGCCATGGTACCGCTGATGGTACCGCTGCGCCATGGTCGCACTGTCTAGGTTCCAGAGGCCATGTAGGCAGCGAGGATGTAGTTGGGGTGCCGGTCGAGGGTGGTGCGGGCTCGGTCGTAGCGCATGGTGGTGCGGGGGTCGGCGTGGCGGGCGGCGATCTGGACGTCTCGGAGGTCCACGCCGGCGTCGAGCATGGTGGTGACGTAGGTGTGGCGCAGCATGTGCGGGTGCATCCGCGGTAGCCGGACGCCGGCGTCTTCGGCGAGGTTGCGAAGTCGGCGGGTGGCCGCGTGCCGGTCGAGGCGGCGGCCTTTGGTGTTCAGGAGCAGTGGCCCGTTGGTGCGGTCGCTGATGGCACGGTCGACCGAGCGGGCGACGGCCGGTGGCAACGGGACGAGGACGACTTTGTTTCCCTTGCCGACCACGCGTAGGACGCGGTGACCGTGCTCCTCGCCGAGGTCGGTGATGTCGAGTGCGCAAGCTTCGAAGATCCGGAGTCCGAGCAGGCCGAGGAGGCATACGAGGGCGAAGTCGAACCTGTTGTTCGAGGTTCGCGAGGCGGTCAGCAGGGCTTCGAGCTGGAGGTGGCTCAGGCCCAGGGTGGGTGACTCGGGTGGGACGTTGGGCCGGCGGACGTAGTCGGCGGGTGAGTGCTCGAGGATCTCGTCGATGACGCAGATCCGGTAGAAGCCGGTGATGACCGACATGCGCCGCGAGACCGTCGAGGCCGCGTAGCGGCGGGTCTCTTGCATCCAGCGCACGTACAGCTCGACGTGCGGGCGCCGCGCTGCGAGCGGGTCCAAGCCGCGTTCCTGGCACCAGGTCAGGTAGGCGCGCAGGTCGGACTCGGCGTGGCGGCGCGTCTCGCCGCGGTAGCGCGCGAGGTAGCCGGCGACAGCGAGGCGCAGTGGATCGGCGCGCCACTGGTCGTCGAGGATGGAAACGGGCAGGAACTCCGGTGTAGGTGTCATGACCGAGCATCGCCCGTTCCGCCGAAGGCACCACGGGCAAGAGCGACCGCGCGGCGGCAGATCCCGGGCGAGCGTAGCCGCCCTCGGTGCGGCAGATCCGGGCGAGCGTAGCCGCCCTCGGTGCGGCAGATCCGGGCGAGCGTAGCCGCCCTCGGTGCGGCAGATCCGGGCGAGCGTAGCCGCCCTCGGTGCGGCAGATCC
>NZ_CAKAKB010000001.1 GCF_916618755.1 Actinotalea sp. Marseille-Q4924 | reverse complement strand
CCGGGCGAGCGTAGCCGCCCTCGGTCCGGCAGATCCGGGCGAGCGTAGCCGCCCTCGGTCCGGCAGATCCGGGCGAGCGTAGCCGCCCTCGGTCCGGCAGATCCGGGCGAGCGTAGCCGCCCTCGGTCCGGCAGATCCGGGCGAGCGTAGCCGCCCTCGGTCCGGCATGACCGCGCGGTTGTCAGAGTCCCTGGCGTCTGGAGTGGCGCAGCGGGCCGCTCAGCCAGGCGTCCGCCTCGTCGTGACTACGTAGCCGGACGACGATGAACGAGGGGTTCTGGTCGAGCAGATGCGCAACGCGTTCCGCGGTCTTGCGGTGGGTGCGCCACGCCCAGCGCACAATGTGTTCGGAGTCGGTGAAGAACGTCCGGAGGGGCGGCTCGATGTTGCCATTCCAAAGTGGCTCACGGCGCAGCCGACGGGTAAGGGTGCGGTTGGCCACCTGACGCATGACCAGATGCCTGGGTAGGTCGAGCCAGATCATCAGGTCAGCACGCTCAGCGAGGTGCGCCCGCACTGAGCTGTACTGCCACTCCGTGACCCATGCGGGCTCGTTGCTGAAACGGTGGACGTCTTGCTCGAAAGAGGGGCGCGGGCTCCAGGCTGGGCCGTGGAAGAGCGCGTCTATCTCCACGTGCGGCACCTCCAGCACGGTGGCGATTCGGGCCGCCAGCTGCGTCTTGCCTGATCCAGAGGTCCCGGTCACGAGCACGCGCTGAGGTCGATGCCCGAGAGCATCGGAGGGACCCCACAACGGCATACATCCAGCCTACGGTCGACCAGTTGAACACTGGTCTGCCGGCCATCGAGACGACGGATGACGCTTGTTCGCGGCATGAGCGAGGGTGTAAGCCATTATCGGCGCGTGAGCCACATCAGTGATCCGAAGGGTGACCGCGTGCTGGACGTGCCCCGCCCTCTCACGCCTCGAGAGCGCGACGTTCTCGACGCCCTCTTGCACGTCCATCTGCCCGGTGTCGAGCAGCTAAGGGACTCTGTCGAGAGCCTTCTGGTGCACGTCGAGTGGGACTGCTGTCCGAGCATCCAGTTCGTCAGGGCGTTCCGCGAGCACTGGCCGGTGGTCGACGCATCGACAGATGACTTCAGCCGGGACGTCATCCTGTTCGTCGACAGCGACGGTGCGCCGTACTGCCTGCAACTGGTCTTCGGTGAGGGCGATGCGGAGTTGCCGGCGGCGGCGTCGCTGACCGTGAACACCGTCGGTCCGTAAGGCGGCCGTCCCGACGGCGGCAGATCCGGGCGAGCGTAGCCGCCCTCGGTGCGGCAGATCCGGGCGAGCGCAGCCGCCCTCGGTGCGGCATGAGCGGATGGGGCCAGGGCGGACTGCTGCCCATCGTGCGGTCGAGTCGCGACACACTCGCGGGTGTGCCGGACATGGTGGGGGTATGACGCCGACTACGCCGAGCGAGGTAACCTTCAGGCAGGTCTACGCGGCGACCTACGACGACGTGCTGCGGTTCGTGCAGCGTCGTTGTGCTCCTTCGGGTGCGGAGGATGTGGCAGCCGAGGTGTTCCTCGTGGCGTGGCGCCGGGTCGGCGAGCTTCCAGCCAGTGGCGACGAGCAGCGCGCATGGCTGTTCGGCGTCGCCTACAAGGTGCTGGCCAACGGGCATCGCGGTGACCGGCGCCGTCAGGCGTTGGCTGTCCGGATCGCGAGTGCAGCAGTGGGCAGCGGCAACGAGCTTGCGGCCGACGACACGCCGGAACTGGTCGCAGCACGGGTGGACCTGACCCGGGCTTGGCAGCGCTTGAGCGCCGTGCATCAGGAGGCGCTCGCCCTCGCGGTCTGGGACGGACTGACATCGACGCAGGCCGCCGAGGTGCTCGGGATCAGCCCTACAGCGTTCCGTCTCAGGCTGTCCCGTGCCCGCCGCGTCCTGCGCGCGCACCTGTCCATCACGACCCGGTCTGCGCCACTGCGGGCGCTGCCCGGCTTGGAAGGAGTCCGACGATGAGCGCTCCGCACGAGCTCGACACTGTCCTGCGCACCCTGGACCCCGCGGGCCCAGCTCGCCCCGACCTGTCCGCCCGAGCACAGGCGGACCTGGAGCGCATCACCGACACCGGCGCCGCGGCCGTGAACGAACCGCCCACCGTTCGACGGCACGGTCCGCGGCACGCCGCACGGCTGCTGCCGATCGCTGCAGCCGCGGTCGGCGCTGCCGTGTTGTCTCTGTCGCTGCTCGAGTCGCCGCCGAGCGCCTACGCGTCCTGGACCGCGCTTCCCACCGGGGAACCACTCACGACGGACAGCCCCGGCGCCCGCACCTGCACCCAGTGGTGGAGCCAGGACGCCGCCACGGCGAACCTGGAACCAGTGCTTGCCGAGGAGCGCGGCGACTACACGCTGGTGGTCGGCGACGGACCTGGCGGCCTGGAGTCGGCATGCCTCGCCAGAAGTGATCTCACTGGCGCGGTCTCCACTGTGTTCGCCCGCGACGCGAGCGCCCCTGGCCCCGAATCGATCAGCGTCACGATGTACGACACCTCCTCCTACAGCGACCCGTCTTCCGGTCCTGACACCATCGAGGAAGCGCACTCCATCGTCACCGGACGCATCGGCGAGGATGTCATCGGCATCGTCGTCATCACCCCGCAGCAAGGTCCCGTCCAAGCGAGCATCGACCAGGGACGGTTCGCCGCATGGTGGCCTTGGGACAAGGCCGGGACAGCGTCCCCGTACCCCGAGATCTCCTTCGACCTCGAACTCGCCGACGGCACGCGAGTCGAGGGAGTCCCTCTCAACGAGGTCGACACCGTCGGGGGCTGACCTTGGACTGCTCACGGTCATCGGCATGACCGCGCGGTTCGCTGTCCGTCCGTTGGGCGTCGACCCGGGGACGGCGGGAGCCCGGGACAGGACACCGCCGCTCAGACCGGGGCGGCGATCTGCGCGGCGAGGTGGCCGGCGCCGTAGCCGTTGTCGATGTTGACGACCGCGACCCCCGGCGCGCACGCGTTGAGCATCGTGAGCAGGGGCGCGAGCCCACCGAACGCGGCGCCGTAGCCGACGGAGGTGGGCACCGCGATCACCGGCGCGGAGATGAGGCCGGCCACCACGCCCGGCAGGGCGCCGTCCATCCCCGCGGCGACGACGACGGCGCGCGCCTCGCGCAGCACCTCGAGCCGCCCGAGGATCCGGTGCAGCCCGGCGACGCCCACGTCGGTGACGGTCCGGCACTCCCGGCCCAGGTGGCGGGCCGTCAGAGCGGCCTCCCGCGCCACCGGCAGGTCGGACGTCCCGGCGGCGACGACGACGACGAGCCCGCCGGTCGGCTCCGGGGGCTCCCCGGGCCACGCGACGAGCCGGGCTAGCGGGTCGTACGTCGCCCCGGGGAGCTCCTTGAGGAGCACGTCGACCTGGTCCTCGCGGACCCGGGTGAAGAGGGTGCGGGACTCGCGCGCCACGAGCTCACCGGCGATGCCGTGGAGGTGCTCGACGGTCTTGCCGTCGCACAGCACCGCCTCGGCGAGCCCGCGGCGCGCGAGTCGATCGTGGTCGAGGGTCGCGTACTCGGCGAGCTCCTCGGGCGGCGCCCAGCCGCGATGGTCGGCCGTCATGCGGGCAGCCTGTCAGCCATGGCGAGCGCTGACCAAGGGCAGGGTGAAGGCCCCGGACTGGATGCCCGCGAGGTCCACCGCCACGAAGCGGAACCCCGCGGAGCGCACCGCCCGCAGGACCTCCTCGCGCAGGGCCGCGCCGGCGACGGCCGCGACGTCCTCCACCGGGACCTCGAGCCGGGCGACGTCGCCGTGGTGCCGCACCCGCACGTCGCCGAGCCCGAGCCGGCGCAGCGCGGACTCCGCGCGGTCGACCTGGGCCAGCTTCTCGGGGGTGACCTCCTCATGGTGCGGGATGCGCGACGCCAGGCACGGCGACGCCGGCTTGTCGGCGCTCGGCAGCGCGAAGGCACGCGCGAGGCGTCGCACCGCCGCCTTGTCGAGGCCTGCCTCGGCGAGCGGCCGCAGGACGGCGTGCTCCGACGCGGCCCGGCTGCCCGGACGGTCGGGGCGGCGGGCGTCGTCGGCGTTCTCCCCGTAGGCCACGGCGGTGAGGCCGTGCGCCTGCGCGAGCGCGCGGTCGATCGTGGCGAACAGCTCCCGCTTGCAGAAGTAGCAGCGGTCCGGGCCGTTGCGCCGGTAGTCCGGGTCGTCGCCCTCGGCGGTGCGGACCTCCACGACGGGGGCACCGATGACGCGCGCGACGTCGTGGGCCGCCCGCCGCTCGTCGTCGGCGAGGCTCGGGGACACCCCGAGGACGGCCACGACCCGCGCCGCCCCCAGGGCGTGCACCGCCAGCGCGAGCAGCACGGAGGAGTCGACGCCCCCGGAGAACGCCACGCCCAGGCGGCCGGCGCCGACGGCCGCGACGAGCCCCGCCGCGACCCGGTCGACGACGGCGGTGTCGGCCGGCGCGAGGTCGGCCACGTGACCGACGGTCACGCCGTGACCTCGGTCCGGTCGGTGGTCCACTGGGTGTGGAAGGTGCCGGGGCGGTCGGTGCGGCGGTAGGTGTGGGCGCCGAAGTAGTCCCGTTGGGCCTGGATGAGGTTCGCCGGCAGGCGCTGGGCGCGGACCGCGTCGTAGTAGGCCAGGGAGGAGGAGAACGCCGGGGTCGGGACCCCGTTCAACGCCGCGGACGCCACGACCGACCGCCACGCGGGGACCCCGTCGGCGACCGCGGCGGTGAAGTACGGGTCCGCCAGCAGCAACGGCAGGTCCGGGCGGCGCTCGTAGGCCTCGGTGATCCGGTCCAGGAACCTGGCCCGGATGATGCACCCACCCCGCCAGATCCGCGCCATCGCACCCCGGTCGATGTCCCACCCGTACTCCGCGGACGCGGCGGCGATCTGGTCGAACCCCTGGGAGTACGCCACCACCTTGGAGGCGTACAACGCCCGCCGCACGCTCTCCACGAACGCGTCCCGGTCCGGGACCTCCCACGTGCCCGCGTGAGCCGGCAGCACCCCCACCGCGGCCTCGCGCTGCGGGACCGACCCGGACAGGGCCCGGGCGAACGTGGCCTCGGCGATCCCGGTGATCGGGACGCCCAGGTCCAGACCGTTCTGCACCGTCCACCGCCCGGTGCCCTTCTGCTCGGCCTGGTCCAGGACCACGTCCACGAACGCCCCACCGGTCACCGGGTCCGTGTGACCCAGCACCTCCGCGGAGATCTCGATCAGGAACGACTCCAGGTCACCGGTGTTCCACGCCGCGAAGATCTCCCCGATCTCCCCCGCACTGGCCCCCAGGCCCTGGCGCAGCAGGTCGTACGCCTCCACGATCAGCTGCATGTCCGCGTACTCGATACCGTTGTGCACCATCTTCACGAAGTGCCCCGCACCATCCGGACCCACATACGTGCAGCACGGGACCCCGTCCACCTTCGCGGAGATCCGCTCCAGGATCGGCCCCAACGTCTCATAGGACTCCCGCGACCCCCCCGGCATGATCGACGGACCCAGCAGCGCACCCTCCTCACCACCGGACACCCCACTGCCGACGAAGTGCAGTCCGTGCTGCGCCAACGCCGCCTCCCGGCGGATGGTGTCCGGGAAGTGCGCGTTCCCCGCATCGATCACGATGTCCCCGGCCTCCAGCAACGGCACCAGCTCATCGATCACCGCATCCGTCGGCCCACCGGCCTTCACCATCACCACCACCTTGCGGGGGCGTTCCAACGCCGCCACGAACTCCTCCAACGACTCCGCACCCACGAAATCACCCTCAGCACCGTGATCCGCCACCAACGACCGCATCTTGTCCACCGAACGGTTGTGCACCGCCACCGTGAACCCGTTCCGGGCGAAGTTCCGAGCCAGATTCCGACCCATCACCGCCAACCCCGTGACACCGATCTGCGCGCGTGCGGACATGGGTCTGGACCTCCGTGTTCGTGAGCTGGTCCCGCCCAGTCCAGCCGTTCGCGGCGCTGGGGGCAAGCGGTTGCCACGCGTTGCCTCCTGAGGCTCACGGGGCTCACGGGGCGGGGAAGAGCCCCCGGGCCACGTCGAGGGCCGCCAGCAGCTCGCCGGTGCGCGACCGCGTCGCCACCGCCGCGGCGACGAGCTCCGGCTCCGGGTGGACGGGCTGCGACGACGCGAGCGGGTCACGCAGCAGGTCCAGGGCCTCGCCGAGGCCGGCGGCGAGCCCGAGACCGACGAGCCCCACCGCCGCCGCCCCGCGGGCGGTGCCCTCCGCGGCCCCGACGACCGCCATCGGCCTGCCGAGCGCCGCGGTGACGAGGTGCCGCCACAGCGGCGAGCGGAGGGTGCCACCGGTTGCCGTGACGTCCTGCACGGGGTGGACGGCGTCGACGCGGCTCGCGATGAGACCGAGCTGCATCGCCACGCCCTCCAGCGCGGCACGCGCCAGGTGCGCAGCGGTGTGGCGGCGGCGCAGCCCCAGGTAGGCGCCGGTGAGGTCGGCGTCCCACAGCGGCGACCGCTCCGGCAGGAGGTACGGGAGCATCACGAGCCCGTCGGACCCCGGGGGCGCCGTCGCGGCGAGGGCGAGGACGGCGGCGTCGCTGACGGTGGGGTCGCCCGTGCCGTCACCGGTGCCGCCGGGCGAGCCCTGCCCCATCAGGGTCCGCCCGACCCACCGCGCGACGATCCCGCCGTTGCTCACCGCGCCCCCGACGACCCACGACCCCTCGTCGAGCGCGTAGCAGAACAGGGCGGGGTCAAGGTCGCGGGGCGGCTCGGTCACGACCATGCGGACCGCGCCGGACGTGCCCAGCGAGAGGGCGAGCGAGCAGGGCGCGACCGCCCCGGTCCCGACGTTGCCCAAAGGGCCGTCCGCTGCGCCGAGCACCACGGGGGTGCCGGCCCGCAAGCCGGTCGACGACGCCGCGGCGGCGCTGAGGGGCAGCGCATGGGTGGGCGGCAGGACCGGGGGCAGCCGGTCGGACGACACCCCGGCGATCTGGAGGGCGAGGGGGCTCCAGCGCCCCGTGGCCATGTCGAGCATGCCGGAGCCGGACGCGGACGACAGGTCCGTCACGGCGACGCCGGTGAGCGCCGCGACGACGAGCGCCTTGAGGTCCAGCCACCGGGTCACGCGGCCCGTGCCGGCCGCCTCGTGCCGGCGCAGCCAGGCGAGCTTGACCAGCGGCGACATCGGGTGCACGGGCGTACCCGTCACCCTGTGCAGCTCCGCCGCGACACCGTCCGCGCGCAGCTCCGCCACGACGCCCGCGGCACGCCCGTCGGCCCATGTGAGCAGCGGCGTCACCCGGGCGCCGTCGGCCGCGACGCCCACGAGGCCGTGCATCGCGGTGCTGAGCGAGACGCCGACGACGGCGTCGCGGCCGACGACGGCGACGCAGCGCGCGACCGCGGAGAGCACGGCCGCGACGAGCACGGCCGGGTCCTGCACCTGGTGGCCGGGCGCGGGCTCGAGCAGCGGGTACTCGCACACCTCGACGTGCCGGGTCGGTCCGTCCAGGCCGAAGGCCGCGACCTTCACGCCGGTCGTCCCGACGTCCACGCCGAGGAGCACCCCCATGCCGGCGCGGGTCCCGGCGGCGCGGCCGGGCCCGGCAAGGAGGTCAGTCATGGCGCACCGCCAGCAGCGGCTCGCGCCCCGCCGTCGGAGCTGCCTCCGTCGTCACCGCGGAGCGCGTGAGCGTCACGGGCGGGCGCGCGAGGCGTCCGTGCAGCAGGTGGTACTGCAGGCCGGCGAGGAGCAGGAGGCCCGCGAGGCCCAGGTACATCGGCCCGTACCCCACGCCGGCGACGACGAGGCCGAGGACGAGTGGCGCCGCCCCCGTGCCGAGGTCGAGGAGGAGGAAGAAGGTCGACGTGGCGACGCCCACGCGGGCCGGCTCCACGAGGGAGACCGCGACGGCCTGGGCTGAGCTCTGCAGCGTGCCCATGCCGAGCCCGAAGCACGCGGCGGCGACGAGGAGCGCCGTCGGCGTGGTCGCCACGGCGAGCAGCACAGCCCCGGCCGCCATGGAGACGAACGCGGGGTAGAGCACGACGTTCTCGCCGCGCCGGTCGTGCAGCCGGCCGGCCAGGGGTCGGGAGACGACGGCCGCCGCCGCGTGCACGAGGAAGAACAGGGACGCGGCGGCGGTCAGGCCGCGCTCGTCCGCGTAGGGGCCCAGGTAGGTCAGGACGCCGGCGAAGGCCGCGCCGACGAGGAGCATCACCGAGGCGATCGGGACGACCCGCACCTCGACCAGCCGCCGGGGCGTCCACGCGCTGCCCGCGGCCGGCGGCATCCGTCCGGGACCGCGCACCGGCAGGGCCAGGAGGAGCGCCAGCGCGGACACCGCGGCCGCGAGCCAGAACACCGCCTCGTGGCCGGCGGTGCGACCCAGCGTCAGGGCGACGAGCGGACCCAGGGCCGCACCGACGTTGCTGCCCGCGGAGAAGTAGCCGGTGCCCTCCGCCCGCCGGGTGGCCGGGAGCGCCGTCATGACGGTGGTCGTCACGGCCGTGTGCGCGATCCCCATGCCCATGCCGTGGACGACGCGGACGAGGAGCAGCAGCTCGACCCGGTCGGCCGGCAGGTACGCCAGCCCCGCGAGGAGGTACAGCGCCAGGCCTCCGAGCAGGACCGGCCGCGTGCCGAGCCGGGCGACGAGCGGACCGGCGACCGGTCGCGCCAGCAGCGCCCCGAGGACGAACAGCCCGACCGCGGCTCCGGCCACGCCGTCCGACGCGCCGAGGCGCTCCCCGGCGTACCCGGCCATGACGACGGTGAGCAGGAAGAACACGAACGCCACGCACATGCTGACAGCGGTCGCGAGCACGACGTCGCGGGTCCAGATCCGCTCGCCGCGCCCGTCGTGCGGACCGGGGCGACGGCGGTTCACGGGGTGCGCTCGGGGAACCGGCCCTCGTCGCGGATGCGCTCGTTGAGGAGCCGCAGGTACTCGGCGTCGTCGAACGCGAGCGGGACACGCTCCCCGGTCCAGGCGGACAGGTGGATCGCGTTCGCGAGGCGCACGCCGTGGATGCCGTCGGCGCCGGGGGCCACGAGGGGGACGCCGTGCAGGACGCTCTGCGCGAAGTTCTCCAGGACGTCGGCGTGCTGCCGGCCGAACGGCGACTCGAACTCCAGCACCTCCTGGGTGTACAGGGTCGAGAGGTCGACCTCGCCCTTGAAGAGGCGGACGACGTCGTCCATGCCCATCGTGGCGCTGAGCTCGGCCTCGGGCCGGCGCAGGCGGGTGACCGTCGCGCGGCGGCTGTCCTCCACCACGATCTTGCCCTGGTCCCCGAGGATCTCGAGGCGGTCGGTGCCGGAGATGTCGTACGTGCAGGTCACGAAGACCCCGGTCCCGCCGTCGGGGAAGTCGACGAGGGCGGTGACCTCGTTCTCGACGGCGATGTCCCGGTTGACGCCGTAGGACAGGCGGGCGTCGACCGCCGTCGGCACGCCGCAGATCCACTGCCACAGGTCGAGCTGGTGGGGGGCCTGGTTGACCAGCACGCCGCCGCCTTCGCCACCCCAGGTGGCGCGCCAGTCGCTGGAGTCGTAGTAGCCCTGGGGCCGCCACCAGGTCGTGATGGTCCACGTGCTGCGCAGCACCCGGCCGATCTCACCGCGCGCGACGATGTCGTGCAGCTCGCGGAACAGCGGGTTCATGCGCTGGTTGAACATGATCGCGAAGGTCGTGTCGGGGTGCTGCTGCGCCACGTCGAGCAGCTCCTGCACCTGGGCGGTGTAGACGCCGGCGGGCTTCTCGACGAGGGCGTGGACGCCGCGGCGCAGCGCCGTGATGCCCATCTCCGGGTGCAGGTAGTGCGGGACCGTGGTGACGACCGCGTCGACGTCGCCGCTGTCGAGCAGCGACTCGTAGTCCTCGTGCACCGGGACGCCCGGGTGCGCCGCGGCGGCGGCCGCGCGCCGCTCGGGGTCGATGTCGCAGATCGCGCCGAGCTCCACGTGCGGGGTCATCCCCTGGGCGATGAGCGAGGCGTAGAACCCGCCCTGCTGCCCGAACCCGACGATCCCCAGCCGCACCGTTCCCGACATCACTGATCCTCTCGCGACGCTCCCGGGCCGGATGGTGCCGGCCCGCCGACGCCGAGCGCCGACAGTCGTCACGGTCACACGACCGGGCCCACGGGCGGCAGCGGTTGCCCCCAGTTGCCACGGACCCGGCCACCGCGCTGCAACAGACGGCAACCGGTGGCCTCGTCGTCCTGGCGCTGCCTAGCGTCGGAGCGCCCGCGGTGAGTCGCACCGCACGGCTGCGACGGAGGTGCAGGACGCTCATGTGGACCCTCTCGGGCTTCGCCGACGAGATCGACGCCGACCTGGCCACGCAGTGCGCCGTGCTGACCGAGCTGGGGCTGACGCACCTGGAGCTGCGGTCGGCGTGGGGCGTGAACGTGCTCGACCTCGACGACGCCCAGGTCGACCGCGCCGCCGCCGTGCTGCAGGACCACGGCCTGGCGGTCTCCTCGATCGGCTCCCCCATCGGCAAGATCCAGGTCGACGACCCCTTCGACCCGCACCTGGTGCGGATGGACCGGGCCCTGGACGTCGCCGAGCGCCTCGGAGCGCCGTACATCCGCATCTTCTCGTTCTTCCTCCGGCCCGAGCACAGCCCCGACGCGGTGCGTGACGAGGTCGTCCGCCGCATGGCGGCCCTGGCCGACCGGGCCCGCGAGCGCGACGTCGTGCTCCTGCACGAGAACGAGAAGGCGATCTTCGGGGACGTCCCCGAGCGCGTCCTCGACCTCGTGACGGCGGTCGACTCCCCCGCCCTGCGGCTCGCGTGGGACCCGGCGAACTTCGTGCAGGTGGGCGTCGACCCGTTCCCCGAGGCGTACGCGATGCTGCGCCCCTACGTGGACTACATCCAGATCAAGGACGCCCTGCACGGTTCAGGCAAGGTCGTCGTCGCCGGCGAGGGCGACGGCCGCATCCCCGCCACGGTCCGCGCGCTGCGCGAGGACGGGTACGACGGGTTCTTCTCGATGGAGCCGCACCTCGCCGAGGCGCACCACCTGGGCGGCTTCTCCGGACCCGACGGCTTCCGGCGCGCGACCCGCGCCTTCATGGCGATCCTGGACGCCGAAGGGGTGACGTACCGGTGACGTCGCGGCGGCTGCGCGCGGCGATCGTGGGCTGCGGCACCATCGCGCCGACCCACGCGCGTGCCCTCCTCGCCCTGGCGGACGACGTCGAGCTCGTCGCCTGCTCCGACGTCGTGCCGGAGCGGGCCGCTGCTCTGGCGGACGCCTTCGGGATCGAGGCCCGCCCGTACGCCGACGTGCTCGCGGACCCCACGATCGACCTCGTGAGCGTGTGCACCCCGAGCGGTCTGCACGCCGAGGTCGGCGTGCCGGCGCTGCTGGCGGGCAAGCACGTCGTCGTCGAGAAGCCCATGGAGGTCACCGAGGAGGCCTGCGACCGGCTGCTCGCCGCGCAGCGCACCTCGGGCACGCACCTCGCGGTCATCTCCCAGCACCGGTTCGACGACGGCACCCGCCGGCTGCGCGAGGTGCTCGCCTCGGGCGCCCTCGGTCGGGTCGTCGCGGCGGACTGCCGCGTGCCGTGGCACCGCACCCAGGAGTACTACGACGCCGAGGCCTGGCGCGGCACGTGGGCCCTGGACGGCGGCGGCGCACTCATCAACCAGGGCATCCACACCGTCGACCTGCTGCTGTGGGCCTGCGGACCGGCGGTGTCGGTCGACGGCGCCATCGCGACCGTCGCGCACGAGGTCGAGGTCGAGGACGTCGCCTCCGCCGCCATCACCTTCGCGGGCGGCACGCTGGCCACGCTCATGGCGTCCACGGCGACCGCCCCGGGGCTGCCGGCGCGCCTGGCGCTCCACGGCACCGACGGCGCCGTCGTCCTCGAGGGCGACTGCGTCACCCTGCTCGCCGTCCGTGGGCAGGACGTCCAGCAGGGGCAGCCGACGACGGACGCGCTGCAGGTCGCCACCGGCGGCACCCGCTCCGCGGAGCGCGGGGTGACGGACGGCTCCGAGGCGACCGCATGGGGTGAGGCCCACCGCCGGCAGCTGCTCGACCTCGTCCACGCGGTCCGCGAGGACCGGCCGCCGCTCGTCGACGGCGAGGCGGGCCGCGCCGCCGTCGGCCTCGTGCGGGCCGTGTACCGCTCCGCCCGCGAGGGCACCCGCATCACGCTCTGACCCGACCGCCGGACCCGGCGTCGACCGACCCAGGAGGAGAACCCGTGGCACGCATCGGCGTCCAGACCAGCACCGTCAAGGGCGCGTTCGCCCAGCTCGGACCGTACGAGGCCCTGCGCCGCATCGCCGGCCTCGGCTACCGGTCGGTCGAGCTCTCGCAGGTCCCGATGACGACGGAGAGCGTGGCCGAGATCCGCCGCGGTCTGGACGACCACGGCGTGGAGGTGGCAGCGCTGTCCGCCATGCTCACGGCACCCAAGGGGCTGGCCGTCGACACCCTGGCCGAGGACCTCGACAAGATCGTCGAGGACTGCCGCACGCTCGGCACCACGATGGTCCGCATCGGGATGCTGCCCCTGGATGCCCTGGTCACCCCCGGCGGGGTCGCGGGCTTCGCCGCGAGCGCCACCACCTACGCCGAGCGCCTCGCCCAGGAAGGCATCGACCTCTACTACCACAACCACCACGTGGAGTTCGCCCGCGTGGACGGCCGCTCGATCCTCGACGTCATCGCGGAGCAGGCGCCCTCGCTCGGTCTGGAGCTGGACGTCCACTGGGTCCACCGCGGCGGCCACGACCCCGTCGGCGTGCTGCGCCGGTACGCCGGGCGCGCCCGGCTGGTGCACCTCAAGGACTACCGCATCGGGCCGCTGGACCCGTCCGCGCTCGACCTGCTCGCCGCGGGCGACGGTGCCGGGTTCCAGTCCGCGTTCTACGGCGTCGTGCAGTTCGCCGAGGTGGGCGAGGGCACCCTGCCGTGGCGG
Source organism: Actinotalea sp. Marseille-Q4924 (assembly GCF_916618755.1). Lineage (GTDB taxonomy): Bacteria > Actinomycetota > Actinomycetes > Actinomycetales > Cellulomonadaceae > Actinotalea. The sequence goes on along the minus strand of NZ_CAKAKB010000001.1, from coordinate 896,994 downwards.
GAGATCGTGGACACCGCGCTCGCCGGTGGGGCGGAGCACCTGCTCGTCGAGCAGGACGACACCTACGGGCGCGACCCGTTCGACTCCCTCGCGATGTCCCGCGACCACCTGCAGGAGCTCGGGTACGGCCACCTGTTCTGACCGGACGGGGGCGCTGCACCGCGACCCCGACGGGACGGGCGGCGGGCGGATCCTTCCGGCCGGGACCGGAGTACCGTGGCAGAGGTGTCGCGCGACGACCGCATGCGTGATGTCGAGCTCGTGGACGGTGACGTCCCGACCTACCACGGGGCGACGAGGCTGCACGGGAACGGTCGCCCGGGCGGTGGGCCCGGAACGACGTCACAGGCGCGCCGTCGGTGGCTGACCGCCGCGGGGCTCGGCCTGCTGCTGGCCGTGGCGGTGCTGGCCGACGGCATCCAGGACCGCGGTCGGGCGGCCCGCCTCGCGTCCCTGGAGGGCGTGCTCGAGCCGCTGGACGGGTCGTTGCGCGAGGTGTGGACGCAGCCGGGAGGCTGGCAGCATCCGGCGGTGCACGGACCCGACCTCATGGTCAGCCTCTTCCCCCGCGGGGACGCCTTCCGGCTCGTCGCGAACGACCTCGTGACCGGGCAGCAGCGCTGGGACGTCGCGCTGCCGGACGTCCACACCTTCGGGGCCGTGAGCTGCCTGGCCCTGGGACCAGAGGTGGCCGCGCCGACCGGGCCGAGCACGCACGTCGCCTGCCGCCTGGCCGCCACCGCGTCGTCCGCCACGCGCCTGCTCGTGCTCGACGCGCACACCGGGGAGACGGTCGGCGAGCGCGACCTCGACGACCCGTTCGGCACCGTGACGGCGCTCGGCGCCGACGTCGCGCTGGCGACGGTCGCCGACGACCGGCGCATGGAGGTCAGGCGCGAGGACGCGCTGACCGGCCGTGTCCGGTGGACGACCGTGAGCGAGCACCCCCTGCCGGGCAGCGTGTCCAGACGGCTGCTGCACCCGCCGGCGCTCAAGGTCGAGCACGGCGTCGTCGTGGTCACCGGCCCGACGGCGATCGCCCTGTCCCCGACCGGAGAGCTCCTCGGGGAGTGGCCCGCGGAGGAGCTCGAGAGCGCCGCCGGACCGGTCGAGGTCACCGTCCTCGCGGACGGCAGGTTCGTCGCGGGCAGCACGAGGGCCGACCCCGACGTCCCGTACGGCAGCGTGTCGGGCTCCGATCGCCGGGACGGCTTCGCGGTCGACGGTCCGCCGCTCTACCTGGCCGTCGACGACGGCTCGGCCCCGGGCACGCTGCTCACCGCCCCGGGCACCGGCGAGATCGTCGCGCTGGACGCCCGGACCGGCGAGACCCGGTGGACCGCGGCGGCGACGCCGCTGAGCGGAGCGGTGCTGCTGGACCACCGACTGATCACCACCGACGGGAGCGACCTCATCGCCCTCGACGTCAGCACCGGCGAGCGGCTGTGGACGGCTGCGGGTGGCGTCCGGGCCGACCACGACCTGACCGTCGACGGTCTGCTCACCGATGGTGACGTCGTCATCGTCCCGACCGCGGACATCCGGGGCCCGATGCTCACGGCGGTCGACGTGGTCGACGGAGAGCTCCGCTGGACGGCTGCCGGGCCACGCGACGTCGTGGCGTACTTCGAGATCGGCCGCAGGCTCATCGCCCTCCAGCCTGAGCTCATGACCCGGCTCGGATGATCGGCAGGGCCGGGTCTCCCGCGGGATGACCCGGCCCTCACCGAGGCAGCCGGTCGCGGCGTGCCGACCTGCGCTCAGCCGGCCTCGGTCGCCCGCACCAGCTCGGTGACCGCCTCGACGACCGGACGGTCGTCGGCGACGTCCTGGCCGAGCACCGTGAGCACGCGGAGAACAGCCTCCTCGGCCGGGCCCGCCGCGAGCGCGACCAGCTCCTCGCGGCGCACGTCGGTCACCGGGACGCCCGCACCACGCAGGTGCGCGATCCACGCGGCGAGCACCCGCAGCGCTCCGCCGGGCAGTCGCCCCGCCGCCCGCTCGGCGCGCAGGACCGGCAGGATCCGCACGGGCAGCTTCTGCGAGCCGTCCCCGGCGATCTGCGCGAGCACGTGCCGGATCTCCGCGTTGCCGAAGCGCGCCAGCAGGGCCTCGCGGTAGTCCGCCAGCTCGCCGGGTGGGAGGGGCAGGTGCCACGCCGCCTCGTCCCACCACTCCTCGACCCAGCCGCGCACGACGGGGTCGGCGACCGCCTCGGCCACGGTGCGGTGCCCGACGACGCCCCCGGCGTAGGCCAGGAGCGAGTGGGCTCCGTTGAGCAGCCACAGCTTGCGCTGCTCGAAGGGCGCGACGTCGTCGACGAACCGCGCACCGGCGTCCTCCCAGCGCGGCCGTCCGCGCGGGAAGTGGCCCTGGACGACCCACTCGGAGAACGGCTCGGTCGGGACGGGGGCCTCGTCCAGGACGCCCGTGAGCGCCCGGACGGTCGCCCGGTCCTCGTCCGTCGTCGCCGGCGTGATCCGGTCCACCATCGTGCTGGCGACGACGACGTTCTCCGCGACCCAGTCCGCCAGGCCCGGGTCCACGAGCGCGACGAGGTCCTCCAGGACAGCCTGCAGCGCGGGGCCGTTGTGCGGGAGGTTGTCGCAGGGCAGGAGCGTCACCGCGCCCGCGTCCGCCGCCCGCCGCGCCAGGAAGCCCGCGACGAGGCGCGCCGGGCCCGTCGTCACCGGTGCGGCGGGGTCCGCGCGCAGCGCGGCGACGTCGGCGACCACGTCCGCCCGCCCCGCGTCGAGTCGACCGTCGGGGCCGCGCAGGTAGCCGGCCTCGGTGATCGTCAGGCTGACCACCGCGAGGCGGGGGTCCCGCCAGTAGCCCAGCCAGGCGTCGTGGTCGGACGAGGCGTGCACCGCGGACAGGCTGGACACCACCGCGGCCTGCGGCCCGTCGGGCGTGCGGGTCACGAGGGTGTAGAGCCCGTCCTGGGCGCCGAGCACCTCGGCCATCCGCGGCGACCGGCCCGTGAAGGCGGCGATGCCCCAGTGGTCGCGGTCAGGAGCCGCCTCCGTGTACCAGGCCTGGTGGGCACGGAAGAAGTTGCCCAGGCCGAGGTGCACGATGCGGACCGGCGCGGTGGGCCGGCCGAGGCCCGCGGCACGGGACAGGCGCACGGCGGGGCGGGTGTCGGAGGTGGTCACAGTCGGAACGCTCGCTTCGGGTTCGTGAGGACGAGGTCGTGGGCGGTCTCGACGGCCTCGTCCGCCGTGAGGCGGTGCTCGGCCACGAGACGGGCGAGGAACCCGGCGTCGACGCGACGGCTGACGTCGTGCCGTGCCGGGATGGACAGGAAGGCGCGGGTGTCGTCGATGAAGCCCGAGGTCCGGGTGAACCCGGCGGTCTCGGTCACGGCGGCCCGGTAGCGCTGCATGGCGTCGGGGGCGTCGATGAACCACCACGGCGCACCGACGTAGACGGACGGGTAGAAGCCCGCCAGCGGCGCGAGCTCCCGCGAGTAGACGGTCTCGTCCAGGGTGAACAGCACGAGCTGGAAGCCGGGGTGGGTGCCGAAGGCCTCGAGCATCGGGCGCAGCGCCTGCGTGAACTCGACCTGGAGCGGGATGTCCGCGCCGACGTCGGCCCCGTACGAGCGGTGGGTCGGGCCGTGGTGGTTGCGCAGCACGGCCGGGTGGAGCGTCATGACCAGGCCGTCGTCGGCGGCCATGCGTGCCATCTGGAAGAGCAGGTCGCGCCGCAGGACGTCGCCCTCCTCCGCGGAGATGTCGCCCTTGCGGGCACGGAGGTAGAGCTCCTCGGCGACCGAGCGCTCCAGGGGCTCGGCCCGCACGTCGCGGTGCGAGTGGTCCGTCGACGTCGCGCCGTGGGCCCGGAAGTGCGCGCGGCGCAGCTCCATCGCCTCGACCCAGCCGCCGTAGGTGTCGACGTCGGTGCCGGCCGTGCGGCCGAGGGTGTCGACGGCGGCGTTCCAGCCCTCAGCCGCGGGCTCGAGGTACCGGTCGGGGCGGAACGTGGGGATGACGCGGCCGGTCCAGGCCGGGTCCTCCGCGAGGCGGCGGTGGTCGGCGAGGTCGTCGCACGGGTCGTCGGTCGTCGCGAGCACCTCGATGTCGAAGCGCTCGTAGAGCGCACGGGCGCGGAAGGCCGGCTCCGCGAGCTGGGCCGCGATGCGGTCGTAGATCGCGTCCGCGGTGTGCGCGGAGGGGACGACGTCGACGCCGAAGACCTCGACCAGCTCGGCCTCGAGCCAGGTGCGGACCACCGTGCCGCGGTAGACGTCCCAGTGCGCGCAGAGCGCGCGGAAGGCGGCGCGGCTCGCGTCGGCGTCCATGTCGTCGCGGCCCACGCCGAGGTCGTCCAGGCGGACCCCCTGTGCGTGCAGCAGCCGGGTCACGTAGTGGTCCGGCGTGATGAGCAGGGACGTCGGGTCCTCGAACGCCACGTCGTCGGCGAGCCAGCGCGCCGGCACGTGCCCGTGCGGGGACACGATCGGCAGGTCCTTCACCGCCGTGTAGATCTCGCGTGCGACGTCCCGGACGCCGGGCTCGGTCGGCAGGAGGCGGTCGGGGTGGAGGCGGAGCTGAACCATGTCGCCATCGTCCGCGCGGCGGTCGACGGACGGCAATCGGTTGCCAGTAGTTGCCTCACCGGCGAGGGCAGCGCCCGGTGGACTCGCGGACGACGAGGCGCGTCGGCAGGACGAACGGCTTGTCCGTGGTCTGCAGGGCCCCCCGGACGATCGCCAGGAGGTTGCCCACGGCGGTCGAGCCGAGCGTGCGCAGGGGCGACGCGACGGTCGTCAGACCGGGTGACACGAGCTCGGCCGGAAGGATGTTGTCGAAGCCGACGACGCTGACGTCCTCCGGGACCCGGATGCCCTCCGCGGCCAGCGTCCGCATGAGGCCGATGGCCACGAGGTCGTTGTAGCAGATCACGGCCGTGGGGAGGTGGGCACGCAGGAGGGCCGCCGCGTCCCGTCCGCCCTGGAGCGTCGGCGCCACGGGGCCGACGCGACGGGTGTGCAGGTGCAGCTCGTGGCCGGCCTCCCGCAGCGCCCGCCAGCGCATCCCGTCGGCCCAGGACGCCTCCGGCCCGGCGACGTAGGTGATGTGCTCGTGCCCGAGCTCGCCGAGGTGCTCAGTCGCCCGCCGCACCCCCCTGGGGTTGTCCGTGACGACGCTGGGGATGCCCGCGAGGTGGCGGTTGAGCACGATCATCGGGGTCTGCTTGGCGATGACGCGCAGCGTGGAGTCGGACATCCGGGAGCTCCCGATGACGATGCCCTCGACCACGGGCAGGACCCGCTCCAGCGACTCGCGCTCGACGACGTCGGACTCGCGGGCGTCGGTGAGCAGGACCGTGTACTCCTCCTGCGAGGCCGCGAGCTGGGCGCCCCGGATGAGCTCCGAGTAGAAGGGGTTGGTGACGTCCGAGATCATCAGCGCGATCATGCGCGTGCGGGACGTGGACAGGGCGCGCGCCACCGGGTTGGCGCGGTACCCGAGCTGGGCGGCCGCCTCGCGGATGCGCTGCGCGGTGTCTGCGTTCACGCGCCCGGGCCGCGCGAAGGCCCGGGAGACCGTGGACGGCGCCACGCCGGCGAGCCGGGCGACGTCGTAGATCGTCGGCTGCGAGCGCCGGGGCGTCTCACCGCTCATGGGCTCAACCTAGGGACGGCGCGACCGCGACGGCAACCGGTTGCCCCGGTCGGGGGACCCGACCGGGGCAACCGGCACGCACCGCGCGGAGGGGCGCCGTCAGACGCCCGCACCGACCTCGGCGAGCCGGGCGGCGCGACGCACGGCCTGCCGGTCCGGGTCGGGGACCGGCGAGGCCAGCAGGAGCCGGCGCGTGTACGGGTGGTCCGGGTCCTGCGTGACCTTCTGCGCCGGTCCCTGCTCCACGAGCTCGCCCTTGTAGAGGACCGCGACACGGTGGCTCACGTGCCGCACGACGTCCAGGTCGTGCGAGACGAACAGGTAGGAGACACCCGTCGCCTGCTGGATCTCCAGCAGCAGGTCCAGCACGCGGGCCTGCGTCGACAGGTCGAGGGCGCTGACCGGCTCGTCGCAGACGATGAGCCTGGGCCGCAGCGCCAGCGCCCGCGCGATGGCGATCCGCTGCCGCTGACCGCCGGAGAACTCCCGGGGCAGCCGGCCCATCGCGTCCTGCGGCATGTGCACCCGGTCGAGGAGCTCCTTGACGCGGGCCCGCGCCTGCGGGCCGGTGACGCCCTGGATCCCCAGTGGCTCGGAGAGGATGTCGCCGACGGTCAGGGACGGGTTGAGGGACGTGTAGGGGTCCTGGAAGACCACCTGCAGGTCCTGGCTCAGTGCCCTGCGGTCCCGGCGGGACGCGTGGCTGATGTCCTTGCCGTCGAAGGTGATGCGGCCCGCCGTCACCGGCGCGAGCCCCAGCACGGCACGGCCCAGGGTCGTCTTGCCGGAGCCCGACTCCCCCACGAGACCGAGGGTCTCGCCGGGACCGATGCGGGCGGAGACGCCGTGGAGCACGCGGAACGGCTTGGCGAACAGGCCCTTGCCCGGGTACTCGACGACGAGGTCGTCGACCGTCAGCAGGTCCGGAGCGGTCATCGTGCCACCTCCAGGGCAGCCGGGACCTCGCCCAGCAGCCGGGTCATGGGCTCCTTGCCCTCGAGCATCGAGGACAGGAGCATCTGCGTGTACGGGTGGCTCGGGGACCGCAGGATCGTGCGGACGTCGCCCTGCTCGACGAGCCGGCCGTTCTGCATGACCACGACGCGGTCGCAGAGGTCGGCGACGACCCCGAAGTTGTGGGTGACGAGGAGGATCCCCATCCCCCGTGAGGCCTGCAGCCCGCGGAGCACGTCCAGGACCTCCGCCTGGACCGTGACGTCCAGGGCCGTGGTCGGCTCGTCGGCGATGACCAGATCGGGGTCGCAGGAGATGGCACCGGCGATGAGCACGCGCTGCGCCATGCCGCCGGAGATCTCGTGCGGGTAGGCCTCCATCGTGCGGGCCGGGTCGGGGATGCCGACGCTGGCCAGCAGCTCCTGCGCACGGGCGCGCGCCGCCTCCTTGGACAGCCCCAGCACCTTCTGCATCGGCCGGGCGAGCTGGGACCCGATGGTGAACGCCGGGTCCAGGTTGCTCATCGGCTCCTGCGGGATGTACGCCAGGCGCTTGCCGCGCAGCGGGGCGAGCCGGTTCTGGCTGACCCCGTCCTCGCCGGGGGCGACGAGGTAGGACCCGTCGAACTGGATCGCACCACCGGCGATGATCGCGTTGTCCGGGAGCAGCCCGAGGATCGAGAACGCCGTCTGGGACTTGCCCGAGCCGGACTCCCCGACGATCCCGACGACCTCGTTGCGGTCCACGTGGAAGGAGACGCCGTCGACGACGGTCTTGCGACCACCGCCCGGCTGCGGGTAGGCGACGGCGAGGCCGCTCACCTTGAGGAGGTGGTGCTCGGTGCCGACCTCGACGGCGGCGACCTTGGCCCCGCGAGCCGGCTTGGCGCGCTTCTCCTTGGTCTTCTCGAGGTCCTCCAGGGAGTCGCGCAGCGCGTTGCCGAGCAGGACGAACGCGCCGATGACGACCGAGATGGCGATCGTGGGCCACAGCAGGTTGAGCGGCTCGCGGTAGATGTTGCGGAAGCCGTCGCTGACCATGACGCCCCACGTGGGGACCGTCGGGTCGCCCAGCCCGAGGAACTCGAGCGCGGACTGGATCGAGATCGCGATGCCGCACACCATCGCGGTCTGGATGATGATCGGCGCCCGCACCACGGTGAAGATGTGCCGGCCGATGATCCGCAGGTCCGACAGGCCCGAGACGCGCGCGGCGTCGACGTAGAGCTCGTCGCGGACGGACTGCACGGCGGTGCGGGTGAGGCGGAAGTAGCCCGGGCTGAGCAGCACGCCGAACACGATCATCGAGACCCACGTCGACGGGCCGATGGCCGCGCGCACCGCCAGCAGGACGATCATGGAGGGCAGCGCCATGAGGATGTTGGTGGACCAGTTGGACAGGCCGTCGAACCAGGCGCCGTAGTAGCCGGCGACGAGGCCGGACGGCAGGCCGATGGCGATCGCGACGCCGGCGGCCAGGGCCGCCGAGAGCAGCGTGACGCGTGCGCCGAAGAGGAGCCTCGAGGCGATGTCGCGGCCCGCGGAGTCCGTGCTCAGCAGGTGCTCGCCGCCCGGCGGGAGCAGGACCGCCGTGAGGTCCGCGAAGTTGGGGTCGAACGGGGCCAGGACGTCGGCGAGGACCGCCGCCAGGCCCGCGAGCGCCAGGAGGACGATCGCGGCGACGCCCATGGGGTTCTTCAGCAGCCGGCGCCAGGCCGACGACCGCGCGACGGTGCCGGTCTGGCCGACCGGGGCCGCCGCGCCCCCGACGGGGTCGGGGGTGGTGAGGGTCTGCGCCTCGCTCATGACACACGCACCTTCGGGTTGAGCCAGCCGTTGGCGATGTCCACGGCCAGGTTGACCACGATGACGATGAGCACCGTGTAGATGACCACGCCCATGACGAGCGGCAGGTCGCTCTGGGTCGTGGCGGTGACGGCCAGCCGGCCGAGGCCGGGGATGGCGAAGATCGACTCGATGATGACCACACCACCGAGGAGGCCGATGAACTGGAGGCTGAGCACGGTGAGACCGGCCGGGGCCGCGGACCGCAGGACGTGCTTGACGAGGATCTCGCTCTCGCCGATCCCCCGGCTGCGCAGCGTGCGCACGTAGTCCATCTCGAGCTGCCGGATGTACGCGCTGCGGATCTGCTGGGCCGCGCTCGCGACGCCGTTGATCACCAGGGCGATGATCGGCAGCGTCAGGGACATCACCCACGCCGAGGCACCGGCGCCCGGTGCGATGGTCGAGATCGCCGGGAACCAGCCGAGCTGGATGGCGAACGCCCACGCGAGCAGCACGCCGATGATGAACCCGGGGACGGAGTTGCCGGTCACGGCGAGCACCTGCACGAACCTGTCGACCCAGCCGCGACGCACCGCGGCGGTGACACCGAGCCAGGTGGCGACGACGGCGATGAGCACGATGGCGATGCCCACCATGGCGAGCGTGACGGGGAGCTTGGAGGCGATCGCGTCGATGACGGCCTCGTTGGTGAACCAGGACTTGCCCAGCTCGCCGCGGGCCGCGCCGGCGAACCAGTCGCCGAGGCGGGACAGCAGCGGCTGGTCCAGCCCGAGCTGGGCCTGCTTCAGCGCGACTGCCTCGTCGGTGGCCTGGTCGCCCAGGATGTTGCGGGCGACGTTGCCCGAGTTCATGTAGAGCATGGTGAAGGCGAGGACGGCGACGGTGGCGAGGACGACGACACCCGAGGCCAGACGCCTGGCGATCATGACGAGCATGCGGGGCTCCGTGACGGTGGGCTGGAGTGGGTGGGGGGGGTGGGGCGAGGTCGGTCGACCTCGCCCCACCCGTGCGGCTCAGGAGGCCGGCGCGTAGTTGTAGATGGCCGGCACGGCCATCTGGATCTGCGGCTCCACGACGACCTTGGCCGCGTCGTGGAAGTAGAGCTGGCTGGGCCGGAACCACGGCGCGAACCAGGCCTCCTCCGTGATGATCCGGTTGATCTCGGCGGCCGCCTCCGCGGAGTCGTCGCCGCCGGCCCGCAGCACCTCGATCGCCGCCTCGATCTCGGGCGTGGCCGAGTCGAAGGGGTTGTACAGCGCGTCGGTGGAGATGATCTGCTGCACGGCGACCCAGTCCGGACCCTGGAAGAGGCTGAACCAGGCGGCGCCCCACGTGCCCTGGCCGAGGTTGGCGACGTAGTCGGCGGCCGGGGCGGACGTCTGCTCGACCGTGATGCCGACGTCGGCGAGCTGCTGGGTGACGAAGGTCATGATCGTCTCGCCGCCGGGGGTGATGACCGGCATCTCGATGGTCAGGCCGTCGGCGTAGCCGGCCTCGGCCAGGAGCTCCTTGGCCTTCTCCGGGTCGTAGGCGTAGTAGTCGTCGAGCTCGGCGTCGTAGCCCTCGGTCGCCGTGCCGAAGACCTGGCTCGTCACCTCACCCTTGCCGCCGCCGATCTGGGCCAGCATCGCCTCGCGGTCGAACGCGTGGTTGATCGCCTGGCGCACCCGGACGTCGGCCAGCGCCTCGTCGGAGGCGCCGTCGCGGTCCATGAGGAGCAGCCCCTGCCAGTCGGTGCCGTACTCGACGAGCGCCTTGCCGGCTGCCTCCGCCTGCTGGTACGTGGTGGCGTCGAGCAGCGCCGCGTCGACCTCGCCCGAGACGAGGGCGTTGACCCGCGACGTCACGTCGGCGAGGAACTTCATGGTGATCTGGTCCCAGCGCTGCAGCTCGGGGTTCCAGTAGTCCTCCCGCGCGGTGAACACGTACTGCGAGCCGACGACCGACTGGTCGGCGACCATGACGTACGGACCGGTGCCGACGGGGAGCCGGTCCATCCCGTCGCTGCCGAGCGCGGCGGGGGAACCCATGAGGCCGAGGGCCTGGCTGAGGTAGTACTCCATCGCGGGGTCCGGGGAGGACAGGGCGATCTCGACCGTGTCGGCGTCGACCGCGGTCACCGTGGAGATGGCGGCGGCCTGCGCCGCCTGGCGCCCGTTGTCGGCCTTGAAGTGCTCGATGTTGGCGACCACGGCCGCGGCGTCGAACGGCGCGCCGTCGGAGAAGGTCACGTCGGTGCGCAGGTCCAGCGACAGCACGGTGTTCGCGTCGTCGGTGTAGCCCCACTCGGTCGCGAGCATCGGCGCGAGGGTGCCGTCCGGCTCGCGGAGCAGCAGCGTGTCGTACGCGGCCTGGAACGGCTGCAGCATGTGCCCGACGTGGGCCTGAGCCGGGTCCCAGGACGCCGGCTCCTGCAGGATGCCGAGGGTGAGGGTGCCGCCGCGGGCGGCGCCACCGGTCGCCTGGGCCTCCTGGCCGTCCTGGGTGTCGGTGGAGGGGGCGGCCGAGCCGCCACCGCACGCGCTCAGGGCGAGCGCGGCGACGGCGGCGATGGCCGCGGGCGCAAAGGTCCTGATGGACGTCATCGTCGTGTCCTTCTGTCGGGCCCGCCGTGCTGTGACGGGGGGAGTTCTGCCAGTGCCCGGGGGGAGGGCTCCGGGGGCCGTGCCCGCCGGTGGGTGTGACTAAGGTCGCGTCCGTCGTCAGCGGGGAGCAACCGGTTGCCAAGAGTTGCCCTCAGACCCCTTGACATCGCACCCAGGTGCATGAAAGAGGGGCACGGCCGTCGTGGCCGTGCCCCTTCTCGCACCCCTGCTGGAGCGCCCCTTCCTACAGGCGCGCCTGCCACTTCTCAGTCCACACGAGGTCGTCGTACGAGCCCCGGAACGGCGACTCCCCCATGAGCTTGTCGACGACCTGCCGGATCGCCTCCGGGTTGTCGTGGTACGCGTTGATGTAGGCCTTGACCATGGTCGCGTCGTGCAGGTGCGTCGTGTAGTTGAGCGACACCATGACCGTCGGCACCTCGTGGACGTACCAGGGCACGTCGGTGCTCATGGCGACCTTCCAGCGGATCCGGTAGTTGTTCTCGCCGGCGTAGCCCACGACGTTCGCGACCACCAGCGCGGCGTCGACCTCGTCGCGGTACGCGAGCGTCGGCCCCTTGACGCGCGAGGCGCCGTCGTTGACGGTCACCTCGAAGCCGCGGCTCTCCAGCTCGCTCACGAGCGTGCCCAGGGTGCCCTCGCCGGCCGCGTAGATGCCGTCGCTCTCCTGCGACAGGTAGTACAGCCGCAGCCGCCGATGGGTCTCGGGGCGGATGGGGAGCTGGTCCAGGGTGTTCTTGACGAGCGTGATGGACGCGTCGGCCGCCTCGGCACGCCACCGGAGGTGCTCCTCGCAGCCGATCACCTCGAGGTCCGCGGCACCCTTGGCCAGCTCGCCCCGCTCCTTCTTGCCGGCGAGGTCGAGCTTGGCCTTGAGGCCCAGGACCCGCCGGACCGCGTCGTCGAGGCGTTCCGGGGTGATGACGCCGTCCCGGACGCCGTCGAGCATGAACCCGAAGTCCTCGGCGATGTCGTTGAAGAACAGGAACATGTCGCAGCCGGCCGCGATGGCCCGGGGCACGTAGTCCTGGCGTCGCATCGCCGCCGTCATGCCGAGCATGTGGCTCGCGTCGGTGACGACCAGCCCGTTGTACCCGAGGCGCGTCTTGAGCAGGTCCTGGAGCAGCTCCGGCGCGAGGGTCGCCGGCAGGATGTCGGCGTCCTCGAGGCCGGGGTCGAGCAGCTTCTGGTAGTGCGGCAGGGCGATGTGCCCAGCCATGATCATCTCTACGCCCTCGTCGATGTGGTGCTGGTACACCCGTCCGAACGACTCGTCCCACTCCTGCGGCTGGAGCTCGTTGACGCCGAGCACGAGGTGCTGGTCCCGCTCCTCGGTGCCGTCACCGGGGAAGTGCTTGATGCAGACGATCATGTCCGACTCGGAGCGGATCCCGCGCGCCTTGGCGCCGGTCGACCGGATGACGTCGTCTGCGGTCGTGCCGTGGGCGCGCGTGTTGACGATGGTGTTGCGCCAGTTGGTGAGGATGTCGACGATCGGCGCGAAGTTGACGTTCACCCCGAGGGCGCCGGCCTCCCGCGCGGACACGACGCCTGTGCGGAACGGGACCTCCTCGCCGCCGCTCGCCGCGGACTGGGCGCCGGTCGCGATGTACGTGCCCTCGGCGCACGCGCCGTTGCCGCCCGACTCGCAGTTCGCGGCCACGAGCAGTGGGATGCGGCTCGCGCGCTGGAGGTCGTTGATGAGGCCCTGCACCTGCTCGGCGCTGCCGCCGTGGTAGCGCGCACCCCCGATGTGGTAGCGGGCGAGGATCTCCTCGTTCGTCAGCGTGTTCCCGCCGAAGGCGTCGCCGCCGAAGTGGAAGAGGTTGAAGAACAGCTGTCCGACCTTCTCCTCGACGCTCATCGAGGCGAGGGTCTCCTCGACCCACGCGACACCCTCGTCGGGCAGTCGGTAGGGCAGGGCCCTCAGGTCGACGGTGGTACCCACGCGTGAACTCCTTCGGTTGATGCTCGTGGTCGGGGGGTGGTCGGTGCTGGTCGGTGCTGGTCGGTGCTGCTCGGTCCTGGTCAGGGCTGCTCGTGCCACGGGGGCACCGAGGGCAGGACGGCGGCGAACTCGGCGGCCAGCGCGTCGGCGTACGCGCCGGCGTACGTCCCGGCGAAGAAGCGGTCCAGCGCCTCGTCGTGCAGGCGGCGCCAGGACTCGTCCTCCCGCCCGGGCAGGATCGGGTAGAAGAGGACCCCGGCCGTCTCCGCGGCCGCCCGGTCCCCCGGTGCGTCCCCGACGAGGAGCACCCGGTCCGCGTCGTAGCGGCCGACGGCGGCGTGGCGGAGGTGGTCCTCCTTGGTGCCCATCTCCTGCCCGGCGATGAGGTCGACGAGCTCCGCGAGGCCGTGCTCGCCCCACTCGCGCTCGAGCGCCTCGACGGGTGTCGCGGACACGACCATGACGTCGGCCTGCTCACCGGCGCGGGCGAGGGTCTCCCGGACGCCCGTGAACGGCGGCACGCCCGTCACCATGTCGGCGATGGCCGCGTCCACGCCGTCGGTCCAGCGCAGCGCCTGGTCCAGCTCGGGGTCGGGGTGCTCGGCCGCGTACGCCCGCAGGCCCGCGGTGCTCAGCGGCCTCCCGGAGGTGATGAACTCCCGCAGCCGGTCGCCCGCGGGCACGGCGACGTGGCGCCGCGCCGGCTCGGGCCGCTCACGCAGCAGGTCGAACACCTCCACCAGGGCGCGCCAGCGGTTGAGCCCGCGGTGCGTGGAGTAGAGGTTGACGAACTCCGCGGTCTCGCGGGCGGCGGACGAGACCGCCTGCAGCCGCCAGTGCTTGATGGTGTTGGGGGTGAAGCACTCCTTGTGCTTGATCTCCATCGCGTCGAAGGCGCAGCCGTCGGAGTCCACGCCCACGAAGAAGTCGTGCCGCGGCCGGAAGGCGTCCAGCGCGTCGGCCGGTGCTGGGGCTGCCTGGGCCACGTCGTCTCCTGGGTCTGGGGGCGGCCGTCGTGCCGCGCTCGATCTGCAGTCAAGCTCCGGCCCGATCCGGACGACAACCGGTTGCCACGTGTTGCCGCAGGCCCTTGCACCGCGCCCGGGGGCCGCCCAGAGTGAGCGCATGAGCACTCCCCCGCCCGCTGCCCTGGTCGGCGGTCCCACCGCCGTGCTCGACGAGGCCACCGTCCGCTCCTTCGTCACCGAGCAGCTGGCCCAGGTGCCGCTGGACGGCCGGAGCCTGTGCGTCGTCGTGCCGGACGGGACGCGCAGCTGCCCCCTTCCGCTCCTGCTCGGCGCCCTCCACGCGGCCGTCTCCGGCCGCGTGACGCAGCTGACCGCGCTCGTGGCGCTCGGCACGCACCAGCCGATGAGCGAGTCCGACCTCGCCCGCCACCTCGGCTACACCGAGGGCGCGCTGGAGGAGACCTACCCGGGCATGCGGGTCCTCAACCACGAGTGGTGGCAGGAGGAGACGTTCGTGTCCGTCGGCACGATCGGGGCGGAGCGACTCGGCGAGCTGTCCGAGGGCCGGCTGGTCCGACCCGTCGACGTGCGGATCAACCGTGCGGTCGTCGAGCACGACGTCACGCTCGTCCTCGGGCCGGTCTTCCCGCACGAGGTCGTCGGGTTCTCCGGCGGCAACAAGTACCTCTTCCCCGGCATCTCCGCCAAGGACGTCATCAACGTCTCGCACTGGCTCGGCGCGCTCATCTCGAGCGTGGAGATCATCGGGACGCGCGGCATCACGCCGGTCCGCGCGCTCATCGACGAGGCCGCCTCGCTGGTCCCCGGGGACCGGTACGCGCTGTGCCTCGTCGTCCGGTCCGGGAGCGGCGAGCTGCACGCCGCCGCCTTCGGCCGGCCCGAGCAGGCCTGGGCCGCGGCCGCCGACGTCTCCGCCGAGACGCACGTGCGCTACCTCGATGCACCCGTCCGGCGGGTCCTGTCCCTCGTGCCGGAGAAGTACGAGGACATGTGGACCGGCGCGAAGGGCTTCTACAAGGTCGAGCCCGTCGTCGCCGACGGCGGGCAGGTCGTCCTCTACGCGCCGCACATCACCGAGATCTCGGTGATGCACCCCGAGATCGCGCGGATCGGCTACCACTGCCGCGACTACTTCGTGAAGCAGTGGGACCGCTTCAAGGACACCCCGTGGGGGGACCTGGCCCACTCCACGCACCTGCGCGGCGCCGGGACGTACGACCACGAGCACGGCGAGCAGTGCCGCGTCACCGTGACCCTCGCGACGGGCATCCCCGAGGACGTGGTCCGCTCCGTGAACCTCGACTACCTCGACCCTGCCGCGGTCGACCCCGAGGCCTGGGCGCTGGACCCGGACACGCTCGTCGTGCCGCAGGCCGGCGAGGTCCTGCACCGGCTGCGCGCGCTGCCCTCGACGTGACGGGGCGGACGCTCTGGATCGACGCGTCCGCGGGCGTCGCCGGTGACATGCTCCTCGGCGCCCTCGTGGACGCCGGTGTGCCCCTGTCCCGGCTGCAGGACGCGGTCGACGCCGTGCTGCCGGGCTCCGTCCGGCTCGTCCGGGCCGACGTCGTCCGGGCCGGCCTGCGGGCGGCGAAGGTGGACGTCGAGGTGCTCGTGGCGGACCCGCCGCACCGGACGTGGACGGTCGTCCGCGAGATGCTCGCCGCCGCAGCGCTGCCGGACGACGTCCGCGACCTCGCCCAGCGCACGTTCGCCCGGCTCGCCGGGGCGGAGGGGCGGGTCCACGGCGTGCCCCCGGAGGACGTCCACTTCCACGAGGTCGGGGCGCTGGACGCCATCGCCGACGTCGTGGGGTGCTGCGCGGGCGTGGCGGCGCTCGAGGTGGACGACGTCGTCGTCTCCCCCGTCGCGCTCGGCTCGGGCACCGTGCGCGCGCACCACGGGACGCTGCCGGTCCCGCCGCCGGCGGTGCTCGCGCTCACGCCGGGCTGGGACGTGCTGGCGGGTGGCGACGGGGAGCTCGCCACGCCGACGGGCGTCGCCCTCGTCACCTCGCTCGCGGTCCGCGGCGGTCCCCTGCCCCGGATGCGGGTGGAGACGTTCGGGATCGGGGCCGGCACGAAGGACACCCCCGGACGCGCCAACGTCGTCCGGGTGGTCGTCGGGACGGCGCCGGACGGCGCAGCGCCGCTCCGTGCGCACCAGCACGACGACGCCCCGGCACGCGAGGACGGTCACCGCCACGGGCACCCGCACGAGCACGGCCACCCGGGCGGCTCCTGACGACCTCGCCGCGTCGGGGTCAGGACGGTGAGGACCGCAGCTCCGCCGGCGGCACGGGCGCCGCGAGACGACCCTCGGACCGCAGTCCCCGGAAGGCGAGCTGGAGCGCGCGGCCCACGCCGCCCCCGGGCGCGGAGGCGGCGCTCGCCACCCCGCCGACCATGGCGGTCGCGAGCAGCACGTCGTCGAGCGTGACGTCCTCGCGCAGACCCCCGGCAGCGCGGGCGTCGTCGTACGCGCGACGCAGCATCGCCACCGTGCGTGCCGAGACCGCCGCGAGGCGCTCGGCGTCGACGGCGGAGGCGTTGAGTGCGGCCACCAGGCCGGGCATGTCGGCCTGGTACCAGGAGATCTCCACGACGAGGCGCTCGAGGAGGTCCTCGCCCTCGTGCTCCGCCGCGAAGCTCTCGAGCAGCTCGACGCGCTCCTCGAGCACCGCCGCGAGCAGGCTCGCGCGGTCGGGGAAGTGCCGGTAGAGGGTCCCGCGGCCGACGCCGGCACGCCGCGCCACGACGTCCAGCGCGGCGCCGACGCCCTCCTCGCGGAACACCTCCGAGGCGGCCACCACGATGCGCCGGCGGTTCCTGCGGGCGTCGATCCGCTCGCTCATGGCGGGAGCGTAGCCGCCCGGGCCACGCCCGCCGCGCCCCCCGGGACGACCGTCAGCGCCGCAGGATCCCGACGAGCACCGTGAGGATCGCCAGGGCGCCGAGCGCCATGCCGCCGCTGACGACCCGCTGCAGGTCCAGCGCGGGCTGCCAGGTCACCTGCGACCCGTCCAGGACGTAGACCCCGACCGGCGTGACACGCATCCCGACGCCGCCGCCGGAGCCGGACGACTCGACGTCGGCGGTCCCGCCGTCGGTCCCGGCGTCGGTCACGTCCTCGGGCCGACGCGCGGCGGGCGCGCTGCCGGAGCCCCCTCCGCTGCCGCCCATCACCCGCGCGACGGGGATCACGGTGACGCCGTCCCGGCTCACGGGCTCGCCGAACACGCGGCGGACGGTCAGGAGGTCGGCGACGGCACGACCAGGCTCGAAGGTCTCCATCCGGACATGCTCTGCCCGGTGCCCCTGTGCTGGAAGGACCGAAGGACCCGGGTGGTGACCGGTGACCCTCGGCCCGGGGCACGAGCCGGCGGGACGACGACGGCGCCCGCCCGGGTGACCGGGCGGGCGCCGACGAGGACCGCTCAGGCGGGGGCGTCCTCCGCCAGGACCTCGAAGACGATGCCGATGATGGCGTCGCCGTAGGCGGCGAAGAAGTGGTCGACGCCCTTGCCGTCGGACGACTTGGCCGACATGCGCTCCAATTCGGCGGCCGAGCGCGGGATCGTGAACCGCTCGAACAGCGTGACGCTCGTCGGGATGCCCCGCGCCTCGGTGAGCACGAGGGCCTCCGCGACCTGGGCGTCGGTGAGCGGTGCGGTGCCGAGGAAGAGGTGCGCGGTCCGGTACAGCTCCTCCAGGTGCAGGGTGGACCAGTTCGCGGAGCGGTCGGCCCCCGCGTCGCCCTTGTCCGACCTGGGGGCGATGTAGCACTCGTGGGCCGTGGCGGCACCGGCGCCGGTGACCACCAGGCCGGCCGTCAGGGCGATCGTCGGGAGGATCTTCGGGCGAAGCATGTGGCGCTCCTTGTCTCGAGGCGGGCCGGGTTGCCGCGCCGTCGTCATCGGACCTTGGTCCCTGGCGGGACGGACCACCACGAACACCACCCGTACGGTTGCTTCCGTGCAGGTGGTGTCCGGGCGATACTCGGCGACGTGCACGTGCAGGGTGGCCACGCTGCGACGACGGCTCAGGAGCCGTTCGGCGCGCTGCTGCGCCGCCTGCGCGAGTCGGCCGGCCTGACCCAGGAGGAGCTCGCCGAGCGCGCCGGGCTGACCGCCCACGGCGTCAGCGCCCTGGAGCGCGGGACCCGGACGCGGCCCTACCCCCACACCGTCCGCTCCCTCGCGGCGGCCCTCGCCCTCGACGACGCCGCGACGCGCTCGCTCACCGCGGCCGTCCCGCGCCGCGGTGGTGGCACACGGGGCGCTCGCCCCGACGGGGACGACGCCGCGAGCCCGCCTGCCCCGTCCGCCGCGGGCGCAGGGCCCGGTCCCGCCTCACGCCGCGGGATACCCGCGCTGGTCACACCGCTGGTCGGTCGGGACCACGACGTCGTCGCCGTCACGTCGCTGCTGCGGCGGACGACCTCGCGGCTCGTCACCCTCACCGGGACCGGGGGCGTCGGCAAGACGAGCCTCGCCCTGGCCGTTGCCGGGGCGGTCGCGGCGGAGCACCGGGACGGCGTCGCCTTCGTCCCGCTGGCGACGGTCGACGACCCGGCTCTCGTGGTGCCGACCATCGGCCGGTCGGTGGGCGTCACGGTCGTGGAGGCCGCCGACGCCGACGACCGCGTCCTGGCGGACCTCGCGACGTCCGAGATCCTCCTCGTCCTGGACAACCTCGAGCACCTGCGCGACGTCCCCGCAACGGTGGCGCGCATCCTCCGGTCCTGCCCGGGCGTCGTCGTCCTCGCCACGAGCCGCGCGGCGCTGCGGCTGCGCGGGGAGTCCGAGTACGCCGTGCAGCCGCTCGCCGTGCCGGACGGGCGGGCCGCGGACGCCGAGCTCCTCGCGTCCTCGCCCGCTGCGACGCTCCTGCTCGAGCGCGCCCGGGCGGTGTCGCCGTCGTTCGGGACCCGCGACGCGGACGCGGCGGCGGTCGCCGCCATCTGCCGGCGCCTCGCCGGGATCCCGCTCGCGCTGGAGCTCGCGGCGGCCCGGGCGCGGGTGCTCGACGCCCCCTCCCTGCTCGACCGGCTCGACGACGCCATGACGCGCGACGGGGCCAGCGACCTGCCCGCTCGCCAGCGCACCATGCGCGCGACCCTCGACTGGGGCTACCGGCTGCTCGGGGCGCAGGAGCAGACGCTCCTGCGGCGGCTGTCGGTGTTCTCCGGCGGGTGCGGCCTGGACGCCGTCGAGGCCGTGGGCGCGGACCTCGACGACGCCGTCGGCTCGCTCGAGCGACTGGTCGAGCACTCGCTGGTCACGGTGCGCAACGGCGACCACCGCGGCACGCGCTACGGGATGCTCGAGCCCGTCCTGCAGCACGCGCGCACCATGCTCGGGCCCGAGGAGGAGCTCGCCGCGCGCCGCGCCCACGCGCTGCACTACCTCGCGTTCGCCGTGGAGGCCGCTCCCCACTACGAGGGCGAGGAGCAGGTCCGGTGGCTCGAGCGGGCCGCGCTGGACGACGCCAACCTCGCCGCCGCGGCCGAGTGGTGGGTCACGACCGGCGACGGCGCCCGGGCGGCGTCGATGGTGTGGGCGCTGTGGACGTACTGGTGGATGCGCGGCCGGCTGCTGCGCGGGCGTCGGCTGGCCGAGGCGGCGCTCCTGCTGCCCATGCCGGACCTGGACCGCGTGCACGCCACGCTCACGGTGGCGGCCCTGTCCTTCGCGCAGGGCGACCTCGGGACGGCCGGCACCGCCTGGCCGGCCGCGTGGGACCTGTCCGCCTCCGTCGAGGACGTCGCCGCTCGGGCCGGCGCCGCCGCCGGCGTCGGACTCGTGGCGCTCGCGCGCGGCGACCTGCCCCTCGCCGAGCACTGGTTCCGCACGACCATCGACCTCGGCGCCGGGTCGGAGGGCAGCACCTGGGTCGTGGCCCTCTGCCACGTGTGGCTCGGCACGGTGCGCCTGCTCCGGGGCGACCCCTCGGGCGCCGTCGAGGAGATCCGGCCCGGCCTGGAGTCCGCGCGACAGCGCGGGGACCGGCTCAGCACGTACATCGCGCTCTACGGGATGGTCCAGGCGGCCCTGGCCGAGGGCCGCCACGGCGACGCGCGCTGCCACCTGCTGGACGGCATCGCGCTCTCGGAGGAGACCCGCGACCTGGCCAACCTGGCCTACTTCCTCGAGAGCCTCGCGGTGGTCGAGGGCGCAGCCGGTGACCACGGACGGGCGGCGACGCTGCTCGGTGCGTCCGTGGGGCTGCGGGACCGGGTCGGTTCCTCGGTCTACGGCTACTACCTGCCCGACCCCGCGCTGCGGGAGCGGACCGAGACGGCGGCACGGTCCGCGCTCGGCGAGGCGGCGATGACGTCGGCCGCGGCGGCCGGGCGCGTCCTGGAGCCCGACGACGCCGTGGCCTACGCGCTGGCCGGCGCACGCTCCTGAGACGGGCGCCGCCCTGACGCGGTCGCGTCGGCGAGCGTGAGGTGTGCGGCCGGTGAGCGGCCGCTGTGCCTGTCGGACGAACGGTGCCGCGCCCGACAGTGGTCCCGGGACCGCGACCGGTCCCCGCAGACCACGAGAGGCCGCCATGACCACCACGTCCCAGACCGACCGCCCGGGGTGCGACACCTCGGACATGATCCACATCCACCAGGTCTTCCGCCGCGCGTTCGTCGACGCACCCGTCCTCGTGCGCGGCGTGGCCGCCGGTGACCGTGCCCGTGCCGCCGTCGTCGGCGCGCACGTGCGCGAGATGGCCGATGTGCTGCACGGGCACCACCGCGGCGAGGACCTCATCCTGTGGGACAAGCTGGAGGAGCGCTCCCCGGCGTGCGCCCTGCACGTCGGCCTCATGCGATCGCAGCACGCGACGGTGGGGACGCTCCTCGAGCGGCTGCACACGGTGCTGCCCGGGTGGGAGGGGTCCGCCTCGGCGGAGGACCGGGAGGCCGTGGCGGAGGTCCTCGACGAGATCCGGGCGGCGCTGCTGACCCACCTGGGGATGGAGGAGGACCGCATCCTCCCGGCGGCGTCCAGCGTGCTCAGCCAGCGCGAGTGGGACCAGCTGGGAGAGCACGGGCGGGCCGCGGTGCCCCGCGACCGGCTGATCGTCCTCCTGGGGTGGATCGTCGAGACCATCCCGCCGGCGCAGCGTGCGGAGTGGCTGCGGTCCAACCTGCCCCTGCCGCTGCGCGCGATGTGGCTCGCCGTGGGACGCCGGAAGTTCGCCGCGCACCGCGCCCGCGTGTACGGCACCGCGCTCGCCGCAGGCTGAGGCGGGTGCCACGACGCCGCCCGCCCGTCACGGGGCGGGCGCGTCGGCCGCGTAGAGGCCCCAGCGGCCGGGCACGCCCTTGAGCTCAGCCGTCCCGCGCGCCGTGAACCGCAGGTCGGTCCCGAGCAGCAGGTCGCGCACCGTGGCGGTCGCGCGGACCTCGCCGGGTTCCGCCGAGGAGGCGACCCGTGCCGCGACATGGACGGCCAGACCGCGGACCTCGGCCGGTCCCCGCACCACCTCGCCCGCATGGACGCCGGCCCGGATCGTGACGTCGCCGGCGGCGAGGTCGTCACGGATCGCCAGCGCGCACGTCACGGCGCGGCTCGGGAGGTTGAACACGGCGAGGAACCCGTCGCCCGCCGTGTCGACCTCCTGCCCGCCGTGGCGCGCGAGCAGCGCACGGACCCTGCGGTGGTGCCACGCGAGCAGCTCGTCCCACCGCCGGTCGCCCAGCCGAGCGGCCTGCTCGGTGGACCCGACGACGTCCGTGACCAGCATCGTCAGCACGCGGCGGTCGGCGTCCGAGCCGGTGCGGGTACCGCCGAGGAACTCCTCGACCTCGTCCATGAGCGTGTCGGTGTCGCCGAAGAACGCCGGCAGGTCCGCCCCGTCCAGCTCCACGACGCGCGCGTCCGGCAGCGCGTCGGCGAGCCAGCGGACCGACGCCGCGGGGACGAGGCCCGTCCCTGACCGATGCACGAGCAGCGCCGGCGCGCGGACGGCCGGGAGCAGATGGCGCAGGTCCACGTCGACGAGGGTCCGCAGCAGGCCCGCGGCCGTGTTGGGCGTCGCCGACATGCGCTCCCAGCGGCGCCACCACGCGGTGACCCGAGGGTCGCCGGCCACCCCGGGGGCGATCCAGGGCAGGAGCGTGCCGGTGCCCCAGGCGCCCGACTCCACGGCCGCGGCGAGGCGCTCGCCGTCGGCCGGGTCCATCCCCCACGGGTGCCCGGGCCGGGCCAGCATGCTCGCGCTCGCCTCGCCGAGCACGAGCGCCTCGACGCGCTCCGGGTGGTGCGCGGCCAGCGCCATCGCGAGGGCCGCCTTGTCCAGCCAGCCGACGACGACGGCCCGCTCGCTCCCCGCGGCGTCGAGCACCGCCAGGGCGTCGGGCACGAGCTTCTCGACGGCGGGCGACCCCGGTGGACGGTCGCTGAGGCCCGTGCCGCGTGCGTCGAAGAGGATGAGCCGGCCGAGGCGGCCGAGGCGCTCGAGGAACCGCACGGTCTCGGGCAGCTCCCAGAGGAGCTCCAGGTGCGAGACCCAGCCGATCCCGACGAGGAGGTCGCGCTCACCCTCCCCGACGACCTGGTAGGCGATGTCGACCTGGCCCGAGCGCGCGAACCGCGTCTCGCCGGGCGTCAGCACGGCGGGACCGGGTTCGGGACGGTCGGCGTGGCCACGGGCCCAGGGTGCCACGGCGCGGGCCCCCGGCGGGCCGCGTCCCGGCGAGCGCACCGAGGTCTCCGGGACGTCGTCAGTCGCTCGGCCCGCGGGACGGTGGTGCCATCGGCGTCTGCTCCGGCTCCGGCCCCGACGCCGTCTCCCGCGCCTCCGCCGGCAGGAGGCCGCTGTCGACCAGCTCCTCCATCTCCCGGTGGGCGGCCGCCTGAGCGAGGGTCCGCACCTGCGCGCGGTGCAGGGCACGGGCGTCCGCACCGGAGCGTGCGTCCAGCTCGTCGAGGCGCGCGATCGCCTCCTCCTCCCAGCCGGTGACCGTCCGGCGGGCCTCCTCCACCGTGGCGTGGTCGACCCCCGGGAGGTGGTCGAAGACCTCCAGCGCCTGGACGGTGCGGCGGGCGGCGAGACGGCGGGCGGTCGCCTCGGCGTAGGCCAGGTCGACGGGGTCCTCGCCCGCCGGCTCGGGCAGCGCGCTCACCAGCCTGCGGCTGAGCCGTTCCAGCCGCCCGGACGGCGCCTGCCGGGTCGCCCCGAGCTCGTGGCCGCTGCCGCGCAGGGCGAGGTCGTCGATCTCGTCGTCGACCTCGCGCAGCAGCGTCCGGGTCACCGCCGGCGGGAGGAGGCCCTGGTCGCTCAGCGCCTGGTAGGTGCGCCGCTCGACGTGGAGCCCGCGGCCGACGATCACCCGGTACGCCTGGTCCTCGGCGATGTCGAGGGCGGCGAGCCGGGCCTTGGCGCCCCGCTCGCGGGCGGCCAGCTCCTCCGTCATCGCCGGGTCGAGGCCCAGGCCGAGCTCGTCGGCCTGACGCCGCGCGGCCGCCACGGCGGACACCTGCGCGACCGCCAGGAGGTAGCGGTCCGCGTCGCTCGGCCGGTCCAGGCCCAGCCGGGACACGAGCGGCCGGATCGTCGTGGCGTTGATGAGGAGGGTCGCGAGGACGACCCCGCCGGTCAGTGCCACGAGCAGCTCTCGCTCCGCCAGCTCCTCCGGCAGTGCGAGGGCGAGAGCCAGGGCGACGCCGCCGCGCAGACCTCCCCAGATGAGCACGGCCTCGTTGCGCCCCCCGAGCCGCGGGATGTGCGCGACCCGTTCCAGCGCCCAGACGACCGGCACGACGGCCAGTGCGCGCGTCACCACCACGACCGCGACCGCCAGCAGGATGGGCGCGAGGTACTCCCCCAGCAGGCGCGGGCCGATCACCAGCCCGATGAGCAGGAAGAGCAACGCGTTCGCGACGTGGTCGAGCGCCTCCCAGAGCTCCTCCCACATCATCCGGACCTCCGCCGACGCGCGGCTCGGGGCCAGGCCAGACAGCACCATGCCCGCCGCCGCGGTCGCCATGACCCCGGAGAGGCCGAGCACGTGGTCGGCGAGCACGAACCCGCCGTACGCGACGGCGAGCGACAGCGCGGCGGCGGAGAGCCGGTCAAGCCACGGCAGCACCAGGGCAGCCACGAGACCCAGAACGAGGCCGATGGCCGCGCCGCCGAGGAAGACGACGGCGAAGTCCGTCACTCCCCCGGCCACGCTGACGGGTGCGCCGAGGGCCGCGTCGACGAGGATCGCGAAGAGCACGATGGCGACGCCGTCGTTGAGGAGGCTCTCGCCCTCGACGAGCGCCAGCAGGCGCCGCGGCACGCCGACCTCCCGGAACACGGCCACGACGGCGACCGGGTCCGTCGCCGAGATCAGCGCACCGAAGAGCAGGGCGGCGACGAGCGCCGTCCCGAGCGCCTGGTGGAGCACCAGGCCGACGACGCCCGCGGAGAGGAGGAACGCGGGGACGGCGAGGGCGAGGATCGCGCCGAGGTTGCGCACGAAGGCCCGCAGGTCGATGCCCAGCGCAGCGGCGAAGACGAGCACGGGCAGGAAGAGGAAGAGGACCACCTGCTCGAAGGCCTCGCCCTCCAGGCGACCGACCCCCGGGCTCATCCCGACAGCCGCCGCGACGATCCCGACGACGACGAGGACCACGCTGAGCGGCAGGCGCACCCGGCGCGCCACGACACCGACGAGCACGGCGACCGCGAGCAGGCCGGAGGCCTCCAGCACCATCCGAGGCAGTTCCACGGCGGCTCCAGCGGGCGGGCGGGTGTCCACTCCGTGCTCATCGTCACGTCGCGACGGTCGCCCTGCCAGCGGAGGGGCGGGCGCACCCCGGTCGGTCGGGCGTCGGCGCCGCGGCGGAGTCAGACGACGGAGCCGAGCGGTGCCTCCGTGCGCCGGCGGTCCTGCTCGGTCAGCCACGCGGTGACGTCCGCGTGCCGCCCCTCCCGGTCGGCGCCCGTGTACCGGCCCTGCTGCCGGTCGGCGACGATCCGGCCGTCGACCATGTACAGGACGCGGTCGGCGCGCGCGGCCACCGTGGGGTCGTGGGTCACGAGCACGACCGTCGTCCCCTCGGCGTTGAGCTCGCCCAGGATGTCGAGCACCTCGCCGGCCGCTGCCGAGTCGAGCGCTCCGGTCGGCTCGTCCCCCAGGACGATGCTCGGCTCGTTCATGAGGGCCCGGCAGATCCCGATCCGCTGGAGCTGGCCACCCGACGCCTCCGAGACGTCCCGGGTCGCCAGGTCCGCGACGCCCATGCGCTCCATGAGGCCGGCCGCCCGCCGGTTCAGCTCCTCGCGCGGCGCGAGGCCGGCGAGGTAGGCCGGCAGCACGACGTTGTCCAGCAGGCACAGGTTCTTCAGCAGGTGCACGTGCTGGAAGACGAAGCCCATGGTCGTCAGCCTCAGCCGCGCGAGCTGCTTCTGGCTCAGCGAGCCGAGGTCCTGCCCGGCGAACGAGACCGTCCCCGAGGTCAGCGTGTCCATCCCGCTGACCGTGTAGAGGAGGGTCGACTTCCCCGAGCCGGACGGACCCATCACGGCGACGAGCTCGCCGTCGCGGACCTGGAGGTCCACCTCGTGCAGGACGGTGCGACCGTCGAAGGTCTTGGTGAGCCCCCGGGCGTCGAGGACAGTGGTCGAGGTGGTCATGGGAGCCGTCCTACTCGGTGGTGAGGGTGGAGATGCGGACGTCGGAGAGGGAGCGGGCGCTCGCCACCGTGACGACGGTGACCGCGGCCAGGAGGGCTGCCGGCAACAGCACGGAGGTGAGCAGCGGGTCGACGACGAGGTCGATGCGGCTGGTGCCCCGGCCCAGCGCCTCCATCCCGCCGTACATGCCTCCGAACATGAGGTTGAACATCGCCTCGCCGAGGGTGACCGCGGCGATCGTGCCGACGACGACGCCCAGGACGAGCACCAGCACCATCCGGGTGACGTACTGGGCCCGCAGGCCCGCGTCGTCGGCACCGAGCGCGCGCTGGACGGCGATCTGGCCGGCGTCCCGGGCGAGGAGCATCCGGGTGAAGAGCGCCGTCATGAGCCCCACGAGGACGACGGCGACCACGGCCGACACCCCTGCGGCGACCGACATCCGCTGCGCGATGGGGCCCAGCGTCTGCGCGCGCCACTGCTCGATGTCGTGGACCACGGCGGGAGCCAGCTCCTCGCCGAACGCCGCCGCCGTGGCCGGGACGTCGACGCCGGGGTTCAGCCTGATGCCGACCCCGAACCACATGACGTCGTTCCGGTCGGTGGGCAGCACGGACTTGGCGGTCTTGCCGCCGTTGGTGATGTCCTGGTAGCTACCGACGATCGTGAGGTCGCGCAGCTCCCCGCCGACCTCGACGGGCAGGGTCTCGCCGACCTCCCGGCCGGCCTGGTTGAGCGCGAGCAGGGACAGCGCGATCTCGGACGCGTCCGACGCGGCCCGCCCCTCGGCGTACGTCAGGGGCAGGAGGGTGTGGTCACCGTTCTCGACGTAGAGGCTCACGGGGACGCCGTCGGCGTCGACCGACGCGTTGCGGGTGGTGACCATCGCCGTGGACGTCGCCACGTCCGGGTCGGCGGCGACCCGATCCACGATCCGCTCGAAGTGCGCCGCGGAGTCGCCGTCGGTGGACCGGAGCTCGATGCGCAGGTCCACGGTGCCCGTCCCCATGTAGTGGATGAACCCGGGCGCGCCCGCGGTGGTCGCCGAGCTGATCGGCACGATCGTGATGAACGTGCTGACGGCGAAGACGACGAGGAGCAGGAGGTACGTCGGCCAGCGGCCGACGACGTCCATGGCCCCGAGCCGCAGCGGCACCGGCAGGCGTGACCGGTGCAGGCGCAGCCGACCGGCCTTCGACTGCGGGCCGGTCGCGCCGGCACGGAGCGCGGTCACGGCGCTGACCGTGGCGAAGCGCCGCAGCAGCACCATGAGGAAGAGCACGAGCGCGAGCAGCACGAGCCCGGCGGCCAGCACGGGGACCAGCCAGGTCCACACGGACGGCACGGATCCCATGTACCGGGTGATGTCACGGGCGAGCACCGGCGTGAGGGCCAGACCCCCGACCAGCCCGAGGACGGCCGACACGGCCGCCAGCGCCGTGTACTTCGTGAGGTAGAGGCGCCGGACACCGCGGCGCGGGACGCCGATCGCCTTGAGCACACCGATCTCGCGGTAGTCCTGCTCGGCGGCCGTGAGGAACGAGAACCGCAGGCACAGGAGCGCGACGACGAGCAGCAGGACCGCGACGAGGACGACCACGGCGGCGACCATGCCGTCGCCGACCATCATGAACATCTGGAAGGTCGCGGAGTCGACCATCTGCCCGGCCTGGGGCATGTCCGACTCCAGGTAGGCCTTCGAGAACCCGGCGATCTGGGTACCGGGGTCGTGGAGCCAGAACTCGACGAGGTGCTCCTCCTCGCCGGTGTGCGCGCGGATCTCCTCGAGGTCCGACGCGGCCACCGCGAGCCGCTTGGAGCTCGTGATCGCGGGGTTCATGATCGAGTCCCGGGCGAACCCGGCGATCGCCAGCTCGGCGCGGAACCCGTCCGGCGCGGTGATGACGACCGGGGCACCCACCTCGAGACCCTGCTCGACCTCGTAGATGACCGGGAGCACGACCGTGCCGCGCTCGACCTCCGTGATCGGCTGGTCGTCGAGGTCCAGGAGCAGGTCCCGCTCCTGGTTCGGGACGACGAGGGAGTTCTGCTGGATGCTCGTCGTCTGCGGCTCGCCGTCGAAGAAGAGGCTCGCTCCGTCGATCCCCAGCAGCAGCATGGCCTGGTGGTGCTCCACCTCGGGCCGCGTCGCGGTCCAGGCGTCCACCTGCGCCGGGTCGTACGGCCCGGCCTGGAGCTGCGCGACGTGCGGCGCCCGGGCCTGGGCCAGGAGGCTCGTGGAGGCGCCGACGAGCCGGGCCAGGGTGCCGGCGCTGGCGGCCGCGAGGAGCACCGAGAGCCCCATGAGGACGACGAGCACGACGGTGACGGCCCGGTTGCGGCGGACGTCACGGACGATCATGCGGGTGTACACGGTGCTCACCGATCCGCGGCGACCGGGGAGGCCCCGGCGCTCCGGTCGTGCACGTCCGCCATGAAGGCGGCGAAGCGGGCGGGCTCGTCGAGGTGCGGCGTGTGACCGGACCGGTCCCACGTCTCGACGTGGACCGCCGGGGCGTCCAGGTCCGCGAGCCACTCGCGGGCGAGGTCGGCGCGTCCGGGCGCCTCGTAGGCGCCCAGGACGACGTGCACCGGGACGTCGAGCCGCGGCACCTGCTCGCGGAAGTCGATGCCCTGCAGCTGCGGGTAGAGCAGCGCGAAGGTGTCCGCGAGGCCCGCGGCGGAGCGGAGCTGCTCGGTCAACGAGTACTCGGCGACGAAGAGGTTCTGCGGGTAGCCGGCCCGCCCGTCGTGGTCGTCGCCGGTGGGGTACTGCTGCCACCGCGGGTCACCGGTCAGCATGACCGGGTAGGTGAGCGCGTCCTCGTAGGGCGGGGGTCCCACCTCCTCGAGCCGCGCCGCCATGGCGGCGTCGCCGGCTTCCCTGGCCCACGCGAGGGTGTCCGCGTACATGATCTCGTCCGTGCGCGCCTGGCTGACCATCTGGCCGACGCCCACGTAGGCCCGCACGAGGTCGGGGCGTTCCTGCGCGACCAGGACGCCGAGGGTGCTGCCCCAGCTGCTGCCGACGACGTACACGCCGTCCTCGTCGAACCGGTCGCACAGGTGCTCGGCGACCTCGATCGCGTCGTCGACGAGCCGGTCGACGGTGAGGGTCGACTGGGGCGCCCGCTGGTCCGCGGACCGGCCGGTGCCCCGCTGGTCCCACGTGGCCACGACGAAGGACTGCTCGAGCCCCTGGCCGGCGTACCGCATGGAGCCCAGCGCCGTGCCGCCCGGTCCGCCCTCGAGGAAGAGCAGGACGGGGGCGTCGGTGTCGGCGCCGCGGATCATCACGCCCTGGTCGTGACCGCCGATCGGCAGCGTGACGAGCTCGGCGATGCTCCCGGCGATCGGTTCGCCGTCGGGCCCGACGACCGGCTCGGTGCTCGCGGGACGCGCGAGCCCGGCGACCAGGAGGGCGACGACCGCGGTGCCCGACGCGAGCCCCGCGCGGGGCAGCACCCGGGCGGTGCGACGCCTGCCGCTCGGCCGGACGGCCGGGTCTGCGTCCGGCGGGCCGACCGGCGGCGTCCGGGCCGCGCGTCGGGCCAGCGCGGCGCCCCAGAGGGCGGCGACGGCCATCGGGAGCAGGATGACGAGACCGTCGAACCCGCGGCCCGCGATCATCACCATGAGCGCGTAGAGGCTGTCGAACCGCAGGGCGTCCACGGTCGGCCCCTCCTCGCCGAGGCGGACCAGCTCGAGGACGCCGGCGAGCAGCACCGGACCCCCGAGCGCCGCCCAGCGGCTGCGCACCAGCACGCCGGCGACGAGCCCGACGACGACCGCCACGGTCACCGCGGCGAGGGACTGGCCGGTGGTCATCGGTCCGCGCGGCATGACGAGGCCGAGGCCGAGGCCCGCCGCGACGACGACGGCGGCGGCAGCCACGACCGTCACCCGGCGGGGCACGACCGCCGTGCGCGACGTCGTCCCGGCGAGAGGTGCTCTCCAGGTGCTGCTCATCGTCCGGCCTCCGGCCTGCTGGTGGTGGTGCTGGGGTCTGCGGTGCGGCTCGCCGTGCGCGCCGCCAGGGCGATCGCACCCACCACCGTCACGACGGCGAGGGCGCCAGGGGGCACGACGGCCCGCAGGGCCGCGCGTGCGACGTCCTCCCCGACCGCGAGGCGCACGCCGTCGGGCACCGACCCGTCCGTGTCGAGGGTGTAGGGGCCCGGCTCGGTCGCACGGAGCTCCCCGACCGCCGTCCCGACGACGTCGTCGCGGCCCTCGGCCACGCCGGCGGGGACGTCGTAGCGCACGTCGCCGACAGGTCGGAGGTCCAGGACGACCCCGTCGGGACCCGTCACGCGGACGCCGCCGAGCGCCGCGGGAGCGGTGCCCTCGACGTAGAGGACGTGGCGACCGGCGGAGAGCTCCACCGCGTCGCCGGGCACGGCCCGGGAGAAGCCGGTCGGGGCGTCGAGCCGGTCGAGCAGGGCCGCGCCGGCCCAGGTGCCGGCGCCGAGCACGCCGACGACGGCGAGGACGGCGGCGGCCACGTACCCGCGCCGCGCCGTCCGGTTCAGGGGACGTCGCCCGGTGATCGTCATGGTGGGCTCCTTCGTGGGTGGGAACACCACCAGCCTCGCGATCGCCGGGGCCGCCGTCGTCGGCCGGGGGGCCAGACCTCGGCGAGCAGCGGAGCCGGGTCGGCGCGCGCGCGTCGGCCGCCAGGCAGAGCCCGCCCTGGGTCCTGCGACCGATGCCTGGGCGCCCCCCGGCTGGCTACCGTCGAGGCGTGGAGACGTGGGAGCGGCTGCGCCGGCTCGACACCGAGCGCCCCTGGCTGCTCGACGCCGTGCTCGCCGCGCTGCTGTTCACCGGCGCGGCCGTCTCCGCCGCCGTCGGCGACCCGACGCGTCCGCCGGACCGGACGTACCTGCTGCTCGTCGCGGCCGGCGCCGCCCCGTACGCGCTGCGGCGCCTGGCCCCCCTGCCGGTGCTCGTGGTCGCCTCGGCCGCCGTGCTCGCCGTCCTCGCGCAGGGCTACACCTCGGCGGTCATCGGCTCGGGACTCTTCCTGGCGGCGTACACCGTCGCGGCGTGGCGCAGCGTGCGCCAGACGGTCCTCGCGGCCGTGTACGTCGTCGGGCTGCTGGCCCTCCTCGTGGTCGTGGCCCCCGAGAAGGCCGAGTTCGGCGAGATGGCGACCAACGCCGCCCTCTTCGCGGGTGCCATCGCGCTCGGCCGCAGCATGCAGGACCGCCGTCGCACCACGGCGCTCCTCGCGGACCGGGCCGAGCTCGCCGAGCGCGCCCGCGCCGAGGAGGCGCGCCGGGCCATCAGCGACGAGCGGCTGCGCATCGCCCAGGAGCTCCACGACGTCGTCGGGCACTCGCTCGGCGTCATCGCGCTCCAGGCGCAGGTGGGCGCGCACGTCATCGACGACGACCCGGCCGAGGCGCGCGCCTCCCTCGTCGCCGTCTCGCAGACCAGCCGGACGGCGCTCGGCGAGGTCCGGCGCATCCTCGGCGCCCTGCGCACGGACAGCGAGGGCTACCGGCCGCAGCCGGGGCTGGACGACGTCGACGACCTCGTCGAGGAGCTGCGTGCGGCCGGGGTGCCCGTGGAGCTGCGGGTGGTGGGCTCGCCGGGCCCGGTCCCGGGGGCGCTCGGCCTGACCGCCTACCGCCTGGTGCAGGAGTCGCTGACGAACGTGGTGCGCCACGCCGGCGGCGCCGCCACCACCGTCACGATCACCCACGGCCCGGACTCCCTCGACGTCGAGGTGACCGACGACGGTCCGCCCGTGGCGCGGCCGGCCGAGGACGGCGACGGCAGGGGCCACGGCCAGCTGGGGATGCGGGAACGGGTCGCGATCTGGGGCGGCACGCTCGAGGCGGGGCCTCGGGACGGTGGCGGCTACCGCGTGCACGCCACCCTGCCGCGCGAGGAAGGGCGGGGCCGATGATCCGGGTGGCCGTGGTCGACGACGAGGCGCTCGTCCGCCGCGGCCTGTCCGTGCTGCTGCGCAGCGAGCCCGACATCGACGTGGTCGGCGAGGCAGCCGACGGCACCGCGGCGGTCGCCCTGGCCCGGCGCGAGCACCCCGACGTCATGCTCATGGACATCCGGATGCCGCGCACCGACGGCCTGACCGCCACGCGGCAGCTCGCGGTCGACCCGGAGACGGCGGGCACCCGCGTCCTCGTGCTCACGACGTTCGACCTCGACGAGCACGTCTTCGCCGCGATGCGCGCCGGTGCGAGCGGCTTCCTGCCCAAGGACACGGCACCGGAGGACCTGCTGCACGCCATCCGCGTCGTCGCCGCCGGCGACGCGCTGCTCTCGCCGGGAGCGACGCGGCGCCTCGTCGAGGAGTTCGTCCGCCGCGCCCCGGCGCCACCGGCCGGCCGGCCCGCGGGGTTCGACCAGCTCACCGAGCGGGAGGTGGAGGTGCTGCGGCTCGTCGCGGCCGGCCTCTCCAACGCCGAGCTCGCGGAGCGCCTCGTGGTCAGCTACGGGACCGTGAAGACGCACGTCAGCAACCTGCTCATGAAGCTCGACGCCCGGGACCGCGCCCAGCTGGTGATGCTGGCGTACGAGGCAGGCCTCGTCGTCCCGGGAAGCCACTGACCGCACCGCCCCCTCCAGGAGGAAGCCATGACCCCTCGGCTCCGCACAGCAGCTCTCGTCGTCGGCACCGGGGTGGCGCTCGCCGCCGTCGTGCGACGGCTGCGCGCACGGCCGCAGCACGGCCCCGGCACCCGACCGGCGGTCGAGGTGGCGCACCCCCCGCGCGCGATGATCCGGATGAGCAACCCGGTCGTCCGCTGGATGCTCGCGTCCCCCCGGCGGATGGGCGGGGCCGGCGACGCGCTGCTGGTGCTGCACGTGACCGGCCGCCGGACCGGAGCGGTCTACGACGTCCCGGTGGGGTACCACCCGGTCGGCGACGGGCGCCTCGCGGTCGTCACCGACTCGCCCTGGCGCCTCAACCTCCGCGGTCGGCCCGAGGTCGAGGTCACCCTCAAGGGCGTGCGACGAGCCGCACGGGCGGAGCTCGTCGAGGACCCGGACACCGTCGCCGAGGTGTACGAGGCACTCCTCGACGAGGAGGCCCCGCGGGCGTCCGCGCGACGGCTCGGGCTGCGGCTCGCGGAGGAGCGGGTGCCCGGCCACGAGGAGCTGGCAGGGCTGGCCCGGCGGGAGCACCTCAGCGTCGTCTACCTGGACGTGGACGAGGCCTACCCGCTGAGCGCCTGACGTCCCGCAGTCCGCGGCCTCCCGGCCGTCGACCGGGCACGACGGCCGGGCCTCGGGAGCCGGTGCTCCCCACCCGGCCGCGGGGGCACTACGGTCGCCGGAGCGGTCACCACGGATCCCGCGGTGGCCCCGCCATCCCGCCGGACCGAGGACGCTCCCGTGACGTTCGCCCGCCTGCTGCGCCGTCGTGCGCGCGACCAGAGCGGACTGCTGGCCCTCGTGGGCCTGCTGGCCGCGCTGGTCAGCGCGACCCTCGTCGCCGTGCTCGGCTTCGTCGCCCTGTCCGCGCAGGCGGGGCTCGCCGCGGCGCTGCGCGACGCGGGCCCGACGGGCGCGGCCGTGCAGCTCGCGACGCCGCGGTCCGGGCAGGACCCCGCCGCGCAGGTCGCTGCAGCGGAGCAGGTGCTGGACCGCACGCTGTCCGACGTCCCCGTCGTCGTCCAGCGCAGCGCGCGGTCCACCCCGGTGACCGTCGCCGACGGCACGGAGGTGGTGGTCGCTGCCCAGCCGGACCTCGCCGCGCAGGTGGAGACGGTGGCCGGCGCGCTGCCCGACACGGCCGACACGGCCGACACGGACGGCGCTGACGGCGCTGACGGCGCTGACGGCGCCGTACCTGGCACCGTGTCCGGGGCCACGGCCGCCGCGCTGGGGGTCGACCCCGGGGACCGGCTGCTCCTCACCGGGGAGAACCCCCGCGCCACGCCCCTCGAGGTCGTGGTCGCCGCGGTGTGGCGACCCGTCGACGCGGAGGACCCGCGCTGGTTCGGGGAGGCGGACGGGGCCGTGTGGGTCGACGAGGCGGTGCTGGACCGCGTGCCCGCGACGGTCCGCGTCCACTGGACCGTCGTGCCGGACCCCGAGGCGCTCGCCCCCGACCGGGTGCCGGAGCTGCGGACCGCGCTGGACGCCTCGCTCGCCGGGCTCAAGGCCGACGACGCGGTCGACGAGCTCGGGGTCCTGGCCACGGACGGGCTCGACGCCACGCTCGCCGGGGTGGACCGGACGCTGAGCACGGTGCGGGCGCTCTCGCTGCCCGCCACGATGCTCGCGGTGCTCGTGGGCCTCGTCGTGCTGGGACAGCTGGCCGGTCTGCTCACCGGGGTCAGGCGGGGCGAGCTCGTGCTGCTGCGCTCGCGCGGGGCGTCCCGTGCCCGCGCGGTCGGCGCGGCGGCGAGCGAGGGCGCCGTCGTCGGCGTGGTGGGTGCGGCGCTCGGCGCCGGTGTCGCGGCGGTCGCGCTCCGCGGCACCGGCCGCGTCCCCGTCGACCTGGGCCTCGGTGCCCTCGCGGGGGTGGCCGCCGCCGTCACCGTCGCGCTCGCCCTCGCCACGTGGCTGGTCGTGCGCTCGCCCCGGACCACCCGGGCGGACCGGCCGCTGCGGGGCTCGGCGCTGGCCGCGGCGACCACCCTGGCGTTCGCCGCGGCAGGCCTCGCCCTGTGGCGGCTGCTGTCGCTCGGCTCCCCGGTGCGCACCGTCGGCGGCCGGGCCGCGCCCGAACCGCTCGCCGGAGCAGCGGTCCCCCTGGCCCTGCTGGCCGTCGCGCTCCTGGCGGCGTGCCTGGTGCCCCTCGTGGCACGGACGAGCGGACGCTGGGCCGCCGGGCGCACCGGACTCGGCGTGCTCGCCGCCCAGCAGGTCGGGCGGCGACCGGCCGCGCACGCCGCGACCGCGTCGTCGGCGGCCCTGGCGGTCGCCGCGGCCGTCGTGGTGTCCGGGGTCCTCGGCACCTGGGCGAGCCTGCAGGACCTGAGGTCGCGCGTCGAGACGGGCGCCGACGTGCGCGTCGTCCTCGAGGACCCCGACGCGCTCACGTCCGCCCTGGCCACCGCCTCCACCGCCGACCCCGGCGCCACCGTCGTGCCTGCGCACTCCCGCGCGGTCACGCTGGGCACCGTGGGCGCCACGCTGGTCTCGCTCCCGCAGGACGCCTGGCCGCTGCTGCCCGGCACCGCCGGTCCGGCGTCCGGGGCGCCACCCGCCGCCCCGGCCGTCGACGCGATGCTGCCGGTGCCGCCGGACGCCGCGGACGTCCGGGCGACGGTGACGGTCACCGGCGGCACGGGCACCGACACCGGCGCGGACGCCGTCGCGGCGTGGGTCCGGACGGCCCCCGGAGGCCTCGTCCGCGTCGAGCTCGTCCCGCAGACCGCCGCGGGGACCTGGGTGGGGCCGCTGCCCGACGGCGCCTCCGCCGTCGCCGCCGTGGACGTGGTCGTCACAGAGCCGGGCGGCCACCGCGTGGCCGTCACGGGGCTCGCGACCGACGACGGCCCGGCGGTGCCCGACGGCTGGCAGGGCGTGCTCGTCGGCCGCACCTCCGTGCCGCTCGCCGCGACCGCCGACGCGGACGGCGTGGCCGTCGACGTCCCCGCCGACGCCGCGGGCACCGTCGTGCGGGTGGGCGCCGTCCGGCCGGAGGCGCTGCCGGTCGTGGCGAGCCGCGCCCTGGCGAGGGCGCTGTCCCTGGCGCCAGGGGACACGACGACCCTCGCCGTTCCGGGCCATCGCATCGACGTCACGGTCGCCGACGTCGTGGCGGTCGTGCCCGGCTCCACGGACCCCGTGGCGCTGCTGGCCGACGCCGACGCCTGGTCGGCCGCGCAGCTGCGGACCGGCGCGACGGTCGCTTCGCCGGACGAGGTCTGGGCGTGGCCCACGGCCGGGCCGACGGACGCCGGCATCCCGGCAGCCCTGGACTCGGCGGGCACGGCAGCGCGGGTGGAGCGGGGCGCGCCCCGGCCGACGCCCCTCCTCGAGCCGGCGCTGGCCGCGTTCCGGCTGGCGACCTGGGCCACGGTGGTCCTCGCCGCGGCAGGGGTGCTCGCCGCGGCGCGCGCGGCCGCCCGCGAGCGCCGCGCGGAGGTCGGGGCGCTGCGCGGGCTGGGCCTGCCCGGCCGCGGCCAGGCGGCGCTGCGCGTGTCCGAGCAGGTGCGGGTGCTCGTGCCCGCCGCGGTCGTCGGAGCGGGCGGCGGGTGGGCCCTCACGGCGCTGGTGGCGGGGCCCCTCGTCGACGCGCTCGACACGGGTGCCCTGCCCCTGGCGGTGGAGCCGAGCCTGGACCACGGTGCCCTCGTCGTGTGGCTGGGCACGACGGCGGTCGCGCTCGCGGTCGTCGTCGCGCTGGGCGCCCGCGACACGGCGCGGCGGGCGCGGACGGCCTCGCCGCTCGCCGAGGGGCCCGCATGATCCGCGTGCTCCGCCGGCAGCTCTCCGGCGACGCGTGGTCCCTGGTGCTCCTCGCGCTCGTGGTCGCGGGCCTCGTCGCGCTGACCGTCGGCTGGCCGCGCGCCCTCGACCGGCTCCTGCGGGAGGATCTCGTCAGCCGCGCGGAGGCGCTGCCCACGACGCAGCGGGACCTCACGCTCACGGTGCCGCAGCGGCTCACCCACGTGGCGGCGCTCGACGACCCGCTCGCCGAGATGGAGGCCGCCGACCGCTGGGTCACCGCGCAGGTGGCCCCCGCCGGTCCAGCGCTCGCCGCCGTCCTGCGCGAGCCCCAGCACCAGATCACCCGGGCGCCGTTCTTCGTGGACCTCGGCCCGCGCTCCACCGGGGTCTCGTTCATGACCGTCGCGCTGTCCGTGGGACCGCGCGGGGACGACCTGCGCCTGGTCGAGGGCGAGCCGCCGCGTTCGCCGGACGTCCGCGGGTGGCTCGACGCCGGCGGGGGGTCGGGCGCGGGCGGTGGCGGGGGACCCCTGCTCCGCGTCGACGTCGTGCTCACCGGGGAGACGGCCCGCTGGATGGGCTGGGAGGTGGGCGAGACCCGCACGTCGCGCGACCCGGTGAACGCGCCGTTCGAGCTCCACCTGTCCGGGCTGGTGGAGGCCGCGGATGCGGCGTCGCCCGTGTGGGAGCACCTGCCCGGCGTGCTCGAGCCCGCCGTCGACCGGGACGACAGCGCCGGGTGGACCGTGCACGCCGTCGGCCACGTCGACCCGGCGGCCCTGGGCGCCCTCATGGTGCCGCGCGGCGTCCAGCTCGACGCCTGGTACCCGGTGGACCCGAGGGCGGTCGGCGAGATCGAGCCCCGGACCCTCGCAGCGCAGATGGACGGCATCCGCGCCGCCTCGGGCCTCCGCTCCGACCTGCTGCCGGTGCTCGACGCCGCAGCAGGCCGCGAGCGCACCGTGACGACCCTCCTCGGCACGCTGGTGGCAGGTCTCATCGGCGTGGCCGCCGGAGTGCTCTGGCTCGTCGCCGACCTCGCCGTGGACCGCCGCCGCGCGGCCCTGCTGCTGCTGCGCGCGCGAGGGGCGTCGTCGTCGCGGCTCGCCGCCCTCGTCGGCGTCCAGGCGCTCGTCGCGGTGGCGCCGGGAGCCGCCGTCGGTCTCGGGCTCGCGCTGGCCGTCCCGGGGCGCACGGAGCCGGCCGACCTGGTGCTGCCGGGGGCCCTGGTGCCGGCCGCCGTCGTCCTCATGGTGGCCGTCGCGGCACGCGTGCACGCCGGGCGCCGCCGTCGGCCGCTCCGTCGCGCGTGGCTCGCCGAGCTTTTGGTGCCCGCCGCGACGGTCGTCGCGCTCACCGCCACGTCCGGGACCGACCCGCTGGTGACCGTCCTGCCCATCGCCGTCGGGATGTCCGCGGCGCTGGTCGCGCGCCGCGCCTACCGGTGGCTCGCGGGACTGGCCCTGCGCGAGGCGGGGCGGCGGGACCTCGGGACGTTCCTCGGCGTCGCCCGAGCGGCGCGCGCACCCGCCGCGGGGCTCGTCCCGGTCCTCGCGCTGACGCTCGGCGTGTCCACGGCCGGCCTGGCCGTCACCGCCGTGGCCACGATGACGCGGGCCACCGAGCGCAGCGCCGTGCAGCTCGTCGGCGCGGACCTGCGCCTGGACCTCGCCTTCTCGGCCGGCGGCCGGGGGCTGGACGAGGAGCAGGTGGCGGCGGCAGCGGCCGTGCCCGGCGTGGCCGCCGTCGCGACCGTCGCCGACGCGAGGACGGTCACGCTCCACCGCGACCGCACCCGCACCACCGTGGACGTGCGGGTCGTGGACGGGGACGCGCTGGCGGCCGTGCAGCGGGACCTGCCCGGCGGGGCCCCGGCCGGGCCGGGGACGGGCTCGGACGTCGCGCTGGTCGCCCCGGGCGTGCCCACCGGAGGCGTGACCGTCGACGCGCCCGCCGGTCCGCTGCCCGTGGACGCGCGCCTCGCCGACGGCGTGCCGGGCGTGAGCTCCGGGACGCGGTGGGTCGTGGTGGACGCCGCCACGTGGGCCGACGCCGGGGGGCGGCCGCCCGTCGACCGCCTGCTGGTGCGGCTGGACCGCGACGCCGACCCGGACGGGGTCGCCGGGGCGATCGTCGCGGCGACGGGCGCCCGGCTCACGGCGACCACGCTGGAGCAGGCGTCGGCGAGCATCACCGACAGCGGGCTGGTCAGCGGCGTCCGCACCGCGATGCTGCTCGTCGCCGGCGGCAGCCTCGCGCTGGTCGCCGCCGTCCTCGCCCTGCTCCTCGTGGCCGACGCCCCCGCGCGTGGCCGGACCGCCGCGATGCTCGCGACGCTCGGCGCACCGACGCCCGTGCACCGGCGCCTCGTCCTCGCGGAGGTCCTCGGGCCCGTCGTCGTCGCCGGACTGGCGGGCGCTGCCGCGGGGGCTGTGCTGCCGTCGGCCGTCCTGCGTGTCGCCGACCTGCGCCCGTTCACCGGCGCCGCGCAGCACCCGCCCGTCGTCGCGGACCCCGGCCTGCTCCTGGCGGCGGGCGCCGGGCTCGCCGTCGTCGTCGCCGTCGGGGCCCTCCTCGCAGTGGCCGGCGCACAGCGCGTGTCCCCGGTCCGGGTGCTGCGGGAGGGAGCGGGAGGATGAGCACCATGACGCCGCCCGAGATCGTGTGCGAGGACCTCGTGCGGATCTTCACGGCCGAGGGCGTGGAGGTCCAGGCGCTGCAGGGCCTCAACCTCACCGTCGAGGCCGGGGACCTCGTCGCCCTGGTCGGCGCCTCGGGCTCGGGCAAGTCCACCCTGCTCACCATCCTCTCGGGCCTGGACCGGCCGACGGCCGGCAGCGCACGGGTCGCCGGGCACGACCTCGTGGCCCTGTCCGCCCGGGAGCGCCAGGTCTACCGCCGCGACACGGTCGGCTTCGTGTGGCAGCAGACGACCCGGAACCTGCTGCCCTACCTCACCGCGGCGGAGAACGTCGCCCTGCCGATGACGCTCACCCCGCGACGGCGCCCGGCCGCCGAGCGCCGCTCGAGGGTTGCCGAGCTGCTCGAGCTGCTCGGGGTCGACCACGTGGCCGACCGCCGGCCCGCCGAGCTGTCGGGCGGCGAGCAGCAGCGCGTGGCCATCGCGACCGCCGTCGTCAACGGCCCGCGGGTCCTGCTGGCCGACGAGCCGACCGGCGAGCTGGACGAGGCCACGAGCGACGAGGTGCTGGAGGCGATCCGCCACATGACCACCGAGCTGGGCATGACCACGCTCATCGTCACGCACGACCCGACGGTGGCCGCGCACGTGCGTCGGACCGTGCGCATCCGGGACGGGCGCACCGCCACCGAGACCCTGCGGCGGACGGCCGTCGACGAGCACGGGCGCGAACGCCACCTGCACGAGGAGTTCGCGGTGATCGACAAGGTCGGCCGCCTGCAGCTGCCGCGGGAGTTCGTCGAGGCGCTGGACCTACGTGAGCGGGTGCGCCTCGGGCTGGCGGCGGACCACGTCCGCGTCTCGCCGCACGACCTCCCCGGGGACGACGGCGACGAGGAGGACCGATGACGGACGCACCTCCCGTCACCGCCCAGCAGCTGCACGCCACCGGGCTGGTCCGGACCTACGGCACGGGCCCGCGCGCCGTCCACGCGCTGCGCGGCGTCGACCTGGTGGCGCGGCCGGGCGAGCTCGTCGTCGTGCGGGGCCGGTCGGGCTCGGGCAAGACGACGCTGCTGCACGCCCTCGGCGGTCTCGAACCGCTCGACGCCGGGACCGTCCGGCTCGGGGACACCGAGGTGAGCGCCCTGCCCGAGCGCGAGCTCCTGCGGCTGCGGCGCGAGCGGGTCGCGTACGTCTTCCAGTCGTTCGGCCTGCTGCCGGTGCTCTCCGCGGCCGAGAACGTCGAGGTGCCGCTGCGGCTGCGGGGTGTGGGTGCTGCGGAGCGCTCGGGGCGGGTCGCCGCGGCGCTGGACGCCGTCGGCCTCACGCCCCACGCGCGCCAGCGCCCGGGCGAGCTGTCGGGCGGGCAGCAGCAGCGCGTCGCGGTGGCCCGGGCCCTCGTGACGCGGCCCACCCTGCTGCTGGCGGACGAGCCGACGGCGCAGCTGGACTCCGAGACCGCCGTCGCCGTCATGGAGGTGCTCGTCGCGCTGGTGCGCACCGGGAGCACCGCCGCGGTCGTCACCACGCACGACCCGCTCATCGCGGAGCGCGCCGACCGGGTGCTGGAGCTGCACTCCGGTCGCCTGACCTGACCGGCGCGTCGCGGCGGGTCCGGCACGCGCAGGTGGCGCGCCGGTCGTGCGCCGGTCGTGCGGGGCGGTCAGCCGTGCCGCGGCTTCGACGCGCCCTGGCCACCCTCGTCGGGCAGGTGCGTCTGGTCCTGGGCCGGCGCGGGAGCGCCGCCACCGCCCTCGACCTGCTCGAGCCGCACGCCGTAGAGCGCCTCCACGACGGCGATGACGCGGTCGAGCTTGTCGTCGGAGCTGATCGTGACCTTCATGACGGCGCCTCTCTGCGCACGGGACGGCGGGTGCTGCCCCCGCCGGTCCGCCGGTGGGAGCCG
This sequence comes from Actinotalea sp. Marseille-Q4924, assembly GCF_916618755.1. Taxonomy (GTDB): domain Bacteria; phylum Actinomycetota; class Actinomycetes; order Actinomycetales; family Cellulomonadaceae; genus Actinotalea. The sequence goes on along the minus strand of NZ_CAKAKB010000001.1, from coordinate 856,496 downwards.
CACGGCCAGGCTAGGGGCGTCGCGACGCGTTGACCAGGGTGGACGTCCGGCGGTCGACCGCCGGGACCCTTCCCGCTGCCGCCGACCGTCGTGTTGAATGACGGGGACCTGTCGTCCCTGCTGCGAACGGGGCACCCGCGATGAGGACGTCGCCCACGGGTACGGACCTGCCCACGGGGACCGTCACGCTCCTCTTCACGGACGTCGAGAGCTCGACCCGTCTGCTCGCCCGCCTCGGCGCGCGGTACGCCGACGTGGTGTCCACGCAACGCCGGCTGGTGCGGTCGGCGGTCTCCCGCTGGGGCGGTCACGAGCTCGGCACGGAGGGTGACAGCTTCTTCGTCGTCTTCCCCTCCGCGCGGGACGCCGTCTGCGCGGTGCGGGACGCCCAGCTCGAGCTGGCGGGCGCCGACTGGCCCGACGGCGAGACGGTGCGGGTCCGCATGGGTCTGCACACCGGCGAGCCGAGCCGGCACGAGGACGGGTACGTCGGCATGGACGTCCACCGCGCCGCGCGCGTGGCGGCGAGCGCGCACGGCGGGCAGTCGGTGGTCACTGACGCGACCCGCGCCCTCGTCGCCGCCCATCCGGTACCGGGCGTGCGGTTCACGGATCTCGGTCCGCACCGCCTCAAGGACCTGCCCGAGCCGGTGCACGTGCACCAGCTGTGCGTCGACGGGCTGCCGGCGACGTTCCCCCGCCTCAAGAGCCTCGGCTCCCCGTCCACCCTGCCCACGCCCGCGACCTCGCTCGTCGGGCGGACCGAGGAGCTCGGCACGTTGGCTGCCCTGCTGACCGCACCGGACGTGCGGCTCGTGACCCTCACCGGTCCTGCCGGCACGGGCAAGACCCGTCTGGCGCTCGCCGTCGCCGCCCGCGTCGACGAGCACTACCGCGACGGGGTCTACTTCGTGCCGCTGGCGCAGGCGCGGACCTCCGACGTCCTGTGGACGACGGTCGCGGACGCCATGGGGGTGCCGGGCGAGTCCAAGCCGCCGCCCGCGTTCCTGGAGCACCTCGCCGACCAGGAGGTGCTGCTCGTCCTCGACAACCTCGAGCAGCTGCCCGACGCGCCGTGGGTCGTCCGCGCCCTCCTCGGCGCCGGGACCGGCGTGCGGGTGCTCACCACGTCGCGCCGTCCGCTGCACCTCGCGGCGGAGCGCGAGGTGCCGGTCCCTCCCCTGCCCACGACTCCTGCCGCGACCGACGGCCACGAGTCCGACGCGGTGCGGCTCTTCGTCGAGCGTGCCCGGCTCGTGCGGCCCGGCTTCGCGCTGACGGACGAGAACCGGGACGACGTCGTCGAGGTCTGCCGCCGGCTGGACGGGCTGCCCCTGGCGATCGAGCTCGTGGCGGCCCGTACGCGGCTCCTGGGCCCCGCCGCGCTGAGGGCCCGGCTGGACCGGAGCCTGGACCCGCCGGGGCCCTCCGGCGCGGCGGTCGACGCGCCGGACCGCCAGCAGACGTTGCGGGCCGCGCTGGACTGGAGCCACGACCTGCTCGACGAGGACCTCGCGCGCGCCTTCCGCCGCCTCGGCGTCTGCGTGGGCGCGGTGGACCTCGCCGCGGTGGCCGCCGTCGTCGGCGACGGCGGCGACGCGGCGGACGCCGTGGACGTCGTCGGCAGGCTGGCAGACGTCAGCCTGCTCACGGTGCGGGACGGGCCCGACGGCGAGCCGCGGGCGCGGATGCTCCAGACGATCCGCCGGTACGCGCGCGAGCGCCTCGCGGCCGCGGGCGAGCTCGAGGCGGCGCACCGCCGTCACGCGGAGCACTTCGTCGGACTGGCCAGGGCGGCCGCGGAGGGTCTGCGCGGCGAGCACCACCTCGCCGCCCGCGACCGGATCGAGGCGGACCTGGACGACCTCCGTTCGGTGCTGACGTGGGCGTTCGGGCCCGGGACGGCCACGGTGACGGACGACGACGAGGGTCGCCTCGCGCTCGGCCTGCGGCTCGTGCAGCACCTCGCGTGGTTCTGGTACGGCTGCGGCTACCAGGCGGAGGGCCGCCGCTGGCTGCAGACCGCCGTCGACGCGGCGGGGACCCGCCGGACGCCGCAGGTCATGACGGCGCTGCACGGGCTCGGCGTCCTGGTGCTCCAGCAGGGTCACGCCGAGCGCGCCCGGGACATGCTCACGGTGTGCCTGGAGCACGCCCGGACCACCGGCGACCCCGCGCTGGTCTCCAAGGAGCTCAACAGCCTCGCCATGGCGCACCGGGCGCTGGACGAGCCGCGGCTCGCGACGGCGGTCGCCGAGGAGGCGGTCGCGGCGGCGCGCACGGCAGGCGACCCGCGCAACGAGGTGAACGCCGTGTCGAACCTGGCCCTCCTCGCCGCGGACGACGGCCGGCACGACGAGGCGATCGCGCTCCTGCGCCGGTGCCTCGAGCTGGACACGGAGCTGCAGGACGCGTGGGGGCTCGGGGCCGACCACGTGAACCTCGTGGGCTCCCTCCTGCGGGCCGGCCGGACCGCCGAGGCCCACGCCCACCTGCGCGAGCACGCCGCGAGCGCCGTGGCGCTCAACGACCTGGAGATCACCGTCGACGTGCTCACCCTGTTCGCCGTCGTGGCGGCGCGGCGCGGGGAGGCCGTCCGGGCCGCGCGACTGCTCGGCGCCTCGACCCACCTGCGCGAGGAGGCCGACCTGCCGATGGCGCCGGTCGACGCGGCCTGGGTCGGGGCCGCGATCGACTCCGTCCGCGACATCACCCCGGCGGACGCGTGGCAGCGCGACGTCGACACGGGCCGGGACTGGGGCGTGGAGGCGGCGCTGCGCGAGGCGGTGGCCGACTAGCGTGGGCGGCGCCGGCCGACGCGGTGCGTGGACGTCGGCCCGCTCGACCGTCCGTCATCGCTCAGGGGGAGCGCCGTGAGACCTGGACCCGTCCGTGCTGCTCTGGCCGTGGTCGTCACGGCCCTGGCCTCCGTCCTCGCGGGCGTCGGCGCCGTCGTCGTCGGACCCGGCCCGGTCCGGGTCGCCATGATCGTCGTGGCCGTCCTCGGCGTCGTCGCCGCCGGGGCGGCTCTGGCGGTGGCGGTATCACGCGCCGCGGACGGCGGCTGAGCCACCTACGCGTCGGGCGTCGCCGCCGGGCGCGCTGCGTCCGCGAGGAGGAACGTGCGCAGCGCGGAGACGAAGACCTCCGGCTGCTCCGAGTGGACCCAGTGACCCGCACCGCGCACCGTCACCAGGGTGGTGCGCGGGAACAGCGCGCGCATGACCGACCCGTGCTCGTCGCGCACGTACGGCGACCGCTCACCGGCGACCCACAGCACCGGGTGGTCGAAGGTGGCGTCACCGACATCCGGGAAGCCACCGATGGCCGGCAGCTCGCGGCGCAGGAGGCCCAGGTTGGCGCGCCACCGGAAGCCGTCGCCGTCGGGACGCAGGTTCTGCAGGAGGAAGCCGCGGACGCGGGCGTCGTCGACCCGCTCGGCGAGCTGCTCGTCGGCGTCGCCACGTCGCGTGATCGTCGAGAGGTCGAGGGCGACGAGGCTGTCGAGCAGGTGCTCGAACTCCCCCAGGGAGCCGCCCGACGCGGGCGCGATGTCGACGACGACGAGCCGGTCGACCAGGTGGGGGTGGCGCAGCGCGAGGACCATGGCGACCTTGCCGCCCATGGAGTGACCGACGACGTGCACGGGCCCGTCGGCGGCGAAGCCGGCCGCGAGGTGCTCGGCGACGAGGTCGGCGATCTCGACGTAGTCGAACCGCTCCGTCCACGCGGAGCGGCCGTGGTTCGGCAGGTCGACGAGCAGCGACCGCGCCTCGGGCTGCAGGTCCTTGGCGATCTGCGCGAAGTTGCGGCCCTGGCCGAACAGCCCGTGGAGGAACACCACGGGGACGCCGGTCTCGCCGACGGCGGTCGAGCTCACGGTGGTCACGGGCACCGAGCCTAGGCGCCGCTCGGTGGGGCCGGCAGCCCGCGACGGCCCTCAGCGCTGGGGCGCGCCGCCCCGGAGCACGACGACCGGACGCAGGTCCGCGTCGGTGAGCACGACGTCGGCGCGGGCACCAGCCGCGAGGGCCCCACGGTCGCCGAGGCCCAGCACGGCCGCGGGCACCGCGGACGCCATGTGCACCGCGTCCGCGAGCGGCACTCCCGCCGCCACCGTCACGCGAACGACGTCGAGCAGGTGCGCGGTACCTCCGGCGATCGCTCCTCCCCCGGCCAGGCGCGCGACGCCGCCCGTGACGACGACGTCGCGCGAGCCGAGCCGGTAGGCGCCGTCGGGCATGCCGGCCGCCGCCGTCGCATCGGTGACGAGCGCGACGCCGTCCCGGCCCACCAATCGCGCCACCTCGCGGACCACCGCGGGGTCCACGTGGGTGCCGTCACCGACGAGCTCGACGACCGCGCGTCCCTCCCGCGCCGCGACGAGGAGCTCGCCCGCCGGGCCGGGATCACGGTGCATCCACGGGCGCATGGCGTTGAAGAGGTGCGTCACGGTGGGTCGCCGGCCGGCGTCCGCCGGGTCGCCGAGGAGCCGGAGGGACTCCGCGAGCGCGCGGGCGGCGGCGGCGGGGTCGGCGTCGGTGTGACCCCACGAGGGCAGCGCGCCGCCGCGGACCAGGGCTGCCGCGACGCCGTCGGCGCCCAGCGCACCGCGCTCCTCCGGGGCGAGCGTCATGGTGCACACGTGACCGCCACCGGCCTCGAGGAGGGCGCGGGTGAGCACCGCGTCCGGCGGCAGGATCAGGGCGGGGTCCTGAGCACCGCACCGCGCGACCGAGAGGAACGGGCCCTCGAGGTGGATGCCGGCGATGTCACCGTCCTCAGCCAGCCCGGACAGCAGTGCGACCTGCCGCAGCAGGTCCGCCGGCGCCGCGGTCACGAGGGACGCGAGCATCGTCGTCGTCCCGTGCCGCCGGTGCTCGCGGACCGCGACGAGCGCCTCCTCGGCGTCCACCGCGTCGGGGAACGACGCCCCTCCCCCGCCGTGGCAGTGGAGGTCGACCAGGCCGGGCAGGACGTGACCGCCTGGCGGGGCCGCGAGCACCGGTGCGACGCGGAAGGCGTCTGGCAGGTCCGCCGCCGGCCCTACCCAGGCGATCCTCTCCCCGTCGACGACGACGGCGCCCGCGGGCAGCACGCCCGTCGGCAGCACGAGCCGACCTGAGACCACGGTGATCGGCACGGGACCTCCGGGAGCGGCGGGGACGTCGCCGACAGGCTACGGAACGGCACCGGATCGTCCGGCACCGTCGACGGCTACGCTCCGAGGATGCAGAGCGGACCCAGCGCCTCGTGGGACCTCGCCGGCCGCCTGCACGTGCGGTCCGAGGGCCTCGACCCGGCGCAGCAGCGTGCGGTCACGGCGGAGCTCGACCCCTTCGAGCCCGGTCCGCCGAACGGCTCGGAGCCCGACCTCCTGCTCGGCCGCCTGGCCCGACCCGAGCTCGTCGAGGTGCAGGGACCGGCCAAGGACCGGCTCACGACGGCCGTCGACCGGGACGGCCGGCTGCTCGCGCGGTACGGCGGGCACTGGATCCAGGTACCGGCACCGCGCACCACGCCGGTCCACCTGCACCTCGAGCCCGGGCTCGCCGTGCGGTCGTGCTGGAGAGAGCTCGTCCGCCCGGCCGCGCACCAGGCCCTGCGGGCCACCGGGTCGGTGGCCCTGCACGGTGCGGCGGTGGACGACGCCGGTGAGGCGACCGTGATCAGCGGCTGGTCCGAGACGGGCAAGACCGAGGTCGCACTGGCGATGGTCGAGGCGGGCGCGCACTTCCTGAGCGACAAGTGGACGGTGGCGGGCGTCGACGGGCAGGTCTCCGCCTTCCCCGTCGGCGTCGGGGTCCGCGGCTGGGTCCTGCCCGCGTTGCCCACGCTGCGCGCCTCCCTGCCGCCCCGCGCCCGCCTGCGTCTCGGCGCCGCCCGGGCCGCCCGGGTCACGGCCCTGCCGGCGCTCGACCGGGCACGGGGCGTGCGTGTGCTGGCGCGGGGCTCGGGCCTCGCCGCGCACGCGGTGGAGCTCGGGGACCGGGCGGGGCTGTCGCCCTCGGAGCTGCGGACCGTGTACGGGCAGTCGGACGACCCGGGCCGCCGGTCCCGGCTGAGCACGCTCGTCGTCCTGCTGACGGGCGCTGACGACCGGGTCCGGGCGGAGGAGGCGCCGCCGGAGTGGGCCGCCCAGCGGCTCGCACGGACGGCGGCCTACGAGCGACGCACGTACTACGACCTGCAGGAGCGAGGGGCCTACGCGGGCCTGCCCGGACGGGCCGGCGCCCGTGACGCGGCCGTCGCCGAGGAGGAGTCGTTCCTGACCGCGCTGCTGGACGGCGGCGTCCGTGTGCTCCGGGTCACGTGCCCGTTCCCCGGTGACCCGCGGCGTGTCGCCGAGGCCGTGGCGGCGCTGCGGTGACGGCCGAGGTGGACGTCTACCAGGCGGCCGAGGGGCTCCGCCTCGGTGTGACCGGCGCCCGCTCGGCCCGCGACCACTTCGCAGCCGAGTACGGCGGCGCGAGACGCGTCGCCGCGCCGGACGTCGAGGTGCTGGTCGACGTCCGGTTCGTGCGCTCCCTTCCTCCGACGCTCCGCGCCGACCGCCACAAGACCGTCCGATGGGCGGTCGACGTCGACGCCCCCGACGCACGCCCCATCACGGCACGCGTCTCGATCACCGGCCGTCCCCGGCGGTTCGCGCTGTCGCTCGTGCAGGGCTTCGTCGTCGAGCCGCTCGTCTCCGTGGCGGCGGCGCGCGCGGGCCTCGTCCTGCTCCCCGCCGCAGCCCTCGCCGACGACGACGGCGCCGTCGTCGTCCTGGGGCGCTCGCGCTCCGGCAAGACGTCCGTGGTGGCGCGTGCCCTCGTCACCGGGCACGGTGCGCTGGGTGACGACCAGGTCCTCGTCGACCGTGCGGGCGCCGTCCGTCCGTGGCCGCGCCGGCTTCGGGTCTACCCGGACCTGCGCCTCACCGCCCCGCGGGCCGTGGCCGCGCTCCCGGCTCGCCGTCGCGCCGCCCTGACGGGCCTCGGCTGGCTGCAGAAGGCCTCCCGCGGCGCCGTCGCACCGTCGCTGCCCCTGGCCTGGGGCGACCTCGGCGCGGCGCCCGTCGCCGGACCGGTCCCCGCGGTGCGGGTCCTCGTCGTCGAACGAGACGGCGCGGTCCCGGACGTCACCGTCGGGCCGCTGAGCACCCCCGAGGCGGTCGGGACGGCACAGGAGATCCTGGAGCAGCAGCGGGTGCGGCTCCGCCGGGTCACGGACGCGTCCTGGGACGCGGAGCTGCGGGCCGTGGAGCTCGTCGAGCGGGACATCCTGCGTGCCGGACTGAACGGCGTGCCGGTCCAGCGGTGGGCCGTGCCGGACCACTGGCCCGCGACCGTGGCGGTCACCGCCCTGGCAGAGGGCCTGGGGGTCCGCGGCTAGGGCCGCCGGCCGGGCGGCCCGCGCCTCACGCAGAGCTCACACGGTCGTACCACCGCTGCGTGGCCCGCGGCGACCGCAGCCGCACCACAGCGAGGTGCCGGTGCTCCGGCTCGGCGAACATCCGGAGGTACGTGCGCCGCTGCCCACGGTGCGACCGGAGAGCCGTCAGCACGCCCCGTGCACCTCGGACGAGCTGCTTGGGCAGCGACGACGTGGCTCCCCCGGCGGCCGCCTGCTCCGTCAGCGCGGAGGCCCGGCGGAGCCCCCGCTTGCCGAGCCTCCACGCGGTCACGACCAGCGGGTAGTCGAGCCAGACCACCGTGTCTGCGCGTGGCCAGACGAGGTCCCGCGTGGCCCGCTTGTTGCCGTCGATGACCCAGCGCTCCCCCGCGATGACGGCGCTCGTCCGCTCGCGGAGGACGGGCAGCGGCACCGTGCTGAAGTCGGCACCGAAGAACAGCGCGTCGAGCTCCACGTGCGGGACGCCGAGGGACGCGGACAGCCGGCGCGCGAGCGTCGTCTTCCCCGAGCCGGTCCGGCCGAGGACCAGGATCCGCTCGCACCCGTGCAGGTCACGGGACGGGTCCCGACCCGACGCCCCGTCGTTCCCAGCGGTCATGTCCTGGTCTCCATGCCCTCGCCCGGTGCAGCGACGGCGCAGCAGCGTCCGCCGGCACAGAGCCTAGGGACCGGTGGTCGCTCCTGTCCCCGACGGGGCCGTCCAGGTGCGGTCGAGCAGGCCCGCACCGATGACCGCGGCACCGCTAGAGCATGATCAGGAACAGGCGGAGCGCCACCAGGACGATGACGGCGACGAGGAGGGCGCGCACCGCTCGGGTCAGGATCACGGTGACCTGCTCGTGGGGGTCCCGGTGGAGCCGGAGCACCTCCCTGACCACGACCAGCACGATCACGAGCACCACGGCGACGCCCAGCAGGACGGTCGCGACGGGCGCCAGGAGGACGCTGAGCGCGGGGACCACGCCGTCGTCCCTCACGGCTCGACCGCTCGTCGGCGGCTCAGGTGGTGCGACGCGGCACTGATCAAGGACCCGACCACGAGCACGGCGAGCACCCGATCGGGGGACCACCAGCCGGCGTACAGCAGGCCCGTGGCGACGAGGGTGACCAAGGACACGCTGCACGCGACGACGGCCGTGGCCCACAGCAGCCAGGACCAACCGGGCGCGCCCCCGACCAGGGATGCACCGGGCACGACGAGGAGGAAGGCGGCGATGACGACCGGCTGCACGGGCGGACCGGCCTCGAGCAGCCGGACGAGGACGGCGGCGGCGGTGAGGCCCACGACCCAGAGGGTCCGGCGCTCCGCCCGGGTCATGACTCCGCCCCCGCGACAGGAGCCAGGATGACGGCGTCCTCGTTCTCGAAGACGACGCGGAAGCGCTCGTCCGCGCGCAGGGAGGTCTCGAGCTCCGCCAGCGTCCACGGGACCTGCCGACCGAGGAGCTCCTCGTAGTCGCGGTTCTGGCGGGTCAGGATCAGCAGCCCCGTGGGACGGGACCGCGTCAGCGTGCCGTGGATGAGCCCCTGCAGTCCGCGGACGTCCGCCACGTCGCCGTTCCTGATGAGTCGCGTGAGCGTGAGGTGCCGGTGGTCCGCGTACTCCTCGCCACGCCACGGGGTGTTCTCGTTGCCCGCCACGAGCACCGATCCCTCGGGGGCACGCTCGTAGAGCGCGCGGACGGCGAGCACCTCCGCGGCGCTGCGCTGGTCGATCCGCTGGTTGCCGTACCGCACGAGGACGGACGCCGGCGCCAGCACGAGTGTGGCGACGAGGAACAGCACGGCTGCGCCCCGCAGCGAGCGGGCCGGGGGCGCCGTCGGGGGCGTCGTGGGCCGTGCCCTGGGCCTGGCCTTGGCCCCCTTGGCCGTCGCGGCTCGCTTGGCCCCCTTGGCGGTCGCGGCTCCCTTGGCCCCCGTGGCGGTCGTGGCTCCCGTGGTCCCCGTGGCGGTCGCGGCTCCCTTGGTCCCCGGTGCCGTCCGGGCGGTCTTCGCCGCCTTGGCGCCATGGGCCCGCTTGGCGCCCCTCACCGCCTTGGCCGTCGTGGCCGTCGTGGTCGGGCTCCGCCGAGCACGGGGCACGAGCGCCGCTGCGATGAGCATGCACGTGAAGGGCAGGGAGAACAGGAAGATGCGCAGCAGCATCTCCCCGCCGTAGCTCTGGAGCGGGAAGAGCAGACCGGGCGCCACGGCGAGGGCCATGGTCGTGACGTACGGGCCACCCCGACGCCAGACCCGGAGCGCTGCCACCGCACCCAGACCCCACAGCGCGGCACTGAAGAGCAGGCGGGCGTTGACCACGAGGAGGTGCCCAGGACTCCCCTGCACCCGCTCGACGAGGTTCCCCTGCGTCGCGCCCGTCAGGTCCCCGACCTGATCGAGCAGGACCTCGAAGTTGCCCTGCATGTACGTCGCGGCCGGCAGGGCGAGCCACGCGGCCGTGATGAGCGCTGCCACCGACGGCAGCCCCCGGACGCCGGTCGCCCCCGTGACCGCGAGCGCGACCAGTGCGAACAGCAGGGCGAAGGGGGTGAGCTGGTGGCTGGCGGTCACGGCTGTCGTGATGATGACGACGGCGACCACGGCGCGCCCGCGCGCCCCGTGCTCCGTCCCGGCGACCGGCTGTCCCGCCCCGCCGCCCGTGGGATCGGGCTGGAGGCGTCGCCACCGTCGCGGGACGAGGCGCATCAGCAGCGGCGGGACGCGCTCCGGCGTGCGGAGCACGGTGAGCAGCAGCGCGAGGACGCAGAGGTAGAGGAAGAAGCCCGTCGCCTGAGGTGCCAGGTAGTCCTGGTCCACCCAGTTGCCCAGGACGAACAGGACGCACGCGCACCACGCGGCGCGCCGGTCCTGGGTCAGCACGCGGGCGATGACGAGGAGCGGTGCGAGGAAGAGCAGGTTGTTGACGACCGGCGCCCACTTCATCAACGCTGCGGCGTCGTCCAGGCCGGCCATGCCGGTGTACGACGCCAGCAGGGCGAAGTAGCCGGGCCAGTTGAAGTACGCGTCCACCTGCGGGTCGACCTCGCCGGTCGCCCCGATGTACGCGGCGATCCCGACGTGTCGCCACGGGACGGTCCCCCGGGGGTACGGCGAGACGGCTGCGGCGGCGCCGTAGAGCACGACGACCAGCGCGACGACGTGGGCCGCGACCCACCCCTCGTGCAGCGTCGGGCGCCAGACCGCAGCGCTCGTCCCGACCAGCAGCAGCGCCAGGGCGACCCAGTACCCGGCGGGCAGGACCGGCAGGAGCCCGACGTCCCCGACGTCGGCGAGCGAGACGCTGCCGATCGATGCGAGCCACACCGCCGACCCGACGACCAGCGGGAGCGCCGGCCACAACGTCGCGGCGGGACGCCACCGCTGCCACGTCCGGGGTGGGCGACGGCGGAGGACGTGCCCTGGTCGACGGGGAGGCGTCCCCGGAGCGTCCGGACGCCGCACGGGAGCGGCGACACGTGCGGCGTCGGCGGGCCTCATGCGCCCCGCCCCGCGGCGACGTCGGGCTCCGCCACGGGGCGGCTCGCCGGCATCAGCGCCCGGAGCCGGAACCCGGCCCACACCGACGCGACCACCTGCACGGCGAGCCAGGCGACGGCGATGCCCACCAGACCGTGCTCGGCCCCGGCCAGGGCAGCCCCGACGAGCGTCGCCACCGCGGTGAGCGACCCCGCCGCCACGGCCTCCCTGACCCGCGAGACCGCGCGGCAGATGGCGTAGTACGCCTGGATCACCAGGACCGGGACGACCCCGAGGAGCAGCCATCGCAGCGGGGCCGTGCCGGCGTCGGCGTACACCTCGCCCATGAGCCGGAGCACGAGCGGACCGACCAGGGCGACCGCGACCGCAGCGCCGACGCCGAGGACCAGGCCGGTCCGCACGCCCCGACGCAGACCGGCGCGCATGGCCGCCGGCTCCCTGGCGACCTGGGCCATCAGGGTCAGCCCGAACGAGACCGGGATGATCAGCACCGCCCAGGCCATCATCCATGCCACGTACCAGGAGGCGTTGAGCGCCGGGGAGAGGACCTCGGTGACCACCGCCGGCAGCAGGAGGTTCGGCGTGCGCTCGACGAGAGTGAGGGACTGGTTCGCCAGGCCGGTGCGCAGCAGCTCCCCGGTGAGCGGACGCGGCAGGCCCGGGTGGTAGGTGTAGCGGTCGAGTCGTCGGTGGAGCTGCAGCGCGCCGATGCCGCACGCCAGTGCGGCACCGAGCACCCAGCAGCCGAACAGCGCCTCCGGTCCCGGCCGCCATCCCACCACCAGGGCCACCGCGAGGGGCACAGCCGTGACCAGGCCACCGATCGTGTTGCGGACGAGCACCTCTCCGCCGCGGTCGAGGGCCACGGAGACGTGGTCGAGCAGGATGCCGAGCGTTCCCAGGGTGGTCATCACCACGAACAGGACGGCGAAGAGCGGCTCCGTCGCGATCGGGCGCAGCTGGTCCGACACGGCCGCCACCAGCCCGAGGGTGACGGCGGAGACGGCGGCGCTCGCCAGCAGCACGACGGTGATCGCCGCGTCCAGGAGACGGGCACGCTGGGCGGTGTGGGAGGCGTGCCGGAGGACGAACGACGATCCGGTTCCGGCGACGGCGAACTGGGTGCCGAGCATCATCAACGACACGGCGCCCGCGGCCAGCCCGACCGCGGGCGCCTCGGCGGCTCGTGCCGCGAGCAGCCAGAACAGGAACCCCGTGGCCATGGAGGCGAACCGGCCCGTGACGAGACCGAGGCTGGTGGCGAGGAACCCTCCCCCTCGGCGCCGTCGGCCCCGTGCCGAAGCCCGCGTCGTCGTCAACGCAGTCGCACCATGCCCCAGTAGTTGTAGACGGCGAAGCACACGTAGTAGGGGACGAACCTCATCTGGCGACCGGCGAGCGCCAGGGCGATCCCTCGGACCGCCGCCGCGGCGGGGAGGGCCACGAGACCGGCCCCCCGCCAGCCCTGCTGCCGCACCATCCGGCCGAGTCCGCGTCCGTCCATGAGGAACTGGTCCCGGGCGAACGCGAAGTCGTCGCCGGCGTACCGGTGCTGCACGGAGGTCCGCCTCGACACGCCGATCCGGGCCCCGGCCGCCTCCAGGCGCCACCGCAGCTCGATGTCCTCGCCGGAGGCGAAGTCGGGGTCGAAGCCGTGGTGGAGCAGGACCTCCCGCTCGAAGATCGTGCACACGAGCCCGAACCAGTAGCGGCTCCGCCCCGTGCGGTGGTGGTGCACCAACGCCTGGCCCCAGTAGCCGGGGCCGGAGACGCTCTCCTGGCCGGCCTGCAGCGCGGTGTAGCCCCCTTCGACGAACTCCGTCGCGAGGTCCTCGAGCGTGTCGGCGTCCGGGAGCACGACGTCGGCATCCACGAGCGCCACCAGACGCGTCGTAGCGGCCTGCGCGCCGAGGAGCCGAGCCGCCGGCAGGCCGCGACCCTCGTCGGAGAGGACCGTCACGGGGTAGTCCTGCAACCTCTCGAGCGTCCCGTCGGTGGACAGTCCGTCGACGACGACGACGGCGGCCGGGCGGCAGGCGAGGACGGACCGGAGGCACTCGTCCACCAGGTCCTTCGCGTTCCGCACGGGGACGACGACGGTGAGGTCGTCGCAGAGGCGTCCAGCGGACGGCCCACCGGCGGCACTCGGCAAGGGGGCGGTCATGGCTCCTCCGTGTCGCGTCCGGCCTCGTCCGGCCGACGGTGGCCGAGCCCGTTCATTGTGTCCCGCAGCCGTCCCATGTGTAAGGCCATCGCGAACGCCCGGTGACCCCGCGTGCGGCGGGGACCGTCCCGCGCCCACGGGGGCCACCCGTCCGGCCGAACGACGCCAGGCCGGTGTCTGCAGGCCGTGGGCGCATCGCGGGGCGCACGGCGAGAAATGCCCCAAATGGACGCTTCCGCCCGTTCTGTCCGAAATATAGGCTCGGACCTCGAGGACCCGCGGGCTCAGGCGTTTCGGCGTCGACCACGCGCCGAAGGGCTGGCCCGCTCGTTCTCCCGGACCCGAGGACCACCATGCCACTGGACGCATCCCCCACCGCCGGGTCGAGCCGCGGCCGCCGCGTCGTCGCCCGCCTGCTCGTCATCCTGCTGTCGCTCGCCGGCAGCGCGACGCTGCCCGTCGTCGCCACCACCCCCGCGAGCGCCGCCGCCGACGTCGGCTACCGGGACTTCTCGTACGGCTCCGGCACGTCCGCCCCGACGGCGGAGAAGGCCCAGAGCAAGCTGTGGTTCGCGGGCGGGTCGTGGTGGGGTGCGCTGTACAACAGCAGCGCGACGGACTTCCACATCTACCGCCTCGACTGGGCGACGCAGACCTGGAGCGACACCGGGGTGCTCGTGGACGCGCGGCCGCACGTAAAGATCGACACGCTGTGGACGGGGACCCACCTCTACGTGGCCGCGGCGGGCCAGAGCTCGAGCTCCAGCGGCGACAGCCCCCAGATCACCCGGTACACCCTCACCAACGGCCAGTTCTCCCGGGACCCCGGATACCCGGTCACGCTCGTGACGGGCGGCATGGACTCGATCGTCATCGACCAGGACTCGACGGGCCGCCTGTGGGCCACGTGGGTCAGGGGCTCATCGGTGTACGTCACGCACAGCACGACTGCTGACACCTCGTGGGTCACGCCGTACGTGCTGCCGGTGCCCGGCGCGAACGACGTCAAGGCGGAGCCCGACGGCGACAGCTCCACCCTGGTCTCCTTCGGCGGCAAGATCGGCGTCCTCTGGGGCAACCAGAACGCGAGCAGCCCGTCCGGCAACAGCTACTGGTTCGCCATCCACCGGGACGGCACCGACGACTCGGCCGCGTCGTGGACCAGGGAGCTCGCGTACGGCGGCGTGCCCTCGGACGAGAACGCGGACGACCACATGAACATCAAGTCGCTCCAGAGCGACGCGGAGGGTCGCATCTTCGCCGCGGTCAAGACGTCGCTCAACAACAGCACGGACCCGCTCGTCGTGCTGCTCGTGCGGCAGCCCGACGGCACGTGGGACCGCGACAACGTCTACGGCCGCGCCGGGGAGAACCACACGCGGGCGATCGTCCTGCTCGACGACGAGAACGACGACGCGCACGTCCTCGCCGCCGCGCCGTGCTGCAGCGGTGGCGTCGTCTACCACAAGAAGGTCAGCTTCCAGGCGCTGGCCAACGGCAACCCCTTCGCGAACGGCCTCGGCGCCCCGTTCATCAGCTCCTCCCTGGACACGGCGATCAACAACCCGACGTCGACCAAGCAGACGCTGAGCAGCGCGACCGGCCTGGTGGTCCTCGCCGGGGACGACGGCTCCCACATGTACCTGCACAACAAGCTGGACCTCGCCGGGGCGAGCACAGTGCCCGACACCACCCTGCTGTCCGGGCCGGCCGGGACCGTCGGGAGCACGACGGCCGAGTTCACCTTCACGGCCACCTACGGCGGTGCCACCTTCGAGTGCGCGCTGGACGGCCTCCCCTTCGCCCCGTGCACCTCGCCGAAGACGTACTCGGGCGTCGGCGCGGGAGCTCACCAGTTCCAGGTGCGTGCCATCAGCGCCGCCGGGACCGACCCCACACCGGCCACCGGGTCCTGGACCGTGGACCTCACCCTTCCGGTCACCGTCTCCCCCGCGGCGGACGCCAACGTCCAGTCGAGGTCCCCGAGCAGGAACTTCGGCACCGCGACGCAGCTGCTCGCCGACGCCTCCCCGCAGGAGGAGAGCTACCTGCAGTTCGACGTGCCGGCGAACGCCCCCACCGTGACGAGTGCGAAGCTCCGTCTGTTCGTGACGAACGGCTCCACGAACGGGCCCGCGATCCACTCCGTGCCGGACCAGTCGTGGACGGAGTCGGGGATCACGTGGAGCACCAAGCCGGCCCGTTCCACGACCGCGCTGGACAACAAGGGCACGCTCAAGACGAACACCTGGGTGGAGTACGACGTCACCCGCGCGGTCACGACACCCGGACTGCACAGCTTCGCGCTCGTCGCCGACAGCGGGGACGGGACGGTCGCCAGCGCGCGTGAGGCCGCGACGAACCGGCCGCAGCTGGTGGTGAGCTACCCCGCCGACTCGACCGCACCGGCGGTGACGGCGCGCAGCCCGCAGGACGGCGCGGCGGCCGTGGCGGTGGACGAGCCGGTGACGGCCACGTTCAGCGAACCGATGAACGAGGCGTCGCTGGCCCAGGCCGTCACCCTGACCGGGCCGAGCGGTGCGGTGCCCGGAACCCTCACCTACGACGCCGGCTCCAGGACCGCGACGCTGACGCCCGGTGCCGACCTCGTCGGCAGCACGACGTACACCGCGGCCGTCAGCACGTCCGCCACGGACCTGGCCGGCAACCCGCTGGCCGCTGCGGTGAGCTGGACCTTCACCACCGCCACGGTGGTCGACACCACGCCGCCGGACACCTCGATCACCGGCGGTCCGTCCGGGACGGTGCGCACCACCGAGGCCACGTTCGAGCTCGCCGCCTCGGAGGACGGGTCCACCTTCACGTGCAGCCTGGACGGGGCCGCGGCGGCGCCGTGCACCTCGCCGGTCACCTACGCCTCGCTGGCCGAGGGCGAGCACACGCTCACCGCCACCGCCACCGACGCCGCCGGGAACACCGACGCGTCACCGGCGAGCCGCTCCTGGGACGTGGACCTCACCGCCCCCGCCGTCACCGCCCAGAGCCCGCAGCCGGACGCCACCGGCGTCCCGGTCACGGGCACGGTCGTCACCGCGACGTTCAGCGAGGCCATGGACGAGGCGTCCCTGGCCGGGGCGGTCACCCTGACCGGGCCGAGCGGTGCGGTGCCCGGCGCCATCACCTACGACGCAGCCTCCAGGACCGTCACGCTGACGCCCTCCGGGACGCTCGCAGGCGGCACCGCCTACACGGCGGCCGTCAGCACCGCTGCCACCGACCTGGTCGGCAACCCGCTGGCTGCCGCGGTGACATGGAGCTTCGTCACTGCGACACCTCCGCCCCCACCGTCCGGACCGATCGACGACGACTTCGAGTCGGGGGCTTTCGGGAAGTGGTCCACCGTGCGGCTCGGTGGCGACGGGACCGCTGCGGTCCTGGCGACGGGCGGCCTCAACGGCACGGCCGGCGCCTCCCTGAGTGCGACGGTCAACACCGGGTCGCTGGCCTACATCCGGAAGACGTTCGAGTCGACCGCCGACCTGACCGTCGACCTGGACGTCACCGTGACGAAGGAAGGCCTGAGCGGCGCCAACGTGCCGCTGCTCCGCCTCTTCGACCCGTCCGGCAGACGCGTGCTCAGCGTGTTCCGTCAGAACCTGGCGTCGAACAGGGTCTACGTCTCGGACGGGTCGGCGAACGTCCTGACCAGCGGCACGCTCCCGCTCAACCGGTGGTCGCACCTGACCGTGGCCGTCACGGGCGCCGGCACGGGCAGCGCGACGATCCAGGTCCAGCTCGACGGCGTGACCATCCACTCCGTGAGCGCCAGCGCGATGGGAAGCGTGGGGGCGCTCCAGATCGGCAACGAGACGGCGAAGCAGGCATTCGCCCTCACCGCCGACAACGTCCGAGCCACCATCCCCTGAGGCGCGACGGACGGGCCCGGGCCTCGACGGGGCAACGGTCGGCCCCCACACCCGTCCAAGTCGCCACTCTGCGTCCGACCCGCATGGCACAGCATGCGGATCGGACGCAGAGTGGCGGATCAGGCGGCGTGCAGCTGCTCCTCGGCCTGCTGCGCCCCGCCGCACCGGGGCGGTGGCTGGCGGCAGTCGGGCTGACCCTCCGCGCCCTGGTTGGCGGCCTCCTGGTACCGCTGCCGCGGGGGGCCGCCGCAGTCCGACGACGGCCCGCGGGGACACCCTCCTGGGACCCGGGCGGCTGACGCGGCTCACACCCACGCCCCTCGTCCGGTCCGCCACCTCCCGTCCTTCTCGCACGGTGCGACTGGCGGACAGGAGGGAGGGTGGCGGGCAGGACGGGGGTGCCGGCTGGACGTCGTGCGGAGCGGAGCGGGGAAGGCGCCGGCGAGCGCCAAGCAGGGGCCTCGCCGAGGGCGCACGCGGAAGACCCCCGTCGGTCGAGGCGAGCTCCCTGGGGAGCTGCTGCCTGGACCGACGGGGGTCTCTCGAGCCGCGCCGTCTGGCGCGGCAGCGACGCGGGCCTGCGGTGGGGCTATGCCGGTTCGGGCGTCGGCATCGACGCGAACGGCGGGGCGAGGTCCAGCATGGACGGCTGCGTGGCGGCCGGCTGCGGGACGGGCCGGAGCGAGCCTGCCCGCTGCGGGCCGAACCGCTCGTCGAAGATCGTCCGCAGCACCCGTACACCGTCACGGAACGTGTTGAGGTTGCTCTCGCCGAACCGACGCTCGGCCTCGTAGGACGGGACCTCGACGACCCGGGCACCTGCCAGGACCACCCGAATGTTGATCATCGTCTCGATCTCGAAGCCGTCGCCCCAGACGGCCTCTCCGGGGGTCGTCGCATCCGGGAGGGCGAATGCCGCTACACACTCCCGCGAGAAGGCGTTGTAGCCGTAGCACAGATCGGAGTAGTCGCTCCCGAAAAGGGCGTTGGTCAGTCCGTTGAGGAACCTGTTGCCGGCCCGTCGCAGCACGGTGATGTCGTCACTCCCGCCACCGGCGGTGAATCGCGACCCCTTCGCGTAGTCGGCGCCCGCGAGCAGCGCGTCCACGAAGGCCTCGATCTCCGCGGGCGCCATCGACCCGTCCGCGTCGATCATCACGATGAGGTCGCTGGTCGCGAGCTCGAAGCCTCGAGCGAGCGCGTTGCCCTTCCCGCGGCGCGCCTGGTGAGCCACGATGATGTCGGGCCGATGACGCAGCGCGACCTCCACCGTGTCGTCCACCGAGCCGCCGTCGACGAGGATGACTTCGTCGATGAAGTCAGGAAGCCTGTCCAGGACCCAGCCGATGTTGCGACTCTCGTTCCGTGTAGGAATCACCACGGAAACCGATTTCAGCACATTCCCACACGCACGGACCATCGGAGTACCCCCGAGCACTGGCGCCATTGCCGACGTCACCCCGGTGCGGAGCGACAGGATCTTGTCATGGTATGTATCCGGACAACTCGGACACAAGGGGCACATCAGACATCACTCGCTTGGCCCATGCGCGTGTCCGCGGGCGACGCTGCCCGGAGCGCTGTACCGTTCGAGAGCAAACTGCGCGCGGCGGGCGAGGTTCTCCGCTCCGCGCGGCAGGTGTCCGCGACGTCCGACAGGTCACGAGGAGCGCCCGGGAGGTGCTGTGAGCAGGGGACCTACTGTCGAGGCCTCGACAGGCCGACCGGTGATCACGGTGGAGCGGCTCGCGCTCGGTTGGCGCGCGTCCTCAGCAGCGCTCCCCCGACCGCGCTTCGGCCTCACCGCCGCGGGCGCCACGCGCCGTATCCAGTCAGACCTCGACTACGAGTGGCATACCGGTCGCCAGCGGAGGCGGCAGCGCACTCCGCTCTGAGCAGCCGGCGCGCCGAACGTGAGCGAGCTCCCGTCGCCCTGATCGCGGTGAGCCGCGGCTGATCGTCACCCTCATGGGCCTTGTCATCGCTCCTCGGTGTCCCTGTAATCGGACGGAGCAGGACGGTCGAGCTCTCCTGTGCCCGAGCCGCAGGGTGAACGCTGTCGCTCCGCGTCGTGGCGGACACGGTCGGGGACTGCCACGGGACGTCTTGCCCAGGAGGAGCGATGGTGCCGAGCAGGATGACTGCGGCGGTCGTGGTCTGCGCGTACACGAACGACCGGTGGGACGAGATGTCCGCAGCCCTCCGGACGGCCGCGACCCAGGAGCCGGCACCTGACGAGCTCCTGCTGGTCGTCGACCACAACCCCGACCTCTGGCGTCGTGCGATGGAGGAGCTGCGGCCGGGCCTGCCGGTGCTGGAGGTCGTGGAGAACTCGCGGAGGAAGGGGCTGTCCGGCGCCAGGAACACCGCACTGCTCGCGGTGTCCAGCGACGTCGTGGTGTTTCTCGACGACGACGCCGCAGCCGAGCCGGGCTGGCTCGGCCGCCTGCTGGCGCACTACGACGACGACGCCGTCCTGGCGGTGGGAGGCTCCGCCGTGCCCGAGTGGCCGCCGGGGCAGGGCCGACCCGTCACCCTGCCGTGCCCGCCGGGGGCGACCCGCGGCGAGCTGGACTGGGTGGTGGGGTGCACGTACCGGGGGCAGCCCGAGGCCGCGGCCCCCGTGCGGAACCTCATGGGCTGCAACATGTCGTTCCGCCGGTCCGTGCTCGCCCGCGTCGGCGGGTTCGCGGAGAGCCTGGGACGCGTGGGCCGGACTCCCCTGGGCTGTGAGGAGACGGAGCTGTGCATCCGGGCACGCAACGCGTACCCGGGCCACTCGATCGTCTTCGAGCCACGCGCCGTCGTCCACCACAGCGTGAGCGTGGACCGGCTGACGTGGGCCTACCTGCGGCGCCGGTGCTTCGCCGAGGGCCTGTCCAAGGCCGCTGTCGCCGTCCTGCAGGGGCAGGAGCAGGCTCTGGACACCGAGCGACGCTACGCGTCCCGAGTGATCCCCTCGGGGCTGATCCGGGAGCTCACCGCCGCGGTGCGGCCGGCCCACAGTGCGCGGTCCCGTCACCTCCAGGGCGCCGCCGCCCTGGTCCTCGGCCTCGCCGTGACCACGCTGGGTTACCTGCGCGGCTCCGTCGCCCTGCGGGTCGGCGCGGGCGGCGGTGCGCTGGTGCGCGAGAGCCACGACCGCCTGGAGCTGCGCGGGACGTAGGACGCCGCCCTGCCCGCCGACCCCGAGCCCCCCGGACTACTCCCGGCCCTCGTCCAGCGGGATGAGCATCTCCCGGAACGGCCCGCGGGTGGTGTGGATCCGCCAGATGCGCTCCGCGACGTCGTCGAGCCCGCGCTCGAGCCTCAGCTTCGGGATGGCACCCGGGATGACGAGCTGACCGACGCGGATGCCCTCGCCGTCCAGCGCGTCGTGGAGCATCTCGCCGTACGCACTCTCGGCAGGGAACGCGACCGAGGTGCCGGCGAAGTCGCTGCGCGCCTTCACCGAGGTCCCGCCGTTGACGAGGACGATGGTGCCCTCCCCCGCCGTCCGCATCGCCGGCAGCACCGAGCGCACGGCGTGGATCAGCCCCAGCGCCGAGAACTGCAGCGCGTCCAGGGCCAGCTCGGGCGTCAGGTCGAGCACCGGCTTGAGGTACTCCCGCGCCGGCAGCGGGCTGTACTGCAGCACGGAGATCGGGCCCAGCTCGTCCGCGGCGCGCCGGAGCGCGGTCTCGAGGGCCGCCGGGTCCCGGACGTCGGCCGCGTACCCGCGCGCGACGAGGCCGGCGTCCTGCAGCCCGGCCGCCATCTCGTCGAGCTTCGCCTGGTCCCGCGAGATCAGTGCGACCGAGAACCCCTCGGCACCGAACCTCCGAGCCACCGCGGCGCCCAGGCCAGGTCCTGCGCCGATGATCGCGATCGTGGGCATGGCAGTCCCTTCCGCAGGTGTGTCGATCGACCCTAACCGGAGGCATGCTCGTCCCGTCCGGCTTCGGGGGCCGACAGACGTCCGCCGGCTCGGCGACGTCGGGACGTCGAGCGACTCCCGGGACATTCGGCCCTCGCGACGGCGCGCCGGCCGCGGCCACGCTGGGAGGCACCGACCGCCTCGGGAGCTCTCATGTCGCAGCTGGTGCCCTGGCTCGTGCTCTGCCTCCTCGTGCTCGCGGCAGCGCTCATCCGTCCCCAGGGGACGAGGTACGTCGTCGGCGTGTTCTTCATCGTCATGGGCGTCGGCGTCAACTGGGTGCTGAGCGTCGCAGCACCCGAGCAGTTCGTCGGTCTCGGGGTGAACGACCCGCTGCTGCCGGCCTACGCCTGGTTCTTCGAGAACGTGGTCGCCGCAGCTCCCGCAGCGGTCGGCATCCTCGCCGGGGCCGGCGAGATCGCCGTCGGCGTCCTGATGCTCGGTCGGCGCGGTGCGGCGCGGCTCGGACTGCTCGCCGGCGCCGCGTTCCTGCTCGTCATCACCCCGCTGGGACTGTGGACCCTGCCCAACGTCGTCCTCGCCGGCGCATTGGCCGTGCTGTCCCGCCACACGTACGACCACAGCATGGTGGACGCGCTGCGCCGGCACGTCCGCGCGCCCGCCCACGGGGTGCACCCGGCATCCTGAGCCGACGAGAGCCGGCTCGCCGGGGAGACGCGGGGCGGTGCGTCCCCGTGCTCAGGTCCGAGGGATCACCGTCAGGACGCGCTCGACGTGGATCCGGAACTCCTCCATGAAGGTGCGCAGGAACCCGGCGGTCTCCTCGTCGGTGACCTCACCGGACTCGTCGTAGACCTCCGGCCGGAAGTAGATATAGGCCTCCGGCGCAGTCATCTGCCGAGCGTTGCAGAAGCTCAGCACACCTCGCAGGCTCTGCTGCGCGACGGCGGTCCCGATCTGTCCGATCGAGGCGCCGATGACCGCGGCGGGCATGTGGTCGAAGGAGTTCTGTCCCCACGGGCGCGAGGCCCAGTCGATGGCGTTCTTCAGCGCTCCGGGGATCGACCGGTTGTACTCCGGCGTCACGAAGAGGACCGCGTCGGAGGCGGCGAGCGCGTCCTTGAGCGCCTGGGCCTCCGGCGGGTAGCTGCTGTCGAAGTCCGGGCTGTAGAGCGGCAGGTTGCCGATCGGGACCTCGGTGAACTCGAGGTCGTCCGGGGCCAGCTTGATCAGCGCACGGCTCAGCGTGCGGTTGATCGAGGTGGACGAGAGGCTGCCGACGAAGTACGCGACCTTGTACCCGCTCATGATCACTCCAGTCCTGGCGAGCCACCTCGACGGGTCGCCGAGATGCCGAGCCCGCTCACCCACCATCGCAGGGCTGACGCCATGCCGCCACAGGCGTGGACGGGCGTGCTCGGGGCTCCGGTCACCCATCCCGCTTCGGTGCGTCCTCTCCGAGGAAACGGGCCGCGTTGTCCGTGCTCATGCGTCGCACGGCGTCGGGCCCACGGTGCGAGACGAGACCGATCGGGTCGGCGCTGCCCATGGGGAACGGCCAGTCACTGCCCACGAGGACGTGCTCCTCCCCCACGACGGCGATCGCAAGGTCCACCGCGGACGGGTCGTGAGCGAGGGCGTCCACCCAGAGGCGTCGGGCCTCCGAGGCGAGGTCGGCGGACGGGCGATCGATGCCCGGCCGGGCGGTGTCGACCCCGCGCTGCCACCGACCGACGAGTGCAGGAGCAACTCCGCCGCAGTGGACCAGGCCGATCCGCAGACTCGGGTGCCGGTCGAGCACACCGCCGAGCAGGAGCTGCGCCACGGCGAGCCCCGTCTCGACGGGGTTCCCGAGGAGGTTCTCCAGGTAGAAGTCGCGCATCCGCATGTCGGGCGTCGCACCGGGATGGAGGAGGAGCGGGCGGTCCCTCGTGGTGAGCAGCGTCCACAGCGGCTCGAAGGCGTCGTCGGCGAGCGATACGGAACGCCCACCCGCGCAGCCGGACAGACCTGCCCAGCCGTCGCTCATCAACCGCTCGGCCTCGGCCAGGGCCACAGCGGGGTGCTCGAGCGGAAGGTGTCCCAGCGGGACGAGTGCCTCGTGCGCCGCCGTCACGTCCAGGAGCGCGTCGTTGACCGCGCGCACCCATGCTGCCGCCACCCGAGGATCGTCGTGCTGGCGGTACAGCGGTGGCGGCACGGACACCAGTGCCCGGTCGAGGCCTGCGCCCCGCAGCCACTCCACGAGCCGTTCCGGGCGGTAGAGGTCGCGGGGGCCGACGACGTGGTCCCCGGCCGCGACCGCGCCGTCGCGGGCATCCAGGCCCACGGAGGCGAGGACGGCGGCCGGGATGGGCGGGACGAGGTGCGTGTGCACGTCCGTTCGCACGGGTCCTCCTGGGTCAGCGGTGATCGGCGCGCGGCGAGTACCCGGCGAGGTCCGTCAGCACCATGGTGTTGCGGAGCTCGCCGAGTCCCTCGACGCGTGTGACGAGCTCGTCCCCCTCCGCCAGGAAGACCTGCGGTTCCCGCGCGTTGCCGATCCCGCTCGGGGTACCGGTGAGGACGACGTCGCCCGGGAGGAGCGTCATCCCGGCGCTGAGCTCGGCGACGATCTGGGCGACGCTGAACGCCATCTGCCGGGTCCGCGCGGACTGCAGCTCGTGCCCGTTGAGCTCGAACCGGATCTGGAGGTCCTGCACGTCCGGCACGTCGTCGGCCGTCGTGACCCAGGGACCGAGCGGCATGGTGCCGTCGATGCTCTTGCCCTTGAGCCACTGCCCCCCGTGTGCCCGCTGGAGGTCACGCTGCGAGACGTCGTTCGCCACCAGGTAGCCCGCGACGTGGTCGAACGCACGGTCCTCGGGGATCGACCGTCCGGCACGGCCGATGACGAGCGCCACCTCGGCCTCGTAGTCCCACTTCGCCGACAGGTGCGGGTCGAACGCTATGGGGTCGCGGGGACCGATCGCTGTGAGCGGGCCCTTGGTGAAGAACGTCGGGTGACTGGGCCGCTCCGCGGGGTCCTGGCCCTCCCGCTTGCCCGCCGACTCCTCGAAGTGGTCCCAGTAGTTCCACCCGGTGCAGAGGATGTCGCGATTGAACCGGCTCAGCGGGAGGAGCAGCGGAAGGTCCTCCACCGCTGCGCGCGGCGCGGCGATCACGAGGCCCTCGACGACCCCCCGGGCGGACGGCTCCCGGACGACGTCGTCCGGGGTGGGCGCACCGTCGGGGAGGACGGCCGCCTCCGCACCGGGACCACCGTCACCCAGGACGACCACGGTGCGCGTCCCCTGGTCCACGCGCGCGCGGCCGATCCTCACGGCTGCCCCTCCAGCACGGCGATGGCATTGATCTCGATGAGGTAGTCCTTGTTCACGAACTTGGAGACCTCGACCATCGTCGAGGCGGGCGCGACCCCGGTGAAGTACTGCTCGCGCACGGCATGGATGGCGCCGAAGTCCTCCATGTTGCGCACGTACACGTCGAGCCGCGCGATGTCCGCGAGCGTGCCGCCCGCCTCCTCCACAGCCGCCTGGAGGTTCTGGCAGACCTGGTGGGTCTGCGCACTGACGTCGCCGACGCCCGTGACCCCGCCCTCCTTGTTGCGAGCCGTCATGCCCGAGATGAACACCAGTCGCCCCGCCGCCGGCGTCCAAGTGGCCTGGGAGAAGTGGCCGTTGGGGACGGCAAGGCGGTCGCTGCGGATCTCGTGGACGGTCATGGTGTGTCTCCTGAGTCTCGTGCGCACCCGCTGGGCGCGCTCGGTGCGGGGAGGTGTCTCCCCTGGGCGTGGTGGCGCGGGTCAGCGCGCGTCGTCCGGGTTCGTGTACCAGCTCGGCTGGGTCGGGTAGTGCGGGCCGTCGTAGACCTCGAGCAGCACCGTCTCCTCCTCCGCGAGCGTCGGCCCGTGGAGCGAGCCCCGAGGGTTCCAGTAGAAGGAGCCCGCCGTCAGGGTGACCGCGGTGGGGAGATAGGTGTACCGGCCGGACAGGCAGAACATGAACTGGTTCGACGCGTGCGAGTGGCGGTCCGGGATCCCGCTGCCCGCCATGAAGCGGACGAGGGTGATGGAGGCGCCGGTGTCCTCGTTGCGCCACAGGGTCTTGTGGCTGAGTCCGGCGAGGGTCTTGTCCACCCACTGCAGATCCTGGGTCTCGAGGAGGATCTCGCGGAACCGGTGCGCCGCCGCGCCGTCGGACGTCGTCGCACGCTCCTCGCGCGAGCGGTCCGGGCCCTCGCCGCCGTAGCGCGCCGGCTCGGACAGGTTTGCGATCCATTCGGCGTCACCGACCGCCTCGGGCCGGGGGGGCCGAGGGACAAGGGGCGCGTCTGCGTCGTAGGCGGTCTCCAGGCCGGCGCTCATCGGTCCTCCAGGTAGTCCAGCGCGACGACGAACCACGTCCGCGGCTCCTCATCGGTGTTCTCGAGCGTCAGCGGTCCACCGGGGTGCTCGGTGACGGACTCCGCGAGCTCGTCGTCCTCCAGGTCCGCGTCGATGCGGGCCACGACGTGCGGCACGTGGTCGAGGTCGAGCTTCTGCTCGGTGCCGGGGTCTGCGCTGACCGTCCAGACGGTGACGTAGTCGGTGCGCAGCACGGGCCGGCGTCCGTCGGGCAGGGGCGCCGTGCCGTCCGGCAGCACGCCCTCCTCGCTCTGGGCGCCGCGGCCGACGTCCACCACCTCGGCGAGGTTCTCGCCGAGGTCCTTCAGCTCGACCAGCCGGTTCCGGTAGCGCTTGCCGCCCGTCTCGGTGAGCCGGTGCACCGGCGAGACCGGGCGGAAGACCGCGCCACCGGTGTACTCGCGGATGTGCCGCGGCTCGCTGCCGTCGAGCCAGTCCATCCGGCCCGTCGACCCGTCGATCGAGAGGACGACGTACGGGTTGTGGTGGAGGTGCCAGGGGTGGCGCCCGTGCGGCGGCAGGTGCACGTCCCAGACCCGCACCCGCGGGCTGTCGAGCACGACCGAGCTGCCGACGCCGACGAGGACCACCTCGGTCCCGTCCGGCGCAGCGACGACGTCTCCTTGCATCCTTCAGTCCTCCTGGTCGGCGTCGGGGTGGGTGATGCGGCGGTACACGTCCGCCGCTTTCAACCCCTCGGTGGGCCACGGCAGCACCGCAGCCACGTGGGCGTCCGGGCGGAGCAGGACGACGGCGTCCTCCTCGAGCCCGAGGCGGCGACGCACACGGTCGCCGGGGTCGAAGAACGACCGGTCCCGCAGGCCCGAGTCGTGCGGTGCGTCCCATCGGCTGACGACGACGTGCCGCAGGCCCGGCAGGGTGTCGTCCGGCAGCGCGGGCCGACGACGGGAGTCGGTGAAGTGGAGCGCGACGAAGCTGTCACGCACCAGCTCGTGCAGGTGGGTACGCCCCCCGGCCGGGTCGAAGAGCGGCAGGTCGGGCGCGCGGTCCCCGGCGCGCACGGCACCCGGCTCGTCGCCGGTCTGCACCATCGTCCACTCGCCCGTGCCCTCCACGTCGAGCCGGACCCCGAGGAGCGTGCGGGTCATCGCCCAGCCCCAGTCGGCCTGGTCGGCCGCGACAGCCGGCGCACCGCCGGACCCCATGGCCTGTCGGGCCGCCTCTGCCATCTGCCCGGAGCCCTTGATCGCCACGCTGGACTGCTCGTTCTCGTAGGCGTCCAGGAGTGCCGGTGAGCCCCAGCCCCGCACCACCCACGCGAGCCGCCACGGCAGGTTGGAGGCGTCGAGCACGCCGGTGTTGAGACCGAGGGCCCACATCGGCGTGATGAGGTGCGCGGCGTCGCCCATGAGGAAGATCCGGCCGTCGGCCCAGCGGTTCGCCACCCGCTGGTGGACCGCGTAGATGTTGGAGCCGAGCACCTCGACGTCGCGCACGTCGCCGATGAAGTGCAGGGCCTTGTCGCGCAGCTCGTCCGGACCCGGCTCGGGCGCCCCTTCCTTGAGCGGGAAGAGGAACCGCCAGCAGTGCGGCTGGCGGACGAGGATCATCCACTCCTGCGGGTCGGCGAAGTAGGCCAGGTAGGGGTAGTCCCGCGGGTTGTCGACGTCCAGGTCGGCCTTGAGGTCGACGAGCATGTACCGCTCCTCGAGCGTGCGGCCCTCCACGGTGATGCCGAGGGCCGTCCGCAACGGAGAGCGGCCGCCGTCGCAGCCCAGCACGTAGCGCGCGTCCATCGTCCGCTCGCCCTCGGGCGTGCTGATCGACAGCGTCACGTGGTCCGGGTGCTGCGTGAAGCCGGTGACGCGGTGCTGCATGTGCAGCACCTGCGGGGACCGCTGCTTGAGCGCGTCCTCCAGCACCGCCTCGAAGGAGTTCTGCGGGATGTTGACGACGAACGGGAACCGGGTCTCCTCGGTCAGGACGTGGGTCCTGACACTCATCCCGGCCCGTCCCGTGGGACGGTCGATCTCGCCGATCTCGTCGATCCGCAGCGACGCCGCCAGCACTGGCGCCGACGCCTCGTAGCGGTCCAGCACCTCCAGCGTCCGGGTGAGCACGGTCCCCGCCTTGGTGTCCAGGGAGAGCCGGTCGTCCTCCTCGAGCACGACGACGGGCACGCCGTGGTGGACGAGACCGAGCGCCGTGACCAGTCCGACGGGCCCGGCGCCGACGACGACCACCGGCAGGTCGGACGTCGCGCTGGCGACGTGCTGAAGGGGCGTGCTGACGGTCACCGTCACTCCTTGGGGAACGCGCGGTCGCGGGAGAGCGTCGAGCCGGTCATGGTCGCGGCCCCGGACAAGAGGTAGAGGAGCGGCCCGACGACGTCGTCGGGCGTGCCGATCCCGGTCGAGCGCAGCCAGTGCTCGCGCTCGCTGCCCGGGTTCGCGCGGCGGAACTGGTCGGTGTCGACCACGCCGGGGAACAGGACGTTGACCCGGACGCGGTGGTCGAGGACCTCGGCAGCCAGGGACTTGGCGAACGGCACCATCGCGCCCTTGGTCGCGGCGTAGGCCGACGCCTCGGCACGTCCCATGTGGGCAAGGCCCGAGCTGAAGAGGACGATGGACCCGTCCCGCCGGGCGATCATGCTGGGCAGGACCGCCTGACAGGCCCAGACGACCCCGTCGAGATTGACCGCGCGGACGCGGTGCCACTCCTCGGGGTCCATGTCCGCCACCGCGGTACGCGGCTGGACCGCGGCGCCGGCCACCAGCCCCGTCACGGCACCGTGGCGCTCAACGACGTCGCCCACCGCGGCGAGCACGGCGTCCCGGTCGGCCACGTCCACCTCGACCGCGTCGACGCCGTCCCGTGCCGGTCCCGGCGCGACGTCGAGGACGACCGCTGTCCCACCCGCCTGGGCGACCGCAGAGGCCAGGGCGGCCCCGATGCCCGCTCCTCCCCCGGTGACGACGACGACGTCGCCCGTCGCGTCGAACGTCGCCCTCATGCCGCCGCCCCCTCCGGCAGCGAGGCCCCCACCTCGTCCGCCGTCGCCCGCAGGGCCTCCAGCACCGCACGTGGCAGCACGACGCCCTCGGCTCGCTGCTGCTGCGCCCGCTCGCTCTCGCGCTGCCCCGGGAGCACCACCGAGGGGACGCCGTCCCGAGGGCGGGAGCCGACGACGAAGTCCATGAGAGCTCCGACCCGCTGGTCGAACCCCGCGGCGTCGCCGAAGTGCCCGACGTGGATCGCGAGGAACATGTGGGCGCAGTCGTTCGGTACGGACATGTCCGCGTACAGGCCGCGGACGCCCGCGCCCGATGCACCGCCGGACAGGACGCCGGTGAGCACGTCGACCATGAGGGCGAGGCCGAAGCCCTTGGGCCCACCGGTCGGCAGGAGCATGCCGGCGACGGCCTCGGCGGCGTCCGTGGTCGGGTTGCCGGCAGCGTCCGTGGCCCAGGTCTCCGGGATCGGCGTGCCCGCCGCCTCAGCCAGGCGGATCTTGCCCAGGGCCGCTTCCGACAGGGCCATGTCCAGAGCCACCGGACCGGCCGGCGTGGGGGCGACGATCGCCAGAGGGTTGTTCCCCACGACGGGCTCGGCGCCGCCCGGGGCGGGCATGAGCGGCCGGGTGTTCGACATCGCGATGCCGATGCAGCCGGCGGCAGCGGCCTGCTCCGCGTACGAGGAGGCGCGGCCGAAGTGGAACGCGTGGCGCACGACCGTCATGCCCAGCCCGTGCTCGCCTGCGGACTCGATCGCCAGCGCCATCGCCTGGTGACCCGTGAGCTGCCCCAGCGCGTGGTGGGCGTCGAGGACCGCCACAGCACCGTGCCGGTGCACGACCTCGCCCTCCTCGCGACGTGACACCGAGCCGGTCCGGAGCCGGTCGACGTACATGGGGACGAGCATCGTCCCGTGCGACGTCACGCCGGCCAGGTCCGCGCCCACGAGCACGTCGGCGACACGGCCCGCCGCGGCGGGGCTGAAGCCCTCCGCCTCGAAGACGCGTCGTACCGACTCGGAGAGCCATCGCTCGGCGACCACGACCTGCGTCTCGGCGCTCACCGCTCTGCCCCGCTCTCGGTCATGGCCGCGCGCATCCGGCTCATCGCCCCTTCGAGGTGGACCCGCATGGCCTCCTCCGCCCGGCGCGGGTCGCGGGCGCGGCAGGCGTTGAGCAGCTCGACGTGCTCCTCGTGGCTCCGGTCGCTGTAGGCGTCCTCGTGCTGGTGGGAGAACCGGTAGCGCTCGCTGTTCTGCCAGCCCGGCTCGATCGCACGCAGCAGCCACTTCGAGCCGGCGGCCTGGTACAGCAGGAAGTGGAACTCGGTGTGCGCCCGGCGTGCCTCGTCGTTCTCGCCGCGCGCGAGGTGCGTCTCGTGCCGCGCCAGCGCCTCCTGGGCCATGGCCGCCTGCTCCTCGGTGAACGTCGCCGCCGCCTCCGCGACGACAAGGGTCTCCAGGGCCAGACGGGCGCGGTACGTATCCTCGAGGTCGTCCACCGACAGCTCCCGTACCCGGG
This sequence comes from Actinotalea sp. Marseille-Q4924, assembly GCF_916618755.1. Taxonomy (GTDB): domain Bacteria; phylum Actinomycetota; class Actinomycetes; order Actinomycetales; family Cellulomonadaceae; genus Actinotalea. The sequence goes on along the minus strand of NZ_CAKAKB010000001.1, from coordinate 826,787 downwards.
CACCCCGATGCGGGACGAGGTCGACCAGTCCGAGGGCGGCGAGCTTGCGCAGCGCCTCCCGCACGGGCATCGAGCTCGTGTCGAAGCGCTCCGCGAGCTCCTGGATCCTCAGGTGGGACCCTGCCGGGAGCACGCCGCGGAGGATGAGGCGGTGAAGCTCGCTGGCGACCTGCTCGGCCAGCGTGCGCTGCACGCCCTGGCTGTTCTCCGGGGAGAGCTGGAACATCGTCGGACCGCCGTTCGAGCCGTTCACCGGTTCTCCTCCGCCCACGGCAGCAGCAGCTTCTCGACGAGCTCGATCGCGTAGAAGAGGACGATGCTGATGAGGGCCAGCAGGGAGATGGCCGCGAAGGCCAAGGCGGTGTCCGCGCTGGCGCCGGACTGGACGATGACGTAGCCGAGGCCGGCGGACGACCCCACGAACTCCGCGATCACCGCGCCGATGACGGCGAGCGAGATCGCCGTCTTGAGCCCGACGAAGATCTGGGGCAGCGCCCACGGGAACCTGACCTTGACGAACTCCTTGAGCTCGCCCGCGTCGAGCGAACGCGACAGCTCGACGAGCTCGGCCGGGGTGGAACGCAGGCCGGCGACCGTCGACAGCACGATCGGGAAGAAGCAGAGCAGGACGACCATGACGACCTTCGGGGTCAGGCCGAAGCCCATCCACACGACGAGGATCGGCGCGATCGCCACCTTGGGGACCGCGTTCACCGCGAGGAGCAGCGGGTAGAGCATCTGCTCGAGGGTCCTGAACCGGGCGATGGCCATCGCGACCGGGACGCCGATGAGGATCGCCAGGGCGAACCCGATCACCGTCTCCCTGAGGGTCACCAGGGTCTGCGTGCTCAGGTAGCCGGCGAACTCCGCGAGCTTCGCGACGACCAGGTCCGGCCCGGGCACGAGGTACGACGGGATCGCGAGCACTCTCGTCGCGGCCCACCACAGCACGATGATGATCACCAGCGCCAGGACGGGCAGCCCGATCGCGCGGGCGCGGCCGGTGCCGCGACGGCTGCGCCGCAGCGAAGGTGCGACCGCTTCGGTCACCGGTGCCACCATCGTGGCCTCCTTCTGATCGGTGTCGCTGACGGGGGGGTGGGCGGTGCTGCGCCGCCGGGTGCCGAGCGCCGTCACGCCGCCGCCCTCGGCCCGGGCTGGAGGAGGTCGTGCAGCTCCGCGCTGATGTGCGAGACCTGGTCAGCGTGCGCGTTGCGGCCGAGGGTCCGGGGGCGCGGGATCGGGACGTCGACGATCTTCTGCAGCCGGCCCGGACGCGGGCTCAGGACCACGACCCGGTCGGCGAGGAGAACGGCCTCGTCGATGGAGTGCGTCACGAAGACGATGGTCGTGCTCTCCTCGGCGACGATCCGCTGGAGCTCCACGGAGAGCTCCTCACGCGTCAGGGCGTCGAGGGCGGAGAACGGCTCGTCCATGAGCAGCACCTTGGGCTGCTGGATGAGGGAGCGGACCAAGGAGACGCGCTGCTGCATGCCGCCGGACAGCTCGTGGGGCAGCTTCTCCTCGAAGCCGGCCATCCCGGCGAGCTCGAGCAACCCGTGGGCACGGTCCAGGTACTGCCGCTTGTCCAGTCCCAGCATCTCGAGCGGCAGCAGGACGTTCTTCAGGACGTTCCGCCAGGGGAGCAGGGCGGGGCGCTGGAACATGACACTGACGTCCCGCCGCGGACGGGTGACCACCTCATCCCCGACGTGGACCGCGCCCTCCGTCGGCGCGATGAGCCCCGAGATGATCCGCAGCAGGGTCGACTTGCCGCACCCGGACCGCCCGACGAGTGTGACGAACTCGTTCTCCCGCACCGTGAGGTCGATGTCCTCGAGCGCGTGCACCTGGCCGCGGGCCGTCTCGAAGACCTGGGAGACGCCGGCCACCGTGATCATGTCGCCGGTCACGAGCCGGGCACCAGGTCGAACGAGACGAGGTCCTCGGGCGTCACGTCGCCGGTCAACGCGTCCGCCATGATCTCGATGATCTTCTCGACGCGCTCCGGCTCGATGGACCCGATCGTCTCGGCGTCACCCCGGACGTACTCGGCCATGATCTCCACCTCCGCCGCGGCGACGTCGGCGTTCTGCGTCGGCTGCGCCTTCTGCAGGATCTCGCCGGTCTCCTCGGGGTTCTCGATCGAGTACTCCAGGCCCTTCATCAGCGCCCCGATGAAGCGCTCGACCAGCTCGGGGTCGGACTCCGCGAGCTCGTCGGAGGTGAGGATCACGTTGCCGTAGAGATCGGGGAGCACGTCGCCGTAGGGGAGCACCACGACCCCCTTGCCCTGCGCGGCGGCGGCGATGAGCGGCTCGCCGACCACGAACTGGCCGATCGCGTCCACCTGGTTGCTCACGAGCAGCTGCGGCAGGGAGGGCGGCGCGGACGGCACGAACTCGACGGCACCGGCGTCGATGCCGGCCGCCTCCGCGTAGGTCGGGAAGATGACCTGGTTCGTCGACCCGGGCTGATCGCCGATCTTCTTCCCCTCCAGGTCCGTCGGCTCGGAGATGCCGTACCCGTCGAGGGAGACGATCGCCGCCAGCGAACGCTGGTGGGTCACGCCGACGGTGGTGACCGGGAGCTGCTCGTTGGCGACCGTCACGACTGTGGCGGAGAAGTCGGCGGCGCCGAATTCGGCCTGGCCGCCGGCGATGAGCTTCATGACGTCCACCGATCCCGTGCCCGGCTCGATCGTCACGTCGAGGTTGACCTCCTCGAAGAAGCCCTTCTCCTGGGCGACGTAGGCGTAGGCGTCGCGGCCGAACGTGCTGAACGATGTCAGGTAGGTGACCGAGGCGGGCTCGTACTCGACGGCCTCCTCCGTCTCCTCGGACGTCGGCGCGTCGCCTGCTGCGTCCTCCGTCTGGTCCTCCTCCGCCGCTCCGGGCGCCGGATCGGCGTCGCCGCCGGCCCCGCACGCCGCGAGCACCAGGGCACCCGCCATGACGAGGGAGGAGATCGCTGCGTTCTTCCGTGTGTTCACTGCACACCTCTCGCTGGTTCGTCGACGAACCGGCAGACCGGTCGGCACTGACCGGCACCAGCCGGTTGGACTGGGCTCCTGCTTGGCGGCGGGTGACCGCCATCACGTTCACTGTCAGCATCGTCTGACATTTGATCAGATGTCAAGTGTCACGATGATCCGCGACGGGACGTCGCCCGGCTTCCGCGGACACCAACCGAGGTTCGCCGACCGTCGACCGCGAGCGTCAGCGTGCGGCAGCGACCAGACGCCGCGCCTCCAGCGCGAGCGCGAGGGCCAGGCGCGTGCGCGGTTCTCGCAGGTCGGCCCCGAGCAGGTCGCCGATCCGCTGGAGCCGGTGCTTCATCGTGTTGTAGTGCACGAACAGACGGCGTGCGGCCTCCGCCGCGTTGCCCAGCCCGAGCACCTCCTCGAGCGTGCGGCACAGCTCGCCGTCGGCCTGCTCGTCGTGACGGACCAGGGGCCCGATCTGGTCCTCGACGAACGCCTCCAGCTCGGCGCGCGGCAGGCTGAGGACGAGCCGCTCGAAGGCGAGGTCTGGGTACCGCACGGCCGTGCGGTGGGTGACGTGGGCGATCCGGAGCGCCTCCTGCGCGGTCGCGTGCCCCGCCGGCAGGTCGGTCAGCTCCCGCGCGGGCGCCCCGGACGCGACGACCGTCCGACCGGCGCCCGTGGCCTCGAGCGCCCGCGCGAGAGCCTCCTCCCGGGTGGTCCCCGTCGTGCCCGCCGCCGCGGTCGGCGCCAGCGCGATCACCTGGGTACCACGCAGCCACGCCACCGCTCGTGGACCGAGAACCCGCCGAGCCGTCGCCTGCAGCCCGGCCTCGAGCGGTTCGGTGGTGCAGGCGGCGACCAGCACGGTGGTGCCGCCGTCCAGGTCCCAGCCGAACAGGCGGGCCCGGCGACGCAGGGCGGCGGCGTCCAGGCGCGTCCCGGTGACGAGCTCCTCGAGGAAGACGACGCCGAGGCGCCGGTCCAGCTCGATGCTCGCGAGCGCCTGGGCGATGTGCATGCCGGCGGCGAAGCACGCCTGCCGGATGAGGCGCCGCTGCCCGAGGGTCGGTTCCTCCTCACCGCCGACGAGCACACGGCCGCGCGGGACCCCGGCGACGGTGATGGGGAACTCCCAGCGCCCGTGGTCGGCGTCCGGAGGCCCGACCTCGACGGTGGCGCGAGGCCGGCCACCCAGGACGACGGCGTCGTCGTCGACGATGGTCACGGAGCGGTCCAGCGCGCCGGCGAGCGTCCGGGCGATCTCCTCCAGGCCGCCGCCGGACAGCGCGATGCCGGTGAGGCGTTCCCGGATGGCCTCCGTGCGCGCGGGTTCCGCGCCGTACTCGGCGAGGACGACCGCGAGGACGGACCCGATCACCTCGTTGAACGAGGTGCCGTCGGGGACGATCAGCACGGGGAAACCCAGGGCGTCCGCCTGCTGCGCGAGGCGGTCCGGCAGTCGCTCGAGGTAGCGGAGCGGCTTGATGGCCAGACCGGCCAACCCCCGGGCGCGCAGCACGGGGAGGAGCTCGACGAGGCGCTCCGGCCGGTCCCGGACGGGGTACGCGGTCGTCAGGAGGAGCTCGCCCTCCTTGACGTACTCCTCGATGTCCGGCACCTCCATGACGTTGACGCCGGTGACCACCCGGTCCAGCCCTGAGGCACCAGCCAGGACGTAGGTCCCGTGCAGCGGCGCGAGCGTCATGATCTCGCGCACCGTCACCATCGCCACGCAGGTCCTCCCTTGTCCCTTTCGGACGATCACCTCGCCGAACGCGGTCCGATCCGGACGCAGCGCGGGAACCCTGACCGTCCGTACGGTCCCAGTATGGCGACGCAGCAGATCGACAGCCCTCGCGCTCTCCGCGTGGCGTCGCCCATGCCCGGCGCAGCGCTGGTGGCCGCACTCACCACCGTCCATGTCGGACAGTCCGCCGTCCTCCTGCGGACCACCACGGGCGACCTCCTCCCCGTGACCTCGTCGGCCCACGGCCTCGTCCCCGGCGGGTGGTGCCTCCCCGACGACCGGGAGTTCGCCGCCCTCGCCACCGCGGCGCGGCAGCGTGCCGTGCTGGACCTGCGCTCGTGGCAGGGGGTCCTCGCTGCGACCGCGGCGACGGACCTCTCCGTCCGGCCCGGCGCCGTCGACGTCGTCGCCGCTCGCGCTCTCGCGGACGCAGCGTTGAGCCGGACGGTCGGCGACGGCGCGAGCGCCCGTCCAGCCCGCCCCGACCACGGCCCCATGGACCCGTTCCCGCTCCGGCGCTGCGCCCGTGCCCTGGTCCGGGCCGCCGCTGCCGGCGACGGCGCGGCGGTGCATGACCTCCTCGAGCGCCTCGTCGGCGTCGGCCCCGGCTCGACCCCGAGCGGGGACGACGTCGTCGTGGGTGTCCTCGCGGGACTGGACCGCCGGGCCGACGGCGCCGCACGTTCGGCGGCGGCGCCCGTGCGGCAGGCGCTCCCCCACCTCCTGGACCGCACCACCAGCGTCTCCCGGCACGACCTCGTCGCGGCCCTGCGGGGCGAGGTCGCCGAGCGCGTCCACCACCTGCTCGCGGCGGTCGGCGACCGCAGCCTCGTCCCGACCGCCGTCGACGCTGCCCGCACGTGGGGCGCCACCTCGGGCCTGGACCTCGCCGCCGGCGTCGCCGCCGGCTCCCTCGCGCCCGCGCACAGCGCCCTGCGCCCGCGCGCCGCGACCCCGTCCCCCTTCGTCCCCCTCAGGAGGAGTGCATGAGCACGACCACGACCGAGACGCTGGCCGCGCGCGTCTTCCCCCGCCTCTACCGCGACTCCGTGACTCTCATGGCCCTCGCCTCCACGGTCGAGAAGCGCGACGGCGTCGAGCGCGTCGGTGCCGTCATGGGCACGCCCGGCAACCTCACGATCCTCGAGCGCTCCGGCATGCGGCCGGACGACCTCGCGCCCGCGCCCGACGACCTCGTCGTCGTCGTCCGCGGTGTCGACGAGGAGACGGTCGCAGCCGCGCTCGACGCTGCCGAGGCCGGCCTGACCGCCGTCGAGTCCGCACGCAGCTCCCACGAGGCCCCCGCGCCGCAGACCATCCATGAAGGCCTCGCCGTCGGTGACCGGGCGACCGTGGCGACCGTCTCGACGCCCGGCACGTACGCGCCGGTCGTCGTGGAGCAGGCGCTGCGTGCCGGTCTGCACGTCTTCTGCTTCTCCGACAACGTCCCGCTGGAGGACGAGGTGCGGCTCAAGGCCCTCGCCGCCGAGCAGCGCCTGCTGCTCATGGGGCCGGACTGCGGCACCGCGATCCTGGAGGGGGTGCCGCTCGGGTTCGCCAACGCCGTCCGCCGTGGGCCGGTGGGGATCGTGGCCGCCTCCGGCACCGGGGCGCAGGAGGTGTCGTGCCTGCTGCACCGCGCCGGCACGGGCGTGTCCCAGCTGGTCGGGGTCGGCGGGCGCGACCTGTCCTCCGCCGTCGGCGGCACGATGACGCACCTCGCGCTCGACCTGCTCGCCGAGGACGAGGCGACCCAGGTCGTCGTCGTCGTGTCGAAGCCACCGGCGGCCGAGGTCGCCGAGCGGCTGCTCGAGCGCCTGACGGGCCTCGGGAAGCCCGCCGTCGCGTGCCTGCTCGGCGAGGACGACCGGGATGGTGCCGTACCGGTCCGCGGCACGCTCGAGGGCGGAGCCCGCGCCGCCGCGGAGCTCGCGGGCGCCACGCTGCAGCTCGGCGAGGACGTCGCCGTCCCCGACGCGTCCGCGCTGCCGGCGGCGCGCGGCGTGCTCGGCCTGTACACGGGCGGCACGCTGGCGTCGGAGGCGAAGGTCGTCCTGCGGCACGCGGGGGTGCCCGCGGAGGTCCTCGACCTCGGCGACGACGAGTACACGGCCGGCCGGCCCCACCCGATGATCGACCCCTCCGGCCGCTCCGAGCAGGTCGTCCAGGCCGGGGGCCGCCCGGAGATCGGCATCCTCCTCGTGGACCTGGTCCTCGGGTACGGCGCCGCGACGGACCCTGCCACCCCGCTGGCCGAAGCGGTCGCCGAGGCCATGGCCGTCGCCCGCGCGGACGGCCGGGACCTGCTGGTCCTCGGCTCGGTCTGCGGCACGGACGCCGACCCCCAGGACATCGCCCACGCGCGCCGCACCCTGGCGAGCGCCGGCGTCCTCGTCCACCCCTCCAACGCCGCGGCGGCCCGCACGGCCGTCGCCGTCGCCACCCGGAAGGAGCTCGCATGATCACCGGAGGTGTCCGGGTCCTCAACGTCGGGCTGCCCGTCATCGTCGAGGGCGTCCCGCCCGAGGACGTCGTCCAGCTCGACTGGCGCCCGCCGGCCTTCGGCGACGCCGAGGCGGCCCGTCTCGCCGTCGCCCTCGACGACGACGTCACCCGTGCGGCGAACCGCCGTGCCATGGCGGCCATCCACGCGGTGCGGCCCCAGCTCGTCCGCGTCCGCCCCGCGCGCGACGTCGTCCCAGGCATCGGGGAGGGTCGCACCCTCCTGCACGCCGGCCCGCCGTTGGAGATGGCACGGATGTGCGGCCCCGTCCGCGGTGCGCTCGTCGGGGCCACCCTCTTCGAGGGCTGGGCCGACACCCCCGAGGAGGCGGAGCGCCTGCTCGACAGCGGGCAGATCGCCATCGACCCCTGCCACCACCACGGCGCCGTCGGCCCGATGGCGGGCGTGATCGCCCCGTCGATGCCTGTCCTCGTCGTCGAGGACGGCGACCGCCGCGCCTACGCCACCCTCAACGAGGGCCTCGGCAAGGTGCTGCGCTTCGGGGCGTTCGACGCCGAGGTCGTCGACCGGCTGCGCTGGATGCGCGACGTGCTCGGCCCGGTGCTCGACGCGGCCGTCCAGGCCGCCGGACCGCTCGACGTCACCTCGCTCATCGGCCAGGCGCTGGCGATGGGCGACGAGGGCCACAACCGCAACATGGCCGCCACCAGCCTGCTGAGCCGCAGGCTCGCGCCGTTCATCGCCCAGGAGGCGCGAGGGGTCGAGGTCCTGCGGTTCCTCGCGGGCAACGACCACTTCGCGCTCAACCTCTCCATGGCCAACGCGAAGCTGGCCATGGACGCGGCGGTCGGCGTGGAGCACTCCACGGTCGTCACCGCGATGGCGCGCAACGGCGTGGAGTTCGGGCTGCGGGTCGCCGGCACGGGCGAGCGCTGGTTCACCGCCCCGGTCGGACCGGCGGACGGCCTGTTCTTCCCCGGGTACGGGATCGAGGACGCCAACCCCGACCTCGGCGACTCCGCCATCACCGAGACGCTCGGCATCGGCGGGTTCGCCATGGCCGCCTCCCCGGCGATCACCCAGTTCGTCGGCGGCACGCCCGACGACGCCCTGGAGACCACCCGCTCGATGCGGCGCATCACGACCGGGCCGCACCCCGCGTTCCCGCTGCCCCCGCTGAACTTCGCCGGGACGCCCAGCGGCATCGACGTCCTCAAGGTGCTGGACACCGGCGTGCTCCCGGTGATCAACACCGGCATCGCGCACAAGGAGGCCGGCGTGGGCCAGATCGGCGCCGGCATCGTCACCGCCCCGTCGGAGGTCTTCCTCCTGGCGGTCCGGGCGCTGCACGAGGCGAGGGCCGGGCGATGAGCCGCACCGCCCTGGTCGCCATCGGCGGCAACGCCCTCGTGCTGGACGGCGAGCCGGGCTCCGTGGTCAGGCAGCAGGAACGGGCCGCCCACTTCGCCGAGCAGGTCGCCGACCTCGTCGCCGACGGCTGGACGATCCTGGTCACGCACGGCAACGGCCCGCAGGTCGGGTTCATCCTGCGCCGCGGCGAGCTCGTGGCCCCCGAGGCGACCCTGGAGGGCCTGCCGGAGCTGCCGCTGTGGCTGGCGGTCGCCGACTCGCAGGGCGGCATCGGCCACATCCTCGCGGTCGCGATGAACACCGAGCTCGAGCGCCGGGGCCTCGCCGCGCGCGCGATCGCGGTCCTCACGCACGCCGAGGTGGACGCCGACGACCCGGCGTTCGCCCGGCCGACCAAGCCCATCGGGTCGACCATGACGGCCGAGACGGCGCGCCTGCGCGAGGCCGAGGAGGGCTGGGCGGTCACCGAGACCTCCCCCGGCACGTTCCGCCGCGTCGTCCCGAGCCCGCGTCCGCGCCTCATCGTCGAGTCCGAGCAGATCCGTTCGCTCATGCTCGCGGGCGCCGTCGTCATCGCCGCGGGCGGCGGCGGGATCCCGGTCGTCCGGCAGGACGACGCGTGGCACAGCGTCGACGCGGTGATCGACAAGGACCGCGCCTCCGCGCTGCTCGCGGCGTCCGCCGGTGTGGAGACGCTGGTGCTGGTCACCGGGGTCGACGAGGTCTACGTCGGGTTCGGCACCCCCGACCAGCGCGCCCTGCGCGACGTCGACCCCGAGGAGCTGCGTGCGCACCTCGACGCCGGGCAGTTCCCGGCGGGGTCGATGGGGCCGAAGGTCGAGTCCGCGCTGCAGTTCGTCACCGGCGGCGGCCGTCACGCCGTCATCACGTCCCTGCCCCGCCTGCGCGACGCGCTGGAGGGCCGGGCCGGGACGCACCTCACCGTCCGGGACCGTCAGGGTTCCGCCGCATCAGCAGGAGCCTCACGATGAGGACACCAGGAGAACCGATGATCACCGTGCCCGCCGATCCCTTCCCGTTCGCGTTCGACCCCGACCACGTCGCGCTGCTGTGCATCGACTTCCAGCGCGACTTCATGGAGGCCGGCGGTTTCGGGGAGTCCCTCGGGAACGACGTGTCGCGGCTGCGCAGCACGATCGAGCCCACCGGCCGCGTCCTCGACCTGTTCCGCAGGCAGGGGTGGCCCGTCATCCACACCCGCGAGGGTCATCGCCCGGACCTGACCGACCTGTTCGCCGCCAAGCGGGACCGGGGCAACCCGACCCTGCGCATCGGCGAGGAGGGTCCGATGGGCCGCCTCCTGGTCCGGGGCTCCGCCGGGCACGGCATCGTGCCGGAGCTCGCACCGGTCGAGGGCGAGGTCGTCCTCGACAAGCCGGGGAAGGGCTCGTTCTACGCCACCGACCTCGAGACCATCCTGCGGGCCCGCGGGATCACCAGCCTCGTCGTCACGGGCGTCACCACGGAGGTCTGCGTCCAGTCGACCGTCCGCGAGGCGAACGACCGCGGCTTCGAGTCGCTGATCCTCGCCGACTGCACCGGGTCGTACTTCCCGGAGTTCCACCAGTCCGCCCTGGCCATGTTCTCGGCCCAGGGCGGGATCGTCGGGTGGGTCGGCACGTCCGACGCCCTGCTCGACGCCGTCCCCACCGCCACGGCCGGCACGGCCGCGGCGACCACCACCGACGAGGAGGTCGGGCAGTGAGCACTGCAGCACCGGCGGCACCCGCCGCCACCGGGTCCACGGGGCCGCAGGTCCGCCTCGCGTGGTGGACCAAGGGCGACTGGAACGGCCTCTTCGGCCTCGGCACCAACGTCCTGCTCAACGTCATCGTCCTGACCGGCCTGTGCCTGGTCGTCGTGCAGATCCCGTCCGACACGGTCTACGGCCGCATCCTGCCCGCTCTCGGCATCGCGCTCCCGCTGGGCAACATCTGGTACGCCGTCCTGGCCCGCCGTCTGGCGCGCCGCGAGAACCGCACCGACGTGACGGCCCTGCCCTACGGCCCCAGCGTGCCGCACACGTTCATCGTCGTCTTCGTCGTCATGCTGCCGGTCTACCTGCAGACGCAGGACGCGATCGCCGCGTGGCGCGCCGGCCTGGCCTGGGCGTTCATCATCGGCTGCATCGTCCTGCTCGGCGCCGTCTTCGGACCGTGGATCCGGCGCTGGACGCCGCGCGCCGCGCTGCTCGGCGCCCTCGCTGGCATCTCGATCACCTTCATCTCCATGAGTCCCGCCGCCCAGATGTGGCAGGCGCCCTGGATCGCCCTGGTGGCCTTCGGCTTCATCCTCGTCGGGTGGCTCGGCGGGCGCCGGATGCCCTTCGACGCGCCGGTCGGCCTCATCGCCGTCATCGTCTCGACCGCCATCGCCTGGGTCGCCGTCGCGGCCGGCTGGTCCGGAATCCTCGAGCCCAGCGCCGTCGCCCAGTCGCTCAGCGACCTCGCCCTGCGCCTGCCCTTCCCGACGACGGACGTCGTCACAGGCCTGCAGGACATCGCGCCTCTGCTCGCGTCGGCCATCCCCCTCGGCATCTACAACTTCACGGAGGGCATGACGAACGTCGAGTCGGCGGCCGCCGCCGGTGACCGGTACTCCACCCGTCAGGTCCTGACCGCGGACGGCCTCGGCGCCGTCGTCGGTTCCTTCCTCGGCTCGCCGTTCCCGCCCGCGGTGTACATCGGCCACCCGGGCTGGAAGGCCGTGGGCGGCCGGGTCGGGTACTCCCTGGCCACCGGCGTCATCGTCGCCGTCGTGTGCTTCACGGGTCTGGTCGGCACGTTCCTGGCGATCTTCCCGATGCAGGCCCTCGTCCCGGTCCTGCTGTACATCGGTCTGGTCATCGGGGCGCAGGCGTTCAACGTCAACGCCCGGCGGTACGCGCCGGCGATCGTGCTGGCCATCATCCCCAGCCTCGCCGAGTGGGCGACCGGCCTCATCAACAACGCGCTCGCCGCCGCCGGGACGAACGCCGGGGAGGTCGGCACGGAGACGCTGGTCGCCAACGGCGTCGTCTACGACGGCCTGCTGCTGCTGGGCCAGGGCGCGGTGCTGGTCGGCATCCTGCTCGGAGCGATCGCCTGCTTCGTCATCGACCGCCGGCTGTACGCCGCGGCCATCACCGCCGGCATCGCCGCCGTCCTGTCCTTCTTCGGTCTCATCAACGCGGTCGAGGTCGGCGTCAACGCCTCACCGGGCGTCACCCTCGGCTACCTCTTCCTCGCCGCCCTGCTCGCCGCGTTCGGCTGGCGGCTGCGGCACGAGAAGGACGAGGCGCTGGACGACGAGCTGCTCTTCGTCAACGGCACGCTGATGCGTGGTCTCGAGCTGCACGGCAACCTCTCCGGGGCCGAGCTCGTGGAGGAGACGACGACGGCGCCGCGCTACCGCGTGCACACGATCGGCGACGTGCACCCGGGGATGTACCGCGTCGGCGACGACGAGGAGGGGGCCGCCATCCAGGGCGAGCTGTACCAGGTGCCCGCGGAGGTCCTGCTCAAGGTCATCGAGGGCGAGCCGCCGGGGCTGTACCGGGGCGCCGTCGAGCTGGCCGACGGCCGGCTGGTGCCCGGGATCCTCTACCGGCGCGAGCTGGCCGAGCAGCACCCGGAGATCACCGAGCACGGCGGCTGGCGGCAGTACCGCGCCACGGTCGCGCCCTCCGCGCACTGACGGACGCGCGTCGCCCCTGATCGCACGGAGCCCGGTCGCCCTGAGGGACGACCGGGCTCTGGCGCGACGGCGGAGCACCGCCGGCGCCTCGGGGCGGTCAGGAGCACCACTCTTCCGTCCCGCGGGCGAGGGGCTTGAGGACCTGACCGAAGGGGGATCGCCACCCGGTCGGGCATCACGCCTCGCACCGTACGCAAGCACCTCGAGGGCACCTTCGCCGTGACGGGTTGCTCCAACCGGACCGCCGTAGCCCTCTGGTGGCAGCGGCACGCATGACCGCGGCCGTGGCCGTCCAGCGCCTGGGGGTGATCCCATCGGTCTCCGGAGGCGCTGCCGCGAGGGACCGGTCGGAGCAGTGCTTCGTGGCCATGGTTCCTGAGTCATCGGGGTTCCCCAGCACGTGCTCGACTCACCGTGCCCGCGAACCGAGGCCGGGCCCGCAGGTCACTCCGCCGGTCGGGAGCCCTTGACGAAGGCGAGCGCCGCGAGCACCCGACGGTGCACATCGGGTCCGGCCCGCAGACCGAGCTTGGGGAGGATCCGTGTGAGGTGGGCCTCGACGGTCCGTTCGGTGATGAACAGCCGCTCGGCAATGGCCTTGTTCGAGAGACCCTCCGCGACGAGGGCGAGCACCTCGACCTCGCGCTCCGACAGCCCGGCGAGCGGTCCTGGGTCCCGCTGCCGCCGCATGAGGGTCCGGACGATGGTGGGGTCGACGAGGGACTCGCCCTCGGTGAGCCGGTGCACGGCGTCGACGAGGACGGCCGCGTCGGAGATCCGCTCCTTGAGCAGGTATCCCACGCCGTCGGGACGCTCCTGGAGGAGCGTGAGGGCGTACCCGGGCTCGATGTACTGCGAGAGGACCAGCACCGCGACGCCGGGATGTGCACCCAGGATCGCGCGTGCGGCCTCGATGCCTTCGGTCGTGTGCGTGGGTGGCATCCGGACATCCACGATCACGAGGTCGGGAGCATCGACGGCCACCGCCGCGAGCAGCGCCTCGGCGTCACCGACCTGAGCGGTGACCTCGTTGCCCGCCCGTGCCAGGACGTGCACGATGCCCTCCCGTGTCAGCAGGCTGTCCTCGGCCACGACTACGCGCACGGGAGCTCCAGGTGCCAGGTGGCCTCCATGCCCTCCATGGTGCCGCCCAGTGCTCCTGAGCGATCGACCAGCGGGCGCACGTCGTGGTCGTCGAGCGGCACGCCGACGACGGTCAGCCGGAGGGTGTCGTCGTCATGGCTGACGGCCAGTCGGACCTGCCCGGCCCCGGCAGCACGGACCGCCGCCGCAGCGACGAGGTACGCCGTCAGCTCGACCGAGGGGTCCACGCGGGGCACAGGCGTGGCGTCCAGGGTCACGACGCCCTCGCTCTCCCGCGCGAGCCCCTCGAGCGCCGGCACCAGTCCGGAGTCGCCGAGCAGCACCGGGTAGATCCCGTGGGCGACGTCCCGTATCTCCCGGGCGGCCTCCGACACCTCGGAGGCGACGGTCGCCAACCGCTCCGCGCGGTCGGGGCGACCCGCCGAGCGCGCGAGCCGGAGCGCCTCCTGGAGTGCGAAGGAAGCGGCGAGCAGCAGGTGCTGCGCGCCGTCGTGCAGGTCGCGCTCGGCCCGTCGGCGCGCGAGGTCCGCCGTCCGGACGGTGCTCCGGCGGCTCTCCGTCAGGTGGCCGAGTCGGAGCATCTGCTCGGCACGGGTCCGCTCGGCCTCGAGCGCGAGGAGTGCGGCAGGACCTAGTGCGTCCTGCAGGTCCCCGGCGCGCGACCGCGGGCCGGCCGTGGTCAGCCGCGCCACCACGTCACCCCCGCGACGGAGCAACGCGCTCCGTCGCGCGGGATCGTCCTGCGGCGGCTCCGAGGGTCGACCGTCCTCGTCGACCCAGACCTCGTCGCCTGCGACGAAGTAGTCCAGACGCGCTCGCGGGTCGCCCAGGCGGGCGGCGACGACCTCGCTCACCGTCGTCGGCGGCGTCACCTCCGTGATCTCCCGTGCAAGGCGCCGCAGTGCCGCGCGCCGCCTCAGGCGGAGCAGCACCCCGGCGGTCAGGCATCCCGCGAGAAGCGCAAGGGCCCCGGCGCGCGTCACCAGCAGGTGCGCGGAGTCCCGAGGAAGCGGACCTCCGACCACCCGTGAGCCCGGCCACCAGGCCCATGCGGCCTCGACGGCAGCGGTCAGGGCGAGCACCAGCTGCGTCACCCGGGATGGGAGGCGATCCGCCCGCGCGTCCACCGATGCCACCGCAGAGGCGCTCGCGGCGACCGACCCCATCAGCACGAGGAGTGCGACGCCGGAGGCGTGAGCCAGCCGAGGCGCGTCGAGGACAGGGGTCACCGATTCGCACCGGACGAGACAACCGACGTCCGAGAAGGGGTCTCGCGAGAGAGCTGTCAGCAGTCCCGACGCACCGAGCACCAGGTAGGCGACGGTCGCGGTGAGCCTCGTGCGCTGCTCCACCGCAGCAGTCGCCTGTTGGGCGCGGCTGGCCAGCGCGAGGTGCAGCAGGGCAGCGGGCAGCAGGCTCGTGAGCGCGAGGCCGGCGCCGCGCACCCACGGCGTGGTCGCCCACAGCGCCGGGGCCAGGGAAGCCCAGCCCACCGCCGCGACCGTCGTGGCGAGTGCCACGTCGGGCGAGGCCGCGCGGCCGCCGGCCACCGTTGCCATCAACGCCGCGCAGGAGAGGCTGACGAGGGCGGTCAGGAACGCGGCTCGCTGGCCCCCGGAGGAGAGCCATTCCAGGGAAGCAGGGCTCCCGGCGAGGTCATCAGGGATCAGCTGCAGGGTGAACGCCGCCACTGAGATCGTCAGGACGGTCGCCAGCACCGCGACGACCACGGTCACCCAGTCGGGCGGGACGGTCCGAGTCACGTCCGTACCGCCTCTCGGACGGGCACCGTGAGGCTGACCCTCGTCCCCCGACCTGGGCGCGAGTCGATCTCCACGCGACCGCCGACCTCCCTGGCCCGGTCCCGCAGGCCGGTAAGGCCGGCGCCCGGCGTGCCGAGCAGGCCCGTGCCGTCGTCGCTGACAACCATCTCCACGACACCGTCGACCGGGTCGTCGACGCGCAGACGCACCCGCACCGCACGTGCCTCGGCGTGCTTCACCACGTTGGCGAGGGCCTCCGCCGCGACGTAGTACACGCAGGCAGCGACCCGCGGCGGCACCGCGTCCCACGACGTCCCGTCGGGCACCTCCAGGGACACCTCGGCCGGCGTCGCCGCGACGAGGCGCGCGAGCGCGGTGCCGAGCCCCGCGGCCAGCGCCTCGGGTGCCAGTCCTGCACCCAGCCCGTCGATCTCGGCGATGGCGAGGCGCAGGTGGTGCAGCGCGCGGACGACAGGGTCGGTGCTCGCGGACGAGGTCGAGGCGTCGCCGGCCAACGCCTCCAGCTGACTCACGGCGTTCTCCAGCCTGACGACCGCGACCTCGTCGAGGGCGCGTCGGATCGCACCACGCTCCTGCGCGTCCACACGTTCGAGACGACGCCGCGACCCTTCGATCTCCACCAGGGTCGCCGCGAGCCGCTCCTGACGCCTCGCCAGCCGACGGTGCAGCTCGTCAGCCGCCGCGCGCGCGATCTCCGCCTGCTCGAGGACGGTCCGTGGGTCCCTGCTGGTCGTCGCGAGCGCCTGCAGCAGTCGCTCGTGCGGTGCCTCGCCGAGCTCGACGGCGATGTCCGTTGCCCACGGCGGCGACCCGGGGCGGACCGCCGCCACGAGCAGGGCGATGACGAGCGCCTGGGTCAGGGCGTATCCGAGCAGCACGGGGACGGCCCAGCTCCGCGACAGGCCGGCTGACGCGAGCAGCGGCGGTGCCGCGAAGGACAGGGATGCCAGGGCGGTTGCGGCGCGCCAGGGGCTCGCCCCGGGTGACTCCCGGCGTCGACGACGCTCGACGGCCGCTGCGAGGAGGATCCCCAGGGCCAGCGTCGTGGCAAGCCATGGCCGGGCCCACGGCCACGGCGTCAGTGCCGCGGCATAGCCGGCGGCGACGACGGAGCGGGCCGTCCGAGAGCGGGGCAGCCAGGTCCCACCGGCGAGGAGGACGTGGACCAGGGGCCCGCGGTGCCAGAGCACGGCCACCGGCAGTGCCAGGCTCGCAAACCACGCGAGAGCGGCGAGCCCGGCGAGCACCGCGAACGTGCGACGGCCGCGCCCGACGACGAGCGCCGCGATCCACGCAGCGCCGACGGCGAGGGCGACCAGGTCGTTCACTCGAGCCGGGTCCAGGCAGTCGAGCCGAAGATGCCCGTGATGAGCAGGTCGCTGCCATGGCCCGACCGCACATCGGTGAGCATGAGCTGGTCGCCGTCGAGACGCCAGCCCGCCGAGTACAGCACCTGCCCCGCTGCTTCGCCGCAGCCCGGTCCTTCCGGACCGAGGGTGACCACGATGCGTCCGTCGACGACGTCGTAGGTGCTGCCGGGACATTCCTGGTCGTCCTCGGGTCCGTACCGTCCGTCGCGGATCACCATCATCCAGACGCCCGCGTGGGCGTGCGCATCCGCGGCGGTGACCCCGACGTCGATCAGCTCCTCGGCGGTGATCTCCTTCCGGTAGACACCTTCGGGGAAGTCGACCGGGATGTTGGCGCTCTGTCCGTCCGTCGAGGACCCGGCGTCGCCGTCCGCGTCGACCTCGGCGCCGTGGCACGGCCGCACCGCCGGTGCCGGCTCGGTCCGGTCGGCGAGGGCGTCGATGCGTTCGGCGAGGGCGTCCACGGCCGGGTCCGCCCGCAGCCCGCCGACGACGTCTGCGGCCGCGTCCTTCCAGGACCGGACCGCGTCGGGGCCGGCCAGCACGACCTTTGCCCGGGGGGCCCGCTCGCACAGCTCCTGCGCCTCCTGGGCCTCCGACGGGCGGGTGCTCGCGGCCCAGGCCGTCGTGTCCACCGCGGCGTCCCGCAGGGCTTGCCGATGTCCGACCGGCAACCGCTGGAGGCGTCCGTCGTTGACGACCAGCGTGAAGGCCAGGGGGTAGGGCGCCACGTCGCCGGCCGCGGCCGGCGCCCCGAGGGGGCCGTCCGCCAGCGCGAACATGCTGTCGAGGACGGTGACGCGGCCGGCTCTCAGCTCCTCGCCGACCTCGGCCCCGTTCGGGTCGTCCGGAGAACCTCCGAAGGCCTCGATCATCGACCAGACCGTCGTCGACAGGGCGGACCGCACACCCACCCCGTCGAGATCGTCCGGGACGACGGGCGGCGCACCATCCGCGAAGAAGTGCCGCATGCCGCCGGGCAGGAGCCCGAGACCGGTGACGCCGCTCCCGTCGAGTCCGGCCAGGAGCTCGTCGGCCACGTCGCCGGTCGCGAGAGCGTCGAGGTGCTCCTCGTCGCGCACGAGGAAGGGGACGTAGAGCGCCGTCAGCGATGGGACGTCGAGCACGTCCCAGGTCTGGGCGGGAAGCAGGGTGAGGTCCAGGTCGCCGTCGACCGCGCGCCGGGCCAGGGCCTGGTTCCAGCCCCTGATCTCGTCGCCCTGCGTCACCTCGATCTCGATCGCGCCGTCGGTCTCCGACGCCACCCGCCGGGCGAACTCCTCGGCGAGGGTCCAGGAGTAGAACCCGGGCGGATCCGCGACCCCGAGCGTGAGACGGACGCTCGGCGCGGCGAAGCCGGCCTGGGAGATGCCGCCGGGCGCACCACACCCGGCTGCGAGGAGTGTGGTCGCCAGCCCCACGACCACGGGGCCGAGCGACCGCGATGCTCCGCCCGGCACGGTGACCTCTCTCGGGCACGCGGAAGTGACCACGAGGCTACTCCTCCAGCCGCTCGAGCGGCTTGGTCCCGAGCAGGGCGCGCGTGAACCACCCGACGTCGGGCGTCGGCGAGAGCTCCCAGTCCGACAACGTCAGGTCGCCGTCGGCCAGGCGCCATGCTGCGTCCGCCACCGTCTGCCCCAGCCCGTCCCCGCAGTCCCACTCGCTCGGCACGGTGGTGGCGGTGAGGACGACGCGGTCGCCGTCCACGATGAACGTGCCGGGGCAGGAGTCGCCGAGTGCCGTGTAGACCAGGTCGTAACGCCCGCGGTCGAAGGTCAGCTGGATGGTGCCCGCGTTGTTGCGTGCGTCCTGCTCAGCGGTGGGGTTGTCCTCCCCGCCCAGGGCCTCGGTCAGGTCCTCGACCGTCCAGGTGATCGCGTAGGTCCCGTCGAGCTCCGTCGGTGCCCCGGCCGGGGCCGCACCCGGCTCCGCCGTGTCACCACCGGGCCCTGTCGTGCCGTCGCAGCCGTCGGGCACGGTGGGCAGCTCGGTCTCGACGTCACGGGTCAGGGCCTCGATCTCGTCGAGGTACAGAGCGACCGTGTCGTCGGCGCGGAGACGTTCGTGGACTGGCTCGACCGCGGCCCTGATGTGGGCCAGCTCCTCCGCCGGGGCGAGACCGAAGGTGAAGCCGTTGGCACAGGCCTGGTCGACGAGCTCCTGCTCGTCGGGCAGCCGGTCGAACGCTGTCGAGCTGGTGGCTTCGACGACATCCAGGAGCGCCGTGCGCTGCTCGGCGCTCAGACCCGCGAGGGTGTCGGGGTTGGCGACCAGCACGCTGACGGACGGCCAGAGCCCGACGTTCAACGACATCGCCCGGGTGGCCCAGTCCGTCTTGTCCGCCATGAACAGCAGCGTGTTGTCGAAGGCGTGGATCGTCCCGTCCTCGATGCCGGCGTTGCGCTCCTCGGGTGTGACCTCCACGGCCGTGGCTCCGAGCGCCTCGACGGTCAGCTCGCTGACGTCCCCGTCCCAGACGAAGAACGGGACGTCCTCGAAGTCGGCCCGGCCGATCAGCGGTTCACCCGCGGCGACAGGGCGTCGCACCGGGCCAGGGAACGCGGCGAGACCGGTGACGCCGACCGACCCCAGACCGTCGAGCATCCGGTCCACGAGGTCCGTCGACCAGACCGCCTCCTGGGCTTCGACGCTGGTCAGCACCATCGGGGCGACGAGCGCGTCGAGGTCGTGCGCGCCCAGCTGACTGAACACCCGCGCACCGACCACCGCCAGGTCGATGGTGCCGTCGGCGACCGCCTGGACGATCCGCTGCTCGCCGTCGCGGGTGTGCTGGACGTCCGCGGACTGGTCGACGGTCATCGAGAGCCCGGAGTCCTCCTGCGTCGCGATCGCGTCCTGCAGGGCCTCGACGTGCGCGTCAGCAAGTCCGCTCGTGAAGGCGAGGCGTAGCTCCGCAGGGGCGGCAGGTGATGTGCTCGCCTGCGCGGGCTCGAGGTCGTCCCCGCCCGAGCAGCCCGCGACGAGCATCGCGGAGACGACGGACATGGCCGACAAGCGGGTGAAGTGAGTCGTGTTCATGCCCTCCACGGTCTGACGTGACCGTCACCGCAGGCATCGGTGCGAGCACCACACTCCGGCGCCCCGGTACGTGGCCAGCCACACACCCGAGGCACACTCCCATCACCTGATCCCGACGGTGAGGTGTTCGTCGCAGGCACGGGACGTGTCCGGTTCGACGAGAAGCACGGCACGACATCCCCACGGTCCCCACAGCGGCCGTGGCGGCTCTGCTCGTCCAGCGCCGGCAGGTCGCCTGGGGACGACGGACCGCGGGGCGCGCGGCTCCGTGCCCGACGACGAAGGCCCGGACCATCAGGTCCGGGCCTTCGTCATGAGTAGCGGGGGCAGGATTTGAACCTGCGACCTCTGGGTTATGAGTGCAGGCCCTCTTGCCAGGGGACGACGCCTGAGTAGGCTCAATGCATGCATCTACCCACATCAGCATGGGTTTCGCGTACGCCGGCGTTCGCCGCTGTTCGCCAGTGCCCGGCGGCGTCTGCCCACATTGGGCCCACATGTCGGCCGGGGTGGTCGAGATGGCGTGGGTGACCGTGCGGCGGGCCGAGGACGGCAAGAAGCGGTACCAGGGCCGCTACCGCGACGCCTCAGGAGCCAAGCGCACCGTCGGGACTTTCAGCACCGACAAGGCCGCCATGCAGGCCGCTGTCCGCGCCGAGATCGCGCTCGCCGAGGGGACGTGGATCGACCCACGGGCCGGACGCATCACCTTCAAGGAGTATGCCCAGAACGTGTGGCTGCCCTCGCGCCACCTGGAGGTCACCACCTACGCCGCGTACGCCTCGAACCTGCGCATCCACTTCGTCCCCTTCTTCGGGGACTACCCAATGGCGCGGATCATGCCTGCCCTGGTCCAGGAGTGGGTCAACCAGGCGGCCAAACCCACGACGATCGCCGACAAGCGACGCAAGGGCCTGTCCGCGCGGTCCATCGTCAAGTACCACGTGATGCTGCACTCGATCTTCGCCCGAGCCGTGGCCGACCGGATCATCCCCTTCAACCCCTGCGCGGCGACCGACCTTCCGAAGGTGATCACCACCAGGACCCGCACCCTCACCCCGGATGAGTACACCCGGCTGCTGGCGCAGATCCCGCCGCGCTTCACGGTCATGGTCATGACGGCCATCGAGACCGGCCTGCGATGGGGCGAGCTCGTCGCGCTACGACCCCGGCACGTGGACACCGAGGCCCGCACGGTGACCGTGCAGGACACCATCGTGGAGGTGTCCACCAAGGACTCCCCAACCGGGCGCCGTATGATCGTCAAGCCCTACCCCAAGGACGACGAGCCGCGCACCGTCGCGGTCTCCCAGGATCTGATCGACGCCCTCCTCGCGCGGATCGATGACCTCGGCCTGGGACCGGCCGACCTGCTCTTCCCTTCCCGTGAGACCGAAGGAGGCCAACCCCTCTCGCGGGGCACGTTCAACACCCGCTACTGGCGGCCGGCCGTTCAACGCTCCGGCATCGACTTTCCCGTTCGCATGCACGACCTACGTCACGCACACGCATCCTGGCTGCTGGCCGGAGGAGCGGACCTTCTCTCCGTGATGGAGCGAATGGGCCACGCGCAGATCCAGACCACCCAGAAGTACCTGCACACCCTCGGCGACGCCGATCAGCGCGCACTCGCCGCCTTTCACGCCACCCGCTCCCGCGCCTCGAGGTGACCCACCCCGGGCTTCAAGCGAAGCGGTTCCGCGGGCCTCGGGCGCGTGGCGGGTTCAGGGTCCGGCTGGAGCTCGCGCGCACAGATCGCTGTCGAGACACGCACTACCCGCGTTGCTGGCCCACCGCGCTCTCCCGGCCGGTGTCACGGTGGTCATTCGTGACGGGTGGTGTCGGGCCACCGCCGGAGACGCCTCCGTGCCGGGCGAAGTGTTCGACGTCGACCGTGATGAACACCGCGCTCGACGTGGCCACGGTGCGTTCATCCAGGTCGCTCACGGTGGCGACGACGAAGACCTTGCGGTCCTCCCGGCTCGTCACCGTCGCCTCGATCCGGTAGGTGACTCCGACGAGCACCGGTGACAGGTAGTCCACTGTGAGCTGGCGGGTGACGGCCGGCGTTCCGACCAGGTAGGGCAGGAACCCGAACAGGTCGTCAAGGACGGTGGCGACGGCGCCGCCGTGCACGACTCCGGGAGCTCCGACGTGGCGCTCGTCGAAGACATGGTCAGCCATCACCCCGTCCCCACGGCGGTGGACCTGGAGGTGATGGCCGTGGGGGTTGTCCGGGCCGCAGCCAAGGCACCGTTCATGGTGCGGTTGCAGGAGCGCGCCCTCTGAGTGGGGCCCGGCCCTCTCGGTCCAGTGCGCGAGCATCGTTGCCATGTCAGGCATCAACTTCGTTGACCTTTCGCCATGCCGCGACCAGCGCCGCGGTCCGTGTTTGCCGGAGGGATCAGGTGGTGGCGGCCAACAGCACGACCGCGAGGCCCCGGCCGCGGGCGGGCCAGATCGGCGGCACCGAAGGGTCGGCGGCGTCGGTCACCGTCAGGCGCGCAGAGGGCAGGGAGCGTCGTCGAGGGCTCGCCTACATCCTCACTGTCAGGCGGTGGGGGCGTTGGTCAGCTTCTTCATCACCTCGCCGAAGATCTGTTCGATCTCGGGGTCGGGGCGGCCGACGCCGCCACCTGCGACCCAGCCGCCGTCGACGACCAGGTTCGCACCTGTGACGTAGTCCGCCTCGTCCGAGCACAGGTACACAGCTGCCATGGCGATGTCCTCCGGCCGCCCCACGCGCGGGTTGAGCAGTGCGCGTTCGACAGGTGCGCGCCCGCCGGCCTCCAGCAGCGGTCGTGTCGCGGGGGTGTCGATGAACCCTGGGGAGACGGTGTTGACGCGGATGTTCCACGGTGACAGCTCGACGGCGAGATTGGTCGTCAGGCGCAGGACGGCGCCTTTGGCGACGTTGTGCACGAGGTTGCCCGCGACGTTGCCGGGCATGGCCGAGCCGACCATCGCGGCGACCGAGCCGGTGTTGAGGATGGTGCCGCGGCCCTTGCGCTTGAAGACCGGCAGGGCCTTCTGGATGGCCAGGAACAAGATGGTGACCTCGTTGGTCATGTCGAAGTCCCAGTCCGCGCGGGTCAAGGACTCGATGGTGCCGCCGCGGACACCCGAGGCGTTGTTGTACAGGATGTCGAAGTCGCCGTACTGCTCGACGGCGAAGTCGATCCAGCGCTGCACCGCGGCTTCGTCGCCCAGGTTCAGCGGCTGCATCGAGACCATCTCACCGCCCTGCGCCCGGACGAGCTCGACGGTCTGTTCGGCTAGTTCCGCCTTGAGATCGCACCCGACGATCTTGGCGCCTTCAGCGGCGAAGGCGAGGGCGGCGGCCCGTCCCTGACCGTCCGCCGTACCGGTGATGAGGGCAACCTTGCCCTCGAGTCGTCCTGCCATGAGGCACTCCTCCTTGAGTGATCTTCGGATCGGGCGCGGACCGGAGAGTCGGGCCGCGGCGTCTTTGCCCGCTCAGGTTTTCGCTCTGAGCGAACGCGTCGAACCAGTTGCGTATGCGTAGGACGCCCGGACGAGGCCGGCGGCGATGTCCGCCTCGTGCGCGTCCCGTGGCGCGTAGACCATGACCGCACCCGGCGAGATGAGCCCGAGGCGGGCGATGGGGTGCTGCTCGGCCCAGCCGGCGTCGATGGCGGCTTCGGCGGCCGCCGACGGCAGTACCAGGTGAAGGGAGTGGTCAGGGGCCGGGTGGAGGTGGGCGAACTCGGTGTCGATCATGAACGCGTCGGGTGGCCCTCGGTGTGGGCCCCGAGGCAGCGTGAGCGCTTGTGCACCCGGGACAGAGATCGTCGAGGCCGCCCAGACCACATCCGGCAGGTCGGCGAGCTGCCCGATGAGGCGCTGCCGTGGTCGGTCGTCGCTCGGCTGCTGGTCGAGCTGGGTGTGCGGGTTGGTCGGGGTCGTCGAGGGTCGCGGGCCCGGGCGCTCGGGCATGGCCACGGGAACCGCGCCGCTCATGACAGGCTGAACAGCGGGCCGACCAGGACCAGGCCCAGATCGTCACCGAGGTAGGCGAAGACGGCGAACATCACCAGTGCCGCTCCGGCCAGGGCCAGGTCCTTGAGAAACTGAGTCTGCTCCATGGCCTTGGCGCCGGGGTCGGTCTCGGCCCAGAAGCCGTGCATGATGAAGGCTGTGGGCACCAGGAAGGTCACCAGCAGGAGGGCGCCGACGTCGGGCCAGATCCCCAGGGCCACCATCAGTGCGCCGGCCAGGAGCTGCAGCCCGGTCAGCGGGACCATCAGGTTGGCGGCAGGCACTCCCTTGCCGGTGGCGTAACCGGCCATCATCTGCCGCTGTGTGAGGTGGCCAAAGCCTGAGCCGAGGAAGAGCAAGGCGAAGACCACCCTGCCGATGAGCACCAGGACCTCCACGTCACCCTTCCAGGTCGCCGCTTACCAGATGTAAGTGATTGAGGTATAGCAGTACCCTGGGCGCGGGTCAATCACCCTTGAGCGGACGTGGAGGGCGAGGTGGCGGACGAGGCGGTCGGTCCCGCGGGCGACGACTGCGGTCGCTACTGCCCGTCGTTCCACCAGACCGTCGAGCTGCTCGGTCGACGGTGGAACGGTGTCATTCTTCACGCCCTGATGGCCCACGCGGAGCGCTTCAGTGAGATCCGCGCCGTCATCCCCGGGCTCTCGGACCGCCTGCTGGCCGAGAGGCTACGGGAGCTGGAACGCGAAGGACTCCTCTCGCGCACGTGCCCGATCGGCGCAGGCGCACCGCGCTACGTGCTGACGGCGAAGGGGCGGGCCCTCGGACCGGTCATCGACGCGATAGCTTCCTGGGCAGCAGAATGGAGCCGGGCGGCTGACTAGCCCGGACCGGGTCATGTCTGCTGTCTTCGGCCAGGCGGTGATGGCGGCGGGCGCCGCGTCAGCGCATGGTGCCGCTCGCCGTGGCAGACGCGCCTAGCGGGACGTGGACGAGTGTGCTCAAGGGATCAGGACGGCACGGCCCTGGACCTGCCCGGCGGCGAGGCGCGCGAACACGTCGTTGATCTCGCCCAGCGGATACCGCTCGATCGTGGAGACCAGGCGCCCGGTCCGGGCCATGGCGAGGACCTCCTCCAGCTCGTTGCGGCTGCCCCAGCTGCTGCTGGTCAGCGTCGCCTGGACGGGCAGGGAGAAGAACGAGAACGGGAAGGAACCTCCCGCCAGGCCCACCAGGACGAACAGGCCCTGCGGGCCCAGCGACGAGGCCCCCAGCCTCATCGTCGCGTCGGCCCCGACGAAGTCCAGCGCGACCGCCGCGCCTTCGCCGTGGCTGGCGGCCTTGATCTGCTCCATGGCGTCGGCGTCTGCCGGGTCGACCACCTGGTCGGCACCGAGTTCCAGGGCGAGGCGCCGCTTGTCCGCCGAGCTGTCGACGACAACCACCGTCGCCGGGGAGAGGAGCTTGAGGAACTGCAGCCCGTACTGGCCGAGCCCACCGGCGCCCACCAGCACCGCCGTGGTGCCGGGCACCAGACGCGGGAGGGCCTTCTTCACCGCCGAGTACGGGGTGAGCGCCGCGTCGGTCAGCGGGGCAGCGAGCGCCGGGTCCAGGTCGCCAGCGGCCAGCAGGTGCCGGGTGCTCGGCACGACCATGTAGTCCGCGTAGCCACCGTCGGGGCCGATACCGCCCCACCGCATGGTGTCGCACAGCTGCTCCTGGCCACCCAAGCACACACGGCAGCGGCCGCAGCCCCACCCACCGAACACCACGACGGGCTCACCGATCTCAAAGCCCTCGGCGCCCGGACCGATGGCGTCCACCCACCCGGCGTTCTCGTGCCCCAGCAGGGCGGGAAGGTGGACGGGGATCTCCCCCGCCCGGACGTGCAGGTCGGAGTGGCACGCGCCGGACCCGCCGACGCGGACCCGAACCTCACCGGCACCGGGCTCCGGCGTCGGAACCTCCTCCACCACGAAGTCACCGCCGAACTCGTGCAACCGCGCTGCCTTCATCGCCTAACCCCTTCGTTGAGGTCGTGCTGCAGGAGCCTGACCCGGTATCCCGGACGGCTCGTTGATCGTGCCACGGCCACTGCGGCGGTGTGAAGGTCCGCCAAGTCGTTCGGGCACCGGTAGCTGAGGCCGGGGTGGCGCCGGCACTCGAAGGTCGCCGAGGCGCGCTCGGCCTGGTTGGCACAGGTGCGCCGGTCCACGGTCGACCGGAACGGCTGTGAATCACGACCCGCCGGAGACCGCCGGGGGTGTCAGTGTCAGGCTGGGAGGGTGGTGGCCGTCCGGCGGCCTCGGCGCTCACGCAGGGCCGCGCTGGCGCGTTCGGTCAGGTTGTACAGGACCGGGACGAGCACCAGGGTCAGGAGGGTGGAGGTGGTCAGCCCGCCGATGACCACCAGGGCCAGCGGCTGGGAGATGAAGACGCTGCCGCCTGTCAGTCCCAGTGCCATGGGGGTCAGGGCGCCGATGGTCGCTGCGGCGGTCATCAGGATCGGCCGCAGGCGGTATCGGGACCCCTCGATCACGGCGTCGACCACGCTCAGGCCCTGCTCGCGCTTCTGGTTGACCAGGTCGATGAGCACGATCGCGTTGGTCACCACGATGCCGACCAGCATGAGGAGCCCGATCAGCGACGGCACGCCCAGGGGTGTGCCGGTGAGCAGCAGCAGGGCCAGTGCTCCGGTGGCGGCGAACGGCACCGACACCAGGAGGATGAGCGGCTGCAGCAGGGAGCGGAACGTGGCGACCATCACCAGGTAGACGATGGCGATGGAGGCCAGCAGGGCCACGTACAGGTCGGCGAACGCTGACTGCTGCTCGGCGCTGACGCCTGCGATCTCGGCTTCTGCGCCGTCGGGCAGGTCGAGGGCGTCGAGCTGTTCCTGCAGCCGGGTGGTGATACCGCCGAGGTTCTGATCGGTCGCGGTGGCGGTCACCGTGGCCGTGCGCTGCCCGTCCTGTCGGGTCAGGCTGGTGGGCTGCTGGACCTCGCTGACCTCGGCGACCTGCCCCAGGGGAACGATCCCGGTGGCGGTGGGGACAGGGGTGTCGCGCAGGGCCTGGACGTCGCCGGGGGCCTGGCCCAGGAGCACCACGACGTCGGTGGTGCGCCCGGCGATGTCCGCCTGGCCGATCGGCGCACCACGGAGCAGGCCGGCCACCGCCTGCCCGATAGCGCTCTCGCTGGTGCCAGCCTGGGTCGCTGCCGCCCGGTCGACCTGGATCTGGACCGCTGGTGCGTCTGAGGCAAGGTTGTTCACGACGTCGGTCGTGCCCTGGACGTCCGCCATGGCCTCGGCGACCAGATCTGCGGCCTCGCGCAGCGTCTGGTCGTCGTCGGCACGGACCACGACCTCCACCGGCGGCAACCCGAACCCGGCCTGCCCGGTGGTCACGGTCAGCTCCCCGGCGTCCTCCACGTCCGCGATCGCGGCACGAAGGTCCTGCTCGACCCGGGCCTGGTCGGCGTCCAGGTCGGTGGTGATCGCGAAGGTGGCCGTGTTCGACCCGCCGCCACCGCCCAGGAAGGCGGTCTGCAGCCCGCTTCCACCCGAGCCCACGGTCACCTGGTAGGTCTCGACGCCGTCCAGCTCGGCGATGACCTCCTCGACCTGCCGTGCGGCGGCGTCGGTGACCTCCAGGCTCGTGCCGGCCGGAAGCTGCTGGTCGACGCTGAGGGTATTCTGCCCGGCGTCGCCGATGAAGTTGGTCTCCAGCCTCGTGCCGGCCGCGAGGGTCCCGCCGAGGACGGCGACGGCGATGGCGAGAGTGATCAGCGGGTGGGCGATGGCCCCTCGGAGCACCGGCAGGTAGCTGCGCTGGAGAAGTCCGTGGCGCTCGCCCTGCTCGACACGGTCCCGGTCCACAGCCGCGTGCTGATGGTCGGCCGGGGCGCGCAGGAACCAGTAGGCCAGCACCGGGATGATGGTCAAGGAGACGACCAGCGAGGCCAGCAGGGCCACGGCCACGGTGAAGGCGAAGGGCCGGAACAGCTCGCCGACCTGACCGCCGACGATCCCGATCGGCACGAACACCGCCGCGGTGGTGATGGTGGAGGACGTCACGGCGCCGGCGACCTCACGCACCGCGGTCAAGATCGCTTGCGCCTTGGGCTCGCCGTAGCCGAGGTGGCGCTTGATGTTCTCGATCACCACGATCGAGTCGTCCACGACCCGTCCGACCGCGACCGTCAGCGCCCCCAGGGTCAGGATGTTCAGCGAGTACCCACCGACCAGCAGCCCGGTCATCGCTATCAGCAACGACAGCGGGATCGAGATCGCGGTAACCAAGGTGGAGCGCAGTGACAGCAGGAAGAGCATGATCACGATCACGGCGAAGATCAGGCCGAGGAGGCCCTCGGTGCTCAGGTCCTCGATCGACTTCTCGATGAACGGGGCCTGGTCGAAGACCACGTCGACCGCAGCACCCTCACCCAGCGCCGCCTCGATCCCCGGGATCAGGTCCCGCACGTCATGGGAGACGCTGACGGTGTTGCCGTCAGGGGTCTTGGTGATCGCCAGAGCGACGCTCGCCTGACCGTTGGTCCGGGCATAGGAGGTGGCGGGAACCTGTGCCTGCTCGACCGTGGCCACGTCTCCCAGCAGGACCGGTGCCCCTGAGGGGTCAGCGGTGGGCAGCGGGATCGCCGCGATGTCCTGCACCGAGGACAACCGCTCGCCCACCACGACGTTCAGGGAGCGCTGCCCGTCGGTGACCGTGCCGGCCGGGATGACCGCACCGTTGGCCTGCAGTGCCGAAGTGAGAGCATCCAGGCCGATCCCCGCGGCCCCCAGGGCCACGGGGTCCGGAACGATCTCGACCCGCGTCTCCCGCGCCCCGGACAGGGTGACCTCCCGAACCCCCTCCAGGCCCCGCAACCGCGGAACGACCTCTTCCTCCACCCGGGTCACGAGCTCCTGCTCGTCCAGCTGCGGGGCGGCCACCGCCAGCTGCACCACCGGGAGCTGGTCGATGCTGCCGGTGATCACAGACGGTGTGACGCCCGTCGGCAGGCCGGTGCCCGCCCGGGTCACGGCCTGCTCCAGGTCCTGCTGGGCCGCCTGCAGGTCGGTACCGTAGGCCAGCTCCACCGACACCACCGACAGGCTGTTGCGGCTCGTGGACTCGGTCCCCTCCAGACCTTCCACACCGCTGACGGCAGCCTCGACCACCTCGGTCACCTGCCGCTCGACCACGTCCGGCGCCGCACCCGGGAGAGGCGTCACCACCACCGCGAGCGGGATCTCCAAGGACGGGATGAGCTCCTGCTTCAGCGACGTCGTCGACAAGACGCCCGCCACGATGAGGATCAACGTCGCCAGTGCCACCACGGCGCGGTTGGCAAGGCTCAGCCGGGCAAGACGAGTCATGGAGATCTCCCGTATAGTCGGTGCGAGGTGAATAGTACGGGCTGACCGAAGAATCGAGTCACACGGTGGAACGCGATGCGGTGATGGCGGCGATCGCCGAGGACGAGGCGGCGCTGATCCGCCTCTTCTCGCGGGCCCAGTTCACCGCTCTGCTGCAGACGACCTTGACGATGCAGCAGCTGAAGGTGCTGCTGCTGCTGCACGCCGACGGCTCCCTGATGAGCCACGAGCTGGCCGACGCACTGAAGATCAGCCCGGCGTCGGTGACCGGCCTGGTGGACAGGCTCGAACACCGGGGGCTCGTCGAGCGCGTGGCCGACCCGACCGACCGGCGCGCCCGACAGGTGCATCCCACAGCTCAAGGCTCACAGCTGGTGGACACGTTGATGGCCGAAGGCGCCGGACATCGCGTCGCGCTCCTGTCCCTCCTGGACGACGACAGCGTGCGGACCATAGCCACGGCATTCGCGGCGCTGCGGCGAGCCGCAGAGCAGGTCTACGGTGACGAGGTCAGTGGAGCGCCAGAAAGGCCATCGGGGCCGGTGACGCCGCCGGAAGAGGCAGATCGAACCGTGCGGGCGGTCCGAGCGGCCGTCCGCGCTGGCAGCAGGTGACCGAAGCCCGTGCGCTCGTGTGAGTGGGTGGTCATGCCCGCGGCCCCGGTGAACGGGCTTGGCGCCGCTCGAGCCGGAAAGACCTGCACCTGCGCTGAGCGACCTACCCCACCGCGGGCAGCCCGCTGAGGGCTGTCGCGCCACCGGCCGGCACCGCCGGGGCGGGAATGCCCGTTTTCGCCGCGGTGTTGAGCAGGCATGGCGATCGACGACATCCCGGTCACGACGATCGACGACATCCCGGTCACGACGATCGACGACATCCCGGTCACGACGATCGACGGCGAGGTCACGACCCTGGCGAGGTACGCCGGGCAGGTCAGGCTGATCGTCAACGTCGCCTCGCGGTGCGGGCTCGCACCCCAGTACGACAAGCTCGAGGCCCTCCAGCGCACCTATGGGCAGCGAGGTTTCACCGTGCTCGGGTTCCCGAGCAACCAGTTCCTGCAGGAACTGGGCAGTGAGGACGCCATCAAGGAGTACTGCTCGACGACCTGGGGCGTGACCTTTCCGATGTTCGAGCGGGTCAAGGTCAACGGCAGGTCACGGCACCCTCTCTACGCCGAGTTGACCCGCACCCCCGACGCCAGCGGGAAGGCGGGGCGCATCACCTGGAACTTCGAGAAGTTCCTCCTCACCCCCGACGGCCATGTGCATCGATTCCGGCCGAAGGTCGAGCCCGACGCGCCCGAGATCATAGAGCTGATCGAGGCGCACCTCCCCCAGCCTGGCCGTGAGGCCTGACCTGGTCCGTCTGTTCAGTGGGCGAGAGCGTATGAGCTCCGCTGGTCGTCGTTGATCGCCAGTGCGGCGAACACGATCGTCGGGTGCACTCCGTCGGCGGGCGGGGTCGGCGGGCGGGTCCGCGAGGAGATTCGACCGGGCACCGCAGGTCGGTCGCGGCATCCGCAGCGACTGCTCGACCGGGCACAGGTCGCGGTGGCCGGCGAGCACCACGCCGCCGATCGGGACGGCGGCGGCACGGCCGGACGCTTCCGTTGCGCGGCCCGTCGTGGCAGGGTTGCTGACAAGCCCCCGGGAGTTGGCCCGGTGGCGCGATGCGAGCCGATGAGCGTTGCGAGACCCCGGGAAGAGGGGTGCCGTGGTGTTGCACCTTCGCGCCAGGCTGTACCTCTACACCCTGGCGACATGGCTGCTGGGAGCGGCCCGCCTCCTGGCGTGGTGCCTGATGACCGGAAGCCTCGCGATGGGCACCTACTGGTACGCACGTCCAGCGGTCCTGACCACGTGGCTGGCGGCCGGGCCCCCCGCCTGGCCCGGACCCGATCGCCGGCCCGTCGTCGTTGCGCTGGAGGCGGCCCGTGGGGTCGCCGCGATGGAGGCCTGGATGCAGGCTGGCTGTCCCGCGCTGGCTGATCGACCAGGGAGCCACCGCGCGGGACCGCCGGACGCGACCGGCTGACCCCCTCCCGGCGCGGCGGCAAGCCGGCCCCACGGCACGCGTCCCGCTGGGCTCAAGCGGCGTGCGGCCAACAGTCAGTGCTTGACCGCCGCGGACCCGCCACGCCCTCTGTGCGTGTCACGGCCACGATCCGCCGGTCAGGGCGACAACGGAGGGCGAACGGCGTCGGGGTCAGGACACCCGTTTCCTGCATCCCGCATGCGTCACCAGCTCCTGAACCACAACACCTAGCGACGCCGGGGCACCCCCGGTGGCTGGGGATCGCCCGGCGCGGGTGCGTCTTCTTCGGCGGTGAGGTGCGCGTCGGGGTCGACCGCGGTCTCGAACGCGGCGGCGACGTCCTCGCCCGAGGTGTGCCCCCGGGTGTGTCGCAGGGGAGCTTCGCGAAGGAAGAGCAGGATGACGAACCCGAGCAACGCGAAGGGTACGGCGGCCAGGAACGTGGTCTGCAGTGCCTCGGCGAACCCGGTGGTGACCGCGAGATGGATGGGCTCCGGCAGGTCGGCGATCTGCTCGGGACTGCCCAGGGTCGCGGCCCCGCGGGGCATCTGGTCGGCGGGGAAGCCTGCCGCCTCGAGCTGCGCGGGGATGGTGTCGCGGAGCCGGTGGGTGAGCAGCGCGCCGAAGACTGCCACTCCCATCGCGCCGCCGAGGGAGCGGAAGAAGGTCGCCCCGGAGGTGGCCACGCCGAGGTCGGCATGGGGCACCGCGTTCTGGGTCGCCAGGACCAGGACCTGCATCACCATACCGATGCCGGCGCCGGTGATGAACATGAACACCCCGGCGAGCCACAGCGGGGTGTCCACCGACAGTCGGCTCATCAGCGCCAGCCCACCGGCGGCGACCAGCAGACCCGCGACGGGAAACATCTTGTAGCGGCCGGAACGGGTGATCAGGCGCCCTGACCCAATCGAGGTGATCAGCAGTCCGACCATCAACGGAAGGGTCAGCAGACCGGAGGCGGTGGGCGACTCGCCCTTGACGATCTGCAGGTACTGAGGCAGGAAGATGATGGCGCCGAACATGGCGACCCCGACCACGAACCCGGCCAGGCTGGTGATGACGAACGTGTGGTTGGCGAACAGCCGAGGAGGCATGATCGGCTCGGCCGTCCGGCGTTCCTGCCAGACCGTGAGCGCGAGCATCACCAGCGCCACCGCGGCCAGGCCATAGGTCCAGACCGAGTTCCAGGCGAACTCCTTGCCACCGAGGGAGAGCATCAGCAGCAGCGCACTGATCCCGGCGACGATGAAGAACGCTCCCAGCCAGTCGATCGCGTGCTGGCGGCGGGGGAACGGCAGCTTCAGCACGCGTTCCGTCACCACGAGGGCGACGATGCCGACAGGGATCCCGACCCAGAAAGTCCACCGCCACGACAGGTGCTCGACCAGGAAGCCGCCGAGCAAGGGCCCGGCGACGGTAGCCAGGCCGAAGACCGAGCCGATGTAGCCCTGGTAGCGGCCACGCTCGCGAGGGCTGACGACATCACCGATGATCGCCTGGGAAAGTGCCATCAGCCCTCCCACGCCGATCCCCATCACGGCGCGGAACCCGACCAGCTGCCCCATGTTCTGGGCGAACCCGGCGGCAAGGGACGAGACCAGGAAGATCCCGATCGCTGACTGGAACATGATCTTGCGGCCGTACAGGTCCGAGAGCTTGCCCCAGATGGGGGTGGACGCGGTCGAGGTCAACAACGTGGCAGACACGACCCAGGCCAGCTGGTCCTGACCACCGAGCTCCCCGACGATCGTGGGCAGCGCGGTGGCCACGATCGTCTGGGACAAGGCGGAGACCAGCATGCCCAGCATCAGACCCACCAACACGATGAGGATCTGCCGGTGCGTCAGGATCGGCATCACCTGCTCGGTCGGCGCCGCGGGCTGCTCGGCTCGGGGCGACGGTGAGGTGCTCATGGCTGACTCTCTTCTCGGGTGGACTGGCTCAGCTGGTGGTCGAGGCCGGCGTTGAAGGCGGCCAGCAGGGACGCGAAGTTCGCCAGGTCCTCGCGAGACCAGGACTGCAGCAGCCCGCGGACGACGCCGCGCCGTTCCGCCCGCGTCGCGGTCAACACCTCCTGACCGTGCTCGGTGAGCCGCAGCCGGCAGGCACGTCGGTCCTCGGCGTCGGGCTCGCGCGCGACCAGGCCGGCCTGCTCCAGAGAGGTGACCTGGCGGCTGATCGTGGAGGCATCCAGGTGGAAGTGGGCCGCCAGAGCGCCGGGGCGCAGCGGGCCCATGTCGTGGAGCCACGCGAGAATCCCATAGGCCGCCCGTTCCACGACCTGCGCCGCCGGGGCCCCGCGCAGGTACACCTTCTGGGCCCGACGCACCAGCAAGGTCAGCTCCTGCTCGATCGACTCCACCGAGGCAAGGTCGGCCGTCGACTCAACTAGTTGCATGTACCAACCATACTCAATCGCACGGGCCGAAAACGAAGGTCACGGGTTGACGACAGCGAGCACTGGCGGGGGCAACGCCCGGTTCTGCGACCTGCCGGTCTCGTCGGCAGTCCACAACCGCCACAGGAGCCCACGCCGTCCCCGGCGGCCGACCACCAGTCCGCCAAATGATCAACCTCTGTGTCCATCACCGCCCAGGACCTCCACGTGACTGGGCAGTGTTCGGCGATGTCTGCGCCAGTTCGGGCGACTTCCAGGCAACCGGTGTTGACACCTCGTTGACACCAACGCCAGAGGCCCTCCCGATCCGAAGATCGAAAGGGCCTCTGAACTGCTACTTCAAGTAGCGGGGGCAGGATTTTAACCTGCGACCTCTGGGTTATGAGCCGAGTGCTCTACCGTCGACGCCCGTGGTTGAGTAGGCTCGCACGGAGCGAATGTGCAGGTCAACGGCTAACTCTGAGTCCGCCATCGTTCGGGACGGGCCGCATGTGTGCGCCCGTCGCTTGCCCACATTTTGCCCACACCACACGTACGGAAGAGGTCGCCGCATGGCCTGGGTCGCCAAGCGTCGAAGCGCCGACGGCTCCGTCCGACACCAAGCGCGGTACCGGGACCCCTTCGGCGAGAAGCGGACTGCCGGAACGTTCTCGACCAGCCGAGAAGCTCTGAAGGCGGCCATGAAGGCGGAGGGGAAGGTCGCCGACGGCACGTGGATCGACCCACGGGGTGGCGCCATCACCTTCCGCGAGTACGCCGAAGACGTCTGGCTGCCGTCACGGCACCTCGAGGTGAGCACCCGAGCCGGCTACGTGTCCTACCTTCGCAACCACTTCGTGCCGTTCTTCGGCAAGATGACGCTGGCCCGCATCATGCCGTCGACGGTCCAAGACTGGGTGACGCGAGGCGTCGAGCAGGGCCTGTCACCTCGGTCGATCGCGAAGTACCACGTGATGCTGCACTCGGTGTTCGCCCGCGCTGTGCGCGACCGTCTCATCGCCTTCAACCCGTGCGAAGACACCGAGCTGCCCAAGGTCGTCGCGAGGAAAGCGCGGACACTGACTCCCGAGGAGTACACGTCCGTGCTCGCCGAGATCCCCGACCGCTTCAAGCCACTGGTGATGACAGCGATCGAGACCGGCCTCCGTTGGGGTGAGCTCGTCGCGCTGCGCCCACGGCACGTGGACTTCCTTCGACGCTCGATCACCGTCGAGGAAACGATCGTCGAGGTCTCGCGCAAGGACTCCCCCACCGGCGAGCGGATGCTCGCCAAGCCCTACCCCAAAGACGACGAACCCCGGACGCTGCGGGTGTCGCAGAGGCTCCTCGACGTCCTCGCTGCACGCATCGCCGAGCTGGGCCTCGCCCTTGACGACCTAATGTTCCCGTCGCGCGAGGTCGCCGGTGGTCACCCACTCTCACGAGCGACGTTCAACACGCGGTACTGGAGGCCGGCGGTGCAGCGCTCCGGCATCGACTTCAACGTACGCATGCACGACCTTCGCCATGCGCACGCCTCGTGGCTGCTCGCTGGCGGGGCCGACCTGAAGACCGTCATGCAGCGCATGGGCCACTCGCAGATCATGACGACGCAGAAGTACCTGCACACCCTGCCCGACGCCGACGACAAAGCTCTTGCAGCCTTCGAGGCTGTGCGCAGTCGGACCCAATAGCCCGAGAAGAGCGGACTGCCGACCCGACACCCTGCCGGACCGCTGCCACCTTCGCAGGTCGCAACGTTGCCCCACGGAAACTCAGCCAGCGGTGATTTCGGTCGGCACCGGGATGCGGAGCTGGTTGGCGATGGGCGCGTACAGGTCGATGCTCTGTTCGTCTGTGCGCAGGGAGACCCGCAGCGCATATCGGACAGGCAAGCCCATGCGGTCGGCGCGGCGGGCCGCGCGCTCGCCGGCCTGCCGTGGGTCCTGCGCGACCGCCGACCCCTCCCGCCGCGTGCGGAGGCCCGGTTCCACGCCCGCGACAGATCGCGTTCAGTACACGAAGTCAGTCAGTCGCTGAATCAGGACCGGCCGTTGCTGGGTCTCCCCACATCCTCACTGTCAGTCGCGGGCGTGGAACCGGGCGGGGCGCGACCGCGTGGTGCATCACCAGAAGGGCACGCGGCGGTCGTCGATCGTGCGCACGGTCCCGCAGTGCCTCAAGGAGTGCGTCGGCGTCGGCGGCAGCGAGCCCGGCGGTCGGTTCGTCCAGGACCAGTACGGCCGGGTCACGCAGCAGCGCGCGCGCAAGGACGAGCCGTCGCCGCTCCCCCCCGGAGATCGTCGCCCCGCTCAGCCACGTGTCGAGCCCGTCCTCCAGGCCGGCGAACCACCCGCCCAGATGGGCGTCGTGCAGCGCCCGCACCAGGGCGTCGTCTGGGGCGTCCGAGCACGCGAGGCGAAGGTTCTCGCGCAGAGTCGTCGCGAAGACGTGGTCGGCGTCGCCGGCGAGCGCCACGAGGCCCTCCCGACGGGCGTCCGCCGGCTCCCGTCCGCACACCACGACCCGGCCGGCTGCGGGAGCCCGCAGCCCCACGAGCACCGCGGCCAGGGTCGACTTGCCGCCGCCGGAGGGCCAGGTGATCTCGCGCACCTGGGCAGGTGCGACGCTGAGGTCGACGCCATCCAGGACAGGTCGGCCGCCCCACCCCGCGTGCAGGCCCGCGACGACGACGCCCTCGCAGGCGTCGCTCTGCTGGGTCCGGCGGGCGCCGGCATCGGAGGCGACGGCGGGGGCGCCGGCTACCGCACCGAGTGCGGCGAGCCGGTTCGCGGCGGAGGCACCGCGATGACGGGCCCGGGCCGCTGGCAGGAGCTCCAGGAGCACCTGCCCGGTCGCGACCGCACCGAGCAGGAGCACCGCTACCTCCTCCGGTCCGAGGTCGCTGCGCGGGGCGAGCGCGGCGGCGAGTGCCGCGCCCACGACCGCCACCGCGGCACCGACCTCGGCGACCGCGCGCCCGAGGCCGTCGGTCCGCGCGTCCTGCGCGCGGGCCGCCTCCGCCGCCTGCTCGCGGGCGGCGAGCTCGCGGCGTACCGCCCGGTCGAGCCCGTCAGCGCCCTCCACCGCGGCCACGACGGCGTCGTGGAGCGCCTCGCCGGTCGACTCCAGGACCGGACCGTGGTGCCGGTCGGCACGGAGGACCGCCCAGGGTGCGAGGATACCCGCGGTCACCACCGCGAGCGCCCACGGCAGGAGGGTCGCTGGATGCAGCCACGCGAGGCCCGCCGTCGCGACGGCGAGCGCTGTCACTACGGCCGCGATCGGCACAGCCCCGCGCACGCGCCCGTCGAGCCTTGTGTCGACGTCCTCCACGACGCGGAGCAGGAGCGTCCCCCGGCGGGCGGTGAGACGGCCGGGCACCTGTGGGATCAGCGCCGCGACCACGTCCCCGCGCCACCCCGCCAGGAGGGACAACCCGGCGTCGTGGGAGGCGAGTCGCTCGAGGTAGCGGAAGAGGGGCCGCGCGATGGCGAAGCCGCGCACGGCGACCACCGCGAGCGACAGGGTGAGGATCGGCGGCTGAGCGGAGGCGCGCACGATCATCCAGCTGGCGGCCACCGTCAGGCCGACCCCTGAGAGCAGGGACGCTGCCCCCGCGACGGCCGCGACCGCGAACCGGGCGCGCGCGTCCATCGCGGACCACTGCCGCCGGACCCCCACGAGGAGGCCGGTGTCCTCCGTGGTGCCGTCGGAGGCGACCGGCAGCTCACGGCCCGTCACGTCGTCGTGCGGCGCCGCGGCCCCACCCGACCCTGCGCCCTCGGGCGTCGCACCGGGCGCCCGCTCGGTCAGACGGGCCTGCTCGACGCGAACCACCCGGTCCGCGGCCCGGGACACCGGTTCGCGGTGGGTGGCGACCAGCACCGCGACCCCGCGCGCCGCGGCGTCGCGCAGGCGCCGGAGGACGGCCTGCTCAGCGCCCGCGTCGAGGTGCGCAGTGGGCTCGTCCAGCAGCAGCGCGACGTCCTCCCCCGCCGCCCCGGCGTCCTCGGCCAGCACGAGCGCCCGTGCGAGCGCGAGGCGGTGCCTCTGCCCGGTCGAGAGACCGCCGCCGTCCTCCCCGAGCGGCGTGCCGAGGGCCACCTCGCCCAGCCCGAGCGCCGCGAGCACCTCCGCAGCACGCTCATCGCCGGTGCCGAGCGCCTCACGGACCGTACGAGCCGGCGGCAGCTGGGGCCGTTGGGGCACGTGCAGGGCGCCACGCGCCCAGACCCGGCCGCGGTCGGGCGTGCCGTGCCCGGCCATCAGCCGCAGGAGCGTCGTCTTGCCGCTGCCGGACCGCCCGACGATGGCGACCAGTTCCCCGGCTCGCACCGTCACGTCTGGGAGGACCACCGGCCGCCGGCGCCCCGCGAACCGAACTGAGGCGCCCTGTGCCCCCGCCGCCGACCCCTCCCCTCGCCGTCCTCACGTGCGGTGCCCCCGCCTGCCCCTGCCATCGCGTCGAGGCGGTCCATCACGGCGCTCGCCTGCGCGGACTCGTGGAACTGCGCCCCGGCTTCCCGCAGCGGGCGGTATGCCTCGGGCGCGAGCATGATCGCCGCGAGGGCCGGCCAGAGAGCCATCTCGCCGCCCGCCAGCCGCACCCCGGCGCCCACGGCGACGATCCCGACGGACACGGTCGCGACGAGGTCGAGCGCGGTCGAGGACAGGAAGGCCACGCCCAGCACCCGGGTCGTGGCTCGGGCGTACGCCCGACTGGACCGCCTGACCTGCTCGACCTGGCGCTCGGCGCGGTCGTAAAGCCTCAGCGTCACCAGCCCGCGGACCACGTCGAGGAAGTGCCCGGCGAGCCGGCCGCCGTGCGCGTACTGCTGGTCGGCGCCGCGTCGGGTGGCCCACCCGACGAGCACCGCGAATAGGGGCACCAGCGGCAGGGTGAGCAGCACGGTCATGGCGGACGGCCAGTCGACCAGCACGAGCAGCGCGAGCACGACCGGAGGCAGCACGCCGGCGACCACGAGCGCGGGCAGGTAGGCCGCGAACCAGGGCCGGAGTGGGTCGAGTCCCGTGGACAGGACCGCGGCCGGGTCACCGCCCGCCCGGACCGCGGCGCCAGGATCGCGCATGAGCGACTTGAGGCCGACCGCGCGTGCGCCCGCGACCGCAGCGCCGCTGACGCGTTGGGCGACCGTCGGCTGCGCGTGGGCGAGCCCCGTGCGCACGACGAGCGCCGCGGACAGGACGAGCAGGGCCTGCTCCCACCGCGCACCCTCGACCAGAGCCACCACCAGCCACGTCAGCGTGAGCGCCACCGCGACCGTCGTCAGGGCCTGCGCGACGGCCACCGCGACGAGCGCCGCGAGGGCACCGCGGACGGGCGCGGCGAGGCGGAGCAGACGCAGGTCGACCGGGCCGGGGCCACGCCCGCCGCGGGACGGGGCGGCGCTCATGTGGGCACGGGGTCGCTCGCCACGCGCCGCCGGAACACCCAGTACGCCAGCCCCTGGTACGCGAGGACGCCGGGGAGGAGGACCAGAGCCGCCCAGCTGATGGTGCTGAGCGCGTACGCGCTCGCCCGCGCAGACTCGATCGTCACCGACCACGCCGGGTCGAGCGTGCTGGACAGCAGCACCGGGGCGTCCTGCACAAACAGGGCGACGACGACGACAGCCTGGACGGCTACGGAGAGGGCGAACGCCCAGGCCTCCCTGCCGGCACGGGCCGCGAGGGCCGCAGCGCCGAGGACGGCGACGCACGCACCGACGACGGTGCCCGGGAGCCCTCCTCCGATGCCGGCGACCAGCACCACGGCGGTGAGGACACCGGCGGACGGGCCGACCCACGCCCGGGCCCGGTCCCGGACGCCACCCGTCGTGCGGAGCCCGAGGTACGTCGCGCCGAGCAGGGCCGCGGCGGCGAGGCCGCCGAGGGCGCCCAGGAGGGCACCGGGCTGGGCGAGCGTCCCGGCGGTCCGGGCGAGCGCGCCGCCGTCCGCTGCGACCTCCCCGTCCGGGCCGAGCGCGAGCCCGCCCGCGAGCACGCCGACCACCGCGCCGAGCAGCGAGGCCGTGGCGGCCGAGCTGACGGCGAGGGCCGCGTCGCAGCGCGCGCGCCACCGCTCGTCGTCGCGCTTGCCCCGGAACTCCAGGGCCACACCCCGCACCGCGAGGCACAGCAGCAGGGCCGCCATGGGCAGGTACAGACCGGACAGCGCGGAGGCGTACCAGTCGGGGAACGCGGCGAACATCGTCCCGATCGCCGCGACGAGCCACACCTCGTTGCCGTCCCACACCGGTGCGATGGTCCGCAGTGCTGCGCCGCGCTGCGCGCCGCCGCGGCCGAGGACGGGGGCGAGCATCCCGACGCCGAAGTCGAAGCCCTCGAGCACCAGGAAGAGCACCCAGCACAGGACCACGAGGCCGAACCACAGCAGGGCAAGATCCACGGGACTCCTCAGTAGGTGGGGACGGGCGCGCCGTCGCCGTCGTCGGCGTCGGCCCCGTTGGTGCGGACGGGGCGCGAGGTGAGGTCCTCTGCGACGAGGTGCCGGACAGCCCGGTACCAGACGAGCGCGAGGACGCCATAGACCAGTCCGAAGCCGACGAGGGAAGTGAGCACCTCGGCGCTGGTGAGGCCTGAGCCCACGCCGCCCTCCGTGCGGAACAGCCCGAAGACGAGCCACGGCTGACGGGCGGTCTCGGTGAAGACCCACCCGAAGCTGTTGGCGAGCACCGGCAGCGCGGGCAGCAGCGGCAGGCAGGCGAGAACGCCGGTGCCGAGGAGGGTCCGCAGGCTTTCCCTGCCGGCGAGCACGCCCCGGGCCGCGCCCGCGAGGCCGCCTCCGTGCCGCACGAGGCCGTGGCCGCGACGCGTGACCCACAAGAACAGGACGGCGAGGGTGGCCGCCAGCATGCCGGTGCCGATCATCAGCCGGAAGGTCCAGTAGGCGACGGGGACCCACGGCACGTAGTCGCCGGGGCCGTGCTCCTGCACGTACTGCGCCTGGAGGTCGTCGATGCCCTGGACGGTCGCGCCGGGGTCGCCGTGCGCGAGGAGCGAGAGCAAGTACGGGACGTCGAGGGAGAGCAAGGGCTCTCCGCCGCTACGTGGGTCCCCGATCGCGAAGACGGAGAACGGCGCGCCGGCCTGCGTGACGTACAGGGCCTCCGCCGCGGCCATCTTCATCGGCTGGACGGCCGTCATGACCTTGCCGAGCAGGTCCCCCGTGATCGCGACGGCAAGCCCGGCGACCGCCGTGACCCATCCGCCGAGGCGGGCGAGGGTGCGCCATGCCAGGTGGTCTTGCTCCCCCCGCGCGGTGGGACCGCGGCCCCATGCACGCCAGGCGCCGACGGCCATGAGCAGCGCGCCGCCGGTCATGGCGGCGCCGGCGATGGTGTGCGGGTACGCCACGAGGTTGACCTCGTTGACCATGAGGGCCCAGAAGCTGTCCAGCTGCGCCCGGCCCGTCCGCGGGTCGACCTGGTACGCGACGGGGTTCTGCATGAACGAATTGGCGGCGAGGATGATGAAGGCGGACAGCAGCGTCCCGATGGCGACCACCCAGATGGTCGCGAGGTGCGCGAGCCGGGGCAGGCGGTCCCAGCCGAAGAACCACAGGCCCAGGAATGTGGCCTCCAGGAAGAAGGCAAGCATGCCCTCGATCGCGAGGGTGGGGCCGAAGACGTCCCCGTAGAAGCGGGCGAAGTCGCTCCAGGACAGGCCGAACTGGAACTCCTGCACCAGGCCGGTCACGACGCCCACGGCGAAGGTGACCATGAGAAGCTTGCCCACAAGCAACGTGAGCTCTCTGTAGTGCGGGCGCCCCGTGCGGTGCCACGCCGTCTGGAGGCCCGCAGTCAGGGCCGCCAGGGAGATCGACAGGGGGACGAAGAAGTAGTGGTAGATCGTCACGACCGCGAACTGCAGGCGTGCGAGCTCCAGGGTGTCCACCGGGGCGATCTCCTGACGTTCGTGTTGTCTACTACAGAACGTCGTAGATGTTACACGGCCTAGTACGTGTCAAGTAGTACGACAAGGTCCAAAGGTCCCGGTAGGATCTGCGCCATGGCGATGGGTGAGCTCGAGAGCGCCGTCATGGCGCATCTGTGGGACGCCGAGCAGCCGTGCACCGTCCGCGAGGTGCACGAGGCGCTCCAGGCGGACCGGCCGCTCGCCTACACCACTGTGATGACCGTCATGGACCGCCTCGCCAAGAAGGGCGCGGTCACGCAGCTCCGGGAGGGCCGCGCCTATCGCTATGCCCCGCTGCGCAGCCGCGAGCAGACCACGGCCGAGCTCATGCTGGATGCCCTCGGCCTGAGCGACGGGACCGACGCCCGCGTCGCCGCCCTCCAGCACTTCATCGGGCGGGTCAGCTCCGCCGAGGCCGATGCGCTCCGCGCCGCCCTCGGGCGTCCCGCGCTCTGACCGGCAGCCCGCGACCGTGACCGCCCCGCGCGGAGCACCGTGACGGCACTGTCCCTCGCAGCCCTCGCCGTCCTGCTGTCGGTCGCTGCGCCTGTCGCGCTCGCGCGGCTCCGACCGCTGCACCGGGCGCCCCGGGCGGCCGTGGTGCTCTGGCAGGCTGGGGCGCTTGCCGCGGTGCTCGCCGCCGTCGGCGCCGCCCTCGCCGCGCCGGAGGAGATCTGGCGGGCGGTGCGGAGCGAGCAGGGCGCGCGCGACGCCTGGCTGCTGGTCGCGGCCTCCGTCGCCGCGCTCACCGCGGGCACCATCGTCCTGCGGCTGACCGTCACCACCCTGCGGCTCGGCGTCGTACTGCGACGCCGTCGCCGTCGGCAGCGGGACGCCCTTGATCTCCTGGGCGCGTTCGACGACGACGCCGCCCGGCTCCACGTTCTGAGCGGCACCGTCCCGCTGGCGTACTGCGTCCCCGGTCGGCCCGCGCGCGTCGTCGTGACCGAGAGGGTGCTCCAGGTGCTCGACGAGGCCGAGACGCGCGCCGTCGTCGAGCACGAGCGGGCCCATCTGCGCGCCCGCCACGACCTCGTCCTGGAGGCGTTCACCGCCCTGCACGTCGCCTTCCCCCGCGTGGTCCGCAGTCGCCTCGCCCTGGACGCCGTCAGCACCCTGCTGGAGATGCTCGCCGACGACGTCGCGGCACAGCGCACCGGGCCCGGGCCCCTGCGCCGTGCCCTCTGTGCCCTTGAGCCGAAGGCCGCAGGGCACGAGGTCGCGCTGCGCCGCGCGCGCCTGGAAGACGTCTACCCCGACGACGGGCCTCGGGGGCACGCCCGGGCAGTTGCCGCCGGCGCCTACCTCGCCGGCGCCGCCGTGCTCGCGGTCCCCACCGTTGCCCTCGTCACGCCCTGGCTCCGCGCGGCGGTGAGCGCCCTTACCGGTGCGCCGTCCGAATGACACCGACGAGAGATCCTCGATCCATGCGGGCCAGAGCGGCCACGGCACTCACTCGCGGCACGCCAGACCGCTCGACCGGATCTACCCGGTAGTCTCCCTGCACGCGGTCACCTGCGCGGCCCGCTCTCTCCGTGGGTGCCCAGCGCCGGCTCGTCATACCGATTGAAGAGAAGCGCCGGCCGAAGGACGGGGCAGGCGGTCCTTAATCAGGGAGGGATGCACGTGCTGGAGATCCTCGGTGCCCTCGCCCCGAGTGCAGGCGTCGGCCTGATCTTCTGGCTCGCGATGCGCAAGATCGTTCATGCGGACCGCAACGAGCGGGCAGCCCTGGCGGCGCTCGATCGACAGCACCTGCTCCAGTCCGAGCGGGAGCTAGATGCGGGACGTCAAGCGAGCGTCCTTGCCGGCGATACCCAACGAGTTGGGGCACCGGATGCGGAGGAGTGGCCAGGCGGTAGGCCTGCGCCTGCCGAACACGTGTCAACGTCGTCTGAATGGCAGACTCCCGAATCGTCCGATGTGGCACGTGCAGGAGGGGAAGATGACTAAGCCGCGCAAGCGGCCTTCCCGGCTCGGATTGGTGCTGCCGCTGGTCGCATTCGGGCTGGTCATCGCGGTTTACGCGGTCTCCCTCGTCATCGAGCTGACCTAGCCCCCCGGGGCGCCCGCCACGGCGAGTTCCCGTCCGACGATCCCGCCACGTCTCGCGGTCCGCCCACCGGTCGGACGGGGACAGATGGCATCTCGCCCGTTGCTCATGCTTCTTTCGTGCGGTGACCGGCCGATCTCTTCGGTGGCTCACGGTGCTCCGTGGGGCCGTCCAACGATAGATGTGGCCACGATGTGACTGAGCAGCGCGTTATCGCCAACAAGCCGAAGATCGGCGCCCAGAGCGGCGCCGCGCCAGCCAAGCCGTCGGATGCGGAGGCCCCGCGGACGCGGCGCAGCATGAAGATGGTCGTCATCCTGGCGGTCCTCGCCCTCCTCGGCGCGGCGGCGGGCTACTGGTTCCTCATGGGGTGGGCGCGATGTTCTTGCACCTGGTCGGTGCCGCGCTGTGGATCGGGGGGCTCGCGGCGATCGCGCTCGTGGCTCGTCATCTCGGCGGCGCCCTGGGCACCACCGTCGCGCGCTGGTCGCCGGTAGCGGCGTGGTCGCTGGCCGCTGTCGTGGTCTCAGGGCTGGTCAACGTAGTCCTGCGCACCGACGGGCCCGAGGATCTGACGACGCCCTACGGAACGCTGATCGTCGCCAAGGTGCTGCTGACCGGAGGCCTGGCGCTCCTGGCCTGGTGCATCGCCGGTCCGTGATACCCCGCCTCGGGCCGACAGCGTCGGGCCGAGCACCCGCGCTGTTCTGGCGCCTCGTGGCCGTCGAGCTCGCGGTCATGGGCGCTGTGTCCGGTGTCGCGGTCGGGCTCGGCAGCACCGAACCACCCGGCGCCGTGACGGCCAGCGGTGACCTCACCCCGGCCGAGGTCATCACCGGCCATCCGCTGCCGCCGGCCCCGACCGTCGAGCTGTGGCTGACGTCCTTCCGGTGGGACCTGATCATCGCGGCCGGCTGCGCCAGCGCCCTGGTCGTCTACCTGCGGTGGG
Organism: Actinotalea sp. Marseille-Q4924; assembly: GCF_916618755.1. Taxonomy (GTDB): domain Bacteria; phylum Actinomycetota; class Actinomycetes; order Actinomycetales; family Cellulomonadaceae; genus Actinotalea. The sequence continues at coordinate 782,520 of NZ_CAKAKB010000001.1, read as the reverse complement.
TGCGCCGCCTACGTGCTCGCGGGGACCGGTGGCCGCTCACCCGGACGGCGTGTGCCGTCACGGGGCTCGTGCTGCTGGGATGGGTGACCTCCGGTGGCCCGGCGGTGTACGGGCACGTGCTGTTCAGCGCGCACATGATCCAGCACATGGTCCTGATCATGGTCGTGCCGATCTTCCTGGCCCTGTCGGCGCCGGTGACGCTCGCCGCACGTGCTCTGCCGGTGCGGCACGACGCCTCCTGGGGGCCACGGGAGTGGCTGCTGGGACTCGTCCACTCGCGCTGGGCGCGGTTCTGGTCGCACCCGGTCGTGGCTGCGGTGAACTTCGCCGGGTCGCTGGTGATCTTCTACTACACGCCGGCGTTCGAGTACGCCCTTCGGTGGCAGATCGGAACCGTGCTGATGGTGGCGCACTTCACGCTCGCCGGTTACCTGTTCGTCAACGCCCTGGTCGGCATCGACCCGGGCCCACGGCGGCCCGCGTTCCCGATCCGACTCCTGCTGCTCTTCGCGACCATGGTGTTCCACGCGTTCTTCGGCGTCGCCTTGGTCATGCAGGAGACCCTCCTTGTCCCTGAGTGGTTCGGGATGCTGGGTCGACCGTGGGGGCCGTCCGCGCTGGAGGACCAGCGGGACGGTGGCGCGATCGCGTGGGGCATCAGCGAGGTGCCGATGCTCGCCCTGGCCATCGGTATCGCCCTGGCGTGGACCAAGGACGACGAGCGCACCGCGAAACGTCTGGACCGCGCCGCGGACCGCAGCGGCCACGCCGATCTGGCCGCCTACAACGCGATGCTCACTCGCATGGCCGAGCGCGCCGACGCCAATGACCCCGGGGGCACGGAGCAACCTGGGTCCCCCAAGCGCTCGGCGGGGACGCCGGTCGATTGAGCGGCTACCAGGTCAGGTCCGAGCACTCGTGCTGCTGCTGAGCCGTTTCCACCTGGAGCGTGGCATGGGCGATGCCGAAGCCATCGCGCAGGACGTCCCGGGCACCGGCCAGGACCGCGGCGTGATCGGCGCCGCTGCTCGCGACGAGGTGAGCGGTGGCGACGTTCATCCCGGAGGTCAGCACCCACAGGTGAAGGTCGTGGATGGCGCTCACGCCCGGCACGGCGCCCAGCTCTCGGCTGACGGCCTCCGGGTCGATGCCGACGGGTGCGTGCTGGCCCAGTACCGCGAGGACCTGCCGCCCCAGCGTGACGGCACGGACGATGACGAAGACGGCGATCGCCAGCGCGACGACGAGGTCCCAGACCGGCCGCCCGGTGGCGATGATCAGAACACCGGCGACCATGACGCCGACCGAACCGGCAGCGTCGGCCACCACCTCGAAGTAGGCGCCCCGGACATTGAGGCTGTCCTTGGACCCGCTGCGCAGCAGCAGCATGGAGACAACGTTGATCACCAGGCCCACGAAACCGACCACGAGCATCACGCCCGAGGGCAGGGACGGGTCCTCGCCGATCCGACTGATCGCCTCGACCACCACGTACACCCCGACACCGAGCATGATCAGCACCGTCAGGCCGGAAGCGAACACTTCCGCGCGGTACGAGCCGTAGGTTCGCCGCCCCGTGGGGTCGGGGCGGGTGGCGATCCGGGTGGCGAGCAGGGCCGCCCCCAGTGCCACGACGTCGGCGGCCATGTGCCCGGCGTCGGAGATCAGCGCGAGCGAGCCGGAGACCAGCCCCGCTGCCAGCTCGACCGCGAAGAACGTCGCGGTCAGGAGGAACGCTCCGGCCAGGCGGCTGCGGTAACGCCCACCAGCGTGCTCCGCGACGGGGCCGTGACCGTGCCCGGCGCCCATCAGCGGCTGCCCTCGTGTCCGGTGTGCTCCCGGCACACGTCCAGCAACATCCGCACGTGGGCGTCGGCCAACCGGTAGTACACCCGTCGGCCCTCACGCCGGTTGTCCACCACCCCCGAGGCCCGCAGCAGACGCATCGTCTGGGACACCGACGCCTCGGGAACCTGCACCGCCGCGGAGATGTCGCACACACACAGCTCACCGGCCTCCAGCAACGCATAGAGGATCTTCGTGCGCCGTACGTCACCGAGGAGTCGGAACAGCTCGGCAAGCGACCCTGCCTCGGCGTCGTCCGGGACGCTGGCGCGGACCAGCGCCACGCGTTGCGACTGCGGATCGCCACCGATGCAGCCGTCCAGCGGCAGGACCCGACCCATGGGCATCTCCTCATCTGCGCGGATCTTCAGATAACGTCACCCTAGCGCGCTGTGGTCGCCCTCGCTTCGCGGCCCGGACGATGGCCTGCAAATCCATCTGGCCGTCGGAAGGAAGCGCACAGACTCGGAGGAGGAGCGGGTGCAGGACGACCCGGGCGTCACGGGGCCGGTGTGGCTGCCGACCGCACCACCGTCCCTGGAGACGATGCTGGCACCGACGCTGCAGCCCGTGCCGGTCCTTCCGGTGCTGGCCGTGGTGCTGCTGGTGCTGTACCTGGCGGGCGCGTGCCGACTGTGGCTGGGAGGGCGGCGCTGGTCGATCGGCGCGACCATCTCGTTCACGGTGGGCTGTGTGGTGCTGGCGGTCGTGACGGGCGCGGGCATCGAGGGGTACGGGCTGCGGCTGTTCTCGGCGTTCATGTTCCAGCAGCTGACGTTGATGATGCTCGTCCCGCCGCTGCTGGTGCTGGGGCGCCCCGGCACGTTGCTGCTGCGCGCGACCCCGCACCGGGGGGTGGGCCGGCTGGTGCTGGTCTCGGCGCGGCGGGCCCTGCGCAGTCCGGTCAGTCGGGTGGTGCTGCACCCGGCGGTGATGGTGCCGTTGTTCCTGCTCGCGTTCTACGGCCTGTACCTGGCCGAGCTCGCCGACCCGTTGCTGCGCACCTGGACCGGGCACCTGGCCCTGGAGGTGGGGTTCCTGGTGGCCGGGCTGCTGTTCACGGTGCCGGTGCTGTCCACCGACCCCTTGCCGATCCGGCAGACCCATCATGGCCGGGCACTGGACCTGGTGCTGGAGATGCCCCTGCACGCGTTCTTCGGGGTGATCGTGATGATGGCCACCGCGCCGATGGTCCCCTTGTTCGCTGCGCCGCCAATCGGCTGGGAGATCGATCCCCTGCGGGACCAGCAGCTGGCCGGTGGGCTGGCCTGGTCCTACGGGGAGGCGCCAGGACTGCTGATGCTCCTGCTGATCGCCAGTAGGTGGCAGCGCAACGACACCCAGCGGTCCAGGGCGCGGGACCGGCAGATCGACCGAGACGGCGGCGCCGACGCCGAGCTCGAGGAGTACAACGCCTACCTCGCGCGCCTGAACGGCTCGGGGCCCTCGGGGGCGCCACCGGGGCAACCGTGATGGTCGAGATTCACGGGACCGCGGCACCGGAAGTTGTCGACACCGCGGTGGTGGTCTTCTCCACGACGTCCTGGCCGAGCCGCACCCCGGTGTAGGCCGCGACGGCCACCAGCACGAGGAGACCGACGATCAGGCGCCACTCCAGCCACGGGGGCCACACGCGGCCGATCCACACCCGGGCCGGCATCCGCAGGGCCCGAGCGCGCAGCGTCGGGGTCTGGTCGCCCGGCGCGCGGAGCCGCCGCGGGGAGGGACGCCAGCTGTGGTCGCGGCCCCGTCGTCGGCGGCCTGCCAGCGCACCGCTGACGATGGCGGCCGCCGCCAGGAGGTAGAAAGCGGTCTGCGGCGCCGTGCCCAGTCGCGCCGCCGGGGTGAGCGTGGTGCGCAGCGGCAGCGAGGCGATGAGCTCCTGGTCGGTGAACAGGCCGGTGCGTGCGACGACCGTTCCGTCCGGCCTGATCATGGCGCTGACGCCCACGGTGGAGACCTGGACGGTCGACCTGCCGTGCTCCACCGCGCGGAAGCGCGACATCGCCAGCTGCTGGGTCGACTCCGGGGTGCGCCCGAACGAGGCGTTGTTGGTCGGGATGAGAATCAGCTCTGCCCCATCGAGGACTCCCTCGCGGATGAGGCTGGCGTAGGCGACCTCGAAGCAGATCCCGGTGGCGAGGCGCACGTCTCGTCCGAGCGCGTCGATCCGCACATCGATCACCGCGGGGGCGCCGCCGGCTGCCATGTCCGTGGCGACCCGGTCGACGAGTGGAGTCAGCCGCCGGAAGAAGGAGCGGAAGGGGACGTACTCTCCGAAGGGCACCGGGTGCTGCTTGGCGTACGTGTCGCCGACCCCCGCACCGGCGGTCCAGGTGATGATCTCGTTGTAGCGGATGTCCTGCCCTTTGGGGAACCGCTGGGTCCCGAGCAGCAGTGGGGCGCCGACCGCTGCGGCGGCGCGGTCTACGGTCGAAGCCTGCGCCGGGTCGGTGCGGGGGTCGATGTCGGCGGCACTCTCCGGCCACACCACCAGGTCCAGCCGACGCCTTCCGGCGTCGGCTGCGAGCCGCTCTGTACCTTCTGCGTGGTTGGCCGTGACGTCGCGGGCCTGCTCGGCCCAGTCGGCGCCCTGCTGCGGGACGTTGCCCTGGACGGCTCCGATCAGCAGTGAGCCGCTCTCCTGGCCGGCGTTCAGGGGAAGCAGGCCCGGGGCGCCGGCAAGGAGCGCCGCGGCGAGCAGCGCCCGAGCCGCGGCCGTCACCGCAGTGCGGCGCAGGTACTGCAGCGCAAGCGCCATCAGCGCCCCGGTCGCGGCGACGATCGCGGAGACCAGGACCTCCCCGCCGTAGGGCGCGAGTCGCAGCACGGGCGCCTCGGTCTGGGAGAAGGCCAGGAAGCCCCACGGGAAGCCCCCGAACGGCAAGGAGCCGCGGACCTGCTCGATGGCGACCCACAGCACGGCTGCGGTGGCTGCCTGGGCGAGCGGGCGGCCGGTGATCCAGACGGCTCTGCGCGCGTAGGCCCACAGTGCGCCGAAGCCGGCGACGTACAGCGCTTGGAACACGCTGAGCGCGACCCACGGCAGCACCGATCCGGTGGCCTGCAGTGCCCAGTGCACCAGCGGCAGGAAGAAGGCCAGGCCCCAGACCAGGCCGATGCCTGCGGCGCGGACCGGTGGTGCGCCGCGCATCGCCAACAGCAGGCACGCCATGCCGGCGTAGGCCAGCGGCCACCACCCCCGGTCAGGAAACGCCAGGCTCGTCGCCCAGCCACCCACGCCTGCTCCGACCAGCGCCAGCCCGGGCGCCATGCGGCCAGGTGGCGAGGCGCCACCAGCGCGGCGTTGCGCCTCGATGCGCTCGACCCCCCGGACGGGAGCGGCGTGAACACGAGGGTCCCCACCGGCCGCAGCAGCTGGACCAGACCCCCTGGCCGAGGAGGAGGCCCCGTAGGATCGTGTGCTCACCGGCGCGTCCCCGTTGGGTCGTCCCCCACCCTCCGGGTGCGCACCGGCATCGGCCGGTCGTCAGACGCCGGCATAGGAGTGCAGGCCGGTGATGAACAGGTTCACGCCGACGAAGTTGAACAGGAATGCGGCGTATCCGGCCAGGGCGAGCCACCCGGCCTTCCTTCCGCGCCACCCGGCGGTGGACTGGGCGTGCAGGTAGGCGGCGTAGAGCACCCAGGTGATGAAGGCCCAGGTCTCCTTGGGGTCCCAGCCCCAGTACCGACCCCAGGAGTCCTCGGCCCAGATCGCGCCGGCCAGCACGGCGAACGTCCACACCGGGAAGGCGAACACGTGGGCGGTATGAGCCACGCGTTCCAGGGCGGCGGCTGCGGGCAGCCGCCCGGCGTAGCCCCGGGTCGCCTCCCCGTCGGCGTCGCGCGCGTCAGCGCGGCGGCGCAGCAGGTACAGGCCGGTTGCGGCGGCCCCGACGGTGAAGACGCCACCGGCGATGATGGCCGCCGCGACGTGGACGACCAACCAGTAGGAGTTCAGCGCCGGGACCAGGTCCCCCGCCGGGGTGTACAGCACCGTCACGGCCAGCCCCAGGCACAAGGTGACCAGCGCGAGGATCCACACACCCAGGTCCCGCACCGGCTGGCGTCGCAAGAACACCAGATAGGCGGCCGTGGCGGCCAGTGTGGCGGCGGCCGTGAACTCATACATGTTGCCCCACGGCGCGCGGCCCGCCGCCAGACCCCGGGCCACGACCCCGGCCAGGTGCAGCACGAACGCCAGCGTGGTCAGTGCCGCAGCGATCCGCTCCGTGCGACGCGTGGCTGCGTCGCGGATCCCAGGCGGGGCCGCGGAGGCCGGCGACTGGGGGGCGAGCACGGCGCCATGTCTGCCGGCGGCGACCGGCTCGAGGAGAGGCGCGTCGTCCGCTGCCGGGCGAGATCGGCGCGCGGCCTGGTAGGCGTAGGCGAGCATCGCCAACGCGTAGACCGCGATGGCGCTGTAGATGAGCCGGTCGCTCAGCTCGGCCAGGAGGGTGGGGGTGGGCATGTTCAGTCCTCTCGGTCGTGCGGGGCAGTGCGGTTGCCGGCCGGTTCGGCGCCTGGCAGGACGGCGAGCAGCGACGAGAGCTCGCCGGGGACCGGCTCACGTCGGGTCAGGGCGTAGCTGGCAGCCTCGACGGTAACGGCGCCGCCTGCGGACGCTGCGGTGACACGGACCCAGACCCGGCGTCGGCGGACCGCCAGTGAGACCGTCAGGCCCAGCAGCAGGGTGACCCCGGCGACCAAGGAGAGTTCCTTGCCGGGGTCGTAAGCGATCTGAAAGTTCGCGAACCGCGAGACCGACTCGAACGTCAGGGTCCCCTGCCCGTCGGGCAACGTCATCGACGCACCGGGTCGCAGAGCGCGCGCAAACGGCTCGCCCCCGTCCATGACCTGGCTCAGATCGGTCTTGTCCAGGCGGAAGACCGACTGCGGTGCGCCGTCGCCCAGGCCGAGGTCACCGGTGTAGGCGGTCAGCAGCAGCTGGGGATCGACCAGGTCCGGGTACAGCGATCGAGGCCCGGCCTCCGGGTCGACGGAGGCAGTGGGGAGGAAGAACCCTTCGAACCCCAGCTGGGTCGGTTGCCCGTCCGGGACCTTGATCACGCCCTCGGAGGAGAGGTTACCGTCGAAGGGCACGAACACCACCGGCCCGGAGAACACCGTCTGACCGCGGCCATCGGTGACGCTCACCACCGGGGCGTAACCGTGGCCAGTGAGGAACATCTTGGTCCCCTCCACCTGCAGCGGGTGGTTCACCTCGACGGTGACCTTCTGCGCGTCGCCTCCGGGCGTGCGCAGCACAGTCAGGTCGGCCTGAAACTCCCGGGCGCTGCCGCGTTGGGGCCCGGCCGTCTCGAACCTGGCGGTGAAGTCGTCCAGCGTGACCGAGAACGGACTCAGCGCCTCGGCGTCAGTCAAAGGCCCGGGGGTGAACTCGTCGTACTGCAGCCGCGTGTTCGTGAAGGAAGCACCTTCCACGACGATCACCCGCCCCTCGAAACCGAAGAGCGACCCGATCGCGACACCCAAGAGCAGCACCAGCAGCGACAGGTGGAACACCAGGTTGCCGGCCTCGCGCAAGTACCCCTTCTCTGCCCGCACGGAATCGTCGTCGACAACGACGCGGAACCTCCGTGCCCTCAGGTGAGACGCGGCCGCCTGCAGGACCTGCGCCCGTTCGGCGTCCACGGTCGTACGACGGTGGCCGTCCAAGCGCGCGAGATTGGTCGGCGCCCGTGGGGGTTCGGCGCGCGTCGACCGCCACAGGCGCGCGGCGCGCGGCAGGACGCATCCAGTCATGGACACCATGAGCAGTAGGTAGATCGCCGCGAACCAGGGCGAGGAGTACACCTCGAAGAACCCCAGCCGGTCCAACAACGGGCCTACCACCGGGTTGTCAGCCACGAAGCGGGTCACGGCGCCGGGATCGAACGCGACCCCCCGCTGGGGAAGCAGCGACCCGGGCACGGCGGCCAGGGCCAGAGCCAGCAAGAGCAGCACCGCGGTCCGCATGGACGTCAGCGTCCGCCACGCCCACCGACCCCATGCCCGTAGCCCCTGCCCCGTCGGGCGCGGTGGCATCGCCATCACTCCAGGCCGAGCCGCCTCCTCAAGACGGTCACTGACCGCAGCATCCTCGAGCGCGTCCCCGATCGGCCGGGATCCCGCGGCCTCGGCGACGGCGCTGCCGGGCCAGGCGTCGATTGGCTCGGTCACTGGCCCGTCGACGCGGCTTCCCGCGCGTCGAGCATGTCGTTGAGCACCGCGAGCTCGGCGGTCTGGGAGCTGACGATCGCCTGCGCCAGACGACGGACGTCGTCGTCCTCGACCAGGTCGAGCGCCGCCTGAGCCATGGCCACGCCGCCTTCATGGTGCGCCACCATGAGCCGCAGGTACAGCACCTCGGCGTTGACCCCTCCTGCGTCGGCGAGCCTGCCCAGGTCCTCATCGCTCACCATCCCAGGCATCACTGCGTCGGATCCCGGCGCCGCGGTCGCGTCAGCACCGTGCTCAATGGGCCCCATGCCGGAGTCGGTTTCGCTCGTCCATTGCATCGGCGCGGCCAGGCTGGCCTGCGGCAGGTCCCACTGCTCCAGCCAGCCGTACATCTGCCCAGCCTGCTGCTGCTGGGTGAGCATGATGTCCAGCGCCAGGGACCGGACCTCGGGGTCCTCCGTAGCGTCACGCACCACCGTGGACATCTGCACCGCCTGGGCGTGGTGCGCCTGCATGTCGCGGGCGAACCCAGCCTCGGCGGACCCCTCAGCCGGCCGCGGGACAGGTTCCCCTCCACTGGTGAAGGCCGAGCCGGCGACCAGGCCGGCGACTCCGACCACGGCGGCCACGAGGATCACCACCGCAGCGGTCGGGATCCTGCGCGGCGCGGTAGCGTTCTCGCTCATCAGGCGTCCACCCCACCGGTGCACGGCGCACCTGGCTCCGGTGTCTGCTCACCCTGCTGGTACTTGACCAGGAACTGCTCCAGGCGCGGGTCATCCGCCGTCTCCAGCGCCAGCTGGGTCCCCCAGGCGCTGGCCACCACCGGCTCCTCGGGCAGCCCATCGAACGGACTGAGCAACACGTACGCGTTGCCCTCGGCCAGGTCGGCCAGCCGCTGCACCTGCTCGCCCGGCAGGTCCGAGCTGTAGGTGATCCACACGGCACCGTGCTCCAAAGAGTGCACCCCCAGCTCGTTGGGGATCGGCTCGGTGTACGTCCCGCAGTTGGCCCACACACCCGCGTGGTCACCACCGACCGGCGGCGTCTGCTCGTACTGCACCGCCTGCTGGACGTGGCCGGCTGACAGGTCGCTGAAGGTCGCGACGCCTTCGATCTCCCCCGAGGCCGCGTCGGCGACTTCGGCGGCGCGCCGCTGCTCGCCGACGAGCACGATGGTCGTCGCTCCGATGAGGACCCCGGCCACGAGCACGCTCGTGCCGGTGATGACCGCCGTGCGGCGGCGTTCGGCGCGCCGCTGCTGATCGCGGATCTCGGCCAGCCGGGCAGCGCGTTCGGCCGCTTCGTGCTTGTGGTTCACCATCAGTGGGCGCCCTTCGTTTGTCGACGTCGTTCACAGAACAGTGGTGTAGCCCGAGACCGTGGACTGCAGGCCGCGCATGAGGTGGTCCCACACCCCGGTGACCAGCAGCAGACCCGTGGTGATGAGAATGACCGCACCAGCGCGTTTGATCCCCACGGTGTGCCGGCGGGCCCAGTCGGTCGCGGTCAGTGCCCGGCGCATGCCCAGACCGACCGCGATGAACGGAAGTCCGAGCCCGGCGGCGTAGACGCCGGCCAGCACCGCCCCGCGCCCGGCGCTGGCCTCGGTGAACGCCAAGGTCTGCACCGTGGCGAGGGTCGGGCCCAGGCACGGCGTCCAGCCCAGCCCGAAGGTGACACCCATCAGCGGGGCGCCGACCAGGCCCGACCTAGGACGCAGCCGCGGCAGCATCTGGCGCTGGGATCGGGGCAGCCAGCCGGCGAAGACCAGCCCCATGACCACGACCACGACGCCCAGGACACGGGTGAGCACCGCTTGCGAGGACTGCAGCGTCGCGCCCAGACCGCCGAAGAGGGCCCCGTAGGCGACGAAGACCGAGGCGAACCCCAGGATGAACAAGGCCGTACCCGCCACCACCGGACGTCGCCGCGTCGCGACACCCTCATCGAGCAAGGCGCCGCCAGCGACGTAGGACACGTACCCGGGCACCACGGGCAACACGCAGGGGGACACGAAGGAGACCAGCCCCGCCACGGCCGCGACGACCGCGGCCGCAAGCAACGGGCCGGTCGCGACCAGATCCTGGACCGCGCTCACGACGACCCAGCGATCGGCGCGGCCAGGACCGTGTCCACCAGCGCGGTCAGGGTCGACTCCTGCACCGCGCCCAGGACGCGCGCCGCCGGCCTCCCGTCACGGTCCAGGAGCAGGGTCACCGGGACCCCGGCTCCGGGGAGGTGCTCGGCCAGGCTCAGCAGGGCCTTTCCATTGCTGTCGTCGATGCTCGGGTAGTTGATCCCGTAGCTCTCCTCGAACGCGATCGCCGCGGCCGAATTGTCGCGCACGTTGATTCCGACGAACCGCACCCCCTGGTCCGCGTACGCAGCCGACGTGGCGGCCAGGATCGGTGCCTCCTCACGGCACGGCGCACACCACGAACCCCACACGTTGATCACCACGACATCGCCGCGCCATGCGGCGATGTCGATCGCCTCACCAGTCAGCCCGGTTCCCGACAGGGCCACCGGTTCGCCTCGGTCCTCGGGTGCGTATTCCGTCACCGTCCTGTTGCCCGCAGCCACCGGGGACCGTTCTGCCGCCGGGCCTTGGCCTGCCGACAGGAAGCCGGCCAGCTGGACCGCCACCACAGCTCCGGTGACGACGACCAGGGCCAGGAGGATTGCCCGCGGGCCGGTCAGTGGCCGGCCCGACCGTGCCGGGGCGGCCGAGCCTTGAGCCGGAGGTCCGCCGGCTGCGGTCGGCTCATCCACTGACGGACGCCTTCATCAGCTCAGACTCTGCCGCCCACAGACTCTCATCCGGTGCGGCGACGCCCAGGGCGTCCAGTAGCGCCGCGCCCAGGGATGTCAGCCGGCACATGACCAGCTTGCCTTGTCGGCGGGAGGTCACCAGGCCAGCGCGGCGCAAGACGCGCAGGTGGTGCGAGACCAGGTTCGGCGCGGCCCCGACGACCCACGCCAAATCGCAGACACACAACTCGGCCCCCAGGGCCAGGGCCATCGCCGTGCGAAGGCGCACCGGGTCCGCCAGTGCCTTGGCGGTGATCGCCATCGCCTGGGAGCGGTGCGCCTTTGGCAGTGCTGCACGGACTGCCTCGGCGCGCGACACGTCCAGGCACAGCAGGTCGCACCCCTCGGTCGCCATACGGTCATCGTAACGAACGTTGATGTGAGCATCGGCCGCCGATCGCACTCGTGGCGGTGCTCAACGCGAGGCCTGCTCGGGTTCCCTCACCGGGCACCGATCGTGCCGTTCTCGCTCGGTGTTGCGGGTGCGGGCTGTTGCAGGGTGGACAGCACCAGCAGGGCGGCGCCGGTGACGATGGCGGTGTCGGCGAGGTTGAAGGTCGGGAACCACCCGCTGTGCAGGTAGTCGGTGACGACGCCGTCTGCGGCGCGGTCGGCGAGGTTGGCGGTGGCGCCGCCGAGGACCAGGGCCAAGGCAGCCAGCCGCACGTTGGTGCTGGCAGCGGCGGTGCGCCAGGCGACCACGCCGACCGCAGCGGTGACGATCGCGGTCACGGTCAGCACCAGCCATGCCGGTGCACCGGCACCGACGGAGAAGGCGACCCCGGGATTGTACGCCAGGCGCAGGTCGACCACGCCCAGGCTGATCACCCGATCCTGCAGCCCGTTCACCGCCCACGCCTTCACACCGAGGTCGGTGGCCGCGACCAGGACGACACCCACGCCTGCCGCCAGGCGTCGCCTCACCGGTGAGACCGCCGGCCGGACCGGCCTGTCAGTGGTCGGGGCGGTCAACGCTCGGCCATCGCTGCACGCTCGGCCGTCGCGGTCGTGTCTGGGATCGTGTCGTGGGGAAGGGGCCGCGTCCGGCCGGCGCGGACGCCGTTGGCGATGACGAAGACCTCGGCGACCTCGTGAACGAGGACCACGGCGGCCAAGCCGAGGACACCGGTCAGGGCCAGGGGCATGAGCACGATGATGATCGCCAGGGACAGGCCGACGTTCTGGAGCATGATGCGCCTGGCCCTGCGGGCGTGGGCGAACGCCTGGGGCAGGTGACGCAGGTCCTCGCCCATGAGCGCGACGTCGGCGGTCTCGATCGCGACGTCGGTGCCCATCGCGCCCATCGCGATGCCGAGGTCGGCGGTCGCGAGGGCGGGGGCGTCGTTGACGCCGTCGCCGACCATCGCGGTGCGGCGCTGGGTGCGCAGCTGGGCGACCAGTGCGGCCTTGTCCTCGGGTCGCAGATCTGCGTAGACGTCCTGGATGCCGACCTCGCGGGCCAGGGCGGTCGCGGTCAGTGTGTTGTCGCCGGTGAGCATGGTGACGTGGTATCCGTCGCGGCGCAGCTGGGCCACGACCTGCGCGGCCTCGGGCCGCAGCTCGTCGCGCACCGCGACGGCACCGAGCAGCGTGCCGTCCTCCTCGATCAGGACGGCGGTCGCGCCGGCCTGCTGCATCCGCTCCACCTCACCGGCCAGGGACCCGGCGTGGACCCAGCCCGGTCGCCCGAGACGGACCGGCCGACCCTCGAACGTCCCGATGAGACCCGCCCCCGGTACGGCCTCCACGTCGCTCGCGGGGCTGAGTGCGGGTACGGCGGCCAGGATGGCGCGCGCCAGGGGGTGCTCGCTGCGCGCTTCGAGGGCGGCCGCGACCTGCAGGACGCGCGCCTCGGTCCGGCCGGGCGCGGCGACGACGGCCACGACGGCCGGGGCGTTGCGGGTCAACGTCCCGGTCTTGTCCAGGGCGACCCCGCGGATCGCGCCGAGGGCCTCCACGGCCGCGCCGCCCTTGATGAGCACACCCTGCTTGGAGGCGGCCCCGACGGCGGCGACCACGGACACCGGGACGGAGATCGCCAGGGCGCACGGGGACGCTGCGACGAGCACGACCAGGGCCCGCTCGATCCACGTGCCCGGGTCGCCCAGGAGGCTCCCGGCGACGGCGATGAGCGCGGCGGCGATCATCACACCGGGCACCAGCGGCTTGGCGATGCGGTCGGCCAGGCGCTGCGCTTCGCCCTTGCGGGACTGCTCGGCCTCGACGATCCGCACGATCCGCGCCAGGGAGTTGTCCTGCGCGGTGGTGGTCACCTCTACCTCGAGGACCCCGGATCCGTTGATCGACCCCGCGTAGACGTCCTGCCCGGCTCCGGCCTCCACGGGCACCGACTCACCGGTGATGGCCGAGACGTCCAGGGCGGTGCGACCGGTGCGGATGATCCCGTCCGTGGCGACCCGCTCCCCGGGCTTGACCACCATCAAGTCCCCGACGCGCAGCTCAGCGGGAGCCACCGTGGTCTCTGCACCGTCGCGCAGAACCGTCGCGGTAGCGGGCACGAGGCTCAGCAGTGCACGCAAGCCGCGGCGGGTGCGGGCAAGGGAGTACTCCTCCAGGCCCTCGCTGATGGAGAACAAGAACGCCAGCGCGGCCGCCTCAGCGACCTCACCCAGCAGCACCGCGCCGATCGCGGCGATCGTCATCAGTGTCCCGACGCCGATCTTGCCCTTGACCAGTCGCCGGATCGTGCTGGGGACGAACGTCCACGCACCGACCAGCAGCGCCACCCAGTTCAGCACCGTCCCAACTGCGGACTGATCCCTGGACCCTGCGACCAGGCCCGCCAGGAGCAGCACGCCGGCGACGGCGGCGAAGCGGAGCTCGCTGACCTCCCACAGCCGCTCGGCCTCGTGCTCCTCGGCTTCCTTGCCGCTGGGGGTGGTCTCGTCGTCGCTGCAGCCGCAGGCGTCGCTCATCGTGCGCTCTCCTTGGTGATCGGGTCAGAGGTGGTGGGACGTGCGTAGGTGGGGCACAAGGCCACCGCGTTGCCGGTCGCGGCCAGCAGGCCCTCGGCCACAGCCAGCAGGTCCAGCAGCTCCGGGCGGGTCAGGTGGTAGACCGACGCGCGTCCCTGCGCGCGGTAGTCGACCAACCCGCACTCCCGCAGACAGGCCAGGTGTGAGGACACGGTGGACTGGCTCAGGCCCAGCTCGGTGCACAGGTCCACGACCCGCGCCTCGCCTGTCGCCAGGCGGCGCACCAGCGCCAGGCGCGTCGGATCGCCCAGCCCTCGGAACAACGCCCCCGCAGGCGCCAGCTCGACCCGGCCACTCACATCAGGACTTGCGATAATCATCGGCATGGATCGATGCTAGCGCCCCTCGGGTGTGGATTCGACCCCGGTCGTCCTCTCTATCGGCCGCCCCCGCCACAGCCGCGAAGTAGCGCGCCGGCGCCTCGCACCGCAACCAACCGAAAGGGCCCCCTCGATGGACCTGGCCGTAGCCGCCCTGCAAGCCGTCGGCCTGTTCCTGGTGACCAACATCGACGACATCATCGTGCTCTCACTGTTCTTCGCCCGCGGCGCCGGCGCCCCAGGCGCCACCGCCAAGATCATCGCCGGGCAGTACCTCGGCTTTGGCGCCATCCTCATCGCCTCCGTCCTGGTCGCACTCGGCGCCAACGCCTTCCTGCCCGAAGACGCCATCGCCTACTTCGGACTCATCCCCCTGCTCCTCGGCCTCTACGCCGCCTTGCGGGGCTGGCGTGGCCGCGACGACGACGATGACGACCCGGGCAAGGCCGCCGCCGTCTGGACCGTCGCAGCGGTCACCTTCGCCAACGGCGGCGACAACATCGGCGTCTACGTGCCGGTCTTCCTCACCGTCGGCCCCGCCGCGACCGCCGCGTACGCCGTCGTGTTCCTCGCCCTGGTCGCCGTGCTTGTCCTGGCCGCCAGGTACGTCGCCACCCGACGACCCATCGCCGAAGTCCTCGAACGCTGGGAACACGTCCTGTTCCCCCTCGTCCTGATCGGCCTGGGCATCGTCATCCTCATCGAGGGCGGCGCCTTCGGGCTGTAGAGCCGTTGTCCGTTGCCGGTAGCGGCGAGAAGGTCGTCGTCGGCGGGCGATTGCCGGTCACGGTTCTCCGCCGCCCCCTGACCTGCCGCCGATGCGCGAATGACGGTCGCGGCTCAGAGGTACCGACACACCGCGGTCGGGTCGCAGGCCCCTGGGTCAGGTTCGGCGGCGGCGTCCCGCAGCTCGGTGACGGTCTCGCGCAACGCCTGAAGGTGCGCGATCTGGCGGTCGAGCTGGTGGACGCGGCTGTCGAGCAGCTCGCGGACGTGGTGGCAGGGCGCCCCGCCGGCGTCTCGTACGTGCAGGACCTCTCGGATCTGCGCCAGGGTCAGGCCGGCGGCCTGACCACGGCGGATGAAGTTCAGTCGCTGGAGGGTCGCGGGCTCGTAGTCGCGGTAGCCGGTGATGGTGCGCTCGGGCGCCGGGAGGAGCCCCGCCTGTTCGTAGTAGCGCAGCGTCTTGGTCGTGGTGCCGCTCGCCTGGGCCAGCTCTCCGATACGCACATCGCCTCCAGCTGCCGAGCCTACCGGCCTTGACCTTCCAGTGCGGTGGAAGGTCAAGGCTGATGCCTGGAGCAAGGACCGGCGACGAAGGGATCTGGCATGAGCGCGGGCCATGACGTGGACCTGGCGGTGGTCGGCTCCGGTGGTGCGGCGATGGCGGCTGCGATCACCGCGCGGCAGGCTGGGCACAGTGTCGTGCTGATCGAACGCGGCGTTCTCGGTGGGACCTGCGTGAACATCGGCTGCGTGCCGTCCAAGACGCTCCTGGCGGCCGCCGGCGCCCGTCACTCCGCTCTGACCAATCCCTTCGACGGCGCTCCCACCTCCGCAGGTGGAGTGGACCTACGGGCGTTGGTTCAGCAGAAGGACGAGCTGATCGAGCAGCTGCGCGGTGCGAAGTACGCCGACGTCGCTGCCGCCTATGGGTTCGAGGTCGTGCCTGGGCACGCCGGGTTCCTTGATCGCGACACGCTCGCGGTCGAGGGCACGCCTCTGCGCGCCCAGGCGTACGTGGTGGCCACCGGGGCCGAGCCGGCGGTGCCCGAGCTGGCGGGTCTGGACGGCGTGGACTGGTTGACGTCGACGACGGCCATGGAGCTCGATCAGGTGCCGAGGTCTCTGGTGCTGATCGGTGGCGGCTACGTCGGACTCGAACAGGCACAGCTCTTCGCCCACCTCGGTGCGAGGGTGTCCCTGGTCGGGCGCGTGGCTCCACGGGCCGAGCCGGAGCTGGCCGAACGCCTGCGCGCGGTCTTCGCCGACGACGGCATCGGCGTCCTCGAAGAGCACGCCGTCGCCGTCTCGGTCGACGGAGGCGAGGTCGTCGTAAGGACTGCGTCCGGTGTTGTGGTCCGCGGAGAGCGGCTGCTGATCGCCACCGGTCGCGCGGCCCGCACCGACGGGCTGGGACTCGCCGCAGCAGGCGTCGACGTCGACGAGCGGGGTTTCGTCGTCACGGATGAGTTCCAGCGCACGACCAACCCGCGCGTCTACGCCGCAGGCGACGTGTCCGGTGCCCCGCAGTACGTCTACGTCGCCGCCGCCGCAGGCCGCGCTGCCGCCGCCAACGCACTGGCCGGCCCGGACGGTCCTGGGGCGCGGGTCGACTACACCGGCCTGCCCACCGTGGTCTTCACCAACCCCCAGCTCGCCTCGGCCGGGCTGAGCGAGAAGGAGGCCCTCGAGCGCGGCCACGACTGCACGTCCCGAGTGCTGAACCTCTCAGAGGTCCCGCGCGCCTTGGTCAACCGCGACACCCGAGGGACCGTGAAGATCGTCGCCGACGCCGCAACAGGCAAGGTCCTGGGGGTGCACGCCCTCGCCGACAGCGCCGGCGAGATCATGCTCGCCGCGACCTACGCCATCAGAGCCGGCATGACGGTCGACGACATCGCAGACACCTGGGCGCCCTACCTGACCATGGCCGAGAGCCTGCGGATCGCCGCAGGCCTGTTCCGCAACCAGATGCCGACGTCGTGCTGCGCCTGATCGCAGTGCCCGGCTGCGCCATCGGCGCCGAATCGGCCATCATGGATCATGACCGCGCCGCGCAGTGTCGCCCGCGACTCGGACCTGTGGTTGTTGCGGCCGACCTCGGCCCCATGCCGCGGAGCTGGGCAGCACCCCCAGCGTCTACATCTGCGTCGGATGCGCGCTCTGGGCAGCCCGCCGCTTGCTGATGAGCCGGTTCAGGGCCTCAGCCGCTGACGCAGAGCTGGCGCACTCGGGCAGCGCGGCGGCTGACGGCGCACTCGGCGGCCACGGCCACTGTTCCGGGCCATCGGGCTACTGGCTCCCGAAGGTGGAGAGGCCGCATCATGTGCCTCGGGTGACCGGAAGATGACCGCAGAACCTGTGGTGAGCCGCCCGACTACAACACCGCCGCCGTCCCCCTCGTCGCCGGTGTTCTCGCTCAGTTGGGCTTCGTCCTGCCAATGGAGATCGGCGAGATGCTCGTGTCCCTGTCCACGATGCACGACTGTGAGCGAGGATGTGCACATGCGTTCTCGGTTCCACGTCGCGACCGTTGTCCTCGCCAGCGCCGCTCTGCTTGCCGGCTGCTCCGCCACCACGTCAGAGGATGACGTGCTCGCCGATCTCGGTCTCGACGGCCTGACCGGTCAGGAGATCGTCGCGCAGCTCGACGCCTCCACCGAGAACCGGCCACTGGACTTCACGGCTTCCGTGCGCGAGGGCGAGGTGCTCCTCGGCGACGGCTCCACAGAGATCGGCCTCCCCTTCGCCAAGGGTCAGTTCTACGTGTCGATCGCGCCCTACATCCAGACCACGCACGAGTGCTTCTTCCACAGCCTCGCCACCTGCCAGGGCGAACTTGTCGACGAGCCGGTGGAGGTGACAATCACCGACTCCGACGGTGCGGTCCTCGTCGACGAGAGCGCCACGACGCACTCCAACGGCTTCGTCGGTTACTGGCTTCCCGAAGGCGTCGAGGGCACGATCGAGATCACCCAGGGCGACCTGAGCGGCAGCGTTCCGTTCAGCACGACCGAGGGCAGCCCGACCTGTGTGACCACCCTCCAGCTCACCTGATCCACCGCCCCTCCGGGCCGGCCTCGGCCGCTCCGGTCGCCGTCGACGCACTGCCCGTGCAGTGGGCGCAGAGGCTGGGGCCCAGCGGGCTTGGCACTCACAGGTCATGACAGCACACGAGCACCTGCACCTGCCCACGCCTAAACCCTCGCGCGAGAACTGGATGACCGACAGGACCGAGCGAGGGTCGCCCGAGGCCAAGACGACCCCGCCGGCGCGATCGCCACGTCCGTGCCGGCGCCGATCGCCACACCGATGTCGGCTGCGAGAGGCGTAAACGAACGTTTCCGCTACACCCGCCACAAGTCAGCCGACGCGGGTCTTCCAGCGGAAGGTGGCGGGAGTCTGCCGAAGCCGAGTGGCGGTCCGGCCGCTCTCTGACGTCGCCGAGCCACGCGGTCGCAGCAGCGCCGCTGGCGCGGGCTCGGGTCCCGGCGGAGGGTGGGGTGATGACGTCGTACTGGCTCGTGCTCGGTCTGGCGGCGCTGCCCGCGCTGGGCAACTTCGCCGGTGGGGCACTTGCCGAGTTCTTCCGGGTCTCGGACCGCACGCTGAGCCTGGCGCTGCACCTGGCCGCTGGCATCGTGCTCGCGGTGGTGGGGCTGGAGCTGATGCCTGAGGCGCTGGCGGGTAGCCCCGCGTGGGTCCCCATGCTGGCCTTCGTCGCCGGCGGTGCGGCGTTCATCGGACTCGACCGGGTGGCCGTCTTCGTCCAGGCCAGGCTCGGCCGACCCGACGAGGACGCCACCGGCAGCAGGACACGCGCCGTGGGGATCTTCTCCGGGGTCTCCATGGACTTGTTCAGCGACGGCGTCATGATCGGTACCGGTGCCGTCATCAACCGCCCGGACTCGCCGCGGCTGACGACCGGCGCGGAGGTCGAGCTCGTGGAGTTCCTCGACTTCGAGTGCGAGGCGTGCGGCGCGATCTACGCGGTGGTCGAGGACCTCAAGGAGCGGTACGGCGCGTCGCGGTGGTCGTCCGCTACATGCCGCTGCACGCCAGCTCGGTGAACGCGGCCCTGGCGGCCGAGGCCGCAGGCGAGCAGGGGCGGCACGAGGAGATATCCGACCTGCTCTTCACCAGACAGGCGGAGTGCGGACACCAGCAGACCGCTGAGCGTGACCTGTTCTTCGACTACGCGGAAGAGCTGGGCCTGGACGCAGCTCAGTTCGAGGAGGACTTCGACGACCCGGCGACACTGGCGCGCATCGAGCGCGATCAGGTGGACGGGCAGGCCGCTGGAGTCACCGGGACGCCGACGTTCTTCCTCGACGGCGCGCCGTTGCCCGTGGACAGCATCGATGACCTCGAGCGGGCGCTGACCGCGGCCCTCGATGGCTAGGCAGGCCGCCACCGGCACGGCCGGAACGCCCACGGGCCGCCCGGCCGAGGCCGCGCCCGCGCGCACGGCGACGGGGTGGCGCGCAGCTGTGGCGGCATCGCGCAGGCTCGGCCGGTCTGGTCATCATGGGCGGGATGGGGCTCGCCGCGCGGTCGCCCTCCTGCTGGAGCGGATCGCGATCCTGCTCGACTGGACCACATTCCCCAGCTGCACGCTCAACCCGGTGCTCTCCTGCGGCTCGGTGATGACGTCTCCGCAGGCGTCGGTGTTCGGCTTCCCCAACCCGGTCATCGGCGTCGTCGGCTTCACCGTGGTCCTGACGACGGGCGTGGCGATCCTCGCCGGCGCCCGGCTCGCCCGCTGGTACTGGGCAGGGCTGCAGGTCGGGGCGACGGCCGCGTCCGTCTTCGTGCACTGGCTCGTCTTCCAGAGCCTGTACCGCATCGGCGCCCTGTGCCCGGACTGCCTCGTCGTGTGATCGTGACCATCCCGCTGTTCGTGGTCATGACCGCGCGCAACCTCCGCGCGATCCCGTCGCCACGGCTCCCGGGAGCGCAGAAGGCGGTCGACGTCGTGCAGGAGTACCAGCTGCCGATCGTGGTCGCCTGGTACCTGGTCATCACCGCGTCGGCGGCGCAGCGGTTCTGGGACGTATTGGATCACGCCCCTGCCCTGAGGAGGGGGCGCCTCTCAGGTGGCCAGGTCCCACAGGAGGAAGACGTTGAGGGCGACGATGAGCGCCGCCACGACCCCGGCAGCCGCGGTCGTGACCGGGCGGTTGACCAGCGAGCCCATCAGGGAGCGCCGCGCCGTGAAGATCAGCAGCGGCACAAGGGCGAAGGGGATACCGAAGCTCAGCACCACCTGGGACCAGACCAGGGCCGCTGTCGGGTCGATACCCAGGGAGAGGACCACCAGGGCCGGCGCAAGGGTCAGCGCCCGGCGCAGCCACAACGGGATCTGGCGCTGCAGGAACCCCGCCATGACCACCTGGCCTGCGTAGGTCCCCACAGACGACGCCGCGAAACCCGAGGCCAGCAGGGCGAGCGCGAAGGCCAACGCCGCGCCCTCGCCCGCAGCTGCAGCGAGGCTGGCGTGGGCACCCTCCAGGGTGGCGGCGCCCGGGTCGCCAGCGAAGAGCTGGGCGGCGACGATCAGCATCGTGGCGTTGATCAGGCCCGCCCCTCCCATCGCCAGCAGGACGTCCAACCGCTGGCTGCGCAGGACACGGCGCAGCGCCGCCGGCGCCACCGTGGCCCCCGCCGGGCCGGGCAGCCCGTACCGGCCGGGCATGAGCGCCGAGTGCACGTAGATCACGTGCGGCATGACGGTCGCCCCGAGGATGCCGGTGGCCAGCAGGACGCTGTCGGTGTCGACGAACCCGGGCACGAGCCCGCCGGCCAGGGCCGCCGGCTCCGCGCCCGAGACCACCAACGTGTAGGCGAATCCGAGCGCGATCACAGCCAGCAGACCGGTGATCACCAGCTCGAAGGGCCGGTGGCCACGCGACTGCGCAGCGAGGAGGCCGAACGCGACGACAGCGGTGATGAGTCCGCCGACGGGCAGCGGGACACCGAACAGCAGGTACAGGGCAACCGCACCACCGACCACCTCCGCAAGATCGGTCGCGATCGCCACGGCCTCGGCCTGCACCCACAGCAACCTCGTGACCGGGCGAGGTAGGTGCGCCCGGCACAGCGAGGCGAGGTCCTGGCCGGTGGCCAGGCCGAGCTTGGCCGTGAGCGCCTGGATCAGCATGGCCATGAGGTTGGCGGCGACGATCACCCACAGCAGCCGGTACTCGTAGCCGGCTCCACCCGCGAAGTTCGTCGCGAAGTTGCCGGGGTCGACGTAGGCAACCGCGGCCACGAACGCGGGCCCGAGCAGCACCCACGTGCCCCCGGACCGTCGCGACGCGGGAGCCCCCGCGGCACGCGCACGTGCCGACCGGTTGTCGAGAACGCGCACAGGTGCTCCTTCGGCGGCGGGCTGATGGGGCCGAAACTAGCGTCGCGCAGCGGTGCGTCGCAGCCGCCGAGGGGTCCGTCCGTCGCGGTTCTGGTGGCGACCGGTGAGGAGGTGCGGTCTGGCCGCAAGCCCGTCGCGTTCGCCGTCGGCGGCTACATCGCTGCCGCGTACTGGTTCACCTCCACCAGCTTCGGAGGCCGGCTGTCACGCTCGCGAGAACGCTGAGCGACACGCTCGCCGGCATCGCACCGGCCTCGGTCGCGATGTTCGTCGCGATGCAACTCCTCGGTGCGGCCCTACCCTATGGGCCCGTGCGAGTGATGTTTCATCGGGCCGTCTAGCGTGACTCGACGCGCGAAAATCTCCACCCGCGCCCGACGTCACCCACTTGACCTTCCACCCGACCTGAAGGTCTAGCGTCGTCGACATGGGCTACCGCATCGCCGAAGCAGCCACGATGGTGGGCGTCCCCGCGACCACGCTGCGCTACTACGGGACATCGGCCTGGTCGAGGCGCCCGCGCGCGGCACGAACGGATGCCGGACCTACGACGAGGCCGACATCGCCCGGCTGCGGTTCATCACGGCCACGAAGAACCTCGGCATCCCGTTGTCCGACGTCGCCGACCTTGTGCGGGCCTTCGACGTCGAGGACTGCTCGAGTGTCGCGCACCAGGTCGTGGAGATGGTCGCCGAGCGCCTGACCGAGACCCAGACCCGCATCGGTGAGCTGGTCGCCCTGGCGGCGCAGCTTCAGGCGGTGTCCGCCCGGCTGGCCGCAGCGCCGACCGCCGGAGCGTGCGGTGTGGACTGCCCGTGCGCCACTGCGGCCCCGGTACCCCTGGCGGATCGCCGGACGTTCGTGCCCCTCACCCGTGGGCCGGCCATGGAGGGCGAGGCCGCGGTGCCGATCGCGTGCTCACTCGATGCCGGCGCCGTCCCGGACCGGGTCTCGCAGTGGCAGGCGCTCGTCCGGCGGGCCACCTCTCGTGAGCCCGTCTCGGGCGGGATGGCCCTGACGTTCCCTGCCTCCGCGGACCTTGCCGCTGAGGTCACCCGCCTGGCCGTCGCCGAGCAGGACTGCTGCTCGTTCTTCACCTTCACCGTTCGCCTTACCACCGGCAAGATCCGCCTGGAGGTCCAGGCCCCCGCCGACGCGGCCGCCGTGGTCGCCGCGATGTTCGGCACCGCCGCCTGACCGCACGCGACCCCACGACCCAGGCACCGTGCCTGCGGTCGCCATCACCCCTGCGAGGAGAACCGATGAGCGCCCCGACGACGCACCACCACGAGGACCCACGACGACCGCTGCCACGGGCACCCGGATGGGCGCGATCGCGGGGATCGGCGTCGTTCTCGCCTGTGCCATCGCATGCTCCGTGCCGCTGATCGCCGCCGGCGGCCTGGCCGCCGGGCTCGGGGCCTTCCTGGCTGGCGGTGAGGCCATCGCGCTCGGGGTGGTTGCTGTCGTCGGCGCGCTCGTCACCACCGCGATCTGGATACGCCGCCAACGACGGGCCGCTGCCACCACCGCGGCCGTGGGCGCCTCGGCATGCGGCTGCGGCGGCCGCTGACACGGCGCTCCGCACGGGGCCAGCCACCGACACTCACACCCAGGAGATCCAGTGCCCGCAACCATCAGCCGTGAGGAGCTCGTCGCCCTGGTCGAGCTCGACCAAGTCGCCCTCGTCGAGGCGCTGCCAGTCTCACTACGACGCCGAGTACCTGCCCGGCGCCGTCAACACCCCAGGAGCGCTGACCGCGGCCAAGGCCGCCCGCATCGTCCCCGACCGCGATCGCACCGTAGTCGTGTACTGCTCCGGCCCCGCCTGCGGCCGGTCCACGGTCACCGCCGCCGCCTTCACCGCCCTGGGGTACACCAACGTCCGCGTGTCTGCCGACGGGAAGGCCGACTGGTTCGCCGCCGGTCTACCCATGGAGCGTCCCAGAGCCGCGGGCTGACGGCGGGCACACTGGCACCCATGACGACGCTGCGCTCCCTGCTCCTGTTCGCCGTCGCCGCACTGGCCGAGATCGGCGGCGCCTGGCTGGTCTGGCAAGGCGTGCGCGAGCACCGCGGCGTCCTCTGGATCGGCGCCGGCGTCATCGCTCTCGGCCTCTACGGGTTCATCGCGACGCTCCAGCCGGACGCGCACTTCGGGCGCATCCTCGCCGCATACGGCGGCATCTTCGTGGCCGGCTCGCTCGCCTGGGGCGTCGTCGTCGACAAGTTCCGCCCTGACCGGTGGGACATCACCGGCGCCATCATCTGCCTGTTCGGCGTCGCCGTGATGATGTACGCACCGCGCGGGTGAGCACCCGCCCGCAAGGCTCACCAGCGCGCGGGGTCCGCGTCGACCTTCTGTGCCGGGAGGGGCGTGCGAGGAAGGGCCGCAGACCGGGCCGACGGCACCAGCAGTCGTCAGCGCAGCCGCACGCCTGCGCTCCGAACCGTTCCGCCAGCCGGCTGCCGGCCGCTACAAGCAGGTAGAGAGCAGCGACTAGGGCGACGGCGCGCTCACGACAGTGCCGCGAGGAGCTGGTCGATGGTCGGCGAGCCGCCGAGACCGACCGGTGTCGTCCAGTTCGGGCAGCCGTCGAAGTGCAGCAGCTCGACTCGCACCGGTCACCCTCCTGCCATCCGTCTCCGGCCCCAGTCTGCCACCCACTTGATGGCACATGAACGGACAACCGCTGCCCCGGCGCCGACTGGCCTCGGGCGGTGGGGTCACGCGGCGGATTGACGAAGACGGCCACGTGCTCGTCGGGGCAGCGCCTGTACCAGGGAAAGCGACGCCCATCTGGTGCGAGCGACGCGTCGCCGCGACGCAAAGCAAGCCGACCGACTGGCACTACTCGCCAAGCCCATGCCGGCCATGCTGCGCGCCGTCACCGGACTCGCCAAGACCGCGAGCGACCAGATGATCAATGAGAGCTTCGACGCGCTCTTTAACGAGGAACGGGCCGCGCTGCGCGCACCCGAGCTGCAGATCGAGTTCGTCGGCCGACAGGGTCGCGCACAGCGCCGTAAAGTCCTCACCGGGAAGCACAAGCCCTCGAAAGTCCTGTCCGAAGGAGAGCAGAAGGTCCTCGCCATCGCGGACTTCCTTGCCGAGGCGCGCCTCGCCGGCATTACGGCGCCGGTCATCTTCGACGACCCCGTCTCCAGTCTCGATCACCGTCGCATCAACGAGGTGGCTCAACGCATCGCCTCACTCGCCGACACGACCCAGGTCATCGTGTTCACGCACGACATCTTCTTCGCCACGACCCTCCTGAATCTCATGGCCAAGTCCAAGCGATGCTCGTACTTCCACATCACCGACGAGGACGGCAAGGGGCAGGTCGCGCGTGCCACGGGACCGCGCTGGGACAACCTCAACAACCTCAAGAGGAACATCAACGAGACGATCCAGGCGGCCAAGTCCCAGGAGGGCGATGCGCGAGCCGCCCTCGTC
The DNA here is from genome assembly GCF_916618755.1 of Actinotalea sp. Marseille-Q4924. Classification (GTDB taxonomy): domain Bacteria; phylum Actinomycetota; class Actinomycetes; order Actinomycetales; family Cellulomonadaceae; genus Actinotalea. The sequence continues at coordinate 757,809 of NZ_CAKAKB010000001.1, read as the reverse complement.
CGGACCGGCTATGACTGGATCCGCTCCTGGTGCGAGGTCTTCACCGAGACCGAGCTCCTGCAGGGCGTCACCCAGAGGTACCAGCCGAACGTGCGTATGACGAGCCTGTCGAACATCAAAGTCGCCGCCCTGCCGGCGGCTATCGAGACGGTGAACCGCATCTTCGAAGAGGCGTGCCGCTCCATCGACGGTCATTCGCAGCCCCTGCCCACTCTGGGAGTCAGCCCCACCCTCGCGGGACTCGAAGCCCACTGGGCCGAACTGACCGACGCGCGAGTGAACTACATCAACGCGGACGACCGACCCCATGTCGACCTCAGGCGCGAAGGCGACATCACGCCTCTCGTCGGCAGTGCTCAACGAACACCGCCAGGGCGTCGGCCGGCACCTTCCGGAGCCGGCCGACGTGGACGGACTCGATCTGACCCGAGCCAAGCAGCTCGTACATGAGCGTGCGACCGATACCCAGTCGGTGGGCTGCCTCTACGACGCTGAGTAGGAGCTTCTCGTCGTTCTCGATCGTCAGGTTGATCAGGTGGGCTTCCTGGGCCGTCGGGGCTCGAGTCGCGGTCGGGCTAACGAGGCGGAGCTGGGCAGTTGCGGTCATAGCAGGCCTCCTTGAAGTGCAACATGCCAGTCAGCGTGACGAGGGCCGATAGCCGCGACGATGACGGGGAGGCCACCGCTCGAGCGAACCGCAATGACGAGTTGTGGCGCGAGGCCGTCATCGGGGTTGGTACCGATGACGCGGGACCCCGTCATTGCCCCCACCTCCTCGTCAGCGCCTCATTGACCTGCCCCTTCGCAACCGTCATCCCCAGGGCTATACCCCCTGAGCAGCGTCTCTCGTGTCCGGTCGACACCAGGAGGCGATGATGAACAACCACCCGACGACAGGCCGAGGCAGCGCCTCGCCGACAGCCCCGCCCCGCATCACTCGCGACAGGCAGGCTCTGCTGCACGCATTAGCCACCATCGACGCTGAGGGTTGGGAAGGCCACACCGCAACCGTCCTGCTGCAGTACGTCCGCAACGAGGTCGTCCGACCGCTCGCCATCGACGCCGGCCTGCGCGGCGCGGCCGCGTCTCAAGCCGAAGCCACCGGATGGGAGGCGGTGTGGGTGACCCTCACCAAGCCGTCCCTACGGACGGCGGCCTCACCGTGGGGCGTGCTGTGGCAGGTGGCGCGGCGAGCGGTCCTGGGCGAGGTCGTGGCAGCGAGATACGGCACCGAGGAGCGCCGCGGTCGCAGACTCGATGCCGCAGCCCGATCAGGCGAGGGCGGTCCATTGGCGTCTCTCGACTCGCTCGCCAGCGCCGGCTGGGAGCCTGCACACACTGACCCGGATCCCGTCGCCGGGATGGCCTGGCGAGAGCTTCTCGTTCGGGTGGACCAAGCGCTCGTCGACGCTGGGTGGGAGCCGGCTACGGCCACGCGCATCGTCGACGCCGTCCTGTGCATGCCCACCACTCCTGACCCCCGGTGCACGCTCGTCGGCTGGCGACTGCTCGCTGTCGAGCTCGACCTACCGCCCTGGCAGGCGCGCCGGCTCGCGCTCGCACTGCGGGGGACTTCCGCGTCGCCGGGTCTGATTCCGCGGCTCCTGACCGCCGGCGACGAGGTACTCCGCGACCCCAGTGTTCGCAGCGAACTGAACGGCACCCTGCATCGACTGACCACGAGCCCGCCGTTCGCAACTGCGACCGCACCTGAGCGCGGCCGTCCACAGCGCGCTGCGGGCTGAAGTCGTCCACAGATCAAGGCCGAGCGCGCCCGAGGTTGCGTCGGTCGGCGCCTACCTATCTCTATGAGGACACCACGCACCCACGCGCCAGCTGTCGTCACAGGCCGAATTGACCCCTGTTGTTCTCGGGACAACGGGTGTCCAATGGAACTCCTGGCCCAGGACGCGGCTAGGACAGGGGTGGCGCGACAACCGTTGGGGGACGGTGACCGCCGATGACGATGCACCGCACGCCCACTCGCACGGCCGCGGCAATCGCGATCGCCGCCGTGGCGTTCCTTGGTGCCTGCACCGCCGACGGCAATGATCCGAATCCGAGCCCGACGCCGACGCGAACAGCCGCTGCGTCGCCGACCGCGACCCCGACGCCCACCCCGACCGCCGATCCCGAGGTCGCTGCCGCGGAGGCCGCCGTTCTTGAGGCGTATCAGGGCTATTGGGATGCCAAGGTGCAGGCCTTCTCCGATCCCTCGGCTCCGGAGGCTCCGAGCCTGCGGCAGTTCGCCGTGGACACCGCCCTCGCTGACGTTCGGACGAGCGTTCAGTCGCTAGAGTCCAGCGGGATCGCGGTCGTCGGTGAGCCTCTCCTCGCCCCGGAGGTCTCCGATGTCGTGCTCGCTGACACCTCGACCGCGACGATCACCGACTGCGTCGATGTCAGCAACTGGCAGCCGATGTTCACGGAGAGCGGCGAGTCGGCCGCGGACCCGAACCAGGCGCTGCGCGTGCTCACGACCTCGACGGCTTACGTCTACGACGGCCGCTGGACGATCCGGAGCTCTGAGGTCGACCGGGACTCATCGTGCTGAGGCGGCTTGCTCCCGGCGTGATCCTCGGTCTGGTGTTCCCGCTAGCTTCGGCCACGAGCGCCACGGGTGGACCTCCCGTCGTCTGCCTGCCCGGAACGCAGATCTGTTGGGTCGAGGTCGAGAGTCCTGGAACGCCACAGCCGGATCCCGTATCGAACGAGGGCACCTCAGGCCGTGACGGCGGGCGCGTCTGCGTGATCGGCCGGACGGGCGAAGCGCTCCCCTGCTACGACGGCACCTTCGGCTGGTTCAACGACGTCGACGACTGCTACTACATGCTGCTCGACCCGCAGCCGCCCGGAGACGACCCCCTCTGGGAGGGCAACTACCCCTCTGGGGCCATGTACCAGGTGACGTGCATGGACCGGATACCCGGCACCAACGGCGGCTGGACGTGGCTTCCGGCGGCGCCACCTGGCTACGGCGGCATCGCGATCACTCCGGCTCAGCTCGCTGCCCGCGCCGTGGACCAGATGCACCTGGCGGGTCCCACGATCGGCATCACGGTGCCGCCGGATCGGACGGGATTGGTCGGTGTCCCGGTCTGGCTGTGGACCGAGGTCGCCCCGACCACGTGGGGACCGAACTCGGCCACCGCAGCGGTCCCTGGGCTCTCGGTGACCGCAACGGCTCAGGTCACGCAGATCGCGTGGGACATGGGTGACGGAAGCACTGAGGTCTGCACGAACGCAGGGACGCCGTGGTTCGAGGGCGGCGTCGAGTCGCCGACCTGCGACCACGTCTACGAGGCGCCATCGGTCGGCCAGCCGGACGACGCCTACACCGTGACCGCCACGTCGACGTGGGAGGTCACCTGGACCGGCGGCGGGACCTTCGGCGCCCTGACCGTCACACGGTCGTCGACGACGCCCGTGCGCATCGGCGAGCTGCAGGTGCTCGTCACGAACTGACCCCGGCCGCCACGGGCCGACCGTCATCGGGAGACGCCATGACGACACACACCACGCACACCCCGGCTGCGACGAACGGCCAAACCCAGTCGCTCCGCGCGCCCGTCGTCCTCACTCCTCGAGGACGACGTCGCCCCGGGCTGATCGTTGCGGGGATCGCCCTGGCGATGGTCGGTGCCCTCACCGCCGTCTGGCTAGTTGCCGCCGCGGGCCAGCGCTCCGGGGTCGTGGTGATGGCGCGGGACGTCGCCTACGGCGCGACGCTGACTACGCAGGATCTGGCGGTCGCGGACGTTTCCCTCGACCCTTCGGTCGCGGCGATCCCCTCGAGCGACGTTGGGAGCCTTGTCGGTCAGGTCGCGGCTGTCCGGCTGGTGGCCGGCTCGGTGCTGGCGCCCAGCCAGGTGACGGCGGCCGGTCCACCGGGACCCGGCGAGGTCGTCGTGCCCTTGTCCCTGGACCACGACCGTGTCCCCGCCGGGGGCCTGCTGCCGGGTGACCGGCTGCTGGTCGTCGACACCCCTCCCGAGCAGGCGGACCCGCCCTCGACCGACCCCGCCGTCTTCGAAACCATCGTCGCGCGGGTCGGGGTGCCGGACCTGAACGGTGTCGTCGTCGTCGACGTCGTCGCGACCGATGACGACGGGCCGGCGCTTGCTGCGCGAGCGGCGACCGGCCGATTCGCGCTGGTGGTTCAGCCACGTGGGGACGACTCATGAGCCTGTTCACCCTGTGCTCGGCGACCGGAGCTCCGGGCGTCACGACGACAGCGCTGGCACTGGGATGGGTTTGGCCTCTCGTGCACCCCGACAGGCGGAACCTCGTGGTGGATGCCGACGTCTCTGGGTCGGGAATCCTGCCGGGCTACACGCAGGCGGGAGTCCCAGCGGGCGGGGGTGTGCTGGCTCTGGCGGCGGCGCGCAGGGTCGGGACCGCGGAGGAGATCGTCGAGCACGCCGTCGCCCTCGATCCCGACGCCCGTCGATTCGTACTCACGGGCTTGAGTGCCACCACGCAGGCACGGCCGCTCGGGCCGGTGTGGCAATCGCTGGCCGACGCCGCCCCGAGTCTCGGCGCGGCCAGCACGGACGTCTTGGTGGACCTCGGCAGGCTGGGGCACCGTTACGAACCGACGCCGCTCATCGAGCAGGCGGACACGGTCGTGGTTGTCCTGGGCTCGACGCTGGCGTCGGTGACCGCCGCCGTGGAGGCAGTCCGAGCGCTGCGTGGGTCTCGCGGACCGAGCCAGACGGCGGCGCTCCTCGTCAGCGACGGTGGCCCGTACTCGGCGCGAGAGATCGCCGCCGAGCTCGAAGTCGACCGCCTACCGGTGATCGAGACGGACCGGTGGGCGGCTCGTGCGCTCACCGAGGCCGCCACCACCGGCTGGCGGTTCGATCGCTCGCCGCTGCTGCGCGCGGCACGTGAAGCCGCAGCGCACCTGCGGGACACCGTCGCCACGCTCCGCACGGGGGCGTTGTCATGAGCGGGTTCGAGCGTCTCACCCCCGATCCACGAGACCCAGGCCCACCACACAACGGCGACGCCTTGAACGGGCACCCCCGTCTGACCGCCGTTCCCAGGCCCGGATGGGCTGACGGCGCCGGGGCCCACGCGACCGTCGCTCTCGACGCGAACTCGGCCGCCTCCGCCGTTCCCAGGGCGTTGAGCACGCCCGGCGAACACGTACTTGCGGGCCCAGCGACACCAGACGCTCAGACCGTTCGGCACGTACGTCGCGCGGTGGCCGAACGGTTGGCCGCACGGCTCCAGGTGGAGCAGATCACCGACCACTCCACCCGGCGCGAGCTCGCCCGTTCGCTGGTCGCCGATGAGCTCTCGGACCGTGCACGTGGTCAGGTGCGCGACGGCGTCGAACCGTGGTCCGCGGCAACCGAGATCGGGCTCGCCGCAGCGGTGATGGCCGACCTGTTCGGGCTGGGACGGCTGCAGCCTCTCGTGGACGACCCGGACGTGGAGAACATCGAGGTCGACGGCCATGACTCGGTCTGGATCTCCTACGCCGACGGCAGCGACCAGCGCGGCCCCTCGGTGGCCGACTCCGACGACGAGCTCATCGAGATGATCCAGCTACTCGCCGCCCGCAGCGGATCGGCAGAGCGAACCTTCTCCTCCGCGCACCCGTCGCTGCACCTGCGGCTCGACGACGGCTCGCGACTGGCGGCGATGGCCTGGACCACCCCGCGCCCTCACGTCGTCATTCGCCGTCATCGGGTGCGCGACGTCGACCTGAACGACCTCGTCAAGCTCGGCACCCTCGACAGCGCGCTGGCGGCGTTCCTGCGCGCGGCGATCGGGACCGGCAAGAACGTCGTCGTGACCGGACTTCAGAACGCAGGCAAGACGACGCTGGTCCGCGCGTTGGCCAACGAGTTCGCGCCGATGGAGCGCTTCGCGACCATTGAGAAGGAGTACGAGCTGCACCTGCACGACCTGCCCCACCGCCATCCCCGCGTCGTCGCGATGGAAGGCCGCGAGGGCTCGGCGGAGAAGGACGCCCACGGACACCGCGCCGGCGAGGTCACCCTGACCGATCTGGTGCACGACGCCCTGCGGATGAACCTGCGTCGGATCATCGTCGGCGAGGTGCGCGGCCCTGAGGTGCTGCCGATGCTCGAGGCGATGTCGACCGGCGACGGGTCGCTGTGCACGCTGCACGCCCGGACCGCCCAGCACGCCATCGACCGGATCGTCACCCTGTGCCTGTCAGCCGGTGTGTCGATGACCGAGGCTTTCGCCTACCGCCTCCTTGCCGGGTCGGTCGACCTGATCGTGCACCTCGCCCTCGTCGACGAGTCCGCGGCCGGAGGGCACAAGCGCCGGTTCGTCGCCCAGGTCGTCGAGATCAACGGTCTCGGTGAGGGGTACCGCCCAGCCACGACGACGGTCTTCGGCCCGGGTTACGACGGTCGCGCCGTGCCGCTGCATCGACCCGGCTGCCTGGACGACCTCATTCGGGCGGGGTTCGACCCGACGTTTTTCGACCACCGCGGCGGCACGTGGACCACCGCCCTCGACGTCGGGGGACAGCCATGACGCCGCTGCTCGCCGGCCTCGCTGGCTCCCTGGTGGCCATCGGGCTCGTCCTCGCAGTCGTCGGGTTCCGTCGCTCGGCAGTCACGCCTCCCCTACCTGCCGCGGCGAGGCGTCGACCACGCCGACTCGCCACCTCCGGCTGGGCACGATGGCGGTGGACTGTGGCCGGCGCCGCCGGGCTGGTGACGTGGGCCATCTCTGGGTGGCCTGTCGCCGGGGCCGTGATCACAGCGACCATCGTCGGCCTGCCGGTCCTGTTTGCCACGGGCACTGTCGCCGCCCGGCGGATAGGTCGTGTCGAGGCGATCGAGGAGTGGACACGGCGCCTGTCGGACATCCTCGTTGCCGGCGTCGGCCTGGAACAGGCGTTGACCGCCAGCCTGCGGACCTGCCCACCTGCGCTTCGCGCCGAGGTCACCGCGCTGGTCGCACGACTGTCGGCGCGGTGGCCCACCGAGCAGGCCCTTCGCGCATTCGCCGACGACGTGGATGACGCTGCCGCGGACCTGGTCGTGGCGGCCCTGGTGCTCGCATCGCGGCGCCGTGGACCCGGGTTGGCGCGGGTGCTCACCGCCGTAGCGGACTCGGTCGCCGAGGACGTTGCCGTCCGCCGCAAGGTCGAAGCCGAGCGAGCCAAGCCGCGGACGACGGCGCGTGCCGTCACCCTCATCACGCTAGGCGCCGTTGCGGTCGGTGCGCTCAACGGCACCTACCTCAGCCCGTACGCCGGGCCGCTCGGGCAGCTGGTGCTGGCCGTCATCGCCACGGCGTTCATCGGCTGCCTGGCCTGGATGCGGGCCTTGACGCTGTCTCCACCGGAACCACGCTTCCTGACCGACCGTGGGGCGGCGCGCTCATGACCCTCTGGCCAGTTCTCCTCGCGGGTGCACTCGTCGGCGTCGGCGTCACCGTCGTCGTCGCCGGTCTCGTACCAGCGGCCCCCAACCTGCACGCGGCGCTCGCCCGCCTCGACCCGCACACCGCTCCGACCCCGGCTACGTTCCCCGTCGGCGAGTCCCGGGTGGCCGGCGCCCTGAAGCGTCGCGCTCTTCCCCAGCTCGTCGAGTCCCTCGGCCTTCGCCGCTACGCCACCGATCTGCGGATGGTCGACCAGACCGCCGAGGCTCTGGCTGCCCGCAAGGTCGGCTTCGGCCTGCTGGGAGTCGCGTTCCCCGCGATCCTGGCCGGCGCTGCCGCCGCGATGGGGCTCCGTCCGCCAGCGGCGCTACCGGTCGCGTTCGCCGTGATGCTCGGTGGCGCCCTCTTCGTTGTCCCCGACGTCGACCTACGCCGCCGGGCGGTCACCGCTCGCGCCGACCTGCGACGCGCCGCCTGCGTCTACCTCGAGCTCGTAGCCCTGGAGCGAGCCGCCGACGCGGGCACCACCGAAGCCCTCGACCGGGCGGCGGCCATCGGCACCACACGCGAGTTTCAGCGAATCCGCGACGCGCTGCTGCGTGCCGAGGTCACGGGTCGGCCGTCCTGGCAGGGACTCACCGACCTAGCAGACAGCACCGGTGTCGCCGAGCTGGGCGACCTCGCGGACATCATGCGGCTGTCCGGGCACGACGGCGCCGCGGTGTACGCGACGCTGCGTGCTCGCGCCGCGTCCTTGCGCACCCAGCTCCTGACGACAACGACAGCGAAGGCCAATGCCGCCTCGGAGCACATGGTCGTGCCCGTCGCGCTCCTTGGCGTCGCCTTCATGGCCTTGATCGCCTACCCCGCTTTCGCCCGCATCTTGTTCAGCTGACCAGCACAGCAAGGGAGTGAACGTGAACACCTTCGCCGCCCTCATCATTCTCAATGGCTACGTGGCCACCCTTCGCAGGGAGGTGCGCGATCGGCTCGGCGACAACGACGTCGGAGCCTCCACCCTCGAACTGGTCATCATCGTCCTGGGCCTGATCGCTGTCGCCACCCTGCTCGTCGTGGCCATCACCGCGGCGGTACAGCGACGCGTCGATCAGATCAACTGAGACCTGTCGAGCCATGAGCGCGAAGACGCCTCAAGGACCGGCACCGACCCGTCGGGCGCATCGGCGCGCGACGAGTCAGCGCCATCCGCGCGCCGCCCGGGACGCAGGGTCTGCCAGCGTGGAAGTCGCGATCCTGTTCCCGGTCGTGCTGCTCGTCGTCACCGCAATCGTCCAGTACGGGCTCTGGTTCCATGCCCGCTCGATCGCCCTGGCGGCAGCGCAGGAGGGTGTCACCGCTGCCCGGCTCTATCAGGCCGATCCAGTTGCGGGTCCCGACCGGGCGCGGGCCTTCGTCGAGACCCACGGCTCCGACACCCTCACCGAGGTCACCGCCACCGCCACCGTTCCGGGCCGCGACCAGATCGGAGTCCAGGTCACCGGGCGAGCCCTGTCGCTCCTTCCCGGCATCCCGGGGCTGACGGTGTCCCAGTCGGCGGAGGGTCCGATCGAGCGCTTCACAACGGCCGGTGGACCATGATTCGATCCGCTGCGCGTCGCCATTCGTGGGCCGGACCGGATCGCGAGCGCGGCAGCGCGACCCTCGAGCTCTCCATCCTGGCGCCGGCCCTCCTGCTCCTGTTCGGCCTGGTGGTCCTCGCCGGGCGCGTGCAGGTCGCCGCAGGCGCCGTCGAACACGCCTCGACCATCGCCGCTCGTGAGGCCTCACTCGCACGAACGGCCGTCGCGGCGCAGTCCACGGCCGCCGCCGCGGCGTCCCGCGAGCTGGAGGGCCAGGACATCCGCTGCGTCACCTCGAGCGTCACGGTTGACACGTCGGGGTTCGCCGTCGCGCTCGGGCAGCCGGGAAGTGTCTCGGCCAGCGTCACCTGCACGGTGTCCTTCGCCGACCTCGCCCTCCCCGGCCTGCCGGGGTCGCGGACTCTGACGTCGACAGCAACCTCGCCTCTCGACCAGTTCCGTGCGCGATGATCACCCGGCTGCGGCGTCGCATGGTCGGTACCGGCTCCGACACCGGGTCGGTGACGATCTTCATGGCCATCACCGTCGTCGGCCTCTTGGTCCTGATCGGACTGGTTGTCGATGGTGGAGCAAAGGTCCGTGCTGCTCAGCGCGCCGACGCGGTCGCCGCCGAGGCTGCGCGAGCGGCCGGCCAGGCGGTCGCCCTGCCCGGCGTCGTGGGCCACCAGAACGTCGCCGTTGACCGACAGGGTGCTGTCGGCGCGGCCAACGCGTACCTCGCTGCCGCGGGTGAGACCGGCAACGTCGCCATCGGCCCGGACGGCACCTCCATCGAGGTCACCGTCACTACGAGTTCCCCGACAGCGTTCCTGGCCCTTATCGGCGTCACCGATCTCACCGTCACCGGCCACGGCGAGGCCACGCTCGTCCATCGAGTCTCCGGAGAACGACCATGAACCCCACCTACGCCCCGACCCGCCGGCGCGTCCGCACCGCGCAGGACATCACGCGCGGGCTCGGCGCCGCTGCGGCGCTGGTCGCGTTCGTTGTCGGGCTGCCGCTGGTGCTCGCCGTCGTGGCGCCCTTGAGCTGGCCGCAGTCGGGGCCCACATGGGAGTCGATCCGGACTGCCCTGACGCGGCCCGATGACGGGTCGCTGCTGCTGGACGTCATCGTGGTCATCGCGTGGCTCGCGTGGGCAGCTTTCAGCGCCAGCGTCACCGTGGAGGTCGCCGCTAGCCTCCGCCACGTTCGGGCGCCTTCCATCCCGATGCTGGGCTGGTTCCAGCGGGGAGCCGCAATGCTCGTCACGACCACTGGGCTTGTTCTGAGCACCGCGGCACCATCGCTTGCGACTGGCGTGACGCCCGTCGCGGCAGCGCCCGTGTCCGCTGCCGACGTCGCACCCTCGACGATGACGGGCCTGAGCGAGCCGATGACGGCGACGCCGGCGGCAGTGACGCGCCTCCCGGCCGCGATGACGGCAATGGAGGCAGCCGGAGCTGCACATGAGGAGGCTGACCGACACCCCGTCATCACGGCCGCCCGCGGTGACACCTTGTGGTCGCTGGCCGAACGGCACCTCGGGTCCGGGCACCGCTTCACCGAGATTCGCGACCTCAACCTCGGCCGTCCACAACCCGATGGCGGTGCCTTGACCGACGCACACTGGATCTACCCCGGCTGGCAGCTTTGGCTACCCGCGGACGCCACCAACCTCCCCGCTCTTGCCGCCACGTCGGAGGCTCGCCTGGGCCCCGGTGCGACCGCGGGGGTGCACGAGGTCGTCGCGGGCGACACCTTGTGGGAGATCGCCGCCGCGCATCTCGGCGACGGTGCCCGATACCCCGAGATCTTCGACCTCAACGCTGGCGTCACCCAGAACGGCGGGAGCGGCCTCACCGACCCGGACCTCATCCGCCCCGGGTGGCGTCTCGCGCTGCCGGTCCCGGCCGAAGTCGTCAGCTCTGCGCCGCTTGAGAGCCCACCAACCGTTCCCGCGCAGAACACCCTTGCCGATTCTCCAGAGACGGCGACAAGCCGGGCCCCGGCACCTCCGCCCTCCGCTCAGCAGCACGACGGAGCGTCGAGGCCTGCGGTCGGCGTACAAGCGACGGTGCCTTCGGCCCCCGACGTCGACGGCGGCGTCGAAGACGACGACGCCGAGGACGCCAGGCCGACCCGCCTCTTCCTTGGGCTGACGGGTCTCGCCGCCCTTGGTGTCATCGGCGAGCTCGCCCGGCGCCGCCACCTCCAACACCGCACCCGCCGCACCGGCGAGCGCATCCCCCTTCCACCTCCTGGATCGCCCACCGAGGAGGCCGAACGAACCCTGCGTACCGCCACCACCCCGCTGTCGATCCCGCAGCTCAAGACGTCCCTGCTCAACCTGGCCAGTCGGGCCTACGCGGCGGAGCGCGACCTCCCCCGGATCGGCACGCTCATGCTGAGCGACGAGACCATCGAACTCCACCTCGTCAATGACGACAGCGACCCCATCCCCCCGTACGAAGCCGCCGGGCCACGCACCTGGTCCGCGCCCACAGCGGCTCTCGCTGACGATGTACCGATCGATGATGATCCCGGTCGGCCGGAGCCATACCCCGCCCTGGTCACAGTGGGCCACACCGACAGCGCCACCGTCATCGTCAACCTCGAGGCGGCCGGCACCCTCGTCGTCGCAGGTGATCCCACCGGGGCCTCCGACGTCCTGCGTGCCCTGGTCACGGAACTCGCTACGAGCGACCTGACTGGTCGAATCGGGTTGATCGCCGGCCCGCAGTTCGCCGGTCTCGCCGCTGCATGCGACCCGGCGCGCCTGCAGTGCGTCGATCCGGGTGACCTCACGGCACAGCACGTCAGTCGGTCCGCGGCCATTACTGGTGTCCTCGGAGCCATCGGCGTCGACGACACCCTCGAGGCCCGCTCCGACCGCTCGGGGGGAGACACGTGGCTCCCCGTCACCTATGTGGACGAAGCCGAAGATGCCCAATGGACGCCACCCGCTGCGTGGTCCGGCTCTGTCCTGCTGACAACGGCCCATCGAGCTGGCTGGACCCTCACAGTGGCGTCTCACGGCAGCGCGAACCTTGACGGTGACGGGATCCACTTCGTGCCTTCACGACTCACAGACGCGGACCTCCGACGGATCGTCGACCTACTGGCGGCGGCGGCCCCGGGCCCCGGACCTGACGGCACTGCGAACAATGTGATCTGTGACGAGATGGCCGAGGCGCTCGCGGCGATTCCAGCTTCTCGTGCCGTCCACTCTGAAGGCAGTAGCGACACCTCCGGACGGACTCTCCAGGTGAACGTGCTCGGCCCGATCGAGATCGTCGGCCTCCCCGAGGGTGCGCGGCCGCTCGGGAAGCGCTCCATCGAACTCCTCGTCTACCTCGCGCTCCGCGGCAAGGCGACCGGCTCCGAACTCGACGAGGTCCTCTGGCGTGGCCGGCGGGTCGAGAATCAGACCCGCAACAGCCTTCTCTACCGCACCCGACAGCGCGTGGGCGTCGCTCACCTCCCGCCGGTGGACGCGGACGGCTACTACCGGCTCGGCCGAGAGGTCGCATGCGACTGGACCGCGTTCCAGGACCTCGTCCGCCGGGGTTACGCAGAGGGCGAGAAGGGTCGCGACGCGCTGCAGGATGCGCTGAAGTTCGTCCGAGATCGCCCTCTGTGCGGCCTGGCCGGCGCCGACTACGCCTGGGCCGAGAATGACATCCAGGAAATGATCAGCGCGATCGTCGACGCCGCACACGTGCTCTCGGCCAGCCTCCTTGCGGCCGGCAAACATCAAGGTGCTCTGTCCGCCGCCACCCGAGGACTCCTCGCCGAGCCCTGCTCTGAGCGCCTGTACGACGACGCGATTCGTGCCGCCCGTGGTCGGGGCGACGCCGACGAGGCGGAGCGTCTCACGTCGAGGCTTCGAGCCACTCTGGAGAGCCTGGACCCCGAGTACGTCGGGTGACGGATGGGAGTGGCCGCCAGCCCACGCAGCGACTGCCCAGCGGAAGAAGCGGCGTGGAGGTCGGTCATCAGCTCCACCACGGAGTGGAGCCGTGGTGGCGACTCCGACGAGTCGGCGAGCAGTTGCTGACGGTCTGGGACGGCTGGCAGGGCGGCGTGGCGAAGTGGAACGACGAGCGCGCGGGGACCTCCGAGTGACCCCGACAGTCGCATTCGACAACGGCTTCTGCCCTCGGACACTTGACTTCCGTGCCGTGGCGGTCGGCAGTGACACCGACTTCGAGCCCGTCGACGCCGAGGGACAGCACGTCATGCCGTCGCCGCACCCCCCTTCCGTCCCTCGGACCTCGAGCTCGACCGCTACGCCGCTGATGTGGAGACGGCTCGAGACCTGGGGACGCCGAGAACCTGGCGCTTCTGCGAGGCCGACGACGTCGACATGCAGCGTCGATCACGTGATCGCCGGGCGCTGGGCGTCGGCGTCGGCGACCAGCACTCAGACCACCTCGCCGAGGGCGTCGGGCAGCGCATCGGGGGCGCCCGCACCGGACCGCACGGATCCCTCTGCCCCTCCACCGAAGGTCGCGAGCATCCAGCCACATGTCCACAGACCAAACGATGCGGGCCGAACCACCCGCGTCGCGGACCGAGGCTGTCCGTGTGACTTAGTACCCTCCACAGGACGGAAAGAGGGGGCCTTGTGACTGGCGGAGCGTTCGAGCGGCCGACACCGGCTGTCGTCGTGGTCGACTCGCGGAATGTCTGGGGTGCCGCGACACGCCACTTTGGAGCCGGGCGAGCGGTGCTCCCCGACGGGGTACGTGCCGCTCTTCGGAGCTATGGCTTTGAGGCCGTGGAGGTCCACGTTGCGATCGGCACCACCACAACTCCGAACGCCACCGTTTCCGAGCGTCTGAGGCACGCGCTCGAGACCAACCAGAGGTACGCCGCCGCAGTGAACGCGAGCTCGTTGGGCACCACGCTGCACGGACGCCTGGTCGAGCGCAAGGGTGAGCTGGAGGAGAAGCTCGTCGACGTCCTCTGTGCAATGCAAATCGCGCGATCCGCGCACGACATCGTTGCGGGGCGTTCCCAGGCCAGAGCGATCGTGGTCCTCTCCGAGGACATGGACCTCATCCCGGCGTACCAGTTCGCCCAGGACCTTCAGGTGCCCGTGTACGCCGCCGCCTGCGCAACCGTAGACACGCGACCGGACGCTTCCTGGATCCTTCTGGGGGAAGGCAGTCTCCGCTTGCTCTGCGAACGCCCGTTGGGCCGCTTAGTCGGACGTGACCTGCGCCAGGAGATGTGCCGTTGGCTCACAGCACCGACTCCATACCGCATGCAGTTTCGGGTGATCGCATGGGAGAAGGGCAAGAACAGGCTCCGCCTGCGGCACAACTCCGGGGCGCTCGGCATCTGGGACGCGCCGCCTTCGAACACCTCCACGGACCGAGAGGCCCGCCATGAGTTGGAAGTTGTTGGCCTCGAGCCGTGTGGGTCTGACCGGGACTTCCCGCATCTGACGCTGCGTCCCCGCAGCACCGCCTGGCCGATCCCTGGTCTCTCCATCGCAACCGTGACGCGCTGGAAGACACCGACCCGGGTCGAAGTCCGTTTGCCGGGCGGCTCCTCCCGAGCGCTTTCCGCCCCGATCGGTTCTGCCCTGCCGGGTGACGAGGTCTTGGTAGCGGAGGACCCGGGGCGGCGGCAGGCATCGTGGCGGCTCGTGGGGCCCCTCGGGACTCAACAGGAGGTTCCCGGTTGGTCGGACTCGACCGTGCCCTCACTTGCCCGAGTGACCACGGGAGGGACCTCACCGGGCGCGCGCGTCCGTGGCATGCTTGCCGAGGGCCAGGAGGTGACGATCCAGCCACCCGGTTCCGACACACCCAGAACCGGCGATCTCTACGCCGTCGTGCCGATACAGAAGGTCGGACTTCCAGACGGCGCCTTCCACGTCATGACCGTTGCCGTCTCGCGTGCTCTCACCGCAGCAGGGTGAAACTTTGGTAACGATCTGGTCCGCGGCCCCTCTGGGCTTGACTCGAGTATCCGGTTTGCCGATGCTAGGGATGCGCGCCGCGAGGTGTCGCTTTCAGCAGTGCCGGACATGTGGGCCGGCGGGATCGGGGCCGACGCTAGTGCGTCCGGCCCCTATCTCATGTATCGGGGCGCTGAAGCGCCCGCGTGCCTCCAGACTCTCCGCCTCAGGCCCTCCGGCGAACGTCGCGAGCGTCCAGCCCCACGCCCCGGAACTCGCATCGGGCGTCCGAGACCAGGACAGGACGAACGGCGGCGAGGCGCCGCCTTGCCTAGACCGCCCGTGGGCCAAGTGGCCGGTACGGCAGGTCAGGTTTCGCTAGGTCGCGCAGCATCTCCTCGACTCGCTCCTGAAGATGCTCCGTCCGCTGCTCGCCGATCCACATCACGATCGACGCGAAGAGCTCCGGGTTCCGGCTAGCGGTCAGGAGGAGCGTGAGGGCCGCGGCCGCGCTCAGTGCCGCCCAGACGCGCCGCGGCACGACGAGACGGACGATGTCGATGAGGTCCAGCGCGTTCATGACCATACCGTCGCACCACCCGCTGACACGGCGACGCCCGTCAATCCCTGGGCGTCACGAGGCGCTTGCTGGCGGGTCGCAGGAGGCGCCAGTCGCGGTCGACACGGCGCCCGGGGAGCGACCCTGAGGAGACTCGCTGCAGCACGGCTGACGCGGTCACGCCGAGCAGCTCGGCCGCCTCCTGGATGGAGAGGGTCTCCACCACGCCGAGCCAGTACCCCATCGTCGAAGTCCTCGGTCGCCTTGAGGTGCAGCGACGCCGGCTCGCGGCCGACCGCGGCGGTCCTATGTGGCGTCACGAGGACCGCAGTCGCTTGAGTGCTCATGCCCAACACCACTCGCGGCGACGAGCACGCCGCAACGATCCGCGACGTCGGGGCTTGGAAGCGCACATCGGGTGCTGCCGGTTCGCGCGTGGCATCCTCCCGGAGGTCGGGCGCAACTGACAGGATCAAGCTGTCCGACCTGCATGAGGGAGAACGGTGCCACCGAAGAAGAAGACCCAGTCCGAGAGTTTGGAAGCCACGCTCTGGGCGGCCGCGGACAAGCTCCGCGGGAAGATGGACTCCGCCGTCTACAAGCACGTCGTGCTCGGTTTGATCTTCCTCAAGTACGTCTCTGACACGTTCATGGTCCGCCACAACGAACTGGCCAAGCTGGTCGACGACGAGTCATCCGACTACTTCATGCCGACACCCGAGGCGAAGAAGTCGGTCTTGGAGGACCGTGACGAGTACACCGCCGAGGGCGTGTTCTGGATCCCCGAGGGTCACCGTTGGGACGACCTGCGCAAGGCCGCGAAGCAGGCCGACATCGGCAAGCGCGTCAACGACGCGATGGACGCGATTGAGCGGGAGAACCCGACGCTCAAGGGCGTGCTGCCGAAGAACTACACACAGGCTGAGCTTCGGAGCGAAGACCTCGGGGGGCTCATTGACACGTTCTCCCGCCAGGACCTCGCCGCCGCCGAGTACTCAGGCCTGGACGTGCTGGGCCGGGTGTACGAGTACTTCCTGGGCCAGTTCGCCTCGAAGGAGGGTAAGAAGGCCGGCGAGTTCTACACACCCCGATCCGTAGTAGAGCTGCTGGTCGAGATGCTCCAGCCATACCGCGGGCGGGTCTTAGATCCCGCCTGCGGGTCGGGCGGCATGTTCGTGCAGGCCGACAAGTTCGTGGCCGCCCACGGCGGGTCACGCAACGACATCTCGGTGTTCGGTCAAGAGTCCAACCCCACTACCTGGCGCCTCGCGAAGATGAACCTCGCCCTGCGCGGCATCGAGGGGAACCTCGGCCCCCAGTGGGGCGACTCCTTCCACGCCGACGCGCACGCCGACCTTCGCGCCGACTTCGTGATCGCCAATCCGCCGTTCAACGACAGCGACTGGGGAGGCGCACGACTCCGCCAGGACCCGCGCTGGAAGTACGGGATCCCGCCCGCGCAGAACGCGAACTACGCGTGGCTGCAGCACTTCCTGCACCACACCTCGCCCACGGGAACCGTCGGTACCGTCCTTGCGAACGGGTCCGTGTCGTCGCAGCAGAACGGCGAGGACGAGATCCGCAGGGCGATGGTCGACGGCGACATAGTGGAGTGCATCGTCGCCCTCCCGCCGCAGTTGTTCTACGGCACGGCTATCCCGGTGTGCCTGTGGTTCCTCACGCGGAGCAAGGGGTCGGTCAACCGGCATGGGCGCACGACCAGGGTGCGGACAGACGAGACTCTGTTCATCGACGCCCGCAAGCTAGGAACGATGACGACGCGCACTCTGCGGGAGTTCACCACCGACGACGTGCTCCGCATCGCGGACACGTACCACTCCTGGCGCGGCACCGATACGAGCGCCGATACGCGGTACGAGGATGTGGCAGGCTTTTGTCGATCGGTTTCGACGGTCGAAATCGCCGACCACGGCTACATACTCACGCCCGGCCGGTACGTCGGGAGTGAGGACGTCGAGGACGACGATGAACCACTCGATGTGAAAATTGCTCGACTCACTGCGCAGATCCAAGAAGGCTTTCGGAAGCGCGAAGCACTGCAGAGACAGGTTTCGGCCGCCCTCGAGTCCCTGGTGCCCGCTGATGAGTGAAGTGAACTGGGTTCCGCTCGGAGAGGTCGTTGAGCTCACCTCCGGCGGCACGCCAAGCATGACAAACGGCGACTACTGGCGGGGCGACATTCCATGGATCAGCGCCGCATCGCTGACCTCGACGAGAGTCGCGTCATCGGACCGAAACGTGACCCGAGCGGCGATCGGAAACGGGACGCGCATCGCACCCGCGGGATCGACCTTGCTGCTTGTCCGGGGCATGAGTCTGCACAAAGAAATCAGAGTTGGCGTCGCTATGCGCGACGTTGCGTTCAATCAGGACGTAAAGGCCATAAATGCGCGCAGCGGAGCAGATCCCGGGTTTGTCTATTACGCGCTCGCTGGGCGCCGACAAGAACTCCTGGGCCTCGTTCACGCGGCTGGGCATGGAACAGGTGTGCTCGCCACCGATCGGCTGCTGAAGGTGCCGATCTGGCTACCAAGCTTGGCCGAGCAGAGTCGGATCGCTGGGGTGCTTGGTGCGATCGACGACCTCATCGAGGCGAACCGAGCCGAGGCCGCGCGGCTTGTGCTCCTCGCCCAGTCAATCCTGTCGGGAGGAGACGCGGGGGCGGTGGTCGTATCGGATGTAGCGACGCTCTCGCGGGGCCTCTCCTACAAAGGATCGGGCCTAGTAGCGCGAGGCACGGTCGGCTCGGTTCCGATGGTGAACCTCGCAAACTTCACGACTAATGGGTGGGCCAGCGAGGACGGCCTGAAGTACTACGGCGAGTGCTTCAAGGAGCGGCATCTGCTCCTGGAGGACGATCTGCTGATCGCCAACACGGACCTAACTCAGCGTAGGGAGATCCTCGGACGGGCCGTGCTGGTCCAACCCTCTCTCGTGGGTGCAATCTATTCGCACCACACGAGTGTTGTGCGGTTCACGCGCGACGGGTGGCTGCGCCTGTTTCTGTGGGCACAAACTCAGGGCCCGACGTTTCGCGAGCGTGCGATGGGTTATGCCACCGGAACGACCGTCGCAGCGCTCCCGAAGGAAGCGGTACTTGACTTCGCGATTCGGCTGCCCGCAGATCCTGAGCAGGTCGCGGACGGCGCCAGCACCCTCATTCTCGAGGCGTGGAGCCGAGAGGACGAGATGACGGAACTCACCCGCACCCGCGACGAGCTCCTTCCGCTACTGCTGGCCGGCAAGGTCCGCGTCTCCGAGGATCTGGCGGTGGCGTGATGGCCGGGCTAACGGAGGACGAGCTTGAGCGCTGGGTCCTGGCGATCCTCGGCGAGCTTGGCTGGTCTTACGTCCATGGTCCGGACATCGCGCCTGGAGAGGTCGCCGCGGAGCGTTCGCACTACCGTGAGGTCGTCCTCGTCGACCGCCTCCGCCAGGCGGTCCAGCAGCTCAACCCTGGGCTTCCGCCCCAGGCAGTCGACGACGTCGTCGGCACAGTTGCGCGCACCGAGTCGCCGGCGGTGGAGTCGGAGAACTGGACTGCGTACGGTTACCTGACCCAAGGCGTTCCGGTCGAGTACCACGACGCCGACGGCGCCCTCCGCTCCGACCGTGCTCGTCTGGTCGACTGGGAGCACCCGCGTGTCAACGACCTGGCGGCGGTCAACCAGTTCTCGATCGAGGGTCCGAAGAGAGTGCGCCGCCCGGACGTGCTGCTGTTCGTGAACGGACTGCCGATGGCCATCTTCGAGCTCAAGCGCATCGGGAAGGCGTACGCGAAGATCAGCGGCGCGCACCGGCAACTGCAGACCTACCGCTCTCAGATCCCGGACGTCTTCAAGTGGAACCAGGTCGCCGTCGTCTCCGACGGCTACCAGGCCATGGCCGGGTCATTCTCGGCGCCGTGGAACCACTGGGCGGCATGGAAGACTATCGACGGCACGATCCGCGATCCGAAGAACGTCGACGGCCACCGCATCCCGCAGATCGAGGTGCTCACCCGGGGCATGTTCCGCCCCGAGGTGTTCTTCGACCTTGTGCGGCACTTCGTCGCCACGTTCGGCGAGGGCGTCGAGACGCGCAAGGCGGTGGCGAAGTACCACCAGTACTGGGCGGTGAACAAGGCGGTCGACCAGACGCTGGAGTCCGTCGAGACGGACGGGCGCATCGGTGTCGTGTGGCACACTCAGGGATCGGGCAAGTCGCTGGAGATGGCGTACTACGCCGGCAAGGTGATGACCCATCCCGGGATGGAGAACCCGACACTCGTCGTGCTGACCGACCGCAACGACCTGGATGACCAGCTCTTCGACGAGACGTTCGCGCCATCCAAGCCGGGCTCGCCCTTGCCAGAAGCGCCGGTGAAGGCAGAGTCTCGCCAGCACCTCAAGGATCTGCTGGTCGGCCGAGAGTCGGGTGGGATCATCTTCACCACGCTGCAGAAGTTCGGTTTAACGAGGGAGGACCGCGAGGCCGGCCGGTCGTTCCCGCTTCTGTCGGAGCGGCTCAACATTGTCGTGATGGTCGACGAGGCGCACCGGTCCAACTACGACGTCATCGACGGCTTCGCGCGCAACGTACGCGACGCGCTGCCGCAGGCCTCGTTCATCGGGTTCACCGGCACACCGATCGACGAGAAGGATCGCTCAACTGCGGAGATCTTCGGCGAGTACATCGACGTCTACGACATGACGCAGGCCATCGAGGACGGCGTTACGGTCAAGGTGTACTACGAGCCCCGCCTGGCACGGGTCGAGCTGCCCGAGGACGCCAAGGCGGAGATCGACGACGAGTTCGACGACGCCACCGTTGGGTCGGAGGAGGACATCTCCGAGCGACTGAAGTCGAAGTGGGCCAAGGTCGAGGCGATCGTCGGCTCGGACAAGCGGATCAAGCAGCTCGCCGCCGACATCGTCGAGCACTGGGAGGCACGCCGGCAAGTGCTTGCGGGCAAGGCGATGATCGTGGCGATGTCACGGCGCATCGCCGTCGACCTGTACGAGGCGATCGTCGCGCTACGGCCCGAGTGGCACTCGGACGACGACAAGGCTGGTGTCGTCAAGGTCGTAATCACCGGCAACGCGACGGACCCGGCATCGTTCCAGCCGCACATCCGCAACCAGCAGGAACGCCGCGCGATGAAGGCGCGTGCGTCGGACGCGAACGACCCGCTGGAGCTGGTGCTCGTGCGCGACATGTGGCTGACCGGGTTCGACTCCCCACCGATGCACACCATGTACGTGGACAAGCCGATGCGCTCGGCCGGGCTCATGCAGGCCATCACCCGCGTGAACCGCACCTTCAAGGACAAGCCGTCGGGGCTGATCGTCGACTACATCGGGATCGCCGAGAACCTCAAGGACGCCCTGGCCACCTACACCGACCGCGACAAGCAGGACCGCGCCATCGGAGAGGACGTGCGATCGGCCGCGATCCCCGAGATGCTCACCGAACACGCCGTCGTCTCCGACCTGCTCCACTCCATCGACTGGGTCACCATCCTCGGCTCCGGGAGCGCCAAAGCGTTCGTTTACGCGGTCACCGCGGCCGTGGACCACCTGCTTGAGTCGGAGCGCGGGGTCGAGGAGACCGGTGATGACGTCCAGACCGGGGAGTTCGGAGCCGAGACCCCGGACGGCACGTCTCTCAAGAAGCGGTTCATGGCGCACACCGGCCGTCTGAAGCGGCTTTTCTCGCTCGTGCCGACCTCAGACGAAGCGACCGCGATCCGCGACGACGTGGCCTTCTTCGACGCCGTACGCCAGTCCATCGCCAAGATCGAGAGCGTTGATCGCTCCCCAGACGGCGAGGCGCTCCTAGACACAGCCGTGCGGCAGATCATCAGCGAGCACGTGTCCGGGTCCGGGGTCATCGACATCTTCGCCGAGGCCGGGCTCGACAAGCCTGACATCTCCGTGATCGACGACGAGTTCAGCGCAAAGTTCGCCGCGTCAGAAAACAAGGCACTGCAGCTCGAGGCAGTGCGCCGCCTGATCTCCAAGGAGGTCAAGGTCGTCGGCAGGCGCAACGTGGTGGCCGGGCGCAAGTTCTCCGAGATGCTGTCGGACGCGCTCAGCCGCTACCAGAACCGCACGATCGACGCCGCTCAGGTCATTGCCGAGATCGTCGAGATCGCGAAGGCGATACGCGAGCAGCGCAAGCGCGGCGAAGACACCGGCCTGACCGAGAACGAGCTCGCGTTCTACGACGCGCTGAGCAGCAACGAGTCCGCGCGCGAGGCGATGAAGGACGAGGTCATGCTGCTCATCGCGCACGAACTCACCGCGATCGTCCGCAACGACGCCAAGACCGACTGGCAGGTCAAGGAGACCGTGCGCGCGAAGTTGCGGACCCGGATCAAGCGGCTCCTGCTCAAGCACGGGTACCCACCGGACAAGGAGCCGCTGGCAACCGAGCTGATCATCCAGCAGGCCGAACAGATCGCCGAAGCAGACACAATGTGACCCGCTAGAAGCGACTCGCCGGCCTGAACCCTCTCGGCTGCCTCGTGGCCGGACCGTTCGACCGCCGCGGCCGCTTCGCGCAACCAGTGTCCTGTGTCCCGGGCCCTACAGGCCCGCCGCAACCAGCCGGACGTCGTGCCGACAGGTTGCATCCGGCTGCGCCTACCTATTGGTGAGGCACCCCGCCGCTTGGGGCGGGTGCCCGGCCGAGCGGGTTGGGGGTACGGCGCATGTGGGCATCCATGGTGGCGGCGCGAATCGCGCCGATGGCGGATCCGGGGATCACTCCGAACGAGGACGGGCTCCCCGGCCTGCCGGTGGTCCGCAGCATCGTCGGTGCGCTGCTGACGTGGGGACTCGTTGCCTGCGTGGCTGGACTGGTGATCTCGGTGATCATCTGGGCAGTGGCGCACCAGCAGGGCAACTACTCCTACGCCTCGAGCGGCAAGACGGGGGTCCTGGTCGCGGCCGGGGGTGCGCTCCTGATCGGCGGGGCGAACGCGATCGTGACGTTCTTCTCCGGTCTGGGTTCGGCGATCTGAGATGCCGGTCCTGGCCCTGGACCCCTGCGTCGGTCCGATCACGTTCCTGTGCGATCTGGCGAGCAACGCCGCCGGCTCGGCGGCCGCCGGCGCCTCGGACTACGTGCTGGGCGGCTTGGGTGCGGCGTTCATCGACGCTGCCGCGCAGATCGGCACGGGCGCTCTCACGGCGCTGGACGCACTGACGCCGATCGACCTGTCGGTGTCGTGGCTACGCGACAACGTCGCAGTGATCGCCACGATCACCCTTCCCGTGCTGGTGGCGTTCTTCGTTCTGCAAGTGATCACCTCGGTGCTCCGACGCGAGCCAGGCGGCCTCGCGCGCGCCGTCGTCGGCGTGGGCAAGGCGATCCTCGGTGCTGCGTTGGCCCTGGGCGTGACTCAGGTGGCGCTGACCGCGGTCGACGAGCTTTGTGAGTACGTGGCGGCGTCGGCCGGCACCAGCGTCGCGGCCTCGGCCGGGCGGTTCTTCGACTTCGCTGCCCCCGTGCTCACGACCTCTCCCGGACTGGCGATCCTGTTCGGGCTGGCGATGATGATCGGCTTCCTGCTGCTGTGGGGCGTACTGCTGTTCCGCAAAGCTGCGCTGATCCTCCTTGCGGTCCTGGCGCCGATCGCGTTCGCCGGCTCGGCGTGGGACCAGACGCGGGTGTGGACCCGGCGCTGGCTCGAGATCGTCGCCGCGCTCGTGTTCAGCAAGCTCGTGATCGTCGTCGTGTTCGTCCTCGGCGCGTCGGCGTTCTCCGGCGTCGGCCCGAGCACTTCCACCTCGAACGCCTCGGAACCACCCGGCATAGCCGGACTGTCCGACCTGCTCGTCGGCCTCCTGCTCCTCTCGATCGCCGTGTTCGCGCCGTGGCTCACGTGGCGGTTCGTCCACTGGTCGGGCATGGAAGCCGCAGCGGTCATGAACTCCGCGGTCGCAGCCGGGCCGATCACCCGCGGCGCACGCAGCGCCGGCGCGCAGACACGGGGCCTGGCCCAGCACGCGGCGACCACGATGCTGCTCGGGCACGTCGGAGCAGCGGGGGCGGCGGGCAAGGCCGCGAGCGCTGGCAAGGCCGCCGGTGGGGGCGCGACCCCCGGCCCCGTCCGGCCGTCCGCGCCACCGGCCGCGACGACGGCCGGGGCCGCGCGTCCCGCTTCTGCGCCTCCCCGCGGCTTGGGTGGTGGTGGGTCGTGAGCACGCATGAGGTCGCGACGGTGCGCTTCGGCCCGCTCGAGCAACGGGGCGTGCTCCTCGGTCTGGGATTCGGCCAGCTCGGCATCCTGGGGTTCGCGCTGTTGGTCGCGTTGGTCGGGGTCTACTCCGGTGGGCCGTCCGGGCTGATCGACGGGGCGCCGATCTGGTTACCGCTGGCGATCCTGGCAACGGTGAACATGCGAGGCCGTCCCCTGCTGGCCTGGCTACCCCTCGTCGCCACCTGGCAGGCACGATCGAGGACTGGGGCGACCACCCTGGTCGCACGCCCAACCCCGCCTACCCCGCAAGCCCTCACGCTTCCAGGGGTCCGAGGACCGCTCTCGGTGACGGCGTCGCCGACCCTGGCTGCTGCGCTCGTCCTCGACCAGCGAGCGGGCACGGTGACGGCGATCGCGCGCGTTCGCGGCGCTGGCTTCGTGTTGGACGACGCCGCCACCCAGGACACGAAGGTCAGTGCCTGGGGGCGCGTGCTCGCGACGACCTGCCAGATGCCCCGCGTCCTGCGTGTCCAAGTGCTGTCGCGCACCGTGGCGGGAGGCTCGGCAGCCGCGCGGTCGTGGTGGCAGCGCAACGCGGCCACCACTCCGTCCTTGGCCGGGCGTGTCGTTGCGGAGCTGCTCGAGGGCGTCACCGCCAGTGCACGCCGACCGGAGGTCTTCGTCGCCGTGGCCCTGCGCAGCCCACGCGGGAGCGTCCGACGCCTCTCCGCGACCGGGGCCGAGACGCTGCAACAAGACCTCGCAGCGATCGGCGATGCGCTGCGAGCTACCGGCCTGGTGGTGGACAGCTGGGTCGACATCAGCGATCTCGGGGCGGTGCTGCGCACCACCTACGACCCGGTCGGCGCGCGCGACGCCTCCTCCGCGGCGCCGACGTCCCCGGGCGACGACGAGCGGCCGGCCGGGTCCAGCCTCCTCGGGCCGATGGGCGCCGAGGAGCACTGGGCGCACTTGCGCACCGACTCCGGGGTGCACGCCACCTACTGGGTGGTGCAGTGGCCACGCAGCGAAGTGCACCCGGCATTCCTCAATCCTCTGCTGGTGTCGGCCACGACGACTCGCACGGTCAGCCTGATCGCCGAGCCGGTCACCACGGCGCAGGCACTGCGGGAGATCCGCCGGGCCAAGGTCGAGCACGCCGCCGACGCAACCAGACGAGTGCGGATCGGTCAGATCGAGGACGAGGCCACCCGAGCCGAGGTTGCCGAGCTGTCCCGCCGTGAGGCGGAGCTCGTCGCTGGCCACGGTGACCTGCGGTTCACCGGACTGATCACTGTGACGGCCCCGACTCTGGACGAACTTGAGGTGGCGTGCACGGCGACCGAGGCCGCCGCCGCGCAGGCCATGTGCGAGGTGAGGCGTCTGGTCGGGCAGCAGGCCGTCGCCCACGCCGCCGCAGCCTTGCCACTCGCGCGAGGTGTGCTGTGAGTCGGCGAAGGATGCCGGGCGGACCGCCCCTGCGGCTGCCGGCGCACCGAGCATCGTCGGCCACCCTCGCCGGGGCCTACCCGTTCCTGGTGACGCCCTCGTGCGCGACCGGCGTGCTCGTGGGAACCGACGCGCTGACCGAGGAGCCGTTCTGCTTCGACCCCTGGGACCTGTACGCCGCCGGGGTCCTCACCAACCCGAACGTGCTGCTAGCCGGGGTCATCGGTCAGGGCAAGTCCGCCCTCGCCAAGACTCTGGCCTTGCGTTCGATCGCGGCCGGGCGCCATGTTTACGTCCCCGGCGACCCGAAGGGCGAGTGGGAGCCGGTCGCCCGTGCCGTGGGCGGTGTCGTCGTGCGTCTGGGCCCTGACTCGCCCACCCGCCTCAACCCGCTCGACGTGTCGACCACCGAGCCGGCTGTCGCGCACACCCGCCGCCTGCGGCTCCTCGCGGCGCTGGCCGCGACCGCGCTGCGTCGCGACCTATCCGCCGCCGAGCACACCGTCCTCGACACCGCCCTGAGCCTCGCGACCACCTCATCGACGACAGCAACGGTCACCGTCCCCGGTGTCGTCGACGCCCTCGACGCGCCACGCCAGGACCCCGACGGCCGGGACCTGGCCCACGGATTGCGGCGCGTGGTCCGCGGTGACCTGGCCGGGATGTTCGACGGACCTTCCACGCACCGGCTGGATACAGACGCACCGATGGTCGTCCTCGATTTGTCCGCCCTGGGCGGCGACGACGAAGCGCTCGAGCTGGCGATGGCCTGTGCTGCTGGGTGGCTCGACGCCGCCTTGACCACTACTCCGGCAGGCGGTGGTCCCGCGCGACGGTGGGTCATCTACGACGAGGCGTGGCGGCTGCTTCGCTCCGTGCCACTGATCCGGCGCCTGCAGTCGCAGTGGAAGCTCTCCCGCGCCTACGGCATCGCGAATCTCATGGTCCTGCACCGCCTGTCCGATCTCGACGCCGTCGGGGCGGCCGGGTCGGAGGCCCGCGCCCTGGCCGAAGGACTCCTGGCGGACTGCTCGACGCGGATCATCTACCGACAAGAAGCGGACCAGCTCACCGCCACCGCGAGCGCGCTCGGCCTGACCCTCCCGGAACGGGACGTGCTGACGGGCCTGCCTCGGGGCGTCGGGCTGTGGAAGATGCCCGGTCGCTCCCACCTCGTGAGGCATCACTTGCATGCCGACGAGGTCGCCATCGTCGACACCGACGCCGCCATGCGCGGCACTCCGCACCGGCCCCAGGAGGTGGCCTGATGATCGACCACGACGACGCCGTCCGGCTGGCCGAACAGGCGACCCTCGGCTCCCTGCTCTACGTCCCCGAGGCCACCAAGGTCATCGGAACCTGGCTGCGGCCGGGCGACTTCGCCGACATGTGGCATGCGCACGTTTACCGAGTCATCCACGAGCACTACCTCGCCGGACGTCCGCTCAACGCCTCCGAGCTCGGGTCCCAGATGCTCGGGGACCTCGGTCCACGCCGCGCCAACATCGTCGCGATCCACGACCTGCTCGCTGCGGCGCCGACTGCCCCACGCCCGGCCGTGTACGCACGCATGGTCCTTGACGCCGGGCTGCGGAGGGAGATCGCTGGCCTTGGTGTCCTGCTCCGTGCCGGCGCGCTCCAGTCGGCACTGAGCGGCGGACCTGCCCCAGTAGTCAATTCCTCCGCCGTCGTCGACGCCGGGCTGGACTCAAGCGCCAACCGGTGGAGCCTGGCCACGGGCGAACCGAGCGGGTGCGACGAGCCGCCGATGCGCCTGCGGGCAGCGCTGTCCAGCCGCGACCTGCGCTTGTCGGCCGACAAGTACCTGCGTGCCCACCCCCGGCGCGACCTCGTCACCGAGCACGCCCACGAGGCCGCACTCGTCGGCTCGTTGATCGCCCACCCGGACGCCATCGGACCGGTCGCCGCGTGGCTCCCGCCGACGTACGTGGTCACGCCGATCTGGCGAACCGTCTACGCCGCGACCGTCGAGCTGGCTGAACTCGGCCAGCCCGTCGACCTCGTGACCGTCGCAGAGGCAACGCTCCGACTGAGCCACCACCAGCCCGCCCCCGACCTACCCGACCTTCGTGAGGCAGTCGAATCGGGACGACTGGTCGCCCCGCACCGCGCCGCCGGCGACGTCGCTGCCGACCAGGTTCAGCGCATCGCAGACAACGGCGCGCACCAGCTTCAGGTGGGCGCGGACAACCCGGGTCTGCGCATCGAGGACCTGGTCGACACCGGTCACCTCGTCACCGGCGCCCTGCGACGCATCGCGCGCGAACTTCCCCACGCTGTCTCCGGTGCCGGGCGCCCGGCCCTGGCCGTGGTTCGCGAGCTGGAGGCCGCGCCCCAGGCGGTCGGCCAGTGACCCCGCCGCGCCGCCCAGCCCGCTACGGCGGCGCTCCCGCGCCGTCGATGGCACCGGATCTCACCAACTGGCTGCTCGCCGCCGGGTCCGCCGTACTGGCATTCGGGGCGATCTTGTGGTGCGGGGCGGCCCTCGCCTGCCTGGTCACGGGCCGAGCCGTGCCCGACGGCGGGCCGCTGGCCGCGCTCCGCGCGCTCGGCTCGATGAGAGACCCCGCGGCCGCGTGGCCAGCACCGGAGGGCCTGCCCGGCCCGGCCGCCTACTGGACCTCGACGGCCGTGGTCATCACGGTCCTCGCATGCGCGGGGGTGGTGGCGTGGCGCGTGGGCGCGCTGCGGTCCGACTCCGGCGGAGCATCGTCTCGGGTTCGGGACCTTCCAGGCCTGGCAACACCGAGCGAGGTTCAGGCGACCGCCGGACGCAAGTCTCTGGTTCGCCGAGGCCGCGTCATCCGACCGACCCTCAACCACCCAGGTGCTCACGACCTCGGCTACCGGTTGGGTCGCGTTCGCGGACGCGAGCTGTGGTGCTCCGTCGAAGACTCCGCGCTGCTGGTAGGTCCTCCCCGGATGGGCAAGGGGCTGCACGTGGTCATCCCGTGGATCCTCGACGCTCCGGGACCGGTCGTGGCGACGTCAACCCGACCCGACACGCTCGCGGTGACGATGGACGCTCGAGCGCGACGGGGACCGGTCGCCATCTTCGACCCGCAACGCCTCGCCGGCCTTTCTGGCGGCCTGCGCTGGTCCCCGGTCCGAGGCTGCGAGACGCCGCGCACCGCTCTCGTCCGGGCCCGTGGTCTCGCCGCCGGCGCCGGGTTCGGACGCACCGTGTCGGACTCGGACTTCTGGGCCGGGCAGACCGAGACCGCGCTGCGTTGTCTGCTGCACGCCGCCGCCCTGGACGGGCGCCGCGCCGTCGACCTGTACCGCTGGTCCCTGAACCCGGCCTTGGCCGAGGACGCCGTAACCATCCTCAACAGGCACGACGACGCCGCGAACGGATGGGCCGACGCCCTCGAGGCCGCCGTGCACTCCGACCCGCGCACCCGCGACTCCGTCTGGCTCGGCGTGCGCCAGTCCCTGGCCGCGCTGGCCGACCCGGACGTGCTGGCGGCCGTCGACCCCGCCCCCGGCGAGGAGTTCGACCCCGTTGGGTTCCTACGCGACTCGGGGACGCTCTACCTGCTGGCGTCAGCGGTGACTTCCGGGTCCTGCGCCCCGTTGGTGGCCGCGTTCGTCGAAGACATCACGGAGACCGCCCGCAGCCTCGCCGCCCGCTCCCCCGGCGCCCGCCTGGACCCCCCGCTCCTGCTGGCGTTGGACGAGATCGCCAACCTCACCCCACTGCCGTCCCTGCCCCAGCTCATGGCCGAGGGCGGCGGGTCCGGGATCACCACCCTCGCCGTCCTGCAGTCCCTGGCCCAGGCCCGCAACCGGTGGGGCGAGCACGCCGCCGACGCCATCTGGGACGCCGCCACCGTCAAGGTCGTCCTCGGCGGTCTGGCCAAGTACCGCGACCTGGACGACGTCGCCCGCCTCCTGGGCGAGATCGACGAGCTCACCGAGACCCGCAGTCGCGGTCGCGCCGGCGACCGCTCTACTTCGACGTCGGTCCGCATGGTGCCGGTCATGCCGCCCTCGGTCCTGCGGACCTTGCCCTTCGGCACAGCGGTGCTGCTGCTCCGCCAGGTCCGCCCGGTGGTCATCGACCTGTGCGGCTGGCCGAGCCGGCCGGACGCTGACGCCCTGCGGGCCGGACAGCGCCACATCGAGGGCGCCACCGCGGCGGCTGCTGGGGGTGCGATCCGATGATGAGGTCCATCGTCACTGCCACTGGCCTCGGCGTGTTGACCATCCCCCTCATCGCCGTCATGGCCGCGCTCGGTGCCGGCGGCTCGGCGCTCGCGTGCATCGAGACCTCTGCAGGAGGCTTCCTCGCCGACGACGCCCCCGTCCCTGCGGAGGCCCGCGCCTGGGTGCGGGCGACCAAGGCGGCCTGCCCGGACCTCCCCGAACCCTGGATCGCCGCAGTGATGGCACAGGAGTCCGGGTTCCGGCCGGACGCCTACGCCGACGACTCCAACGGCGGCACCTGGGGTCTGTTCCAGATGAACGCCAGCGTCTGGGCCGGTGCTTACGGGCACCCGTGGTCGGCCGACCTGAACAGCAACGGCGTGTGGGACGTCAAGGAGGGGGCGATCCACGCCCGCGTCGGTGGTGAGTACCTGTGCGCCCGGCTCGCCGGCGTCCGCGAGCTTCGCGGCGCCCACCCCGACTGGCCGTCATCAGCGCTGCCGGTTCTCGACGCACTGATCATCGCCCACAACGCGGGCGAGTCCCGGCTCCGGACCTACCCGACCTTCCCCTCGACAACTCAGGCCTTCATCGAGAACGTGCGCCGGCGGGTCGCGGACTGGAGTACCGTCACCGACGCTGGGACGGAGTCCGACCTGCCGATCGATGCCCTCAGCCCCACGATCGCCCCAACGCCCGAGCCGTCTGGCCCCCTGGATACCTCGGGCGTCGGGTGCCTACCCCACCTCGGCACCACCGGTGACGTCGTCGTGCCGCCCGGCACCCCGCACGACGTCGCCACCGCCGTCGAGACGGCGCTCGCGTACGTCGGCGTCACCTCTGGGTGGCATCAGCTCTGCGATCGCCTTGCTTGCCGCGCCTACGGGTTCGTCGGCTCCGGGTACACCACGGCCAAGGCCCACTGGAACACCATGGTCGCCACCGGCAACGCCCACCCTGGCGACGCCTGCCCGCCCCTCGGGTCGTTCGTCTTCTGGAGCACCGGCAGACCCGCTGGCCACGTCTCGGTCGTTGTTCAAGCCGACGCCGGGTGCGACCCGGACCGCATCCTCGTGACGTCCAACGGCGTGTACGACTCCGCCACCGGCAACCACGGCGGGGTCTACCTGCTCTCGTTCGCGAAGATCAACGCCGGCTACGTCGACGGGCGCGGCTACCTCGGTTGGTCCAACCCGATCTGCCAAGGCGTGAAGCTCCCTCCCGGGACCGTCCACCCGGCTCCCTCGGGTCGGTGAGCGACCATGCGGACTCGCCGCGACGGACCGCCGGTTCAGGACAAGCTCGAAGTCCTCCACCGCCAGCTCGTCGACGCCGTCGCGGATCTCGCGAGCTCTGACGCATGGATGCGGATGCTCGAGGCGGCGGCTCGCTTCTACGACTACTCACCGTCGAACATCCTGCTCATCACGGCACAGCGCCCGGACGCGACCCGGGTTGCGGGGATTCGGACGTGGAACAGCCTCGGCCGACATGTCAACCGCGGTGAGCGCGGCATCGCGATCCTCGCCCCGTGCATCTATCGGCCTTCGGGCGACGTCCTCGCTACGGGAGTGCTGAAGCCTGGCGCCGAGGGTGGTCGACCTCCGGAGCCACCGACCGGCAACGAGTCGACGAACGACTCACAGCGGGTCCTACGCGGGTTCAAGGTCGTGCACGTCTTCGACGTCTCCCAAACCGATGGCGAACCCCTGCCCGACGTCGCTCCACGACTCCTTGACGGCAACGCACCCAGCTCCCTAATGGACCACCTCGCCGGGCTGGCCACGGACGCCGGGTACCGGCTCGAGCAGGGTCCCTGCGGAGCAGCCAACGGCTACACCGACTACGGCGCGAGGATCGTGCGCATCGGTGACGACCTCAGCCCCGCCCAAGCGGCCAAGACACTCGCTCACGAGGTCGGCCACATCCGCGCCGACCACGAGCACCGGTTCACCGAGTACGCCAGCAGCATGGCCTGCCGGGGGCAGGCCGAGCTCGAAGCGGAGTCCATCGCCTACCTCGTCACCGCCCAAGCCGGGCTCGACGCAACCGACTACTCGGTGCCGTACCTGGCGGGATGGTCGGGTGGCGACGTCGGCCTCCTGCGTGAGGCGATGACGCAGGTGATCAACGTTGCGCGGAGAATGACACCGGCGGCTGCGGAGGCCCCCGTCACTATGTCGCGGACGAGCCAAGAAGTGGCGATGGGCGTCTCGACGCCGCCTACTTCCTCCGCTGCCGGTGCCCGAGCCCTCTAGGTTCGCCGGGGACAGGCCGGGACGTACAGGTGTGGTGCACGACGCAGCAGACGTTCGCCGCAACACCTCGTGATCTGGAAGTGTTCGTGGTTCGTCGACGGCGTCCAGCCGATCGCGCGGTCCTGCTGGCGAAGCGGTCGCCGGGCATCGCAAGGCGGCCGGGACGTGGAGTGCGCGTTCTGGCTCGGGACCGCCCAGAGGTGCTTCCTAAGGATGAGGCGTGCCCGTCGGGGCGTCGCAGCCGGTCGGCCACAGTTCAGGTTTCGTCACGCTGGCGGCATGGCGCGCCGTTCGATCTCTGAGACCTCCGTCGGGTCGGGAGCTTTCATTTCCCGAGCGCGAGGAGATCGCGTTCTCGAAGGCTTGAGGCGTTGGGGTTCGCGCGATCGGCGGCGCGACCGTCACCAGCCCTCCAAGGATGCGGTCACCGTGGGCGCGTCCTTCACAAGCGTCGTTCTCCACGGAATCCGGCCATCTTTCTGAAGTCGCCCGACCAGCACAATCGGATGGACTCCCATCGCGGCCGCCACGTTGTTCACCCACGTCGAGCTGATCCGTGCCGGGACCGTCGGGAGCGTCGAGGGGAAGACCCACGAACCCGCGAGCTCGTTCGCGGGCCCCTCCAGGCCCAGGGTCGGGCCGTCACTCGAGTCGTCGATGATGCAGGAGTCGGCCTCCAAGTGCCCGAGCACCACGTGCGCGGCCTCGTGAAGGATGGTGAAGAGCACCTTGTCCATACGCCGGCCTCGGCCCGACACCCCTATCACTGGCGACCGATCGTCGAGGAGAAGCGAGCAGCCGTCCATCTTGCTCGAAGGGAAGGCTTCCACGTAGACGAGCCGAACGCCGACCGCGGCGAACTCGCGAGGTAGCTCGGCGAAGGCTTCCGGGACCCGGACGAACTGTGTGAGCCTGCGCGCAAGGTCCTCGAAGTCACGAGGTGAGTACGCAGCCGCGGCCTTTGCCTCGGCTTCCTGCCGGACGCATGCGGCCCACGCCACCTGCGTTGATGTGAGCGCGGCGTCCGCGACTGAGCGTCGCGCAGCAACTAGGATTTCGGGGTCCTCCCAGATGTTCTTGGTCCTGTACAACCGCTTTAGGTCGGCCTCGACCTCCCGCAACGTGTCGCCGCGGATGAGGCCGCGCTGCTTCAGAACGGCGACGGGGGCCAGGGTCGTGAGCCGAGCGCGCAGGCGCACGTCGTCAAGCTCGCTCTGCGTACGCCCGTCTTGTGCCTGCCGCCAGAGGTGGTACCGGTCCTGCAGGTTGAGCCAGAATTCCGGAGTGGTCCCAAGGGCAGCGGCAATCTGACTCGCGGACTCGCGGGTGATCTCCTTCTTGCCGGCGATGATCTCGGAGACCAGCTGCGGAGGCCGACCGAGGACCTCAGCAAACTCGGCCTGGGTCCAGCCGCGGGCGTCCAGCTCCTCAGCGAGAATCTCGCCTGCGGGGAAGGCCTCTGCGAGGGTGTTCAAGAGGGAGCCTCCTTTTCAGTGGTAGTCGACCATCTCGAGGATCTCGACCACGCGGTCGGAGCCTTCGGTTCGAAGATCGAGGATCAGGCGGTACTGGTCGTTGAGCCTGATCGAGTAGGTACCGGCACGGGCGCCGTCCAGGCGTTCGAGCCGCAATGAGCGCATGGCACGGAGGTCGCGGTCGTCGGTCGCCGCCGCCAGGACCTGCACCTTCTTCCGGTAGGCCCTGATGAGGTCACGGCTCCATCGTGCGGAAACGAAGTTCGGGTTACATGCGAGACGCCGGAGATCCGCGTCCCCGTACTCGATGCGCACTCGGCCTCGCTTCGTCACCCATGCCCTGATGACGACACGGTAGCTGGTTAGAGCGACCGCCTCCTCGCGGCCACGCCGAGCCACTTCCTCGGGTTGTCGTCATCAGCCTATCACCCTTGCGGTGATGCGACTAGTGCGGGTATGGTCTTGACCCAGGGCCGAACCAGTCGGCCGCCAACCGTGAGGAGAAGGCCATGTCGATCGAGACAGGGAGCAAGCCGGAGCACAAGGCGATCGAGATCGTCATCAACGGCACCGAGGTCGAGGTACGAGAGCGGGAGCTGACGTTCGAGAGCCTCGTCGAGCTTGCCGAACTCGACGCGGCGGGGGACGTCGAGTACTCGGTGAAGTACTCTCGCGGCCCGCACGAGGCCGCGTCTGGGCTCCTGCGACCCGGACAGAGCGTCAAGGTCCGAAAGGGGATGAGATTCGTTGTCAAGGCCACCGTTCGCTCCTGAGGAAGCAATCGAGCAGCTGCGAAGGGACGGCTTCGACGTCGAGGCCGCCGAGGGTGTGCTGCTCATCCACGACGTCCCCGCCGTCACCCCAGTGCGCGGCGTGGGACGGGTGACACTCGCCGAGCCGCTGCAGTACGCCGGCGACGAACTGCAGCCGCCGACCGACCACACCCTGATCCTGTGCGGCGAACACCCATGCGACGATCAAGGCAAACCGCTGACTCGGATGGTCGCGGGTCCCGACAACTCCGCCGTGAAGCCCGGCCTGACCGCCGCACTGCGGCTGTCTTCCAAGCCGCCGGGTGGACTGTACGTTGACCTGCACGACAAGGTCACGCACTACGTCGAGCTCATCGAGCGCTGGGCGCAGGCGATCGAGCCCGGGGCAAGTTCCCGCACCTTCGGAAGGTCGGCGACCGACGAGCACCCTTCGCCGTTCCACTTCGCAGACTCGGCCACGCCGCGGGCCGGGATCGCCGACCTCGGCCACCGCCTGGCCGGGCAGCGGCTCGCGGTCGTCGGGGCAGGCGGTACGGGCTCATACCTGCTCGACCTGCTCATCAAGACCAGGGTTGCCGAGATCCACATCTTCGACGGCGACGTCCTGCTCTCCCACAACGCCTTCCGCGCACCCGGCGCCGTCAGCATCGAGACACTTCGCGCGCGCCCGTCCAAGGCACAGCACTGGGCGACCCAGGCCGCAGCGATGCGCCGCGGGGTCGTCGCACACGACCGGTACGTGACGTCCGACGACGTTGACGAGTTGGCGGGCTTCGACTGCGTCTTCCTCGCCGTTGATGATGGCCCCGCTCGCGGTGAGCTCGTCGCGGCGCTGGAAGGCGCCGGCGCGACCTTCATCGACGTCGGCATGGGTGTGGACCGAGCCGGACCGGCCGGGCAGTTGCTCGCCGCTATCCGCGTGTCGGTCAGCACGCCGCAGGCGCGGGCGCACGTACCCAGCGGTGCGACGGCTGACGAGTACGGGTCGAACATTCAGGTCGTCGAGCTCAACGCCCTCAACGCAGCCTTGGCCGTTATCGCTTGGAAGCGGATGAACGGCTTCTACCTGGACGCCGTGCTCGGCACGACCAGCATCTACACCACCGACGACAACACCATCGGAGAGGACGTGGCGTGAGGACCATCACGCACGTTCTCGTCGACTCGGTCCCAAAGGTCCTGGCGCCGCACACGCTCTACGTCTGCCCCGGGTACGACCTGGTGGTTCACTTGTGTCTATGCGGGTGCGCCACCAAGGTGGTCACTCCGCTCGGCCCAGCGGAGTGGTCGGTGCGTCTAGAAGACGACACCATCAGCCTGACTCCCTCGATCGGCAACGGCGCACTGGCCTGTCGGTCGCACTACTGGATCACGCGCAGCCGCGTCCGCTGGTTGCCCCAGATCACCGCACGGCAGCACGCCGTGGCTGCCGCGCGGGACGACCGCGACATGGCCGCTCACCTTGCGCGCGAGCGTGTGTGGTGGCGCCGACTAACAGCACCCGTTCGCCTTCGAGCACAGCGGTGGCGAGCGAGGAGGGCCTCCTGAGAACGACGGCTCACCGCCGTGAAGCCCGGCACTCGTGATCGGTCGGCCACGGCGTACGGGGTGAATCACCAACTCATTGGCGACGGATCGTCAAGGGGCTACAGACCTGCGGGCGTCAGGTCATCCCGAGCCTGCACAAAGCCAACGTCCCAGTTCTCGGCGACGCTGAGCTCTGGGCCACGGAGAAGGATGGAGGTGATCCTTCTGGAGGTGCACGCCACCACGCTCAGAGTGTCGCAATCCCAGGCGACCGGGACCGATGTGCACCGGGGCGACAACCCGTCCGCGAGGCCCATTCGGCCAGCCGACTTCGGGACGCGGCGAAGCGCTCGTGCCAGGCTAGCGGCGCGTCCGCCTGCGCGGTTGTTGCGAAAGCGCCTTCCCATGCGAGGTGCAGGGCGGCGAGCTCCTCAACGAGCTCCCAGTGCTCGTCCCAGCACTCGGGAACGTGGCGACGGTCGAGACTGTAGTGGGCGACGAGCCAGGTGACCCAGGTGTCAAGGTCCTCGAGGTACAGGCGCTGGCTGTCAGGCGTCTGAGCAGCCCAGCAGATCGGCATGGCGGGGCCGAAGGGTTGAGGTAGTTCGGCGCGGGGAAAGAAGGCGTCATCGACAGACTCTGGTCGGGAGCGACGTGCGGTCATCGGAACCAACTCCTCTGCGCTTCGGTGCTGGAGTCGACCGGCGCCACGTACTCGCCAGCACGCGGCGAGACCGGCACGACGGTGGTGCCGCACGTGAAGTCCTGATGTGCGAGAGCCGCAGCGAGCTGGCGGCGCCAGGCCCGACGTCCGGCGTCGTCTTCGGGCATCGGTTCTAGGTCGGCCAGCCAGGCGGAACGGACGTTGATGGCGTTGTCCGTCAGGGCTTCGATGCGGGCCTCGATTAGTGCGTCGACCTGGCGCAGTGTGTCGCGCGCCCCTGGTGACAGGTGCGCACTCTCGGGGTGGGTGGTGATGGCTGTGGGGTCTTCAACCTGAGCCGCCAGCCAGGCGCTGACGCGTCGGTGAAGGACAGCGGCGAGGTCACCGACCGGCTCGCCAGTTTCGTGGATGGGTCGGATGCCGCTGAGCTCGCGTAGAACATCGTCCATCGCCGCACCGAGGGCGGCGCCGCGTTCGAGGTTCGCGAACAGGGGGCCGCATGCGGGCGAGGTGGTGATCTGCTCGACGGCGGCGTCGCCCAGCCCGGCTCGGCGCAGAGCTGAGATCCAGCGAGGTGCGGTGGCGTCGGCAAGGAGGGTCTGGCGGATCGGTTCGAGGCGCTTGAGGGATCCAGCGGCGTTCTGGCGAGCGGCGATGGTCTGCGTCGCGGAGAGCTCAGCCCCCGAGGTCGCCAGGATTCCGGCGAGAACGGTCCGCCCGTCGGGCGCGGCGTGGGTGTCCGGCAGGTAGTGGCACGCCGGGTCGACGTCGTCGACGGCGACGTAGACGCGATTGTCCTGGCGCCCGCGGGTCATCGCTACATACAGGTTCTCCCGGGTCATGCCCGGCGCTGCCAGGACGTGGGCCTGGTCGACTGTCAGACCCTGGGCGCGGTGAGTGGTGGTCGCGTAGGCCAAATCGACGTCTTGCGCGACGTACGCGGCCGGCAAGACGACAGTGTCACCGCTCTGCTCACCACGGCCGGTGAGACGAGTCACGGCCATGGATCCGTCCGGCTCGGTGGCCGTCACGGTCCACAGGTCACCGTTGCGCACGAACCTGCCGCGAGTGCGCAGGCGCCGGTTGTTGGCGCGAGTCACGACTCGGTCGCCGACGGCGATGACGGATCCGTCCGTCGTCGTGATGCCGCTGGCCGCGACGAGACCGTCACAGACGCGGTCGTTGTGAGCGCGGGTGTTGAGGACGCTGACGGTGTGGGCGTCGGCGGCCAGAAGGATCGCCGGGACCCCGTTCTCGGTGTCGGCCTGCCAGGCGGTGTAGGCGGCCTCGCACATGGCCTCGGCGGCCCCGGCGGTAATCCGGTCGTGCTCGGCGTAGACGTCCAGGACGGCGGGGTTACCGGCGCGCAGCGCACGGGTGGCGTCGGCCTCCCACCGGTGGCTGAACCGCCACAGGGACGTCAGCACGGCGGGGCGGGTCCGCTCAGCCAGGAGGTTGAACGCACCACCGGCGTCGACGGCCGACAGCTGAGCGTGGTCGCCGACCAGTAGCACCTTCGCCCCGGCTGCGGTGGACTGAGCGGTCAGCTGGTCGAGGGTCTCGGTGCTGGCCAGGGACGCTTCGTCGACGATCACGAGCTGGCCCGGGCGCATCGTCCAGTGCTGCTGCTGCCCGGCCAAGTTGTTCGCGGCGGTATCGACTGTCCGAAGCCGCCGAAGGTCACCGGAGCGCTGCGACGCCTCGCGCTCGGCCGTGAGGTACTGCAGGTAAGTCGAGCGCAGGGTGGCGCCCGGCCCGCTCGACTCGTGGAGCCACTTGGCGGTGTTCTCGCACGTGATGCCCAGGGCTTCGGCGAGCTCGGCGGCCGCAGCGGAGGATGGGGCAAGGCCCATCACAGCCCCGCGACCGTGGACGGCCTCCCAGACCGTCTTCAAGCCCGCCAGCGTCGTGGTCTTGCCGGTGCCGGCCGGACCGACCAAGACCTCCAGCCGACGCCCGGAAGCAGCGATGAGGCGGATCGCGTTGACCTGGTCCCCTGCCAAGGCCACGGTCCGGCCGTCGATGCGGCGCACCGGGGCAGTCAGGTCCACCGCCGTCGCACGGGCGGTGTCGGCTCGCGGCGCTGTCCGGTCCTCGGTGGCGGCGAGGAGGCGCTCCTCGGCCGCTAGGACGTCTGCGTGGGTGTAGCGAGCCTCACCAGACCGGGTGAACACCGACGACCCGTCCGGGCGCTGGTACTCGGCCGGCACGGTGAACAGCTCGGGCGGCTCGAGGCTGACGCACCGGGCCAGCACCTCCTCGCACACTCGGTCCAGCAGCTCTTGCCGGTCGTCGGGACTGGCGGTGCGCAGTCCGCGAGTGGCGCGCGCCGTCTCCGCGAGGACGTTCCATCGGGTCCACGTCGAACGACGCTCCATCACCTGGGTGACCGTGTGGTCGGCGAGGTGGTCGATGACGGGTTGGGGCACCTGCGCGGCCGTCATCGCCACGTTCTGCGAGGAGCGCAGGACTGCGGCCGTCAGCTCTTCCGGCGTCCGCCCGGTGCGGTCCGTAGCCCGCCGCCGCCAGGTCGCGACCAGCTCCAAAAGCGGGTGGACGTGCTTGTCCGGGCGGGTGGTCCGGGTGACCTGCTGGCGTAGCCGGGAGATCTCGATGCGGTTGGGGCCCCGCCCGTGAGTGGCGTAGAACTCGGCGACGGTGGCCGTCATCGCCTCGTCGATCTGCGTGGTGCGGGTGGAGAACTCGCGCATGAGCCCGTCATCGACGCCGTCGACCTCGAACCCCGGGGAGCGGCGAGGGCCGCGATGCCGCCACGACCACGAGACCGGCAGTCTGCGGGCCAGCTCGTCGGCCATGAGGTCGTCGTAGATCTCGGAGATCGCCACCACTGCGTGGTGCAGGGCGCGCGAGTCGACCGACAGCCATCGCCCGTCTGGGGCTTGCACCTTGTTGGCGACGACCACGTGGGTGTGCAGGTTCGGGTCCCCCGCGCGGGAGTCCCAGTGGTCGAACGCCACAGCGAGCATCCCCCGGGTCGGGTGCTGCTGGCACCCCGCAGTCCCCGTGCGGGTGAAGAGTGCGGTGCGCTCGAAGAACGCCAACGCCTCATCGACGGCCGCGCGGTGCGCATCGACGACGGCCGCCTGGGTTGATCGGTCGGCCACCGCCCACATCGTGGAGACGGACTTCGGCGGCGTGAAGGTCATGTCGAAGCCGGCCACCGCCGTCGGGTGCGCCTTGGCCAGCTCCACTCTTGTGATCGCCTCGACCGCGGCGGCCCGGGCGTCGTCCGTCATGGCGTCCGGCAAGTCCGCTACCTGGGACGCAATGCGTGCCCGGGCGGGGGTGAATGACGGGTAGGCGCGGCCCAGCGGGGAGCCGGTGACGGGGTCCGTGCCAGCTCCGAACAGGTTCGCCATGGCCTTCTCGATGACCACGGCGCCGGACGCCAGGCCCTTGCCTCCGCCGACGCCAGCGAGGCCCGCGCCGAGCCAGCGGCCGGGCGGGTTTCCGGATGCGGTGTAGTACGCCGTGAGCGGCGCCGACCCGGACCGATCACAGTCGCCGGTCGCGGTGTGCTTCAGCAGGTACTGGTAGCCCGCCCCGGCGGACAGCCGGTGCAGCGTCATCACCATGTCTGGCCGGCCCTCGTGTCGGCGTCCGCGGCGCAAGCGCCGCCCAGCACCACGACTCGCAAGTGCTCCATGCGGGCAGGTAGGCACCTCGTGCCGCAACGTGGAGGACCGCCTGGCCATGATCAAAGCGCTAGTGCCAGAGGTGTCCCGAATCCTTCCGCCCCGCCCGGCCCATGACCGGCCGGAGCCGCTCGGCCGCGCCCGATCTCGGGCACGCCTTGCCACCGCATGCGGTTGTCAGCCGTTCTCCCCACCTGCTCGCGGGGCGCCGTCGTCCACATGCGCGAGATCACCAGGGCTGGCGGGTGGTTGCCCAGGACGACTGTGGAAAGGGCGGCGTCGGACCGAAGAAGGGCGCCTGGGTGGAGGACGCGATGACCGCAGCGACGACGACGACGGTGACGGCGCTGCGGGCGTGGGCCGTCGGCTCCTATCCCGCCATGGCGGCCGTCGAGCTCTTGGCTCGGGCCTTCGGAGGGCGCTTCGCTACCCGGGGCCACCCGTGGATCGTGGACGACGACGGGCGGGCCCGGCTGGAGACCAGAGCTTTGCGCTCAGCTCCGGCGCTTTCGGGTGGCGAGCGCCGCGTGCTGCGACTGGTCGCTGCGCTCGTCGACGCGGAACCGATCGACATTGTCGACGTCGTGACCGGTCTGGACCGCACCCACCTCGACCTGGTCCTTGCGGCGCTGGCGCACGCCGGCGGCAGCCACGAGCACGCTGCCGTGACGCTCGACGGCGCCGGGGCGATGCGCCTGTCCCAGCCCGGCCCTCTGCATCGGTGGCCGCCCGATGGCGCCCCGTGACCAGGTAAAAGGGCGATGTTGCCGCAGGCGACGCCTACCTGCTTGAGAAGACCGCCGACCACGCAGCACGGGCCGGTTCGAAGTTGAGAGGTGAACTGCGATGAGCTCTTCCTGGACCGCACCCGCCGAGGTGCTGACCGAGGACGCTGAACCGGGGTGGGCCGGCATCTGGACGTTGACCCACGCAGCCTCCCGCGCCGCTCTTCGTCTGGCCGACGCGCTTCCCCTGGTCGACACCCTGGATGTCATCTACGCCGCCGCTGATCTGCGCGAGGCGCAGGACAAGCTCGAGTGGGCCCATCCCGCGTTGCCCGCCCGGTGCGCTGCCGTCGACCTTGGCCCTCTCGAGTCCGATGAAGGGTTCACGCGCGGGCGCGTCGTCCTCGGCCAGCTGACCACCGCCGCGCTGAACCGCGCTGCGGACCTGTTCGACGCGGACCTTACGATCGCCGACGTCCTGACGCTGGCTGATGTGGAGGCTGCCCTGCGTCGGGCGCGGGACAAGATCCTCGGGGCCGGGCCATGACGCCAGCGACCTACCCCGAGCTGGTCAACCGGGCCACCCGACTGGTTGAAGCGGGTCGACCGTCGGCCACCATGCGGCTGGACAACCGTGAGAGCGCCCTTGCGTTCATCGTGGACAGCCACGCGGTGCTCTCGGCTCTCGAGGCTCACATCTGGGCACTGGTCAGCCCTGGACGGGCTGCTGGGGTGCGTTCCGCTGCGCACCCGGACTCCGTCGAGGCGGCCGCGCTGCACCTTGCGGCGGCGATCTCCGAGACCGTCGGTGTCGAACGGCCGCACCCTTCGCTGCTCGCCGGATCCGGGAGCGCCTGGACCGAAGCCGCCCGGACCATCAGGGCAGCGACCGACCTCGTTCACCTCCACCACGACGCGATCGGCGCGCCCCGCTCCCCCGTCGCGCACATCCTCGAGTCCCCCGACGCTCGTGACGCTGCCCTGGGCCGGGTGGCAGTCCTCGCGTTGACGACGGCGTCGGTCAAGGACGCGCAGGCGCTTCGAGTCGGGCAGGCCGGGGTGCTCTGGGGAACCGTCGGCAAGTGGTTGACCGGGCTCCAGAACGTCGTCGTCCCCGCCGAGCAGCTCGCGCACGCAACTGAGTCAGTCGAACCGCGCTCCCTCCCAGACGTCGGCTTGATCACCAGTCGCGTGCACACCGACGACGTCATCGTCGAGCTCACCGACCGCCTCGCTCGCGTGCGACAACGAGCCTGGGAACTCGTGAACTCCCCCGACCGCTCGGTGGCCGCACTGCGCGACCTCGCCACGATCGGCGTCGCCGTGCACGCCCACGCCGCCGCGTTCCACGCCGGCCCTACCGGACCCGCCAGCACACTCGT
Source organism: Actinotalea sp. Marseille-Q4924 (assembly GCF_916618755.1). GTDB lineage: Bacteria > Actinomycetota > Actinomycetes > Actinomycetales > Cellulomonadaceae > Actinotalea. Next base: position 716,088 of record NZ_CAKAKB010000001.1, on the reverse strand, counting down.
CGCCCGCGGTCGGAGCTGGCAGACCCTAGGCGGCAGGCTCGCCGCCCTGGTCAGCCCAGCACCGCACGACGACGTCGTCCGCGCCGACCTCACCGCACTCGCGCGCATCCTGCCCGCCGTGGCGCCTCTGTCGGGCCCTGGAAGGGCGCATGAGGCAGACCCGACCATCCGCCGGACGGGCGCCGCCCTCGGCGGAGCGGTCGCGGTGATGACCGAGGTCGCCGACCACAACGCCCGAACCTTCGCCAAGATCACCCGCACGAGCACCGTCTATGTCCCTGCGCGGGCCCTGACCGGTGACGAGATCACCGACCAACCCGAGCTGGTGCGTGCGCGCCTGGACGGCAGGCTCGCACCCGCACCCGAGCGTCAGCTCGACGAGGTCGACAAGCTCTACCAGGACCTTCGCAATCAATCGAGCCACACCCCCCCGCGCGGGCCGGCACTCGTCCACGCCCAGGCGGACCGGGTCGTCGACGTCGAGCCGATAGGCGTGCAGGTGGACGCATGAACCTCAACGCCGAGTTCGTGCACGACATCAACCTGCCGGGATGGGCCGAGCAGTCGATCTGGGGCTACAACGCACTCCTCGAGTGCTACTGGGCCGCTCTGTGGCGCGACGGAGACCGCACAGACGCCCCCAGGATCGAGTTCAGCGTCTACCACCTGATCCCGACCATGGCCCTGTTGACCCGGCTCCTCGCCGACGCGCTGGACCTACCTGAAGCTCAGGTCGTCCGGGCCTTGACGACCTGAGGGGTAGCAGATTTGTCGGGTCAGCTCCAATAGCCACCGCGGCACGAACCCGATGAAGTCCGTTTCGCGCAGCCCTGGGAGGATCCACTCGCGGATCTCAATCACGGCGACGGTCTACCGAGCGTCCGGGTGCAGAACCGGGACCGGGCCAAATCCGTGGCGCCCCATTGGCCGGACCTCGCCACGGTAGGGGTCGCCACTCACGCTCTGACTTTCCGAACGCAAGACCGGCCAGGCGCACCTGTAGTGCTCGAGCAGAGGGCGCCGCGACCGTGTGTGCGTCGCCACGAGCCGCATCTGCTCGTCAAACACCGCGCGCTGGACCAGCACCTCTCCGGCCCGCCTCTGTGACAGAAGCAGAATCGGCTCACCCAGCGCCCTGCCACCGCCCTTTCCCGCCCGCTTGCGGTGCGCAGCCACGAAGCCCTCTTCGTAGAGGCGCGCCGCCCGGGACAGCGCGCCCGCCGAGCCTCCGAGGGCCGCCCGGGCCTCGGAGCATCGCCGCGAGGTCGCGGTGACCTTCTCCCGGAAGGTGTTCGTCCAGCTGATGCGAGCGTTGTGGCTCGCAGCACGACTTTGGACCTCCTCGCACTCGTCCCGCAGGGCAAATAGGTACGCCATGTGGCCGGCGACGGAGTCGGGAAGCAAACGTGGGCCAGGGACGGGTAGGCCGCCTTCGAGCATTCGCTCGAGCTCGACGGCACACCCTGCGAGGCGGTTGCTCAGTCGATGCACGCGGCGATGATCCTGCTCGACCTGTCGCAGGTGCGCCCGGTGCATGAGCCTCTCGTACGCCAAGGCAACCAAGCCGACCACCGCTGCACACGCCGCACCGATCTCCATGATCGTCGTCATCCACTCCGGCACGGCAATGCCCTCCTCGATCGGTCATTTCTGGGCCACAGTCTGACCGACACCACTGACAAGCCTCGTGAGTGAAGGGCCTGGAACCCGCCGCCTTCGTTGCCGCACTGGGCCGACGTCCACGCCGGCGCGACCACACCCGTCGGAAATCCCTCATCCGACGGCGGCACGCTGCTTGCCCTCGATTGCGATGAGTCCCTTTGGCATCACCTGAACCCGATCAGGCCCTCTTCGCCATGCGCCGGAGCCTACTGATCCCCCTTGCCGCCGCTGCCCCCTGGCGACCGCGGCGCAACTCCTGCCACGCTGACAGCGTGACCCCCGAAGCCGCTGACCTGACCCTCTCGGTGACCGGCGACATCGAGATGCTGCACACCACCGAGTGTCCCCACTTGGGCGAGGCGGCGCTTGCGGCGCTGACCCCGGCCACCGCCCAGCAGCTCGAGCAGCTACCGGTGTGCTCCTCGTGCCGTGGCATCCTCGACGGAGCGCGCCGAAGCACGTACGCGACGCTGGACCAAGCGCTCGAGGCGTTCCAGATGCCACTTGAGAACCGTCCGCGGGCGCGGGAGGTCGCTGCGGGCCTGGCGTTCTCCCGTGTGTGGATCCCATCGTCGGGCTCCTACATCGGCGTAGGCGGCCCTCCTGGCACCCCGGCGGCGGCGTACTTCGGCAAGGGGTACGTCGCGCTGCGACTCGCCGAGGGCGGGTACGAGACCGAGTGGCTACCGGTCAACGGCGCTGGCGGAGGACGTTCGTCGTCGGGTCACGCGGAACGAGTGAACCTCTGCTCCACGTGCTTCACCCAGTTGCCCGCAACGAACGTGTGCGACAACTGCGTCGGATGAGGCGCGGCCGGGCGACACCGGCTTGCTGAGGCGCCAGACCCGGCCGGTCCTGCTTCCTCGTGAACAGCTTGCGCAACTCGTCAAGCAAGTCTTCGAGGCGAGCTGCCGCCCCAATCCGGCGCTGCCCGCCACCGTCCGCTGACGGCCTCTGCCCACATTCTGCCCACATCAACGTCAGAGGCCCTCTCGATCCGAAGATCGAGAGGGCCTCTGAACTGCTACTTCACAAGTAGCGGGGGCAGGATTTGAACCTGCGACCTCTGGGTTATGAGCCCAGCGAGCTACCGAGCTGCTCCACCCCGCGTCGGTGAGACCACCATACGTGGGATGTCCGGGCCGGGGCAAATCCGTCCCGGCCCGGACGTCCCTCGTCGTTCAGCCGCCGGTCACCCGGCGTCGATCTCCGCCTCGGCCGCGATCGCCCGTTCCAGCGCCTCCTGGAGGCGCTGCTGCGCCTCGCCGTAGGCCGCGAAGTCACCCTCGCCGAGCGCCGTCTGGCCGTCCTGGAGGGCGTCGCGGGCGTCCGTGAGCGCCGACTCGAGTCGGGCCCGCGCGTCGCCGGTCTCCGCGGGCGTCGTCGGCTCGGTGGTCGCCTCCTCGGTCGGCTCGGTCGTGGGCTCGGTGGTCGGGGCCGGCTCGGGCGCCTCGCCCCCGGGCAGGTCGTCGATCGGTGCCTCGGGCGCCGTCGGCAGGTTGTCGTCAGGCACCAGGTCGTCGACTCCCGCATCCCCGCCGAACACCTGGTCCAGCGCCTCCTCGAGGGTCTCGGCGAAACCGATCTCCTCGCCGAAGGACACGAGCACGCGCTGCAGCAGCGGGAACTGCGTGCCCGTCGCGCTCTGCACGTAGACGGGCTGGACGTAGAGCAGACCGCCACCGACGGGCAGCGTCAGGAGGTTGCCGTTGACGACCTCCGAGCTGCCGAGGGTCAGCACGTTGAGGCTCTCGGAGACCTCCGGGCTGGAGCGGAAGGCGTTCTGCACCTGGCCCGGTCCCGGCACCGTCGAGTTCCGTGGCAGCTCGAGCAGCCGCATCGTCCCGTAGCCGTCCCGGACCTCGCCCGGTGTGTCGCCGGTCTCGGCGTCCACGGCGAGGAACCCGGTCAGCACCTGCCTGTCGGTGTTGCCACCGGGCACGAACGTCGACGTCAGGGAGAAGGACGGCTCGTCCTGCGTCGGCATCTGCAGCGTCAGGTAGTACGGCGGCTGCGCCTGGGACTCGGTCACCGGGTCCTGCGGGTTCCGCCAGAAGTCCTGACCGGAGTAGAACTCCGCCGCGGTGTCCACGTGGTACGTCGACAGCAGGTTGCGCTGGACCTTGAAGAGGTCCTCCGGGTACCGCAGGTGCGACATGAGGTCGCCGGAGATCTCGTCGATCGGCTCCAGCGCGTCCGGGAAGACGTTGTCCCACGCCCGCAGCACCGGGTCCTCGGTGTCCCACGCGTACAGCGTCACCTCGCCCGTGTACGCGTCCACCACGGCCTTGACCGAGTTGCGGATGTAGTTCACCTGCTGGGGCGCCAGCGCCGCGATGACGTCGGACTGGCCCGTGAGCGCGTCGACGGTGATCTCCTCGAGCGCGCGGGACGACGAGTACGGGTACTGGTCGGAGGTGGTGTAGCCGTCCACGATCCACACGACGCGCTCGTCGACCACGGCTGGGTACACGCGCGTGTCGAGCGTGAGGAACGGCGCCACCTTGCCCACGCGGTCGCGGGGGTCGCGGTCGTAGAGGATCTGCGACTCCGAGGTCACGCGGTCCGAGAACAGCAGCTGCTCGGATCCGAACTTCAGCGCGTACAGCAGCTGGTTGAACACGTTGCCGACGCTCGGCCCGGCCTCGATCTCCTGCGTCGGGAAGGTCGTGTTGACCTGACCCGCTGCGGAGTCGTCGTCCGGGAAGTCCAGCTCCCAGGGCTCCGTGCCCTCCGGGGCCCCGACGATCGAGTACTCCGGCAGGCTCTGCCCGAAGTAGATCCGGGGTTCGTAGTCGCCCAGCGCACCGGTCGAGGGGATGCCGCCCTGGAAGAAGGCGGGACGACCGTCGGCCTGGGTGGTGTTGCCGTAGGCGGCGACGACGCCGAACCCGTGGGTGTAGACGGTGTGGTCGTTGACCCAGGTGCGCTGCCCCGCGCCGAGGCCGTTGAGGTTCAGCTCGCGCACCGCGATGACGGTGTCCCGCATCTCCCCGTCGATCTCGTACCGGTCGACCGAGAGGGTCTCGGGGAAGTTGTAGTACTGCTTGTTCTGCTGGAGCTGGCGGAACGAGTTGCTCACGACCGACGGGTCCAGGAGCCGGATGCTGGCCGTGGTGTCCGCGTCGGCCCGCAGCGCGCCCTCCTCGCCCTCGAGCGCCGCGTTGTACGTCTCGACCTCGATGTCGTCGATGTCGAACGCGGCGCGGGTGGCGTCGATGTTCCGCTGGATGAACTCCGCCTCCGCCTCCTGCTCGTTCGGCGCGACCTGGAACCGCTGCACGACCGACGGGTACACGCCCCCGATCGCCACCGCCGAGACCACCATCACCCCGACGCCGATCGCCGGGAGCCGCCAGCTGCCCTGGAACGCCGCGACGACGAAGAGCGCCGCCACGAGGACCGCGACGCCGGCGAGGATCAGCCGGGACGGCATGACCGCGTTGACGTCGGAGAAGAAGGCACCCTGGACGCCGGCCGTCCCCAGCTCGCTGGGCTGGATGAGCAGGGAGTACCGGTCCAGCCAGTAGTTCGCCGCGATGAGCAGCATGACGACGGTGGCGATGCTCGCGAGGTGCACGCGTGCCGCCCGGGTGGTCCGCTCCCCCTCGCCGCCGAGCCGCAGGCCGCCGTACAGGTAGTGCGTGGCCACCGCGGCGATGCCCGCGATGATCGCGACGGCCATCAGGAAGGACACGACGAACCGCAGCGCCGGGAGCGTGAAGACGAAGAAGCCGATGTCCATGCCGAACTCGGGGTCGCGCTCGCCGAACGGCTCGCCGTTGAGGGCGAGGAGCACCGTCTGCCACTGCGCCGACGCCGCCGCACCCGCGAAGAAGCCCAGCAGACCCGGCGCGGCGACCATCACCAGGCGGCGCAGCGGCTCGATCATCTCGCGGTACTGGTCCAGCGACGCCTGCTCCGGCGTCGACGGCGCGTAGACGGGCCGCGAGCGGTACGCCACCGACAGGCTCGCGAACACGGCGCCCGCCATGAGGAGGAAGCCACCGGCGAACAGCGCGCCCCGCGTCAGCCACTCCGTGCGCAGCACGTCGATGTAGCCGACGACGTCGAACCACAGCACCTCGGTCCAGAGCTGGGCGGCGATCATGACCAGCACACCCAGCGCACCGAGCACGATGATCGTCGGCGCCAGGGCGCCACGTCGTCGGTCGGCTCGCGGTGGTGCCGGGGTGGGGCGGGGGGCGGAGGCGAAGCTCACGTCACTACCTTCAGGTCGTCCAACCGGGGCCTGGCCCGACCGCCCAGGTCAGAGGGGAGGACGAGCACCTGGCAGCACAACGTTCCTGCCGGGACCCAGGTTCCCACACCTGCGACGATGGACCTCATGACCGACGAGGCACCGCTCAGCGACCCGGACCAGCCCACCCCCGAGCCGGCGGCCGCCTTCCTCGCCGAGTCGGTCCGCGAGATCGAGCGGCACGTCTCCCGCGGCGGCTGGGACGGGCCCGTCCGCGTCTTCGCGCTCGTCGGGACGCAGGCGGCGCTGGAGGCCGAGCCCGGTCTCGCCGCGCAGCTCGCCCCCGAGGTGGTCGCGGCCGCTCGGGCCGACGCCGCCCACCTCACGTCCGTCGAGCAGGAGGGTCTGCCGCAGGTGGAGAGCCTGGAGGAGCTGCTCGGGGTCCTCACCTGGCCCGACACCGTGGACGGCGCGGCGATCGTCGTCGAGCGCGTCGTCCTGCCCACGGCGGCGGAGGACGCCATGCCCCCCGACCCGGGGGAGGCCCTCGCCTACCTCATGGGCCACCCGGACCGGCAGGACGTGCGGATCGCCGTCGGCGTCCTGCGCTCCGGGCCGGCCTGGTCGGTGCTGCGCACCCGCGCCCACGACGACGACGCCGCGGTGGCGGGCGGTCCCGACCTCGTCCCCGGGCTCACCGAGGCGCTGCGCGCGACCTTCCTCTGACGCGTCAGCGCTCGCAGGTCGGCAGGTCCTGCGCGGTGCCCGCACCGATCGCCTCGACCGCCGCGCGCGCGTCGTCGAGCGTCGCGACGCGGACGACGCGCAGCCCGTCCGGCACGGACCCGACCACCTCGTCGCAGTTGTCCTCGGGTGCCAGGAACCACGACGCCCCGTCCCGGACCGCACCGTGGAGCTTCTGCCGGATCCCGCCGATGGGGCCGACATCGCCGCTGAGGTCGACCGTGCCGGTGCCCGCGATCGTCTCGCCGCCGGTCTCGTCCTCCGGCGTCAGCGTGTCGATGATCCCGAGGGCGAACATCATCCCTGCGCTCGGCCCGCCGATGTTCTCGATCTGGATGCTGACCTCGAAGGGCAGCTCGAACGTCGGGTCGATGTAGACGCCGAGCAGGGCCCGGCCCTCACCGCTGTCACCCGTGACCAGGTCCAGGTCCACGCGCTCGCCGCCGCGCAGGACCGTCAGGACGACGCTCGACCCGGGCTCGACCTGCTCCAGCTGCTCGGTGAGCTGCGCGAAGGACGTGAGATCCGTCCCCTCCAGGGCGACGATGACGTCCTCCGGCTCGACGACGCCCTCGGCGCCGGTGCCCTCGACCGGGTCGACGACGACGAGCTCCGTCGGCACCTCGTAGCCGAGCTGCTCCAGGGCTGCGACGGTCGCGTTCTCCTGCGAGGAGACCATCGCGGCCTGGTTGCGCTCATCGATCTGCTCCTCCGTCTCGGTCGGTGCGAACACCTCCTCGACGGGCCGCACCGCGCGGGAGTCGTCCACCCACCCGCGCAGCAGCATCGGCAGGCCCACGGGGAACCCCGGTCCGCCCGCGACCGCGACGGTCGTGAGCAGCAGCTCACCCGTCGACTCGTACGTCGGCACCCCGTCCACCGTGACGAGGGGCTCACCCCTGCTCTCCCCCAGCGTGTCCCGCGTCGGTCCCGGCGAGGACACGGCGTACGGCGCGGGGAGCAGCGCGGCGACGGCCACCAGCAGCGACGTCGTCACGGTCGCGCCCGCGAGCACGAGCGAGCGGGGCGTCACGGGCGGGGGCTCCCAGCCCGGCGCGACCGGGCCGTGCGCCTCCGGCGGCGCGGGTTCCCCCACCGGTCCGCCGAGCGGCGGCCCCGCGGCGCCGACGGGCGCGACGGCCGTCGTCTGGTCGGGACGACGACGCGGCGCGCGCGGGCGGGGACGGATCACGCGGCCCATCATCACCGCGAGAGCGTCCCGTGACGAACTCGGACCCGGCGCCGACCCCGGGGAGGGGCCGTCGCGGACCGCTCGCCGCCGCCCCCGCGGGCGCCGAACGGCGCTGCGCCGTGAGCGAAGCGGACCCCCGAGGCCACCCGCAGGCGGGCGCGGGTGTCTACCGTGGGAGTCCGGCCCGACCGAGGGAAGGACCACCGATGAGCATGCCGCCCGACCGACCCGACGAGCAGCCGGGCGTCCCGCCGCAGTGGGAGGCGCTCCTGCGCCAGATGCTGGGTGACGACGCGGACACCGTCCTGCGCGAGATCGCGGAGCGGGGTGGCCTGCCCGGCATGACCGACGCGCAGGGCAACCCGGTCGACCTGGCGCAGATGGCCGCGGCCGCCGGCCTCCCGGCGGACCCGGCAGCCCTGGGGCAGGTCTTCGGGCGCGTGCAGCGCATGTTCGCCGCAGGCGGCGACGAGCCGGTCAACTGGGAGATCGCGCACGACCTCGCGCGACAGGCAGCCGTCGCGGAGGGCGACCCGAGCGTCAACGCGGTGCAGCGCAGGGAGGCCGGGGAGGCGCTCCACGTCGCGGAGCTGTGGCTGGACCAGGCGACCGAGCTGCCCGCCGCCGGCGGACCGGTCCGCGTCTGGAGCCGCTCGGAGTGGGTGGAGAGCACCATGCCCGTGTGGCGCTCGCTCGCCGAGCCCATCGCCGAGTCCGTCGCCGACGCCCTCGCGACGGTCCTCGCCGGCCAGGCCGACGACGTGACCGGCCCCGACCCGTTCGGCGGCGCGATGGGCGACATGAGCGGCCTCATCGCCGGCGCGAGCCAGATGATGCGCAAGGTCGGCGGCGCCGTCTTCGGCATGCAGGTCGGCCAGGCCGCGGGGACCCTCGCCCGCGACGTGTTCGGCGCGACCGACATCGGCCTGCCCCTGCTTGCCGGGCCCGGGACCGCGCTCGTCCCCCGCAACGTCGCCGCCTTCGCCGAGGGCCTGGACGTCCCCGTCGACGAGGTGCGCCTCTTCCTCGCGCTGCGCGAGGCGGCGCACGCCCGCCTCTTCGCGCACGTCTCCTGGCTGCGCGGTCACCTCCTGGGGGCCGTCGACGCCTACGCGCGCGGCATCATCATCGACATGGAGACGCTCGAGGAGTCGGTGCGGTCCATCGACCCCAGTGACCCTGCGGCGCTCCAGGAGGCGCTCTCCGGCGGCGTCTTCGCACCGCAGACGACTCCGGCGCAGCAGGCGGCGCTGGCCCGTCTGGAGACGGCGCTCGCCCTCGTCGAGGGGTGGGTCGACGAGGTGACCGCCGCCGCGGCGGAGCCCCACCTCCCCCACACGCCCGCGCTGCGGGAGATGCTGCGCCGTCGTCGTGCCGCGGGCGGCCCCGCCGAGGACACGTTCGCGACGCTCGTGGGACTCGAGCTGCGGCCGCGACGGTCACGGGACGCCGCACGGCTGTGGGCCCAGATCACCGCCGACGGCGGTCCGGCGGCACGGGAGGCGGTGTGGGACCACCCCGACCTCATGCCCACCGCCGAGGACCTCGACGACCCCAGCGGGTACGCGCGCCGCCGGGCCGAGGACCGCACGGATCACGCGGACGTCGACCGCGCGCTGGCCGAGATCTTCGGCGAGAGCGGGAGCGAGAGCGAGAGCGGGACGACGAGCAGGGACGAGGACGAGACAGGGGAGCAGAAGCCCGACCAGGGCTGATCAGTCGTCCTCGTCCGCGTCGTCCGCCTCGTCGTCCTGCGGGATGTCCGCGGCGAAGGCGTACCCCTCGAGGAACCCCCGGGCGCGCTCCGTCCTGGGGTAGGCCGCCACGGCCGACCAGAACTCCGGGCCGTGGCCGTGGTGCATGAGGTGCGCCAGCTCGTGGACCAGCACGTAGTCGAGCACCCATGCCGGCATGCCCCGGACGCGGTCGGAGATCCTGATGGTTCCCTCGGACGGCGTGCACGAGCCCCAGCGCCTGCCCTGGTTCGACGACCAGGACACGCTGACGGGGCGGGCCTGCCCGCCCAGGTACCGTCGCGACAGCTCCGCCGCGCGAGCGGCCAGCTGCGTGTCCGACGGCTTTCGACGACGGTCCTGCGCCTCCAGCTTGGTGACCATGCGGCGCACCCACTCGCGCTCCTGCGCGACGGTGAACCGCGCCGGGATCGCCACGACCGTGCGCCCGTTCTCGCGGAACGCGGTGACGGTGCGGACCCGGCGCGCGCTGCGACGCACCTCGACGGGCGTCGCGGCGGCGAGGTGGTCCGGTCCGGGCACTGGTGCGACCGGCACGTCGTCGTGGGGCACCCGATCACCGTAGCGCGCGGCGCCGACACCGCCGGGACCCGGCCTGAGGTGGCCGGCAGCACGCCGGGGTGCCCCACGTCGAGGCGACACGCACGGACGCGCCGAGCACGCCCGAACGGACATCCCCGCACGGGCGCACTACGCTGTCGGTCGCGTGAGGACGCCGGGACAGGACCTGTCCGGGGCTCACAGCCGGCCGGGTGATTCCACGTCCGGTACGCAAGACGTCGAACGGAGAACCTCATGGCCGAGACCTACAAGGGCGAGTTCTACTGCGTGAAGTGCAAGGAGAAGCGCGAGGCGGAGGGCGAGGTCGTCGTCGCCAACGGGCGCAAGATGGCCAAGGGCACCTGCCCGGTGTGCAGCACCAAGCTGAACCGGATCCTCGGCAAGGCCTGACACCAGCCGATCCAGCGCTGCAGAAGGCGGCCCCCGTTCGCGGGTGAGCCGCCTTCCGCATGTCCCGGGCGACGCCGCGGCCACCGCTCCCTGTGGACAACCCGGTGCCCCGCACACCGTGAGCCACGCTGGACCCCCGACGACGAGAGGGGGCCGGCGTGCGGCTTCGAGGTGGCCTGCCCGTGCTGTGGCGGGGGATGACCCAGCTCCAGATCGGCACCGACCCGCGCTGGAGCATCGCCCTGAGCGACCTCAGCCCGGCCGCCGCCCGGTGCCTGGCCGGGCTGCCCGCGGGCAGTGACCTGCGCGTGCTGCGCAGCCGTCTGACCGCCGCGGGTTCGGGGGCGGAGGAGATCGAGGCGATCGTCGGCCACCTCGGCAGGGCGGCGCTCCTCGTCGAGCCCACCGCGCCGCGGCCGACGACGCCCGACGCGCTCGCCTGGTCCCTCGTCGACGGACCGGGCGCCGGGCCGGCTGCCCGGGACCGGTTCGTCGTCCGGGTCGAGGGCCTCGGCCGGCTCGGACTGCGCGTCGCCGCCGCGCTGGCCACAGCGGGCGTAGGCGCCCTCGACCTCGTCGACCCCGGCGGCGTGACCGTCGGGGACGTGGAGGCGGGCGGCTACCGCGCGCAGGACGTCGGCGCCCCACGGGTCAGCGCCGCCGCGCGCGTCCTCCACGACGCCGTGCCTCGCCTGCGGCTCGTCCGGCCGGTCCGCCCGCCGGCGCTGGTCGTCCTCGTCGAGCGGCACGTGGCCGACCCGGTGCGCCACCGGGAGCTGTTGGGTGAGGACGTCCCCCACCTCTCGGTCCTGGTTCGGGAGGCATCTGCGCTCGTAGGGCCGCTCGTGCGGCCGGGGCGAGGCCCGTGCCTGCGTTGCGTCGAGCTGCACCGTGCGGACGCGGACGAGCGGTGGCCCGCCGTGGCAGCCCAGCTCGTCGCGACGCGGACCCCGTTGGTGGGCGGGGAGGAGGTGACCGTGGCGGCGATCGCCTCCGGGCTGGCGGCGGCACACGTGCTGGCGTACCTGGACGGACGGGGCGACATGCCGCTGGGGACGGCCGAGGAGGTGCGCGTCCCCGACGTGCTGCCGCGGCGCCTCACGTGGGGCACGCACCCCGAGTGCGGGTGCACCGCACCGCCCGCCGGGAACGCCGGCGAGCGGACCGCCCACGGTCGACGCGCCGCCACCGGTCCCGCCATGAGCGCGACGGCGGCGGTACAGCCGGCACGAGCCTGACCTGCCTCACGTGAGGAAGCCCCCGACCGCCGAGGCTGTGCCTGGTGGTCGGGGGCTTCCGTGACGATCACGCCGCAGGGGCGGACTGGTCCTTGCGCGGCCGGCCGCGGCCCCGCTTGCGCGGGACGACGACACCACCGACGAAGACCTCTCCACCCCAGACACCCCACGGCTCCTGGCGGTCGACCGCGCCGGCGAGGCAGCCCTCTCGCAGGGGGCACTCCTGGCAGAGCGACTTCGCGAGCTCCACGTCGACCGTGGACTCGGCGAACCACAGCTCGGCGTCGTACTCCCGGCAGGGGATGAGGGTGGCGACCAGCTGGTCGAAGGTGTCCGCCTCGGTGGCGGCGGGCGTCGGGGTGGGCCAGGGGCCGGAACCGCCCTGGTTGAGCGTGTCGAGCAGCATGGTGAGCCGCACGAGGTCCTCCCGGGTGTGGAGATGGTCAGCTGGTTCTCGCCGGGACGGCGGACCTTCGTGACCACCCCTGGGGTGGGACGACGAAGGCCGCGGGTCCCGAGTGGACTCCGCGGCCTGTGCTGCTCGGGTCGGTCAGACCCTGTGAGCCCTGGGTACGGAGTCGGTCGTGAAGGACGGGGTGCCGGGACGGCGGAAGCCGCCGGCAAGGCCGCGGGGGCGGGACGCGTCGAGTCCGCCTACGGGCACACCCGTCCCCTGGATCGGGGCAGCGGTGGGCGCGATGCGAACGTCGAGGTACCGACCGGTCATCGCGATCTGCTTCTCCATCAGGTGCCCACCTCCTCCGTGATCCGGGCCCGGCCTCTTCGGCTGGACCGCTCCTGCAAGGACGGATGAAACCCTAGGACTGTCACGACGGGCGGCACAAGCGAATATTCATGGCGATTCGTGAACTGCTCCGAACGGGTGAACGCCGCAGCCGTGACCAGCGCCGACGCGCCGCCCTGTCAGCGACCGCCGAGGCCCCCGGCGCGTGGCCCGGCGTCCCGCGCGGGCGCGACGATCGCCAGGAGGGAGGGGCCGTACCGGTCGATCTTCGCCGGGCCGATCCCTCGTACCCGGGCGAGCTCGCTGGTGGACGACGGCCGGAGGGCGGCGACCTCCTCCAGGCATGCGTCGGTCAGCACGGTCCACGCCGGCTTGTGGCTCTCGACCGCGACCTCGCGCCGCCACTCCCGGAGCGCCTCGAGCAGCACGGGGTCGGCGTCGGCACGGTCGGGCGGACGCTCGACGCGGCCCGCGGCGGGCCGCCGACGTCCGACGCCGTCGGCGTCCGGGAAGATCCGGTCGAGGAACCGGGTGCGGGTGCGGCTCGAGCGACCGCCGGGGTTGCGCGCCCGCGCCCAGGACAGCTCCAGGTGCTCCCGGGCGCGAGTGATGCCGACGTAGAGCAGGCGGCGCTCCTCGGCGACAGCGGCATCCGTCTCCGCGAGGGAGATGGGCACGAGGCCCTCGCTCAGCCCCGTGAGGAAAACGGCGTCCCACTCCAGGCCCTTGGCGGCGTGCAGTGACGCCAGCGTCACGCCGTCCACGGCCGGCGCGTGCTGGGCGGCGGCGCGCTCGTCGAGCTCCGCGACCAGGTCGACGAGGGTCGCGCCCTCCCGTCCGCCGACCTCGTCCGCGAGCCCCACGAGGGCCTGCAGCGAGTCCCAGCGCTCCCGCAGCGCGCCGCGCGCTGCCGGGGGCTCGGGCGACCATCCGGCGGTCATGAGGACGTTGCGCGTGGCCTCCCCCACCGACTCGTCCGCCGTCGACCGTGCCGCCCCGCGCAGCAGGACGATCGCGTCGCGGACCTCCTTGCGGGCGAAGAAGCGCTCGCCGCCGCGCACGAGGTAGCCGATGCCGGCGTCCGCCAGCGCCTGCTCGAACGCCTCGGACTGGGCGTTGGTGCGGTAGAGCACGGCGACCTCCCGCGCCGGCGTCCCCGCGCGGATGAGGCGGCCGATGCGGGCCGCGACACCCGCGGCCTCCGCCTCGTCGTCGTCGTACGCCGTGAGGCCCACCGCCGGGCCGGGCGGTCGCTGGGCCACGAGCTCGAGCCCGCCGATCTGGTCGCGGCCCGCCGCCCTGAGGGTGCGGTTGGCCAGGTCCACCACCTGCGGCGTCGACCGGTAGTCCCGCACCAGGCGCACGGCCTGGGCTGCCGGGTGCCGCTGGGTGAAGGACAGGAGGTGGTAGGGCGTGGCTCCGGTGAAGGAGTAGATCGTCTGGCTCGGGTCGCCCACCACGCAGATCTCGTGCCGGTCGCCGAGCCACTGGTCGAGGAGGTGCTGCTGGAGGGGCGACACGTCCTGGTACTCGTCGACGACGAAGTGCCGGTACTGGCGCCGCACCTGCTCCGCCACGTCGCGGCGGGACTGCAGGATCCCCGCGAGCACGAGCAGGACGTCCTCGAAGTCGATGACGCCGCGGTCGGTCTTGGTCTCCTCGTACGCCGTGAGCAGCCGGGCCACGCTCGCCGCGTCGAAGCCGGCCGGCGGTGGGCGGTCGGCGGCGGCCGCGGCTGCCACGTAGTCGTCGGCGGGGACGAGGCTGACCTTGGCCCACTCGATCTCGGAGGCGAGGTCCCGGACGCCGAGGCGGTCCACGGACAGACCGATGCCCGCGGCCGCCTCCCCCACGAGGCGCGCCTTGTGGTCGACCAGCCGGGGGACCGCCCCGCCGACCACCTGCGGCCAGAAGAACCCGAGCTGGCGCAGCGCCGCCGCGTGGAAGGTCCGGGCCTGCACGCCGGCGACCCCGAGGTCGCGCAGCCGGGTGCGCATCTCCCCGGCGGCCCGCGCCGTGAACGTCACGGCGAGGACGTTCATCGGCGCGTAGGTGCCCGTCCGGACCCCGTAGGCGATGCGGTGCGTGATCGCGCGGGTCTTGCCCGTGCCGGCGCCCGCGAGCACGCACACGGGTCCCGTGAGCGCGAGGGCGACGGCCCGCTGGTCGGGGTCGAGGGCGTCGAGGAGGGCGTCGGCGGACATCGGCACGAGTCTCGCAGGCGCCACCGACACGACACGTCGGACCGCCGCTGCCTGGGGACGGGAAGCCCTGGGGGCCGCACGTGGTTACGGTGTCGACAGACCCCGTCCAGAAGGGACCCGACGTGACGACCACCCTCCCCGAGACCGGCACCGTGACGATGTTCTCGACCACCTGGTGCGGCTACTGCCGCCGCCTCAAGGGCCAGATGGACGACGCCGGCATCGCCTACACCGAGGTCAACATCGAGGAGCAGCCGGACGCCGCCGCGTTCGTCGAGGAGGTCAACGGCGGCAACCAGACCGTGCCGACGGTCCTGTTCCCGGACGGCACCGCCGCGACGAACCCGTCGCTCGCCGAGGTCCGCGCGCGCCTGTCCTGAGGCGTCGGCGGGGCGCGCAGGCTGCGCTCTCGCTGGGCTCGCGCACGGCGGGGCGGTGCGTCACTCCCCGGCCACGCGGTGGCCCAGCCACTCCTCGATGAGGACGCGGGCCACCGAGGTGCGCATGGGCAGGAGCACCTCGCCCGCCTCCACCGCCGCCACGAGCTCGGCGCGGGTGAACCACCGTGCGTCGGTGATCTCCTCGTCGTCCAGCCGCAGCTCCGTCGTCGTCGCGTGGGCGACGAAGGCCAGCATGAGGGAGGCGGGGAACGGCCACGGCTGGCTGCCGCGGTACGCCACCTCGCCGACGACGACGCCGACCTCCTCGGCGACCTCGCGGCGGACGGCGCTCTCGAGCGACTCCCCCGGCTCGACGTACCCCGCCAGCGTGGAGAACCGGCGCTCCGGCCAGTGCGGCGCATGGCCGAGGAGGAGGCGGTCGTCGGCGTCCAGCACCGCCATGATCACCGCGGGGTCGGTGCGCGGGTAGTGCTCGCTGCCGTCCTCGACGCAGCGGCGGGTCCAGCCGGACAGGTTCGGCTCCGTCCGCGACCCGCACTGCGGGCACCGTGGGTGCCGCTCGTGCCAGGCGGCCAGGCCGACGGCGGTCGCCGCCAGGCCCGCGTCCCGGTCGTCGAGGGCGTGCCCGACGTCCCTCAGCGTGGCCCAGGTGAGGCGGCCGACGAGGTCGTCGGTCGACGTCGGCACGCCCTCGATGTCGACCGTCCCCGGGCCGCCCCAGGCCCGGTCGGGCAGGACGAGCGCCACGTAGGCCGCCGTGTCGTCCTCGCCGAGGAAGAGCCGCAGCACGCCGTCGGGCGTCCGGTCGGGTGCGAGCCCGCGCAGGTCGCCGGCGGCGCGAAGGTCGAGCCGGACGCCGTCGTCGTCCCGGACGACGGCGAGGCGGCCCTCCTGCAGGAGCAGGACGCGGGTGCGCCCGTCGGACCACGCCGCTGCGAGCGTGCGCGCGTCGGTGCGTCGGTGCGCGGCACGGTCGACCGTCGCGCGGGACAGCGGCAGCTTCGTCCAGTCCACCGCCTCACGGTACGCCGTGCCGACGTGTGTCCCGCGCCCCCAGGGAGCGGTCCCCGCAGGTAGCGTGGGCGCGTGCCGCGCTCACCCCTCGCCCTCGCCGCGCTGGCGACGGTCGCCGTCCCCGGCCTCGACGCGTTCGACGTCCGTCCGGCGGGCCAGACCGGGGGGGACGTCGATGCCGCCGTCGTCCTGGGGGCGGACGGCCGGCGGTGGGTGGTCCGGGCGCCACGCAGCGCCGGCGCCGGCGCCGCGCTGGAGGCGGAGTCGACGCTCCTGAGGAGCCTGGTCGACCACGTCGACGCGGGCCGCCTGCCCTTCGAGGTGCCGCGTCCGACGGGCTTCGTCCACCTGCCCGAGGGTGGTCGGGCGATGGTCCACCCGCTCCTGCCCGGCCGGCCGCTCTCGCTGGAGCTGCTCGGGCCCGGTCCGGGCCTGGCCGCCGACGTGGGCCGCGCCATCGCGGCGCTGCACCAGCTGCCCGCGTCGACGGTCGAGGACGCCGGCCTGCCGGTGTACGAGGCGGAGGCCTACCGCCGTCGGCGGCTCTCCGAGGTGGACGAGGCGGCGCGGACCGGGCGCGTGCCCGGCGGGCTCCTGCGCCGGTGGGAGCGGGCGCTGGAGGACGTCGCCGTGTGGCGCTTCCAGCCCACCGTGGTGCACGGGGACCTGTCCAGCGAGCACGTGCTGTGCAGGGGCGAGCGGCTGACCGCCGTGCTCGGGTGGTCCGAGGCCAAGGTCGCGGACCCTGCGGACGACCTCGCGTGGCTCCTCGTCGCGGCGCCGCAGGAGGCGGTCGACCCGATCCTCGAGGCCTACAACCTGCACCGCACCGAGCTGCGGGACCGCCACCTGGCCGACCGTGCGCTGCTGGCCGGTGAGCTCGCCCTGGCCCGCTGGCTGCTGCACGGGGTCCACACCGACGACGCCGAGGTGGTGGACGACGCGACCGCGATGCTCGTGGAGCTCGACGAGCAGACCACGCTCGAGGGGGCGGCGCCGGTGGCGACCGGCTGGACCCTCCCCGCGGACACCCCGGCGCCACCGGACGCGGACGGGGCCGCCGCGGGCGACGCGACGCCCGTCGAGGACGTGACGCCGGACGAGGACGCGGTGGTGGAGCGCTCGACGGCCGAGGAGCCGGCCGCTCGACCCGCTGACGAGGGTTCGGACGAGGAGCAGCCGCCCGGGGACACGACGGGCCGGTGACTCAGGGGCGCCACGCACCTCCCGCCAGCACCGCCTCCAGCTCCGCGACGTCAGGCAGGGCCGTCGGTCGGAGGGTCTCGCCGCTGCCGACGTAGTAGAACGCAGCGCGGACCTGGTCGAGCGGGAGTCCGCGCCAGCGGGACCACGCCAGGCGGTACAGCGCGAGCTGCAGCTCGCGGCTGCGCAGCGCCGCCGCGTCCGTGGGCGGCCGACCGGTCTTCCAGTCGACGACCACCACGCCCCCGTCGGGCTCGGGGAACACCGCGTCGATCCGCGAGCGCACCACGAGGCCGCCCACCGGCGTCTCGACGTCCACCTCGATGGCGAGCGGCGTCCGGCCGGCCCACTCCGAGGCCAGGAACGTCCGTTGCAGCTCCGCGAGCGCCGGGTCCTCGGTGACGGAGTCGTCGTCGGCGCCGGGAAGGGCGTCCAGGTCGACGAGCGCCGCTCGACCGAACCAGTGCTCCACCCAGGCGTGGAAGGCGGTGCCTCGCCGCGCGTGCAGCGACGGCGCGGTGGGGACCGGACGCCTCAGCTGTCGGGCGAACGCCTCACGGTCGTGCGCGAGACGGACGACCGCCGAGGCGGAGAGGTGCGCGGGAAGCCCGACGACGGAGCGCTCGGCCCGCCGCCGGCGCCGCTCGTCGAGGAGCACGTCGACGAGGTCACCCAACGCCGCCAGCTCGTGGGCGGTCTCGGCCTCGGGGGGCCTCGCGTCCCCGCGGTCGACGCCGGACGCCGCCGGACCCGGCGCGTCCTGGACGTCTGCGCCGAGGGCGGCGAGCACCGCACGCGCGGCACGGCCGACGCGCTCCTGACGGACCGCTCCGAGGGGGGCCGCCACGGGCCACTCCGCCGGGTCGACGGGCGGGGGTTCGGGCTTGCTCGGCGGCACGCCGTCCGATCCCGGGGGCGCCGTCCACACCAGCCGCTCGGCCGCCACCGTGTCGGCGTCCGCGACCTCCTCGAGGAAGGGCGACGTGGTGGTGGACGTCGCGCCGTCACGCCACCACGAGCCGGTGAGCAGCAGGTGACTGCGCGCGCGCGTGACGGCGACATAGGCCAGCCGCCGTTCCTCCTGCCGCAGGTGCGCGACGTTGTCCGCCTTGAAGGCGTCGAGCCGGTCGTGGAGGTCCGCGAGATCCTGCGCGCCGCTGAGCCGCAGCTGCGGGAGGCTGTCGCGGTCACCTCGCAGCGTCGTCGGGATGCTGCCGCGTTCGGTGATCCAGCCGTGGCTCTTCGGCTTGTCGGGGAACGTGCCCTCCACCAGTCCGGGGACGGCGACGACGTCCCACTCCAGGCCCTTGGAGGCGTGCACGGTGAGCAGCTGGACCGCGGCGGGGTCCATCTCCGCGACGGGGGCCTCGAGCCCGCGCTCCTCGCTCCGGGCGGCGTCCAACCACGCCAGGAAGGCGCCGACCCCGCTGACGTCCGCGGAGTCGCTGAACGATGCGGCGACCGCACGGAAGGCGTCGAGGTTGGCGCGGGCCGCCGCCGCACCACGTCCCGGGACAGCGGCCACCTCGATGTCCAGGGCGAGCACCCGCTCCGTCTCCGCCACCAGGTCCACGACGGGCAGGAACGCCTGCTGCCGCAGCGCCCGCAGCACGATGGCGAGCTGAGCCAGCCGGGACCGCCCGGCGTCGGACAGCGCGCGGCCCCGCGTGCTGACCCACCCGGGCGGGGGCAGCTCGTCCAGGGCGTCGACGATGCTGCGGTCGTCGACGACGTCCGGCTCCGCGTCCACCCGGTCCGTGCGCCCGTCCGACGACGACTCCTGCTCCTCGACGCCCGCCCCGCGTCGCGCAGCGACCCGCTGTGAGCGGCGGACCTGCTCACCGGCCCACTCGCCGAGCGCCGACAGGTCGGCCAGCCCGAGCCGCAGCCGTGGTCCGGTCAGCAGCCGCATGAGGGAGTCCCCCCGCGCCGGGTCGTGCACGACCTCGAGGGCGGCGACGAGGTCCACGACCTCAGGGGTGTTCAGCAGTCCGCCGAGGCCGACGACCTCGACGGGCAGGCCGGCGTCGCGCAGCGCCGTGTGCAGGAGGGCGAACTGGGACCGCTTGCGGCACAGGACCGCAGCCGTCACGGGCTCCGGCGCGCGATCGCCGTCGGCGGCGGCGACCGCCGCTCGGCCCTCGGCGAGCGCAGCCCGGTGGTGCGCGACGAACTCGGCGACGGCACGGGCCTCGTCCTCGACGGTGTCGAGCATCGCGACACCTACTCGCCCGTCGCCGGCACCGGGCCGAGCCCGCAGCACCGGGAGGTCCACGGCGTGCGACGTGCTGCGCAGCGGCGCGGCGACGACGTTCGCCGCAGCCAGGACCGCCTCGTCGTTGCGCCACGACGTCGACAGGGCGAGGACGTGTGCTGGTCGCGTACCGCCTGCCGTCCGCGCGGGGAACTGCTCCGGGAACCGCTCGAGACCGCCGGCGCTGGCGCCGCGCCAGCCGTAGATCGACTGGTGCGGGTCGCCGACGGCGGTCACCGCGTGGCCGATGCCCTCGCCTGCGCCGCCGAAGAGGTGGCTCAGCAGCTGCAGCTGCGCCACCGACGTGTCCTGGTACTCGTCGAGCAGGACGACCGCGAAGCGGTCGCGCTCCGCCCTGCCCACCTCGGCGACCTCCCGTGCGAGTCGGGCGGCGATGGCGACCTGGTCGGAGAAGTCGATGAGGTCGTGGGCCCGCTTGCGGGCGGTGAACTCCACGACGAGGTCGACGAGGGCCACGCGGTCCCGGAGGGAGGCGGCGACCTTCTCGACCGCCGTGCGGTGCGCCGCCTTGGGCTTCTCGCCGACGGGCACGGACGTGAGCACCTCGACGAAGCGCTCCGCCTCCTCCCTGAGCCGGTCGGGCTCGCACAGGTGCTCGCCGAGCGCGCCGGCGAGGTCGAGGACGGCGGCGGTGACCGTGGACGGAGCCAGGTCCAGCCCGAGGTCGACGGCCCAGTGCTCGACGACGTCGTAGGCGAGCTGCCAGCGGGCTGCCTCGCCGAGCAGCCGCGACCCCGGCTCGATGCCGAGACGCAGGGCGTGGTCGCTCACGAGGCCCGAGGCGTAGGAGTTGTAGGTAGCGATGGTCGGCGCCACGAGCGCGGAGCTCTCGGCGCCGATCCCCCGGCGCCGGAGCGCCCGCAGGCGGCGACCGACCCGCTCCGAGAGCTCCCCCGCGGCCTTGCGCGTGAACGTCAGCCCGAGGATCCGGTCGGGCTCGACCAGACCGTTGGCGATGAGGTGCACGACGCGAGCGGACATCGTCTCGGTCTTGCCGGACCCGGCACCGGCGACGACGAGCACGGGGTCGAGCGGTGCCTCGATCACGGCCACCTGCTCCGGGGTCGGCGGGTGCTGGCCGAGCCGCAGGGCGATCTCCGTGGCGTCGAGCCCGACGGTGGTGACGGTCATGCGCCCACCGTCCGGCCCTCGTCGTGGACCGGGCACGAGCGACGCACCGGGCACACCCGGCACAGGGCGTTCTCGCGGGCCGCCATGACGGATCCGCTCACGGTCGTCGCCACCTCATGGATGAGCTCGTCCGCCCACCGTGGTCGGGCGTCCTCCGCCAGGGCACCCTGCGCCTTGACCGCCGGGTTCTTGTTCACGGTGCCGACGTAGACGAGCGCCGCACCGGCGCTGCGGGCAGGCTCGCCGACGACGTCGTCGAACGCACCGGCGTCGACGGCGACCTGGTAGGCGCCGAGCTGGGCATGCCGCTCGGTGTCCGCCCTGGTCGCCTGGGACCTCCCGGTCTTGAGGTCCACGACACGCACGAGGGCGGTGCCGTCCTCTGCCCGGCCGACGCGCTCGATGCGGTCGACGGCACCGCGGAGGACCACACCGCCGAGGTCGACACGGAAGTCCCGCTCGACCGCGACCACCTCGTGACCGGACCGGAGGTACCGCCCGAGGTGGTCGAGCATCCGATCGGCACGACGGTGTTGCGCGGCCGCGATCCACCCCTCCGCGAGCCCCAGCCGGGGCCACAACCGGTCCAGCTCCTCGCGCAGCCGCTGCGCGTCGCCGTCGGGGACGGCCGCGGCGACCTCGTGCAGCAGGGTGCCGAGCGACTGCTCGCCCGACTGCCCGGGCCGCCCGCCGGCCTCCTCCAGGGCCCAGCGCAGGGCGCACGTGGTGACGGACTCGAGCCGGGACGGAGAGAGCGTCACGATCGCGCCCGGTTCCCACAGCGGAGCGAGCGTGGAGTCGCTGCGGGCTCCGACCCACTCGTCGGGGTGGGCGCCGGGCGCCTCCTCGCGCGCGAGCCGGGCCAGCAGGGCCGCGGCCGGATCGTCGGGCCCCGGCGCGCCGGTGGCCGCAGCGGCCTCGAGGAGCGCACGGCACCGCGCCACCGCCCCCCGCAGGTCGAGCGAACCGGGCACGGTGACGTGCCGGTCCCGCTCGTCCTCGTCGTCCTCGGGCGCGAGGTCGACGAGGTCCACGAACGCGGACGGCTGGTGATCGGCGTCGTCGACCGCCGTGACCACGAGCCGGCGCGTCGCGCGGGACACGGCGACGGCGAAGGCGCGGAGCTCGTCGTCGAGGACGGCGGTCCGTGCAGCCGCCGCGTCCTGGAGTCCGGGCACCGCTCGACCCGCGAGCACGTCCACCAGCTTCTGGGCACCCAGCATGGAGTCCCGCAGACGCAGGTCGGGCCACGTGCCCTCCTGCACGCCGGCGACCACGACGAGGTCCCACTCCCCGCCGGCGGCACCCGCCGCGGTGAGCAGCGAGACGGCCTGCGTCGTGTCCCCCTGCGCCGCCAGGGTGTCCGCGGGCAGGTCCTGGGACTCCAGGTGCTCGAGGAAGGCCGTGACCGGCGCCTGCGTGAGTCGGTCGACGAACTGCTCCGCCGCCTTGAACAGCGCGAGGACCGCGTCGAGATCGCGGTCCGCCCTCGCTCCGCCGGGTCCGCCGGCCAGGGCGGTCCTCCGCCAGGGCTCCGCGAGCCCTGACGTCTCCCACACGGCCCACAGCACGTCGAGGACCGTCGCTCCGGGCTCCTGAGCGGCGGCGGCGCCGGACGCGAGCACGTCGATCACGCGCCGGACCGGTCGGCGCACGGCGGCGGGGAGCGCGTCGACGCGCGCGCCGTCGGCCACCAGCTCCGTGAGCAGCGCGTCGCTCGCACGCCCGCCACCATGCGCCACCTCCTCGGCGCGCAGCGTCCGCCGCAACCGGCGCAGGCCGACGGAGTCCAGCCCGCCGAGCGCCGATGTCAGCAGCGCTGCGACGTCCTCCGCCGACGGCGGCTCGTCGGCGACCGCGCACGAAGCGGCCAGCAGCAGGGGGCGAACGGCCGGCTCGGAGCGCAGCGGCAGGTCGCTGCCGACCACCGTGACCGGGACCTGAGCGCCGAGGAGGGCGCGACGCAGCTCACCGAGCTGTGCGCCGGAGCGCACGACCACGGCCATGCGGTTCCACGGCAGGTCCTCGTGCAGTCGCGCCGACCGCAGGACGTAGGCGACGTAGGCCGACTCCTGGGCCGGGGACCGGAGCAGCGCGACGCGCACCTCGCCGGGCGGGGCGTCGTCGGCGGCGGACGCGCCGCGCGAAACGCGGTCCGGCCCGTGGATGTGCCGCGTGACGGCGCCGACGGCGGCCCGGAGCGCGGATCCGTGACGACGCACCACGGGAAGCGTCAGCTCGACCGCCGCGAAGGCACCGAGCTCCCCTCCCACCGGACCGACGGAGGCCCGGTCGACGAGCCCCGGGGTCGCCCCGCGGAAGGTCTGCACGGCGCTGTCGGGGTCGGCCAGGAGCACGAGGTCCGACCCGTCGTCGACGAGGGCGTGCAGGAGGCGAGCCGTGGCCGCCGTCGCCTCCTGGTAGTCGTCGACCACGACCAGGGCCCAGCGCGGCCGTGGGGAACCCGGCACCTCCGACTCCCACGCCCGCAGCGCCTCGGCGGCCTCGTCGACCACCACGGCGGGGTCGAAGCGGCTCCCGACGTCGGGGGTGCCGGTCCGCAGGCGGGTCACGGCCATGTACTCCGCGTAGACGGTGGCAGCGGCCATCCACTCCGGGCGATCGTGCTTGCGGCCCAGTCGCTGCAGGTCCTCGGGCCGCAGGCCCCGCTCTGCGGCACGCATGAGCAGGTCACGCAGCTCGTCCCGGAACGCGCGCACCGCGAGCGCCTCCGCCGGCACGGACGGCGGCCACCGGACGTCGGCACCTTCGCCCGCCGCGTGCCCCGCCAGGAGGTCAGCGAGCACGAGGTCCTGCTCCGGGCCGGTGATGAGGGCCGGCGGCGGCTCCCCGAGCAGGGCCGCCCGCGCACGCAGGACGGAGAAGGCCGCCGACGCGGCGGTACGGACCACCGGCTGCCCGGTCGTGCGGACGAGCCGCGCCGAGAGCTGGTCGCGCAGGTGTGCCGCGGCACGGCGCGTCGGCGCGAGCAGCAGCACGTCCTCCGGTGCCAGCGCCCCGGAGGACACCCTGTCGACCGCGAGCGCGAGGGCTGTCGTCGTCTTGCCGCTGCCGGCCGCGCCACGCACCAGCAGCGCGGGACCTCGGTGCTCCAGCACCGCACGCTGGACCTCGTCCAGCGCAGGCGACGGCGCCGCGAGAGGCGGCGGGAGCAGGGTCAGCGACACGGCGACGATCCCATCACAGCGCACCGACACCACGTCCACCGGCGACGGCACCGTCCACAGCGCGGTGGGCCGGGCCTTCGCAGGCCGCGGACCTCCCGCTAGGGTCCGATGCTCATGAGACAGGGGGCGTTTCTGAGTGGTCGTCGCACGCGCCGGCCGGGCCGACGGCGGAGCGCGGTGATCGCCATGGTCGTCTCCGCGGGGCTGGCGGGGTGCACCGGTGGGTCCGCCGCTCCGGAGCCCACGCCGAGCCCTCCCGCGTCCGCCCCGGCCACCTCGCCGGCACCCACGCCGACGGCGGCCGCCGAACCCACACCTGAGCCGCTCACCGCGCCCGTGCGGCCGCCGGAGATGAGCCAGCCCGACGAGGCGGGCGCGATCGCCGCGGCAGAGTACGCGCTGCTCGTCGCGCACTACGCCGTGGTCAGTGGCGACCTCACGGAGTGGGACCGACTGGCGACGTCCGACTGCGGGTTCTGCGCAAACATCCGTCAGTCCGTGACGGACGCGTACGGCCCTGGCGGTCGGTTGGAGGGCGGTGCGTTCACCCTCGGGGACGGCACCGTCGTCGCCACAGATCCGTCTATGAACATCTTCGCCGTTGACATCCCCTATGCGAACGCGGCGGTCAACGAGTACGACTCGGCGGGCGCACTGGTAGACACGGAACCGCCTGGTGACGGGATCTTCACTCTCGAGGTCATCCCGGCTAGAGGCGGGTGGCGGCTCCTGGGCGCCGCAGCCAGAGGCTCCGACGAGTGATGAGCTCTGTTCGCAAGCCCGCAGCGGCTGTTATCGCGGTGTCGATCGTCATCGCGCAGCCGTGGGCAACTTCCGCGGCGGAGTCCGACCGCGGCTATTTCGGCGGGCAGTCTGAGGCAAGCGACATTGTGATCGGCGGAGGTCGGTCACGAGCATCGACACCGGCCGCGAGCGCTACACCGCAACGCCAAGCTGCCATGACCCACAGCTTTAAGCGGATGCCCGACCAGGTCTGCGGGTCCCTCGCCGGCGCTGCCGCGTCACCGACGACGTGCGTCGACGGCGCCGGCACGGTTGACGTCGTCCGATCCTGCGCGGACGGGACGGCCGCCCTGGACCCGCTCTTCCGCCGCCCCACCGACCCGACCACCGGGCTGTTCACCGGCCCGTGGGAGCAGGTCGACGACGGCGGGTGCCCCGAGGACCCCGCGGTGACCGTGGCGATGACAGCGGAGGACTTCCGGCGGCTACCCCTGGTCCCCTCGACACCGTCGTACCAGCCGGTCGACGGCCGCGGCCTCGTCAACAAGCCGCTCATCGTCTACACGGATCCGGCGCCCCAGACGCTCGCGACGACCGTGCTCGGTGTGCCCGTCACGGTGCGCGCCACCCCGGTGCAGTACGCGTGGGACTTCGGCGACGGCGCCTCCCCGCTCGTGACGACCGACCCCGGTGCCCCGTACCCGGATGACACCGTCTCGCGTCCTTACGCGGTCCCGGGCGAGTACGCCGTGCGGCTCACGACGACCTGGAGAGGGGAGTTCCGAGTCAGCGGCACGGGTCCGTGGACCCCCGTCGACGGCACCGCGACCACCACCTCCGCTCCCTTCACCGCTACCGTCGAGGAGGCGATCCCGCGCCTCGTCGCCGGCCCCTGACAACGGCCGACCCCACCGCGGCCGAGCGGCGGCGCGGAGTGCGCTCGGGTAGCGTCGCCGTTCCACCACGCGAGGGGCCACCGTGCACGACACCACGACGATCACCGGCCCGGCGCTGTCAGCCGCGCTGCGCGCCGGGACCCGCGCGGAGCACGCGGCCGCGAAGGAGACCCCTTTCGTCGAGCACCTCCTCAACGGGCGCCTCGACCTCGCGGCGTACACCGACCTGGCCGTCCAGCAGCACGCGATCTACACCGCCCTGGAGTCGGCCGGGGACCACGCCCTCCAGCACGACCCCGACGCAGCCGGCGTCGTGCTCGACGAGCTGCGCCGGGTGCCCTCCATCGAGGCGGACCTGCACCACCTCCTCGGGCCCCAGTGGCGCTCCCGCGCCCGCGTGCTGGACGCGACGCGCGCCTACGCCGACCGCCTCCTCCAGACCGGCTCGCGCCTGACGCTCTGGGTGGCTCACGCCTACACGCGCTACCTCGGCGACCTGTCCGGTGGGCAGGCCATCCACCGTGCCCTGCAGCGGCACTACGGCCTGGCCGACGACGGCCTGTCGTTCTACCGCTTCACCGCCGTCCCCCGGCTGAAGCCCCTGAAGGACCTCTACCGCGAGCGGCTCGACGCCCTTCCCCTCACGACGTCGCAACGACGCGACGTGGTGGCCGAGGCGCAGGCGGCGTTCCGCCACAACCGCGCCGTGCTGGCCGCCCTCGGCGCGCGCCACCCGGGACCCGCGGACGCTCGCTGAGCCTGGTCGGCGGACTGTCCGCCTAGGACGCGTCGGGGTACGGCCACCCGTTGGGCACGCAGGGCGCGACCTGGATCGTCTGCTGCTGCATGATCGGCGCAACCTGCCCGGCGCCCGGGCAGCCCACGTGGCGCCGGCCGAGCAGGTGACCGACCTCGTGGTTGACGAGGTACTGCCGGTACTGGGTGAGGTCCGTGAACTCCTCCGTGCCCTGCACCCACCGCATGTGGTTGAGCGCCGCGTGACCGTACGCCCCGCACGAGTACAGGCTCTCCGTGCGCAGCGGGGCGCACATCTCGTCGACCTTCTGCGGCGAGGCGAGCACGACCCGCAGCTCCGCGTCACCGTCGGTGCGTGCGAAGGACACCTCGCCCTCCGCGACCCATCCTCGGGGGTCGTTGAGGGCATCCATCACCGTGCGGGCGAACAGGGCGCCGTCGACCTCCAGCCCCGCCTCCACCTCCACCCGCACCGTCCGGACCCGGCGGTCGGGCAGCGGGGCCGGCTCCGAGCCGGGCACGACGACCAGCTCGCCGCCCGCCGCCGCCGGCGTCGCCAGGCTGAGCAGGCCCGCCGCGGCGTCCGCCGGCGTCATGCCGTCGGGCAGGGCGGGCTCGACCGGCGCGGCGAGCTCGACGGGCGGGGCGGGCTGGACCGGCGCGGGGACCTGAGGCAGCACGTCGGCGATGGGCTCCCGGTCGGGGGTCACCCCGGGGGCCGACCCTGCAGCAGAGTCCCCGACCACGCCGCGCACAGTGGGGGCATCGGCTCCGCCGTCACCCTGCACGACCCCGGCGGAGCGCACGTCCTGCATCGGGGCCGCGTCGGTCACGGACGCCGTCACGCCGCCGACCGGACCGGTGACGACGTCGACCAGCGCGGCCGCGGCGGTCCCGCTCGCGAGGGCGAGCACCGCCCCGACGACCAGCGCCGAGCGGCCGACCCAGCCGGGCGCCCGCGACCGCAGCGCACGATGACGGCCGTGGGCCGATCGGGTCACGCGCGCGGAGGGGGGCACCACCCCATCGTGACATCGCGAGGTCGTCGCGGCACAGGGTGGCTCGTCGTCGCTAGCATCGACGGATGACCGACCCGGCGGGACGTCCCCGCGCCGCGCGGATGGCCGCCGGGGCACGGCGCGCGCAGGTCCTGCAGGTCGCACAGGAGCTCTTCGCCCGCGAGGGCTACCACCACGTGTCGATGGACGACATCGCCGACGCCGCCGAGGTGAGCAAGCCGGTCCTGTACCGGCACTTCCCCTCCAAGCTCGACCTGTACCTGGCCGTCGTCGACCACCGCGGTGAGGCGCTCGTGGCGCGGATCGATGCGGCCCTGGCCGCGATCCCCACCGGGGAGGGTGACACCACGGGTCGCGACGTCGTCCGCGCGATCGTGCGTGCGTACGTCGAGTTCGTCGAGCAGGCCGGCGAGTCCTTCTCCCTGCTCTTCGAGTCCGACGTCACGCGCGACGCCGACGTGCGCCTGCGCGTGGAGCACGCCTCCGCGGAGGCCGCCCGCGCCATCTGCCGCGGTCTGCAGGGCGTGGCGGGGCTGCCGGACGCCGAGGCACGGCTCGCGGGCGCCGCGCTCGTCGGGATGGCGCAGGTCGCCGCGACGACCAGGTACCGGACCGGTGACGTAGAGGTCGACGCCGCGGTCGAGCTCGTCACCGACCTGTCCTGGCGGGGGGTCGCCGGCCTCGTCCGCGGGCGTGGTGCGGCGAGCGGTCCGGAGGCCTCGACCACCGACGACGCCCGCTGACCGACGGGTCGTCGGGTCGTCGGGGACGGTGATCGCTCTCGGCGGACAGAGGCCGCCCGGGCACCGTCTGGGCGAGGACGCGTGCCTAGGATGGCGCGCAGGTTCCGAACCCCGACGGCTGAGGAGTATGGACGTGGAGATCACGATCGGCGTGCAGAACGTGGGGCGCGAGCTGGTGTTCGAGACCGACAAGTCGGCCGACGAGGTGTCGGAGTCCGTGGCGCAGGCGATCGAGGCGGGCGCGGCCCTCCGGTTCACGGACACCCGCGGCCGCCACTACCTCGTGCCGAGCGCGACCGTCGCCTACGTCGAGATCGGCAGCGACGAGACCCGCCGGGTCGGCTTCCACAACATCTGACCGGCGGGCGGGCGCCGTCCCGCCCCCGTACGCGTCCGACGGCGGCCCCCTTGCGGGCCGCCGTCGTCGTCTCACGGCGCGACAAGCGGTTCAGGTCCCGGGCGGCTCACCGCCGCGGCCCCTCACCACCCGGCCGGCTCACGCGGCGAGGCCGAGCCGCCCCATGCGCCGGCTGTGCTCGGCGGTGAGCAGGGCGAACAGCCGCTGCTGGGCGTCCGGGCCGCGCTCGTCGGTCATCGCCGCCTCGAGCAGCGGCCGCATCTCGGGGTGCGCGGCGAGCACCGCCGACACAGAGTTGAGCGCCTCGCCGACCAGTCGCCGCCCCCACAGGGCCAGGCGTGAGGCGAGCGTCGGGTCGGCCTCGGCCGCCCGGGCGAGGGAGCGCACGACCAGGTCGGTGTGGACCTCGCCCTCGAGCACCTCCTCGACCACCGCGCGCGTCCGCTCGTCGACCGTCCTGGCGAGGGCGCGGCAGAAGTCGTCGGCCACCCCGTAGCCCACGTACGCCTTGAGCAGGCGCTCCCACCAGGTGCTCGGCACGGTGCGGGTGTCGAACTCGACCAGCACACCGGCGTGCGGGGCCATGACGGGCTCCAGGTCGCCACCCAGCTCGACGATCCGTTCCCGGACCCGGTCGAGGTGGCTCAGCGACTCGCGGGCGAGCTCGCTCAGCTCGAGCCGCTGCGCCAGGGTGGGCGCGAGGCCGGCGTCGGCAGCCAGGCGGGAGAACGCGGCGAGCTCGAGGTACGCCACCATGCCCAGGACGGCCAGCGAGTCCTGCACCGCTGCGCTGCCGGTCGACGCCGGGCCGCCCGAGGGGGCCGACCCGGCGGCGTCGGACGTCGTGGTTCCGCTCATCCCGCCAGGCTAGTCCCGGGCCGCTCCCGGCCCGTCGAGACCCTCCTCCCGCACGCGCGCACGCCGTCCGATACGATCAGCCCGTTCATTCGGTTGACCGGTCGTCCCGACATCCTCGCCCCGGACCTTCGCCGGGGTCGGCCCTTCGCGATCGGCTACCGGCCCCATCCGCGGCGCGGCCCGCTCCGGTACGAGTCCGGGACCCGACACCCGCAGCCCCGGCTGCGACGAGGTCCCGACGACCACCCGACGCGTGTGGCCCCGCGGCAGACACCGTGGAGTACCCGCATGTCAGAGACCACCGACCAGACGACCGACCTGACCCCCGACCAGCTGGACGAGAGCCTCCCCGAGCCGATCGTCGCCGCGCCGGCGGACGTCCCGGTCCAGCAGACCTTCGCCGACTTCGGCATCCGCGCCGAGATCGTCGACGCCCTCGCCGACTCGGGGATCACCCACCCGTTCCCGATCCAGGCGCTCACGCTGCCGGTCGCGCTCTCGCGGCACGACATCATCGGCCAGGCCAAGACCGGCACGGGCAAGACGCTCGGCTTCGGCCTGCCGCTGCTCGAGCACGTCGTCGCCCCGGACGAGGACGGCTTCTCCACGCTGCCGGCGCCCGGCAAGCCGCAGGCGGTCGTCATCGTGCCGACGCGCGAGCTCGCCGTGCAGGTGGCCGGCGACCTCGAGACCGCGTCGCGCCGGCGCTCGGTCCGCATCGTGCAGATCTACGGCGGTCGCGCGTACGAGCCGCAGGTCGAGGCGCTGCACCGCGGGGTCGAGGTCGTGGTCGGCACGCCCGGCCGCATGATCGACCTCATGAACCAGGGCCACCTGGACCTCACGCGCGCCAAGACGATCGTGCTGGACGAGGCGGACGAGATGCTGGACCTCGGGTTCCTGCCCGACGTCGAGAAGCTCCTCGCCAAGACACCGGCGACACGCCACACGATGCTCTTCTCGGCGACCATGCCCGGCGCCGTGGTCGCGATGGCCCGCCGCTACATGACCCAGCCGACCCACATCCGGGCGGCCGACCCCGACGACGACGGCGCGACCCTCAAGGCGATCAAGCAGGTCGTCTACCGCGCGCACGCGCTGGACAAGGTGGAGATGCTCGCACGCATCCTCCAGGCGCGCGGCCGTGGCCTGACCATCGTCTTCGCCCGGACGAAGCGCACCGCGGCCAAGGTCTCCGACGACCTGGCCGAGCGCGGCTTCGCGGCCGGCGCCATCCACGGCGACCTCGGCCAGGGTGCGCGCGAGCAGGCCCTGCGCGCCTTCCGCTCCGGGAAGATCGACGTCCTCGTCGCGACCGACGTCGCGGCGCGCGGAATCGACGTCGACGACGTCACGCACGTCATCAACTACCAGTGCCCCGAGGACGAGAAGACCTACCTGCACCGGACCGGACGCACCGGTCGCGCCGGTCGGACCGGGACCGCGGTCACCTTCGTCGACTGGGACGACATCCCGCGCTGGGGCCTCATCGACCGCGCGCTCGACCTCGGGTTCCCCGAGCCGATCGAGACCTACTCCTCCTCGCCGCACCTGTACGACGAGCTGGACATCCCCGGGGGCACCAAGGGCCGGCTGCCGAAGACGGCGCAGACGCGCGCGGGCCTCGGCGCGGAGACCCTCGAGGACCTCGGCGAGACCGGCAAGCGTGGCGGCAAGCGCCCCGGCGGCGAGGGCCGTGACAGCCGCGACGGCGGACGTGACGGCGGACGCGGTGGCCGCGACGGTCGGCGTGGTGGTCCCCGGGACGGCGACGCCCCGACGCGGGGCCGCCGGTCCGAGGACGCCGAGCCCCGGCGGCACCCTCGCCGCGGCGTCGACACCGACGACGTGACGGAGGCCCGGACCGGAAGCACCTCCGGACCGGAGCAGCAGACCGCCGAGGC
This sequence comes from Actinotalea sp. Marseille-Q4924, assembly GCF_916618755.1. Lineage (GTDB taxonomy): Bacteria > Actinomycetota > Actinomycetes > Actinomycetales > Cellulomonadaceae > Actinotalea. Next base: position 684,907 of record NZ_CAKAKB010000001.1, on the reverse strand, counting down.
CGGCGAGGGTCGCCCGCGGCGGCGCCGCAACCGCCGCCGGACGAGCGGCGACCGGTCGACGGAGAGCCCCGCCCCCGCGGAGGCCTGAGGGCTGCCGTCGCGGCACGCCCGCTGCTACCTTCCTGACCGTCGGGAGACACCGTCCATCGACCGCCGGAGGACGTCATAGTCGCCGAGCGCACCGGCCCGGGACAGGTCCGCGGGCCGGCGACCCCCCGGTGGGCCGGCGCACGCGCGACGGCGGCAGCGGTCGCCGCGTACGTGGTCAGCCTCCTCGCGCTCCAGCTCAGCGATGCGTCGGTGCAGCGCTACGACGACGCGACGAAGCCGGACCTGCGCGCGGGCGGCTACTCGCGGGACGACCTCGTCGAGCTGCTCGCGGCCTACGGCCCTGAGGGGAGGGTCGCCTACGGCGTCAACCTCGTCGTGGACACGGTGTACCCCCTGGCCCTGGCGGCGGCGACGGTGCTCCTCGCGGCACGCGCCTTCGACGGGCGTCGCCGCTGGCTGTGGGCGGCCCCGCTGGCCTTCGCGGGCCTCGACGTCGTCGAGAACGTCCTGCTCGGGGTCGCGACAGCCGTCCACCCCGACGTGCCGGCTGCGCTCGTCGCGGTGTCCTCGCCGCTGACCCAGGTCAAGCTCGTGACGTTCCTCGCGACGATGGCGGTGCTCCTGGTGTCGGTCGCCGTGGTGGTCGTCCGGTGGTGGCGCGGCAGGTCGGTGCGGCCGTCGGCCTGATCTCGGGGCGCACGACACGCCCCGGGCGGGGCAGCATGCGGGCATGAGCCTCTACGCGGACGTGCCTGCCCTGCGGACGCGGCAGGTCCTCGGTGACCTGCTCGTCCTGCTCTGGGTCCTGCTGTGGGTGGGGATCGGCAAGGCCGTGCACGAGCAGGTGAGCCGGCTCGCCGCACCCGGCCGCACGATCGAGGACGCCGGCCGCTCGCTCGAGGACGGCCTGCGGTCGGCGGGCCGCGAGGTCGCCCGCACGCCCCTGGTCGGGGACGACCTGCAGGTGCCGTTCGAGGGCGCCGGCGATGCCGCCGCCTCGCTCGCCGCGGCCGGGACCGCCGTGCAGGACGGGGTCGCCCGCGCCGCGCTCCTCACCGCCCTGGCGGTCGCGGCGTGGCCGATCGTGCTCGTCCTCGGTGGCTGGGTCGTGCACCGGTGGCGGCAGGCGCGGCGGCTCGCCGTCGGCCGCCGGCTGGTCGCGACCCCGGCGGGCCGGGACCTGCTCGCCCTGCGCACGCTGGCGCACGCACCGCTGCGCTCGCTCACGGACGAGGACGTCGCGGGGTGGCGGCGCGCGGACCCGGACGCCGTCGCACGGCTGGCGGCCCGCGGCGCCCGCGACCTCGGTGTGCGGGCGGTCAGCCCGCCTCGATGAACGCCCGCACCGCGTCCGCGACGAGCTGCACGGCGATCGCCGCGAGCAGGAGGCCCGCGATGCGGCTGATGAGGATGGTCCCGCTGTCCTTGAGCACGCGGTGGATGACGTTCGCGAACCGCATCGACAGCCACAGGCACAGGTGCACGCCGACGATCCCCAGGGCGATGGCGACCCAGTCGGCCAGGTCCTCGGCGCGCTGCACGAACACCATGGTGGCGACGATCGCGCCGGGGCCGGCGAGCAGCGGCGTGCCGAGCGGGACGAGCGCCACGTTGACGCCCGTCGCACCGGACGGCTGCGCGGCGGACTCCATCTTCCCCGTGAGCAGCTCCATCGCGACGAGCAGCAGCAGCAGGCCCCCCGACGCCTGCAGCGCGGGCAGCGAGATGTGCATGTACGACAGCAGCTGCTGACCGAACAGCGCGAAGCTGACGATGACGCCGAACGCCACGAGGATCGCCTGCCGCGCCGCCCGGTTCCGCTGCCGCCCCGTCATGGCGCCGGTCAGCCCGAGGAAGATCGGTACCGTCCCCGGCGGGTCCATGATCACGAAGAGCGTGACGAAGACCTCCGCGAGCACCCTCGCGTCGAGGAAGTCGCTCACCGACCCACCACCGGCCACCGTCCCTGGTCCACGATCCGCTCGAGCACCTCGGGCGCCGTCGTGCGCTCGCCGAGGAGGTTGGGCTTGCCCGCACCGTGGTAGTCGCTGGAGCCGGTGACGAGGAGCCCGAGCGAGTGTGCCAGGTCCAGGAGGTGCTCCGTCTGGGACCCCGTGTGGTCGCGGTGGTGCACCTCGAGCCCGGCGAGGCCTGCGTCGGCCATCCTCCGGATCGTCGCCTCGCCGACGACGGCGCCGCGCACCGAGGCGGCCGGGTGCGCCATGACGGGCACGCCACCGGCCGCCCGCACCAGGCGCACGGCGGTGACGGCGTCGGGCGCGTGGTGCGGCACGTAGTACGGCGAGCCGGTCGCCAGCAGAGAGTCGAACGCCGCGGAGCGGTCCGGCACGTGGCCGAGCGCGACGAGGGCGTCCGCGACGTGAGGGCGGCCGACCGTGGTGCCCGGCTCCGTCTGCGCCTCGACGTCGGCCCACGTGATCGGGAGGTCCTGCGCCAGCAGCTCGACCATGCGGTGCGCCCGGTGCAGCCGCGACTCGCGGGTGAGGTCCAGCTCGGCCAGCAGGGCCGCGTCCGACGGGTCGTGCAGGTAGCTGAGCAGGTGCACGCTCACGCCCCCGGCGCGGCAGGAGATCTCGATGCCGGGAACGAGCACCACGCCGTGCTCCAGCGCCGCCGCGGACGCCTCCGCCCAGCCGGCGGTGGTGTCGTGGTCCGTCAGGGCGACGACGTCCAGACCGGCTTCCGCGGCACGCGCCATCACCTCACCCGGCGCGTCGGTCCCGTCGGAGACCGTCGAGTGGGTGTGGAGGTCGATGCGCACGAGGACCCAGGGTACGGCCGCGGGCGCCACCGGATCGGCGCGGGCGCCGCGGCCGTGGCCCCCGGGCGAGCGATGCGGGCGGCGCGCAGCGTGCTCGGAGCCGGTTGGACAGCGGTGCGACGATGGTCCGCATGACCGAGAGCACCGCCGCACCCGGCACCCCCTCCACCGGCGCCACCACCCCGGCCCCGCAGACCGCGCCCGAGACGTCGCCGAGGGACCAGGCCCTGGCCGACCGCGGGTCCAACCGCTCGCAGCGACCCAGCTCGCCCGCGTTCCGTCGCTTCATCGCCGAGCGGTGGGCCGACCGTCCCGCGGGGACGCCGGCGCCGCTGCCGTCGGCCCCGTACGCGGCCGCCCGGCGCGCCCGGATCAGCGAGCTGTTCCCGGGCGAGCGTCTGGTGCTGCCCGCCGGCCCGCTCAAGACCCGGTCGAACGACACGGACTACCGGTTCCGCCCGCACTCGGCGTTCGCCCACCTCACCGGGCTCGGCACGGACCAGGAGCCCGACGCCGTGCTCGTGCTGCACCCCACCGACGACGGCGGGCACGAGGCCGTCCTGTACTTCCGCCCACTGGCCGGCCGGGACACCGAGGAGTTCTTCGCCGACGCCCGGTACGGGGAGTTCTGGGTCGGCGCGCGCCCGACCCTCGAGGACCTCGCGGCGCTCACCGGCGTGACCACGGCCGCCCTGTCCGAGCTCGCGGACGCGCTCGCCAAGGACGTCGGCGAGGGCGGCGTGCGGGTCCGGGTCGTCCCCGGGGCCGACGACGCCGTCGCGGCGCAGGTCGACGAGGCACGCTCCGGCACCGCCTCGGCGGAGGAGTCCGCGGCGGCGGACGCCGAGCTCGCCGAGGCGCTGTCCGAGCTGCGGCTGGTCAAGGACGAGCACGAGGTCGAGCAGATGCGCGCGGCCGTCGCGGCGACTGTCGCCGGGTTCGCGCGCATCGTGCGCCACCTCCCTCGTGCGGTCGAGCACCGCCGCGGGGAGCGCGTCATCGAGTCGAGCTTCGACGGTCACGCCCGCGAGGAGGGCAACGCCGTGGGGTACGAGACGATCGCGGCGTCCGGGGACCACGCGACCACGCTGCACTGGACGCGCAACGACGGCGAGGTCCGCACCGGGGACCTCGTGCTCGTCGACGCCGGTGTCGAGGTGGACTCCCTCTACACCGCCGACATCACCCGGACGCTGCCCGTCGACGGCACGTTCACCGACGTCCAGCGGCGCATCTACGAGGCGGTCCTCGACGCCGCGGACGCGGCGTTCGCCGTCGCCGTGCCCGGGTCGCGGTTCCGCGACGTGCACGCCGCGGCCATGGAGGTCATCGCGGCCCGCCTGGCCGAGTGGGGCCTGCTGCCGGGGACCGTCGAGGAGTCCCTCGCGCCCGAGGGGCAGTTCCACCGCCGCTGGATGGTGCACGGCACCAGCCACCACCTGGGCATCGACGTGCACGACTGCGCCCAGGCCCGCCGCGAGACGTACCTCGACGCCGTGCTCGAGCCCGGCATGGTCTTCACGATCGAGCCGGGTCTGTACTTCAAGGCGGATGACCTGGCCGTGCCGGAGGAGTACCGCGGGATCGGCGTGCGCATCGAGGACGACGTCCTCGTCACCGCCGACGGGAACGAGAACCTCAGCGCGGCGCTCCCCCGCCGCCCCGACGAGATCGAGTCCTGGATGGCGGGGCTGCTCGGCCGCTGACCCGCCGCCCCGGCCCCGGCTCCGCTCAGCCGCGGGGGTCGGCCGGCGGCTGCGCCGGAGGCGCCGCGGGGGGCTGCTCCGGGGAGGACGCGGGCGTCGGCGGCTGCTGCGGCACCGTCGGCTGGGCCGTGGGCGGGTGCTGAGTGGTCGCGTGCGGCGACGTCGGCTGCTGCGGCGGCGGCCACGGGCGCCCCCCACCGAGCTCGGCGAGCAGGCCCCGTGCCTTGTGGGCGTGCTCGCCCTCGCACAGCACCGCGTACTGCGACGCCACGATCTGGCTGGCGGAGGTGAAGTCGCGCTTCCCACCCGTGAACGCGTAGGAGATGACCGAGAAGAGGATCCCGAACGCCGCGCCGATGGCGATGGCGGGGAAGATGATCGACCCGCCGCCGGTGGGCGCCGCGAAGAACGACAGCAGCAGGCCGACGAAGAGGCCGAACCAGGCGCCCGACGCGAGCCCGGCCAGCGCCACGCGGGAGTAGGTGAGCCGGCCCGTGACCCGCTCCACCATCCGCAGGTCCGTGCCGACGATCGTCACGTGCTGGACGGCGAACTCCTTGTCCGACAGGTGGTCGACGGCCTTCTGGGCCTCCAGGTACGTGTCGTAGGACGCGATCTGCTCTCCCCGCGGAGGCGTCGGGACGGCAGGCGGTCGGGTGCTGCGGCTGAGGCTCATGGGCAGATTCTCCCCCGGCACAAGATCACGGGCCACATGCCGGGTCGCCGCCGGGCGCGAGAGGGGTCCGCCACTACGCTGACGACGTGAGCGCGACGCGGGTCTTCGCCGCGCGCCTGGCCGGGACCACGGTGTTCGACCCTCTGGGCGACCAGGTCGGCCGGGTGCGCGACGTCGTCGTGCTCCTGCGCGCCAAGGGCGCTCCCCGGGCCGTCGGGCTGGTCGTGGAGGTGCCCGGCCGGCGTCGGGTGTTCCTCCCGCTCACGCGCGTCACGAGCATGGACACCGGCGCGGTCATCAGTACGGGCCTGGTCAACATGCGGCGCTTCGAGCAGCGCGCGTCGGAGACGCTGGCGATCGGCGAGCTGCTCGACCGCCACGTCGAGCTCCTCGACGGCTCGGGCGAGGCGACGATCGTCGACGTCGCCATGGAGCAGCAGCGCAACCGCGACTGGCTCGTCACCAAGCTCTTCGTGCGGCGGCAGAAGCCGGGCAAGTCCGGGCTCGGCCTGCGCCGCCGGGGCGAGACCGTCCTCGTCGACACGACGGCGGTGCGCAGCCTCGCCGGTGGTGGCCCGGAGCTGCAGGGCGCCGAGCTGCTGCTCGCGTCCTACGAGGACTCCAAGCCCGCGGACCTGGCCGACGTGCTCCACGACCTGGGCGACGCCCGGATGGTCGAGGTCGCGGCGGCCCTCCCGAACGAGCGCCTCGCCGACGTGCTCGAGGAGCTGCCCGAGGACGACCAGGTCGCGATCCTGTCGGGCCTCGGCGTCGAGCGCGCCGCCGACGTCCTCGACGCCATGCAGCCCGACGACGCCGCGGACCTGCTCAGCGAGCTGCCCGTCGAGCAGGCCACCGAGCTGCTCGAGCTCATGGAGCCCGACGAGGCGCGCGACGTCCGCCGCCTGCTCGCCTACCGGGAGGACACGGCCGGTGGTCTCATGACCACCGAGCCGATCGTGCTCGGCCCGGAGACCTCGGTCGCGGCGGCGCTGGCGCACCTGCGCCGGCAGGACATCACGCCGGCGCTCGCCTCGATGGTCTTCGTCTGCCGGCCTCCCCTGGAGACGCCGACGGGACGGTTCCTCGGCGTCGTGCACTTCCAGCGGATGCTGCGCGAGCCGCCGTCGGAGTCCATCGGCGGCCTGCTCGACGCGGAGATCGAGTGGGTGGCGGCGGACGCCGGGCTCGGCACGCTCACCCGCCTCCTCGCCCAGTACAACCTCCTCGCGCTGCCCGTCCTGGACGCGGAGCGGCGGCTGCTCGGCGCGGTCAGCGTCGACGACGTCCTGGACCACCTCCTGCCGTCCGACTGGCGCGAGGCCGAGGACGAGGCGACGGACGCGGCGATCGAGGCGGCCCAGGCGCAGCAGAACCAGCTCCAGGCGCAGCGGGAGGCCGCCGGTGGCTGAGCGCCTCGACCAGCCGCGCGAGGTGCGCCGGACGTTCCTGTCCCGCCCGCAGCTGGGCGACGACGCCGTCGGCCGGATCTCGGAGGGCATCGCGCGGTTCCTCGGCACCCCGCGGTTCCTGCTGTACCTCACGCTCTTCTGCGCGGCGTGGCTCGTCTGGAACAGCTGGGGTCCGGAACGCCTGCGGTTCGACAGCGCGGAGTTCGGCTTCACCGCGCTGACCCTCATGCTGTCCCTCCAGGCCTCCTACGCGGCGCCGCTCATCCTGCTCGCCCAGAACCGGCAGGCCGACCGCGACCGCGTGTCGGCGGAGCAGGACCGCAGCCGCACCGAGCGGTCGCTCGCAGACACGGAGTTCCTGGCGCGGGAGATGGCCTCGCTGCGCATCGCCCTCGGTGAGGTCGCGACCCGCGACTTCGTGCGGTCCGAGCTGCGCAACCTCCTCGAGGAGATCGAGGAGGCACGCGCCGCGGAGCGTGCGGCCGACCGTCCGGCCGACGACGACGACGCGCCCGTGCCCGAGGGCGGTCCGCGGCACCGCAGCTGACGGTCGCGCCCTACTGCGTCGCCTCGACCATCAGCTGCCGCACCCGCTCCAGCAGCGCCGCGCCCCCCGGCCCGCTCACGTCGAAGCCGTCGGCCGGCCCGCGACCCCACAGCCACATGTCGAGCTCCCACGCGGGGGCGCGGACGAGCAGGTCGACGTCGTCGCGCGCCGCGCCGGTGACGTCGGCACCGTGGGCCGCGACGTCGCGCTGCACCGCGGCGGCGTCGAGGTCGTAGGGGGTGCCGGACTCCGGACCGGTGCCGGTGAACCGGCCCAGCCGCAGCAGCCACGACGCGTCGACGTTCGTGCACTCCAGCCGCACGGTCACGCCGTCGGGCGTGAAGGTGCCCCAGTCCGGGACGCCGTCCAGCATGACGTGCAGCACCTCGTCGACGCCGTCGGCGGCGAGCTCGACGGTCGGCGGGGTGACCGCCCGGCCCGCCGTGAGCTCCGCGTCGACGCGGTGGACGACCGCCTCGTGCGCCTGCCGGCGGGCCACCCAGGCCACCGTGCCGCCGTCCTCGTGCCAGGACCACGCGGCGTCGTCGGGCGCGGCCTCCGCGAGCGCGCCGGCCAGCTCCGTGCCCGCGGTCGCCGCGAGGGTGCGCAAGGCGTCGAGGTCCTCGGGGCGGTCCGGCGCCACGACGGCCTCGCCGTGCGCACCGCGGACCACCGCGGCCCAGTGGTGCTGCACCTCCGCGACGTGCCACAGCAGGTCGGCCGCGGTCCAGTCGCAGGTCGGCACGGGCGCGTCGGCGTCCGTCGTCCCCAGAGCGTCCAGGAACCGCTCGGTCTCCTCGCGCACGGCGAGGACGTACGTGTCGTACTCCATCTGCGCAGCGTAGGACCGGCGGGGCCCGGCCACGAGGCACCCGGCCGCCCGACCTACGATGGACGCATGCCCCTCCCCACCGTCGAGGCCGTCACCGCCGCGCTCGCCACCGTCCTGGACCCCGAGATCCGTCGACCGATCACGGACCTCGGCATGGTGCGCTCCGTGGAGGTCGCCGACACGGACGCCGACGGCCTGCACGCGGTGACCGTCGGCATCGACCTCACCACCGGCGGCTGCCCCCTGCGGGACACGATCACCAAGGACGTCACGGCGGCCGTCGGCCGCGTCGAGGGCGTCGGCGAGGTGGTCGTGACCATGGGCGTCATGGACGAGGAGCAGCGCGCGAAGCTGCGGTCCACGTTGCGGGGAGGGGTGGCCGAACCCGTCATCCCGTTCGCCCAGCCCGACAGCCTCACCCGCGTCTACGCCATCGCCTCGGGCAAGGGCGGGGTCGGGAAGAGCTCCGTCACCGCGAACCTCGCGGTCGCGATGGCGCAGGAGGGCCTGTCGGTGGGCGTGGTCGACGCCGACGTCTACGGCTTCTCGATCCCCCGCATGCTGGGCATCACGCAGCAGCCCACCAAGGTCGACGACATGATCATCCCGCCGATCGCGTACGGCGTGAAGGTCATCTCGATCGGCATGTTCGTGCCCGCGGGTCGACCGGTCGTGTGGCGCGGGCCGATGCTGCACCGGGCGCTGCAGCAGTTCCTGGCAGACGTCTTCTGGGGCGACCTCGACGTCCTCCTGCTCGACCTGCCGCCCGGGACGGGCGACATCGCGATCTCCGTGGCGCAGCTGCTGCCGGCCAGCGAGCTCGTCGTCGTGACCACGCCGCAGCAGGCCGCGGCCGAGGTCGCCGAGCGGGCCGGGTCCATCGCGCTGCAGACGCGTCAGCACGTCGTCGGCGTCGTGGAGAACATGTCGTGGCTGGAGCAGCCGGACGGCACCCGGCTGGAGGTCTTCGGCTCCGGGGGCGGGCAGACGGTCGCCGACAACCTCGCCCAGGCGACCGGCACCGCGGTGCCCCTCCTGGGGCAGGTGCCCCTGGACCTCGCGCTGCGCGCAGCGGGGGACGCCGGCACGCCGGTCACGCTCACGGCACCGGACTCCCCCGCGGCCGCGGTGCTGCGCGACGTCGCGCGCACCCTGACCCGCCGGTCCCGCGGTCTCGCGGGGCGCTCGCTCGGCCTCACACCCGCCGGCCGCTGACGCCGCGTCGGCGACCCGCGCGCGTGTTGCCTTCTGTTCGTTCATGGTGAACGATGTTCGGGTGCTCGCACAGCAGCGGCAGGACCTGATCCTCCAGCGGATCCGCACCCAGGGTGCGGTCCGCGTCGCCGACCTCGTCACGAGCCTCGACGTCTCCGACATGACGGTCCGGCGCGACATCTCCGAGCTCGTGCGCCGTGGGCTGGTGCAGCGCGTGCACGGCGGCGCCGTCGACGCCCGCCACGCCGCGCACGAGCCGGGCTTCCAGGCCAAGCGGGACCTCGCCGCTGCCGAGAAGGCCGCCGTCGCGCGCGCCGCCCTCGCCCACGTCGCCCCGGGCAGCGCCGTCGCCCTCTCCGCCGGGACGACGACGGCGCTCGTGGCCGGCCTCATCGCGCAGGACCCGGCACGGCGACCGCTCACCGTCGTCACGAACTCCCTGCCCGCGGCGGAGGCGCTGCACCTGCCGGACGACCACGGACTCACGGTGGTCCTCGTCGGCGGCACCCGGACGCCGTCGGACGCGCTCGTGGGCCCCGTGGCGACGCGCGCGCTCGAGGCCCTCCGCGTCGACGTCCTCCTGCTCGGCGTCCACGGCTTCGACGTCGACGCGGGGCTCACCACCCCGAACCTCCTCGAGGCCGAGACCGACCGGGCGCTCATCGCGAGCGCCGGGCAGGTCGTGGTCGTCGCCGACCACTCGAAGAACGGCACCGTGGCCCTGAGCCGCATCGCGGACCTCGGCGCCGTGGACGTCCTCGTGACCGACGACGCCCTCGCGCCCGACGCGGCGGACGCCCTCCGCGACGCCGTCGGCACCCTCGTGCTCGCCCCCACGCACACGAACGGAGCACCCCACCCGTGAGCGCCCCGACGGACGAGGACCGCCCGACGCCCGGACCCGCCGTCCGCCGCACCGCCACCCGGCTCGCGGACGGCCGCGACCTCCTCTACTTCGACGACTCCGAGCCGTACGTCTCCGGTGCGGCGACCCGCCGGCTCGACGACCCCCGCCCCCTGCCGGACCGGTTCGCGCCCGTGGTCGGCGAGGACGGCACCGAGCGGGCCGTGAGGGGACCGGAGATGCGCAGGGACCCGCTCACCGGGGACTGGATCCCCATGGCGTCGCACCGCATGAACCGCACGCACCTGCCCGCCGCGGACTCGTGCCCCCTGTGCCCCGCGCGGCCGGCTGCGTCCGGTGGCGCCTACAGCGACGGGGAGGTGCCGGACACGGACTACGACGTCGTCGTCTTCGAGAACCGGTTCCCCGCCCTCATGCAGCTGCCCGGGGTCGCGGTGGACCACACCTGGCAGGTCGACGACGAGCCGCTGTGGCAGGCCCGTCCGGCGGCAGGCCGGTGCGAGGTCGTCTGCTTCTCCTCCCACCACGAGCAGTCCTTCACCGACCTCACCCCGCGGCGGGTCCGGACGATCGTCGAGGCGTGGGCCGACCGCACCCGCGCGCTCTCCGCACTGCCCGGCATCGAGCAGGTCTTCTGCTTCGAGAACCGCGGGCGGGAGATCGGCGTGACGCTGCCGCACCCCCACGGGCAGATCTACGCGTTCCCGTTCGTCACCCCGCGCACCGAGGCGATGCTGCGCCGCGCCGCCGAGCACCGTGAGCGCACGGGCGGCCACCTGCTGCGTGACGTCCTCGACGCCGAGCGCCGGGCCGGTACGCGCGTCGTCCTGGAGTCCGAGCACTGGACCGCGTACGTCCCCGCCGCCGCGCGCTGGCCCGTCGAGGTGCACCTCGCACCGCATCGCGACGTCCCCGACCTGCCTGCGCTCACCGACGCCGAGCGCGACGACCTCGCCGTCGTCCTCCTGGAGCTGCTGCGGCGCCTGGACCGCTTCTTCGTCGACCCCACGACCGGCGCCCCGATCCCCCTGCCGTACATCGCGGGGTGGCACCAGGCCGTCGTCGGCGAGGGTCGGGACCTGGGTCGCCTGCACCTGCAGGTGCTGTCCGTGCTGCGCGCCCCGGGCAAGCTCAAGTACCTCGCCGGGGTGGAGTCGGGGATGGCCGCCTGGATCAGCGACACGACTCCCGAGCGGGTGGCGGCCCGGCTGCAGGAGCTCGGCCCCGTCCGACCGCCCACGACGCCGCGCAGAGCCGACGACGCCGCCGCCCACCACGACAGCGAGGACGCCCGATGAGCACCGAGCCGACGCACGAGCCGACGCACGAGCCCACCCACCGGCCGGCGGTCGAGATGCTGCCCGCGTGGAGCCAGGCCGAGGGCGCCGCACGGGCCGCGGCGGCGTTCCGCGAGCGGTTCGGCGGCGAGCCCGACGGCGTGTGGTCCGCCCCCGGGCGCGTCAACGTCATCGGCGAGCACACCGACTACAACGGCGGGCTGTGCCTGCCGATCGCCCTGCCGCACCGGACGTACGTCGCCCTCGCGTCCCGTGCCGGCCGCCCCGCGGACGAGGGCGCGGCGGCGGACCGGGACCTCGTGCGGCTCGCCTCCGCGCAGGAGGCGGGGACCTGGGAGGGTCGGATCGGCGACGTCGCACCGGGCTCGGTGCAGGGCTGGGCCGCGTACGCCGTCGGGGTCGCGTGGGCGCTGCGTGAGGCCGGGCACGAGGTGGCCGGCTTCGACGCCGTCGTCGACTCCTGCGTGCCGTACGGCGCGGGCCTGTCGTCCTCCGCCGCGCTGGAGTGCGCGGTCGCCGTCGCGCTCGACGACGTCCACGGCCTCGGGCTCGGCGGCGGCGACGCGGGTCGTGCGCAGCTGGCGGCCGCGTGCATCCGGGCCGAGAACGAGATCGCGGGCGCACCGACGGGCGGCATGGACCAGGCGGCGTCCCTGCGGTGCACGGCCGGCCACGCGCTGCTGCTGGACAACCGTGACGGGTCGACCCGGCACATCCCGCTCGACCTCGCCGCCCACGGTCTCGCGCTGCTCGTCGTCGACACGCGAGCGCCGCACCAGCTCGCCGACGGCCAGTACGCCGCCCGGCGGGCCCAGTGCCGTGAGGCGGCCGACGCGCTCGGCATCGCGACGCTGCGCGAGGTGGACGACCTCGACGCGGCCCTCGACCGCCTGGGCGAGACGCTGCCCGGCGGGACCGACGTGGCCGTGATCCGCCGCCGGGTGCGCCACGTCGTCACCGACACCCGCCGCGTCGAGCTCGTCGAACGGCTGCTGGACGCGGACGAGGTGGAGGAGGTGGGCCCGGTGCTCACGGAGGCCCACGCCTCCCTGCGGGACGACTACGAGGTGAGCGTCCGCGAGCTCGACCTCGCGGTCGAGGCCGCGATCGCCGCGGGCGCCCTGGGCGGCCGGATGGTGGGGGGCGGGTTCGGCGGCTCTGCGGTCGCGCTGGTCCGCACGGCGGACGTCGACGGGGTGACGGCGTCCGTGGCGCGGGCCTTCTCCGAGGCCGGCCTGGCGGCGCCGGCGTTCCTCGTCGCGACGGCGGAGGCGGCGGCGGGACGCTCGGCCTGACGCCTCCCGGACGCCGCTCGGCGGAGCGGCCGCAGGCTGTGCGACGCCGCCGCGCGGGAGGGGAGAGGACATTTCTGCGCCCGGCGACCTCGCGGGGGGTCCGGGGATTGTGCGGCCTCGTGGTCGTGATCGCACGCGGGGAGACAGACGCTGCGCGCCTGGCCCCCTGACCTGCGGAAACAGCAACGGTCACATACCCCTGGGTGCATTCAGCCCGCTTTGAGAAATGCCAGACGATATGCCCTCCGAGGGAATACTGATCTCCGTCACGAACTCTTCACATGGTGATCTAGGGCTGCATTTGCGGGGCCTTTCCTGCGGTGTTCGCATGGAGCAACGGACGACGCCGGTCCGGGCCTCCCGGACCTCCGGCGATTCCCGTACTCGCGTCACCACACCACGACCCAGGAGGTCACCCGTGATCACCACCGAGCAGGTTCAGCAGGCCATCGGCTCCACCGTCCGCGGCACCGACGGCGACAAGATCGGCAAGGTCGGACAGGTCTACTTCGACGACGTCTCGGGCCAGCCGGCCTGGGTCACCGTCCAGACCGGTCTCTTCGGCACCAAGGAGACCTTCGTCCCCGTCGACGGCGCGGACCTCCGCGACGGCGAGATCACCGTGCCGTACTCCAAGGAGAAGGTGAAGGACGCGCCGAACGTCGACGCGGACCAGCACCTCAGCGAGGCCGAGGAGGCGGAGCTCTACCGCTACTACGGCGTTGACTACACCACCGCTGGGACCGACACGGGCTACGTGGCCGACACCGGCACGGACACCGGGGTCGACTACTCGAAGACCGCCCGCCACGGCGACGACGTCGACGACGCGATGACTCTCTCCGAGGAGCGCCTCGACGTCGACAAGGAGCGCGTCGAGACGGGCCGCGTCCGCCTGCGCAAGCACGTGGTGACGGAGAACGTCACCCAGACCGTGCCGGTCACCCGCGAGGAGGTCCGGCTCGAGCGCGAGCCGATCACCGAGGCCAACCGTGACCGCGCCGTCGACGGCCCGGAGATCACCGAGAACGAGCACGAGATCGTCCTGCACGAGGAGCGGCCGGTCGTCCACAAGGAGACCGTGCCGACCGAGCGCGTCCGCCTCGGCACCGAGACGGTGACCACCGAGGAGACCGTCTCGGACCAGGTGCGCCACGAGGAGATCGACACCGAGCGCGACGGCGGCACGCTGCGCTGAGCTCCACCCCCCCTCGCCGCGACGCCGCTCACGCGGTGCCTGCGGGCAGCCGACGGCCCCTCGCTCCCGCGGGGGGCCGTCGTCGTGCGCTGGGCCGACGCCGACCCGCCGGGGCGTATGGTCGGGAGGCCGTCGGAGCCGATCACTAGACTCGGCTCACGTCGGCCGGGGACGGCGTGAGCCCGAGGTCGCCGGACGGCGGGGAGGACCGAGGTGGGGACGAGGCAGGTCGAGGGCGACCGCGCCCACGTCCGCCTCCCCCCGCACGGGAGCAGCGTCGGTGCCGCCCGACGCTTCGTCACCGCCACCCTCGAGGCGCACGGCCTCGACGAGGACCTCGTCGACGACGCCGCCCTGGCGACCAGCGAGCTCGTCACCAACGCCGTGCTGCACGCGCGCACGGACCTGGGCCTCCTCGTCGAGGTGGCCGACGGCGAGGTCCGCGTCAGCGTCGACGACGACGACGCGTCGCTGCCGGTGCTGCGCGACTACGGCAGCACGGCGACCACGGGCCGCGGTCTGGCGGTGGTCAGCCGGCTCGCGTCCCAGGTGGGCGCGGAGCCGACCGCCGCCGGCAAGCGCGTGTGGTTCACGCTGCGCACCGTGCCGACCCAGGCGGGCGGGGCCGACGCCACCTCGGCGCTGCCCACGGTCGCGCAGGGCGGCGGGCCCTCCGCGCGGGCGGCGCTCCTGCTGGACCTCCCCGTGGCCCTGTGGGAGGCGGCGCGCCGGCACGAGGAGGCAGCGCTGCGTGAGATGGCGCTCTTCCACGGCGAGCGGCTGCCCGAGGCGTTCGACGCCTGGGACTGGTTCGACGCCGCGATGACCGCGCACAGCGAGATCGACCGGGCCGTCGAGCACGAGGTCCACGAGCAGCGCAGGATCGCCGCCGAGCTCACAGGTCCACGAGCGCGCCCCGCCCTGCCCGGGATCGAGACGGTCACCGTGCCGGTCCCGCTGGAGGACGACCTCCCCGACCGGCTCGTCCAGCTGCTCCGCACGCTGGAGGAGGCCGAGTGGCGTGCCGCCGGCGGCCAGCTGCTCATCCGTCCGGCGCTGCGGGAGGTCGTGGCGCTGCGCGACTGGCGCTGCGAGCAGATCATCGCGCAGGCGCGCGGCGGCACCCCGCGCGCCTGGCCGGAGGTCCTCGCCGACGACGACGCCGCCCGTCCCCATGGTCGCCGCGTCCGTGAGGCGGTCCCCGCGCCGGACTGGGACGCCGCCGTCGTGCGCCTGTCGACCGCGCCCGTCGTCGCCGTCGACGACCACGACCGGGTCCTCGCCGTCAGCGGGTCCGCCGCCGCGCGGTTCGGGTGGGAGCCGGCCGAGCTCGAGGGGCGGCGGGTCGTCTCGCTCGTCCCGCCGCGGCTGCGGGACGCCCACGTGGCCGCGTTCACGCGGCACCAGGTCGCGGGCCGGGGCACGGTCATCGAGCGCGACTTCGTCCTGCCGGTCCTGCGCGGAGACGGCGGCGAGGCGCCGTGCCGGGTGCGCCTGGAGGTCACCAAGGTCTCCGGCCGGACCGTCTTCCTCGCCTGGCTGCGCTGACTGCTCCGATCGGGTGAGGTGCACGCACGCCTCGTCGGTTCGAGATCGATCTCATCCCCGAGGATGATCTGCGGCGCCTCGACCGGCCGCTAGGGTCGCGCCAGCAGCCGGTCACACAGGGGGAATCAGCACCATGACACGTTCCATGACCCGACGCACGTCGAGCGCCGGAGACCGCCACCGAGCACTCGCCGTCCCGGCCGCGGCCGGTGCGCTCGTCCTCGTGCTGGCCGCCTGCGGCGGGGGTGCCGGGGCGAGCACCGGAGAGGACGACGGCGAGGCGGCCCTCGGCACCGGACCGCTGGACGCGTACTTCGAGCGCATCTACGAGGAGGCCTGGGTGGACCCGAACCAGGCCTACGTCGACGCGATGACGGAGGGCGAGCGCGACGCCTACTACGTCGCCCTGTACGGGGACCAGACCGGGCCCGAGGAGGGCGCCGAGGAGGAGTGGGAGTACGACTGGACCACGGCCGGCTGCCAGGGCAGCTCCCAGCACGCGATCGAGGAGAAGTACGGCCTCGGCGGCGAGGAGATGACCGCGCTCCAGGAGGAGATGGAGGGGCTGTGGGCCCAGATCTCCGCGGACGAGCGGATCACGGCGCTCACGTCACGGTGGTCCGACTGCATGGCCGACGCCGGGTACCCGGGGCTCGCGGCCATGGAGGACGCCCAGAACGCCGTCATGGAGGAGCAGAACGCCATCTACGAGGAGGTGTTCGAGGGCGCCGGGGAGGACGCCGACTACGAGGCGCTGGACGCCGAGGTGCAGGAACGCACCGCCGCGCTGACGGGGAAGGAGATCGCCACCGCTGTCGCGGACTTCGACTGCCGGGAGGAGATCGAGTTCGACGAGGTGCAGGTGGAGGTCACCAACGAGTACCAGCAGACATTCGTCGACACGCACCGCGCCGAGCTCGACGCCTGGGCGGAGTCCGTCGAGGCGGCGCGCTCCTGATGGACCGCTCGACCCGCACGATCGCGGTCCTCGCCGTGACCGCGGTGGTGAGCCTGGGCGCCGGCCTGGGCCTGGGCCGCATGGTCCAGTCCCCCGCGGAGGCCGCCGCCGCGGCGTCGCCGCCCGACGCGGGCCTCATCACCGTCCCCGTGGAGATGCGCTCGTTGACGAACGACGTCGTGCTGCGCGGTGACGTCCTCTACGAGGACCCGGTGCAGGTGGTGCTGGAGACGGGAGACCTCGGCGGCCCGGCCGTCGTGACGGGCCAGGTCCCCGAGCCCGGCGCCACCATCGCGGCGGGGGACGTCCTGCTCGAGGTGGCCGGCCGCCCGGTCGTCGCCCTCGCCGGACAGCTCCCCGTCTACCGCACCCTCCGCGCCGGTGTGTCCGGACCGGACGTGGTGCAGCTCAAGGAGGCCCTCGCGGCGCTCGGGATCGACGCGGGGGACGTCGCCTCCCCCGTCTACGACGCGCGCGCAGCTGCCGGGGTCGAGGCCCTCTACGCTCGGGTCGGCTACCCGGCTCCGACGGCCGGGGACGACGTCGCCGCAGCGGTCGAGTCCGCCCGGGAGGGTGTGCGGGCCACCCAGGACCAGCTGACGCAGGCCAGGGCGGACCTCGCGCGTGCCCAGGCCGGCGGGCCGCGGTCCGAGCAGGTCCGGCTCCAGGCCGACGTCGACAGCGCGCAGTACCGGCTCGAGACCGCCCGTGCCGCGTGCGCGACACCGGCACCGGAGGTGCCGTGCGACCGCGGGGCCGTGATCGACGCCGAGGGCACGCTCGCGGTCGCGATCGCCGCGCGCGCCGAGGGGCAGGTCGCCCCGGACACCGCAACGGAGCGCTCCGCGGTGCAGGCCGCCGAGCGTGCCGTCGGCGACGCGCAGTCCGACCTCGCCGACGCGCTGACGGACGCGATGACGCCGCTGCCCGCCGGGGAGGTGGTCTACCTCGACGCGCTGCCGAGGCGGGTCGACGGCGTCGAGGTGCGCCGCGGGTCCACGGTGGGCGGGTCCCCGGTGATGAGCGTCTCGGGTGCGACGCTCCAGGTCGTGGGCACGGTCCCGGCCGCCGACGCTGCCCTGCTCACCGTCGACGCACCGGCCGTCATCCAGCTGCCCGACGGCGCCGAGGTGCCGGGCACCGTGGCGCAGATCGGCGGTGAGGACCTCACGCCCGCGGCGGGTGGTGGCGAGGAGGGCGGCGACGACGCCGGCGCGGCGCAGGAGCGCAGCCGGACGCGCGTCGTCGTCGTGCCCGGCGAGCTCACCGAGGACCAGCGGCTCACGATCCAGGGGGCGAACGTGCGCATCACCGTGCCCGTCGGGTCGACCGCCGGCGACGTGCTCGCCGTGCCGATCGCGGCGCTCGACACGGGTGCCGCCGGGGAGGCGCGCGTGGAGGTGGTCGCCGACGACGGGTCGAGCGAGGTCGTCGTCGTCCGGACGGGACTGGCCGCGGGCGGCTACGTCGAGGTCAGCGCGGTGGACGGCGCGCTCGAGCAGGGCGACCGCGTGTCGGTGGGCGTCGCGGCGGCGGGAGCCGACGCGGACGAGGACACCTCCGGGGAGGACGCCCCGGAGGACGAGGCGTGACGATGCTCCGGCAGGACCCGCCGCAGGGGGTCGGGTCCGGTCCGGGCGACGTCGCGCGCACGGCCGAGCACCTCGCGGACGACGTCCGCGAGGTGCTCGCGCTGCGCTCCGTCGGGCGGACGTTCCCGGGGACACCGCCCGTCGAGGCGTTGCGGGACGTGGACCTGGTGGTACGCCGCGGGGACTACGTCTCCGTCGTCGGGCCCTCGGGCTCCGGCAAGTCGACGCTCCTGCACATCCTCGGTCTGCTGGACCGGCCGACGTCGGGCGACTACCTCCTCGACGGGACCCCGACCCGCGAGCTCTCCGAGGCGGACCGGTCAGCCCTGCGCGGTGGCCGGATCGGGTTCGTCTTCCAGTCCTTCCACCTCCTGCCGCACCGATCCGCCCTGGACAACGTGCTGCTCGCGACGCTCTACAGCGCCGTCCCGCGCGCCGAGCGCAGGACGCGCGCCCTGGAGGCGCTGGACCGGGTGGGCATGAGCCACCGCCTGGACTTCCTGCCTCCCGTGCTCTCCGGAGGTGAGCGCCAGCGGGTCGCCGTCGCACGGGCCGTCGTGGCCACGCCGCGGGTGCTGCTGGCGGACGAGCCCACGGGCAACCTGGACTCCGCGAACTCGGCCGGCGTGCTGGACCTGTTCGACGAGCTCCACCGCGACGGGCTGACGCTCGTCGTGATCACCCACGACGACGAGGTCTCCGTCCGCGCGCGGCGCCGGGTCAGGATCGCCGACGGCACCCTGCGGGAGGTGTCGTGACGCTGCCCACCGCGACGCCGCCCTCCACCCGACCGGACGGCGGGGGGCTCGCCGACCTGTCGGCGGCCGCGGCCGAGCAGGCCGCGGCGGACGAGCGTGCCGCGCGGACCGGTCGGCTGCGGGGGCTCCGGCCACGGCTGCCCGGCACCGTCCGCGCCCGGCGAGCCGGTGGGGGCCGGTCACCGCGGCTCGTCCCTCCCCCGCCCGCGCGCGACCGCTTCGGCCCCGCCGACCTCCTCGCCGAGGCCGCGCACGGCATCGGTGCGCGTCCGGGACGCCTGCTGCTGACGATCGTCGGCACCGTGCTCGGCATCGGCTCCCTCGTCGTGACGACGGGCCTGGCCCAGACGGCGGCGGGCCAGATCAGCCGGCAGTTCGACGCGGTCGCCGCCACCCGTGTCGTCGTCGAGCCGGCGAGCGCACGGACCGCGAGCGGCGAGCGGACGATCGGCCGGATCCCCTGGGACGTGGAGGACCGTCTCGGTCGCATCGCCGGCGTGGAGCTGGTCGGTGCGCTCGGCCCGGTCGACACCGGCGACCTCGAGGTGACGGCGCAGCCGGTCAACGACCCCTCGGCCCAGGCGTTCGCCCCGCCCGCGGTGGTGGCGGCCACGCCGGGCCTCCTGCGGGCGGTCGACGGGCGCGTCGTCACGGGACGGTGGTTCGACGCCGGCCACGACGTGCGGGCCGACCGCGTGGTCGTGCTCGGGGCGCGAGCGGCGCAACGGCTCGGCGTCCTGCGGGTGGACCGGCAGCCGGCGATCTTCATCGGGGACCGCCCGTACGCGGTGATCGGCGTGGTCGACGGCGTCCAGCGCCGCTCGGACCTGCTGGACGCGGTGTTCCTGCCGGTGGGCACGGCCAGGGCGGACTTCCGCGTCAGCGGGCTGGACCAGGCGCACGTGCGGATCGCCGTCGGCGCCGGACCGGTCATCGCGGAGCAGGGACCGTCCGCGCTGGAGCCGAACAACCCCGAGGCGGTGAGCGTCCAGGTGCCGCCACCGCCCCCGCCGGTCCGCGAGAACGTCCAGGCGGACGTCAACGCGATCTTCCTGGCGCTGGGCGCCGTGGCGCTTCTCGTCGGCGCGCTGGGCATCGCGAACGTCACGCTGCTGTCGGTGCGCGAGCGGCTCGGCGAGATCGGCCTGCGGCGGGCGCTCGGCGCCCGGACCCGCGACATCGTGGCGCAGTTCCTCACGGAGTCCGGGGTCATCGGGCTGCTCGGGGGCCTGATCGGCGCGTCGCTGGGCGTCATGGTCGTGGTGGGGGTGTCGGTGGCCAAGCAGTGGACGCCGATCCTGGACACCGGTGCGGTGGTGGGCGCGGCAGCGCTGGGCGTCGTCATCGGCCTGCTCGCCGGCGCCTACCCGGCGTTCCGCGCCGCGCGGATCGAGCCGATCGCCGCGCTGCGCGGCACGGCGCACTGACACCTGCACGCGCCGTGCCGTGCGGTCCGGTGGGGAACCGACGGGCTGCAGGGCGGGCGCCACGTCCCCACGAGCGACGGCGGCGGTCAGGCGCCGTCGGCGCGGCGCCGGCGGATGTCCTCGTGGGCGGCGAAGAAGAGCGAGAACGGGACGCCGTCGGGGTCGGGCGGGAGGTCGGCCAGCTCCTGGAGCACCTCGCTGACGCGCGTCATGGCGCGCTCCCAGGCGTCGGCGGACAGGCGCACGCCCAGGCGGGCGGCCACCACCGACGACGGCGGTGCCTCGGCGAGCTCCTCGAGGAACGCGTCGACGAGCACCTGGTAATGGCCGGGCACCTGCGGCGCGCGCCACGACCTCCTGGTGGCCAGGTACGGGACCTCGCGCGCGCCACGTGCCCCGCGGCGCTCCTCCTGGGGCGCCAGGAACCCGCGCTCGGCGAGGGTGCGGACGTGGTGGTAGGTCGTCCCGGGGTCCTTGCCCAGGCGGCCCGCGATCTCCTTGTTCGTCAGGGCCTCGTCCAGGCAGAGCCGGAGGATGCGCATCCGCAGGACGGATCCCAGAGCGCGCGCGTCCGCCTCGGAGGCGCGGTCGTCGGACGTGCTCGGCTCGTCGTGCGGCATGCCCGAAGCCTAGACCGATTGACTTTTCCCAATCGGATGGCCAGGCTCACGCTGTGAGCACCACTCCCCCGCGGACCGCCCGGCGCCGCTCGTCCCTCGCGTTCCACCGTGACTTCCGTCAGCTCTGGGCCGGCGACGCGTTCGGCCAGTTCGGCGCCCAGCTCACCGGGCTCGTCCTGCCGATCTACGCGGTGACGGCCCTCCAGGCGACGCCGTGGCAGATGGGTGCACTCACCGCGGCGGAGACCGCGGCGTTCCTCGTCATCGGGCTGCCGGCCGGGGCGTGGGTCGACCGGATGCGCAAGCGACGCACGCTCGTCGTGGCGGACGTCGTGCGGGCTGCCGCGCTGGCCGTCGTCGTCGCGGCCGCGGCCACCGGGTCGGTCTCCATCCCGCTGCTCATCGCCGCGGCCCTGGTGATCAGCGGGGCGACGGTGTTCTTCGACGTCGCGCACCAGAGCTACGTGCCGGGGCTCGTCGGCCTCGACCACGTCGTCGAGGGCAACGCGAAGCTCCAGGCGACGCAGTCCGTCGCGATGGTCGTGGCGCCGGCGGTGGGAGGTGCTCTGCTCCGGGTCATCAGCGCTCCGGCGCTCATCGCGACGACGGTGGGGACCTATCTCCTCTCGGCCGCCTTCCTCGGTCGCATCCGGCACGAGGAGACCCTGCCGAGGCGCGAGGACCGGCGGCCGCTGCGCACGGAGATCGCGGAGGGGCTGCAGTTCGTCGTGCGCCAGCCGCTGCTGCGGCGGATGGTGGCGTGCACGTCGCTGAGCAACCTCGCCGGCTCCATCGGCGGGGCGCTCATGGTGATCTACGCGCTGCGTGTCCTGGGGCTGGACGCGGCGGCGCTCGGCCTCGTGTTCTCGCTGTCCGCGGCCGGCGGCCTGCTCGGGGCGGTCGCGGCGGAACGGATGGCGCGGTGGATCGGTGAGGCGCGGGTCATCCCGGTCTCCGCGGTGGCCGGCGGTCTGACGTTCGTGCTCAACCCGCTCGCCGCAGTCCTCGCCGACGTCGTGCCCGCTGCGGCGGTCCTCGTGGTCGCCGGCTTCGGCTTCAGCTTCTGGGTCGTCGTCTACAACGTCGCGCAGGTCAGCTTCCGTCAGCGGCTCTGCCCGCCGGCCCTGCTGGGGCGGATGAACGCCTCGGTGCGATTCATCGTGTGGGGCACCATGCCGATCGGCGGCCTGCTCGGGGGATGGCTGGGCACCGCCGTCGGCGTCACCACGTCGCTGTGGATCTCGGCGATCGGGATGACCCTCGGGTCCCTGCCGGTGGTCCTCTCGCCGCTGCGGTACCTCACGGAGCTGCCCCGTCCCGGCGCCGAGCCGTCCGCCTGAGCCTTCGCTCCCGGCGAAGCACCGACGACGTCAACTGGGGTTGACGCGCCGTGCTGATGTCAACCATCATTGACGCCATGGCGGACGGATCGACGGAGGAGGACCCGATGGGCGCACTCGTGGCCCAGTCCGAGGACGAGGACCCGCTGCGCGCGCTGCGTGCGGTGGCGCGGCTCCGACGCGAGGTGGACCAGAAGGAGGCGGTGATCGTCCGCCGGGCCCGGAACCGTGGCGTCTCCTGGGCGGCGATCGCGGCGGTCCTCGGTGTCAGCCGGCAGGCGGTGCACCAGAAGTACGGCGGGCGACGCCGTGAGGCGTGACCGGCGGACCTACGGTGGTCAGAGGTCGTAGGTGACGACCAGCGGCGCGTGGTCGGAGAACCGCCGGTCGTACGACGGCGCCCGATCGACCTCCACCTTCTGCGCCCGCTCGGCCAGCGGCGACGTCGCGATCTGGTAGTCGATGCGCCAGCCGGAGTCGTTGTCGAAGGCCTTCCCGCGCCACGACCACCAGGTGTACGGGCCGGGGCCGTCCCCGCCGAGGTGCCGGCCGAGGTCGACCCAGCCGCTGTCGAACCAGCGGTCGAGGTAGGCGCGCTCCTCGGGCAGGAAGCCGGCGGCCTTGACGTTGCCCTTCCAGTTTTTGATGTCCACCTCGCGGTGGGCGATGTTGACGTCCCCGGCGACGACGGCGAGCGCACCGGCTGAGCGCAGCTCCGTCATGCGCGTGCTGATGAGCTCCAGGAACGCGTACTTCTCGTCCATGGACGGCGTTCCCAGCGTGCCGGAGTGGATGTAGGTCGAGACCACGGTGAGCGTGCCGCCGTCCGGCAGCCCGAGGTCCGCCTCGACCCAGCGACCGGAGTTCGTCCCGACGCCGTGGTCCAGGCCGATGCGGATGCCCCGCATCGGCAGGCGCGACGCGATCGCGACGCCGGACCGGCCCCTGGCCGTGGACTCCGCGTGCGCGAGGTCCCACTCGTGCTGAGGGAGGAACTCGGCGAGCATCTCGTCGGGCGCGCGGACCTCCTGCAGCAGGAGGACGTCCGGCCGGCGCTCGGCCAGCCACTCCCCCATCCCGCGCTTGAAGGCGGCGCGGATCCCGTTCACGTTCACGGTGGCGATCGTCAGCACCGCACGATTCTCGCCCACACCCGCGCCCGCCCGTACCGAGCGACCGGACGGACGGACGACCGGAGGAGCATCATGGTGAGCGTCCGCCGGTGTCGACCGTGAGGTGGGGCCATGAGCACGCAGGACGACCGGGTCGCCGAGTTCCACCGCCTGCACGAGTCGGGCTGCTTCGTGATGCCGAACCCGTGGGACGTCGGGAGCGCACGGGCCCTGCAGGGGCTCGGCTTCGCGGCGCTGGCGACGACGAGCGCGGGCTGTGCGTGGACGGTGGGCCGGCAGGACAGCCACGTCGACCTGGAGCCGGTGCTCGACCACCTGCGATCCGTCGCTGCCGCGGTGGACGTGCCGGTGAACGCGGACTTCGAGGGTGGGTACGCGGTCGAGCCCGAGCAGGTCGCCACCCATGTGCGCCTCGCCGCGGCCACCGGGATCGCCGGCCTCTCGATCGAGGACGCGACGGGCGACCCGGCCGAGCCCCTCCACGACATCGATCTCGCCGTGGAGCGCATCCGCGCGGCCCGCGAGGCGATCGACGCCGGCGGCACCGGCATCGTCCTGACGGGCCGGTCCGAGGGCTTCGTCGTGGGCCGCCCTGACCTCGAGGAGACGGTCCGCCGTCTGCGCGCCTACGCGGAAGTGGGAGCGGACTGCCTCTACGCGCCGCGGATCGGGACGGTCGACCAGATCCGGACCATCGTCGCCGCCGTGGCACCGAAGCCGGTGAACCTCCTGATCAACGCGCCGTTCATCACCGTCGCCGAGGCTGCGGAGCTGGGGGTCCGGCGGATCAGCGTCGGCGGCACGCTGGCGCGCACCGCATGGGCCGGCTTCCTCCAGGCGGCCCAGGAGATCGCCGACGCAGGGACCTTCAGCCGTTTCCAGCAGCTGCCGGACATCGACGCGCTGCTCGGCCCCTGACGCGCCGCCCGGACCGCCCCGTCACCTCAGCGGAGGCCCGCAGCCGCCTCCGCCGCGTCGACGACGTTCGCGAGGAGCATCGCCCGGGTCATCGGACCGACCCCGCCCGGGTTCGGCGAGATCCAGCCGGCCACCGTCCGCACGCCCGGGTCGACGTCGCCGACCAGACGCGCCCTGCCCGTGTCCGGGTCCTCGGTCCGCGAGACACCGACGTCGAGCACGACCGCGCCCGGCTTGATGTCCTCCGCCCGCACGATCCCGGGCACGCCGGCTGCCGCGACGACGACGTCGGCCGTGCGCAGGTGCGCGATGAGGTCGCGCGTGCCGGTGTGGGTCAGCGTCACCGTCGCGTTGTGCTCGCGGCGCGTCAGGAGCAGGCCGATCGACCGGCCGACCGTGGTCCCCCGCCCGAGCACGACCACGTGCGCACCGTTGACGCCGATCCCGTACCTGCCGAGCAGCTCGAGGATGCCCCGCGGGGTGCACGGCAGCGGCGAGTGGACCGGCTCGTTGACCCGCAGCACCAGCTGGCCGAGGTTCGTGGGGTGCAGGCCGTCGGCGTCCTTGCGCGGGTCGATCCGCTCGAGCACCGCGTTGACGTCCACGCCTTTGGGCAGCGGCAGCTGGACGATGTAGCCGGTGCACGCCGGGTCGGCGTTGAGCCGGTCGATCGCCGCCTCGACGGCGGCCTGCGTGGCCGTCGCGGGCAGGTCCTCGCGGATCGAGGCGATGCCCACCTCCGCGCAGTCGCGGTGCTTGCCCGCGACGTACGCCTGCGAACCGGGGTCGTCCCCGACGAGCACGGTCCCGAGGCCCGGCACGATCCCGTGCTCGCCGAGCCGTGCGACGCGCTCGGCGAGCTCGGCCTTGATCGTTGCGGCGGTCGCCTTGCCGTCGAGGACCTGCGCCTCGCCGGTCGGGCTCGCCGTCTCCGCGGCGCCGACCGCCCCGGTGGGCAGGGCGTCGTCCGTGGCCACGCGCGCGGCGCCGTCGGTCAGGCCGGCGCCCTCGTTCGCGGTGGCGTCCGTCGTCACTGCTGCAGGCCCGGGTAGAGCGGGAAGCCGTCGGTGAGCTTGCGCACGCGGGCGCGCAGCGCCTCCACGTCGGCGGAGGTGCCGTCGACCAGGGCGGTCGCGATGATGTCCGCGACCTCCTCGAACTCCGCCTCGCCGAACCCGCGGGTCGCCAGCGCCGGGGTGCCGATGCGCAGGCCGGACGTCACCCGCGGCGGCCGCGGGTCGAACGGCACGGCGTTGCGGTTCACGGTGATGCCCGCGGTGTGCAGGAGGTCCTCGGCCTGCTGGCCGTCCAGCGCCGAGCTGCGCAGGTCCACGAGGGCCAGGTGCACGTCCGTGCCGCCGGTCAGGACCGACACGCCCGCCGCGGCGACGTCGGGCCGGGACAGCCGCTCGGCGAGCAGGCGCGCGCCGTCGAGCGTGCGCTGCTGACGCTCACGGAAGCCCTCGGTCGCGGCCACCTTGAACGCGACGGCCTTGGCCGCGATGACGTGCATGAGCGGGCCGCCCTGCTGACCCGGGAACACCGCCGAGTCGATCTTCCTGGCCAGCTCCTCGGTGCTGAGGATGAAGCCCGCGCGCGGACCGCCGAGCGTCTTGTGCACGGTCGAGGAGACGACGTCGGCGTGCGGCACGGGGCTGGGGTGCAGGCCCGCGGCGACGAGGCCGGAGAAGTGCGCCATGTCGACCCACAGCGCGGCGCCGACCTCACGGGCGATGTCCGCGAACGCTGCGAAGTCGAGCTGCCGCGGGTAGGCCGACCAGCCGGCGATGATGACCCGCGGGCGGGCCTCCAGGGCCTTCTGCCGCACCACGTCCATGTCGACCAGGTGCGTGCCCGGGTCCACGCCGTACGCGGCGACCTCGTAGAGCTTGCCGGAGAAGTTGAGCTTCATGCCGTGGGTGAGGTGACCGCCGTGGGCGAGCTCCAGGCCGAGGATCGTGTCACCGGCGTTGGCCAGCGCATGCAGCACGGCGGCGTTGGCCTGCGCGCCCGAGTGCGGCTGGACGTTCGCGTGCGCGGCCCCGAAGAGCGTCTTGGCCCGCTCACGCGCCAGGTCCTCCGCGATGTCGACCTGCTCGCACCCGCCGTAGTAGCGCTTGCCCGGGTATCCCTCGGCGTACTTGTTCGTCAGCACGGAGCCCTGCGCCTGCAGCACGGCCCGCGGGACGAAGTTCTCGCTCGCGATCATCTCGAGCGTCTCCTGCTGGCGCAGGAGCTCCCCGTCCAGGACGGCGGCGATCTCCGGGTCCAGCTCGGCGAGCGGCTGGTTCATGACGTCGTCGGCGCTCATGTCTCTCCTCGCATCAGCAGTGCGCGTGGTGGTCCCGGCACGTCCGGGCACGCACACCTCGTGTGGGTGACCCGCGGCCCAGGCGAACGACCCGGAGTCTGCTGTGCTGTGCCGCTCCCTGATGGTGACCCACCTGCGCCAGTCGCGACCGGGCCAGGGTAGCAACCCGCACCCGACCTCGGTCGACCGGTCACAGGGTCGGAGCGGTCCGCACAGCGGCCCGCCGCTCGCGCCACGTCCTCAACGGTGGCGGCATCCACGCACTCGACGCCGAGGCGAAGCGGTCCCGGTCAGGCGCCGCGGTCGTCCTCCACGTCGCCGTCCCCGAGGATCTTGCGCAGGTACGCGTACGTGAGTGATCCCGCCGTCTCGTCGTGCTGGTGGGTGTAGCCGTGCTTCTGGTACAGCGCGAGGTTCTGCACCGAGTCGCGCCCGGTGAAGACCCACAGCTCGCTGGTGTCCTCGGGCAGGTGGGGCGGGATCGCCAGCAGCATCTGCGTGCCGATGCCCTGCCCCTGCAGGTCCGGCGCCACGGCGAGCCTGCCGAGGGTCGCCTTGCCCGGCTCGAGCTGGACGCGGACGGATCCGACGAGCCGGTGCCCGTCCCACGCGCCCAGCGTCACGATGCCCGGCGCCCCGAGGTCGGCGCGGAGCTCCTCGAGCGTCTGCGTCAGCGGCGGGATGTTCGGGTCCCCGTACGTCTGCGCCTCGGTGACGAAGGCCGCCCGGCGCAGGGTGAGCAGCTCGCCCGCGTCGTCGTCGGTCACGGGCCGGATCGTCACGTCCACGCTCATGGGCCTCATCGTGGCACCCGCGGCGCGTCCGCGGCGACCGCCGTTCCGCTGACGAGACGCCGCTGCCCCCGCAGCCGCGGACACGACCGCGCCGTCGGGGGTGCGCGAGTACCCTCACGAACCGTGACGACGCCCGACGACGCCCTGCCCGCCCCGGCGCAGGACCAGCCCACCCACTGGGTGCTGAGCCTGTCGTGCCCGGACCGCCCGGGGATCGTCGCGGCCGTCGCCGGGATGCTCGCGGCGCACGGCGGCAACATCACCGAGTCGCAGCAGTTCGGTGACCCGCTCAGCGGACTGTTCTTCATGCGGGTGCAGGTCGAGGCCTCCGCGCCCGAGGCCGACCTGCGCGGCGCGCTCGACGAGCTCGCCGAGCGCTTCGACATGACGTGGGACCTGGACGTCGCCGGTCGGCGGATCCGGACCGTCGTCATGGTGTCGACCGCGGCGCACTGCCTCCACGACCTGCTGTTCCGGCAGCAGTCCGAGGGCCTGCCCGTCGACATCGTCGCCGTCGTCTCCAACCACACGGCCCTCGCGGACGTCGCCGCGTTCTACGGCATCCCGTTCCACCACGTGCCGGTCACCCGGGCCAGCAAGGCTGCAGCCGAGGCGCGACTGCTGGAGCTCGTGGAGGAGACCGGCGCCGAGCTGGTCGTGCTGGCCCGCTACATGCAGATCCTGTCCGACGAGCTGTGCCGCACCCTCGCCGGGCGGGTGATCAACATCCACCACTCGTTCCTGCCCAGCTTCAAGGGCGCCCGCCCCTACGCGCAGGCGCACGACCGAGGTGTCAAGCTCATCGGTGCGACGGCGCACTACGTGACGGGCGACCTCGACGAGGGCCCGATCATCGAGCAGGACGTCGAGCGGGTGGACCACTCCAAGCGCGTCGAGGACCTCATGGCGCTCGGGCAGGACGTCGAGCGACGCGCCCTGGCGCGCGCCGTCCGGTGGCACGCCGAGCACCGCGTGCTGCTGGACGGCCACCGCACCATCGTCTTCCGCTGAGCCGCTGAGCCGCTGAGCCGGGAACGACAGGAGGGCGTGGACCGCGGTCCACGCCCTCCTGCCTGTTGTTGCTGACGCCCCCCGGCGGTCATGACCGCCGGGGGGCGTGCCCGGCTACCCCTCCGGGTCGACCAGCACGGCGACCGTGCGGGCCGGGACGCTGACCGTGCCGGTCGCGGCGTCCCAGGTCGTGCTGCGCACGACGTCGTCCGACCCCTCGGCCTGCACCTCGGAGAGGGCGTAGTCGCGGCCGGCGTGGCCCGCGACCGTGGCCGAGTACGCCTCGTCGGAGGCGTTGAAGACGACGAGGACACCGTCGAGCGCCCCGTCCACGTCCTCACCCACGAGGTCGTCGATGCTCATGACGATGACGCCGGCCGTCGCCGTCGGGCCGCTGCCCGGGAAGGTGACCTTCTCCTGGATGAGCTCGGGGTCACCGAGACGGAACAGCTCCGTGGAGAAGCGCAGCTCGAGGAGGTCCTGGTAGGACTCCGTGGCGGTGGAGATGTGCTCCGGCGCCGGCTTCAGCGACGCGTCCGCGAGCAGCGGGCGCATGAACGGCCACTTGTCCTGGTTGTCCCCCGCCTGCGGCAGGCCGCGGGCGAACCCGTTGTCCTGGCCGGAGAAGTCGAGCAGGTTGAACCAGTCGCCGGAGTTGTAGCTGTTGCGGTCCAGCGACTTGCTGCGCAGCAGGTCCGAGCCGGCGTGGAAGAACGTCGGCGTCTGCGACAGCGCGGTCGTGGCGAGAGACACCGTGTTCATCCGCACGCGGTCCGCCATCGGGGTGTCCGTCGGCAGCTTGAGCGTGAGGACGTCGAACAGCGTCTCGTTGTCGTGCTTGTCGACGTACGTGATGATCTCCTCCGGCGAGTCGGCGTACCCGGCCGGCTGGCCGTTGTAGTCGATCTGGTCGCCGCGCTGCACCTGGCCCTTGCTCGTGAGGAACGAGTAGGCGCGCAGGTTGCCCGCCAGCCCCAGCCGGACGAGGTCCGCCTGGTGCTGGGCGTCCGTGAGGAGCTCGCCGTCGGGGCGGTTGTCCAGCCCGTTGCGGTCCGTGTACGCGCCGGTGCCGAAGCCCTGACGCACGCGCGGGTCGCTGTCGAACGGACCGCCGCCGCGGACGGCGTCGCGGAGCCGGTCGGAGAACGTCCCGATGCCGGTGCCGCCCAGGTTGCCCTGGCGCGCCTGCTCGAACCGGGCGTCGTCGGCGACCTCACCGAAGTTCCAGCCCTCGCCGTACAGGTAGACCTTCGAGCCGTCCACGCCGTCCTTCGTGACGGTCAGCGCGTCCAGCGCGTCGCGCACCGCGAGCATGTTGTCCCGCGAGTGGTGACCCATGAGGTCGAAGCGGAAGCCGTCGACCTTGTAGTCCCGCGCCCACGTCACGACCGAGTCGACCATGAGCTTCTCGGCCATCTGGTGCTCGGTGGCGATGTTCTGGCAGCACGTGGACGTCTCGACCTTCCCGGCCGCGTTGAGGCGGTGGTAGTAGCCGGGCACGACCCGGTCGAGGACCGACTTGGCGTCCTGACCGCTGGCGGCCGTGTGGTTGAACACCTGGTCCAGGACCACCTGCAGGCCGTCGGCGTGCAGCGCCCCGACCATGCTGCGGAACTCCTCGACCCGGGCCCCACCGTGCGCGTCCACGGCGTAGGAGCCCTCGGGCGTCGTGAAGTGGAACGGGTCGTATCCCCAGTTGAAGCCGTCGGCGTCCCGGATCCCGGCGATGCACGCCTGCTGCTCCGAGGAGTCCGCCGGCAGCGACGCGAGGTCGCACGGCGGCTCCACCTGGGCGGAGCGCTTCTCCTCGATCGTGGCGATGTCGAACGTCGGCAGCAGGTGGACGGTCGTCAGACCGGCCTCCTGCAGCGCCCGCAGGTGCTGGCGTCCGGCCCCGTCGGTGGTGAAGGCGGAGTAGGTGCCGCGCAGCTCCTCAGGAACCGTCTCGTCGCTGATCGAGAAGTCCCGGACGTGCAGCTCGTAGATCGTCTGGTCCACGGGGCGCACGACCGGCTGGCCGGCCTTCTTCCACTCGCCGGGCATCCAGCGCTGGTCGGCGAGGTCGACGAACACCGAGTGGGTCGAGTTGACCGTGAGCGCGACCGAGTACGGGTCCGTCACCCGGTTCTTCTCGACGGCGCCGGTGGAGGGCACGTAGACCGTGACCTCGAACTGGTAGGCGCCGTGGCGCCACTTCTTGTCACCGTCGACCGTCCACGAGCCGTCGGCCTGTCGCCGGAGCTCCACGCGGGTCGGCTCGGCGTCCAGCGTGGCGGGGTCCTGCCAGACCAGCAGGTCGACGTCCTTGGCCGTCGGCGCCCACAGGGCCACCGAGGGGCGCTTGCGGGCGTCCCACGTGACACCGAGCCGGCGGTCGGTGGCGTCCTCGGCGAAGAGGGCGTCCACCACGCCGGGGATCTGCACCCCGGTGAACACCGCGAGCGCCTCCTCGGCGTCCGTGGCCGTCACCACGAGCTGGCCCGTGAGGGCCGCCTCGACGTCGGCGCGGTCGGCGCCCTGCAGACGCAGGACGACGTGGCCGGCGAGGTGCGGGTAGAGCGTTGCCAGGTCCTCCGGCAGGCCGGTGCCCTCGGCGACGAGGTCGTACGCCACGGCGCCCTCCGGCAGCACCGGCGTCTCGCCGTCGAGGCTGATGCCCCCCTCGGGCGCGGTGTGCAGGCGGAAGGTCAGGTCGGCCAGGTCACGGCCGCCCAGGAGCGCCTCCGGCACGGCGAGGACGTCCTCGCTGAGCCAGTGGACCCCGAGCTGACCCCGGCCACCGATGCCGGCCGTCGGCCCGCCGATGGTGAGCACCTTGGTGGCGGGGTCGAACGTGAACGCCACCGTGTCACCGTCGTTGCCCACGGTGAAGGCGATGTTCGCCCCGCCGGGTGCGCCGCCGGCGCCGTAGTTCTCGTCCCAGCTGAAGTTGTACGCGACCTTCGCCTCGTAGCTCCCGGCGGGCAGCTGGTCCGTGACGAACGTGAAGATGCCGTCGCGGTCCAGGTCGGTGAGCAGCGTGGCCGCGCACTCCGGCTGCCAGTCACCGGGGCAGCCGAGCTCCTGCTGGTGGCTGCCGGGGATCGTCATCGGCGCGTGCATGGAGCTGTTGAAGTAGTACTTCGTCTCCGGGTCGAACCAGAAGGTGATCGGCCCACCGCCGTGCGTGTAGGCCAGGTTGGGTCCGCCGGGCTGCCCGTCGGCACCGAAGTTGATGTCCCAGCTCTCGTTCGCGGCGACCTTGAACTCGTAGTCGCCGGCCGGGAGGTCGAACGTCTTGGACCACAGGCCGTTGGCGCCGAGCGTGAGCTGCGCCTCGGAGCAGGCCGGGTTCCAGTCCCCGCCACACCCCATCTCGTCGTTGTGGTTGCCCGGGACCGAGACGGTGTCGAAGTCCGACGGCGGCGGGCCGACGACGGGCTCCTCGACCAGGGTCGTCACGGTGGACGCCGCGGAGGCGTTGCCCGCTGCGTCGACGCTCACGGCGCGGTACTCGATCATCGTGCCGAGACCGTGCTCGGTGACGAGGTCCTCCACGTCGTGGAAGACCCGGGGCGTGTCGTCCTCGGCGGTGCCGAGCAGGGTCCAGTCCTGCTCCCCGACGACGCGGTAGGCGAAGGACGTCTCCTGGTAGCGGTTGTCGGCGACGACGGCGCTGATGGGGGCCTTGCCCCACACGCCCGCACCGTCGCGGCCGGCGACGACCTGCACGTCGACGTCACCGGCGGCCGCGACCGTCGAGTCGGCGACGAGCACGACGGCCCCGCGTGCGGGGACGCTGACCGAGATCACGCCGTCCGCGTCCGCGGTGACGGCCTGGTCCGTGCCGAGCAGGCCGGTGTACGTCGCGCCCGGGGTGAGGGTCGCGAACGTCGCCGTGGCCGCGGCGCCGCCGTTGTTGGTGACGACGACGTGCTCCACGTCCTCGTCACGGTCCACGCGGGCGAAGGCGTAGAGGCCGCCGTCGGCGAGGAGCTCGACCTGCGCTCCGTCGCTGAGCGCGGGGTGCGCGTCGCGGAGCGCGGCCAGGGAGGAGATGTGGGTGTACAGCTCGGTGTCCGTGTCGTAGCGGTCCACGGACCCGGCCTGCTCACCGCTCAGCAGGACCTGGTTCTGGTACTCCGGCACCTGGCTGGCGAAGAGGGACTGGCGCGCGGCCTTGTCGTTGCCCTCTCCCCCCGCACCCTGGCCGATGAAGCCCTGCTCGTCGCCGTAGTAGACGACGGGCTGGCCCCGCGTGAGGTACATGAGGGAGTGCGCGAGCTTCGAGCGCTCCAGCGGGGCGTCGGTGCCGCGGACGAAGTAGCCGATCCGGCCCATGTCGTGGTTGCCGAGGAAGGTCGGCAGCGCCGTGGCCGAGGTGTCCGGCGTCGTGTAGATGTCGTCGGACGCGTACAGGTCACGGAGCTGCGCCGAGGACGCGCCGGTCACGTACGCGGCGGCACGCTCCTGGAACGCGAAGTCCAGGACCGAGCTCATCTCCGTCTCCCGCACGTACGGGGAGAGGATGCGCGTGTCGGAGGAGTACACCTCGCCGAACATGAAGAAGTCGTCGTCACCGCGCACCTGCTGCGCGTGGTCGACGATCTGGGGCGTCCACTGCTCCCAGAACTCGAAGTTCACGTGCTTGGCCGTGTCGATGCGGAACCCGTCCACGCCGAGGTCGATCCAGTCCTTGTAGACCTGGACGAACTCCGCGACGACGTCCGGGTGCTCGGTCATGAGGTCGTCGAGGCCGACGAAGTCGCCGAGGGTCTCGGACTCCCCGGCCCACGTCGAGTCACCGCGGTTGTGGTAGTACCGGACGTCGTTGAGCAGCGCCGGGACCTTGACCTCCGCGTCGGCCGGGTCGACGACCGGGGTGTACGGGAACGAGTCGGTCGTGAGCTCGGGGAAGTCCGCGGCGCTGAGACCGGCGACGTCCTCCATACGGAAGGTCGTGCCGTCCGCGGCGACGTAGGGGGTCGTGTCCTGCGGGATGTACGAGTACTGGTTCTCCTCGTACGAGATCACGTCCGCGGTGTGGTTCGTGATGATGTCGAAGAACAGGTCGATGCCGCGCGCCTCGGCCGCCGTGATGAGCTCCTCGAGCTCGGCGTTCGTGCCGAGGTGCGGGTCGATCTGGGTGAAGTCGGTGATCCAGTAGCCGTGGTAGCCGGCCGAGGCGTTCGCGCCCTCGCCCTGCACCGGACGGTTCTTGAAGGAGGGGGTCAGCCAGATCGCCGTCGTGCCCAGGCCCTCGATGTAGTCGAGGTTGTCGATGAGGCCCCGCAGGTCGCCGCCGTTGTAGAACGCGCGGTCCGTCGGGTCGAAGCCGTGGGCGAGACGGTCGCCCTCGATGCCCGCCGTGTCGTTCGCGGCGTCGCCGTTCGCGAAGCGGTCGGTCATGACGAAGTAGAAGCGCTCGTCCCCACCCGGCTGGCGGACCGGGTCGGCGACGATGGCGGCGTCCGCGGCGGCGTCGTAGGCGCCACCGAGGTTCGCGGGGGTCACGGTCGTCTGCTTGGTGCTGTCGTCGAAGACGAACCGCATCTCGGCGGGGGCGCCGAGCCGGAACGTGACGTTCCCGTCGCCGGCACCGTACGACTCGTCCCAGGTCCCGTTCATCGCGACCTTGAACTCGTGGCTGCCCGCGGGGACGGGGAAGACGCCCTCGTACACGCCCTCGGCCCCGGTGGGGGTGAGCAGCGTCTCGGCGCACTCCGGCTGCCAGTCGCCCGGGCAGCCGTTCTCGTCCTGGAAGGTGCCGGCCAGCGTGGCCGTGCGGTCGACGGCGACCGCGGAGCCGGTACCGACCGCGGACACGAGCCCCGCGAGCGCGACCGAGAAGGCCGCGGCTGCCGCGACCGTGGACCGTGCTCGAGCACGGGATGGGTGGGGGTGGCTGTGGTGGGCCGGTGCCATCTGGGGGACTCCCTCGTCGCCAGGCTTCACCCGGGTGAGAACCGCGGGCCCCCGGACTGTAACCGTTTGCAGCAACAGGCAGCAATGGGATGACTCGCGGACCTCCATCGGACCCGTCGGCCGCCTCCCAGCCCGCGCGGGGACGCACGGCAGCGCCGTGTTTACGATCTTGCTGCAAGCGTTGCACGCATCCGGGTGACGACCGACGCCGCGTGGAGGGAGGGCGGACGACGACGGCGCCGCACCCCTGAGGGACGCGGCGCCGTCGTCGGGCGTCAGCGGGTCAGATCAGGCCGAGCTCCCGCACCGCGTCGCGCTCCTCGGCCAGCTCGGCGACGGAGGCGTCGATGCGCTGCCGCGAGAAGTCGCCGATCTCCAGGCCCTGGACGATCTCCCACGTCCCACCGGTCGAGGTGACCGGGAAGGACGAGATGAGCCCCTCCGGGACCCCGTAGGAGCCGTCGGAGACGATCGCCGCCGAGGTCCAGGAGCCCTCGGCGGTCCCGAGCACCCAGTCGCGCACGTGGTCGATCGCCGCGTTCGCCGCCGAGGCCGCCGACGACGCCCCGCGGGCCTCGATGATCGCCGCGCCCCGCTTGGCGACCGTGGGGATGAACGTGCTCGTCAGCCAGTCCTCGTCGACGAGCTCGGTCGCCGGGCGACCCGCCACCGTGGCGTGGAAGACGTCCGGGTACTGGGTGGCGGAGTGGTTCCCCCAGATGGTCAGGCCCTGGATGTCGGCCACACCCGTGCCGGTCTTCTGCGCGAGCTGCGACAGCGCCCGGTTGTGGTCCAGGCGTGTCATCGCCGTGAACCGCTCGGCCGGGACGTCCGGCGCGTGCTGCTGCGCGACGAGGGCGTTGGTGTTGGCCGGGTTGCCGACGACGAGCACGCGCACGTCGTCCGCCGCCACCGCGTTGATCGCCTCGCCCTGGGGCTTGAAGATGCCGCCGTTCGCCTCGAGCAGGTCGCCCCGCTCCATGCCTGCCGAGCGGGGCCGGGCGCCGACGAGCAGCGCGACGTCGGCGCCCTCGAAGCCGACCCGCGCGTCGTCGGTGATGTCGATCGACTGCAGGAGCGGGAACGCGCAGTCGTCGAGCTCCATCGCGGTGCCCTCCGCCGCCTTGACCCCCTGCGGGATCTCGAGCAGGCGCAGGCGCACCGGGGTGTCCGCGCCGAGCATCTGGCCGGACGCGACCCGGAACAGCAGCGCGTAGCCGATCTGGCCGGCCGCGCCGGTCACCGTGACGGTGACGGGTGCCTTCTGGGACATCGGTGTCTCCTTCCACGGGCCCGTTGCCGGGCCCGCTCGGTCGGGCTCAGCCCAGGCGGGCGGCGAGGTTCTCGTCGATGGCGCCCAGGAACTCCTCGGTCGTGAGGAACGGCTGGTCGGGCCCGACGAGCAGGGCGAGGTCCTTGGTCATCTTCCCGCTCTCGACCGTCTTCACGACGACGTCCTCGAGGGTGTTCGCGAACTCGGTGACCTCGGGGGTGCCGTCGAGCTTGCCGCGGTGGGCCAGGCCCCGCGTCCACGCGAAGATCGAGGCGATCGGGTTCGTCGAGGTCGGCTTGCCGGCCTGGTGCTGGCGGTAGTGCCGCGTGACCGTGCCGTGCGCCGCCTCGGCCTCGACCGTGCGGCCGTCCGGGGTCATGAGGACCGACGTCATGAGGCCGAGCGAGCCGAAGCCCTGGGCGACGGTGTCGGACTGCACGTCGCCGTCGTAGTTCTTGCATGCCCAGACGTAGCCGCCCTCCCACTTCATCGCGGCGGCGACCATGTCGTCGATGAGACGGTGCTCGTACGTCAGGCCGGCGGCCTCGAACTGGTCCTTGAACTCGGCGTCGAAGACCTCCTGGAAGGTGTCCTTGAAGGCGCCGTCGTAGGCCTTGAGGATCGTGTTCTTCGTGGAGAGGTACACCGGGTAGCCGCGCTGCAGGCCGTAGGCGAACGACGCGCGCGCGAAGTCGCGGATCGAGTCGTTGAAGTTGTACATCCCCATCGCGACGCCGCCGCCCTCGGGGTACGTCACGACCTCCTGGTGGATCGGCTCGCTGCCGTCCGCCGGGGTGTACGTGATGGTCAGCGTCCCGGCGCCGGGCACCTTGAAGTTCGTCGCCTTGTACTGGTCGCCGTGGGCGTGACG
The DNA here is from genome assembly GCF_916618755.1 of Actinotalea sp. Marseille-Q4924. Classification (GTDB taxonomy): domain Bacteria; phylum Actinomycetota; class Actinomycetes; order Actinomycetales; family Cellulomonadaceae; genus Actinotalea. Next base: position 648,572 of record NZ_CAKAKB010000001.1, on the reverse strand, counting down.
GCCGATGATGATCGGCTTGTTCCAGCCCGGGACGAGCCGCGGGATGTTGCTGATGATGATCGGCTCGCGGAAGACGACGCCGCCGAGGATGTTGCGGATCGTGCCGTTGGGCGAGACCCACATCTTCTTGAGGCCGAACTCCTCGACCCGCGCCTCGTCGGGCGTGATCGTCGCGCACTTGACCCCGACGCCGTGCTCCTTGATCGCGTGCGCCGCGTCGATCGTCACCTGGTCGTCGGTGGCGTCGCGGTGCTGGATCGACAGGTCGAAGTACTTGAGGTCGACGTCCAGGTACGGGTGGATCAGGCGGTCCTTGATGAACTGCCAGATGATCCGGGTCATCTCGTCGCCGTCGAGCTCGACGACCGGGTTGACGACCTTGATCTTGCCCATGCGTGATCTCCCGTGTGATCGGTGGTGGCTGGTGCGCCGTGCGTCCCGTCGGCGCTCCGACAGGTTCCCCGACCCTCACCCGCAGGGCGGGCCGGCGTCCGCGCCGGTTGGTGCTCGGCCAGATTACTCGACATCAAGAGATCTGGGCACGCCGTGGGGCGGCCTCACACGCCCGGGGTGCCCTGGAGCAGGAGGATCCCGCCCCCGAGCCCCCACAGCACGACGGCGTCCCACCACGTCGAGCGCACGGCGATCCCCTCGGGCTCCCGGCCGCGACGGGTCACGCGCGCCAGGCCCGCCGCCAGGAGGGTCACTCCGAGGACGATCGCGGCCGAGCGGGCTCCGTCGACCGCCGCCGCGACGGCGGCCACGACGATCGCGCCGACGACGAGCCAGAGCGCCGGTGCCCGGTGACGGTCCGGCTGGCGGTCCGACGGGCGGTCGAGCGGCGGCTCCGTGGCCGACGACGACGCCTCGGTCCGGCCGCGCCCGGTGGGCGCGTCGGTGGGCTCGTCGGTCACCTCGGGCACGGCCCCGACCCTAACGCGGAGAGGGCCGTCGGGGACGCGCCGCCGGTCCCGTCCGCCGGGCCGTGCCGCGCCGTGCCGGGCCGTGCCGTGCCCCGGCAGATGCCGTCGGCCCGGTGCCCGGCCGATACCGTGAGGCGTGCTCCCCGCGACCCCCACCGCGCTCACGCGCGCGCCCCGTTCCGTCGTCGTGGTGGGCGCAGGCCTGGCCGGCGCCGGCACCGTCACGGCGCTGCGCGACCAGGGCTTCACCGGCCGGGTCACCGTGCTCGGCGCGGAGACGGAGGAGCCGTACGACCGCCCGCCCCTGTCCAAGGAGCTGCTGACCCGGACCACGCCGGCGCGCCTGTCGGACGAGATCGGCATCCGCCTGCACGCCGCCGACGACGTCCGCCTCGGCACCGCGGCCACGGGCCTGCACCTGGGCGGGGCGTCGGCGACGGGCGCGACGACCGCGCCGGTGACCGTGACGACCGCGGACGACGCGCTGGAGGCCGATGCGGTCGTCCTCGCCACCGGCGCGCGGGCCGTCCTGCCGAGCGCGTGGAGCGGGGCCCTCACGCTGCACACCGCTGCCGATGCCGCACTCCTGCGCGCCGCCCTGGCGCCGGGGCGCCGGCTCGTCGTCGTCGGGGCGGGGTGGATCGGGGCCGAGGTCGCCGGGGCGCGGCCGCCGCGGGCGTGGACGTCACGGTCGTCGAGGCCGCCGAGGCGCCGTTGGCGACGGCCCTCGGCGCCCGCGTCGGCGCCTGGACCCGGCCCTGGTACGAGGCGGCCGGGGTCCGGCTCCTCACGGCATCGCCCGTCGCGTCGGTCACGGCGGGCGAGGTCGCGCTCGGCGGGGGCGAGGTGCTCCCGGCCGACGTCGTCCTCGTGGCCGTGGGCGCGCGCCCCGCCTCGGCGTGGCTCGCCGGGAGCCTGCCGCTCGAGCCGGACGGGTCGCTCGCCGTCGACGAGGCGTACCGGGTGCTGGCCGTCCCCGATGCGCCCGTGGTCGCCCTCGGCGACCTGGCCCGACGCCGGTCGGCCCGGCACGGATGGGTCCCGGGCGGCCACTGGGACGGTGCCCTCAGGGCGCCCGGGGTCGCGGTGCGTCGTCTGCTCGGGGGCGCACCGCAGCCCGCCGACGACCTGGCGCCCTACGTCTTCTCCACGCAGCTCGGGCACGAGCTGGGGCTCTACGGCGCCCCGGCGGCGGACGACGACGTCGTCGTCCGGGGCGACGTCGAGGGCGCGTTCAGCGTGCTGTGGTTCGCCGCGGGCACCGACCGTCTCACGGCGGTGCTCGCCGTGGACCGGCCGCGCGACGTCGCAGCCGCGCGCAAGCTCTTCGCCGGGGCGACGCTGCCGCACCTGGACCGGGACGTCGTCGCTGAGGAGGGGCAGCCCCTGCGGGCGCCCCGGGCGTGAGGCGGCGGCTCAGGTCAGGATCTTGACCTGACGGACGACGAGCAGCGCGCACACGATCGCCACCAGCACGACGACGGCCGTGGAGACCGGACCCATCCAGCCCTCCACCCGCTCCCACTGACCGCCGAGGGTGTACCCCGCGTACAGGAAGATCGCGTTCCAGATGCCGCTGCCGAGGGCGGTGAGCCCGGTGAACCGGAGCAGGGGCATCCGCACCACGCCCGCGGGCACGGAGACGATGGACCGGAGCAGGGGCACGAACCGCGCGACGAGGACGACCTTGCTGCCGTGCCGGTCGAAGAAGCGCTCGCCGCGGTGCAGGTCCTCGGTGTTGAACAGGAGGAACCAGCGCTTCGCCGCGAGCCCGTGGAGCCGTTCGTACGCGATGAACGCACCGAGCCCGTAGAGCAGCCACGCGCCGACGAGCGACCCGAGCGTCGCGGCGACCCACGCCCCGACGAGGCTGATCCGGCCCTGGGCGGCGCTGAAGCCCGCGAACGGGAGGATCACCTCCGAAGGGATCGGCGGGACGACGTTCTCGAGCGCGATGAGGAGCCCGACGCCGACCTCCCCGATGCTGCCGATGACGTCGACCACCCATCCACCGATTCCGTCGACCTGCGCGTCCGCCATGGGGACAAGCATCCCGGACGTCGACGCGCGCTCCGTGCACCGACGTGGAGGAGCGGTGAAGACCGGGCGGCGCTGTCGTGGAGACCTCCCCGCGCGGGACGCGGGGAGCTCTCCACCGAGGCGTTCGGGGGCCGGACCCAGCGGGTCAGTGGGCGAAGTGGCGGGTTCCCGTGAGGTACATCGTCACGCCCGCCGCCCGGGCGGCCGCGACGACCTCCTCGTCCCGCACCGACCCGCCGGGCTGGACGACCGCGCGCACGCCGGCGTCCAGGAGCACCTGCAGGCCGTCGGCGAACGGGAAGAACGCGTCGGACGCCGCGACCGCCCCACGGGCGCGCTCGACGTCCCCGGTGTTCGCACGCTCGACCGCGAGCCGGCACGAGTCGACGCGGTTGACCTGGCCCATCCCGACGCCGACCGAGGCGCCGTCCCTCGCGAGCAGGATCGCGTTCGACCTCACCGCACGCACCGCGCGCCAGGCGAAGGTGAGGTCCGTGAGCGTGGCCTCGTCGGCGGGCTCCCCCGCCGCCAGCGTCCACGACGCCGGGTCGTCGCCGCCGCCGTCGACCACGGCGTCGATGCTGTCCACCGACTGCAGCAGCAGCCCGCCGGACACCGGCCGCATCTCGATGCCGCCGCCCGGGCTGCCCTCCACGACGAGGATCCGGAGGTTTTTCTTCCCCCGGAGCACCTCGAGCGCGTCGTCGTCGAAGCCGGGGGCGACGACGACCTCCGTGAACACCGGTGCGATCTGCTCGGCCGCCGCCCGCGTGATCGGACGGTTGGCGGCGATCACCCCGCCGAACGCGGAGACCGGGTCGCACGCGTGGGCGCGGGCGTGCGCCTCGGCCACGTCGGCGCCGACCGCGATGCCGCACGGGTTGGCGTGCTTGATGATCGCCACCGCCGGCGCCTCGTGGTCGTAGGCGGCGCGCCACGCGGCGTCGGCGTCGACGTAGTTGTTGTAGCTCATGGCCTTGCCGTGCAGCTGCTCCGCCTGCGCGAGCCCGGACGGACCGAAGCCGGACGTGTACAACGCCGCCCGCTGGTGGGGGTTCTCGCCGTACCGCAGGACGTCGGCGCGGTTCCAGGTGGCACCCATCCAGGCGGGGAAGCCGGTGCTCACCGGCCCGTCCTCGCCCTCCACCTCGTCCGTGGTGGTCAGCACGTTGCCGATCCACGACGCGACGGCGACGTCGTACGTCGCGGTGTGGACGAACGCCTCGGCGGCGAGCGCCCGCCGCTGCGCGAGCGTGAAGCCGCCGTCGGCGACCGCGTCGAGGACGGCGCCATACCGCGCCGGGTCGACGACGACCGCGACGCTCGGGTGGTTCTTCGCGGCGGCACGGACCATCGACGGGCCACCGATGTCGATCTGCTCGACGCACTCGTCGGGCGTCGCACCGGACATCACGGTCTCGACGAACGGGTAGAGGTTGACGACGACGAGCTCGAACGGTGCGACCTCGAGGGCCTCCAGCTGGGCCACGTGCTCGGGCCGCCGGGTGTCCGCGAGGATCCCCGCGTGCACCCGCGGGTGCAGCGTCTTGACCCGCCCGTCGAGGCACTCGGGGAAGCCGGTGAGGTCCTCGACCGGGGTGACCGCCAGGCCGGCGTCGGCGATGCGGGCGGCGGTCGAGCCGGTGGAGACCAGCTCCACGCCCGCGGCGGCCAGCGCGGTGGCGAGCTCGACCAGGCCGGTCTTGTCGTAGACGCTGAGCAGCGCCCGGCGCAGCGGACGTCGGGTCTCGGGCGCCGTGGCGTCCTCGACGAGGGGCAGGGTGGGAAGGTCGTGCGCCATGCGCTCTCCTGGGCTCGGGGCATCGCCGGACGGTCGGCGGAGCTGGGTCGGTCGGTGCGGCGGGACCGCCGGTCGGCGGCCACGCAGCTCGAGGGACCCAGGCACCCAGGCGGGCGGTGCGCTGCAGGGCACTGCGGCCGCTCCCCGGTGGTCGGTTCCACCCTCGCCAGTCGCGGCCGGGTGGAGTCTATCCAGCCGCGCGGTGCCGACGTCAGGGGCCGGGGTCGACCGCACGGACCTCACCCACCGTGAGCCGCCGGTCAGCCGCCGAGGCGGACCCGGCGACCCTCGACCGTCAGCCCGTGCCGGGCGACCCGCCCGACGACGTCGACGAGCAGCGCCCGCTCGACGACCTTGATGCGCTCGTGGAGCGCCTCCTCGTCGTCGTCGTCGCGGACCTCGACCACCTGCTGCGCGATCACCGGGCCGGTGTCCGTGCCCGCGTCGACGAGGTGGACGGTGCAGCCGGTCACCCGCACCCCGTACGCCAGGGCGTCGCGCACGCCGTGGGCCCCGGGGAACGCCGGGAGCAGCGCGGGGTGGGTGTTGAGCACGCGCTCGCCGAAGCGCCCCAGGAAGGGCGCGCCGAGGATCCGCATGAACCCGGCGCTCACCACCCACGCCGGCCCGAAGGACGCGACGGTCTTCGCCAGCGCCGCGTCCCAGGCGGCGCGGGCCGGGAAGTCCGCCGGCGCGACGACGGCGGTCGCCACCCCGGCGTCCCGCGCGACGCCCAGCCCGCCGGCGTCGGCCCGGTCGCTCACCACGCCCACGACGCGCGCGCCGTACGCCGGGTCGTCGTGCGCGGCCAGCAGCGCCGCGAGGTTCGAGCCGCCCCCGGAGACGAGGACGACGACGCGCGCCGCCGTCGGCACGAGGGCACGGTCGGCGGCAGCGGGTCCGGGCGCGGAGCTCACACGGCGGACCTTAGCGGCGGCCGTGGGCGCACGGGCGAGGTCGTCCCCAGGTGTGAGACTTGTCCCCGTGACGAACCCGTACGCCCCGCCCCCGGACGACCACCGGCGTGACGCGGACGGCGACGCACCGACCGACGCCCCCACCGGGGCCCCCGGGCCGCAGCCGGGGCGGGACCTCCCCGCGGAGCGCTACGGCCGCCGCCCCGCCGCGCCGCAGTCGCCGCGTCGACCCGAGGACCCTGCCGCCTTCGAGGCGCTGCGGAGCCGCCTCGGCCTGTTCCTCCTGCTCCTCGTGGCGTCGCTGCTCGTCCTCACGCTGCCGCTGCCGTTCCAGGCGGCGTCGATCGTCTTCTCGGCCTGGGCCGTCGTCGTGGGCGCGCGCGCCGTCGCGGCCGCCTGGCGTGCGGGGATCCGCCGCGCTGCCGTGCCGCTCGCCGCGGCCCTCGTCGGCATCGCGATGTGGATGACGCTGTCCGCCGCCCTGCAGCTGGCCCTGTGGCCGGTGCTCCAGGACCGGCAGGACTGCTTGCGCGAGGCGTTGACCACGTCGGCCCGGGAGTCCTGCGAGGACCGCTACCAGCGGGACATCGAGGACCGCCTCAACGGTCTGATGCGGCCGGCCGACGCCTGACCCGGTCGGCGGTCGCGCGGGCGGTCCCCGCGACGGCCGCGCGCACGTGCCGGTCGGCGGGCAGGGCGACGACGGCGGCCCCCGCGAGCGCGAGCCCTCCCGTGACCGCCGCGACGAGCAGCGCCGACCCGCCGACGACCGCCATGCGCCCCGGCCCGACCGCGCCACCGGCCGCGAGCGTGAGCGCGCCGAGCAGCAGCGCGGCGGTGACCGCGAGGACACCGACGGCCGCCGGGGCGTGCCGGCCGCGCGAGGTCGCCTCCGCCCGGTGGACGTACCACCCGCCCGCCGCCCCCGCGAGCACGACCAGCACCGGCACCACGACGAGCACGCCGCCCGCGGCGCGTTCCGTCGGCAGCGAGCCGAGCACCGGCAGCGCGGGCAGCGCGGCCGCCGTGACCTCCGCCGGGGAGTACAGCGTGCCGGCGCCGACGGAGAAGCCCGGGCCGACGACCCAGGCCGTCGCCCACGCGACGAGGTTCGGCACGACCGCGAGCTGCGCCACGGCGAGGAGCGCCCCGCCGAGCAGGTCCACCCGGAGCCCGGTGATGACGTCGCCCGTCGACGCGCGCCCGGAGAAGGCCCACCAGCACGTCACGGCGGCACCGGAGAGGAGCAGCAGCCCGCCGACGACGACGCCCCCGCCGACCCCGGCGGCGACGAAGGGCGGGAGGCGTCGCATCCCACGCCGGACGCGTCGGCCCAGCTGGGCCGTGCCGAGGCCGGTGCCCACCGTGACCAGCACGGTCGCACCGACCAGGGTGCGCACCACGGCGGCCGCACCGGCCCCCGCAGGCCCGGCGCCCCCGACACCGACGAGGACCACGACGACGAGCGCGAGGTAGCCGACGACGCCGGCCCACCAGGCCGACGCGGTCGGGTACGCCGAGCGGCGGGCGGAGGCGTACGCGACGAACAGGACGAGGGCCGACAGCCCGAGCGGCACGAACGTGATCGTCGTCGCCCCCGCGGGCAGCATCCCGCCGTGCCCGAGGAGCCAGACCGCCCCGGCGACGACGACGGCGCGCGGCCAGCCGACGTCGGCGTTGGACGGGTCCGCGGACGTCGCGACGTAGGCCGCGAGCGCCGGAGCGGTGACCACGAGCAGGGACAGGACGGCGGCCTGCACGCCCGCCAGCAGCCCGGAGACCCACGACGGCGCGCCGTCGTCGCCGCCGTAGCCGCTCAGTGCCGCGCGCAGGCGCCGGGCCGTGGCGCGCGGGGAGCGCAGCGCCCCGAGGGCTGCGCCGGCGCGGGTGGCCCGTGCCGCCCCGGGCGTGCGCGAGCGCAGCGCGTCGGGCAGCACGGGGGTCCTCACCCCGTCATGGTCCCCCGGGCCGTGCGGAGCCCCGGTCAGGGCGGTGGGCGTGTCGGCGGGCGACGCTGCTCACACGGCGGAGCGGGCTACATCCGGTGCACGCCCCGCCCACGCCAGAACGCCTTCTCCACCTCGACGGCGAGGAACACCAGCATCCCGAGCCCGCCGAGCACGAGCCACGACGTCCCGCCCAGGGGGACCGTCTTGAACACCGCCTGGAGGGGCGGGGCGTACGTGAACGCGAGCTGCAGCACGATCATGATCCCGACGACCACCCACACGGCCCGGTTGCCCGTGACGGCGACCCGGGCCAGCGCCGTGCCGGTGAACCGACGGGCGTGGAAGAGGTAGAGGATCTCGGCGAACGCGAGGGCGTTGACCGCCGTCGTCCGGGCGAGCTCCACCGAGCTGCCGCGCCCGAGCTCCCACTCGTAGGCGGCGAGCGCCGCGGCTGCGAGGAGCAGGCTGACGACGACGACGCGCGCCAGCAGCGGCGCCGTCAGGAGCCGCTCGCTGGCCGGCCGGGGCGGCTGGTCCATGACGTCCTTCTCGCCCGGCTCCCAGGCGAGCGCGAGGGCGAGCGTCACGGCGGTGACCATGTTGATCCACAGCACCTGGCTGACGCTCACCGGCACCGCGATCCCGAGGACGAGCGCGACGAGGATGAGGGCCGCCTGTCCGCCGCTGGTCGGCAGGATGAAGAGCAGCGACTTCTTGATGTTGTCGTAGACGACCCGGCCCTGGTGCACGGCACGGGCGATCGTCGCGAAGTTGTCGTCGGTGAGGACGACGTCCGAGGCGTCCCGCGCCGCGTCGGTGCCCCGACCGCCCATCGCGACGCCGACGTCGGCCGCCTTGAGCGCGGGCGCGTCGTTGACGCCGTCGCCGGTCATCGCGACGTACGCGCCGTGGGACTGCAGCGCCCCGACGAGCCGGATCTTGTGCTCGGGGCTGGCGCGTGCGACCACGTCGTGGTCGACGGCCGCCTGCCGGAGCTCCGCGTCGTCCATGGCCTCGACGCGCGCGCCCGTCAGCGCGTCGCGCGCGTCGAGCCCGAGGCGTCGGCCGATCGCCGCCGCGGTGACGCCGTGGTCGCCGGTCACCATGACGACACGCACGCCGGCCCGCCGGCACTGCGCCACGGCGTCCGCGGCCTCGTCGCGCGGCGGGTCCATGATCCCGACCATCCCGACGACCTCGAGGTCGGGCAGGTCGTCCATCGAGATCGACCTGCGGCCGGCCGGGACCTCCGCCCGCGCGACGGCCAGGACCCGCTCGCCCTGCGCGGCGGCGTCGTGCACCCGCTGCGGCCAGGCACCGTCGTCGGCGGCGCACAGGGCGAGCACCGCCTCGGGTGCGCCCTTGCAGAGCACCCAGGCGCGGCCGTCGCCGTCGTGGTGGAGGGTGGCCATGAAGCGGTGCTCGGACTCGAAGGGCACGACGTCCGTGCGCGGGAGATGGCGGGCGAGCGCGGCCGGCTCCTCACCGGACTTGAGCGCGAGCGTCACGAGGGCGGCCTCGGTGGGGTCGCCGGTGGTCCGCCACTCCTCGCCGTCGCGCTCCACCCGGGCGTCGTTGCACAGCGCACCGCCGACGACGACGTCGCGCAGGCCGGCGAGCGCGGTCGGCTCGACGGTGGCGCCGTCGGCGTCGGTGAACCGACCCTCAGGGCCGTACCCCGTGCCGGTGACGAGGACCTCGCCGTCGGGCAGCAGCACCCGCACGGCCGTCATCTCGTTGCGCGTGAGGGTGCCGGTCTTGTCGGTGCAGATGACGCTGACCGATCCGAGCGCCTCCACGGCCGGGAGGCGGCGGATGATGGCGTTGTTCGCGGCCATGACCCGCGTGCCGATCGCGAGGATGATCGTCACGACGGCGGGCAGACCCTCGGGGATCGCCGCGACCGCCATGCCGACGACGACGAGGAACGCCTCGCCGGGCTCCATCCCGCGCCCGAGCCAGGCGAGCGCGAACGCGCCGACGGCGACGACGAGGACCAGGCCGGTGATCTGCGTCGCGAGCTGCCCGAGCCGGCGGGTCAGCGGCGTGTCCAGCGCCGGTGCCTCGCCGACGAGCGCCCCGATGCGGCCGACCTCGGTGCGCGGGCCCGTGCCGACGACGACGCCCAGGCCGCGCCCCGCGACCACGAGGGTGCCCGAGAAGGCGCTGCTGGTCCGGTCGCCGATGCCGGCGTCCGCGGCGACGGCGTCCGTGGTCTTGTCGACCGGCAGGGACTCGCCCGTCAGCGCGGACTCCTCGATGCGGAGGTCCCGCACGGACACCAGGCGCAGGTCCGCCGGCACGCGGTCGCCGGACTCCAGCAGCACGACGTCGCCGGGGACGAGGTCCGCCGCGTCGAGCGTGCGCCGCCGTCCGCCGCGCTCGACCGTCGCGGTCGTGGCGAGCATCGCGCGGACCGCCGCGAGCGCCCCCTCCGCCTTGCCCTCCTGGATGAAGCCGATGACCGCGTTGATGAGGACGACACCGACGATGACGGCGGAGTCGACGTAGTCGCCGAGGAGGAACGTCACGACGCCGGCGGCGATGAGGACGAGGATGAGCGGGTTGTCGAGCTGGCCGAGGAACCGGCGCAGGGGGCCGCGCTCCCGCTTCTCCGGCAGGCGGTTCGGGCCGACGTCGCGCAGTCGTGCCGCGGCGTCGTCCTCCGCGAGACCGTCCGCGACGTCCGTGCCGAGGCGCGCGACGACGTCGTCGGCGGACAGCGCGTGCCAGGCCGGCTCGGTGGCCGGTGGTGCCGCGCCCCGGTCGGCGGGTGCCGTCGTGCGCGTGCTGTCGTCCATGCGTCGTGCTCCTCCGGTCGCCTCCGTCCATCGGACCACGCGCGGTGGCGCCGGGACAGCCCGAACGTCCCGTCCCCTCTCAGGACGGGCTGCGCACCGGCGTCCGCGCCGCGAGGCGCACCGTCGCCCGGCTCAGAGGTCCGCGACGGGGTGGGCCGTCGGCGGCGGCGTGCCGACGGCCTCGAGCGGGATGTCCCTGGCGGGCACCGACGTGACGTGGGCGGCCCGGATCTCGTCGAGCCGGATCCACCGGAGGGCGTCGTCGGAGCGGCAGTGCCCCACGAGGAACCACGCGCCCCGGGTGTGCGCGAGCAGCACGGGGTCGACCGTCGAGGCGCGGACCCCGCCGTGCCCGTCGCCGTACCGGAGCGACAGGACGCGCCGCTCCTGGAGGGCCTGCTCCACCGCACGCCGCGTCCGGGCGGGCGTCCCGCCGTCGACGCCGTCGATCCACAGGCGGGCGCCCAGGGCGGTGGCGCGCTGTCGCGCGTCCGGTCCCATGACGTCGAGGATCTTCGCGAGCGCCGCGCGGGCGTGGCTGTCGAAGGGCTGGCCGCGGTGCGCGGCCACCGCGGCGGCGAGACCGGACACCTCGGCAGGGGTCACGTTCACCGGCGGGAGCGTGGCCGCGGCGTCGACGACGTAGCCGCCGCCGGGGCCGGGACGCGCCCACACGGGGAAGCCGCCCTGCTGCAGCGTCGAGATGTCGCGCTTGATGGTCCGGACGCTCACGTCGAGGGAGGCGGCCAGCCGGGCGGCGCTGCGTCCCGCGGACCCGGCTCTGCGCAGCTCCTCCCGCAGTGCGTAGAGGCGATCCGTCCGGCTCATACGGAGATGGTGACATACCGGTGACATCGCGAGCCGCGAGGCTGGCTGGCATGACCATGTCACCGCATCCGCCCGTCCGTCCCCCCGTCCTGCTCGTCAGCGGGGCAGGCCTCCCGGCGTGGGTCTGGGACGGCACGCGCGCCGCGCTGGCCGACACGCACGCGTCCACGGTGGCCGCGCGGCCGACCCCGGTCTCCACCGCACGGCTGCCCGACTACGTCGAGGCCGCCGTCGCCGCGGCCCCACCGGGTCGGTTCGCCGTCGTCGCGCACTCGTCCGGCGGTCTCGTCGGCGCCGAGGTCGCGCGGTTGCTGCCCGACCGCGTCGTCGCGCTGCTGGCCGTGTGCGCCGTCGTGCCCGGGCCCGGGGGCTCGTTCCTGTCGGCGATGCCCGCGCCGCAGCGCTGGGTCCTCCGGGCGGCGATGCGGGTCGCCGGGACGCGACCGCCGGACTCCGCCGTGCGGCGTGGGCTCGCAGCGGGTCTCGACCGCACGGCGACGGAGCGCCTCCTCACCGACCTCACCGCGGAGTCGGCCCGCCTCTACCGGGACGGGACCACCCGAGCTCCCCTCCCCGTCCGGCGTGGCTACGTACGCACGAGCCGCGACCGCGAGCTGCCGACACCCCTGCAGGAGCGGTTCGCCGAGCGCCTCGACGCCTCGTGGTGCGCGGACCTCGACACCGGGCACCTGCCCATGCTCGAACGGCCCGACGCCACGGCCGACACCATCAGGCGCTTCCTCGCCGCGTGACCCCCGCCGCGTGTCCCGCCGCGCCACGCAACCACGACGACGACGGCGCCGCACCCTCGCGGGGACGGCGCCGTCGGGACGCGTGGGGACGGACGGTCAGGACATCAGCCGACGCATGAGGTCGGCGGTCTCCGACGGCGTCCTGCCGACCTTGACCCCGGCGGCCTCGAGGGCCTCCTTCTTGGCCTGCGCGGTGCCGGACGAGCCGGAGACGATCGCGCCGGCGTGACCCATCGTCTTGCCCTCGGGGGCGGTGAAGCCCGCGACGTAGCCGACGACCGGTTTGGTGACGTTGGCCTTGATGAACTCGGCCGCGCGCTCCTCGGCGTCGCCGCCGATCTCGCCGATCATGACGATGGCCTCGGTCTCGGGGTCCGCCTCGAACGCCGCCAGGGCGTCGATGTGCGTCGTGCCGATGATCGGGTCCCCACCGATGCCGATCGCGGTGGAGAACCCGAAGTCCCGCAGCTCGTACATCATCTGGTAGGTCAGCGTGCCGGACTTGGACACGAGGCCGATCTTGCCGGGGCCCGTGATGTCCGCGGGGATGATCCCGACGTTGGACTTCCCCGGGCTGATGATGCCGGGGCAGTTCGGGCCGATGAGGCGCACGCCCTTGGCCTGCGCGGCGGTGAAGAACTCCGCCGTGTCCGCGACGGGGACGCCCTCGGTGATGATCACCGTGAGGGGCATGCCGGCGTCGACGGCCTCGAGCACGGCCGACTTGGTGAAGGCCGGCGGCACGAAGATCACCGACACGTCGGCACCGGTCGCCTCCATCGCCTCGGCGACGGAGCCGAAGACGGGGATGTCGACGGTGCCCTCCCCCTGGGGGAAGGACACGGACGTGCCGGCCTTGCGGGGGTTGACGCCGCCCACGACGGTGGTGCCCGAGGCGAGCATGCGCGTCGTGTGCTTCATGCCCTCGGAGCCGGTCATGCCCTGGACGATGACCTTGGAGGCCTCGGTCAGGAAGATCGCCATCTGTCTGTTCTCTCTTCTCTGCTCGGGGTCTCAGACGGCCGCGGCGGCGTACGCCAGCTGGGCGGCCTTGTCGGCGCCGCCGTCCATGGTGTCGGCCAGGGTGACCAGCGGGTGGTTCGCGGCCCGCAGGATCGCGCGGCCCTCGGCGACGTTGTTGCCGTCCAACCGCACGACGAGCGGCTTCGTGGCGTGGTCGCCGAGGATCTCCAGCGCCTTGACGATGCCGTTGGCGACGGCGTCGCACGCCGTGATGCCGCCGAAGACGTTCACGAAGACGCTCTTGACCTGCGGGTCCCCGAGGATGACGTCGAGGCCGGCCGCCATGACCTCGGCCGAGGCGCCGCCGCCGATGTCGAGGAAGTTCGCGGGCGCGACGCCGCCGTGCGCCTCACCGGCGTAGGCGACCACGTCCAGCGTGCTCATGACCAGGCCGGCGCCGTTGCCGATGATGCCGACGGAGCCGTCGAGCTTGACGTAGTTGAGGTCGTGCTCCTTGGCCTGCGCCTCCAGCGGGTCCGCCGACTCGGCGTCCTCCAGCTCGGCGTGGTCGGGGTGCCGGAAGTCCGCGTTGCCGTCGAGCGTCACCTTGCCGTCGAGGGCGACGATGCGGCCGTCCTCGGTCTTGACGAGCGGGTTGACCTCGACGAGGGTCGCGTCCTCCTCCGCGTAGACGGTCCACAGCCTCTGGATCGTCGCGACGACCTGGTCGCGGATGTCCTCGGCGAAGCCGGCCGCGTCGACGATCTCCTCGGCCTTCGCCTGGTCGATGCCCACCAGCGGGTCGACCGCGACCCGGGCGAGCGCCTCGGGACGCTCCACGGCGAGCTGCTCGATCTCGACCCCGCCCTCGACGCTGGCCATCGCGAGGTAGCGGCGCTCCGCGCGGTCCAGCAGGACGGAGAAGTAGTACTCCTCGGCGATCTTCGCGCCGGCCGCGATCATGACGCGGTGGACGGTGTGGCCCTTGATGTCCATGCCGAGGATCTCGCGGGCGCGGTCCTCCGCCTCCTGCGGCGAGTGGGCGAGCTTGACGCCGCCGGCCTTGCCGCGGCCACCCGTCTTGACCTGAGCCTTGACGACGACGGTCCCACCGCCGAGCTGCTCGGCCGCCGCGCGGGCCTCCTCCGGCGTGGTCGCCACGACGCCGCCCAGCACGGGCACCCCGTGCTTCTCGAAGACGTCCCGTGCCTGGTACTCGAACAGGTCCACCCTGTCGCCCTTCCGTCGAATCGGCCCCGGCCGTTCGTGGCCGCGTCGCCCCCGCGATGGTAGCCCTCGCCCGAAGATCTCTTCACATCGAGATATCTCGGCCCGGGCGTGAAGCCGGTCACAGGCGACGGCTCGGGCGCGCCCCCCTCAGGTCGCGCAGAACTCGTTGCCCTCGGGGTCGGTCATGACCCACCAGTGGCCCACAGGCCCCTCGTCGATCTCGCGCAGGCGACGGGCTCCGAGGCCCTCCAGGCGGCCGACCAGCTCCTCCAGCCTGCCTCGCTCACCATGGATGTCGATGTGGAGGCGGTTCTTCACGGTCTTGGACTCCGGCACGTCCTGGAACAGGATCCTCCGTCCCTGGCCGATGCCGCTCGTCTCGTCGAACGGGTCGTCAGGGTGCCGGATCGCGGCGTAGCCGCGGAAGAGACGCATGCCGGCGTGCTCGGTGACGACCTCGGCGGGTACCTGGCCGGCCTCCAGGAGCTGCTCCACGAGGCGGCTCGGGTCCTCGACCACGTAGCCGAGCGCCGCCGCCCAGAAGTCCGCGAGCGCAGGCGCGTCCCGGGTGTCCACCACGAGCTTCCAGCTGAGTGCCACGGACCGGTTCTACCGCTCGCACCGGGACGACGCCAGCGCGCCGGCGGGCACCGGCGCTGCCCGGGCCGATGAGTTCCGTGCCCGCGCTCGGTCTACCCAGGCATGACCACCGCACCTGCCCCGCAGGCCTCCCTCGCGACCGCCATGTTCGGCGTGTCCGACCAGGACGCCGCCCTCTCCTTCTACACGGACACGCTCGGCTGGGAGCTGCGCGGCGACGCCCGCTTCGGCCCCGACGGCGAGCACCGCTGGCTCGAGGTGGCCCCTCCCGGGTCCACCGCCCGGCTCGCCCTCAACCCGCCCATGGGCGGGACGCCGGGCGGTTCGGCGATCGGCGTCGAGGTTCCGGACGTGCTCGCCGAGCACGCGCGCCTCAGCTCCGTCGGCGGCATCGACCTGGACCCGGCGCCGAACCAGATGCCCGGGGCGCCACTGCTCTTCGCCCTGCGGGACCCGGACGGCAACCACATCTGGATCGTCTCGGCCACGGACTGAGGACCACGAACGGCCGCGGGCGGACCACCTCGCGGCCACGACCTCGAGCCGCCCCGTCGCCGCCAGAGACCACCCACCGCCCTCGGAGGAACAGATGATCATCGTTGCCGGGCACCTCGTCGTCGATCCCCCGGTCCGGGAGTCCTATCTCTCCGACTGCGCCGACGTCGTCCGCCAGGCCCGCGCCGCTGACGGCTGCCTCGACTTCAGCCTCGCGGCGGACGTCCTGGACCCCGGTCGCATCAACGTCTTCGAACGCTGGGTGTCACGAGCCGCCGTGGAGACGTTCCGCGGGAGCGGACCCAGCGACGAGCAGAGCGCCGCCATCCTCGCCGCGTCCGTGGCGGAGTACGACGTCTCCGGCGAGCGATCGTTGACGTGACGGCTGATGCCGGTGCCCGCGGCGAGGGCGGGCATGGCGGGAGCCGGGCTCGGCCGCCGGACCACCGTCCGGCTCAGAGCCGTTCGACGCGGTCCGCCTGCGGTCCCCGATCGCCCTGACGGACCGTGTACCGGACCCGGTCGCCCTCCTCCAGCGCCTGGGCGCCCTTCACGACCGACACGTGCACGAACAGGTCCGCGCCGCCCGCGTCCGGGGCGATGAAGCCGAAGCCGCGGTCGGCGTCGTAGCGCGCGACGACGCCCTCGCCGCCGCGCACCGGCGCCCCGGACGTCTCCTGGCGGCCCGACCTGCCGCGGGCGGGCGCCGTGGGAGCGCCCCGCCGCGCGGCACCGCCCACGAGCCGCACGTCGCGGGCCTGCAGCCCCCGCTCGCTCGCGGCGACGTCGAAGGTGATGCGATCGCCCTCGGACAGCTCGGTCAGCCCTCCGGCCAGCGCGCGGGCATGGACGAAGACGTCCTCCCCGCCGGAGTCCTGGGTGGCGAACCCGAACCCCTTCTCCGCGTCGTAGAAGGACACGGTGCCGTCCGCCCCGTCGGCCGCCACGACCTGCTGGGCAGCCTCCGCACCGAGGGGCAGCAGGTGGTCCGCCTGCGGCCCCTTCTCCCCCTCCACCACCAGGAACGCCACGCGCTGCCCGTCCACGATCACGCCGCCACCCACGATGGCCGAGCTGTGCACGAAGATCTCGGCGCCACCACCGTCGGGGGCGATGAAGCCGTACCCCTTGGTCGGCTCGTACCAGCTGACGGTGCCGAGCACGCCCAGGGGCCCGTCGACGGCCTGGTCGCCCGTGACCCGGACGCGGCGCGCCTGCGGGCCGCGGTCCCCCTCGCCCACCTCGAACTCGACGACCTGCCCCTCCCGGAGGAGCCGCGTCCCGTCGCCGCCGAGGATCTCGGACGCGTGCACGAACAGGTCCTCGGCGTCGCCTCCGAGGTCGAGGAAGCCGAACCCCCGGTCGGCGTCGAACCAGCGGACGGTTCCCTGGGGCACGGTGGTGACTCCTCGTCGGTGGGATGGGCGTTGTCGCCCAGTCTCCCGCAGAACCGCGGCGGCGGCGGCGCGCCTCCGCGCCACCCGATCCTCACCTGTGCCGTGCCTCCTCGCCGCCACCGTGCCGATCTGTACGGATCCGTGGCGATCCGACCCATCTGCTCCACTCCCGGTTCCGAACCTCACGGGACGGCGGGGCCCACCCGCCCGGTCGAACCGAGGAGCAGACAGTGAACAAGCGACACGGCACGGCACGACTCGGCACCACCGCGGCGGCTCTCTGCGCCGTCGCTCTCGTCGGAGCCACCCCGGCCCTGGCCCACCCGCAGGAGGGGAACCGCGGCCAGGACAAGACGGTCACGCTCAACGCGGACCTCGCAGCGCTCAACGGCTCCGGCGCGCACGGCACGGCGACCGTCGTCGTCCGCAACCAGAAGATCCTCTCCGCCGAGGTGCACGCCCACGGCCTCACGCCGGACGCCCCCCACGCCCAGCACATCCACTACGGCGACGACGCCCGCAACGAGTGCCCGGGCCTGTTCGACGACGCCGACGGCGACGGCCGCATCAACACGGTCGAGGGCGTGCCCGCCTACGGCCCTGTCGTCCTCTCCCTGACCACCACGGGCGACACCTCCCCCGCCAGCGTTCTCGCCGTGGACCGGTTCCCGGTCGCGCAGGACGGCAGCTACCACTACCAGCGCGGAGACATGAACGTCACCCGGGTGGCCGGCACCGGCTACGCCGGTGGCGAGGGCACGCCGAAGCAGATCGCCGACGCGATCCGCGCCGGTGAGGGCGTCCTCGTCATCCACGGCGTCGACTACGACGGCGACGGGATGTACAGCTTCAGCGACGAGGGCGCCAGCGAGCTGGACCCGAGCCTGCCCGCCGAGGCGACCGACCCGGCGGTCTGCGGCATCCTGCGCTGACCTGCACGGTTGTCTGTGCGGACGCCCGCACCGGCCCACGCTGACACCGTGCCTGTGCGCCGAGACCGTGCCCCTGGAGGCACGGTCTCGGCGTCGGTGCACGGCCGACGAAGGCACACCGAGAGCGCGGCGGGTCGCCGCTGCGAGCGGTGCTTCAGAGCTTGGTGACCGGCGAGTAGCGCAGCAGGAGGCGCTTGGTGCCGTCCGCACCGAAGTCGATCTTCGCGACGGCGTTCGGCCCGGCGCCCTCGACCGCGACGACGGTCCCCATGCCGTAGGCGTCGTGGGTCACCTTGTCCCCGATCTCCAGAGAGGGGACATCACCGGCCGGCCGCGGTGTGGCCGAGCCGAACGTGGCGCCCGTGGAGGGCAGGGCCTTGCGCGTGACGACCGGGCTGTCGAGGTCCCGGCGCGGGCGCGATCCTCCGGAGCCGCCGCGGCTGCCCCACGCCGAGGCACCGGACCCCCACCCGCTGCTGCCGCCGGCCCGCAGGACGGCCATGCTCGACTCCTTGCGCTTCCAGTCGACGAGCTCCTCCGGGACGTCGTCGAGGAATCGGCTGGCGGGGAACTCGTTGGGGGCCCCCCACGCCGTCCGGACGGCAGCGCGGGAGATGTAGAGGCGGAGCCGGGCGCGCGTCAGTCCGACGTAGGCGAGGCGCCGCTCCTCCGCGAGCTCGTCGGGGTCCGACAGCGAGCGCAGGTGCGGGAACGTCCCGTCCTCCCAGCCGGTCACGAAGACCACGGGGAACTCCAGCCCCTTCGCGGTGTGCAGCGTCATGAGGGTCACGACGCCCTGCTCCCGCGCGGCGGCGACGGCCGCCTCGACGTCCTCGCCCTCACGGACGTCCGGGATCTGGTCGGAGTCGGCGACGAGCGAGACGCGCTCGAGGAAGTCCGTGAGGTCGCCGTCCGGCTCGGCCTGCTCGAACTCCGTGGCGACCGCGTGGAGCTCGGCGAGGTTCTCGACGCGCGTGCCGTCCTGCGGGTCGTCGCTGGCGCGGAGGTCGGCGAGGTAGCCCGTGCGGTCCAGGACCGCGCCGAGCACCTCGGCGGGGCCGGCGCCGGAGGCTGCCAGGTCCCGCAGGCCGGCCATGAGCTCGGCGAACGCCCGCAGGCCCGTGACCGCGCGCGTCCCCACGCCCGGGGCCTCGTCGGCCCGCTCGAGAGCGGCGCCGAACGAGATGCGCTCCCGCTCGGCGAACGCGGCGACCATCGCCTCGGACCGGTCCCCGAGCCCGCGCTTGGGCGTGTTGAGCACCCGGCGCACGTTGACGTCGTCGTCGGGGTTCGCGATGGCGCGCAGGTACGCGACGGCGTCCTTGATCTCCTTGCGCTCGTAGAAGCGCGTGCCCCCGACGACCTTGTACGGCAGGCCGACGCGGATGAGCACCTCCTCGAGCGCCCGGGACTGGGCGTTGGTCCGGTAGAAGACGGCGACGTCGCCCGGCCGCACGCCCTCCGCGTCCCCGAGGCGGTCGATCTCCTCCGCGACGAACCGCGCCTCCTCGTGCTCGTTGTCCGCGACGTACCCGACGATCTGCGGGCCGGCGCCGGAGTCGGTCCACAGCCGCTTCGGCTTGCGACCCGGGTTGCGGGAGATGACGGCGTTCGCCGCGGACAGGATCGTCTGGGTCGACCGGTAGTTCTGCTCCAGCAGGATCGTGCGGGCGTCCGGGTAGTCCGCCTCGAACTCGAGGATGTTGCGGATGGTGGCGCCGCGGAACGCGTAGATGGACTGGTCCGCGTCGCCGACGACGGTCAGCTCCGCCGGCACGCCCTGCTCGCCGGCCGCCGCGAGCTCCCGCACCAGCACGTACTGCGCGTGGTTGGTGTCCTGGTACTCGTCGACGAGGATCTGCCGGAACCGCCGGCGGTAGTGCTCGGCGACCTCCGGGAACGCCTGCAGCAGGTGCACCGTGGTCATGATGAGGTCGTCGAAGTCCAGGGCGTGCGCCGCCCGGAGCCGCTGCTGGTAGCGCGTGTAGACCGAGGACAGGACCGCGTCGAACTGGTCCGCCTCCCCCGACGCCGCCCCGGAGCTCTGCGCGTAGGTGTCCGGGTCGACGAGCTCGTCCTTGAGCTTGGAGATCTTCGACGCGAGCGCCCGGGCGGGGTACTTCTTGATGTCGAGGTCCAGCTCGCGGGCTACCAGCGTCAGCAGACGCTGGGAGTCGGCCGAGTCGTAGATGGAGAAGGACGACCGCATGCCGAGCGCGGCGTGCTCGCGCCGCAGGATGCGCACGCACGCCGAGTGGAAGGTCGACACCCACATCGAGCGGGCCGCAGGTCCGACGATGCTCTCGACGCGCTCGCGCATCTCGCCGGCGGCCTTGTTCGTGAAGGTGATCGCCAGGACCTCCGACGGACGCACCTGGTGCGTCGCCAGCTTGTGCGCGATCCGGTGCGTCAGGACGCGCGTCTTGCCGGAGCCCGCCCCCGCGACGATGAGGAGCGGGGAGCCGGCGTGCAGCACCGCCTCGCGCTGCTCGGTGTTGAGGCCCTCGAGGAGCGAGTCCGCACGTGCGGTGTCCCGGGCCTGGGCTGTGCCCGCCGGGACGTCTGCCGGCGCGTCACCTGCCGGGCCCGGGGCGTCGTCGTCGGCGGTCGGGCGCGGCGGGACCGCCCGCGGGAGGCGACCCTCGGCGGTGCGGGGGACGCCGGCCAGCGGGAGGTCGGAGAAGAGCGTGTCCATGTCGAGGTCCAGGGTAGGCGCGGCCCCTGACAGACGCGGCACGGCTAGCCTGGGCGAGAGTCAGGCCCGCCCGCGGAACGGAGGAGGCGAGATGGCCGGACACCGGATCTTCGGCGCGAGCTTCGCGAGCATCTACCCGCTGTACGTCGCCAAGGTGGAGCGGAAGGGCCGCACCCGCGACGAGGTGGACCGGGTCATCACCTGGCTCACCGGCTACGACACGGCCGGCCTCGAGGCGGCGGTCGCCTCCGACGTCGACCTGGAGACCTTCTTCGCCCGGGCGCCGGCGATGAACCCGCACACCTCCGAGATCCGGGGCGTCGTGTGCGGTGTCCGGGTCGAGGAGATCGACGACCCGCTCATGCAGCAGATCCGGTGGATGGACAAGCTCGTCGACGAGCTGGCGCGCGGCAAGGCGATGGCGTCGATCCTCCGCGGCGAGGGGAGCAGCGCGGCCGGACGTCGCTGAGCCCGTTCGCCGGCACCGTCCTTCCCGCGCCGCTGCTGCGTCAGCGAGGTGCGGGGGGAACCTCCGCGGGACCCTCCGGGACGTGGAACACCAGCAGCGCGAGGTCGTCACGGAGCGCTCCGCCGGTGAACGCCTCCACGGCGGCGTGGACCGCAGCGGCGAGCCGGCTGGCCGCGTCGTCGTCGGACGTGGCGCCGGGGGACGCGGAGGCTGCCGTCAGCGCCGTGCGGACCCCGGCCTCGCCGAACATCGCGATGGGCGTGGACGGCGGGGCGCCCTCCGCGAGCTGCGTCGACCGCGGCACCCGCGCCTCGCTGACCCCGTCCGTGTAGATCACGAGGCTCTCGCCGGGCCCCAGGGTGGTCGTGCCCGCGCGGTAGCCGGTACCCCGCACCGCGCCGAGGAGCAGGTTGGGCGGCCCGAGGCGTTCGATGCCGACCGGGCCGTCCCCACGCCCGCCCCGGACGACGAGGGGCGCCGGGTGCCCGGCCGCGACGCCGCGAACGGACCACGAGACCCCGTCCCGTTCCACGAGGAGGCACACGGCGGTGCACGTCCGGTCGTCGTCCAGGTGCATGAGCACGTCGTTGACCGTGGACATGACACGGGCCGGGTCCGGGTCGACGACCGCAGCGGCGCGGATGGCGAAGCGCAACGCCCCGCTCAGCGACGCGGCCAGCGGCCCCTTGCCCTGCACGTCACCGATGACGAGCAGCCATCGCTGATCGTCCACCTCGACGACGTCGTAGAAGTCACCACCGACCGCGGAGGAGCTGCTCGCGGGCCGGTAGACCGCCGCGACCTGGGCACCCGGCACGACCATCGGCGGCAGGAGGTCCCGCTGCAGGTCCTCGGCCAGGCGCTGGTGAGCGCGCTGGGCGACCGCGAGGGCGTCGTACAGGTCCTGCTCGGCGGTGACGTCGTCGACGATGACGCACAGACCGATCACCACCCCCGCGCGCCGCACCGGGTGGAACGTCGTGCTCCAGTGGCGCACCTGCCCGGGCCGCGCCGCGACCTGGCCGGTCAGCCGCACGTCGCGCATGGCGACACCGCTGTCCATGACCTCCCGGTACAGGACCTCCGCCTGCCGGCCGATCTCGCCGTTGACCTCGGCGGGCGTGCGGCCCAGGAGCACGTCCGCGGGCTGACCGTTCATCTCCTCGAGCACGGCGTTGACCCGCACGTGGCGCAGGTCCCGGTCGAAGATGCCGATGCCCAGGGGGGCGGCCTCCAGCAGGCTGTCGAACTGCGCCAGCACCTCGAGCAGGCCCTCGTCGTGCGTCGTCCCGTCGGGCATCGCTGTCCTCCGGGCTCGGGTCCGCGGCTCGCGCCGGCTCAGCCTCGCGCGCGAGGCAGGCATGTCGACCCTACGGGGCCTCGCACCGGCCGCGCGAACCCTCCGCCCCGGGACGGCACTCAGAGCAGGCGGCGCTGCGCCGCCCACCGCGTCAGCTCGTGGCGGGACGACAGCTGGAGCTTCCGCAGCACCGCCGAGACGTGCGTCTCGACCGTCTTGATCGAGATGAACAGCTCGGATGCGACCTCGCGGTAGGAGTACCCCCGCGCGATGAGCCGCATCACCTCGCGCTCGCGTGCGGAGAGCCGGTCCAGCTCGTCGTCGCCGGTCGCGATGTCCCCCGCCGCCGCCCCGAAGGCGTCGAGGACGAAGCCCGCCAGCCGCGGGGAGAAGACGGCGTCGCCGCCCGCCACGCGGCGCGCCGCGTCGGACAGGTCGGGCCCGGAGATCGCCTTCGTCACGTAGCCGCGGGCGCCGGCCCGGATGACGGCGACGACGTCCTCGGCGGCGTCGGAGACCGACAGCGCGAGGAAACGCACCTCCCCGAGCAGGTCGGTGCACGCCTGGATCACCTCGGCGCCGCCCCCGCCGTTCCCGCCGGGCAGGTGCACGTCGAGGATGACGACCGGCGGGCGCAGCCGTCGCACGGCCTCGATCGCGGACGGGACGTCGTCGGCCTCGCCGACCACGCGGATCCGGCCGTCGAGGGACGCGCGCACCCCCGCTCGGAACATGAGGTGGTCGTCGACGAGGACGACGTCGAGCACGTCACCGCCGGACCCCTGGGCGCCACCCCCCACCGTGCTGCCGATCAGCCCGCTCATCGCGCCTCCCCGTCCTCGTCGTGCCGGGGCAGGCACAGGTGCACCTCGGTGCCCTGGCCCGGCCGGCTCCTCACCGTCGCGGTCCCCCCGCGGCGGCGCATCCGTCCGATGATCGACTCCCGCACGCCGAACCGGTCGTGCGGCACCGCGTCGAGCGCGAACCCGTCGCCGCGGTCCCGCACGAACACCTCGACCTGCTGCGGCGTGCACTCCAGGTACAGCGACAGCGGCGGCCGTCCGTGGTTGGCGGCGTTGAGCAGCGCCTCCCGTGTCGCCTGCAGCAGCGCCTCGGCGCCGTTCTCGGGCACGCAGTCCCCCACGACGACGGTGTCCACCGCCACGGCGTACCGGTCCTCGACCTCGCCGACGACGTCGCGCACCGCGTCAGCCAGCGAGGTGCCCGGGCTGCTGCGGTCGTCGTAGAGCCACGAGCGGAGCTCGCGCTCCTGCGCCCGGGCGAGCCGGGCGACGTCGTCGGGGTCGTCGGAGCGGGCGCGGATGAGGGCGAGGGTCTGCAGCACCGAGTCGTGCAGGTGGGCTGCGATGTCGGCGCGCTCGGACTCCCGCGCCCGTGCCGCGCGCTCGTCGCCGAGCTCGCGCACGAGGCGCAGCCACCACGGCGCGAGCACCAGGGCGGCCCCGACGAGCACGGCGAGCGCCGCGACCGCCGAGCGCAGCAGCGCGTCGACCGGCTCGTCCTGGCCCACGAGCAGCACCACGCCGAGACCCACGAGCAGCACCCCGCCGACGAGCCGCAGGACGCTCGCCGGCGTGCGGCCCCCGGCACGCGACAGCCAGCGGTCCCGCTGGACGGCGTCGAGCTGGCTCCACGCCAGGCCGGCCCCGACGAGCGCGATGAGCGTCGGCACGACCCACGAGTAGTCGACGTCCCAGCCGAAGCGGATCGCCAGCAGCAGGCCGGCCCCGGCGAGCAGCAGGACGCCCAGGCCGATGTCGGTCAGCGGCACCGGCCGCTCCGGGTCACGCAGGCGCGGCGCCAGGCGGCTCAGCGCGGCGGGCCGCTGCTCGCCGGCGGTCCTCACCGGGTCACCGGAGGGCACCGTGACCCACAGGAAGACGTAGAGGATCACACCGGTCGCGCCGAGCGGCAGGAGCAGCAGGAAGAGGGCTCGGACGACGGCGACCGACACGCCCAGGTGCGCCGCAAGACCGGCGCACACGCCGACCACCCACCGGCCCTGGAGGGGCCGGCGCAGCGGCAGACGCGCACGCACGGCGGGGGTGGTCGTCACGAGCAGCATCGTCACACGGGCGGGGGCGGCCGTGGGGCCGCTCAGGCCGATGTCAGGGCCGTTCAGGGGACCGTTCCGGGTACGGTCAGGGTCGCGCGGCTGCACGGATCAGGGTGAGGTCAGGGCACCAACCGATACCCCGGTCGGCCTGCACGGGAGCAGGCTGGATCCATGGACACGACCACGCCTCCCCCGCCGGCGAACGCCGCCGGCCAGCCCTCCGGGCAGTACCCGGGCGGCGCCCCCGGACCGTACGCGCCGTACCCCCCGCCCCCGCGCCCCAGCGGCACCGACGGGTTCTTCGACGGCATCCGCCGCGCCGGCATCGTGCGCAGCGAGGAGCGGTGGATCGGCGGCGTGGCGGGCGGGCTCGCGCGCCGGGCCGGGATCGACCCCCTCGTGGTGCGCGGGCTCTTCGTCCTCACGTCCTTCCTCGGCGGCCTCGGACTCGTCGCGTACGCGGTGGCCTGGGCCCTCCTGCCGGAGGAGAAGGACGGTCGGATCCACCTGCAGCAGCTCTTCCGCGGCCACTTCGACGTCGCGCTCATCGGCATCGCCGTGGCCTTCTTCTCCGGGCTGTCCTCGCCCGACCGGTGGCTGCCCTGGTGGGGCGGCTGGTCCGACGACCACTGGTGGGGCGGCCTGTTCTGGCTCGGCGCGGTCGTGCTGCTGGTCGTCCTCGTCACGACCGCTCGACGCGACGACGGCACCCGAGCCTTCGGTGCCGGCGCCCCGGCCGGTCCCGCGACACCACCCCCGCCCGCGCCCGGTCACGGCACGGACCCCGCGGCCGAGGAGGCCGCCCGACCCACAGGGAACCCCATGGACACCACCGCGCCGTACCCGACGGCGTCCGACGCCCGGGCGTCCGCCGCTGCGGCACCCACGAGCACGACCTTCGCGGCCGGCACCCCCGCGCCACCCCTGACCGGTTCCGTGATCGGCAGCCCCGCGTACGGCGGACCCGCGTACGGCAGCAGCGCGTACGGCGGCCCCGCCTACGGAGGTCCTGCCTACGGAGGAGGGGGCGGCGGCGCCTACCCCGGCACCCCGACACCCTCCGTGCCGCCGACCCCACCCGCCCCGCCGCGGCCCCGCGTCCTCGGCCCGGGCTCCACGACCGTCAGCATCGTGCTCGGCCTCGGCCTGCTGGCCCTCGCCGGCTTCTGGTACGCCCAGCGCGTGGGTGCCTTCGACGGTCCGGTGCTGCTGGCGGCCGGTTCCGCGGTCGTCGTCCTGGCGGGCATCGGCATCGTCCTGGCCGGGCTGCGCGGGCGCCACAGCGGCGCCCTCGGCGCCCTCGCCGTCATCACGACGATCGTGCTGATCCCCCTGGCGTTCTTCGCGCGGGTGGACTGGACCGAGTGGAGCTGGGACGGCACCAGCACCGGCATGGGCGAGATCCGCAACACCCCGACGACGGTCGCCGAGGCCGAGCGCGGCTACTCCGTGGGCGCCGGCGAGGCGACCATCGACCTGACCGAGCTCCCGCTGCGCGACGGCGACGTGGTGGAGGTGCCGATCTCGGTCGGCGCGGGCGAGGTCACCGTCCGGATGCCCGAGGGCGGCGCGTTCACGGCCGACATCCAGGTGTTCGCCGGCGAGGTGCAGTGGCTCGGCGGCCAGGCGCAGACCGGCTTCGGCCAGCAGCGCATGGCGTACGAGTCGCCGGCGGTCGAGGACGGCGCGGAGCCCCAGGTGGTGCTCGACATCTCCGTCGGCGCCGGGGCCGTGAGCGTCGAGGAGGAGTGACATGACCGACGAGACCGGCCGGGAGCACGTCCGCGACGCGGACGGGACCCGCAGCACCGAGGCCCTCAGCAGCACCGACACCAGCACCGACACCAGCACCGACACGACCGAGGAGCCGACGATGGACGAGGGGACGACGGGCACCGCCCGCCCCGAGGGCGCCACAGTCACCGCCCGGGCGGAGGGGGCGACGGCAGGCAGGGCCACCCGCCACGCCGACGACGACGCCCCGTGGTCCGCGCCCGCCACCGCACCGACGACGACGGCTGCGCGCCCGACCGCCGAGCCGGAGATCGCCCGCGGCGTGCGCGTCGGCACCGTGGTGTGGGGCGTCGTCGTCATCATCGCCGGGGCGCTGCTCGCGGCGGCGGCGGCGGGCGTCGTCTTCGACGTGCAGCTCGCCGTGATCGCGACGGTCGCCCTCGCGGGCGTCGCGCTGGTCGTGGGGTCGCTCGTCTCGGCGAGCCGTCGACGCACCCGCGGCGCCTGACGTCGGGCGGCCGCCTGCCGGCCGCACGCCGCAGCGGCCGGTCGTCCACCTGGAGGGGGCGGACGACCGGCACACACGGAGGGCCGCACCAGCGGTGGCTGGTGCGGCCCTCGATGTGTGCGCCGCCGCCGTCAGGTGGGGCGGCGCGTCGGTGCGCGCGCCGGGGCGTCAGGCGCGGGCACCGACCGTCTGGCGCGGCGCGACGTCGGCGGCGGCCGGGACGAGGGCCCGCAGCGCGTACCCGGTCACGGCGAACAGGACACCCATGCCGGCCGCGAAGGCCGCCACACCGAACGCGATCACCGACGTGAACAGCGACGCCCGCAGGAACGACCCGTTCATCACCGAGGCGCGCGCCGGGTCCTCACGGTCCAGCTCGGCGTAGGTCTTGCCACCGGAGCCCTCCAGCGCGTGCTTGTTGATGATGTCCGCCTGCACGTACGCGTCCAGCGGACCGTCCACGACGTTGCCGGCGAACGCCATCGCGTCGTCCGGGATCGTGATGTTCTCCGCCACCAGCTGGCTGCGCACGGTGATCCAGGTCGCGGCACCGCCGGCGACGAGCACCACCCCGGCGACCATCAGCAGCACGGCGATGAGACGAACAGCCTTCGTGTTGACCCCAGTCGTGGACATCGTCCACTCCTTCCCAGGAACTGCTCCGAGTCCGGGAGCCGACCTGAAGGCCATCGTCCCGGTGAGCCCTCTGCGGCTCGATGGGACAAGTCTTTCTCACGGCCGGAGCCGTGACATAGGTCCAAAGGCTCCCGGACCAAGGGCCTACCCACGAAGGGACGGCTCCGCGCGGCGGGCGGCGTCCGCGCTGGTCAGGAGCCCGTCCGCGCGCGTCAGGAGCCGGGGACCGCCCCGGCCGCGGTGTCACGGAGCGCGGAGCGCCCTCGCGCGGTCGTACTCGGCGCGAGCCGCCTGCGCCGTCAGCCGCCACCCGTGCACGGGTCGCCGTCGCACCGCCGTCGTCCGGAGGCGCTCGAGGAGGCCCGGCTCGGTGGCGAGGCGGACGACGGCGGCGGCCATCGCGGCGTCGTCGGCGACGAGCAGGCCGTCCTCCTCGGAGGTGACGAACTCCTCCACCCCGGTCCCCCGCCGCGCGACGACGACGAGCCCGGCGGTCCGCGCCTCGAGGGCCGCGATCCCGAACGCCTCGAGCCGGGCGGGCGCCAGGAAGGCGTCCGCGCCGGCGTAGAGGGCGGGCAGCTCCGCCCGGGGCACCCGCCCGCGGAGTCGGACGACGTCGTCCAGGCCGCGCCGGTGCGCGCGGCGCTGCATCGCGGCCCTCGCGGGACCGTCGCCGACGACGTCCAGCGTGAGCGACCCCGGGGGCAGGGACCGCGCGGCACGGGCGACGACGTCGATGAGCGCCGGCCCGCGCTTGCGCGGGGCCAGGCGCATCGTGGCGACGAGGCGGAGGGGTGGTCCCGCCGCCCCGCCGGTGCCCGCGCTCCCGGCGGCGCCGTCGAGCCGAGCCGCGGGCGCCCAGGCGTCGAGGTCGATCCCGTCGGGGACGACGGCGACGGGTGCGTCGAACACCGCCTCGACGCGACGCGCGGCCGCCCCGCTCACCGCGCTCAGCGCCAGGGGCTCGGAGCGCCAGTGCGTCCGCCGGACCACGGCCCGCAGCGATCCGACGACCCCGTCCAGCATGCAGTGCCACGTGACCGCGACGGGCAGGCCGGCGTCGACGGCGACACGCGTCCCGTCGAACGCGAACGGGGACACCACGCCCGCGTGCACGTGGACGACGTCCGGCGCGAGGCTCTCGAACAGCTGCCGCATCCGGGGCGGCGCGGCGGGGTTGACGGGGAGGTCGAAGGGCAGGCGCGCCCCGAGCCGGTGGACCGCGACGCCGTCGTCGTCCTCGGGCGCCTCCCCCGGGGCGTGGTGCCCGCGCGGGCCGGCGGTCGCCGTGAGGACGTGCACCTCGTCCCCGGCGGCCGCCTGCACCCTCGCCAGGTCGCGGACCTGCGACTCGATGCCGCCCGTGCGCGGGGCGTAGCAGTCGGAGACGTGGACGATGCGCACCGGCCCAGGCTAGACACCCGTCGCCGGTGCCGTGACCCGGCGCCCCGCCGGGGTCCCGCCCGGCGGGGTCACACCAGGATGGTCAGCGGGTTCTCCACCGCTCGGGTGAAGGCGGCCGCCCACCGAGCCGCGAGCGCACCGTCGACCGCACGGTGGTCCGCCGAGAGGACGCACCGCATGACCGTGCCCACGGCGAGCGCGCCGTCCACCACCACCGGCTGCTGGACCGCGGCCCCCACGGCGAGGATGGCCGCCTGCGGCGGGTTGAGGATCGCCGCGAACTCCGGCGTCCCGTACATGCCCAGGTTGGACACGGTGATCGAGCCGCCCTCGAGCTCGGGCTGCCTGAGCCGGCCGGACCGGGCACGCGCGACGAGGTCGGCCGACCGGCGCGACACCTCGGAGACGGGCAGCTGCCCGACGCCCCGCAGCACCGGGGTGACCAGGCCGCCGTCGGTCGCGACGGCGATCGCGACGTCGACGCCGTCCAGCACGGTCATCTCGTCCTCGCCCCACTGCACGTTCGCCTCGGGGACGGCCCGGTACGCCGCGGCCACCGCCTTGACGACGAGGTCGTTGACCGAGACGCGCACGTCGCCCGCCTCGTTGACCTGGCGCCGGAGGTCGAGCAGGGCGTCGACGCGCGGCTCCGCGACGACGTAGAAGTGCGGCACCGTCGCCTTGCTCTCCGCGAGGCGGCGAGCGATCGCCCGCCGCATGGGGGTGTGCGGCACCCGGCTCCCCGGCGCCGGCGCCACGGCTGCCGCCGGGGCGGACGCCGCGGGCTGCGGCGAGGGCGCCGTGGGAGCGGCAGGAGCCTGCGCGGTCGCCGGGGCGCCGGCCGACGCGCCCGTCGCGATCGCCGACTCCACGTCACGACGCACGATCCGCCCGCCGGGGCCGGTCCCGCGGACCCGCTCCAGGTCGAGCTGCGCCTCCCGTGCCATCTTGCGCGCGATCGGGCTGGCGAAGCGCCGCTCGCCGGGGGGAGCAGCGCCGTCCGACGCCTCACCCGAGGGAGCAGCGCCCGACGCCTCGCCACCCGAGGGAGCAGCGCCGTCCGGCGCCCCATCGGTGGGAGCAGCGCCGCCCGACGCCTGGCCACCGGAGAGCGCCGCGTCCTCGGCAGCGTCGGCCAGCTCGGCCGCCCCACCGACCGCCGCGCCGTCGTCGGCGGAGCCCTGGGCCTCCGAGGTTAGAGCCGCCGCTGCGCCGAGGAGCGCGTCGAGGTCCACGTCCTCCCCCGCCTCGCCCAGGACGGCGACGGGTGCACCCACCTCGACGGTCTCGCCGTCGGCGGCCAGACGACGGACGAGCACGCCGGCGGTCTCCGCGGCGAGCTCGACGACGGCCTTCTCGGTCTCGACCTCAGCGAGGACGTCGCCGACGGCGACCGTGGCGCCCTCCTCCGCGACCCACGCGGCGATGACGGCCTCGCCGGCGCCCGTCATGACGGCCGGCATCCGGATCAGCGTCGCCACGTCAGCCACCCATCCCCTCGGTCACGCGGCGCAGGCCCGCCACGACCTCCTCGGTCCGCGCGATGGCCGCCCGCTCGAGCACCTTGGAGATGCTCGGTGACGCCTCGCGGCCCGTGACGCGCTGCACCGGCTGGTCGAGCCAGTCGAAGAAGCGGCGCTGGATCTCGTCGGCGAGCCAGCCGCCGTAGGAGGTGCCGAGGGCACCCTGCTCGGCGATGAGGACGGCGTTCGTCTTGCGGATCGACGCCCCGATCGTGTCCCAGTCGATGCTCGCGCGGTCCAGCCAGCGCAGGTCGACGACCTCCGCGTCGACGCCCGTCTGCTCGACGGCCTCCAGGCTGTGGCCGACCATGCTCAGGTACGTCAGGACGGTGACGTCGGAGCCCTCCCGACGCACCTTGGCCCTGCCGACGGGGATGTGGAAGTCGAGGTCGTCCTCGGGGATCTCCCCCGTGGTCCCGTAGAGGCCGACGTGCTCGAGGACGAGGACCGGGTCGTCGATCGCGAGCGCGGCGTTCATGAGGCCCACGTAGTCGAACGGCGTGGACGCCGCGACGACCCGCCACCCCGGCGCCGTGGCGAAGATGCCGGTGGGGTCCATGGAGTGCTGCGACCCGTACCCCGTCCCTGCCGCGACCTTCGTGCGCAGGACGAACGGCACGGCGTTGTCGCCGCCGAACATGTGGCGTGCCTTGCCGATCTGGTTGAACAGCTGGTCGGCTGCCACCCAGAGGAAGTCGGGGTACATGAGCTCGACCACCGGCCGGTAGCGCCCGTCCAGGGCCATGCCGCCGCCCAGCCCGACGAACGCGTTCTCGCTGATCGGCGTGCCGAGCACGCGGCCGGGGTAGGCGTCGGCCAGGCCCTTGGTGGCGCCGTTCGTGCCGCCGCCCAGGCGGTGGACGTCCTCGCCGAGGACGACGATCCGCTCGTCGGTGCCCATCCGCCGGTTCATGACGCCCGAGACGGCCTCGACGAACTTGGTGGTGACCATGGGGCCGCCGTGGTCCTCCTGCTCCGCGGTGCGCGCGCCGGCGACCTCGGACAGGTCTCCCCGGACGCCGACGTCGACGAAGTCCGTGCTGGGCCACAGGTCGGGCCGGATCCGCCGGGTCCCGGGCTTGCCCTCGGGGTCGGCCTCCGTGAGCGCCTCGACGACGACGGCCATGGCCTCCACGGCCTGCTTCCGCACCCGCGCGACGGTGTCGGCGTCGACGAGCCCCCGCTCGGTCATCTCGGTCGCCACGCGCTCGAGCGGGTCACGAGCCCGCCACTGCGCCTCCTCGTCCTTCTTCCTGTACCCGAAGGCCGAACCGGGGTACGGGCCGTTCTGGTGGAAGAAGCGGTACACCTCGGCCTCGACGAGCACCGGGCCCTTCCCCGAGCGCATGTGCTCGACGGCCTCCGTCATGACCAGGTGCACCGCGAGCGGGTCCATGCCGTCGACGTGCCACGACGCGAGGCCGAAGCCCGGTCCCCGCGCCGAGAGCCGCGGCTCGCCCGTCGCCTCGGCCACCGTGGTGGACACCGCGTAGAGGTTGTTCTCCACGAAGAAGCAGAGCGGCACGTCCCACGCCGCCGTGAGGTTCATCGACTCCAGGACCGAGCCGATGTTGATCGCACCGTCGCCGAAGTACGTGACCGTGACGTCGTCCGTGCCGGCCTGGCGCTGCGCCCACGCGTTGCCCGCTGCCATCGGCACGCCGCCGCCGACGATCGCGTTCGTGCCGAGCGCCCCGGCCTCCATCCACTGCAGGTGCATCGAGCCACCGCGGCCGCGGCAGTAGCCCTCGGCGAGGCCCAGGATCTCGGCGAGGGTGCGGCGCAGGACGACGGCGAGGTCGTCGGTCACGAGGGAGGCGAGGTCCAGCGTCGGCGCGACGTAGGAGAGCGCCTTGGCGAGGAACTGGTGGTGCCCGCGGTGGGAGCCGTTGACGGCGTCCGCGGCGCGCAGGGCCAGCACCGAGCCCACGGCGCCGCCCTCCTGGCCGATGCTCGAGTGGGCGGGGCCGTGGACCAGACCCTGTCCCGCGAGGTCGAGGACCGTCTCCTCGAACGCCCGGATGAGATGGAGCTGGCCGAGCATCGTGGCCAGCAGCGCGGGATCGGCTGCGTCCCAGTCCTCGGGCGTGCTCTCGACGCGGACCCAGGGGGAGCTGGGCTCGAGCGGCGTCCTCCGCATGGTCGTCTCTCCTTCGAAGCGAACCTCTGGTCTCTGAGCCTAGAGCGTGATTGGATACATTCACAAGACCGCGGCCCCGACTCGTGCGACCCGGACCGCCGATCTGGCACGACTTCGGATACAAGGAGGAGCAATGGCGCTTCCCGGCCTGGTGGGCACGGAGCACATCGGGATCACCGTCCCGGACCTCGAGGAGGCGGAGCGGTTCCTCGTCGACGTCCTCGGCTGCGTGCGCGTCTACGCGCTGGGCCCGTTCGAGCGGGACGACGACTGGATGGCCGTCCACCTCGGGGTCCACCCGCGCACCGTGATGCGCGAGCTGCGCTTCTACCGCCTCGGGACCGGCCCGAACCTCGAGGTCTTCCAGTACGAGGCCGCGGACGGGCAGGCGCCCCACCCCCGCAACAGCGACATCGGTGGGCACCACCTGGCGATCTACGTGCACGACCTCGACGCCGCGGTGGCGTACCTGAGGGAGCAGGGCGTCGACGTCATGGGTGAGCCGACGGCGAGCACGCGGCACTCCGCGGGCCAGCGCTGGGTCTACTTCCGCGCCCCGTGGGGCATGCAGCTCGAGCTCGTCAGCTACCCCGAGGGCAAGGCCTACGAGCGGCAGCCCGGGACGACCACGCTCCTGTGGCACCCCGCGGACCCGACCGCCTGAGGGGACGCACGGCAGGATGCCCCCCATGACCGCAGCGGAGCAGACCGACGCACCCCTGACCGGGACCGGACCCGCCTCGGACCGCATCGTCGACGGCCTGCGCCGGCAGATCCTCACCGGTGCCCGGGCACCGGGTTCGCGGATCGTCCAGGAGGACCTCGCGCGCGAATTCAGCGCCAGCCGTCTCCCGGTGCGCGACGCGCTGCGTCGGCTCGAGGGGGAGGGCCTGGTGCGGCTCGTCGCGAACACGGGTGCCTGGGTCGAGTCGCTGTCCGTCCACGAGTGCACCGAGGCGTACCTCATCCGTGAGCGCCTCGAGCCGCTCCTGCTCTCCCTGTCCGCCCCGCACCTGGACGACGCGGTCGTCGACCGTCTCGCCGACCTCGCCGCCCGCATGCAGGGCGCGGACCTCGAGACGTTCCTCCTGCTGGACCGGGAGTTCCACCTCCTGTCCTACGCGGGCGCGGCGGCGCCGTCGATCGAGGAGATCGTCCGTCGGCTGTGGAACTCCACGCAGCCCTACCGTCGGGCGTTCGCGGTCCTCGTCGGGGTCGCCGAGAGCCGGGCGACGCACGCCGAGCACACGCTGCTCGTCGAGGCGCTGCGCCGGCGCGACCCGCAGGACGCCGCGCACGTCCTGGAGCTGCACATCCGCCGGACGCGCGTCGAGCTGGCGCGGCACCCCGATGTCTTCGACACCGACTGAGCCGGAACCGCGAGCGGCACCGGCGCGCGGACCCCTCGAGCCCGACCCGCGGGAGCTCCGGGGCGCGCTGCGCCTGCTCCACTCCGCGGTGTTCCTCGCGTCGTTCGACCGGCTGGCCATCGCACCGCTGCTCATCCCGATCGCCCTCGACCTCGACGTCCCGGTGGAGCAGGTGGCGGTCGTCGCGACCCTCTACTTCGTCGGCTACGGCATCACGCAGGTGCTCTGGGGCTTCGCCTCCGACCGCCTGGGCCGTGTCCGGACCGTCCGGATCGCCCTCGGCATGAGCGTGGTCGCGGGCGTCGTCGGGGTCCTGGCCCCCACCGTCGTCGTGCTCGCCGTCGCGCGCTTCGTCGCCGGCGCCGCCTACGCCGCCGTGTTCCCGACGGCGATCATCTACATCGGCGACTCGCTGCCGGCGCACCGGCGGCACGGCCCGCTCGCCGACCTCATGGCGGTGTCGGCCGTCGGCATGGCCACCGCGACCCTGGTGGCCGCGGGCATCGCCGACCTCAGCGGCTGGCGCGCGGCCTTCGCCGCGCCGACCGTCGTCGCCGCCGTGCTCGTCGTCCTGCTGCGTCGGGTCCCGGAGCCCCGGGTCGACGTCCCGCGGCAGCGCCCCGCGGCGTCCCTCGCGGCGGTCCTCCTCCGGCCGTGGCCGGTCGCCGTCCTGCTCCTCGTCCTCGTCGAGGGCATGGTGCTCGTGGGCATCCTCACGTACCTGCCGGCGCTGCTGCAGCGGTCAGGGATGAGCGCGACGGGGTCGGGCCTGGTGACCGCCGGCTACGGCGTCGCGGTCCTGCTCGCCGCGCCGCTGGTGAAGCGGCTGGCACGGGCCGGCATGTCGGCCGGGCTCCGCCTGATCACCGGCGGGGTGCTCGCCACGGCGTCGTACGCCGCCCTGCTGCTCGACCAGGCGTGGGTCGGTGTGCTGAGCGCGTGCGTCCTGCTGGCGGGCGCCTGGGCGTTCATGCACACGACGCTCCAGACCTGGATCACCGAGGTCGCGCCCGGCGCCCGCGCCACAGCCGTGAGCCTCTTCGCCTCGGGCCTCTTCCTGGGCGGTGCCGCGTGGACGGCGCTCGGCGCGGCGCCGTTCGCCTCCGGGCGGTTCACCACCTACCTGGTCGCCGGCGCGGCCCTGTCCGCCGCGCTCGGCGTGGCGGCGACGTGGTTGCACCGGTCCTACCGGGCCGACCCGGCCCGGTCGGGAACCGGTACCTGACCGGCACCTGACCGGCACCGGCGGGCCGACCGCACGGTCCTAGCGCTCCTGCCCCGCGCCCTGCTCGCGCACGGGCGACGTCGACCCCCGGACCACGAGCTCCACGCCGAGCGAGATCGTCGTCGAACCGGGCACGCCGTCCTGCAGCCAGCGCAGGAGGATGCGGCTCGCCTCCGCACCGATCGCGGAGTGGGGGACGTGGACGGTCGTGAGCGGCGGGGAGAGCTTGTCCACGAAGGGCATGTCGTTGTAGCCCACGACGCTGACGTCCTCGGGGCACCGCAGCCGCCGCTCCTCGAGGACACCGAGCAGGCCGACGGCGATCTGGTCGTTGCCGGCGATGATGGCCGTCGGTCGTGCGCGGTCCAGGAGCAGCCGGCCCGTGCGGGTGCCCTCCTCGACCGAGTAGGTCATGCACTCCTCCGTCAGCGACGGGTCGAGGTCCCCGCCGAGCTCGAGCATGAGCTGCCGGAAGGCCCGCGCGCGCTCCAGACCCGTGGACAGGGCCGTCGGGCCGGACAGGTACCCGATGCGCTCGTGGCCGAGCGCCCGCAGGTGCCGCACGGCCTGCTCCATGCCCGAGGTGTCGTCGCCCATGACGCACGGGAGCGCGGTCCTGTCGGTGCGCCTGTTGAGCAGCACCGTGGGTACGCCGCCCTCGACGAGGCTGCGGACGGCGGCGTCGTCGCGGCGGGCGGAGGCGACGAGGAGCCCGTCGACCTGGCGCGAGCGCAGCGTGTCGAACGCCTCGGCCTCCTTGGCAGGGTCGTTGTCCGTGTCGGCGATCACCGAGCTGTACCCGGCGTTCGTGAGCACCTCAGCGGCCCCCCGCACCATGGGGGCGAAGACAGGGTTGGACAGGTCGGGGACGACGATCCCGACCGTCATGGTGCGGTTCGTCTTGAGCCCCCGGGCGATCGAGTTCGGCCGGTACGCGAGCGCCTTCGCGGCGGCGTGCACGCGCCGCACGGTCGCCTCGCTGACCAGTCCCTGGGTGACGGGGTTGAGCGCCCGCGAGGCCGTGCCGGGGTGCACGCCGGCACGCTCGGCGACGTCCTTGAGCGTCGCGCCCGTCGTGACCTCACTCGCCACGGCCTGCCCCCCTGTCGGTCCCCACGGTCGTCCCCCGGTGACTGGTCCGGGTCACCAGTCGACGGCCACGTACTTGGACTCGGTGTACTCCAGGAGGCCCTCGTGCCCTCCCTCGCGCCCGATGCCCGACTGCTTGGTGCCACCGAAGGGAGCCGCGGGATCCGAGACCACGCCGCGGTTCAGGCCCACCATGCCGCAGTCCAGCGCCTCCGCGAGACGCAGGCCGCGCGCGAGGTCGCGGGTGAAGACGTAGGCGACGAGCCCGTACTCGGTGTCGTTCGCGAGGCGGACGGCCTCGTCGTCGTCGTCGAAGGTCACGACCGGCGCGACCGGGCCGAAGATCTCCTCCTGGAGGATCCGGGCGCCGGTCGGCACGTCCGCCAGGACGGTGGCCGGGTAGAAGAAGCCCTGACCGTCGCCCGGCCGACCGCCGACGAGCACCCGGGCGCCCCGGGCGGCCGCGTCCTCGACGAGCTCGTGCACCTTCTGGACCGCGTCGGCGTTGACGAGCGGGCCGAGCGCGGCGCCCGACAGCCCCGGGCCGGTCGTGACGTCCGCCATCCGCCGCGCGAGGCGCTCCGTGAACTCCGTCGCGACGCTCCGGTGGACGTACATCCGGTTGGCCGCCGTGCAGGCCTCCCCGCCGTTGCGCATCTTGGCGACCATCGCGCCGTCGACCGCGACGTCGAGGTCGGCGTCCTCCAGGACGACGAGGGGCGCGTTGCCGCCGAGCTCCATCGAGCAGGAGACGACCTGGTCCGCCGCGAGCTGGAGGAGCGTGCGCCCGACCTCGGTCGAGCCGGTGAACGACAGCTTCCGGACGCGGGGGTCGGCGAGGACGGCCTGCGCCACGGCACCGGACCGGCGCGAGGGCAGGACGTTGACGACGCCGTCCGGGACGCCGGCATCGGCCAGGACCTCCGCGAGGGCGAGCGCCGTCAGCGGCGTCTCGGACGCGGGCTTGAGGATCACCGTGCAGCCGGCGGCGAGAGCCGGGCCGATCTTGCGGGTGGCCATCGCGGCCGGGAAGTTCCACGGCGTGATGAGCAGCGAGATGCCGATGGGCTGCCGCAGGACGACGATCCGGTTGGCGCCCGACGGCGCGGTGCGGAGGTCGCCGGAGACGCGCACCGCCTCCTCGGCGTACCAGCGGAAGAACTCGGCGGCGTAGGCGACCTCCCCCCGAGCGTCCGGGAGCGCCTTGCCGTTCTCCCGGACCATGAGCTCGGCGATCTGCTCACCCCGCTCGGTCATCAGCTCGAACGCCCGGCGGAGGATCTCCGAGCGTCGTCGCGGTGAGGTGGCGGCCCAGCCCGCAGCGGCGGCGTCGGCGGCGTCGACGCACCGACGCGCGTCCTCGACGGTCCCGTTCGCCACGTGCGCGATCTCCTCGCCCGTCGCGGGGTCGACGACGGCGAACCGGCCGCCGTCCTCGGCCGCCACCCAGCGGCCGCCCACGAACAGGTCGGTGGGGACGCGCAGGCCCTCCACCAGGTCCTC
Source organism: Actinotalea sp. Marseille-Q4924 (assembly GCF_916618755.1). Taxonomy (GTDB): domain Bacteria; phylum Actinomycetota; class Actinomycetes; order Actinomycetales; family Cellulomonadaceae; genus Actinotalea. The sequence continues at coordinate 611,271 of NZ_CAKAKB010000001.1, read as the reverse complement.
GAGCATCGCCTGGGTCATCGGTGTGTCCTCGTTCCTCGCATCAGGGGTCGGTCGGGACGAGCGGCACGGCGACCGTGATCATCGTCCCATGGTGTGCCGGCCGCTCACCCCGGAGGGGCGACGGCAATGACGGCGATCTCCAGCCGCAGTCGCGGGTCGGTCGCGAGCGAGACGACCTCCACCGAGGTGCTCGTCGGGATGTGCCCGCCGAACCACGCGCCCTGGTAGGCGTTGACGACGTCCTGGTCCTCGCGGACGTGGGTGAAGAACCGGTCCATGCGCACGACGTCCTGCCGTCGGCAGCCGGCCGCCGCGAGCGCGAGGTCGAGGTGCTGGAACAGGAGCTCGACCTGCCCCGCGATGTCCTGGGGCACGGCCTCGAACTGCTCGGGCCGGTGGGGATGGTCGTGGTACGGCGGGGCGGCCGTGATGCCGGAGACGTAGACGGTGCGTCCCTGCGACACCCGGATCGCCGGGACGTACACCTGCTTGATGTCGGGGCTCCAGCCCTCGTGGTGGACGACCTCGAGGTGCTCCTCCGAGCTGCTCACAGCACCTTCCTCCCTCCGCGGCACCGGCGGCCGGGCGGCGGCCGGACCGCCGCGTGCGCCGGGCCCGTGTTCGCGCCGTCACCCGGCCGCCTCCCGCACCGCGCTGTGCGGACCGCGCGGCCGTGCGATCGATTGCCCCGCCGCTGACGTGTCAGAGTCAAGCACGGTTCGACGCCGTGATGCAATCCTTTGCATGCCCCCGATCCATCACGCGCCGACGGCCTGCACCGCCGATTGCTGAGGAGCAGCGCGCCCAAGGCTCGGTGCGCTCTTCCCCGCTGGAGGCGGCGGTGCTACCGTCGGCCGCAATCGTTTGTGTGCGTACTCGGGACCCGGGCGACAGCGACGTCGCCCGCTGCGGCAAGGGAGACGGTGCGATGACGCAGGTGGCCGACGCCGACCTGGTGCTCCTCGACGGCAGGATCACCACGCTCAGCCTCCAGCCGGGCGTCCCGGCCGAGGTCGGTGCGCTCGCCGTGCGGTCCGGACGCGTCCTCGCGGCCGGGAGCGACGACGAGGTCCGGCAGCACGTCGGCCCTGCCACCCGGGTCGTCGAGCTCGGCGGGCGCCGCGTCGTGCCGGGTCTCGTCGACTCGCACGTGCACTTCGTCCGCGCCGGCCGGACCTGGGCGGACGAGGTGCGCTGGGAGTCCATGGCCAGCCTGCAGGACGCGCTGGCGGCGGTGGCGGAGCGCGCGGCGCAGCTCGAGCCGGGCGCGTGGATCCGGGTGATCGGCGGATGGTCCGAGGACCAGTTCGCCGAGCGTCGCGGGCCGACGCGGGAGGACCTCGACGCGGTCGCACCGGACAACCCCGTGTTCGTGCAGGCGCTCTACGAGTACGGCGTCTTCAACAGCGCGGGCATCGCCGCGCTCCGGCTGGACGAGGCCACGATCGCGGCGTCACCGACCCCGGACCAGTTCGAGCGCGACGCGGACGGCGCGTGGAACGGCCGGGGCACCGGGAGGATGGCCCAGCTCTCCTGGTTCTACAACCAGCTCCCGCCGCCGCCGTTCGAGCGGGAGGTCGTCTCGACGGGCCTCCTCTCACGGGAGTTCGCCCGCCTGGGGCTCGTCGGCGCGACGGACGGCGGCGGGGTGAACTCCGGACCGGACGTCTACGGAGCCGTCCACGAGGCCTGGCGACGCGGACTGCTGCGGACCAGGGTCCGGATGCTCAAGCACGCCACCCGCCGCGGCACCGAGACGGAGGACTTCGCCGGCTACCTGCGCTTCGGCGAGCCCCGCTTCGGGGACGCGATGCTCCGGTGGTCCGGGATCGGGGAGATCATCCTCTACCGCAGCCACGACGACCTCGGGAAGCCCGCGGACTTCTCCCCCGAGGCCCTCGCCGCGGCGAAGGAGATCCTGCTCCCCTTCGCCCGGAGGGGATGGGCGGTCCAGGTCCACGTGATGAACAGGGAGTTCCTGGACGGCCTGCTCGACCTCTTCGAGGACATCCACGCCGAGGTGCCGATCGACACCCTGAGGTGGGCCGTCATCCACGCCAACGCCGTCACCGCCGGTGACGTGCCGCGCCTCCAGGCCCTCGGCCTCGGCGTCCTCCACCAGGCCCTCCTGCGACTCAACGGCGAGGCGCTCATCGCGGCCTGGGGGGCCGAACGCGTCGCCGGCTCCCCGGCGCTCCGCGCCCTGCTCGATGCAGGCGTGCCCGTCGGGCTCGGGTCCGACGGCATGCGGGCGTCGTCGTACAACCCGTGGGCGAGCCTGCAGCACTTCATCACCGGGCTGACCGTCGGCGGCACGCCGACCCTGACCGGCGAGCACCTGCTGAGCCGCGAGGAGGCGCTCGCCGGCTACTCCCGCGACACGGCGTGGTTCACGAGCGAGGAGCACGAGCGCGGCCAGCTCACGCCGGGCTTCCTCGCGGACCTCGCGGTGCTGTCCGAGGACTACTTCGAGGTGCCCGTGGAGCGGATGCACACGATCACGTCGGAGCTGACCCTCCTCGGCGGTGACGTCGTGTGGAGCTCAGGGGCGGTCGTCCCCCCGACCGACTGAGGCCGCACCGTCCGACGCGTCGAGCCGGACCAGCCCGGTCCCGACCCGGTCGTCGGCCGACGGTGGCCGCTTCGAGCCGTTCACGATGTACCAGATGCCCTGCGCCTCCTCGTCGGTGTGGTTGACGTACAGGTGCGGGCGCATCGAGTCGAAGCAGAAGGAGTCCCCGGCGCGCAGCACGTACGTCTCCGACTCGAGCCGCAGCGTCAGCTCGCCGGTCAGCACGTAGCCGTGCTCGACGCCCGCGTGCCGCGTGAGGGCTTCGCGGCCCGAGCTGGCCGCGCGCGGCGCGTACGTCGCCAGGACGCCGTCGACGTGGTCGGGGCCCGGCATCACCGCGAGGCCCTGCCACGTCACCCCGTCCCCCATCGTGATGGTCGGCGCCTCCACCGCGCGCTGCACGGGGTGCGCGGACCGGGAGTCCTGGAGCGGGCCGGCCCCGGGCTGGTGGTCGAGGACCTCGTCGACGGACAGGTCCAGGCACGTCACCACGGCGTACAGCGTCGTGACGGACGGCTGCACCTTCCCGGTCTCGACCTGCGACAGCAGGCTCGGTGAGACGCCAGCCCGGGCCGCGGTCTCCCGCAGGCTCATCCCGCGTGCCAGGCGCGCCTCCCGGATGCGCTGCCCGAGCTGGTCGGTGCCGCCCCGCGGCGTCCGTCCCCTCGTCGCAGCCGACACGTCCCCCGTCACGGCCGACCTCCTCGTCTCACCCTGCGCGGACACCCCGCAATGTATCGCCACGCTGAACAGCGCCGACCGAGCGCCCGAGGTCCGGCCGCCGCCGCCGGACATGGGCGAGCCGGTCAGCCGCTGAGGAAGCCCCGGACGAGCGCGGCCACCTCCGACGGCGCCTCCTCGTGGACGAAGTGGTCCGTCCCGGCGACGACGGCGCCGCGCAGGTCCGCGCGCAGGCCGAGGCTCGTCGCGAGCGCCGCCGCGGAGAGGAACGGGCTGTCGGCACCGCGGACGAGCAGCATCGGGACGGTCGAGTCGCGCAGCGCTCCCGTGAGGTCGACGTCCATCGCGCGCAGGGTCTCGTCGACGGCCGCCGACGACGCGAGAGGCACGAAGCCGCCGTCGCCCGCCTCGTAGAGGTGCCGCAGGCGCCGCTCGACGGCGGCGTCGGGCAGCCGCGCGGAGCGCGCGCGGACGGCGCGGCGGACGGCGTCCGCGTCGGTGAGCTGCCCCTCCCCGCCGGACCGCGCCACCCGGAGCCGCTCGAACACCTCCGGCTCGATGCCGGCGGCGTAGTCGACGGCGACGACGGCGCGGATCCGCTCCGGCATCGCGGCACCCGCGAGGATCGCGTTGCGGCCGCCGAGGGAGTGCCCGACGACGGCGCGAGCGGGACCGAGCACGTCGAGCACGGCCGCGACGTCGTCGACGTAGTCCTCGGCGCGGTAGCCGGTGTCGGGCTTGCCGGACCGCCCGTGCCCGCGCTGGTCGATCGCGACGCAGCGGTACTCGCGGCCGAGGTCCTCCAGCACCGGGTCCCACACGGCGGCACCTGCCGTGATCCCGTGGAGGAAGAGCAGCAGCTCGCCCTCGCCGGCGCGCCGCGCGTGGAACGAGAGACGTCCGGTGCTCAGCACGACGTCGGTGACGACCACGGTCAGTACGGGTTCGCGACGAACAGGTCCTGCGCGGGGAACCGGGTGAGGACCTCGATGCCGTAGTCGGTCACCACCACCTCCTCCTCGATGCGCGCGGCGGAGGTCCCGTCGGAGGCCGGGCAGTAGGTCTCCATCGCGAAGACCATGCCCGCCTGCAGCTCGACGGGGTCCTTCATCGAGTTCAGCCGGGAGATGATCGGCCGCTCGTGCAGCCCGAGACCGAGGCCGTGGGCGAACTGCAGCCCGAAGGCGGCGAGCTCGTTGTCGAAGCCGAACTCCTGCGCCCTCGGCAGCACGGCGGCGACCTCGTCCGACCCGACCCCCGGCCGCAGGGCGTCGAGCGCCGCGTCCATCCACTCCCGGGCCTGCGCGTACGCGTCCCGCTGGCTGGGGGTCGCCCACCCGACCCCGAACGTGCGGTAGTAGCAGGTCCGGTAGCCGTTGTAGGAGTGGATGATGTCGAAGAACGCCTGGTCGCCGGGCCGGATGATCCGGTCGGTGAAGTTGTGCGGGTGGGGGTTGCACCGCTCGCCGGAGATCGCGTTGACCGCCTCGACCTGGTCGGAGCCGTACTCGTAGAGCCGCTTGTTGGCGAGCGCCACGATCTCGTTCTCGCGCACGCCGGGCCGCAACGCGTCGACGATGTCCTGGTAGACGCCGTCGACCATGGCAGCCGCCTGGTTGAGCAGCATGATCTCGTCGACGCTCTTGATGACCCGCGCGTCGAGCATCGGCTGCTGGGCGTCCGCGATGCGGATCCCCTGGCGCTCGAGCTCGAAGAGGAAGGGCGGCTCGACGATGTCCAGGCCGAGCGGGGCGTCCGCCAGGCCCGCCTCCGCGAGGATCCCCCGGATCTCCGTGACGGCGTCCTTCATGAGGTCCGCGCCGCCGTCCGGCGCGACCGCCCCCCGGAAGCCGAGGAAGCCGGGCCGGTGGTTCTCCCGCGGCATCCAGTCGGAGTAGAGCTGGTGGTGGCGGACCGCCGAGCCGAAGTCCCAGAGGATCGGCTCGCGTCCCGGCAGCAGCAGGGCGTAGCGGATCATCTTGTCGCCGAGCGCCCCGCCGATCCACGTCTGGGTGGTGTAGCGGATGTTGTAGAAGTCGAAGAGCAGGAAGGCGCCGCAGCCGCTCGCCTCGAGCGCCGCCTGCGCGCGGCCGAGCCGGTACCGGCGCAGCCGCTCGAAGTCCACGCGGTGCTCGTAGTCGACGGCGACCTGGCCGGGGGCTCCCAGCGGGCGCACCCCGGCCGGGCGGGCGCTGGGGCGCTCGAAGGCGCGGTCCGCCCCTCCGCCGTGGTGGTGGCTCATGTCACTCGGCCTCGAGGCCGTCGGTCACGTCGGCGTCCTCCGGCTGGATGTCCAGTCCCGAGCCCCTGGCCACCGTGAGGACGAGGGAGGCGAAGTCCAGCTCGGTGTTGCCGTTGCCGACCTCCTGCGCGACGAGGTTCCGCGTCACGGAGGCGACCGGCATGACGACGCCCGACTGCGCCGCGGCCTTGAGACCGAGGTCGAAGTCCTTCTGCAGGAGGACCGGGGTGAAGGTCGGCGTGAAGTCGAGGTGGACCAGCGCCGGGGTCTTGTACTGGGTGAAGACGGAGCCCATGACGGAGTCGTTGAGGAAGGAGAGGAAGTCGGCGCGCCTGACGCCGGCGCCCTCCGCGAGCACGGTCACCTCGGACAGGGACTGGATCACGACGCCGAGGAAGACGTTGTGCGCGATCTTGACGATGCGCGCCAGCTCCCCCTCGCCGACGTAGGTGACGCCTCTGCCCCACGTCTGCAGGAGCGGCTCCGCCACGTCGAAGCTCTCACGGGGGCCCGACGCCGCGACCGTGAGCTTGCCCGCCGCGATGACCGCCGGGTTGCCCGAGACGGGAGTCGCCAGGAAGCCGATGCCGCGCTCGTCGGCCGCCGCGCGGACGACCTCGCTCGCCGCCACGGACACCGTCGAGGCGTCCCCGATGAGACGAGGGGCGGCGTCCGCGTCGGTCAGCAGGCCGCCCTCCCCGAGCATGACCTCCTGCAGGTCCTTGTCGGCCGAGACCATCGAGAAGACGACGTCGCGCGTCGCCAGGTCGACGGGCCGGTCGACGAGCGTCGCGCCGGACTCCGTCAGCGGCTCCGCCTTGGCCTTCGTGCGGTTGTAGACCGCCACGTCGTACCCGGCGTCGAGCAGGCGCTTGGCCAGCTGGAACCCCATGCGGCCGGCGCCGATCCAGCCGACGGTGGGCTTCGTGTCACTCATTGCTGCTCCTCATCCAGGCAGGGGCTGCCCGACGGTGTGGTGGTCGGTGGGTCGGCGGTCGAGGGCGGTGGTGTCCGGCTGCGCCGGCCGCCGTCCTCAGATCCCGAGGTACTGCTCCAGCGGCGTGGTGTCCGCCCGCAGCTGTTCTGCCGTGCCCGACCAGGTGCTCCGGCCGGTGTCGTCGATGATCACGACGTGCTCCGCGATGTCGAGGGCGAGGTCGACGTTCTGCTCGGCGATGAGGATCGACAGGCCCGAGGAGCGCAGCTCCGCCAGGCGGTCCTGGATCACGTCGAGGACCGCCGGGGCCAGGCCCTCGCTCGGCTCGTCCATGATCAGCAGGTTCGGGTTCGTCATGAGGGCGCGACCGATGGCGAGCATCTGCTGCTCGCCACCGGACAGCGAGCGGGCCATCTGCCGCGAACGGTCCGCGAGACGCGGGAAGAACTCGAAGACCCGCTCGACCGTCCATGGCTCCGCGGCGGACGCCGCCCGGCGCCGGGGGACCACCGTGAGGTTCTCGGTCGTGGTGAGCGAACCGAACACGCGCCGTCCCTGCGGGACGATGGCGATCCCGACCCGCGAGATCTGGAACGGCGTGCGGTGGGTGATCTCCTCGCCGTCGAAGACGATGGACCCGCTCGCGACGGTCGGCGGCCGCAGCCCGCAGACCGAGCGCACGAGTGTCGTCTTCCCCATGCCGTTGCGGCCGAGCAGCGCGACGGACTGCCCGTCGCCGACCGTGAGGTCGACGCCGTGCAGGACGGAGGCCGTCGCGTAGCGGACGTGCAGGTCCGAGACCACGAGAGTCACTTCTTGTCACGCCTTCCGAGGTAGATCGCCCTGACGGTCTCGTTGTCCCGCACCTCTTGCGGGGTCCCGGTGACGACGTGACGGCCGTTCTCCATGCACATCACGCGGTCGGTGAGCCCGAGAGCGAGCGACATGTCGTGCTCGATGAGGAGGATTGGCAGGGTCCGCGGCAGCCCCTCGATGAGGCGCCGGAGGGTCGCCCGCTCCACCGCCGACAGGCCGGCGGCCGGCTCGTCGAGCAGGAGCATCTCCGGCTCCGTGACAAGCGCCATGGCGATCTCGAGCTGGCGCTGCTCGCCGTGGGACAGGTCCGCGACGGTGTCGTCCACCCGGCGGCTGAGACCGACCGACTCGAGCGCCGCGAGGGCGCGCTGCGAGATCTCGTCCCGGGCGCGCTGCGGACGCCAGAACACCCGTGCCCGCGGCGTGCCGCCGCGGGCGGCGACTCGGACGTTGTCCAGGACCGTCATCTCCCGGAACAGGTTGGACACCTGGAAGGTGCGGCCCAGCCCGAGCCGGGCGCGTCGGGCCGTGCCGAGCCGGGTGACGTCCTGGCCGAAGAGCTCGACCGTCCCGGTCGTGGGCAGCTCGTCACCCGCGAGGACCTTGAACAGGGTCGTCTTGCCCGCACCGTTGGGACCGATGACGCCGATGCGCTCGCCCGGGGCCATCGTCAACGAGATCCCGTCCACCGCCTGCACGCCGCCGAACCGCTTGCCGACGGCGTCGGCGACGAGGACGGGGGCTCCGGGCCCTCGCGGGCCCGGAGCCGTCCTGACAGCAGCAGCCATGACTGCTAGCCCTGGAACTGCTGGGAGTAGTTCGGACGGGCCATCGCCTCTTCCGGGTCCATCCCGAGCCACTGGTCGACGGCGTCGAACGTCTCGATCGGCACGTTGAGGAGCTGGCCGTCGACCTCCTGGACCTCCCGGATGTAGACCGGGCTGACCGGGTTGTTGTACTCGTCGAAGACCGTCTTGCCGAGGATCGAGTCCTCGAACGTGGTGTCCGAGATCGCTGCGACGAGCTCGGCGCCCGTGACCAGGCCGTTCTCCTCGAGCACCTGGGCGACCTGGCTGGCCGTGACGTAGCCACCCGCGACGTTGAGCGAGGGGATCTTGCCCTCGTAGCGCTCGGCGTACGCCTCGTTGAACTCCTGCACCTCCGGGGCGTCGCGGCCCTCGGCCCAGTTGCTGACCGAGTGGAAGCCCAGCACCTCGTCACCCATCGCCCGCAGGGTGGCCTGGTCCATGGAGCAGCAGTTCAGCAGGAGCGGCTGGGTGTCCTTGAGGCCGAGGCCGAGGAAGCTGCGCATGAAGTCCGGACCCGGCGCACCGCCCGCCGTGGCCACGTACGCGATGTCGGCACCTGCCGACTGGATCTGGGAGACGTAGGTGCTGAAGTCGGACGTGCCGTTGGGGTACCAGTACTGGGCGGTCACCTCGCCGCCGTTCTGCTCGAACCCCTGCTTGAACCCGGCGCAGGACTCCCACCCGAAGGCGTAGTCCGGGCAGAGCGTGACGGCCGTCTCGTGGCCCTGCTCCGCCGCCCAGACCCCGCCGGGGTAGTTGGCCTGCGAGCCGGACATCGAGCCGGACCGCACCGTGAAGTCGTTCGCCGCCCGCTGGGTGAGGTCGTCGGCGGCCGCGACCGGGTGCAGGTTCGGGATCTCGACGGACGAGGTGTAGGACGCCACCGCGAGGGCGGTGTTGGCGAGCAGGGGGCCGACCACGACGTCGACCTGGTCGGACTCGACGAGCTTGCGGGCCTTGGTCAGCGAGATCTCGGGGTTGCCCGCGTCGTCCTCGACGATGGTCTCGACCGTGACCCCGTTCACCTCGTTGCCGTTGATCTCCCAGTACAGCTCCCAGCCGTCCACCATCTCCTGGCCGGCGACGGCGAAGTTGCCCGTGATCGGGGAGATGTAGCCGACCTTGAGGGTGCCGCCCTCCGCGGCGGCGTCGTCGCCGCCCGTCTCCTCGCCGGTGCTCTCGCCACCGGCATCACCCGTCTCGGCCGGCGCGGCCGGGTCGTCGGAGCCCGCGGGGGCGCAGGCCGCGAGCGTGAGCGCGGCCACCACTCCCAGGGCGGCGCTCCACCGGTGGCGAGTCAACATCGTTGTCGACCTCATGGCAGTTCCTCTCGTGTCAGGCAGGGGGATGGATCAGGGGACGGTGGTGGTCGTGGTGAGCCCGGCGGGCTCGGCAGGTTCGGGGTCGCCGCTGCCGTCGGGGTCGCCCCGCCGCCGACGACGCACGAGCTTCGCGGCGCTCCCGACGAGGCCGGACCGGGCGAAGAGGATGACGAAGATGAAGATGAGGCCGAGGACGGTCGGCCACCGCTCGACGGAGTTGGAGACGACGTTCTCGACGAGGATCACGATGGCGGCGCCCACGAGCGGACCCAGCGTCGTGCCGAGGCCGCCGAGGATGACCATGACGATGAGGAGCACGGAGCGCTCCAGGTTCGTCGCGGACGGGCTCACGAAGTGCGTGTGCCACACGGCGAGGAGGCCGGCGAAGCTGGCCACCGTCCCCGAGATCATGAACGCGCCGAGCTTGTACGCCGGCACGTAGTAGCCGAGGCTGCGCATGCGGCTCTCGGAGTCGCGGATCCCGCGCATGGTCGCCCCGAACGGCGAGCTGCTCACGACCCACAGCAGGCCCGTCGTCACGGCGAAGCACGCGACGAGGAACAGGTAGAACATCCACGGCTCGGCCAGGACGTCGGGCCGCTCGATCCCGGTGATGCCGTTCTCGCCTCGCGTGACGCTCGACAGGCGGTAGGCGAGGCCGAAGACGACCATGCCCAGCGCGAGGGTCACCATGAGGAAGTAGATGCCGTTCGTCCGCATGGACAGCACGCCGTAGACGAACGTGACGAGGACGCCGACACCCATCGCCACCAGGACCTGCGTCACCATCGGGTGCCCCTGCAGGGACGCCCAGCCGGCGCCGTAGGCCGCCGCGCCGGCGATCGCCCCGTGGCCGAGCGAGGCCATCCCGCCGTCGGCGGCGAGGAGGTTGACCGTCGACGCGAGGATCGCGGCGATGAGGACGGTCGAGGCGATCGACACCTGGTACCCCGAGGTGCCGAGGTAGGGGAACGAGGCGAGGGCGACGAGCACGAGCACCATCGCGCCGAGGCCGACCTTCCGGTCGCGCGTCATGTGGCCCTCCCGAAGAGACCGGACGGACGGAGGACGAGGACGAGGGCCATCGGCGCGAAGATCGTGAAGTAGGCCAGCTCGGGGATCCACGCCTTGGCGAAGGCGTCTATGACCCCGATGAGGACCGCGCCGACGGCGGCGCCCTTGATGGAGCCGAGACCGCCGAGGATGATCACGACGAGGGCGTACATGAGCACCTCGTTCTGGATGCCGGGCCGGACGCTGATGACCCCCGAGCCGATCGTCCCGGAGAGGGCTGCGAGCGCCCCGCCGACGACGAACATCCCGGTGAACACCCGGGTGATGTTGACCCCCATCGCGGCGATCGTCTCCCGGTCGTCGACGCCCGCCCGGACGACGGCACCGATCCGGGTCCTCGTCTGGACGAGGGCCAGGGCGATCCCCACGGCGACGGCCACCGCGATGACGAAGAGCCGGTAGAGCGGGTACGTGAGTCCGCCGATCGTCAGCGCGCCCTGGATCGACGCGGAGGCGGGCAGCGTCTTGGGGTCCCCGCCGAAGAACGCGAGGCACAGGTCCGCGACGACGAACATGACGCCGATCGTCAGGAGCACCTCGGGCATCTCCTGCCCCCGCACGAAGCGGAGGAGGAGGACCTCGACGACGAGGGCGGCGACGCCCACCGAGATCATGGCGACGACGACGGCGAGGAGCAGGTTGCCGGTCATGGTCGCGATGACGATGCCGATGTACCCGCCCAGCATGTAGAAGGCGCCGTGGGCGAGGTTGACGATGCGCTGCAGGCCGAACACGAGCGTGAGGCCGCTCGCGAGCAGGAACAGCAGCCCGCCGAAGCTCAGTCCGTTGAGCGCCTGTTGCGCCAGGAACACAGGTTCGAACACCGGGGTCCAGACCTCCACATCATCGGGGAGTCTCCGGCGGGGTCGGGCCCCACCGGTATCCAGCACGGTACGCAACCGTTTGCATCCGTGGCAAGAGTGACTTGTCGATTTCCTCGTCGGGGACTGCTCCCCATGTGCTCACAGCCCCCGTACCGCGGTCTGCAAACGTGTGCCCTTCCTGCTGCACGATGGGCGGCAGGGAGCGTGATGCGACGGTCCTCAGGACCGCGCGGCGCGGGAGGCCGCCGGGTCGGGCGGCCCCGTCGGTCAGGTGGTCTCGCCCCGCCCCTCGGCCGTGTTGAGGTGCGACTGGGAGTCGCGGACACCCGGCAGCGGGCCGTTGACCGTGACGTAGCGACCGCCGCCCGCGACGAGCAGGTCCTCCGCCGGGAACTTCGTGATGACCTCGCAGCCGTCGGCGGTGACCACGAGCTCCTCCTCGATGCGCGCCGCTCCCCAGCCGTCGGCGGCCGGCCAGTACGTCTCGAGGGCGAACACCATGCCCTCCTCGAGCACCTCCGGGTGGTCGAGGGAGGTCAGCCTCGAGAAGATCGGCTTCTCCCAGATGGACAGGCCCACGCCGTGCCCGTACTGCAGGGCGAAGGCGGCCTCCTCGTCGGGGAAGCCGAACTCCTGCGCCTTCGGCCACAGCGAGACGACGTCCGCCGTGGTCGCCCCGGGCCGCACCGCCGCGATGGCGACGTCCATGTACTCCCGCGCCCGCTTGTAGGCGTCGACCTGCGCGCGGCTCGCCGAGCCCACCGCGAACGTGCGGTAGTAGCAGGTCCGGTACCCGTTGAACGAGTGCAGGATGTCGAAGAAGGCCGGGTCACCCGGCCGCACCGCGCGGTCCGAGTACACGTGCGGGTGCGGGGCGCAGCGCTCCCCGGAGATCGCGTTGACGCCCTCGACGTACTCGGAGCCCTGGTCGTACAGGGCCTTGGACACCAGGCCGACGCACTGGTTCTCCCGGACGCCCGGGCGGAGGAACTCGTAGAGCTGGTCGTACGCGGCGTCCACCATCGAGGCGGCCGTCGTCAGGAGCGTGATCTCGTCCGCCGTCTTCGTCCGACGCGCCTCGAGGAAGACCTGCTGGCCGTCGACCACCGTGATGCCCTCCGCCTGGAGAGCAAAGAGGATCGGCAGCTCGACGATGTCGACGCCGAGCGGCTCGTTCGCCAGCCCGAACCTGTCCAGCTCGCGCTTGACCTTCCGGGCGACCTCCTCGGCGATGCCCGCGGCGGGCGGGAACGCCCCGCGCAGCGTCGAGATCCCCGCCCTCGCGCCCGACTCGGCCCGCGGGCGGGTCGCACCGTGGTGCGGGGCGTGCGGGTCGGCGTCGGCCTCCAGGTGCGTCTCGTGCAGCCACGGGTTGAGCAGGTGGTGGTGCTTGGCGGCCGAGCCGAAGTCCCAGACGATCGGGTCGGAGTGGCGCGTGACGAGGCAGAAGCGGATGAGCTTGTCCATCGCCCACGTCCCGATGTGGGTCGCCGAGGCGTAACGGATGTTGCCGAAGTCGAACGCGAGCAGCGCGCCGACCTCGGACCGTTCGAGCTGGGCGCGCAGCCTCGCGAGCCGCTCGTCGCGGAGCCGGCCGAAGTCGACCCGCTCCTCCCAGTCCACGCCCATGGTCCCGCGGGTGGCGATGCTCATCTCGTCCTCCTCGTACGTCGTCGCTGGTGGCCTGCTCGGCGGGGCACCGCCGTCGTCACGTCAGGTGATGCGCCAGCCGCGGTCGACGAAGAGCGAGTGCGCCGAGACACCGCGGTTGAACAGCAGGAACTTCGTCGCGTCCACGACGTCGACGACGGTGGCGAGCTTGCCGCCCGGCGTGCGGCTCTCGTACCCGTCGAGCACGCCGGCGGGCTTGGCGGCCCAGAACGGGGAGTCACCGATGATCCCGGGGTGCAGCGAGTTCACCCGGATCGGGGCGAGCTCCAGCGCGAGCGTGTTCATGATCCCGTCGATCCCGCCGTTGATCGTCGAGACGGTCGTCGAGCCGGGGTACGGCGCGTCCTTGGCGCGGCCGCCGAACAGGACGATGCCCGTGTCGACCGAGGGCTCGAGCCGGTCCAGCAGCGTGTGGACGACCTCGGTGTAGCCGACGAGCTTGAGGATGATCAGCCGTCGCGCGCGCTCGATGTCGTACTCCCGGATCGTGTTCGCGTCCCGCTCGATCGCGCCGAGCACGAGGCCGTCGACCCGCCCGACCCCCGCCAGGGCGTCGGCGATGGTCTCGGGCTCCGAGATGTCGACCGCCACCCCGCTCGCGCCCTCCCCCAGCTCGGCGGCGACCCGCTCGGCCGTCGCGGCGCTGCGGCTCGTCACGATCACGCGGTCCCCGCCTGCGACGAGGTCCTCGGCGAGGGCCAGGCCGATGCCCGAGGACCCCCCGACGATGAGAATGGTGCGGTCGCTCACAGCTCTTCCTCCAGTCGTTCGGTGAGGTAGTCCCAGTCGCGCACGAAGCGGTAGGCGTGCCGCGCCGGCATCTGCGGCGCCTGCGTCTCGAGCCACTGCACCTCGTCGCCCGTCGCGGCGAAGGAGTGGACGCAGCCGACGGCGGCCCATGCGATGTCACCGGCCTGCAGGAGGAACTCCTGGCCGTCGAACGTCGCCCGGACCTCCCCGTCGGTGATGAGGTACGCCTCCTCGAGCGGGTGGTCGTGCGGGCCGGCCTTGCCGTCCGGCTCGTAGCGGACCATGAACATGGTCCCGAGGCTCGCGCCGAGGTCCGAGTCGACCATCATCTTCAGCGAGATCCCCGAGTAGACCAGCAGGGCGGTGCGCATCGACGCCGAGACCGCGAGGAGCTCCTGGGACTGCCTGCCGGGGGACATGTGGTCCGCCGTGATGGTGCCGAAGGACCGGGTGCGAGGGTCGCGCGGGTCCACCCGGACCGGCTCGACCTCGGGCAGCTCCGGCACGCGGTAGGTGTCGGAGCCGTGGCGCTCGCGGGCGGGCGGCGTGAACAGGTCGGACCACTCGGCCACCTCCTCCCCCACGGCGCGCCAGGCGTGCGGCACCCCGATCGGGATCACGCCGTAGTCCCCGGGGACGAGGTGGACGGTCGCCTCGGGCGTCGCGAGCACGACCTCGCCCCGGAGGACGTGGAAGCTCTCCTCGAAGGAGTGCACGTGCGTGGCGGTCCGCCCACCCGGCTCGAGCCGGGAGATGCCGAAGTCGGTGTGCGCGGCGCCGTCGTCCTCCCCCACCGCGCGCCACCGCTGGAGCCCGAGCGCCCCAGGTGCGAGCGGTCCGGGCTCGCGGTACTCCGCCTCGTTGCTGCGTCGGACGACGAACCTGGCCGCCATGCCGGCTCCTAGACGCTCCAGGGCTGCAGCACCCGGGAGCCACGCTGCTCCTCGGGCTGTTCAGCCACACTGAACACGTAGTCCAGCCAACGCGGGGGCCGTTGTCAAGAGATGGCCGGCAGACGGGGCTCCGGCGCGGCGGCTCGCACCGCGTCCCCAGGGGCGGCGATGCTCCTGCCATGGGGGCGACGACGGAGGACGGCGATCCAGGCCACCGGCCGCCGGTCGCGGCGGCCCGTCGGGGCGCGCTCGCCGGATCGCTGGCGGTCGCCCTGGTCGCCGGCTGCGGCACCGGCGACCTCCCGCCGACGCCGGACGGCGTCGTCGGGACCGTGTGGTCCGTGTCCGACGTGTCCGGCACGCGCGACACCCGGGTCCCGGAGGGCTGGGTCGTCGCCCTCCCCGCCGAGCGGCTGCGCGACCTGCTCGACGTCGCCGGCGACGGGCACATGGAGCGCGACCTGCCGTACCTCCAGCTCACCGTGCCGGCCGGCACGCTGGACACGCTCGGCGGGACGGTCGTCGAGGTCGACGGCCGTGGGCGGTTCCGGGTGGACGTCACCGGGGACACCGTGCTGTGCCGGCTGCCCGAGCACCCGTCCGGCCGGCCCACCACCCTCCGGGGTTGCGATCGCGCGGACCTGGCCGGCGGCACCGTCGTGCGCATGACGTGGGGCGAGGGCGGCCTGGCCGTGGTCCCGGTGGACGGATGAGCCTCGACGACGCGCGGCGGAGACGCTCGCGGACGGGCTGACTCGCGCGCCGCCACGGCGGAGCTCGCGTCGTCCGGGGCGTCGCTACCCGCTCGTCCCGGACCGGCTCGGGCTCACTCCCACTCGATCGTGCCCGGCGGCTTGCTCGTCACGTCGAGCACGACCCGGTTGACCTCCGGCACCTCGTTGGTGATGCGCGTGGAGATCCGCGACAGGACGTCGTACGGCACCCGCGCCCAGTCCGCCGTCATGGCGTCCTCGCTGGTGACCGGCCGCAGCACGACAGGGTGGCCGTAGGTGCGGCCGTCGCCCTGCACGCCGACCGAGCGGACGTCCGCGAGCAGCACCACGGGGCACTGCCAGACCGTGCGGTCCAGGCCGGCGCGGGTGAGCTCCTCGCGGGCGATCGCGTCGGCGGCCCGCAGGAGGTCGAGGCGCTCGCCGGTGACCTCGCCGATGATGCGGATGCCGAGGCCGGGGCCCGGGAACGGCTGCCGCCACACGATCGCGTCGGGCAGGCCCAGCTCGAGCCCCACCGCGCGCACCTCGTCCTTGAAGAGCGTGCGCAGCGGCTCCACGAGCTCGAACTGCAGGTCGTCGGGGAGGCCGCCGACGTTGTGGTGGCTCTTGATGTTCGCGGCGCCCTCGCCGCCGCCGGACTCCACGACGTCGGGGTACAGCGTGCCCTGGACGAGGAAGCGGACCTCCTCGCCGTGGGCCCCGCTCTCGGTCACGACCTCGCGCGCCGCCTGCTCGAACACGCGGATGAACTCGCGGCCGATGATCTTCCGCTTCTCCTCCGGGTCCGTGACCCCGGCCAGGGCCCCGAGGAACCGCTCCCGCGCGTCGACGACCTTGAGGTTCACACCGGTGGCAGCGACGAAGTCCCGCTCGACCTGCTCGGGCTCACCCTGGCGCAGCAGGCCGTGGTCGACGAACACGCACGTCAGCTGGTCGCCGACCGCGCGCTGCACGAGAGCAGCCGCGACCGCCGAGTCGACCCCGCCCGACAGCCCGCAGACGACGCGCGCGTCACCGACCTGGGCGCGGATCCGCTGGACCTGCTCCGCGACGACGTTGCCGGGCGTCCAGTCCGGGCGCAGGCCCGCCCCGCGGTAGAGGAAGTTCTCCAGCGCGTGCTGGCCGAGCGGGGAGTGCTTGACCTCCGGGTGCCACTGCATCCCGAACAGCCGCCGGTCCCGGTCCTCGAACGCCGCGACGGGCGAGCCGGCCGAGGTCGCCAGGACGTCGAAGCCGTCGGGCGCTTCCTGGACGGCGTCGCCGTGGCTCATCCACACCGACTGCTCGGTCGGCGACCCGGTGAGCAGCATCCCGGACTCGGGCACCTCGACGTGCGTCCCGCCGTACTCCCGCTGCCCGGTCTGCGCGACCGTGCCCCCGAGGGCCTGCGCCATCGCCTGGAACCCGTAGCAGATGCCCAGGACCGGCACGCCGGCGTCGAACAGCGAGGGGTCGACGCGGGGCGCGCCGTCCGCGTACACGCTCGAGGGCCCCCCGGACAGGATCACGGCGGCGGGGTCGCGGTCGAGGATCTGCTCGGTCGTCCACGTGTGGGGCACGACCTCGGAGTAGACGTTCGCCTCGCGCACGCGGCGCGCGATGAGCTGCGCGTACTGGGCCCCGAAGTCGACGACGAGGACGGGCCGGGCGTCGGTGCCCCCGGGCTGGGGCTGGGTGTCGGTCACCCCAGCGAGTCTAGTGAGGCCGACGACGGCGCCCGGGTGCCGTCCGCCGCGGACGCATGC
This sequence comes from Actinotalea sp. Marseille-Q4924, assembly GCF_916618755.1. GTDB lineage: Bacteria > Actinomycetota > Actinomycetes > Actinomycetales > Cellulomonadaceae > Actinotalea. The sequence goes on along the minus strand of NZ_CAKAKB010000001.1, from coordinate 594,201 downwards.
GGTCAGGCGAGCGAGGGAGGTGCCGCCGGGCCGCGCCGCCGCGCGCGCGCCCAGGTGACCGTCGCGACGACGGCGGGCACGACGGCGACCGCGAGCGCGGCACCGGCGAGCGCCTCGACCAGGACCGGGATCTCCAGCACGACCCCGGGCGACAGGACGGGCCGGGCGACGAGGACCGCCACGGCCGCCCCCGGCACGGCGACGAGGCCGTGGGGGACGTGCGCACCGTGGTGCGTGCGCGCGAGCCCGTGCGGCCCGGACGTCCGACGGGCCGTCGGCCCGGACTCCCACAAGGTCACTGCCGCGGCGACCGCCCCGACGAGCGCCGTGGACGTCAGGAGCAGGTAGGCCGCCCAGACGGCGAGGACGGGGGTCGTGCCGACCGGGGCGAGGGCCAGGAGCAGCACGACGACCCCCGCGAGGAACAGCAGGAGGGACCCGGCGCCCGCACCCACGCCCCAGACGACCAGCAGCCGGATCACGAGCTCGCGCGTGCTCATCGGTCGGTCCTCATCGGTCGGTGGTCAGCGTCGCCGCGAGGACGCGGTGCGCGGGGCGGGGCGGCCGGTGGCCACCTGCGCCTCGCCGCTCGCGTGGATGCGGCGCTCCACGACGAAGGACAGGAACGGGACGACACCGGCCAGGACCATCGCCGTGAGCCGGCCGAACCCCCAGCGCATCGTGGACCACAGGTCCACGACGGTGACGAGGTACACGATGTAGACGAGGCCGTGGATCTGGGCGAACCACTCGTCGGCCCACTCCATGACCGGCCCGCCGGCCTGGAAGCCGTACTTCAGGACGAGCTCGACGGTGAAGAGGAGCAGCGTCACGCCGGTGACGATCGCGAGGACCCGGTAGCGGCGCAGCGACGCCGTCGCGCGGGTCGGCCAGTCCGGCCGACGGCGGGGTGCCGTCGTCGTCGTCCGGGTCGCGCCCGGTGTGCTGCCTGCCACCGCAGGACCTCCCTCTCCCCTGCTGCCGTCCCGCGATTCTCCCCCACGGTGCGCAGTGGTGCTGCCCGGACGCCTGCCGTCCCAGGAGTGCCACAGCCCCGGGCAAATTGCGTCGACCGTGTCGGACGGCGGTCGTACCGTTCTGAGAGTGCGTCCACTTCCTGAGACCGACCCGGGGACACCCCCGCTGACGTCCGCCCCCGCCTACCTGTGGTGGGTGGCGCGGCGCCAGGGCCTGCTGCTCCTCGGCAGCTCGCTGCTCGCCGTCGCGAGCGCGGTCTCCCTCGCGGCGCTGCCGTTCCTGCTCGGTCGCGTCGTCGACACCGGTCTGGACGACGGGCTGTCGCGCGACCTCCTCGTCGGCTGCCTGCTCATCCTCGGTGCCGGTGTCGTCCTGGCGCTCGGCAACGTCTTCGGTCACGTGCTCGACGTGCACAACTGGTTGCGCGGGGCCTTCCGCACGAGCCAGCTGGTGGGCCACCACGTGTCCCGCACCGGTGACGCGGTCACCGCGGAGCTGCCGACCGGTGAGGTCGTGGCGACGGTGGCGAGCGACGCGCTGCGCGTCGGCGAGGTCTTCTACGTGACGGCACGGTTCATCGGCGGCCTGGTCGCGTACCTCGTCGTCGCCGTGCTCCTCCTGAACAGCTCCGTCGTGCTCGGCGTCGCCGTCCTCGTCGGCCTGCCCGCCGTCGCGGGCGTGCTCGCGCTCGTCGTCCGACCGCTGCAGCGCCGCCAGGGCGAGCAGCGCGAGGCCGCCGGACGCCTGACGACCCTCGGTTCCGACACCGTCTCCGGCCTGCGCATCCTGCGCGGGATCGGTGGCGAGGACGTCTTCACCGCGCGCTACCGCGAGCAGTCGCAGCGGGTGCGGCACGCGGGCGTCCGGGTGGCTCAGACCCAGTCGCTGCTCGACGGGCTCCAGACGCTGCTGCCCGGCCTGTTCCTGGCCGGCGTCGTGTGGGTCGGCGCGCGACTGGCGCTCGACGGCGAGATCACCGCCGGTCAGCTCGTGACGTTCTACGGCTACGCGGTCTTCCTCACCGAGCCGCTCACCGCCGCCACCCAGGCGGTGCACGTGCTGACGCGCGCGCTCGTCGGCGTCCGGAAGATCCTGCGGGTGCTGCGCGTCCCCGTCACCGGTGCCGAACGGCCGAGGCCTGCCCACGTCGACGCCACGGCGTCCCCGGCCCCGGGCGGGGACGTGGTCGACGAGGCGTCCGGGCTGCTGGTCCGCGGCGGGACCGTGACCGCGCTGGTCAGCGCGGACCCGGACGAGACCGCCCGGATCGCGACCCGCCTGGGCCTGCTCGGCCGGGAGCACGCCGACGACGCCCCGCAGGTCACGCTGGGCGGCGTGCCGCTCTCCGCCCTCGGGCTGGGCGAGGTGCGCCGGCGCATCGTCGTCGCGGAGTCGACGCCCCAGCTCTTCACCGGCCTGCTGCGCGAGGAGCTCGAGGGACGCGCCGACGCGGACGTGCCCGCCGGCCTCACGCGCACGCGGGAGGAGGCCGAGGCACGGCTGCTGGGCGCGATGTTCGCGGCGGACGCCCAGGACGTCCTCGACTCCGTGCCAGACGGCATGGACGGCGAGGTGGCGGAGAAGGGCCGGTCGCTGTCCGGCGGCCAGCGCCAGCGCCTCGCGCTGGCCCGCGCGCTGCTGACCGAGCCGGAGGTCCTCGTCCTCGTCGAGCCGACGAGCGCCGTGGACGCCCACACCGAGGCCCGGATCGCGGCACGGCTGGCGCAGGTGCGCTCCGGTCGGACGACCGTCGTCGTCACGGCCAGCCCCCTGGTGCTGGACCAGGTCGACGAGGTCGTCCTCGTCGCGGACGGCATCGTCCGCGCCCGTGGCACGCACCGCGGGCTGCTGGACGGCACGGCCGGGACCGACGCCGCCGCCCGCTACCGCGCCGTCGTCAGCCGTGCCGCGGCCGACGAGACCCCCACGACCGCACGAGAGGAGGAGCACCATGAGGCTGCCCGTCGCTGACGCTGCCGCGCTGCGCGCGCACACCGGACGCCTGCTGCGCCGGCACCGGACCGGGCTCGGTCGCGTCCTGGGCCTCCACGTCGCCGCGGCGGTCGCCGGGCTCGCCGGCCCGTGGCTGCTGGGCCTCATGGTCGACGCCGTGCGACGCGGCGCGGACGGCTCGTTCGTCGACCAGGCCGTGCTGTTCCTCGTCGTCGCGGTCGTGCTCCAGGCCGGGCTCGTGCGTGCCGCGCAGCGCGCCTCGATGGTGCTCGGCGAGACGGTCTTCGCCGAGCTCCGCGAGGAGTTCGTCGCGACGGTCACGCGTCTGCCGCTGTCCGTCGTGGAGCGCGCCGGGACCGGCGACCTCGTGTCCCGGACGACGACCGACATCGACCGCGTCCAGCACACGGTCCGCTTCGGCGTCCCTCGTGTGCTCGTCACCTCCGCGACGATCGCGCTCACCGTGGTGGCGGCGTTCGTCGTCGACTGGCGGGTGGCGCTCGCCCTGCTGGTCGGCACGCCGCTGCTCGTCCCGACCGTGCGGTGGTACCTGCGCCGCGCCGCGGCGGGGTACCTGCGGGAGTCGGCCTCCTACGCCCGGCTCAACGGGACGATCACGGAGTCCGTCGAGGGCGCGCGCACCGTGGACGCCCTGAGCCTCGGCGCCCGCCGGCGGGCCCGCACCGACGACGACCTGCGCGAGGCCTTCGCCGCGGAGCGGTACACGCTGCGCCTGCGCACCGTGCTGTTCCCCGGCGTGGACCTGTCGTTCATCCTGCCCATCCTCGGCGTGCTGGTCTGGGGGTCCTGGCTCATCGCCTCCGGGCACACGACCGTCGGCTCCGTCACGACGGTCGCCCTGTACGCCGTGCAGCTCATGCAGCCCATCGGCGAGCTGATCTTCTGGCTCGACGAGGTCCAGGTCGGCTCGACCGCGCTGGCACGGATCGTGGGCGTCGCCGACGTCGAGCCCGACCGCCACGCCGGCGACGCGCAGCCCACGGACGAGCACGTGGTCGCCGAGCGGGTCCGGTACGCGTACCGCGACGGCCACGACGTCCTGCACGGGATCGACCTCGACCTCGCCGTCGGCGAGCGTCTGGCGGTCGTGGGCCCGTCGGGCGCCGGGAAGTCGACGCTCGGCCGGATGCTCGCGGGCATCCACCCGCCCACCGGCGGGCGCGTGAGCGTCGGCGGCGTGCCGTTGGTCGAGCTCCCGCTGGAGGACCTGCGCGGGCACGTCGCGCTCGTCACCCAGGAGCACCACGTCTTCGTCGGGACGATCGAGCAGAACCTCCGCCTGGCGCGCACCGACGCCGACCCGGAGGAGCTGCGCCACGCCCTCGAGGCCGTCGACGCCTGGGAGTGGGTCGCCGCCCTGCCGGACGGCCTGGCCACGGAGGTCGGGTCGGGCGGGGTGGCGCTCACGCCGGCGCAGGCGCAGCAGGTCGCCCTCGCGCGGCTGGTGCTCCTCGACCCGCACACGCTCGTCCTCGACGAGGCGACCTCGTTGCTGGACCCGCGCGCGGCCCGTCACCTCGAGCGGTCCCTGTCGGCCGTCCTCGCGGGGCGCACCGTGGTGGCGATCGCCCACCGTCTGCACACCGCGCACGACGCCGATCGCGTCGCGGTGGTCGACAGCGGGCGCATCACGGAGATCGGCTCGCACGACGAGCTCGTCGCGGCGGGCGGCGACTACGCCGCCCTCTGGCACTCCTGGCAACGGGACTGACGGGCACCGAGGCGACACCCGGTCGGGCCGGACCCTCAGCGGTCCGGCCCGGCCGGCGCCTCGCCGCCTGCCCGCTCCCCCGCCTCGGCACGGGCCTCGTCCCGGACCAGCCGGCTCCAGAGCAGCACGGCGAAGCCGCCGAAGATCCACCACTGCAGCGCGTAGGCGAGGTTCTGCAGGTTCAGCCCGCCCCCGGGGAGCGTCGGCGGCGGCAACCGGTCGACACCGGCGCCGACCGGCTCGTCGACGACGAGGTAGCCCGTGTACACCGGTCCACCCCAGAGGTTGACCAGCTGCCCGGGCGCGATGGCCGCGACCTGGCCCTCGGGCAGGTCGGCCTGCTCGAAGGACTCCCCGGCCTGGAGGAAGCCCCGCACCGTCACCTCGCCGGCCGCCGGTTCCGGCGCCCTCGCCTCGGCCACCCAGCCCCGGACGACCGGAAGGATCCCGCCCGGCACGGCGCCCTGCCCCGCCGCACCGTCGTCGGCGACGACGAAGCGGTCGAGCACGAGGAACCCGACCTCGCCCGTCGTGCCGGCGCGGCCCGGGACCAGGAGCGTCGCGCCGTCGAAGCGCCCGGTCACCTCGACCTTGGTGCCGACGAGGTCGCCGGGGAAGGTCTGCTGCGGCACGAGGACGTCACCCAGCGGTGTCGCGGGCGCCTGCTGCTGCTGCGCGGCGCGGGCCGCCTCGTTGATCTCGGCGCGCTCCCCGGCGCGGTCCAGCTGCCACACGCCGAGGCGCGCGCACACCGCCGCGATCGCGAGGAACACGAGGAGGAGGCCGAGCATCCGTGGGGTCAGTGCCGCCCGGCGGAACATCCGCGCCGTGACGCGCACCGGAGCCGCCTCGTCGTCGGGCACGCCGGGCGGCTCGCCGTCGGGCACGACGGGCGGCTCCCCGACGCGCCGGTGGACCTGCTCTGACACGCCTCCACGCTACCCGCCGTGCCGGTGACGACCGTGCCCGCGACCGCCGCGACGGGGCGCCGGCCGGGATCGCGAACCCGACGCCCCGAACCGTCGCGCCCGGCACCCGGATGTGGTGGCATGGGCAGCAGCGACGCACGTCACAGCCCGCGGGCCGGCTCGGCACCGAGGCAGCACGCGGGTGACGCGCCGGCACGGACATTCGTCCCATGTCTGTGCGTCGGACGCGCGGCACGCTCCACGAGCGGCGGCCCGCCCGCCGGCACCTCGAGCGCAGGAGGAACGGATGTCGTCAGACCGCGCCGTCGTCGACCACCCGACGAGCTGGCCCACCCGCGAGGTGACGCCCCTGGACGACGCGACGCTGCGCCGCGTCGACGCCTGGTGGCGCGCAGCGAACTACCTGTCCGTCGGCCAGATCTACCTGCTCGACAACCCGCTGCTCGCCGAGCCGCTGCACCGCGACCACGTCAAGCCCCGGCTCCTCGGGCACTGGGGCACGACGCCGGGTCTCACGTTCCTCTACGCGCACCTCAACCGGGTCATCGCCGAGCGCGCCCAGTCGACCCTCTACGTCACCGGCCCCGGCCACGGCGGACCCGGCCTCGTCGCGGCGGCCTACCTCGACGGCACGTACTCCGAGGTCTACACGGACATCACGCAGGACTCCGAGGGCATGCGCAAGCTGTTCCGGCAGTTCTCCTTCCCCGGCGGCATCCCCAGCCACGTGGCCCCGGAGACGCCCGGCTCCATCCACGAGGGCGGCGAGCTCGGCTACGCCCTCTCGCACGCGTACGGCGCGGCCTTCGACAACCCGGACCTGCTCGTGGCCGCGGTCGTCGGGGACGGCGAGGCGGAGACCGGTCCGCTCGCCACCAGCTGGCACTCGAACAAGTTCGTCGACCCGCTGTCCGACGGGGTCGTGCTGCCGATCCTGCACCTCAACGGGTACAAGATCGCCAACCCGACGGTCCTGGCCCGCATCCCCGAGGACGAGCTGCTCGACCTCATGCGCGGCTACGGGCACACGCCGTACGTCGTCTCCGGCGGCTTCGACGGCGAGGACCCGGACGTCGTGCACCGGCGCATGGCCGAGGTGCTGGACGAGGTCCTCAACCAGATCGCGGAGATCAAGCAGGCCGCCCGGCAGGGCCGGCTGACCGAACGGCCGCGCTGGCCGATGATCATCCTGCGCACCCCCAAGGGCTGGACGTGCCCGCCGGTCATCGACGGCAAGCAGGTCGAGGACTCCTGGCGGTCGCACCAGGTCCCGCTGGCGAGCGCCCGGGACACCGACGAGCACCTCGAGGTGCTGGAGGGCTGGCTGCGGTCGTACCGCCCCGAGGAGCTGTTCGACGCGACCGGCCGGCTGACGGACGACATCGCGAGCCTGGCGCCGGACGGCGTCCTGCGCATGAGCGCGACGCCGCACGCCAACGGCGGGCTCCTCCTGCGCGACCTGCAGCTGCCGGACTTCCGCGACCACGCCATCGACGTCGACGCGCCCGGCGCGACGATCGCCGAGGCGACCAAGGTCCTCGGCGAGTGGCTGGCGGGCGTCATCGAGCGCAACCCCGACAACTTCCGGATCGTCGGCCCGGACGAGACGGCGTCGAACCGGCTCCAGGCCGTCTTCGGTGTGACGGACAAGGTCTGGAACGCGGAGCTGCTGCCCCGGGACGAGAACCTCGCCCGTGCCGGACGCGTGCTCGAGATGCTCTCCGAGCACCAGTGCCAGGGCTGGCTCGAGGGCTACCTGCTCACCGGTCGGCACGGCCTGTTCAGCTGCTACGAGGCCTTCATCCACATCATCGACTCGATGTTCAACCAGCACGCCAAGTGGCTTAAGGTCACCCGCGAGATCCCGTGGCGACGGCCCATCGCGTCGCTGAACTACCTGCTCACCTCGCACGTGTGGCGGCAGGACCACAACGGGTTCTCCCACCAGGACCCCGGCTTCATCGACCACGTGGTGAACAAGAAGGCGGAGATCGTGCGGGTCTACCTCCCGCCGGACGCCAACACCCTGCTGGTGACGTACGACCACTGCCTGCGCAGCCGCAACCTCGTCAACGTGGTCGTCGCCGGCAAGCAGCCCGCCCCGACGTTCCTGACGATGGACCAGGCGGTCGCGCACTGCGCCCGCGGGCTGGGGATCTGGGAGTGGGCCGGCACGGAGGAGCGCGGGGAGGACCCGGACGTCGTCCTCGCGTGCGCCGGTGACGTCCCCACGCTGGAGGTGCTGGCCGCGGCGGACCTGCTCCGGCAGCACCTGCCGGAGCTCAACGTGCGGGTCGTCAACGTCGTGGACCTCATGCGGCTGCAGGACGAGCGCGAGCACCCGCACGGCCTCAGCGACCGCGAGTTCGACACGATCTTCACGCCGGACAAGCCGATCGTCTTCGCGTACCACGGCTACCCGTGGCTCATCCACCGCCTGACGTACCGCCGCACGGGCCACGCCAACCTGCACGTGCGCGGGTACAAGGAGGAGGGCACGACGACGACGCCGTTCGACATGGTCATGCTCAACGACCTGGACCGGTACCGGCTCGTCATCGACGTCATCGACCGGGTCCCGCACCTGGGGACCCGCGCGGCCGAGCTGCGCCAGGACATGGTCGACGCGCGGCTGCGGGCCCGGCAGTGGACCCGTGAGCACGGCGAGGACATCCCCGAGGTGCGGGACTGGGTGTGGCCGGACGTCGGCGAGACCGGCACGGAGGTCGGCGGCCCGCAGGCGAGCCGGGTCTCCGGCGCGACGGCGACCGGCGGGGACAACGAGTGAGCGCTGACCACGGCGCGGCCGGGGTCGCCCCGGTCCGCGCCGTGGCGCGCCTCACGCTCGCGGGGGTGGCCCCGGCCGCCGTCGGCTTGTGAAGATCGACGCAGACGACCGACAGCGAGGAGCGGGACGCGTGGCGCGCAGCATCTACATCACCTCGGCCGAGGGCGACACCGGCAAGTCGACGATCGCCCTGGGGGTGCTGGACCTGCTGTCGCGCACGGTCCAGCGCGTCGGCGTCTTCCGGCCCGTCGCCCGCTCGACGACGCAGTCGGACTACGTCCTGGAGCTCCTCCTCGCCCACGACGGCGTCGACCTGACCTACGAGGAGTGCGTGGGCACCACCTACGAGGCCGTCCACGCGGACCCCGAGGCCGCGCTCTCCCAGATCGTCAGCCGGTACCACGAGGTGGAGCGGCGCTGCGACGTCGTCGTCATCGTGGGGACCGACTACACGGACGTCGCGGGCGCCACGGAGCTGTCCTACAACGCGCGGATCGCGGCCAACCTCGGGGCACCGGTGCTCGCCGTGGTGCGCGGCGTGGACCGCAGCCCGGACGAGATCCGCCAGGTCGCGGACGTCATGGTCTCCGAGCTGCGCACCCACCACGCGGAGGTCCTCGGGGTCATCGCGAACCGGTGCGCCCCGGAGCAGGTCGTCCACGTGCGCAAGGCCCTGCTCGGCAACGACCGCGTGGCGTGGGCCCTCCCGGAGGACACGCTCCTCAGCGCGCCCACGGTGCGCGCGCTCATGGAGGCCGTCGGCGGACGCCTCGAGGCCGGCGACGAGGAGCTCCTCTCCCGCGAGGCGCTGGACCTGCTCGTCGGCGCCATGTCCGTGGAGCACCTCCTGGACAAGCTCACCGACGGTGCCGTCATCATCACGCCCGGCGACCGCTCCGACGTGCTCCTCGGGCTGCTCATGGCGCACGCGGCCGAGGGCTTCCCGTCGCTGGCGGGCATCATCCTCAACGGCGGGTTCTACCCGCCGCCGGTCATCGCGCGCCTCGTCAACGGCCTCGGGCAGCGCCTGCCCATCATCCGCACCGACCTGGGCACCTTCCGCAGCGCCAACGCCGCGGCGGGCACCCGCGGCCGCCTCACCGCCGACTCCCAGCGCAAGGTCGACACGGCGCTCGCGCTCTTCGAGCGGCACGTCGACGGCGAGCAGCTGCTCGGCCGGCTCGACGTCGCGCGCCCGTCGGTCGTCACGCCGCTCATGTTCGAGTACGAGCTGCTCGCTCGGGCCCGCGGCGACCGCAAGCACATCGTGCTGCCGGAGGGCACCGACGACCGGATCCTGCGCGCCGCCAGCACGCTCCTGCAGCGCGGGGTCGCGCAGCTGACGATCCTCGGCAACGAGACGACCATCCGCGCCCGCGCGACCGAGCTGGGCCTCGACATCGCCGACGCGGCGATCGTCGACCCGCACGACGGCGAGCTGCACGACCGCTTCGCCGCCGAGTACGCCGAGCTGCGCAAGCACAAGGGCATGACCGTCGAGCGCGCCCGGGAGATCGTCAGCTCGGTGTCCTACTTCGGCACGATGATGGTCCAGCTGGGCCTCGCGGACGGCATGGTCTCCGGCGCGATCCACACCACCGCCCACACCATCAAGCCGGCGTTCGAGATCATCAAGACCGTGCCCGGCACGTCGATCGTGTCGAGCGTGTTCCTCATGTGCCTCGAGGACCGCGTGCTCGTCTACGGCGACGCCGCGGTCAACCCCGACCCCACGGCGGAGCAGCTGGCCGACATCGCGATCTCCTCCGCGGAGACCGCCGCGCAGTTCGGCATCCACCCGCGCATCGCGATGCTGTCCTACTCGACGGGTGAGTCCGGGACGGGCCCGGACGTGGAGAAGGTCCGCACCGCCACGGCCCTCGTCCGGGAGCGCCGGCCCGACCTCGACGTCGAGGGGCCCATCCAGTACGACGCGGCCGTGGACGCGTCGGTGGCGAAGACGAAGATGCCCGACTCCACCGTGGCGGGCCGGGCGACCGTCTTCATCTTCCCGGACCTCAACACGGGCAACAACACCTACAAGGCCGTCCAGCGGTCCGCCGGCGCCGTCGCGATCGGGCCCGTGCTGCAGGGCCTGCGCAAGCCGGTCAACGACCTGTCCCGCGGTGCGCTCGTGCAGGACATCGTCAACACGGTGGCCATCACGGCCATCCAGGCCCAGGCGCTCGCCGCGTCGACTGCGACGCCGGACGCGACCTCGACCACCCCCGCCGCCACCACCCCCGCACAGACCCAGGGAGCCGCCCGGTGAACCACGTCCTCGTCCTCAACTCCGGCTCGTCGTCGATCAAGTACCAGCTCGTCGACGTGACCTCGGGCGAGGCGGTCGCCGGCGGGCTGGTCGAGCGGATCGGCGAGCCCGAGGGCTCCCTGCGCCACGACGGCCCGTCCGGACGGACGGAGCGCACGCAGGCGGTGGCCGACCACACGGCGGGCGTGCGCGCGGTGCTGGACCTCTTCGAGGAGGTCGGCCCCTCCCTGGCGGACCTCGAGATCGTCGCCGTCGGGCACCGCGTGGTCCAGGGCGGGGACCGCTTCACCGAGCCCACGCTCGTCGACGACGACGTCGAGGCCGCCATCGAGGACCTCTCGCCGCTGGCGCCGCTGCACAACCCGCCGAACCTCGCCGGCATCCGTGCCGCGCGCACCGCCTTCCCTGACCTGCCGCACGTGGCGATCTTCGACACCGCGTTCCACCACACGCTCCCGCCCGAGGCGTACACGTACGCGATCGACCGGGAGACCGCGCGCGCGTACGGGATCCGCCGCTACGGCTTCCACGGCACGTCGCACGCGTACGTCTCCCGGCGTGCGGCGGCGATGCTGGGCAAGGAGCCGTCGGAGGTCAACGTCATCGTCGCGCACCTCGGCAACGGCGCCTCGATCACCGCGGTCGAGGGCGGCTGCTCGGTCGAGACCTCCATGGGCCTGACGCCGCTCGAGGGCCTGGTCATGGGCACCCGGTCCGGTGACATCGACCCGGCCGTGATCTTCCACCTGCAGCGCGTGGGGGGCATGAGCACCGACGACATCGACACGCTCCTCAACCGCCGCTCGGGCCTGCTGGGCCTGGCCGGCGCCAACGACCTGCGTGACGTGCACGCCGCGATCGAGTCCGGCGACGAGGAGGCCGCGCTCGCCCTGGAGGTGTACTGCCACCGCCTGCGGCACTACGTCGGGGCGTACTACGCCCAGCTCGGCCGGGTGGACGCGATCGCCTTCACCGCCGGTGTCGGCGAGAACGACGACGTCGTGCGGCTCGAGTCGCTCAGCGGCCTGGAGCGCCTGGGGATCGTCGTGGACCCCGAGCGCAACGAGGGACGCAAGAAGGCCGAGACGGTCATCTCGCCGGACGACGCGGAGGTGGCGGTCCTCGTCATCCCCACCAACGAGGAGCTCGAGATCGCGCAGCAGGCCGTCGCCGTCGTCCAGGGAGGCTGAGCCGACTCCCGGGCCACTCGCACTCGACGGCGGCCGGGGGTCCTGCCGACGGCGTCGGTGGGACTACCGTGCCGGGATGACGCAGACCGGGAGCGGAGGGGACGATGGGCAAGCTGATCTACGCAGCCAACATCTCGCTCGACGGCTTCCTGGAGGACGAGACGGGGTCGTTCGACTGGTCCGTGCCCGACGAGGACGTGCACGCGTTCTGGAACGAGCACGAGCGGCACATCGGCACGTCGCTCTACGGCCGACGCATGTACGAGGCGATGCGCGTCTGGGAGGACGACGACTGGTTGACGGACGAGCCTGCGGTGGTCCGCGAGTACGCCGACATCTGGCGTGACACCGACAAGATCGTCTACTCCTCCTCGCTCGACGGCGCCTCGACGGCGCGCACGAGGATCGAGCGGACGTTCGAGCCCGAGGCGGTACGACAGCTCAAGGAGACCTCCGGCTCGGACCTGAGCATCGGGGGCGCAGGCATCGCGGCGGAGGCCTTCCGGCACGGTCTCGTCGACGAGTGCGTCCTGCTCCTCTGCCCGGTGCTCGTGGGCGGCGGGAAGCCGGCGCTGCCTCGCGGCGTACGACTCGACCTCGAGCTGCTGGACCACCGACGGTTCGCCAACGGCGTGATCTACGTCCGCCACGCGGTCCGGGATCGCGCCTGACGCCTGCGGCGGCGGGGGCGGCGGGCGACCCCAGAGGGCGCAGCCCGTCAGAGGCGCGACCGGTGCCGCAGGTGCAGCGCGCGCGAGAACAGCGCGGTCCAGCGCTCACCGGGCAGCGCGAACAGCCTGCCCAGGCCCAGACCCCGGTGGGTCCCACGCTGCACCGCGACCGACTGCGTCCACGTCGTCGCCCGGATGCCCTCGGCGCCGTGCCGCCGGCCCGAGCCCGACGCCTTGACGCCGCCGATCGGCGCGGCCGTCGAGCCCCACGACGCGACGTAGCCCTCGTTGACGTTGACGGTCCCGCACTCCAGACGACCCGCGATCCGGCGGCCTCGGGCCACGTCGCGGGTCCACACGCTCGCGTTCAGCCCGTACTCCGACGCGTTGACCAGCAGCACCGCCGCGTCGTCGTCGGGCACACGGTCCACCGTGACGACCGGCCCGAACGTCTCCTCCGCACGCACGAGCGCGTCGGCGGGGACGGCGTCGAGGACGGTCGGCGCGTAGAAGAGCGGTCCGACGTCCGGCCGGCGGACGCCGCCGGCGAGCGGCACGGCGCCGCGCCGAACCGCGTCCTGCACGTGGAGCTCCACCCGGTCCAGCTGCGCGGTCGACGTCAGGGAGCCGACGTCGGCGGAGTAGTCCAGCCGCGCTCCGAGGCGCAGCGCCCGCACCCGCGGCAGGAAGGCGGCGAGGAAGGCGTCCGCGACCCGCTCGTGCAGGACGAGGCGCTCGACCGACACGCACAGCTGTCCCGTGCTGCCGAAGCACGCCCGCACCGCGCCCTCGGCGGCCACCTCGACGTCCGCGTCGTCGGCGACGTAGAGGGCGTTCTTGCCACCGAGCTCGAGCGAGGCGCCGACCAGGCGTCGTCCGGCCTGCTCGGCGACCACGCGCCCGGTCGGCGTCGAGCCCGTGAACAGCACGTGGTCCACCGCGTCCACCAGCGCGGCGCCGACGGTCGGACCGTCACCGGTGACGACCTGGAGGAGTCCGTCCGGCGCGCCCGCCTCACGCAGCAGCTGCACGCACCACAGCGCCGTCAGCGACGTCTGCACGTCCGGCTTCACGACGACGGCGTTCCCGGCCGCCAGGGCGGGCAGCGCGTCACCGAGGACGAGGGTGAGCGGGTAGTTCCACGGCGCCACGACGCCGACGACACCCACAGGGCGCCGGTGCACCGTGGTCCCCGTGAGCCCGGGCACGAGCCCGCGCACGCGCTGCGGGGCCAGGTAGGAGCGCGCCCGGCGCGCGTAGTGGCTCGCGACGAGGACGACGTCCGCGAGCTCCTCGAACGCCGAGGCCCGCGCCTTGCCGGACTCGAGCTGGACGAGGTCGAGCACCTCGCCCTGCCGCGCGAGCAGGAGGTCGTGCACCCGGTGCAGCAGCGCGGTGCGCTCCCCCAGCGACCGCGCCGCCCAGGTCCGCTGGACGACGCGGGCCCGGCGCACCGCCGCGGCGACGTCGGGCTCCGTGCACAGGGGGAGGGCGACGAGGGGTGCCCCCGTGAGCGGCGTCGTGACGACGCGGTCGCCGCCGCCACCGCCGGTCTGGACGGCGCGGAGCAGGCGCCGTGCCTGCGCCGGCTCCACGGCCCAGGTGGCCGACGGGTCGGTCTCGGGGTCGCGGACGCCGGTGTCGCTCATGGCGCCAGGGTACGAGCGTCAGCCGAGCGCGAGGACCCGCCGCACCTCGGGGTCCACGAGGGCGAGGCACGCCGCGTGGGCGTCCTGCGCCGAGCGGGCCGCCCGCGCCGCGCCGGCGATCTGCCGGCACTGCTCCAGCGTGTGCCGCGCCAGCGACATCCGGACGCCGGGGACGGCCGAGGGTGCCATGGACAGGCTCGTCACCCCCAGCCCCACGAGCACCAGGGCCATGAGCGGGTCGGACGCGGACTCCCCGCACACGCCCACCTGCTTGCCGAGGTCCAGGCCCGCCTCGGCGGTGTGGGCGACGAGGTCGAGCACGGCGGGCTGCCACGGGTCCAGGAGGTCGGACAGCTCACCGCGGAGGCGATCCGTGGCCATCGCGTACTGCGCGAGGTCGTTGGTGCCGAGCGAGACGAAGTCGACCTCGTGCATCACGTCACGAGCGCGCAGCGCCGCCGAGGGCACCTCCACCATGACGCCGACCTTGGTCACCCCGGCGGCGCGCGCGAGCGCGGCGAAGTCCGCGGCCTCGTCCACCGTGGCGATCATGGGGGCCATCACCCACAGCTCGCCGCCCACCTGCCGCGCCGCCTGGGCGGCCGCGCGGAGCTGGGTCTCCAGGAGGTCGCGGGAACGCCGGACCAGCCGGTAGCCCCGCACGCCGAGCGCCGGGTTCTCCTCGCCGGGCTGCGTGACGAACGGCAGCGGCTTGTCCGCCCCGGCGTCGAGCGTGCGGAGCACCAGCTTGCGGTCGCCGAGCGCGCGCAGCGCCCGGGCGTACGTGGCCGCCTGCTCCTCCTCCGACGGCGCCTCGTCGCGCCCGAGGAAGAGCACCTCGGTGCGGAACAGCCCGACACCCTCGACGGCGGCGTCGGTGAGGCGCTCGGCGTCCTCGGCCGTGCCGATGTTGGCCAGCAGCGCGACCGGCCGCCCGTCGGCCGTGCCGCCGGGCGAGCGGTCCTCGGCCAGGGACGCGAGGGCGGCGCGCCGCTCCTCGACGGCGGCTCGGACGTCGTCGTCGGGGTCGACCGTGACGGTGCCGGTCGCCGCGTCCACGGCGACCTCCGTGCCGTCGGCCAGGTCCGTCGCGCCGGTGACCTGAACGAGGCACGGGATGCCGAGCTGGCCGGCGATGATCGCCGTGTGCCCGGTGGGTCCGCCCTCGGAGGTGACGAGGGCGAGCGTGCGCTCCAGGTCGAGCGTCGCGGTGTCGGCCGGGGCGAGGTCGACGGCGACGACGACGGAGGGCCCGTCCAGGACCGGCACGCCCGGGGCGGGGACACCGAGCGCCTCCGCGACGACGCGGTTGCGCACGCTGCGCAGGTCGGTCACGCGTTCCGCGAGGTACCCGCCGGCCTGCTCGAACATGTCGACGAAGGAGCCGACGACGGCGTCGACCGCCGCCACGACCGGCTCGCCGGCGTCGACGCGCTTCAGGGACTGCTCGCGCAGCGCCGGGTCCGCGGCCATCTGCGCGGTGGCCTCGAGCACGTCCTGCAGTGCGCCCGACGCACGGTCGGCCTGCTGCTGGAGCCGCTGGGCGACCGTCGTGAACGCCGCGTCGAGGATGCGGCGGGCGTCCGCGGCGTCGGTCCCGACGCGGGCGGACGGGTCGACGGCGGGGGTCTGGTGGACCTGCACCACCGGGCCGACGACGGCCCCGCGCCCGACCCCCGTGCCGTGCAGCACCCGTCCCGTCACGCCGTCCCCACCGCGTCCAGGTCGCGCTCCAGCATGCGCGCGAGCTCGTCGACGACGTGCTGGGCGTGGTCCCCGGCGGTGTCGTCGACCGCGACGGTGACCTCCTGACCGTGCTGCACCCCGAGCGCCATGATCTGGAGGATACTCGCCGCGTTCACGGCGGCACCGTCCCCCTTGGCGATGGTCACGGGCAGCCCCGAGGCGGCGGCGGCCTGGGAGAAGAGCTTCGCCGGACGGGCGTGCAGGCCGACCTTCGAGCCGACGACGACGGTGCGCTGTGCCATGGGGGTACTCCTCGTCGAGTGGGGGTGGGGCTGGGCCTGCCGCACGCGCGGCGGGTGCTCACGCGCGTGCGGCAGGAGGTCCTGCGCGAGCCTCACGGCTCGATGCCTTCCGCGAGCCTCACGGCTCGGTGCCTTCCGTGAGCCTCACGGCTCGATGGTCACCTTGATCGCCTCGCCGCGGGACACGATCCCGATGCCGTCCAGCACCTGCTCCAGCGGCAGCCGGTGGGTGATGAGGTCCTTGACCGGCACCTCGCCGCTCGCGATGAGCTCGAGCGCACGCTTGTTGTGGTCCGGGCTGGACCCGTTCGCGCCGATGATCATCAGCTCGCGGTAGTGCACGAGGTTCGAGTCGAGCTGGATGATCGGGTTGTCCTTCGGCAGCCCGCCGAAGAAGCTGATCCGACCCTGGCGGGCGATCATCTGGACGGCCTGCTCCTGGGCCTTCCCGGAGGCCGCCGCCGTGATGACGACGTCGGCGCCGCGGCCCTCCGTGAGCTCCAGCACGGTCGCGACCGGGTCCACCTCGTCGGCGCAGATCGCCTCGTCCGGCTTGACCAGCTCTGACGCCATGTCCAGGCGCTCGCGGCTCAGCTCCACGAGGAACACCCGGCCGGCGCCGCGGGCACGGGCGAGCCGCACGTGCAGGCAGCCGATCGGGCCGGACCCCATGACGACGACGTCGTCCCCGGGCTCGATCCGGACGAGCTCCTGGGCGTTGAGGGCGCACGCCAGCGGCTCGGCGACCGACGCCTCGTCGAAGCCGACGCCCTCCGGGATGCGGTTGAGGCCGTCGACGTCGAGCACCGCTTGAGGGACGACCATGTACTCCGCGAAGCCGCCGTCGTAGTGGTAGCCCATGGAGGTCTGGTTCGGGCAGATCGTCATGCGACCGGCCCGGCACTCCCGGCACGTCCCGCACGGGATGGCCGCGATGACCTGGACGCGGTCCCCCGCCTCCCAGCCGGCGACCTCGGCGCCGACCTCCACGACCTCGCCGGCGATCTCGTGACCCATGACGCGCGGCGGGTGGATGTGGTGGTGGCCGAACTTCGAGATCTTCACGTCCGTGCCGCACGTGGAGCACGCACGGACGCGGATCTTCACGTCGTGCGGACCGGGCGACGGCTCGGGTGCGTCCTCGAGGCGGACGTCACCAGGGGCGTGGAAACGGGCGACTCTCATGGTTCTCCTTCTGTCGGCCCGGGAGCTCAGTCGTCCTGGGCGGGGGTCAGCATCCGCAGGACCGTCTCGGTGTCCTCGGCGGTGCGCAGGGCCTCGGCGCGCTCGGGGTCGAGCAGCACCTGGGCGAGCTCGGCGAGCAGGGCCACGTGGCCGTCGCCCTTCGCGGCGATCCCGATGCAGACGGTGACGGGGAACCCGTCCCAGTCGACGCCCTCGGGGAACCGCACGAAGCAGAGGCCGTCGCGCAGCACGG
Organism: Actinotalea sp. Marseille-Q4924; assembly: GCF_916618755.1. GTDB lineage: Bacteria > Actinomycetota > Actinomycetes > Actinomycetales > Cellulomonadaceae > Actinotalea. The sequence continues at coordinate 576,613 of NZ_CAKAKB010000001.1, read as the reverse complement.
CCTCCTTGCCGGCGAGGGTGGCGTGGGGGATGGCGACGCCCTCGCCGACGTAGGTGGAGATCGACGCCTCGCGCTCGAGCATCGCGTCCACGTAGTCCGGTCCGACGGCGCCCGACTCCACGAGCGCCTGCCCGCAGAGCCGGACCGCCGCCGTGCGGTCGGCCGCCTGCTCCGCCAGCCGGATCGCGCCGGTGGGGAGCAGGGCGGCCACGTCGACCTCAGACATCGACCGTCGTCCCCTGCTGGATGGCCGTGACGACCTTGGTGACGGCCGGGTCGCCCAGGAAGAGGTTGAACGCGACGACCGGTACGTCGGGGACGACGCCCCGCGCACGGTCGGCGAGGCCGGCGTGCGTGAGGACGACGTCCGCGTCACCGGGGATCTCCTGCACGGACGTGTGCTCGACCGTCACGCCGCTCTTGGCGAGCTGCTTGCGGACCGTCGAGGCGAGCATCACGCTGCTGCCCATCCCGGCGTCGCAGGCGACGACGAGCTTCTTGACGGCGGTTCCGTCGATGGTGGTCATGAGGGTCTCCTCCGGTGGTCCGTACGGGCTCAGGCCGTGGCGCCGGCAGCGGGGGCGGTGCCCTCGCGGTGGACGGCGGTGGCCTTGGCGGCGGCCTTGCGGTCGGCCACCTCGGTGCGCGCGGCGTCGAGCTGCGACGCGGCGCCGTCGTCGGTGGCCTGGGCCTCCGCCTTCTCCTTGCGGCCGAGGCCCATGAGCAGGGCTGCGACCACGAAGCTGGTGGCGGCGGCGATGGCGATGCTCAGGAGCACGGCGAGGTGACCACCGCGCGGCGTCATCGCCATGTAGGCGAAGATCGATCCGGGGGCGGGCGAGGCGACGAGGCCGGCGCCGGTGAGGATGTTGGTGAGGATGCCCGCCGCACCGCCCGCGATGGCCGCGGCGATGAGCTGCGGCTTCATGAGGATGTACGGGAAGTAGATCTCGTGGATGCCGCCGAAGAAGTGGATGACGATGGCGGCGGGGACCGACGGGCGCAGCAGGCGCGGCCCGAAGAGCATGAAGGCGATGAGGATGCCGAGGCCCGGGCCCGGGTTCGTCTCGAGCATGAACAGGATCGACTTGCCGGTGTCGGCGGAGTCGGCTGCGCCGAGCGGCGTCAGCACGCCGTGGTTGATCGCGTTGTTGAGGAACAGCACCTTGCCGGGCTCGATGATGAGCGCCGCGAGCGGGAGCAGGCTGTTCTCGACGAGGAAGCCGACACCGCGCTCGGCCCAGCCCATGATCGTGTCGACGACCGGGCCGATCGCGAGCAGGCCGGCGATCGCCATCACGGCGCCCACGATGCCCGCGGTGAAGTTGTCGACGAGCATCTCGAAGCCGGGCTTGGTGCGGTGCTGGACCGCGGCGTCGATCTTCTTGATGATCCACGCGGCCAGCGGGCCCATGGCCATGGCGCCGAGGAACATCGGCGAGCCGGTGCCGACGATGACGCCGACCGTCGCGATCGCGGCGACGACGCCGCCGCGCTGCCCGTGCACCATGCGACCACCGGTGTAGCCGATGAGCAGGGGCAGCAGATAGGTGATCATCGGCCCGACCAGGCCGGTCCAGGGCTCGCCGGCGGCGTTCTCCCCGAACCCGCCGATCTGCCCCACCGGGAACCAGCCGACCTCGATGAAGATGGCCGTGATGAGGCCCCACGCGATGAACGCGCCGATGTTGGGCATCACCATGCCGGCCATGTAGCCGCCGAAGCGTTGGACCGTGGCCTTGGCCCCCGTCCCGGTGACGGTGGGCGTGTACTCGCTCATCTGGAACTCCTTCGTGCCAGTGGTGTCCTGCGACCCATCCCTCGGCGCCTCGCCGCGGTCGTGTCCTGGGGGTGGGGGATGTTCTCGGTGCTGGTTCTCGTGCTGGTTGTGGGTGTGCTGGGTGGTGCTGGTGCCGTGTCGTGCTGCCGTGCCGGTGGAGCCGTCCGGCTGCGTCGGCCGGGGTTCTGGATGCGGGGCGGGACGCGCCCGCGGGGGTCAGCCGGTGCCGACGAGCGGCTCGACGAGGCGGGCGCCGACCGACGGCCCCCGCAGGAGGCTGGCCGACGCGAGGTCGATGTCGCCGGGACCCGGCATCTGGCTGCCGGGGAGCTGGACGGCTGCGGCACCCCACGCGAGCGCCTGGCGCAGCGACGCCGCGGACCGCTCCGGGCCCGCCGGCGCGGTCGTGCTCTCCTCCGCCGCGAGGAAGCCCGCGAGGAACGCGTCGCCTGCCCCGACGGTGCTGCGCGGCGCGACGGCCACGGACTCGCCGAGCGTCACGCCGTCGTCGTCGACGAGGAGTGCGCCCGCGCCGCCCAGGCTGACGAGGACCCGCCGCACGCCGCGGCGACGCAGCTCGTGCGCCGCCTCCACGACCTCGGCACGGGACCGCAGCGGCCGCCCGACCGCCTCGGCGAGCTCCTCGGCGTTCGGCTTGACGAGGTCGGGTGCGGCGTCGACGGCCCGCCGCAGCGCCTCGCCGCTCGTGTCGACGGCGACGCGGACGCCGTGCGCCGTCGCCCGCCGCGTCATGGTGGCGTACTGGTCCGCCGGCGTGCCCGGCGGCAGGCTGCCGCACAGGACGAGCCAGGACCCGGCCGGCGCCTCGGTCAGCGCGCGGTCGAGCACCTCCTCGAGGTCGGCCGGCGCCAGGGGCGTCCCCGGCTCGTTGACCTTGGTGACGGTGCCGTCGCGGTCGGCGATCGTGACGTTGGAGCGGGTGCGCCCGGAGACCGGCACGACCACGGCGGCGACGCCCTCGGCGGTGAGCAGCTGGACGAGCTGGTCGCCCTCCGGCCCGGCGACGGGCAGGACGGTCCGGCTCGGGACGCCGTTCGCGAGCAGGGCCCGCGTGACGTTGACCCCCTTGCCACCCGGGTGCAGGTGCGTGCTGAGGGCCCGGTTGACCTGACCGGCGCGCAGGACGGCCACGTCCATCGTGCGGTCCAGGCTCGGGTTGAGCGTGACGGTGACGATCATGCGCGGACCACCCTCGGGCCGGCGGCCTCGACCTCGTCGGCCAGCTCGGGCTCGAGGTCGAGGTCGGTGATGACGGTGTCGACGTCGGCCAGCGGTGCGACGTGCGCGAGGTCCGACCGGCCGAACTTGGTGTGGTCCGCCAGGACGACGACCCGGCGCGCGGCGTGCACGATCGCCCGCTTCACGGCGGCCTCCGCGAGGTCGGGCGTCGTGAGCCCGTGCTCGACGGTGAGCCCGTTGGTGCCGACGAACGCGACGTCCGCGTAGATGTCGCGCAGGGCCTGCTCGGTCCACGCGCCGACGGCGGCGAGGGTCCGGCCACGGACGGTGCCGCCGAGGAGGTGGAGCGTGACGTTGGGCCGGGTGGCCAGCACGGTCGCCACCGTCAGGGCGTGCGTCACGACCGTCAGCTCCCGGTCCGTGGGCAGCATCTCGGCCAGGCGGACCGTCGTGGTGCCCGCGTCCAGCAGGATGGCGCCGCCGTCCGGCACCTCGTCGAGCGCCGCCTTGGCGATGCGCTCCTTCTGGCCGGCCATGCGCCCCTCCCGGTCGGCGACCGCCGGCTCGAAGCCCAGGCGCTCGACCGGGATGGCACCGCCGTGGGTGCGGCGCAGGATGCCGCGCCGCTCCAGCAGCGTCAGGTCGCGACGGACCGTCTCGGTGGTGACGTCGAAGGACTCGGCGAGGTCCTTGACCTCGACGCGCCCGTCACGGCGCGCGAGCTCCAGGATCTGCTGCTGCCGCTCCGTCGCGTACACGTCATCTCCCTGAAAGAGGCCCGGTCGAGCCCGTTCGGATGTTGCTTTGTCTTTGTCTAGTTGGCTTTGTGCCCGGTGTCAACGCGCGCCCCACCGAATCCCACATCGGAGTGCCGAGCCGGCGCGCCCTGCCACAGCCGTCTGCACGCCAGGTGGGCCCATGGTCCTGGGCGCTCGACGGCACAGGCCCCGGTGAGCGGTGCTCACCGGGGCCTGTGGTTCAGGTCGTCAGCGCGGCTGGTACGGCGAGACGACGACCTCGACGCGCTGGAACTCCTTGAGGTCGGAGTAGCCGGTCGTCGCCATGGCGCGGCGCAGCGCGCCGACGAGGTTGAGCGTGCCGTCTGCCTGGCGGCCCGGGCCGAAGAGGATCTCCTCCAGGGTGCCCGCGGTGCCCACCTCGACCCGCTCCCCGCGGGGCAGCTGCGGGTGGTGGGCCTCCGGGCCCCAGTGGAGCCCCTGCCCGGGGGCCTCGGCGGCCCGCGCCAGCGCGGCGCCGAGCATCGCGGCGTCGGCGCCGCAGGCGATCGCCTTGACGAGATCGCCGGACGTGCCCACGCCACCGTCGGCGATGACGTGCACGTAGCGCCCGCCCGACTCGTCGAGGTAGTCCCGGCGAGCCGCGGCGACGTCGGCGACGGCCGTGGCCATGGGGGCGTGGATGCCGAGCGTCGTGCGGGTCGTGTGGGCCGCACCCCCGCCGAAGCCGACGAGCACGCCGGCGGCGCCCGTGCGCATGAGGTGCAGCGCCGCCGTGTACGTCGAGGCGCCACCGACGATTACGGGGACGTCGAGCTCGTAGATGAACCTCTTGAGGTTGAGCGGCTCGGCGACCCCCGACACGTGCTCCGCCGAGACGGTCGTGCCGCGGATGACGAACAGGTCCACGCCCGCGTCCACCACCGTGCGCCAGAACTGCTGCGTGCGCTGCGGCGAGAGGGCGCCCGCGACGGTGACCCCCGCGTCGCGCACCTCCTTGAGCCGGACGGAGATGAGGTCGGCACGGATGGGCGCTGCGTAGATCTCCTGCATGCGCGCGGTGGCGAGGTCCGGCTCGAGGTCGGCGATCTCGTCCAGCAGGGGCTCGGGGTCCTCGTACCGCGTCCACAGGCCCTCGAGGTCGAGCACCGCGAGGCCGCCCAGCCGACCGAACGCGACGGCGGTCCGGGGGCTCGTCACCGAGTCCATCGGGGCCGCGACGATCGGCAGGTCGAAGTGGTAGGCGTCGATCTGCCAGGAGGTCGAGACCTCCTCGGGGTCGCGGGTGCGGCGCGACGGCACCACGGCGACGTCGTCGAAGGAGAAGGCGCGGCGGCCGCGCTTGCCCCGACCGATCTCGATCTCGTTGCTCACCGGCACAGGCTACCGGCGGGCCGTCCGCTCGCGACGCGGGCGACCGGCTCCCGGGAAGCGGGCCGGTGGCCGCGCACCGGCAGCGCCGCGCCGCCGCTCCGACGCACCGGCGTGCCGACGACGTCGTGTCGGTGGCCGCTGGCAGGGTGCGGTGCAAGGAGGTGCACGGACATGAGCTGGATCCACGCGGGGATCGTCGGCTTCGACACGGAGACCACGGGCGTCGACGTGGACGAGGACCGGATCGTCAGCGCCGCGCTGATCCACCGGGTCGCCCGTCCGGGCGGGGTCGCGACGACGGTCCGCACCTGGCTGCTGGACCCGGGCGTCGAGATCCCCACCGGGGCGACCGCGATCCACGGCATCACGACGGAGCACGCACGTCGCCACGGCGCCCCGGCGCCGGTGGCGCTTGACGAGATCGCGCAGGCCCTGGTCGCCGCCCAGCGGCGCGGTGAGCCGGTGGTGGCCTACAACGCGTCCTTCGACCTCACCCTCCTCGACGTGGAGCTGCGGCGGCACGGCCTGCCCACCGTGCCCGATCGGCTCGGGCGGGCCGCCGCCCCGGTCCTGGACCCCTTCGTCCTCGACCGGACGCTCGACCCGTACCGGCCCGGGTCGCGCCGTCTCGGCGACCTGTGCGAGCGCTACGGGGTCACGGCCGCCGCGCCCCTGCACAGCGCCGACGTCGACGTCCTGGCCACGCTCGACGTGCTCGCACGGATGGTGGAGCTCCATCCCGCCCTGCGGGACCGGACCGCCGCCGAGCTCCACGCGCTGCAGGCCGCGGAGCACCGGGCCTGGGCGGACGTCTTCAACGCCGAGCGCCTCGCACGCGGCTCCTCGGGGACACCGGCCGAGCCGCACTGGCCCGCACGGCTGCCGGTGCCGTCGCCGGTCTGACGGTCAGGCCCCGAGCCTCGTCCGGACCGCCTCGGCGAGGCGCCAGATGACCTGGTCCATGCCCACGAGGCGCTCGCGGTCCCACGGGTCGAGGTCGTCGGAGTAGAGGTTGAGGGCGACCGTCGTGCCCTCGTCGACGTACGCGGGCAGCGCCGCGGACGACCGGAAGCCGGCCACCAGGGCCGCGGAGCGCCATGCGGGCCAACGGGTCTCGGGGTGGAGGTCCGGCACGAGGATCCCGCCCAGCTGCTCCATGGCCGTGACGCACGGGCCCTCACCGCTCCGGACCTCCACCTGGTCGCAGTGGGCGGCCCGGTCGTCGCTGCTGCCGACGTGGGCGAGCGTGCCCCGGCGCAGGACGGTGATGCTGCAGTGGGTGTCGGACCCGAGCTCCTCCGCGGCCGCGGCCGCGTAGCCGTTCATCGCGTCGGTCTCGAGGGAGCCGTTCTCGTTCTCGTGCACGTCCATCGCGGCGTCCCTCCGGGGTCGACAGCCGGGCGTGGTCGCGATCACCCTGACACGCGGACGATCGGGCCGCATGCCGGCGGTGTCGCGCACGTCACCCTCCGTGGCGCGGCGTCTGGCGCGCGATGGCGGTGGAGCGCCGGTAGAACGTCCCCGTGATGCCGTGCGAGGCATCGCGGCCCGCACACCGGACGACCCGACCGGCCGGGCACGAGCGGCCTGGAGCACTGCGTGACCAGCAGCGACACCACCACCCTCCCCCGGCAGTCCCCGACCGGGCGTCACGGGACGGCAACCGCCGTGGAGGACCTGCGCTCCCGCGTCCAGGCCCTCGTCCCGTCGATCACGGGCATGAGCGTCACCGTGGTCGACGGGGGCAGTCCCTTCACGGCCGCCGCGTCCGACCCCCGGACCGCGGCGCTCGACGCCGTGCAGTACGTCGAGGGTGGCCCTGCGGTGACGAGCACGGTGGAGCGGCGGGACGTGGAGGTGACCGACACCCTCGACGACGACGCCGTCTCCGAGTGGGGCGTCTTCACGGCGGCGGCCACCGCGAGGGACATCCGCTCGACGTTCTCGGTCACGGCCCCGGCCACCGAGGGCACGAGCGTCACGGTGACGTTCCTCGCGACGGAGCCCCACGCGTTCGCCGCGGTGCAGCGGGACGTCCGGGACCTCGTTGACCGCCTGCCCGCGGCGACCTTCACGGGCGGGGCGCCCATCCCGCCGACGGCGCTCGGGGCATCCGCTCGGGACCTCGACCTCGTGGAGCAGGCCGTCGGCGTCGTGGCTGCCGCCGCGGGGGTCTCCCTCGGCGAGGCCCAGCAGCTCCTGCCCGACGCGGCAGCGCGCGCCCAGGTCGACGTCGCCGCGGCCGCTCGAGCCGTCCTGGGCGAGGACTGACGAGTGGGGGGCCGGCGCTCGATGTGAGCGGACGTGGCCCTCAGCCGCCGACGCCGCCCTGGCACGGCGCGCCGGGCTCCGGCGTCTGCTCGCCCTGCAGGTACCGCGCGAGGAACGGCGCGACGCGCTCGTCCTCGACCGACTCGACCTCGAGCTGGACGCCCCACGCCGTCGCCACGACCGGGGCCGCCAGCCCCTCGTACGGGCTCACGAGCAGGTACGGGTTCGCGGCGGCGAGCTCCCTCAGCGTGCCGACCTGCGACTCGTCGAGGTCGGGTCGGTACGCGAGCCACACCGCGCCGTGCTCGAGGGAGTGGACGGCGTTCTCGTCGGCGACCGGCACGTCGTAGAACCCGCAGTTCTGCACGACGGGCGAGTGGTCCCCGCCGACCGGCGGGAGCACGCCCTCGTCCGTCTCGACGAGTGCCTGCTGCTCCTCGGGGACCTCGCCCTCGACGTGCCCGGCCGACGGGACGTCCACGAGCTCCTCGCCCTCGATCGGCGCCGCCGCGACGTCGGCGACCTCGTCCTGCTGCCGGAGGGCGTCCGCGATGAGGAAGGCCGCGGGGACGGCCAGCGCCAGCACGACCGCGGCGACGACGAGGACGACGAGGCGCCGTCGTCGTCGTTCCGCCCGCTCCTGCTCGGCCTGGACCTGCGCCAGCGCCTCGCGTCGGGCGTCGCGGGTGTCGGTCTTCCTCGAGCTCATCGTCTCCCCAGGTGCGTCGTGCGTGGGAGCCGACCGCGCTCGGTCGGCTCCGGTGCGTGGCCGGGCCGGCGGCGCCACCGCGCCGCCGGCCCCGACGCCCTCGTCACCCTGCCGGCGGCAGCGACACGAAGGCGTCGACGTCCACGCGGGTGCCCTTGGACTTGCCGAGCTTCGTCCCGAGCACCCGCACCTCCAGTGTGTGCGTCACCGCCGGGTCGAGCGAGTTGCGGCTGAACACGACCTGCCGTGTCCTCGTGGCGGAGTTGAACAGGTCGACGGTCGCGACCCGTTGGCCGTCGAGCCACACCTCCGCCTGGCCGCGGTTGCTCGCGAGGGTGGAGACCCAGGCGATGCTGCTGCCGCTGAACGTCACCCGGCTGACGGCACCGCGAGCGCTCGCGTGCCGCACGGCACCCCCGTAGCTGCCGGTCTGGTTCGCCTGCGTCCACGTGCCGGAGGGGTAGGTCACGGCCGGCGCCGTCCCTGGCCACGACCGTGAACCGGTAGGTCCGTCCCGGGGTCAGGTTCTGCGTGGTCGACGTCGCCGTGGTGGTGACCGGGAATTCACCCGTCTGCCGAGAGGTGCCCGGTCAGGCTCGCACGGCCGCACCGAGCGCCGCCTGGACGGTGCGCCAGGTGGCGTCGTCCGCGGCGGCCAGCAAGGGGCCCCCGACCGGCAGCGCGGTGTACTCGGTGCCGTCGAAGAACCGCGACACTCCCCCCGCCTCCCGGACCAGCACGGCGCCCGGGGCGTGGTCCCACGGCGAGGACCGCCAGTAGCCGAGGTAGTCGCGCTCGCCGGTCGCGAGCTGCGAGTACTCCCACCCGGACCACAGCCGCTGCGCGGTTCCGGCGCCGAGTCCCAGGTCGGGCGAGCCGGCCTCGACGCGCCGTCGGGTCGCGGCGTCCATCGCCCAGACGGCGACGGCACCGGGTGGTGCGCGAGCCGGCGGACCCCGAGGCGATCTCCGGTGCCCGCCCACCCATGCACCGGAGCCGCGCTCGGCGACGAAGGTGCGACCGTGCGCCGGCAGGCAGATCCACCCGGCGACCGCCTCGCCGTGCTCGACGAGCGCCACCATGACGGCGTGGTCCGGGGAGCCCTCGACGAAGGCGCGCGTGCCGTCCAGCGGGTCCACGACCCACGCCCGCGGTGCACCCACCAGCGCGTCGAGCACGGTCGGGTCCGCGGCGACCGCCTCCTCGCCGACGACGGGCACGCCGGGGGCCAGCGCCGCCAGGCCCTCCGTGAGCAGCGCCTCCGCCTCGTGGTCGACGACCGTGACGACGTCGTCGGCGCCCTTCGCGTGGACCTCTCCGGACGTCAGCGCACGGAAGCGCGGCGAGACGACGGTGGCGGCGACGTGCTCGACCAGCGAGCGCACGGCGTCCACGTCGATCCTGCTCATCCGGTCCCCCTCCGCGGCCAGGCCATCCCGCCACGGTGTCATGGGCGGCGGCGCGCCCCCCTGCTCGTCAGCGACCGGAGTAGTTCGGCGCCTCGACCGTCATCTGGATGTCGTGCGGGTGCGACTCCTTGAGCCCCGCGGAGGTGATCCGGACGAAACGGCCGCGCTGCTGCAGCTCGCTGATCGTCCGTGCCCCGACGTAGAACATGGACTGCTGCAGGCCGCCGACGAGCTGGTGCGCCACCGCCCGCAGCGGACCGCGGTAGGGCACCTGGCCCTCGATGCCCTCGGGCACGATCTTCTCGTCGCTGGCGACGTCGGCCTGGAAGTAGCGGTCCTTGGAGTAGGAGACGCGTCCGCGGGACGCCATCGCGCCGAGCGACCCCATGCCCCGGTAGTGCTTGAACTGCTTGCCGTTGACGAAGACGAGCTCGCCGGGGCTCTCCTCGCAGCCGGCGAGCAGCGAGCCGAGCATCACGGTGTCGGCGCCGGCCACGAGGGCCTTCGCGATGTCGCCGGAGTACTGCAGGCCGCCGTCGCCGATCACGGGCACGCCCGCGGGCCGGCAGGCCTTGGCCGCCTCGTGGATGGCCGTGACCTGGGGGACGCCGACCCCCGCCACGACGCGCGTCGTGCAGATGGAGCCCGGGCCGACGCCGACCTTCACCGCGTCGGCGCCCGCGTCGACGAGCGCCTGGGCGCCGGTCCGCGTCGCCACGTTGCCGCCGATGACCTGGACGCCGCGCGCCGCCGGGTCCGTCTTGAGCCGGTGGATCATCGAGAGCATGGCCTGGGCGTGCCCGTGGGCCGTGTCGACGACGAGGACGTCCACGCCCGCCTCGACGAGCGCCATGGCACGCTCCCAGGCGTCGCCGTAGAAGCCGACGGCGGCCGCCACGCGCAGGCGCCCGCTCTCGTCCTTGGTGGCGTGGGGGTACTGCTCCGTCTTGACGAAGTCCTTGACCGTGATGAGGCCCGCGAGGCGGCCGTCGTCGTCCACGAGGGGCAGCTTCTCGACCTTGTGCTTGGCCAGCAGGGCGGCGGCCTCGGTCCGCGCGATGCCCACGTGCCCCGTGACGAGCGGCATGCGCGTCATCACGTCCTCGACGCGCCGGGCGGAGAACTCGGCGGGCGGCACGAACCGCAGGTCGCGGTTGGTGATGATGCCGAGGACCCGCCTGTCCGCGTCGACGACCGGCAGGCCGGAGACCCGGTACTCGCCGCAGAGCGCGTCGAGCTCGGCCAGCGTCGCGTCGGGCCGGATGGTGACCGGGTCGGTCACCATGCCGGACTCGGACCGCTTCACCAGGGTGACCTGCTGGGCCTGGTCCTCGATCGACAGGTTGCGGTGCAGGACGCCGATGCCGCCTTGCCGCGCCATCGCGATGGCCATCCGCGCCTCGGTGACCGTGTCCATCGCCGCGGAGAGCAGCGGGACGGCGACGGAGACGTCCTTCGTCAGCCGGCTCGTCGTGTCGACCTCCGACGGGATGACGTCGCTCTCCCCGGGCAGCAGGAGGACGTCGTCGTACGTGAGGCCGAGGAAGCCGAAGGGGTCCCCGGCGGTGGCCGTGCCGTCCTCCAGGGCGGCTGCGGACGTGGTGACGGGCTCGGGCGCGTTCACCCGGCGATAGTACGCACCTGCACCGGTCGACGACGCCCGCCGACCGGCCCTCGGTCAGCGGATGAGGCCCCGGCGCAGGCCGATCGCGACCGCCTGGGCGCGGTCTGACGCGCCGAGCTTGCGGAACAGCCGCCGCGCGTGGGTCTTGACGGTGTCCTCGGACAGGAAGAGGTCGGCGCCGATCTGCGCGTTGGACCGCCCGTGGCTCATACCGGAGAGCACCTCGAGCTCCCGCTTGGTCAGGTCGCCGGCGCCCGTGGGTGCCGGCGCGGTGTGCGTGCCGTTGCGCGGGGGGCCGGCTCCCGGCCCCGCCGCCACGCCTGCCGACGTGCCGAGGCCCACCGGGCGGGCCGGTACGCCGTCGGACCGTTCCTGACGGGCCGCCTGCTGGGGCACGACCGAGGCCGAGAGGCTGTGCGCCGCGACGGCGGCGAGCTCGCTGCGGTCGACGTCGGGCGCGAGGTAGCCACGCGCCCCCAGTGCGATGGCGCGGTCCAGGGTGATCTCGTCGCCGGGCACGGCGAGCATGATGACGACCGGGTTGACGCCGATGACCCGGAGGCGGCGCAGCGCCTCGATCGGGCCGGTGCCGGGCAGGTGCGCGTCCAGGAGGACGAGGGCCGGGGCGGCACGCCGGGCCAGCGCGAGGAGCTCTTCGGCCGTGGCTGCCGCCCGTGCTGGCGCGAGGGCGGGGATGCCGTGGGCAGCCGCGACGACCCTCTCGCGCACGCTCGAGGAGCCGTGGCACACGATGACGCCTGCCATCGGCCCTCCTTCCGATCAGTCGCCGGCCGCGCCGACGGCACGACGCTCGTCGTACGGGGACTTCATCGGCCGGAGAGCGGCCCGACCTGAGCGCCGGACGGGGGTGAACCTCACCGCACCGTCGCCACGACCTCGTGCAGGGTGCCCGGGAGGGTGCGGACACGGTGCACGGTGGCCGCGACCGGCAGGTCGAGCGTGCTGCTCGCGTCGCCCTGGACGAACACGGGGATGGTCTCGTCCGTCTCCACGAGAACCCGGACGACCTCGGCCGCCAGGACCGGGTCCGTGTCCTCGCCGCCGACGTGGACGAGGACGGCGGCCGGACGCACCCGGGAGAGGGCCTCCACGGCCGCGCGCGGCGTCGTCGACGACAGCACCCGTGCCCGCACGCCCCGCTCCTGCAGCGCCGTGGCGACGACGTGCACGAGGAGGTCCGAGCCCCGACCGGTCGACAGGGCCAGGACGACCGCCGGTGCGGCCACCTTCCCCTCGCCCTCCTCGGCACCTCGCGCGGCCGAGACGGCGGCCCTGCTGCGCAGCTCGGCGAACGCGGCGGCGACCAGTGCCGGTGCGGCGTGCTCGCCCGGCCCTTCCAGCGTCACCCTGCCCACGAGGGTCCGCAGCGCGGGGTCGACGAGGTCCGTCCACCACGCCAGTGCGTCGCGCGGTTGCACCCGCGACAGCATCCAGCGCACCGCCGCGTTGTCGAAGTGACCTGCCGCGGCCACGAGCGCCGGCGGGTCGGGCGCCATGGGCGTGGCGTGGGCGTACGCGTCGACGACCTCGGTCACCGAGGGCGCATGGACGACGTCGCCCTGCGTCTGCGACGGGTCGGCCGACAGGGCGGCGCGGGCGGCCTCCGCCGGTGCGACGCCCTCGAGGGTGAGCCGGCGCATCACGAGCAGACGTGCGACGTCCTCGGAGGAGTACCGCCGGTGGGCGCCGGCCAGGTGCTCCGACGGGCCGAGCCCGTACCGGCGGTCCCAGGTGCGCAGGGTCGCCGGGGCGACGCCGAGTCGACGGGCCACCGCGGCGACGGTGAGCGAGGGGCCTGTGCTGGCGACGTCCGTGTCCGCTCCCGATCTCGGCGTGGTCGGCGACGTGCGCCGCGTCGGCCCTCGATCGGGGCGCCTGCCGCCGGCGTCGGCGCGGGCGGACCCTGAACTGGCCATGGCTCGATTGTGCCCGGTTCGCGAAGCGATGCGCCACCGCACACGCTGCGCGGGGCTCAGCAGCACCCCGGGAGCCGCGCGCGTCCGCGCTTCGGCGGCACTCGTCGAGCGCTTCAGCCGCCGTGGCGGCGAACACCCGGGCACATCTGATTCGAAGAAGTTTGAACGAGGGGGTTGACCAACTTGTGACGCGGTTCTAGGTTGGGCATCAGTTCGCGGTTGATCGCACCGATCACCGCCGGCCTTGAACACGGAGGACAACATGACGGAGATCTCGCGGCTTCCCGGCCCAGTGATGGACCTGTGGGAGTGGCAGTACGAAGGCAAGTGCCGCGAGGCCGACCCGACGCTGTTCTTCCACCCCGAGGGTGAGCGCGGCTCCGCTCGTCGTCGTCGTGCCGAGGCCGCGAAGGCCGTCTGCGCGACCTGCCCCGTCCTCGACGCGTGCCGTGAGCACTCGCTCGCCGTCCGCGAGCCGTACGGCGTGTGGGGCGGGCTGTCGGAGGAGGAGCGCACGGCGGTCCTGCAGAAGCGGCTCCGCAAGGTCTCCTGACCCCCGCGCCACCGCGTCCCCAGACCGACGAGGCCCCGCTCCGAGACGGAGCGGGGCCTCGTGCATGAGGGGACGAGAACGACGAAGCCCCGCTCCGGAGGGAGCGGGGCTTCGTACGTCACGCCGTGGAGGGTCGCCCCTCCCCCGGCGGCGACGCGAGGCGCCGAGGCCCTCGCGCGCGCCGTCGAGCTGTCAGCGCTCGACGACCGCGAGGATGTCGCGCGCGGAGAGGATGAGGTACTCCTCGCCCGCGTACTTCACCTCGGTGCCGCCGTACTTGCTGTAGATGACCTTGTCACCGACCTGGACGTCCAGCGGGATGCGCTGGCCGTTGTCGTCGACCCGACCGGGGCCGACCGCGAGGACCTCGCCCTCCTGGGGCTTCTCCTTCGCGGTGTCGGGGATGACGAGGCCCGAGGCCGTCGTCTGCTCTGCCTCGAGCGTCTTGACGACGACGCGGTCCTCGAGCGGCTTGATGGAGACCGACACAGCGGACCTCCCCTTCGCATTCGTGGGAACGGACGGATGATCGCGGCAGCCTGCGCGCACCTCGCCGTCGTCGCGGGTGCCGGCGGGGGGCATGCAGTCTGCGTCGGCACTCGACGGGGTCGAGTGCCAGATCAGAATCTAGGCCGCGGTTAGCACTCGGTCAACACGAGTGCCAGCCCTGACGTCGTGCGTGCAAGGATCGGCCCGTGGACCCGGACGCCCTCTCGCGCCTGCTCAGCCCCGACGGGTGGGCCCTGCTGGGCGCGCTGCCGCCCTACGACGAGCGGCTGGCCATGGTGCTGTCGGACCAGCTCCGCAAGCAGGGCGTCGACGCGGCTCTCGTCGCCGCCGCACTCACCCAGTCCCGGCTGCGCGCCCGGGCGCGGGACAAGTTCGACGACTTCGCCGACGGCATGCTCTTCACGCCCGAGGGCCTCGAGCAGGCGACGCGCCTCACCGTCGCCGCCCGCCACGCGCAGCGCTACGCCCTGGCCGGCTGCACCAAGGTCGCGGACCTCACGTGCGGCCTCGGTGGGGACGCGATGGCGATGGCGGCTCTGGGCGTGCCGGTCCTCGCCACGGACGTCGACGAGCTCACGGCCGCCCTCGCGACCGTGAACCTGCGCCACTTCCCCGACGCCGAGGTCCGGCACGGCGACGGCCTGGCGCTGGACCTCGAGGCCGAGGGCGTGGACGGTGTCTTCGCCGACCCTGCCCGGCGCACGACCGGCGGTCGGCGGCGGCACGACCCGGCCGCCTACGCGCCGCCCCTGGACCGGGTCCTCGCCGTCCGCGAGCGCGTGCCCGCCCTCGGGGTCAAGGTCGGCCCCGCCATCCCGCACGACCTCGTGCCGGACGACGCCGAGGCGCAGTGGGTCAGCGTGGACGGCGACGTCGTCGAGGCAGGGCTGTGGTTCGGCCCGCTCGCACCGGAGGGTCCCGGGCGCGGCGCCCTCGTCCTGCGCGGCCAGGACGCCACGGCGGTCCGGACCCCGCCGGACGGCGTCCCGCAGCCCGATGTCGGTCCGGTCGGCGCGTACCTGCACGAGCCGGACGGCGCCGTCATCCGCGCCGGGCTGGTCGCGCTCGTCGCGGAGGAGGTGCACGGGCGACTCGTGGACCCCACCATTGCGTACGTGACCTCGGACACCCGCGCGAGCAGCGCCGTCGCGCAGTCCTACCGCGTCGTGGACACGATGCCGTTCGGCGTGAAGCGGCTGCGGACGGCACTCCGCGAGCGCGGGGTGGGGCGGCTCACCATCAAGAAGCGCGGGACCGCCGTGGTCCCCGAGCAGCTGCGCAAGCAGCTGGACCTTCGCGGCGACAACGAGGCGACCGTCGTCCTCACGCGCGTCGCCGGCGCCCAGACCGTGCTGCTCGTGGAGCGTGCCTGATGCAGATCCCCTTCGCCCGGTCCGAGCGCTCGACCCTGGGGGTCGAGTGGGAGCTCGCGCTCGTCGACGCCGACAGCGGTGACCTTCGTCAGGTCGCGCAGACGGTGCTCGACGCCGTCGCGCCGAAGGACGGCGAGGAGCACCCGACCATCAAGCAGGAGCTGCTGCTCAACACGGTCGAGATCGTCACGGGCGTGTGCCGGACGGTCGGGGAGGCGGCGGCGGACCTGGAGCGCAGCATCGCCGAGATCCGCGAGGTGACGGACCCGCTCCGCGTGGAGCTCATGTGCGCCGGGACCCACCCCTTCGCACGCTGGAGCAACCAGAAGGTCACCGACAAGCAGCGGTACGCGACCCTCATCGACCGGACGCAGTGGTGGGGCCGGCAGATGCTCATCTACGGGGTGCACGTCCACGTCGGCATCGAGGACCGCGCCAAGGTGCTCCCCATCCTCCGGGCGATGCTCACCTACTTCCCGCACCTGCAGTCCCTCTCGGCGTCGTCACCGTTCTGGGGCGGCAAGGACACGGGCTACGCGTCGAACCGTGCCCTGATGTTCCAGCAGCTGCCGACGGCGGGGCTGCCGTTCCAGTTCGACGACTGGTCGCAGCTGGAGGCGTACACCGCGGACATGATGCACACCGGCGTCATCGACCAGTTCGACGAGATCCGGTGGGACCTGCGTCCGTCGCCGCGGTTCGGGACGCTCGAGATGCGCATCTGCGACGGAGCGTCGAACCTCACCGAGGTCAGCGCGTTCGCGGCGATGATCCAGTGCCTGGTGGAGCACTTCTCCACGATGCTCGACGAGGGCAAGGAGACGCCGCGGCTGCAGCCCTGGTTCGCGCAGGAGAACAAGTGGCGCTCCGCCCGCTACGGCATGGACGCGATCATCATCACCAGCGCCCAGGGCGACGAGGAGCTCGTCGGAGACGCCGTCGAGCGGATGCTCGTCGACCTCGAGCCGACGGCGGAGCGGCTGGGGTGCCAGGCCGAGCTGGACGGCGTCCGCACGATCCTCCACAAGGGCGCCTCCTACCAGCGCCAACGGGCGGTGGCCCGCCGCAACGGGGGCGAGCTCGACGCCGTCGTCAGCTCCCTCGTCAAGGAGATGCGGGCGGGGCGTCCGCTGTGACGGCGGCCCGCGCCGCACGGTCCGCGGGGCGCCGGTGAGCCGCGAGCGCACCCGGCTCCTCGAGCTCCTCGGCGCCGAGCGCCGCCACGTGCTGGCGGCCGTCGACGGGCTGGGCGAGCCCGACCTGACGGTGCCCGTGGCGCCGTCGGGCTGGTCGATGGCGCAGATGCTCCACCACCTGACGTACGACGACGAGATCTTCTGGGCCGGGGCGATCGTCGGTGCCGACGAGGAGTGCATCGGGCTCCTCCAGGACGGCTGGGCCGTCCCGGTGACGACCGGCGCGGAGGCGGTGGAGGGGTACCGGCGGTGGACGCGTCACGTCGACGCGCTGCTCGCCGACGTCAACCTCGACGCGCCACCGCGGTGGTGGCCGCCTCAGGAGGTCTTCCCGTTCCGGCCGTTCGAGGACGCGCGCGCCTGCGTGCTGCGCCTCCTCGTGGAGACGGCGACCCACGCCGGTCACCTCGACATGGCGCGCGAGCGGATCGACGGCAGTCAGCACCTCGTGGTCGGTTAGCCCTCGCCCTCGAACCCGATGAGCCAGTGCAGGCCGTACCGGTCGACGACCTGCCCGTCCGTCGCGCCCCAGGGCTTCGACTGCAGGTCGTCGACGACACGACCGCCGTCGGCGAGCCGGGCGAACCACGTCCGCAGGACGGCCGGCTCCGCCGCACCGAGCAGCGCGAGCATCATCCCCTCGCACCGGATCGGCGCGTCGTCGCCGGCCGCGTCGGCCGCGAACAGCTCCACCGGCCCACCCGCGAGGTGCCCGTGGGCGATCGCACCGGCCGGGCCGTCCGTCCGGCCGAACTCCTCGAACGTGTGGAGCTCGACCTCGCAGCCGAAGATCTCCGCGTAGGACGTGAGCGCGGCGCGCGCGGTGCCCGGGAGGTGGATGTACGGCGTCGGTGCGGTCATCGGGCAGATGCTTCCACCGCCGGCCGACACGCGCCCGTCGCCGGCATCGCTGTCGTCCCGGGCATGCAGGCGCAGGCGCCTGGTAGCCGACCGGCTCCGGAGGTGTGGGATGAACGACCGCTCACGGCCGCCGGGCGGCTGATGTCGGCTCGCGTGGTGGCCGTCGTGCTCGCCCTGGTGAGCGTGCCTCGACGGGTCGCGGCCGTCCGGCCGGCGGCCCCCTAGCCTTCGCCGCCGGCGAGGTCGGCGGCGGTCGTGAGCCAGCGACGCGGGTCCTGGGAGTGGTAGACCCGCTCGCTCGGCTCGATGGCCTCGAGGAACCCGTCGTAGATCACCGCCTGGCGCAGCGCCGAGACGGGCGCGAGGAGCCGGGCGGCGCGCGACGGGTCGCAGCCGGGTGCGGCGGCGCGCCAGAGGGCGTCCCAGTGGTCGACCACCGCGGGCCGCTCTCCGGCGGGGATCCGCTCGAAGAACGCGGCCCGGTCCAGCAAGGGGTGACCGACGCCGCAGTCCCCCCAGTCGAGGAGCACCAGCCGTGAGTCGTCCCCGCGGAGGTTCCCCGGGTGGAAGTCGCCGTGGACGAGGCTGTCCGGCACACCGCACTCCTCGATCGCCCGGAACCGGTCGGGCAGCTCGTCGACGAGCCGCTCGCACACCAGCCGGGTCGCCCGGCTCAGGTGCGGCCCGACGCGGACGACCGCCTCCCCGGCCCTGCTCGCGAGCGCCCCGGGTCGCCAGTCCGGTGCGCCCAGTCCCCGGAGCTCGTCCAGTCGGTCCACCCATCCCGTCTGCACGCCCACCAGCAGCGACACCATCCGGAGCAGCAGCGATCCCGTCGCCCCGTAGTGGTCCTCGCCGGGCACCTCGTCGAGCAGGATGCGGGGGCCCTCCCTGGCGAGCAGGGGCGGCACCACTGCGGGATCCAGCCGCGAGAGGACAGCACCCTCGTGGGCGAAGAAGGGCGGCACGACCTTGAGCCACGCCGCGCCGTCGGCCGTGGGAAGTCGCCACAGGCTCGACAGGTTCCACGTCCGGACCTGGCGAGCCGGCCCTGTCCGCGCGCGGCCCCCGGCGGCGAGGGCGGCGTCGGCCCACGCGAGGTCCCCGGCGGGACCGCCGGGCCGGGCGTACGGCAGCCGGAGGACATGCGCCTCGAGCGGCGACGTCCACGGTGAGAGCGCCCCGACGGGGCCGGCCACCTCGGCCAGGTACGTCACCGGCCCACCGAGGGCGTCCGGCGACGCCCCCTCGAGCACCCGGAGCACGGTGACGTCGACGCCGTGGGCGGCGCGCGCTCCCTCGACCACCGAGGCCACCTCGTTCCACCACGGCACACGGACCGAGAACGGCGGCAACGCACCGAGCACCTCGCCGTCGGCCCGGCACAGGACGAGGGTGACCTCGCGCGGCGGCGGACGGGTCGGGTCGGACGTCGTCACGGGCACCATGGTGACGGCACGAGCAGTGGTGGCCGGCCGGAATCGCCGGATCCCTGGCCGCAGGAGCGCGCCACCAGCAGACTGGGCGGGGCACCACCGGCACCAGTCAGCGAGGACCGCATGCGCAGGATCGTCGCCCACGTCTCCGTCTCGCTCGACGGGTACTTCGAGGGCCCGGACTCGGACATCAGCCGGGGCCGCGTCGACGACGAGCCGCACCAGCACAGGAACGACGAGCTGAGGACGCGCAGCGCGTTCCTCCAGGGCCGCCGGACGTACGAGCTCATGGAGGCGTTCTGGCCGACGGCGGACCCGGACCCCGCGAACGCCGGGGTGATGGCCGAGCTCGCCGGCATCTGGCGGGACGTGCCGAAGATCGTCTGCTCGCGCACGCTGACGTCGGCGGGTCCTCGTGGACGAGTACGGCCTCTACGTCCACCCGGTCCTGGTGGGGCGTGGCCGGCCGTTCTCCGGACAGGAGCCCGCGCTGACGTCGCTGCGCCTGATCGAGACCAAGACGTTCGGCAACGGCGTCGTGATGCTCCGTCACGAGCGCACCCGAGCCACGGGGTGAGGCGCGACGACGGGACGACGTCCCGGGAGGGGGTCGGGCGGTGGAGCTGCGGGCGTTGACGGTGGTCCGCCACACGGGACGACTCGACGCGATGAGTCGCTTCTACGGTGACGTGCTCGGCATGAGCACCGTCGAGAGCTGGGACCGGCCCGACGGTCGCGGGGCGGTGTTCGCCCCCGCCGGCAGCGTGCACGGCGCGCACGTCGAGGTGCTGGACATGCCTGGCCGGGCGGTGACCGGGGCCTCGCCCGCAGACGTCGTCCTCACCTTCGTCGTCGCCGACGTCCGGGCGGTCCACGACGCGCTCGTCGATGCCGGTGCGACGATCGCTCGCGGCATCGAGGACACGCCGTGGGGTCACCGCTCGTTCGGTCTGGACGACCCTGACGGCCTGCGCATCTGGGTCGTGCAGGACCTGGCCTCGGATCGTCGCGGGTCGGTCTGAGCTCCGCCGGCCGACGACGATGCGCAGCGGTGGCACGAACTCGGCTCCGCACGGTCAGGTCAGGGGCCGTGGTGCCGACCGTGGAGTGCGGGGACGTAGGCGTAGTCGGTCACCCACAGGCCCGGCAGCACCTCACGGTCACCGACCAGCCCGAACCCGAGCCTTTCGTAGAGCCTGCGGGCCGGCACGTTCGCACGCCCGGTGGAGACCGTCGTGGTGCGCCAGTCGGCGCGACGCAGCACGTCCGTCACGAGCCGCGTTCCGACGCCGCGGCGGTGCACGGTGCCCGCGACGACGAGACGGTCGACATCGACGACGGAGCCTTCCTCGGTCCACGCCACTGCCCCGAGCAGCTCCTCGTCGTCGAAGGCGGCGACCCAGAGCAGCGGAGCGGACCGCAGCGCATCCAGGTCCTCGTGCAGCGGCGGGATGCGATCGTCCTGGATGAGGTCTGCTTCCTTCGCGTACGCCTGGCGCTGGACCGCCAGCAGCGCGCGCGCCAACCCCGGCTCGGCGGCCGGCTCGACGCTCCGGAGGATCACCCGGGTCATTGTGCCGTTCTGCAGCACCACATCAGGGCGTCGCCGTCGTCGTAGACGTCTCAGGACATCCGCAGACGACCGCGTCGCGGCGGGACCGGGCGGGCGTCGACGGTCACGGTCACGCGGCGACGTCGGCCAGATCTCTCTCGTAGCGCCGCAGCACCGGGTACGGCGGGAAGCTCGTCAGCGAGGTGGAGTCCGTCACGCGCCAACCGCGGCGCTCGTAGAAGCGGATGGCGCGCCTGTTCTCGTCGAACACGCGCAGCCAGGCCGAGTGGTGGCCCTGCATGCGCAGGTGCTGGAGCACGTCATCGTGAGCGATGCCCGCCAGACCACTGCCCCAGGTGCTCACCGCAGTTCCGAAGTGGAGGAGCTCATTCCCGCGAGTCGCAGCAAAGCCCGCGAGCTCGCCGTCGAGGACGATGGCGAAGCAGTCCGTACCGGGGTCGTCGATCTCGGCCAGCCAGCGGGCACGGACCTGCGAGGTCGGGAAGGGGTGCTAATCCTGGCGGAAGATGTGGCCGAGCCCGACGACGCCACCTTCGCGCTGGACCTCCAAGAGGATCTCCAGGTCGTCGCGAGCAAGAGGTCGCAGGACCGACACGTCCTCGACGCTACAGGGGCCCTTCCGTTCACCGCGGGGCCTGCCGGACGGTGCGGCATGCGCGGACCGCGTGGGAAAGAGCCTCTTCGGTTGCTGTCCGTCGAGGTCCTGGAGGCAGCCGACACGGGCGGCGTTGACGCCCCCGGGAGCCGGGAGGACGATCGGAAGTGCCGACACCGCGACGGAAGGCGGAGCGAGCGTGGTGCGCCGAGAGGAGGCCGCATCATGGTGAACCGCAGCGTCAGGTGCGTGTTCGGCTTTCATCGCTGGCACCGCGAGCACGCCGCTGAGACCGGCGGTCGCTACGCCTGGTACGACCGCTGCCAACGCTGCGGGAAAGAGAAGACCAGCCTCGGAGGACCGGATTCGCCAGGTCCACCCATCTGGTTCTGACGCAGGAACCGGGAGCGCCATGCGACCGTCCTCCAGGTTCCTCACCCGGTTCTGGTCACCCGCTGCCGCCACTGCCATGATCGGGCGATGGGGGACAGGGCGGGTGTCGGGCCGCCGGACTCACGCGCCGCCGTCCTCGTCCTGACCGCAGGGCTCGACCCTGCTCGCCGGACCGTGGACCTCGGAGGCCTGCACCGTCCGACGACGGACCGGCCAGGATGCTGACCTCGCGGCGCGCACTCGCCGTCGTCGCGCTCGCCCTCGTCGTCGCCGTGACCGGCGTGGCGGCCTGGCTGGGAGCTCGCGAACGGGTCGAGCTGAGCGCGCAGGGGTACGCGCTGTCGGGAGGCTTCGTCCGGACGGACGAGGTCGAGCTCGACGAGCGGTCCCTCTACGGGATCCCGGCCGGCACCGACTCGGTGATCGCCGTCGACGCCGGGTCGGGCACGGCGGTCGCGATGAGCTTCTGGCGCAACGACGGACCCGTTGCCGTCACCCTCGTCACCCCGCCGACCGACAACGGCTACGACCCGTGGCCCGTCGACCTCGTGCCCGGCACGGTGTCCGCGCGGACCCCCCTCGACGACGCGGCGCTGCGGGCGGGCGTCACCCGCCTGAGCGTCGAGCCGGGCGAGACCGTAGGTGTGCGGTTCACGCTCCACGACCCGTGCCTGCCCGTGGACCTCCCGATGGGCCCGACGACCGCCGTCCTCGAGGCGACCGCCCTCGGGATCACCCGGACCGTCGCCCTGCCGCTCGATCCGGTCCCGCTCATGATGTCGACGACCGAGCCTCCGGACACCTGCGGCTGACCGCAGCGCCCGCGAGCCGCCGTCGCCTCAGACGAGCACCTGCGTGAGCGGCATCGACGAGTCGACAGCCAGGTCCAGCGGCGAGGCCGGCAGACCCCGCCGCACGACCGCCGCCCCGAGCGCAGCGATCATCGCGCCGTTGTCCGTGCAGTAGCGGATCGGCGGGATGCGCAGCTCGATCCCGGCCTCGGCGCACCGCTGCGCCAGGAGGTCGCGCAGCTGCGAGTTCGCGGAGAAGCCGCCGCCGACGACGAGCGTGGTCACGCCGTGCTGGCGGCAGGCCGCGATCGTTTTGGCGGTGAGCACGTCCGCCACCGACGCGGCGAAGGACGCGGCGACGTCGGCCAGCGGGAGCTCCTCCCCCGCGTCCTGGCGCGACTCGACCCAGCGTGCGACCGCCGTCTTGAGCCCCGAGAACGAGAAGTCGGCCGCGTGCTTCGCCTGGTCCTTCGCGGCCGTGAGGCCCCGCGGGAACCGGATCGCGGTGGGATCGCCCTCGCGCGCCAGGCGGTCGATGTGCGGCCCGCCCGGGTACGGCAGGCCGAGCAACCGGCCGACCTTGTCGAACGCCTCGCCCGCGGCGTCGTCCAGCGTGTGCCCCAGCTCGCTCACGCCCGTGACCGCGTCCTCGACGAGCAGCAGGGACGTGTGCCCTCCGGAGACGACGAGCGCCATGCAGCGCTCGGGGAACAACCCGTGCACGAGCTCGTCGACCACCGCGTGGCCGATGACGTGGTTGACGCCGTACAGGGGCTTGTCGAGAGCGACGGCCAGCGCCTTCGCCGCGGCCGCCCCGACCGTGAGCGGCCCGACGAGCCCGGGCCCCGCGGTCACCGCGATCGCGTCGACCTCTGCGAGCGTCACGTCGGCCTCCGCGAGCGCGCGCTGCAGCGTCGGCACGAACGACTCGAGGTGGGCCCGCGACGCGATCTCGGGGATGATCCCGCCGAACCGCGCGTGCTCGTCGACGGAGCTCGCGACGGCGTCCACGAGCAGCTCGCTCGCGTCGGCGGTCGCCCGGACCAGAGCGACGCCCGTCTCGTCGCACGAGGTCTCGATGCCGAGGACGAGGGCGGGCTGACGCATGGCTCCAGCGTAGGAGTGGAGCCGGTTCTGTTCATACCCGCTACTTGGCATCACCAGATAGCGGGCGTAGTCTCTCCTCGTGCCGGACCTTCACGACCCGCAGCTGCTCAAGGGCGTGCTGCCCATGCTCGTGCTGCGGCTCCTCGTCGAGGCGGAGTCCTACGGCTACGAGCTCGTCACCCGGCTCCGGGCGGCCGGGCTGGAGCAGATCACCACCGGCACGGTCTACCCCGTGCTCGGTCGGCTGGAGCGGGACGGCCTGCTGGCGTCGCGGCTCGTCGCGTCGCCGTCGGGCCCTGCCCGCAAGTACTACCGCCCGACCGACGACGGCGCCGCGCACCTCGCGGGCGCCGAGGCGGCCTGGGCGGCGCTCGCCGCCGTCGTCGCCGCGACGGGGACGAGCACGGCCGCGCAGGCCGGCACGACAGAGCACACCACCGACGAGGGGGACCGATGAACGACGTCGACCGCAGCACGCTCACGCGCACCGACCGCCTCCGGCTGGGGTGGTACCTCCAGCGCCTGTCCTGGGCCCTGCAGGACTACCCCCGCCGGGAGCGGCGAGCGGCGCTGCGGCAGGTGCGCCAGGACACGCTCGCGGCCGCGGGCGACGTCGGCATGCGCACCGCTGTCGACGAGCTCGGGCACCCGCGCGCCCTCGCCGAGCGGTACGTCGCCCAGCTCGACCGCCCGCTCCCGCGCTGGACCTCAGGAGCCGTGGCCGCCGCGCTCGCCTGTGGCGCCCTGCTGTACCTCGGCATGGCGTACACGACCGGGACCCTCCACACCCTCGAGGCGCTCGGTGGCGGGACGCTCACCACCTACCCGCTCGGCGGCGAGGTGGTGTTCACGGCGGACGACCGCACCTTCGCCGTCGAGTCGACGCTCTCATGGCAGGGGGGTCTGCTCTTCGCGGCCGTCGCCGGCGTCGCCTTCGCGCTCGCGTCGCGGGTGTGGCGCGTCCTGCCCTGAGGCATGCGCGCCCGGCCTTGTCCGTCCCGGTCGGTGACCGTCGGTGCCGCGGTGCCCGGGCCGTCGGCCCTCAGCGCAGGGGCAGCCGCATGGTGAAGGCGTCGACACCCTCGGGCTGGTAGTACCGACGCCGGCGTCCGAGCACCTCGAAGCCGTGCCCGCGGTAGAGCGCGATCGCGGGCGCGTTGTCGACGCGCACCTCGAGGAGCACCGCTTCGGCGCCCAGCTCCCGCGCCCGTCCGACGAGCGCGTGCAGCAGGATCGTGCCGAGGCCGCGCCGCTGGGCGGCCGGGTCGACGCCCAGGGTCATGACCTGCCCGACGTCCCCGTCGAACCACAGGCCCGCGTACGCGACGAGCCGCGAGGACCGGCCGCGTGCTGCGCCGTCGGACGAGGTGCCGCCCACCGGACCGGGCGACGCGTCGGCGTCGATCCCGACGTACCACCGCCCCGGCGCGCGCAGCTCCTCCGTGAGCATCCCGGCGGACCACGCCGACGGGGCGAACAGCCGCTCCTCGAGCTCGACGAGGCGCGGCAGGTCCTCCTCGGTCAGGGGCCGGAGGGCCGGGACCGTCCGCGCCTCGCCCGTCCGCTCGCTCACCGGCCGGCCCGCTTGCGCGACGCGGCCGGCATGACGTCCGGCCGCCGCAGGTACAGCGGCTCGGCCGGCTGCGGGACCCCTGCGTCAGCGCGGGCCAGGGCCAGCGCGGCGAGCACCACCGCGTCGACGTGCAGCGGGCCGTGCTCGGCGCGGCCGGCCGGCACGACGTCGTCGGCGTGGAGCACGACCCCCGGGCCGACGACGACGGCGTCCGAGAGCGCACCCGCCGCCGCCAGCTCGGCGGGGCGCGCGACGCCGGGACCGTCCAGCAGCGCCAGCGCGCCGGGGGCCTCCGCCCGGGCGGCGTAGCGTGCGTGGTAGACCTCGCGGCGCCGCGCGTCGGTGAGGACGACGACCTCCTGCGCGGGATCGGCGGCGCGATCCCGGTACGCCTGGGCCGCGAGCGCGTCCAGGCTGCACACCCCGTGCACCGGAAGCCCGAGGGCGAACGCGAAGGTCCGTGCCGTCACGAGCCCCGCCCGCAGCCCGGTGAAGGGCGCCGGGCCCGTCCCGACGACGACGGCCGTCAGGTCACGCCGGTCCGCACCGGCCTCCCGCAGCACCTCGGTGACCAGCGGTGACAGCAGCTCGGCGTGCCGGCGCGGCTCCTCGACGCGGCGCGCGGCGAGCGCGGCGGTCCCGTCGGGGGTCACCAGAGCGACGGTGATGTCCGCGGAGGTGTCGAGGGCGAGCAGCACGGCGACATCCTCGCACCGCCCGCGACGGCGCCGCGGCGCACCGGCGGCCTGCCGGACGACGGCCGGTCAGGCGGGGAGCACGACCCCGGCCCAGCGGGGCCCGACGCCCCGCACGGCGACGTGCCGCTCGCCGACGTCGGCCTGCTCGAGGTCCGCGTCCGACGTCCCGCCGACGGGCCGCGTGATCGTCACCTCGAGGCGGTCCTCCGACAGCACCTCTGCGAGCCCCTCACCCCACTCCACGACCGTGACGGAGTCCTCGAGGCTCTCGTCGAGGTCCAGGGCGTCGAGCTCGTCCAGCGACCCGAGCCGGTACGCGTCCACGTGGACCAGCGCGGGCCCGGCGCCGAGCGGCGGGTGGACGCGGGCGATGATGAACGTCGGCGAGGCCACCTGGCCGCGCACGCCCAGGCCCTCCCCGAGGCCCTGCGTGAACGTGGTCTTCCCCGCGCCCAACGGACCGGTGAGCACGACGAGGTCCCCGGCCCGCAGGAGGTCGGCGACCCGGCGGCCGTAGGCGCGCATCGCGTCGGCGTCGCCGGGCACGTGCACGACCGCGCCGTCACCCGCCTGCCCTGCCCCCTGGGCACCGGCGGCGGCCTCCAGCCCGCGACCGGTCACGCGAGGTCCTCGTCCACCCCGGCCTCGGCATCCACCGCCGCGTCGCCGACGACGACGCGCGGCACGCGTGCCCCCACGCGCGTGATGATCTCGTAGGAGATCGTCCCCGCGGCCTGCGCCCAGTCCTCGGCGGTGGGCTCGCCGTCGGCACCGGAGCCGAAGAGCACGACCGTGTCCCCCGCCCGCTCCGTCGCGTCCGGCCCGAGGTCGAGGACGACCTGGTCCATGCACACCCGTCCCGCGACCCCGAGCCGCCGGCGGCCGACCTGCACCGGACCACCCCAGCGGTCCTGCGTTCCTGAGGCGTGCCGCGGGACGCCGTCGGCGTACCCGATCGGCACGAGACCCAGCACCGTCTCGCCCGTCGTCGTGTAGGCGTGCGCGTACGAGACGCCCTGCCCCGCAGGCACGCGCTTGACCAGCGCGAGGTCCGCCTCGAGGCGCATGGCGGGCGTCAGCCCGAACGACGCGGGGCCGCCCACCTGCGGGACCGGTGAGAGGCCGTAGACGGCGAGCCCGGGCCGAACGAGGTCGTAGTGGACGCTCGCGTCGGTGAGGGTCGCGGCGGAGTTCGCCAGGTGCCGGACCTCGAGGCGCGCACCGGCGCGCTCGGCGAGCGCGATCGCCCCCGCGAACACCTCGGCCTGACCGCGCACCGTCGGGTGGTCGGGTGCGTCCGCGAAGGCCAGGTGCGACCACAGCCCGACGACGGCGACCGCACCCTCGGCCTGGGCGCGCAGCGCGGCGTCGAGGAGGTCCGCCAGCTCGTCCGGCCCCACGCCGTTGCGGCCCAGCCCCGTGTCCACCTTGACGTGCACGCGCGCGGTGACTCCCGCCGACCGGGCCGCCGCGACGACGTCGTCGAGGGCCCACCGCGCCGCGACGGACAGGTCCACGCCCGCGGCCACGGCGCGCTCGAGCGGCGCCCCCGGCGCGTACAGCCATGCCAGCACCGGCACGGTGACGCCGGACTCGCGCAGGGCGAGCGCCTCGTCCACCTGCGCCACACCGAGCCAGGTGGCACCGCCCGCGAGCGCGGCACGGGCGCTGGGCAGGAGGCCGTGCCCGTAGCCGTCCGCCTTGACGACCGCCATGACCGCCGCGTCGCCCGCGTGCTCGCGCAGGGCGGCGACGTTGGAGCGGATGGCGGCCAGGTCGACGACGGCGCGGCCCGGGTAGCTGCTCGGGTGGCTGCTCACGCGCGCCAGTCTCCCACCGCGGCCACCACGGACGGCGTCACCGCAGGCGGCCGGGTCACATCGGGACGACCACGGTCGCCCGGCCCCGTCCCGGTCACCGGAGCAGGTCCGCCACCGTGCCGGGCAGCGCCCGGGCGACGTCGCCGGCGGTCACCGGCCCCCCGGGGTTCGCGCGGTGCGCGGCGAGGCCGTGCACGCACGCGGCCGCCGCGGCGAGCCGCGCGACGTCGTCGGGGGCGGCCAGGTCCCCGCGGCCGGCGAGCAGCGCTCCCAGCACGCCGGCGAGGACGTCACCGGCGCCCGCGGTGGCCAGCCATGCGGGCGCATCCGCCTGCGCGAACGCCCCGTGCGGCCCCACGACGACGGTGACCGCCCCCTTGAGCAGGACGGTCGCACCCGTGCGGTCGTGAGCCTCGCGCGCCCAGCGCAGCGGCTCGGCCTCGACGTCCTCCCGGTCCACGTCGACCCGCCGCGACCCGAGCAGCCGGGCGAGCTCGCCGGCGTGCGGGGTGAGCACGACGCGCGGCGGCAACCGGTCCGGGAGCAGACCCAGCGCTCCGGCGTCGAGCACGACGGGCAGGTGCTCGGGGACCGCCGCCGCGAGGGCGGCGCGGGCCCGGCGCGCCTGCTCCTCCTCCGCCGGGTCCAGGCCCGGGCCGAGCACCCACGCCTGCACCCGGACGTCCGCGTCCCCTCCTGTGACGACCTCCGGGTGGGCCGCGACGACGGCATCACGCACGCGGTCCGGGCCGACGTACCGGACCATCCCGCACCCGGCGCCCTGGGCCCCCGCGACGGTGAGCACGGCCGCCCCCGGGTACGTCGCGGTCCCGGCCACCACGCCGACGACGCCGCGGCTGTACTTGTGCCCGGAGTACCCGGGGACCGGCCAGAGCCGCGCGACGTCGGCGGCGTCCAGGCGGACCACGGCCGGGGCGGCGGAGCGCTGTTCCAACACCGGCCCCAGGCCCAGGTCGACGACCTCGACGCGGCCCGCCAGGTGCGCCGCGGGGGGCAGGAGCAGGCCGGGCTTCGTCGCGCCGAAGGTCACCGTGAGGTCGGCGGGCAGCACAGGACCGGGCACCGCGCCCGTGCCCACGTCGATGCCCGAGGGGACGTCCACGGCGACGACGGTCGGCCGGACGGGGACGGTCCGGCCGGAGCGCGGGGCGCCGCCCGCCACCCCCTCGAGCTGGCCCAGGACCTCCGCGAGGAGCTGGACCACCTCGGCACCCGTGCCCCGCAGACCTCCCCGGGCACCGATGCCCAGCAACCCGTCGAGCACGACGTCGGCCGCGGCCGCCTCCGCGAGCACGTCTCCCAGCCACGCCGAGGCCCCGACGTCCACAGCGGGCCCCGCCGCGTCGGGCACGGCCTCGGGCAGGCGGAGCACCTGCCCACCGGCGGCCCGGTGCGCGGTCAGCCCGCCCTCGTGGACGCGGGTGTCGACGAGGACCGCCACCGTGCGGACGCCGTGCCGCGCCAGCAGCGCGAGCGCGTGCAGGGTGTCCCCGCCGTTGTTGCCCGCGCCCACGAGCCCGACGACGGTCGCGCCGGCCACCCGGCCACGCCCACCGACGCGCTCCCGCAGGAGACGACGGACGTGGAGCGCCAGCGCCGTCGCGGCGTGGTGCATGAGCCCGCCCGCGTACCCGCGCTCGCCGGCGAGCAGCGGCTGCTCGGCGGCGCGGACGTCCGCGGCGGTGAAGGCCTCGATCACGGTCCCATCCTGCCCCGGCCGGCGCAGGCGTGCGGGGCGGCCGCGGTCTAGGTTGTCCCCCATGCGCTTCGGACTCTTCATCCCACAGGGCTGGCGGATGGACCTCGTCGGCATCGACCCCTCGCAGCAGTGGTCGACCATGGACGCCCTCGCCCGGCACGCCGACTCCGGTGACGCCTGGGAGTCGATCTGGGTCTACGACCACTTCCACACCGTCCCCGAGCCGACCGACCAGGCCACCCACGAGGCGTGGACCCTCATGGCCGCCTACGCCGTGAGCACCTCGCGGGTGCGCCTCGGCCAGATGTGCACGTGCATGGCCTACCGGAACCCGGCCTACCTCGCGAAGGTCGCCGCCACCGTCGACCTCATCAGCGGCGGGCGGGTCGAGATGGGCATCGGCGCCGGCTGGTACGAGCACGAGTGGCTCGCCTACGGGTACGGCTTCCCGAGCGCGGGTGACCGGCTCGGCGCCCTGCACGAGGGGGTCGAGATCATGAAGCAGGCGTGGGAGAAGGGCGAGGCGACGCTCGACGGCCGCTACTACCAGGTCGACGGCGCGCAGGTCCGCCCCCAGCCGCTGCAGCCGGGCGGCATCCCGTTCTGGATCGCCGGCGGCGGCGAGAAGAAGACGCTGCGCACCGCGGCGCAGTACGCGCAGTACACGAACTTCGACGGGTCGCCCGAGGGCTTCGCCCACAAGTCGGAGGTGCTGCGCGGCCACTGCGAGGACCTCGGCCGCGACTTCGACCACATCGTCCGCTCCGCCAACTACAACGTCGTCATCGGGCGCGACCAGGCCGAGGTCGACGAGCGGCTCGCCTGGATCGGGGAGCACTACCGCAAGGCCACCCCGAGCAAGGCGGAGTCGACGCTCGAGAGCTTCCGCACCGGCCCGCTCGTCGGCACGCCGGAGCAGATCGTCGAGCGGCTCACCGAGCTGCAGGGCCTCGGCATGACGTACGCGATCACGTACTTCGTCGAGGCGGCGTACGACCGGTCCGGCATCGAGCTGTTCGAGCGCGAGGTCGTGCCGGCGCTGCTCGGCTGACCGCGGGTCCGAGGGCCCGGCGCCGCGGCGGCGTCGGGCCCTCGCTCTGCCCGGCGGCCGACGGCGTCCTCGGGTCAGTCGCGCTCCGCGATGGCGATCGCCGACGCGATACCCGCGTCGTGCGAGATCGACAGGTGCCACCGCTCGACCCCGAGCTCGGCGGCGCGGGCCAGGACGGTGCCGCGGAGCTCCACCTCCGGCGGGCCGCCGGCGATCCGGTGGACCGTCGCGTCCTGCCACGACATGCCCCCGGGCGCGCCGAGCGCCTTCGCGATGGCCTCCTTCGCCGCGAACCGCGCCGCGAGCGAGGTCGGCGGCACGTCGCGCTCCTCCGGCGTGAACAGCCGCTCGACCAGGCCGGGGCTGCGCTCCAGCGTCGCGAGGAAGCGTGCGACGTCCACGACGTCGATCCCCACGCCCACGATCACGGCGCCACCACCGGCGCCGCGTGCGGGGAGACCGCCGTCGTCGTCCGCCCCCGCGACGGCCGGAGGGTCACTCGACCGTGACGGACTTGGCCAGGTTGCGGGGCTGGTCGACGTCCAGGCCCTTCGCGGTGGCGAGCTCGCACGCGAAGATCTGCAGCGGCACGACGGCGACGAGCGGCGCGAGGAGCGTCGGCGTCTGCGGGATGCGGAACACCTCGTCCGCGTACGGCAGGACGGCGTCGTCGCCCTCCTCGGCGATGACCAGCGTGTGCGCACCGCGGGCGCGGATCTCCTGGATGTTGGAGACGACCTTGCTGTGCAGCTGGTCGCGGCCGCGCGGCGACGGGACGATGACGAACACCGGCTGCCCGGGCTCGATGAGGGCGATCGGGCCGTGCTTGAGCTCGCCGGCCGCGAAGCCCTCGGCGTGGATGTACGCGAGCTCCTTGAGCTTCAGCGCGCCCTCCATCGCCACCGGGTAGCCGACGTGCCGGCCGAGGAACAGCACGGACCTCTCCTCGGCCATGCTCCGCGCGATCTCGCGGACGTGCTCGGCGCCGTCGAGGACCTGCTGGATCTTGTCCGGCATCGCCCGCAGGTCGGCCAGGACCTCGGCGATCTCGTCGGGGAACTTCGTCCCGCGCAGCTGGGCGAGGTACAGCCCCAGGAGGTACGCCGCGGTGATCTGGGCGAGGAAGGCCTTCGTCGAGGCGACCGCGACCTCCGGCCCGGCGTGGGTGTAGAGGACCGCGTCGGACTCCCGCGGGATCGTCGAGCCGTGCGTGTTGACGATCGCGACGACCTTGGCGCCCTGCTCGCGCGCGTGACGCACCGCCATGAGCGTGTCCATCGTCTCGCCGGACTGGGAGACCGCCACGACGAGCGTCCGGGAGTTCACCACCGGGTCCCGGTAGCGGAACTCGTGCGCGAGCTCGACCTCGACGGGGATCCGGCACCAGTGCTCGATCGCGTACTTGGCGACCTGCCCGGCGTAGGCCGCCGTGCCGCACGCCACCACGATGATCTTGTCGACCTGGCGCAGGATCGCCTCGTCGACGTGGAGCTCGTCGAGGACGAGCCGACCCTGGAGGTCCGTGCGTCCCAGCAGCGTGTCAGCGACCGCGTGCGGCTGGTCGTGGATCTCCTTGTCCATGAAGGACCTGAAGCCGCCCTTCTCGGCGGCCGAGGCGTCCCAGTCGACCGTGAAGCGCTTGGGCTCGACGTGCTCGCCGTCGAAGCCGACGACGTCCACGGAGTCGGGGGTGATCGTGACCACCTGGTCCTGCCCGAGCTCCATCGCCTCCTTGGTGTACGCGATGAAGGCCGCCACGTCCGAGCCGAGGAAGTTCTCCCCCTCGCCGAGCCCGACGACGAGCGGCGAGTCGTGCCGCGCCCCGACGACCGTGTCCGGGCGGTCCGCGTGCACGGCCAGCACGGTGAAGGTGCCGTGCAGCCGGTTGGCCACCGTGCGCACGGCCTGGGTGAGATCACCGGTCTCCCGGTATTCGGCGGCGACGAGGTGGGCGACGACCTCGGTGTCCGTCTCGGAGCGGAACGTCACCCCGGATGCGGCCAGCTCGGCGCGCAGAAGGGCGAAGTTCTCGACGATGCCGTTGTGGATGACGGCGAGCGTGCCGTCCTCGGACAGGTGCGGGTGCGCGTTGACGTCGTTGGGGGCACCGTGCGTCGCCCACCGGGTGTGACCGATCGCCGCGGTCGCCCCCGGCAGCGGCCGCGCGTCCAGCTCCGCGGTGAGGTTGGCGAGCTTGCCGGCCTTCTTGGCGAAGGTCAGCTGCGGGGCTCCCGGCGTGACGAGGGCGACCCCCGCCGAGTCGTAGCCCCGGTACTCCAGGCGGGCCAGCCCGCCCATGACGACCTCGAGGGGACGACCGTTCGCACGCTGGTCCCCGACGTACCCGACGATTCCGCACATGGCCGCGAGTCTAGTGGGGCGGCCGTGGTGGGCCGGATCCGGCAGACTGCTCCCATGCCGGCAGCAGACGTGGCCCGTGCGGCGGTGCACGGGCCACCCACGAGCCCCGCCAGCCCGTACGTCGACCTGGACCGGGCGACGTGGAGCCGGCTCTCCGCCGCGACGCCGCTCCCGCTGACCGACGCCGACGTCGCGCGCCTCCGGGGCCTGGGCGACCCCATCGACCTGGCGGAGGTGGACGCGGTCTACCGGCCGCTGTCCCGTCTCCTGGCGCTCTACGTCGAGGCGACGGCCGGGCTGCACGCCGCGTCGTCGACGTTCCTCGGGGAGCGCGCCGCCCGGACCCCGTACGTCATCGGCGTCGCCGGCTCCGTGGCGGTCGGGAAGTCCACGACCGCGCGCCTGCTGCGCGAGCTCATGGCGCGCTGGCCGGCGACGCCCCGGGTCGAGCTCGTCACCACCGACGGCTTCCTCCTGCCGAACGCCGAGCTGGAGCGTCGGGGCCTCATGGACCGCAAGGGCTTCCCGGAGTCCTACGACCGGCGCTCGCTCCTGCGCTTCCTCACCGCGGTGAAGGCCGGCCGGGCGGAGGTGCGCGCGCCGGTCTACTCCCACCTCACCTACGACATCGTGCGCGACCGGGAGGTCGTCGTGCGGCGGCCGGACGTGCTCATCGTCGAGGGCCTCAACGTCCTGCAGCCCGCGCGGCCCGCGGTGGGCGGGTCGAACCTGGCGGTCAGCGACTTCTTCGACTTCTCCATCTACGTCGACGCCCGCACCGGCGACGTCCGCCAGTGGTACGTCGACCGGTTCCTGTCCCTGCGGCGCACGGCCTTCGCGGACCCGGCGTCGTACTTCCACCGGTACGCCTCGCTGAGCGACGAGGAGGCGGTCGTGCGGGCGACGAGCATCTGGGACTCGATCAACGCCCCGAACCTCGAGCAGAACATCCTGCCGACCCGCGGCCGGGCCACCCTGGTCCTGCGCAAGGGCGGCGACCACTCGGTCGAGCGGGTCCGCCTCCGCAAGCTCTGACGCTCAGAGCGCGGCGCGGGACCCCGGGTCGGGCGCCGGCAGGACCACCGTGGGCAGCGCGACCACGGCGTCCACCGTCGGGAGGCCCGGCGCGACCGTCATCCCGCCTCGCCCCCGCACGCGCTCCAGGAGGCGACGCAGCACCGCGTCGACCACGAGCCCGAGGGCCAGTCCGACGACGACGCCCACGGCCGCCGCGAGGAGGGGCCGGTCCTGCAGCCAGACGCCGGCGCCGACACCCAGCGCCGTGGAGTACAGCGCCCAGACGACCGAGCCGAAGGCCGCGAGCGCGGTGAAGCGCCGCCGCGAGTAGCCCACCGCCCCCGCCGTCATGTTCACCGCGACACGGCCGATCGGGACGAAGCGCGCCGCGATGATGTAGGACGCGCCCCGGTCGGCGAGGGCCAGCCGGGCCCGGTCGAGAGCCCGCCCGGCGCGCTCCCCGCGCAGCACCGGGATCCGCTGCAGGGGCAGTCGTCGGCCGATGGCGTACGCGACCTGGTCCCCGGCGAACGCCCCCAGCGCCGCGACGACGACCACGAGCCACAGCTCGGGGCGCCCGGTCGCCGCGGAGACCGCGGCGAGGGCGATGACGGCCGTCTCGGACGGCACGGGCGGGAAGAAGCCGTCCAGGGTGGTCAGCACCCACAGGGCCACGAAGGCCCACGGGGAGCCGACGAGCGCGACGACCCAGTCCGCGGCAGCAGTCGGGTCCATGCGTCCTCCCCCCGGGCGTCGCTGCCCGATGCCCGCCGTGTGCTCGTCCAGCCGGGGCACGGGCGACCGGCGGAGCCGGCCCCGTCCGGGCCGATGTGCTCACGGTAGGTCCGCGCAGGCCTCCAGCGGAATGGGTGAGGACCCCGATCGCACCCTGGCCGGTGCGCGCACGGCCCCGTACGGGTCCGGGGATGCGCCCGTCAGCCCTGGGGCAGGTCGAAGCCGAGCGCCTGCGCGGCGCGGTGCGGCGTCGCATCGGCCCAGCGCAGCCCGTTGGGCGGTGCCACCAGCGACCGCATCTCGGCCTGGTCGACGTAGAGCCGACCCAGGAGGTGGTCGGTCTCGTGCTGGACGATCCGGGCCGGCCAGCCGTGCAGCACCTCGTCGACGTCGGCGCCGCGCTCGTCCTGGCACCGCAGGCGCACGGAGCGCCACCGGGTGCGGACCGCCTGCCACCCGTCGACGCTGAGGCAGCCCTCGTAGTGCCCGACGCGCTCGTCCCCCACCGCCTCGTACCGCGGGTTGACGAGCACCCGGAAGGGCACGGGCGTCCGCTCGCGCGCGGTGGCCGTCTCCTCGTCCACCGCCCACTGGTCCTCGACGACCGCGATCGCCAGGCTCAGGCCGACCTGCGGGGCCGCGAGGCCGACACCCGGGGCCGCGTGCATGGTCGCCCGCATCGCCATGAGGAGCTCGGCGAGCAGGCCGTCGTCGAGCTGCCCGTCGTAGGGCTCGGCGAGGGCGCGCAGGACGGGGTCGCCCGCCTGGACCACGGGCATCGGCTGCGGTCCGGCGAGGAGCTCCTCGACGCGGTCCCGGACCTCCGTCGCGGAGCTCACAGCGCGAGGCGCTCGCGCACCACCCCGGCCAGCCGCTCCGCGACCTGCTCCGCGTGCGCCTGCTCCGCGGCCTCCACCATGACCCGCACCACGGGCTCGGTGCCGGACGGGCGCAGCAGCACCCGGCCCGAACGGCCGAGCTCGGCCTCCGCCGCCTCGACCGCCGACCGGACGCCGTCGTCGGCCCCGGCACGGGTGCGGTCGACGCCGGTGACGTTGAGCAGGACCTGCGGGAGCCGCCGCACGGACGAGGCGAGGTCCTCCAGCGAGCGGCCGGTCTGCGCCACCCGCGACGCGAGCTGCAGGGCCGTGAGGGTGCCGTCCCCGGTCGTGCCGTGGGCCGCGAGGATGAGGTGCCCCGACTGCTCGCCGCCCAGGCTGTACCCGTGGGCCCGCATGGCCTCCAGGACGTACCGGTCCCCGACGGCGGTCTGCACGGTGCGGACACCGGCGTCCGCCATCGCCAGCTGCAGGCCCAGGTTGCTCATGACGGTGGTGACGAGCGTGTCCTCGACGAGCTCGCCGCGCTCCTTGAGCGCGACCGCCAGGACGCCCATGATCTGGTCCCCGTCGACGAGCCGACCGGTCGCGTCGACGGCGAGGCAGCGGTCGGCGTCGCCGTCGAACGCCACGCCGAGGTGCGCCCGCGCCGCGACGACGGCCGCCTGGAGCTGCTCGGGGTGCGTGGAGCCGCACTGCTCGTTGATGTTCCGCCCGTCCGGGGAGGCGTTGATGACGACGACGTCCGCCCCGGCGGCGCGCAGCGCGGCGGGCCCCACCTCGCTCGCCGCGCCGTTCGCGCAGTCGACCACGACGCGGAGCCCGTCCAGGAGCGCGGGCAGCGTCGCCACGAGATGGTGGACGTAGCGCTCTCCGGCCCCGCCGACGTCCGGCGTGATGCGCCCGACGGCGGCACCGGTCGGGCGGTCCCACGGCTCCCGCATGCGGGACTCGATGAGGTCCTCGATCTCGTCGTCGAGCTTGTGGCCGCCGCGGGCGAAGAACTTGATGCCGTTGTCCGGCATGGGGTTGTGCGACGCCGACAGCATGACGCCGAGGTCCACCCCGAGCGCGCCGGTGAGGTACGCGACCGCTGGCGTCGGCAGGACGCCGACGTCGACCACGTCCACGCCGGCGCTCGCGAGGCCGGCGGAGACCGCGGCGGACAGGAACTCCCCCGACGCCCGCGGGTCGCGCCCGACGACGGCGCGCGGCCGGTGCCCCTCGAACTCACCCCGCGCCGCGAGGACGTGCGCCGCGGCGACGGACACGTCGAGCGCCAGCTCCGCCGTGACGTCCCGGTTCGCCAGACCGCGCACACCGTCGGTACCGAACAACCGCCCCATGGACCAGCCTCCTCGTTCCTCGCCGACTGTCCCACAGGACCGGTCGGTCGTGCCTCGCTCGAACCGCTGCGCCGCGCTCCTGCCCCGCACGCACCGACGGCCCCGATGGGAGTCCATCGGGGCCGTCGGTGGAGCGGCTGAGGTCAGCGCTTCGAGTACTGCGGGGCCTTGCGGGCCTTCTTCAGGCCGGCCTTCTTGCGCTCGACCACGCGGGCGTCGCGGGTGAGGAAGCCGGCCTTCTTCAGCGCCGGACGGTTGTGCTCGGCGTCGATCTCGTTGAGCGCACGGGCGATGCCCAGGCGCAGGGCGCCGGCCTGCCCGGAGACGCCACCGCCGTCGATGCGGGCGATGACGTCGAAGCGGCCCTCGACGTCGACCAGCTTGAGCGGGCTGTTCACCAGCTGCTGGTGCACCTTGTTCGGGAAGTAGTCCTCGAGCGTGCGGCCGTTGATCTTCCACGTGCCGGTGCCGGGGACGAGGCGCACGCGGGCGACCGCCTCCTTACGACGGCCGAGCGCCTGGCCCGGTGCCGTCAGGCTCTGGCCGCGGCCGGTCGGCGCGCTCGTCTCGGAGGTGTAGCTGGTGGGCGTCTCGTCGCCCTCGATGTCAACGGTGGTCTCGGCCACTGGTCAGTCCTCGCGTCCTGGGGTACGTGGAGATCGGTCTCAGCGGCCGACGGGCTGCTGAGCGACCTGGGTGATCTCGAAGGGCTTCGGCTGCTGGGCCGCGTGCGGGTGCTCCGGGCCGGCGTAGACCTTCAGCTTGCTGATCTGGGCACGGCCCAGGGAGTTGCGGGGCAGCATGCCGCGGACGGCCTTCTCCACCGCCCGCTCGGGCTTCTTGGCGAGGAGCTCGCTGTAGGGGACCGCGCGCAGACCGCCCGGGTAGCCCGAGTGGCGGTAGGCGAGCTTCTGCTCGCGCTTGTTGCCGGTGAGCGCGACCTTGCTCGCGTTGATGATGATGACGAAGTCGCCCTGGTCGATGTGCGGGGCGAACGTCGGCTTGTGCTTGCCGCGCAGCAGCGTGGCGACGTGGGACGCCAGGCGGCCGAGGACGACGTCGGTCGCGTCGATGACGTGCCAGGTCCGCTCGACGTCGCCGGGCTTCGGGGTGTACGTGCGCACGGTCGTAGCCTTCGTTTCTGGTGCTGCTCAAGTGGCATCGTCGCAGGGGCGCGAGGCGCCCCGGGGCTTCGATGAGGTCAGGTGCCGCGCGACCGCGACCGGCGAGTGGGAGGCACCGGTCCGCTGGGACGCACAACGACACGCCAGAGTACCCGTACGCGGGCACGAGGGTCAAAACCTGCTAGTGCCGTGCGGCGAGGTCCTCGCACACACCCGCGCTCCCGCCGTCAGCGCGCCCGCTGCACCCGCTGGACGTCCCACACCGGTTCGGGCGTCTCCACCACGGTGCCGTCCTCCCCCACCACGAGGAACCGGTCGAAGCCCCGCGCGAACCACCGGTCGTGCGTCACGGCCAGGACGGTCCCCTCGTACGCCGCCAGGCCCCGCTCCAGCGCCTCCGCCGAGTGCAGGTCCAGGTTGTCCGTCGGCTCGTCCAGCAGGAGCAGCTTCGCGCCGGACAGCTCGAGCAGCAGGATGTGGAAGCGCGCCTGCTGCCCGCCGGACAGCGTCTCGTAGCGCTGCTCCGCCGCGGCGACGAGCTCGTACCGGTCCAGCGCCTTGCTCGCCGGCTCGCGTCCCATGCCCGCCCGCTGCCCCTCCCCGCGGTGCAGGATCTCCAGCAGCGTCCGGCCGTGCAGCCCAGGGTGGGTGTCGCTCTGCGCGAACCAGCCGGGTCGCACGCGGGCACCGAGGGTCAGCCGGCCGGTGTGCACCACCGGGGCAGGCGGCCGCTCGAGCACCTGGTCCGGTGCCGGGTCGGTCCCGCCCGCGGCGAGGAGGCGCAGCAGGTGCGACTTGCCCGAGCCGTTCGAGCCGAGCACCGCGACGCGCTCGCCGAACCACACCTCGAGGTCGAAGGGCCGGAGCAGCCCGGTGAGCTCCAGGCGGTCGGCGACGACGGCGCGCTTGCCCGTCCGGCCGCCGCGGAGCCGGACCTGCACGTCCTGGTCGTGGGTGAGGACCACCGGTGGCCCCTCGTCCTCGAAGCGCCGCAGCCGGGTGCGCGCCGCCTGGTAGCGCGAGGCCATCCCGTCGTTGAACGTCGCCTTGACCTTGAGGTCGTTGACGAGGCGACGCAGCTGGGCGTGGTCCTCCGCCCAGCGGCGGGTCAGCTCCTCGTGGCGCTCCCGGCGCGCGGCGCGGGCGTCGGCGAAGGTGGAGAACCCGGCGCCGTGGACCCACAGCCGCGATCCGACGGCCGTGGGCTCGAGGCTCGCCACCTGCGTGGCGGTGCGGGCCAGCAGCTCGCGGTCGTGGCTGACGAAGAGCACCGTCTTGTCCGATGCGGCGAGCCGGGTCTCGAGCCACCTCTTGGTCGGCACGTCGAGGTAGTTGTCCGGCTCGTCCAGCAGGAGCACCTCGTCCGCGCCGCGCAGCAGCGCCTCGAGGACCAGCCGCTTCTGCTCGCCGCCGGAGAGGCTGCGGACCTCGCGGTACTGCGCGCGCTCGAAGGGCACGGACAGCACGGCGTCCGTGACGCGGTCCCAGGCCGTCTCGGCCTCGTAGCCCCGCACGTCGGCCCAGTCGGCCAGCGCCTGCGCGTACCGCAGCTGCGCGGGCTCGTCGTCGACCTCCATGATCGCCAGCTCGGCGGCGGCCAGCTCCCCGGCGGCGTCGCGGATGGCCGGCGGGGCGAGCGCGGCGAGGAGGTCGCGCACGGAGCGGTCGTCGTCGATGCGGCCGACCGCCTGCCGCATGACGCCGAGGCCGCCGCTGCGCACCACGACGCCGGTGTGCGGTGCCTCGTCCCCGGCGACGAGGCGCAGCAACGTCGTCTTGCCCGCGCCGTTCGGTCCCACGAGGGCGACCTTCGCGCCGTCCCCGACCCGCAGGTCGACGTCGGCGAGGAGCGGCCGGCCGTCGGGCAGCACGTACCCGACGCCCTGCACGTCCACATGACCCATGGCCGCAGTGTGCTCCACCCCGGGCACGCCGGACGACCGCACCCGGGGCGTCGGGCTCCGGATGCGACGCCACAGCGGCGGTGCGACCGTGGCGGCATGACCACTCCGAGCAACGAGTTCACCGGCGACACGCCCGCCACCTCGGCCGACCCCGAGCACGGCGCCGAGGGCGACAGCGACCAGCTCCAGCAGGAAGATACGCTGCTCGACCGCGGCGTCGACAGCATCCTGGACGAGGGCTACTCCCCGCCGGAGCACCCTCCGGGCAACCGGCTGGAGACGCACCTGGACCAGGCGCTCGGTGAGCGCCTGGACGACAAGCTCGCGCAGGAGGAGCCGGAGGTCTGGGACACCCTGGACGAGCCGACCGCCGGCGCCCGGGAGGCGGACCGCGCCGGCCGGCTGGCCGCCGACGAGGCCGGTCCCACCGGCGAGCCGACCGCGGACACGATGGCGCGCGACGTCGGCATCGCGGGCAGCGGCGCGACGGCCGAGGAGGCCGCCGTGCACATCATCGAGGAGGACGACGGCACGGTCTGAGCAGGCCGACCGGGCGCTCCTGCCGGCCTCCGGCGTCGGCGGCTACGCCGTCCCGGCGCGCGGGCGACCGGGGCCTTGTTCCCCGACCTGCTCCCCGACCTGCTCCCTGCCCTCGACGACGGCGCGCGCGACCTCGCTGATCCCCCGCGAGGACGCGCGCGCCGCGTCGCGCAGGAGGGCGAACGCCTCGCCGACCTCGATGCCGTGGCGCTCCGCGACGAGACCCTTGGCCTGCTCGATGACCACCCGGCTGTCCAGGGCTCGCTGGAGCTGACCGGCGAGGGTCTCGGCGTCCGCGACGGCCCGGTGCTGCACGAGGGCGCCGGCGGCGGCCTCCCCGAGCGAGGACAGGACGGCCACATCCCCGGGGGCCAGCGCGGGCGCCGCGTCGAGGAAGACGTTGAGCGCACCGACCACCGAGCCCCGGACCTGCATCGGGATGCCGTAGGCGGCACGCACGCCGAGCGCCCGTGCACCCTGGTACCAGGCGGGCCACCGGTCGACGACGTCCTCGACGTCGTCGACGACGACCACCCGGCGCGCCCGGACGGCGGCCAGGCACGGGCCCTCACCGGACCGCACCTGCACGATCTCCAGCAGCGCCGTCGTGTGGTCGGTGCTGGCCAGGAGCTCCGCGTCGGCCCCGTCGGGCTCGGACACGAGGAGCATGCCGGCGGCGCGCGCCTGCACGAGGTCGACCGCGAGGTCGACCAGGCGCTGCCCGAGGTCCGCCACGGTCCCGCAGGCGTCGGACGACGCGTACGACGTCAGGTCCGCGATCGTCGCGGCGACGCGGACGGGATCGGTGCTGGGGCGGCTGTCGGACACTGGGCTCCTTGACGTCGGCATGCGGGGGGCGCGGGCCCCGGCGCTGTCAGGATTGTGCCCGCACGCCCGGCTCCTCGTCATCCGGGACGACACCGTCGGCGTCCTCGGGCGCGCGGCGCGCCCGCGTGCGCTCGGCGCGCTCCCCGAGGCGCTCCGCCGTCGGGTACGCGACCTCCTCGAGCGTGAGGCCGTGGGCGGGCGCGACGACCGCGGCGCCCTCCCGGCGCCGTCCCGCGAGGAGCTCGGTCGGCCAGCCGACCTCACGTCGCCCCTCGCCGACCGCCACCAGCGCGCCCATGAGGGACCGGACCATCGAGTGGCAGAACGCGTCTGCCTGGACGATCGCGAGGACGAGGCCCGCGTCGGGGCCGTGCTGCGGTCGGACGACGTCCAGCACCTGCAGCGTGCGGATGGTCGTCGCGTCGGGTCGGGCGCGGCAGAACGCCGCGAAGTCGTGCCGCCCCACCAGGCCGGCGGCCGCCTCGCTCATCGCGGTCGCGTCGAGGGGCAGGCGGTGACGGACGACGTGCGCGCGCCGCAGCGGGTCGACCTGCGCGACGTCGTCCGCGATGCGGTACGCGTAGCGGCGGTGCAGCGCGGAGAAGCGCGCGTCGAAGCCCTCGGGGGCCACCGCCGCCCGGTGGACGACGACGTCGGGCGGCAGCACACCGGCGAGCCGACGGACGAGGACGTCGCCCGGCTCGCCCTCCATCCGGCCGCGCACGGCCAGCCACACGGCGTTCTCCACGTCCACGTGCGCGACCTGGCCGCGGGCGTGGACGCCCGCGTCGGTGCGCCCCGCGACCGTGAGCCGGGGGGGCGGGCAGCGCAGCACGGTGCCGAGGGCGGTCTCGA
Source organism: Actinotalea sp. Marseille-Q4924 (assembly GCF_916618755.1). Lineage (GTDB taxonomy): Bacteria > Actinomycetota > Actinomycetes > Actinomycetales > Cellulomonadaceae > Actinotalea. The sequence continues at coordinate 534,773 of NZ_CAKAKB010000001.1, read as the reverse complement.
GCGTGCCCTGCACCGTGCGCAGCGTGGGCTGCGCCGCCCAGCCCGCGAAGCCGGTGCCGTCGTACGACAGGTCGAGCCGCACCCGGACGACGTCGTCGGACCGGGCCGTGCCCGCGTCGGCGCGGGGGTCGACCGGCGCGGAGGCGGGGGTCCAGGTGTCGTCCACGGGCCCACGCTAGCGAGAGGGCCGTGGCGCGACGCCGACAGCCCGCCTAGCCTCACGGTGGCGGGTACGTGGCGGGCACGTGGTCGGCACGTGGTCGGCACGGCAGTCGGCACCGCCGACGGGCGGACGGCGGGCGGACGGTGGGCGGGTGACGAACGGGACGACCGAGGGCGGCCTCACGCTCGCGGTCGACTGCGGGGGTGGGGGCATCAAGGCGTCCGTGCTCGACGCGGCCGGGACGCTGCACGTGCCCCCCGTCCGGGTCCCCACGCCGTACCCGCTGCCGCCGGAGCGGCTCGTGCAGACCATCGTGGAGATCGCCGGGGGCCTGCCGGCCGCGACCCGCGCCACCGTCGGGATGCCGGGGATGATCCGCCACGGCGTCGTCATCGCGACACCGCACTACGTCACGCGCGCCGGGCCGCGGACGCGGGTGCTCCCGGAGCTCGTCGAGGCCTGGTCGGGGCACGACATGGCCGCGTCCCTCGGCGCGGCGCTCGGCCTGCCCGTGCTCGTCCTCAACGACGCCGAGGTGCACGGCGCCGGGGTGGTCTCCGGCAGCGGGCTGGAGCTCGTGCTCACGCTCGGCACGGGGCTCGGCTCGGCGCTCTTCGACGGCGGGGTCCTCGCCCCGCACCTGGAGCTCTCGCACGCGCCCCTGCGCCGGGGGGTGACGTACGACTCCTACCTGGGCGAGCCGGAACGCCGTCGGCTCGGGGACGGCATGTGGTCCCGCCGGGTCCGGCGCGCCGTGGAGGGTCTGCGCCCGGTGGTCCGCTGGGACCGCCTCTACCTCGGCGGCGGCAACGCCCGTCTCGTCAGCCCGACGGCGTTGGCGGCACTGGGGGACGACGTCGTCGTCGTGCCCAACTCCGCCGGGATCGTCGGCGGGGTGCGGGCCTGGTCGCTGCGCCGGATCACCGACGCGCGCTGAGCACCCCGCTCGGCCGGCCGGCGGACGCGCCGGCCGCAGCCGGTGCGCGCACCGCGGGAGGGTCCACCTCCTCGAGCAGCTCGAGCAGGACCCGCGTGAAGGCGACCGGCCGGACCAGGGAGGCGAGGTGCGTCGCGCCCCGCACGACGACGCGCCGGGCGCCGGGGCGCGCCGCGAGGAACGCGCGCTCGTGCAGCCGGAAGTGGTCCCACTGCCCGTTCGCGAACCACACAGGGCAGGTGACCCGCGCCAGGTCGGTCCGCGGCTCCACCGCCCGCATCGCGGTCAGGAGGTCCACCATGACCTCGAGGGCGAACCCGCCGGCCGCCACGTCGGTCGCCCCGTCCGGTGGCAGCGCGCGGTCCACGAGCGCCTGGTTGAGCGCCGCACCACGGTCGGGCAGCCGGCCGATGAGCCGAGCCGCCTGCCGCCACGCCTCCGTCAGCACCGTGTCGGGGTCGGTCGAGCAGCCGGACAGCAGCAGGGCCGCTGCCCCGCCCGGGTTCCGCGCCGCCCACGTGGTGCCGAGGTACCCGCCGAGCGACAGACCGACGACGACGGCGCGGCCGCCCACGTCGTCGACGGCGTCGCCGATCGCGTCCAGCGCGGCCTCGACGGTGAAGGTCTCCTCGACGCGGCGGCCGTGCCCCGGCAGGTCGGGCGCGACCGCACGACGCCCGGCCCGCTCCAGCGCCTCGAGCTGGGCCCGCCACATCGTGCCCGACGTGCGCGCGCCGTGGAGGAGGACGACCGGCAGGGGCAAGGGCATCCGCCCACGCTAGCCACCTCCCCGGGGGCGTACGAGGGGAACGCCGAGCCGAGGGCTGCCCCGTCGCGACGGGGCGCAGTGCAGTGGGCGCCGAGCCCGGCAGCGGGGCCGACTCCATCCCGGCTGGTGCCGACAGCACGAGGGGCCCGGAGCATCGCGCTCCGGGCCCCTCGTGACGGGGTGCTGCTGGACGGGGTCAGGCCTTGTCGGCCTTGTCCTCGCCGTCGACCTCGGTGGCGTCCGCCTCCGTGGCGTCGTCGGCGGCCGTGTCCTCGGCCGACGCGGCGCTGGGAGCCGACTCGGCGGACTCGGCCGACTCGGCGCTCTCGGCCGACTCCGCGCTCTCGGCGCTGTCCGCCGACTCGGCCGACGCCGCGGCGGGGGCCGCCGCAGCCGGCGCCGCCGCCTTCTTCGTCGCCTTCTCGGCCTCCCGCACGGTGGCCTGCTTGGGGCTCACCGGCTCGAGGACGAGCTCGATGACGGCCATGGGCGCGTTGTCGCCCTTGCGCGGGCCGATCTTCGTGATGCGGGTGTAGCCACCCTGCCGCTCGGCCATGGCCGGCGCGATCTCCGTGAAGAGCTCGTGCACGACGCCCTTGTCCCGGACGACCGTCAGGACACGACGGCGCGAGGCGAGGTCGCCGCGCTTGGCGAAGGTGATGAGGCGCTCGGCGAGCGGGCGCAGCCGCTTCGCCTTGGTCTCGGTCGTGGTGATGCGACGGTGCTCGAAGAGGCTCGTCGCCAGGTTGGCGAGGATGCGGCGCTCGTGCGCCGGACCGCCACCGAGCCGCGGACCCTTGGTGGGCGTGGGCATTCTGTACTCCTCAGTTCATCGAACGGGACCGCGCCGCGGACGGCTCGGTCCTCCACGGCGTCAGGACAGCTCGTCCTCGGTGTAGTCGGCGTCGTCGTAGTAGGCGGCGCTCGACGGGTCGAAGTCGATCGGGCTGTCCTTGAGGGACAGGCCGAGGCCCGAGAGCTTCTCCTTGACCTCGGTGATCGACTTGGCACCGAAGTTCCGGATGTCGAGCAGGTCCGCCTCCGAGCGGGCGACGAGCTCGCCCACCGAGTGGATGCCCTCGCGCTTGAGGCAGTTGTACGACCGGATGGTCAGCTGCAGCTCCTCGATGGGCAGCGCGAGGTCGGCGGCGAGCGCGGCGTCGGTGGGCGACGGGCCGATCTCGATGCCCTCCGCCTCGATGTTGAGCTCACGCGCCAGGCCGAAGAGCTCGACGAGCGTCTTGCCGGCCGAGGCCAGGGCGTCGCGCGGGGCGATCGCCTGCTTGGTCTCGACGTCGACGACCAGCTTGTCGAAGTCCGTGCGCTGCTCGACACGCGTCGCCTCGACCTTGTAGGTCACCTTGAGGACGGGCGAGTAGATCGAGTCGACCGGGATGCGACCGATCTCGGCGTCGTACGACTTGTTCTGCTGCGCCGAGACGTAGCCGCGGCCGCGCTCGACCGTGAGCTCGATCTCGAGCTTGCCCTTGCCGTTGAGCGTGGCGATGTGCAGGTCCGGGTTGTGCACCTGCACGCCGGCGGGCGGCGTGATGTCCGCGGCGGTCACGGTGCCCGGGCCCTGCTTGCGCAGGTACATGACGACCGGCTCGTCGTTCTCGGAGGAGACGACGAGGTCCTTGATGTTGAGGATGATCTCGGTGACGTCCTCCTTGGCGCCCGTCACCGTGCTGAACTCGTGCAGCACGCCGTCGATGCGGATCGACGTCACGGCCGCGCCGGGGATCGACGAGAGCAGGGTGCGACGCAGGGAGTTGCCGAGCGTGTAGCCGAAGCCAGGCTCGAGCGGCTCGATGACGAACCGCGAGCGGTTCTCGGAGACGACCTCTTCGGTCAGCGTGGGGCGCTGTGCGATGAGCACGGTGGGGTTCCTCTCAGTGAGCGTCCGCCATATGACGCTTCACAAGTGCTGCCTGCGGGTCTCTGTCCACCCGCAGGGTCGTGCCGCCCGGGGACCCACGACGACGCCGCGCCGGGGCGCGTGGTCGGACGGGGCCGTCCGGACGTGTGCGCGCCGGGCCGTGGCGATCCACGGCCCGGCGCGACGGGGTCAGACGCGGCGACGCTTCGGCGGACGGCAGCCGTTGTGCGCCTGGGGGGTGACGTCCTGGATCGAGCCGACCTCGAGGCCGGTGGCCTGGAGGGAGCGGATCGCGGTCTCGCGGCCCGAGCCCGGGCCCTTGACGAAGACGTCGACCTTCTTCATGCCGTGCTCCTGCGCGCGGCGGGCCGCCGCCTCGGCGGCGAGCTGGGCGGCGAAGGGCGTCGACTTGCGCGAGCCCTTGAAGCCGACCTGGCCGGACGACGCCCACGCGATCACGGCACCGGACGGGTCCGTGATCGAGACGATCGTGTTGTTGAACGTGCTCTTGATGTGGGCCTGGCCCACGGCGACGTTCTTCTTCTCCTTGCGGCGGGGCTTGCGGGCCGCGGACGTACGGGTCTTGGGAGGCATTGCGGTCTCTCTCCTGGTCTGAGGTCGTCGGACCGGTGGTGCGGCGCGCGGCCCGGGCGGGCTGCGCGGGCGTCACACCCCGGACTGCTGGCTACTTGCGCCCGGCCTTCTTCTTGCCGGCGACGGTGCGCTTCGGGCCCTTGCGGGTACGAGCGTTGGTCTTGGTCCGCTGACCGCGCACGGGCAGTCCCCGGCGGTGCCGGATGCCCTCGTAGCTGCCGATCTCGACCTTGCGTCGGATGTCCGCGGCGACCTCACGGCGGAGGTCACCCTCGAGGCGGTAGCTGCTCTCGAGGTGGTCGCGGAGTGCGACGAGCTCGGCGTCGCCGAGGTCCTTGACGCGGAGGTCCGGGCTGATGCCGGTGGCCGCGAGCGTCTCCTGGGCGCGCGTGCGCCCGACGCCGTAGATGTAGGTGAGCGCCACCTCGAGCCGCTTGTCGCGGGGGAGGTCGACGCCGACGAGACGTGCCATGTTCGGTGCTCCTGTACTGCGCCGGAGGTCTTCCGCACGCCCCTCCCGCCGCTGCGGGCCCCGGCCTCCGGGCCGGGGGTTTGCGCCTCCGTCGTGACGGACGCGCTGGGTGTGCGCTGGCCGGCCCGAGGGCCGGGGACTGCCTGCCCGGGCGGTGCTGCTGCCCGGTGGTGCTGCTGCCGCCTCGCGGCCGACCCGTGGGCCGGCCGGTCAGCCCTGGCGCTGCTTGTGGCGCAGGTTGTCGCAGATCACCATGACGCGACCGTGCCGGCGGATCACCTTGCACTTGTCGCAGATCTTCTTGACGCTGGGCTTGACCTTCATGCTCGTTCCTCCGCCGCCGCACGCGCGCACGTGCGTGCGACGGGCGGCAGTTCGCTCGGGTGATCGGGACGGACTACTTGTAGCGGTAGACGATCCGGCCGCGGGACAGGTCGTACGGGCTGAGCTCCACCACGACCCGGTCCTCGGGGAGGATCCGGATGTAGTGCTGTCGCATCTTGCCCGAGATGTGGGCAAGGACCTTGTGGCCGTTGGCGAGCTCGACGCGGAACATCGCGTTCGGCAGTGCCTCGACCACGGAGCCCTCGATCTCGATGACACCGTCCTTCTTTGCCATGTCCTCCGCTAACTGTTGTGGTACGACTTCTGCTGATCCGCCGTCCCCGAGGGGTTCCGGCGGAGGCTGGCCCGTGGGGCCCGGGACACCGACGGCGCCCTGCGGGCCCGACGTCGCCCGCCCAGGCGCACGCGGCGCGCAGGCAGACGGACCCGACAGATCATCCTACGGCATCGGCCGGACTGCTGCGAACCGGTGTGCCGCACCCCGCCCGGGGCCGCAGCTCCGCCCGGAGGTCACTCCCAGGGTGCGACGGTGACGCCGTGGGCCGCGAGTGCCTGCGCGCCGCCGTCGGGCGCCGTCAGCACCCAGACGCCGTCCGGCCCGATCGCCACCGTGTGCTCCCAGTGCGCGGAGCGCGAGCCGTCGACGGTCACGACCGTCCAGTCGTCCTCGAGCACCTGCGTCATCCGCGAACCCCGGGTGAGCATCGGCTCGACGGCGAGGCACATGCCCGCACGCAGCCGCGGCCCGCGCTCGCGCGTCCGGTAGTTGAGCACGTCCGGCGGCTGGTGCATCGCGGAGCCGATGCCGTGCCCGATGTACTCCTGGACGATCCCGTAGCCGGTGCCGGCGGCCTCGACCGAGTCCTCGATGGCCTCGCCCACCGCACCGAGCCGCTCCCCCGTCGCCAGCGCGGCGATGCCTGCCCACATCGCAGCCTCCGTCGCGTCGCTCAGGGCGACGTCGGCCGGGTCGGCGTCGGGGAGCACCACGGTGAACGCGGCGTCGCCGTGCCAGCCGTCGACGATCGCGCCGCAGTCCACGGACACGACGTCGCCCGGCTCCAGCACGCGGTCACCGGGGATGCCGTGGACGATCTCGTCGTTCACCGACACGCACAGCGTCGCCGGGTAGCCGTGGTAGCCCAGGAACGAGGCGGTGGCCCCCGCCGCGCCGATGACCTCGGCGGCCACGGCGTCCAGCTCGGCGGTCGTCACGCCGGGACGGATCGCGTCCCGCACGGCTGCGTGGGCGTCGGCGACGACCAGCCCCGCACGCCGCATCACGCGGACCTGCTCAGCGGTCTTGTACTCGATCTTCTCTCTGCCGAACACGGTGCCTCAGGCCGCCTCGCGCAGGGCGGACAGCAGCCGCTGCGTCACCTCGTCGACCTCACCGAGGCCGTCGACCCGCACGAGCAGGCCGCGCTCGGCGTAGAGCGCCGCGATGGGCTCCGTCTGCTCGCGGTACACCTCCAGGCGGTGCCGGATGACCGGCTCGGTGTCGTCCTCCCGCCCCTCCACGGTCGCGCGGTGCAGCAGGCGCTGCACGACGACCTCGGCGTCGGCGACGAGCTCCATGGCACCGTCGAGCGCGAGACCGCGCCGCTGCAGGATCGCGTCGAGCTCCGCGACCTGGGCGAGGTTGCGCGGGTAGCCGTCCAGCAGGAACCCGCCGGCGACGTCCGGCTCGTCCAGGCGGGCGGCCACCATCGCGTTCGTCACCTCGTCGGGCACGAGCGCCCCGCGGGAGGTGTAGCTCTGCGCCGTCCGGCCGAGCTCGGTGCCTCCGGCGATGTTCGCGCGGAAGATGTCACCGGTCGAGATCGCCGGCACTCCGAGCGCGTCGGCGAGGCGGGCCGCCTGCGTGCCCTTGCCGGCCCCGGGGGGGCCGAGGAGGACGACCCGGGTCACCGCAGGAACCCTTCGTAGTGCCGCTGCTCGAGCTGGGAGTTGATCTGCTTGACCGTCTCCAGGCCGACGCCCACGACGATGAGGATCGACGCGCCGCCCAGGGGGATCTGGGTGTTGATGTCGAGCAGGATGAACACGAACAGGACGATCATCGCGACGAAGGCCAGGTAGATGGACCCGGGCGCCGTGATGCGCGTGATGACGTAGTCGAGGTACTCCGCCGTCGGCCGCCCCGCCCGGATGCCCGGGATGAAGCCGCCGTACTTCTTCATGTTGTCGGCGACCTCGTCCGGGTTGAACGTGATGGCCGTGTAGAAGTACGCGAAGAAGATGATCAGCAGGATGTAGAGCGAGATGTTGATCGGGCTCGCGGGGTCCACGACGTTGTTCGTCAGCCAGATGACCCACTCGGCCGACTGGTCGCCGAACTGCGCGACGAGGCCCGGGATCGCCAGGAGCGACGACGCGAAGATGATCGGGATGACGCCCGACATGTTGATCTTGATCGGGATGTAGGTGCTGGACCCGCCGTACATCCGGCGCCCCACCATGCGCTTGGCGTACTGGACCGGGATGCGTCGCTGGGACTGCTCCACGAACACCACGAGGCCGATGACCAGGACGATGACGACCAGGACCGCGGCGAACTTGGCGATGCCGTTCTCGCTGCCGGCGATGGACCACAGGGCGGAGGGGAACGTCGCCGCGATCGAGGTGAAGATCAGCAGGGACATGCCGTTGCCGATGCCGCGCTCGGTGATCCGCTCGCCGAGCCACATGATCAGCGTGGTGCCGGCGGTCATGGTGATGATCATCAGGGCGATGGTGACGACCCCGTCGTTGGGGATCACGGGGACGCTGCAGCCCTGGAAGAGGAGCCCGTTGCGCGCGACCGTGATGATGGTCGTCGACTGCAGGATCGCCAGGCCGATGGTGAGGTAGCGGGTGTACTGGGTCAGCTGGGCCTGACCCTGCTGACCCTCCTTGTGCAGCGCCTCGAAGCGTGGGATGACCACACGCAGCAGCTGCACGATGATGCTCGCCGTGATGTACGGCATGATCCCCAGCGCGAACACGGAGAGCTGCAGGAGCGCCCCGCCGCTGAAGAGGTTGATGATGCCGAGCAGGTCGTTGTTGGCGACCTGCGCCACGCACTGCTGGACGTTGCCGTAGTCGACGCCCGGGGTCGGGATGAACGACCCCACCCGGAAGACGGCCATGATCGCCATCGTGAACAGCAGCTTGCGCCGCAGGTCTGGGGTCCGGAACGCCCGGCCGAATGCGCTGAGCACCTGTCCTCCTGCTCCGCCGTCAGGACGGCGGTCTGTCGTCGTGCCCGCCGCCGACGACCTGCCGGGGACGGGTGAGCCGCCCTGACCCTAGCCGAGGCAGGGGCCGTGGACGGCGCAGGGGCCGGGTCGCATCGCGTCCCGGCCCCTGCGTCAGGTCAGTCCTGCGTCACCGACCCGCCGGCCGCGAGGATCTTCTCCTTGGCGGACGCCGAGATGGCATGGACCGACACCGCGAGCTTGACGTCGAGCTCACCGGTGCCGAGCACCTTGACGGGCTGGCCCTTGCGGACGGCACCCTTCGCCACGAGGTCCTCGACCGTCACGTCGCCACCGCTGGGGTACAGCGACGCGAGCGTGGCGATGTTGACCACCTGGAACTCGGTGCGGAACGGGTTCTTGAAGCCGCGGAGCTTGGGCAGCCGCATGTGCAGCGGCATCTGCCCACCCTCGAACGACTCCGGCACCTGGTAGCGCGCCTTGGTGCCCTTGGTGCCACGTCCCGCCGTCTTGCCCTTGGACGCCTCACCACGACCCACGCGGGTCTTCTTGGTGTGGGCGCCGGGAGCCGGACGCAGGTGGTGCACCTTGAGCGTGCCGCCGGCACCCTCCGTGGTGTTCGTCGTCTTCGCGGGCTTGGCGGCGGCCTTGGTCGCCGTCGTCTTGCGCGGAGCAGCCTTCTTCTTCGGCGCCTCGGTGGCCTCGGCGGCCGCCTCGGTCGCGTCGCTGTTCTTCTCTGCCATGGTCACTCGACCTCCTCGACGGTGACGAGGTGCGCCACCGTGGTGACCATGCCGCGGATCTCGGGGCGGTCCTCCTTGACGACGACGTCGCCGATCCGCTTGAGCCCGAGGCTCCGCAGCGTGTCACGCTGGTTCTGCTTGCCGCCGATGGCGGACCTGGTCTGGGTCACCTTGAGACGGGCCATCACGCACCCGCCTTCGCGGCGATGCCCTCGGCGCGCGCCCGGAGCATGGCCGCGGGGGTCACGTGCTCCAGGGACAGGCCACGGCGGGCGGCGACGGCCTCCGGCTCCTCGAGCTCCCGCAGCGCCTGCACCGTCGCGTGGACGATGTTGATGGCGTTGGACGAGCCCATGGACTTCGACAGGACGTCGTGGATGCCGGCGCACTCGAGCACGGCGCGGACCGGACCACCGGCGATGACACCGGTACCCGGGGAGGCCGGGCGCAGGAAGACCACGCCGGCCGCCGCCTCACCCGTGACGGGGTGCGGGATGGTGCCCTGGATGCGGGGGACGCGGAAGAAGCTCTTCTTGGCCTCCTCCACACCCTTCGCGATCGCGGCGGGCACCTCCTTGGCCTTGCCGTAGCCGACGCCGACCGTGCCGTCGCCGTCACCCACCACGACGAGCGCGGTGAAGCTGAACCGGCGACCACCCTTGACGACCTTGGAGACGCGGTTGATGGTCACCACGCGCTCGACGAAGGCACTCTTCTCGGCGGCGTCGCCGCGGCGGTCGCCACGACGGTTGTCGCCACGCTCGCGCCGGTCGCCGCCGCCGCCGGCGGCGCCGGTGTTGCTGCGCTGCGGTGCAGCCATCAGAACTTCCTCTGCTTCCGTACGGACAGGACTCGGGTGGCGGTCACAGGGCGAGACCGCCCTCGCGGGCGCCGTCGGCGACCGCCGCGACTCGACCGTGGTACTTGTTCCCGCCACGGTCGAACACGACGGCCTCGACACCGGCGGCCTTCGCCCGCTCGGCGATGAGCTCGCCGACCCGACGTGCCTTGGCGGTCTTGTCGCCGTCGAGGGCCCGGAGGTCCGCCTCGAGGGTGGACGCCGAGGCGACGGTGCGGCCGATGCTGTCGTCGACGACCTGGGCGACCATGTGACGCGTCGACCGCGTCACGACGAGGCGGGGCCGTGCGGGCGTGCCGACGACCTTCTTGCGCAGGCGGAGGTGGCGGCGCGCACGGGCGACGGCCTTGCCCTTGCCACGGATGGTGAGAGCCACGGTTACTTACCAGCCTTTCCGGCCTTGCGGCGGACGACCTCGCCCGCGTACCGCACGCCCTTGCCCTTGTACGGCTCGGGCTTGCGGATCTTGCGGATGTTCGCGGCGACCTCGCCGACCTGCTGCTTGTCGATGCCGCTGACGGAGAACTTCGTCGGCGTCTCCACCGCGAAGGTGATGCCCTCCGGGGCGGTGACGGTGACCGGGTGGCTGAAGCCCAGGGCGAACTCGAGGTCCGACCCCTTGGCCGTCACGCGGTAACCGGTGCCGACGATCTCGAGCTTCTTGGTGTAGCCCTCGGTCACGCCGGTCACGAGGTTCGCGAGCAGCGTCCGGGTGAGGCCGTGCAGCGAGCGCGACTGGCGCTCGTCGTCCGGACGCGACACCACGAGGGTGCTGTCGTCCTGCGCGACCTCGATGGGCGCGGCCACGGTGTGGGTCAGGGTGCCCTTGGGACCCGTGACCGTCACGCGGGCGCCGTCGATGGCGACGTCGACGCCGGCCGGGACCGGGACGGGGACCTTGCCGATTCGGGACATGGTGCTCTCCTCTCGGTCTCTCGGTTACCAGACGTAGGCGAGGACTTCCCCACCTACGCCCTTCGACGCGGCCTGCTTGTCCGTCAGCAGGCCGGAGGACGTGGACAGGATCGCCACGCCCAGGCCGCCGAGGACGCGAGGCAGGTTGGTGGACTTGGCGTACACGCGCAGGCCGGGCTTCGACACGCGGCGCACACCGGCGAGCGAGCGCTCGCGGTTCGGGCCGAACTTGAGCTGGATCGTCAGGTTCTTGCCCACGGGGGCGTCACCGACGGTCCAGCCGGCGATGTAGCCCTCCGCCTGGAGGATGTCCGCGATGTTCGCCTTGAGCTTGGAGTACGGCATCGTCACGGAGTCGTGGTACGCGGAGTTCGCGTTCCGCAGACGCGTCAGCATGTCTGCGATCGGGTCGGTCATCGTCATCGGGCTTTTTGCCCTTCCTCACCGGGGTATCCCCGCGCCGAGCGGCGCAAGGGGACCTGCGGCGTAGTGGTTACCAGCTGCTCTTGGTGACGCCGGGGAGCTCACCGCGGTGCGCCATCTGGCGCAGGCAGATACGGCACAGGCCGAACTTGCGGTAGACCGAGTGCGGCCGGCCGCACTTCTGGCACCGGGTGTAGGCGCGGACCGCGTACTTGGGCTTCCGCGCCGCCTTCTGGATCAGGGCGGTCTTCGCCATGGTCAGTTCTCCTTGAAGGGGAAGCCGAGACGGCGGAGCAGCGAGCGGCCCTCGTCGTCGGTGGTCGCGGTCGTCACGATCGTGATGTCCATGCCACGGCTGCGGTCGATCCTGTCCGGGTCGACCTCGTGGAACATCACCTGCTCGGTCAGGCCGAAGGTGTAGTTGCCGTGGCCGTCGAACTGCTTGGGCGACAGGCCGCGGAAGTCGCGGATGCGCGGGAGCGCCAGGGACACCAGGCGGTCGGTGAACTCCCACATGCGGTCACCGCGGAGCGTGACGTGGGCACCGATCGGCATGCCCTCGCGCAGCTTGAACTGCGCGATGGACTTGCGGGCCTTGGTGACCTGCGGCTTCTGCCCGGTGATCGCGGTGAGGTCGCGGATCGCACCCTCGATGAGCTTGGAGTCCTTCGCCGCCTCACCGACACCCATGTTCACGACGACCTTGACGAGCCGTGCGACCTGGTTGACGTTCTCGTGGGCGAACTCCTCGCGCAGGGCGGGGAGGATCTCCTCGGCGTACTTCGTCTTCAGACGCGGAGCGGTCCGCGTCGCGACAGTCTCAGTGCTCATCTCAGATGTCCTTACCCGAGCGCTTCGCCACGCGGACGCGCACCGTGCGGGTGCGGCCGTCGCGCTCGATCTCCTCGCTGCGGAAGCCGACCCGGGTGCCCTTCTTGGTCTCCGGGTCCACGAGCATGACGTTGCTGACGTGGATGGCGGCCTCGCGCGTCTCGATCCCACCGGTGCGCGAGCCCCGGTTGGTCTGGCCGGCCTTGACGTGGTGGGTCATGCGCTGCACGCCCTCGACGATGACGCGGTCCTTCTCCTGGATCACCTCGAGCACCCGGCCCTGCTTGCCCTTGTCGCGACCCGCGATGACGACGACGAGGTCGCCCTTCTTGATCTTGGCCATGGTCAGAGCACCTCCGGTGCCAGCGAGATGATCTTCATGAACTTCTTGTCCCGCAGCTCACGACCGACCGGGCCGAAGATGCGCGTCCCACGGGGCTCCCCGTCGTTCTTGAGGATCACCGCGGCGTTCTCGTCGAACTTGATGTACGAGCCGTCGGGCCGGCGGCGCTCCTTGGTGGTGCGCACGACGACGGCCTTGACGACGTCACCCTTCTTGACGTTTCCGCCCGGGATGGCGTCCTTGACCGTCGCGACGATCACGTCGCCGATACCGGCGTAGCGACGGCCGGATCCGCCGAGAACACGGATGCAGAGGATCTGCTTCGCTCCCGTGTTGTCGGCGACCTTCAGTCGCGACTCCTGCTGGATCATGTCTGTGAACTCCTGTCGTCGAGCCGGTTCTCGCCAGCGCGAGCCTGGCCGAACGGATATGGGGTGAGACCGTCACCGACCCGGCCGCATCGCGGCGGCCGGGCAGGCGGGGGGTTTGCTACTTCGCCTTCTCCAGGATCTCCACCACACGCCAGCGCTTGGTCGCCGACAGCGGACGGGTCTCCATGATGAGGACGAGGTCGCCGATGCCGGCCGCGTTGGCCTCGTCGTGCGCCTTGACCTTGCTCGTGCGTCGCAGGACCTTGCCGTAGAGCGGGTGCTTGACCCGGTCCTCGACCTCGACCACGACGGTCTTCTCCATCTTGTCGCTGACCACGTAGCCACGCCGCGTCTTGCGGTAGGGACGGTGGTCGGCGGCCGTGGACTCAGCGGCCTCGGCCGCAGCGTTCTCGGTGCTCATGTCTGCCCTCTCGCTCACTCGGCGCTCGCGCCGGGTGCGGTACGGATGCCGAGCTCACGCTCGCGCAGGACCGTGTAGATCCGCGCGATGTCGCGACGCACGGCCTTGAGCCGGCCGTGGCTCTCGAGCTGACCGGTCGCGGACTGGAAGCGGAGGTTGAACAGCTCCTCCTTGGCCTTCTTCAGCTCGGCGACGAGTGCCTCGTCGTCCATGCCGTCGAGCTCGGCCGGAGCCAGCTCCTTCGATCCGATAGCCATCAGATGCCACCACCCTCGCGCACCACGAAACGGCACTTCATCGGGAGCTTGTGCATCGCGCGGCGCATGGCCTCGCGAGCGAGCGGCTCCGGGACACCGGCGAGCTCGAACATGATGCGGCCCGGCTTGACGTTCGCGACCCACCACTCGGGCGAGCCCTTGCCGGAGCCCATGCGGGTCTCGGCCGGCTTCTTGGTCAGCGGACGGTCGGGGTAGATGTTGATCCACACCTTGCCGCCACGCTTGATGTGACGCGTCATCGCGATACGCGCCGACTCGATCTGCCGGTTCGTCACGTAGGCCGGCTCGAGAGCCTGGATGCCGTAGTCGCCGAACGAGATCGTCGTGCCACCCTTCGCCGCGCCGGAGCGCGACGGGTGGTGCTGCTTGCGGTGCTTGAGCCGCCGCGGGATCAGCATGCTCAGGCCTCCGTTCCGGTCTCAGGGGCCGACTCGCCGGCGGGGGCCGCAGCGGCCTCGGCCGGAGCCTCGGTGCGCTCGGTCCGCTCCGGGCGGCGCGGCGCGCCGCCACGTGCCGGGCGGTCGCCACGGTCGCCACGGGGACCACCGCGAGGAGCACGCGGGCCGGCCGTGGCCTGCTCGCGGGCGTACTCCTTCTCGGTCATGTCGCCCTTGTAGATCCACACCTTGACGCCGATCTGACCGAACGTCGTCCGGGCCTCGAAGGTGCCGAAGTCGATGTTCGCGCGCAGCGTGTGCAGGGGGACGCGCCCCTCGCGGTAGAACTCGCTGCGGCTCATCTCCGCGCCGCCCAGACGACCGGCGCACTGCACCCGGATGCCCTTGGCACCGGCGCGCAGGGCGGACTGCATGCCCTTGCGCATGGCACGGCGGAACGAGACACGGCTCGCGAGCTGCTCGGCGATGCCCTGCGCGACCAGCTGGGCCTCGAGCTCGGCGTTCTTGACCTCGAGGATGTTCAGCTGGACCTGCTTGCCGGTGAGCTTCTCGAGCTCGCCGCGGATGCGGTCGGCCTCGGCGCCGCGGCGGCCGATGACGATGCCCGGACGCGCCGTGTGGATGTCCACGCGGACGCGGTCGCGGGTGCGCTCGATCTCAACCTTGGCGATGCCGGCGCGCTCGAGGCCCGTCGACATGAGCTTGCGGATCTGGACGTCCTCACGGACGTAGTCGCGGTACCGCTGCCCCGGCTTGGTGCTGTCGGCGAACCAGCGCGACCGGTGGTCCGTGGTGATGCCGAGGCGGTACCCGTGCGGGTTGACCTTCTGTCCCACTATCGGGTCCTCTCCTTCTTCTCGACCGGGGCGACGACCACGGTGATGTGGCTCGTGCGCTTGAGGATCCGCGACGCGCGCCCCTGGGCACGCGGACGGAACCGCTTGAGGGTCGGGCCCTCGTCGACGTACGCCGCCTGGACGACCAGCGCCGAGGCGTCGAAGGCCTCGTTCGCACGGTCGGCCTTGACGCGGGCGTTGGCGATCGCGCTCTCGACCACCTTGCGGACGGTCTCCCCCGCGGCCTGCGGCGCGAACCTCAGCGTCGCGACGGCCTCCTCGGCCTGCTTGCCACGGATGAGGTCCACGACGCGCCGGGCCTTCTGGGGCGTGACACGGACGAACCGCGCCTGCGCCTTGGCTTCCATTGCTGTCCTGCCTTCTTGTGTCGTCATGCGACTGGTGGGGATGTCACCTGCTTGCACCCGTGAGGGTCAGCGGCGACGGCCCTTCCGGTCGTCCTTCTCGTGGCCGCGGAAGGTCCGCGTGGGGGCGAACTCGCCGAGCTTGTGGCCGACCATCGACTCGGTCACGAAGACCGGGACGTGCTTGCGGCCGTCGTGCACGGCGAACGTGTGCCCGAGGAAGTCGGGGGTGATCATCGACCGGCGGGACCAGGTCTTGATGACCGTCTTGGTCCCCTTCTCGTTCTGCACGTCCACCTTCTTCTGGAGGTGGCCGTCGACGAAGGGGCCCTTCTTGAGGCTACGTGGCATCGGTCAGGTCTCCTGTCAGCGCTTCTTGCCGGTACGACGACGGCGGACGATCAGCTTGTCGCTGGGCTTGTTCGGACGCCGCGTACGGCCCTCCGGCTGGCCCCACGGGCTGACGGGGTGACGGCCACCGGACGTCTTGCCCTCACCACCACCGTGCGGGTGGTCGATCGGGTTCATGGCGACACCACGGACGGTCGGGCGCTTGCCCTTCCACCGCATGCGGCCGGCCTTGCCCCAGTTGATGTTCGACTGCTCGGCGTTGCCCACCTCGCCGACCGTCGCGCGGCAGCGCAGGTCGACGTTGCGGATCTCGCCCGACGGCATGCGCAGCTGGGCGTACGGGCCGTCCTTCGCGACGAGCTGCACGGAGGCGCCAGCCGAGCGGGCGATCTTCGCGCCGCCGCCGGGCTTGAGCTCGATGGCGTGGATGACCGTACCGGTCGGGATGTTGCGCAGCGGCAGGTTGTTGCCGGGCTTGATGTCCGCGCCCGGGCCGTTCTCGACGACGTCGCCCTGCGACAGCTTGTTGGGCGCGATGATGTAGCGCTTCTCGCCGTCCGCGTAGTGCAGGAGCGCGATGCGCGCCGTCCGGTTGGGGTCGTACTCGATGTGAGCGACCTTGGCCGGCACGCCGTCCTTGTCGTGGCGCCGGAAGTCGATGACCCGGTAGGCGCGCTTGTGGCCACCGCCCTGGTGCCGCGTGGTCACGCGACCGGTGGAGTTGCGACCCCCGGTCTTGTGCAGCGGGCGAACCAGCGACTTCTCCGGCTCCGAGCGCGTGATCTCGACGAAGTCGGCGACGCTGCTGCCACGGCGGCCAGGCGTCGTCGGCTTGTACTTACGGATTCCCATGGAAGGTGTGTCCCTTACGTCTCGTCGGTCCGGCGTCAGCCGACCGGTCCGCCGAAGATGTCGATGGTGCCCTCGCGCAGCGTCACGATCGCGCGCTTGGTGTCCTTGCGCTTGCCGATCCCGGAGCGGGTGCGGCGGCTCTTGCCCTTGCGGTTGGCCGTGTTGACCGAGTCGACCTTGACGCCGAAGACCTGCTCCACGGCGATCTTGATCTCGGTCTTGTTCGCACGGGGGTCCACGAGGAACGTGTACTTGCCCTCGTCGAGCAGGCCGTAGCTCTTCTCGGAGACGACCGGCGACAGGAGGATGTCCCGCGGGTCCTTTTTGTTCACGGTGGTCACTTCGTCTCCTCCGTGGCGAGCTCGGACGCCTCGGACTCGGTCGCGACGGCCTTGGCCGAGCGACCCGCCGGACGCGCGAGGAACGCCTCGAGGGCGCCCCGCGTGAAGACGACGTCGTCCGAGACCAGCACGTCGTAGGTGTTGAGCTGGTCGGCGGTGAGCAGGTGGACCTGCTCGAGGTTGCGCAGCGACTTCCACGAGCCCTCGTCGCCCCGCTCGAGCACCACGAGGACGTGGCGGCGCGGGGACAGGGTGGCCAGCGTGGCCGCCGCGGTCCGCGTCGAGGGCAGCGCGTCGGCGCCGAGGAAGTTCTCGACGACGTGCACGCGACCGGCGCGGGCACGGTCCGAGAGGGCCCCACGCAGCGCGGCGGCCTTCATCTTCTTCGGCGTCCGCTGGCTGTAGTCGCGCGGCACGGGGCCGTGCACGGTGCCACCGCCGGCGAACTGCGGCGCACGGGTCGAGCCCTGACGGGCGCGGCCGGTGCCCTTCTGCTTGTACGGCTTGCGGCCGCCGCCCGAGACCTCACCACGCGACTTCGTCTTGTGCGTGCCCTGGCGGGCCGCCGCGAGCTGCGCGACGACGACCTGGTGGATGAGCGGGACGTTCGTCTGGACGTCGAACACCTCGGAGGGCAGCTCGGCCGTGCCGGCCTTCTTGCCCTGGGCGTCCAGGACGTCGACGGTCTGCGTCGTCATCGAGGACTCACGCTCCCTTCGCGGCGTTGCGCACCAGCACGACGCCGCCCTTGGGGCCCGGGACGGCGCCCTTGACGAGCACCAGGCCCTTCTCGGCGTCGACCGCGTGCACGGTCAGGTTCTGGGTGGTCTGGCGGACGTGACCCATCCGGCCCGCCATGCGCAGTCCCTTGAAGACCCGCGACGGCGTCGAGGCGCCACCGATCGAGCCGGGCTTGCGGTGGTTGCGGTGGGCACCGTGCGAGGCGCCGACGCCGGAGAAGCCGTGGCGCTTCATGACGCCCGCGGTGCCCTTGCCCTTGGTGGTGCCGACGACGTCGACGAGCTGGCCGGCGGTGAAGGCCTCGGCGGTGATCTCCTGGCCGAGCGCGTACTGGGCGGCGTCGGGCGTCCGGATCTCCGTGACGTGGCGGCGCGGGGTCACGCCGGCCTTCTCGAAGTGGCCCTTGAGCGGCTGGGTGACCTTGCGCGGGTCGATCTGGCCGAAGGCCAGCTGGACCGCGGCGTAGCCGTCCGTCTCCTCGGAGCGGACCTGGGTCACCACGTTCGTGCCGACCTGCACGACCGTGACGGGCACGAGGCGCCCGGCCTCGTCCCACACCTGGGTCATGCCGAGCTTGGTGCCCAGCACGGCCGTGACGGGCCTGGCGTTCTGGGGAAGCGTGGTCATCGTGATCTCCTGAGCCTCAGAGCTTGATCTCGATGTTCACGTCCGCGGGCAGGTCGAGACGCATGAGCGAGTCGACCGCCTTCGGCGTGGGATCGATGATGTCGATGAGGCGCTTGTGGGTGCGCATCTCGAAGTGCTCGCGGCTGTCCTTGTACTTGTGAGGCGACCGGATGACGCAGAAGACGTTCTTCTCCGTCGGCAGCGGCACCGGGCCCACGACCGTCGCACCAGCGCGCGTCACCGTGTCGACGATCTTGCGCGCCGAGCTGTCGATGACCTCGTGGTCGTAGGACTTGAGCCGGATGCGGATCTTCTGTCCCGCCATGGCGTCGTCTGACTCTCTCTCTCGAACCGCTAGCTGTCCGACCCCCGCACTCGGGCGTGTCGCGTTTCGCGACACACCTTCGCGCTGCGCACCCGTGAAGGCACGAGGTCGTTGGATGCTGTCGGGACCACCCGCCGCAGGCGGGCTGGTCCCTCAACGTCTGTCGTACGTGGTTGCTGCGCTCCGGTCCGGACACGCGCCGACACCGGGCTGGATCTGGACGATCCCGCCGGCGGCCGCGTTCGGACGCAACGGCGCCGGGCAACCTGAACAGTGTGCCAGACGAAACCCACGAAGACCAATCGCGTGTCGCACGGCCTGGCCGTGCGGTGCGTGGTAGCCGTGCAGGTCCCGTCGGCGCCGTCGTCGTACGCCGCCCCTGGGGGCTGCACCGTCGCCGCACGAGGTGCGCGACCGGACGACACGGCGAGGGCCCGGACCACACGTGGTCCGGGCCCTCGTCGACGTCACTTGACGATCTTGGTGACCTTGCCGGAGCCGACGGTCCGACCACCCTCACGGATGGCGAAGCCGAGGCCCTCCTCCATGGCGATCGGCTGGATCAGCTCGACCGACATCTCGGTGTTGTCGCCCGGCATGACCATCTCGGTGCCCTCGGGCAGCGTGATGACGCCGGTGACGTCCGTCGTCCGGAAGTAGAACTGCGGACGGTAGTTCGAGTAGAACGGGTTGTGACGGCCGCCCTCGTCCTTGGCCAGGATGTAGACCTGGGCCTCGAAGTTGGTGTGCGGCGTGATCGAACCCGGCTTCACGACGACCTGGCCGCGCTCGACGTCCTCGCGCTTGATGCCGCGGAGCAGGAGGCCGCAGTTCTCGCCGGCCCACGCCTCGTCCATCTGCTTGTGGAACATCTCGATGCCCGTGACCGTGGTCTTCTGCGCCGGGCGGATGCCGACGATCTCGACCTCGGAGTTGATCGCGAGCTTGCCGCGGTCGACCTTGCCGGTCACGACGGTGCCACGGCCCGTGATGGTGAAGACGTCCTCGATCGGCATGAGGAACGGCTTGTCCATATCACGCACCGGCTCCGGCACGGACTCGTCAACGGCGTCGAGGAGCTCCTGGACGGACTCGACCCACTTCGGGTCGCCCTCGAGCGCCTTGAGGCCCGAGACGCGGACCACGGGGGCCTCGTCGCCGTCGAAGCCCTGCGCCGACAGCAGCTCGCGGACCTCCATCTCGACGAGCTCGAGGATCTCCTCGTCGTCGACCATGTCGGACTTGTTGAGCGCCACGAGCAGGTAGGGCACGCCGACCTGGCGCGCGAGCAGGACGTGCTCACGCGTCTGGGCCATGGGGCCGTCCGTCGCGGCGACCACCAGGATCGCCCCGTCCATCTGGGCGGCACCGGTGATCATGTTCTTGATGTAGTCGGCGTGACCCGGCGCGTCGACGTGCGCGTAGTGGCGCTTCTCCGTCTGGTACTCGACGTGCGCGATGTTGATCGTGATACCGCGCTGCTTCTCCTCCGGCGCCTTGTCGATCTCGTCGAACGGCGTGAAGGGGTTCAGGTCGGGGTACTTGTCGTGCAGCACCTTCGAGATGGCAGCGGTCAGCGTCGTCTTGCCGTGGTCGACGTGACCGATGGTCCCGATGTTGACGTGCGGCTTGGTCCGCTCGAACTTGGCCTTCGCCACTGGTGTCCTCCTCGGACTGGGTAGTTGTGCCGAACGGTGCAGGTGCCGGATGACGCCTGCGGGGCGTTGCGGTCGCTACAGGTTGATGGTTGTACTGGCGGTTCGACCTGTGGGACTACTCGCCCCGGGTCTTCTTGATGATCTCCTCGGCAACGTTCCGAGGAACCTCGGCGTAGCTGTCGAACTGCATCGAGTACACCGCGCGACCCTGGGTCTTGGACCGCAGGTCACCGACGTACCCGAACATCTCCGACAGCGGGACGAGGGCGCGGACGACCTTCACGCCCGTCGCGTCCTCCATGGACTGGATCATGCCGCGACGGGAGTTGATGTCGCCGATGACCTCACCCATGTAGTCCTCCGGCGTGCGCACCTCGACGGCCATGATGGGCTCGAGGAGGGCGGGGTCCGCCTTCCGGACCGCCTCCTTGAGGATCATGGAGCCGGCGATCTTGAACGCCATCTCGGAGGAGTCGACGTCGTGCGCCGCGCCGTCGAGCAGCGTCGCCTTGATGCCGACCAGCGGGAAGCCGGCGAGGACGCCGAGCTCCATCGCGGACTGCACGCCGGCGTCGACGCTCGGGATGTACTCGCGCGGGACACGCCCACCGGTGACCGAGTTGACGAACTCGTACATGTCGCCGTCCTCGGACTCCAGCGGCTCGAAGGTCATCTGCACCTTCGCGAACTGGCCCGACCCACCGGTCTGCTTCTTGTGCGTGTAGTCGATCTTCTCGACCTTGCGCCGGATGGTCTCGCGGTAGGCGACCTGCGGCTTGCCGACGTTCGCCTCGACCTTGAACTCGCGGCGCATCCGGTCGACCAGGATGTCCAGGTGGAGCTCGCCCATGCCGCCGATGACGGTCTGGCCGGTCTCCTCGTCGAGGCGCACCCGGAACGTCGGGTCCTCCTCGGCGAGCTTCTGGATCGCGACGGAGAGCTTCTCCTGGTCGCCCTTGGTCTTGGGCTCGATCGCCACGTCGATGACCGGCTCGGGGAAGGTCATCGACTCGAGGATGATCTGGTTCTGCGGGTCGCACAGGGTGTCACCCGTGGTGACGTCCTTGAGCCCGATGAACGCGTAGATGTGGCCGGCCGTGGCCTCGTCGACCGGGTTCTCCTTGTTGGCGTGCATCTGGAAGAGCTTCCCGATGCGCTCCTTCTTGCCCTTGGTGGAGTTGACCACCTGGGCACCGGAGGGGACCTTGCCGGAGTAGACGCGGACGTAGGTCAGCTTCCCGAAGAACGGGTGCGTGGCGACCTTGAACGCCAGCGCGGAGAACGGCTCGTCCGCCGAGGGCGCGCGCGTGATGATCTTCTCCGCGTCCTTGACGTCGTGGCCCTCCATCGGGGGCACGTCCAGCGGACCGGGCAGGTAGTCGATCACGGCGTCGAGCATGGGCTGCACGCCCTTGTTCTTGAACGCCGAGCCGCACAGCACGGGGTACGCCTCGCCCGCGATCGTGAGCCGGCGGATGCCGGCCTTGATCTCGTCCTCGGTGAGCTCCTCGCCGCCGAGGTACTTCTCGAGCAGCTCCTCGTCGGCCTCGGCCACGGCCTCGACGAGCTGGGCCCGGTACTCCTCGGTCTTCTCGACGAGATCGGCGGGGATCTCCTCGATCGTGTAGTCCTCACCCATCTTGACGTCACCGCGCCACGTCAGGGCCCGCTTGTAGACGACGTCGACGACGCCGATGAACTCGCTCTCGGCGCCGATCGGGAGCTGGAGCACGAGCGGCTTGGCCTTGAGGCGGTTCACGATCGTGTCGACGGTGAAGTAGAAGTCCGCACCGAGCTTGTCCATCTTGTTGACGAAGCAGATGCGCGGGACGTTGTACTTGTCCGCCTGCCGCCACACCGTCTCGGACTGGGGCTCGACGCCCTCCTTGCCGTCGAACACGGCGACAGCACCGTCGAGCACGCGCAGCGACCGCTCCACCTCGACGGTGAAGTCGACGTGGCCCGGCGTGTCGATGATGTTGATCTGGTTGCTCTGCCAGTAGCAGGTCGTCGCGGCCGACGTGATCGTGATGCCGCGCTCCTGCTCCTGCTCCATCCAGTCCATCGTCGAGGCGCCGTCGTGCGTCTCACCGATCTTGTAGTTGACCCCGGTGTAGAACAGGATCCGCTCGGTGGTCGTCGTCTTACCGGCATCGATGTGCGCCATGATGCCGATGTTGCGGACCTTCTTGAGGTCGGTCAGCACGTCAAGTGCCACGGGTAAGCCCTTCTCGGTACGGGTCAGGAGGCGGCGGCCCCGCTGGGATCACCAGCGGTAGTGGGCGAACGCCTTGTTCGACTCGGCCATCTTGTGCATGTCCTCGCGACGCTTGACCGCGGCACCCAGGCCGTTGCTGGCGTCGAGGATCTCGTTCATGAGGCGCTCGGTCATCGTCTTCTCACGACGAGCCCGCGAGTAGTCGACGAGCCAGCGCAGCGCGAGGGTCGTCGAGCGGACCGGACGGACCTCGACCGGGACCTGGTAGGTGGCGCCGCCGACCCGGCGGGACCGGACCTCGAGCGCCGGACGGACGTTCTCCAGCGCACGCTTGAGGACGACGACGGGGTCGCTGCCCGTCTTCTCGCGCGCACCCTCGAGGGCGCCGTACACGATGGCCTCCGCGACGGACTTCTTGCCGTCGAGCAGGACCTTGTTGATGAGCTGGGTGACGACAGGAGACCCGTAGACCGGGTCGACGATGAGCGGCCGCTTCGGGGCCGGGCCCTTGCGAGGCATCAGCTCTTCTCCTTCTTCGCGCCGTAGCGGCTGCGCGCCTGCTTGCGGTTCTTCACGCCCTGGGTGTCGAGCGCACCGCGGATGATCTTGTAGCGGACACCGGGGAGGTCCTTCACACGGCCGCCGCGGACGAGCACGATCGAGTGCTCCTGGAGGTTGTGGCCGACACCCGGGATGTACGCCGTGACCTCGATCTGGCTCGAGAGCTTCACGCGCGCGACCTTGCGCAGCGCGGAGTTCGGCTTCTTGGGGGTGGTCGTGTAGACGCGCGTGCACACACCGCGTCGCTGGGGGCTGCCCTTGAGGGCCGGCGTCTTGGAAGAGTTCGCCTTGGACGACCTTCCCTTGCGCACGAGCTGCTGGATCGTGGGCACTACGTCTCCGTGTCTCTCGGTACTGCTCGTCTGGTCGGACCGGGAGGGACCCGGTCATGCGGGCCGCACTGCTGCGACCCGGGATCTTTCGTCCCGCACCGACCCCCGCGTCCGGGTGTGTCGGGCCACCTGAGCGCGTCGCCACCCGCCTCCATGATCGGACGGGGGTTCAGCGCGCGGTGGTCCACCGGCCATCGCACCTCCCCCGACCCCGCTGCCCCGGAGGGCACGGGCGGCTCGGTGGCGATGCACGCGCGAGGGCCCGACGGCGCGGGCACAGGGGCCAACGCTACCTGCCGGTCCAGGGAGCGTCAAAGTGACGAGGGGCACGCCCGACCGGGGCCGTGCGACCGGGTCCGCCGGCCGAGGACCGACGACGACGGCCGCCGCCCGCTCGCGCGGGTCGACGGCCGACGTCGTCAGGCTCGACTCAGCGCAGGTCGCCGAAGTCGATGTCCTCGAGCGGGATCGCCTCGCCGGAGCCCATGCCGAGCGGCGGGAAGTCGATCTCGTCGTAGCCGAAGGACGGGTACAGCTCGGCCTTCGCCTCCTCGGTCGGCTCCACCGTGACGTCGACGTAGCGGGGCATGCCCGTGCCGGCGGGGATGAGCTTTCCGATGATGACGTTCTCCTTGAGGCCGAGGAGCGGGTCGCTGCGACCGCTCATCGCCGCCTCGGTGAGGACGCGCGTCGTCTCCTGGAACGAGGCCGCGGACAGCCACGAGTCGGTCGCGAGCGACGCCTTCGTGATGCCCATGAGCTCCGGGCGACCCGCCGCCGGCTGACGCCCCTCGGCGACCGCCTTGCGGTTGGCCTCCTCGAACCGGCCGCGCTCGGCGAGCTCGCCGGGCAGCAGGTCGGTCTCGCCCGAGTCCAGCACGGTCACGCGCCGCAGCATCTGCCGCACGATGACCTCGATGTGCTTGTCGTGGATGTCCACACCCTGCGAGCGGTAGGTCTCCTGGACCTCGTCCACCAGGTGCTTCTGGGTGGCACGCGGGCCGAGGATGCGGAGCACCTTCTTCGGGTCCACCGCCCCCTGGACGAGCTGCGTGCCGACCTCGACGTGGTCGCCGTCGGAGACGAGCAGCCGCGACCGCTTGGAGACCGGGTAGGCGACCTCCTCCGAGCCGTCGTCGGGCGTGAGGACCAGCTTGCGCAGGCGCTCCGTGTCGTCGACGGCGATGCGGCCGGTGTGCTCCGCGATGGGCGCCTCACCCTTGGGGGTGCGGGCCTCGAAGAGCTCCTGGACACGCGGCAGACCCTGCGTGATGTCGTCGGCCGAGGCCACACCACCGGTGTGGAACGTCCGCATCGTCAGCTGGGTGCCGGGCTCGCCGATGGACTGCGCCGAGATGATGCCGACGGCCTCGCCGATGTCGACGAGCTTGCCCGTCGCCAGCGACCGGCCGTAGCACAGGGCGCAGGTGCCGACCCGCGACTCGCACGTCAGGACCGAACGGACCTTGACGTCCGTGACGCCGGCCTCGAGGAAGCGTGCGATGAGGACGTCGCCCGCGTCGTCACCCGCGTTGCCCACCACGGTGCCGTCGCTCGCGACGACGTCCGTGGCGAGGGTCCGCGCGTACACGCTGGTCTCGACCTTCTCGTGCCGGACCAGGGTGCCGTCCGACAGCGTCTCCGCGATGGGCATCGTCAGCCCGCGCTCGGTGCCGCAGTCGTGCTCGCGGATGATGACGTCCTGCGAGACGTCGACGAGACGACGGGTGAGGTACCCGGAGTCGGCGGTCCGCAGCGCGGTGTCCGCCAGGCCCTTCCGCGCGCCGTGCGACGCGATGAAGTACTCCAGGACCGACAGGCCCTCGCGGTAGTTCGACTTGATCGGGCGCGGGATGATCTCGCCCTTCGGGTTGGCCACGAGGCCACGCATGCCCGCGATCTGCCGGACCTGCATCCAGTTGCCTCGGGCCCCGGAGGACACCATGCGGTTGAGGGTGTTGTGCGCGGGGAAGTTGTCCTTCATCACGCTCGCGACCTCGTCCGTCGCCTGGGTCCAGATCTCGATGAGCTCCTGACGGCGCTCGTCGTCGGTGATCAGACCCTTGTCGTACTGGCTCTGGATCTTCGACGCACGGGCCTCGTAGGTGTCGAGGATCTTCTGCTTGTCCGGCGGGGTCGCGACGTCCGAGATGGCGATCGTGACGCCGGAGCGGGTGGCCCAGTGGAACCCGGCCTCCTTGAGCGCGTCCAGGCTCGCGGCGACCTCCACCTTCGGGTACCGCTCGGCCAGGTCGTTGACGATCGACGAGAGCCGCTTCTTGTCGACGACGCCGTTGACGTACGGGTAGTCGACCGGGAGCAGCTCGTTGAACAGCGCACGGCCCAGCGTCGTCTGCAGGACGATCGGCAGGCCCGGCTCCCAGCCCTCGGGCGCGTCGAAGTCGGCCGGCGGCACCAGGTCGGTGAACCGGATGCCGACGACGGCGTTGAGGTCGAGCGAGCCCTGGTCGAACGCCATGATCGCCTCGGAGACCGAGACGAACGCGCGTCCGCCGCCGTGGGCGTCGTCCTTGTCGGCCGTCAGGTGGAACAGGCCGATGATCATGTCCTGCGAGGGCATGGTGACCGGACGGCCGTCCGACGGCTTGAGGATGTTGTTGCTCGACAGCATGAGGATGCGGGCCTCGGCCTGCGCCTCGGTGGACAGCGGCAGGTGCACCGCCATCTGGTCGCCGTCGAAGTCGGCGTTGAACGCGGCGCACACCAGCGGGTGCAGGTGGATCGCCTTGCCCTCGACCAGCTTCGGCTCGAACGCCTGGATGCCGAGACGGTGCAGCGTGGGCGCGCGGTTCAGCAGCACCGGGTGCTCGGTGATGACCTCCTCGAGCACGTCCCACACCTGCGGGCGGGCACGCTCGACCATGCGCTTGGCGCTCTTGATGTTCTGCGCGTGGTTGAGGTCCACGAGCCGCTTCATGACGAACGGCTTGAAGAGCTCGAGCGCCATCTGCTTGGGCAGGCCGCACTGGTGCAGCTTGAGCTCCGGGCCGACGACGATGACCGAACGGCCCGAGTAGTCGACGCGCTTGCCGAGCAGGTTCTGGCGGAACCGGCCCTGCTTGCCCTTGAGCATGTCGGAGATCGACTTCAGCGGGCGGTTGCCCGGGCCGGTCACCGGACGACCGCGGCGGCCGTTGTCGAACAGCGCGTCGACGGCCTCCTGGAGCATCCGCTTCTCGTTGTTGACGATGATCTCCGGCGCGCCCAGGTCCAGCAGCCGCTTGAGGCGGTTGTTCCGGTTGATGACGCGGCGGTACAGGTCGTTGAGGTCGG
This sequence comes from Actinotalea sp. Marseille-Q4924, assembly GCF_916618755.1. Lineage (GTDB taxonomy): Bacteria > Actinomycetota > Actinomycetes > Actinomycetales > Cellulomonadaceae > Actinotalea. The sequence goes on along the minus strand of NZ_CAKAKB010000001.1, from coordinate 508,331 downwards.
ACGTCGCGAACCGGCCACCGTCGAGCTGCACCATCGGGCGCAGGTCCGGCGGGATGACCGGGACGGCGTCGAGCACCATGCCGAGCGGCGTGTTGCTCGTGGTGAGGAACGCGTTGACGACCTTGAGGCGCTTCAGGGCACGCGTCTTCCGCTGCCCCTTGCCGTTCTTGATGATGTCGCGCAGCGAGTCCGCCTCGGCCTGGAGGTCGAAGTCCTCGAGGCGCTTCTGGATCGCGGCGGCGCCCATCGCGCCCTTGAAGTAGTTGCCGTAGCGGTCGCCGAGCTGGCGGTACAGCATCTCGTCGCCCTCGAGGTCCGCGACCTTGAGGTTCTTGAAACGGTCCCAGACCTGCTCGAGCCGCTCGATCTCGGCGTCCGCGCGCTTGCGGATCTGCGCCATCTCGCGCTCGGCCGAGTCGCGGACCTTGCGGCGCGCGTCGGCCTTGGCACCCTCGGCCTCGAGCTGGGCGAGGTCCTCCTCGAGCCGACGCGCGCGCTTGTCGATGTCGACGTCGCGGCGGGTCGAGATCTCCTTCTTCTCGAGGTCGATCTCGTTCTGCAGGTTCGGCAGGTCCTCCTGCCGGCCCTGCTCGTCCACCTCGGTGATCATGTAGGCGGCGAAGTAGATGACCTTCTCGAGGTCCTTCGGCGCCAGGTCCAGCAGGTAGCCGAGGCGCGAGGGGACACCCTTGAAGAACCAGATGTGGGTGACGGGCGCGGCGAGCTCGATGTGGCCCATCCGCTCACGGCGCACCTTCGAGCGCGTCACCTCGACGCCGCAGCGCTCGCAGATGATGCCCTTGAAGCGCACGCGCTTGTACTTGCCGCAGTAGCACTCCCAGTCCCGGGTGGGACCGAAGATCTTCTCGCAGAAGAGCCCGTCCTTCTCCGGCTTGAGGGTCCGGTAGTTGATGGTCTCGGGCTTCTTGACCTCGCCGTGGGACCACGTGCGGATGTCCTCCGCGGTCGCCAGGCCGATGCGCAGCTCGTCGAAGACGTTGACGTCGAGCAAGGTTCCTACTTCCTTCTCAGTCCGTATTCACCGTGAGTTGGCCGGTGAGTGCCGGTGACCTGCCCCGGGGCCGTGGGGTCCCGGGGCAGGCGAGATCAGATCTCCTCGATGCTGGAGGCGTTCGGGCGGCGGGACAGGTCGATGCCCAGCTCCTCCGCCGCGCGGTACACCTCGTCGTCGTTCTCCTTCATGTCGATGGAGACGCCGTCGGACGACAGCACCTCGACGTTCAGGCAGAGCGACTGCATCTCCTTGAGGAGGACCTTGAACGACTCCGGGATGCCCGAGTCGGGGATGTTCTCGCCCTTGACGATGGCCTCGTAGACCTTGACGCGACCGGGCACGTCGTCGGACTTGATGGTCAGGAGCTCCTGGAGGGTGTACGCGGCGCCGTACGCCTCGAGCGCCCACACCTCCATCTCGCCGAACCGCTGGCCGCCGAACTGCGCCTTACCACCGAGCGGCTGCTGGGTGATCATCGAGTACGGGCCGGTCGAGCGGGCGTGGATCTTGTCGTCGACGAGGTGGTGGAGCTTGAGGATGTACATGTAGCCGACCGCCACCGGGTCCGGGAACGGCTCGCCGGAGCGGCCGTCGAACAGCCGCGCCTTGCCGGTCTCGTCGACCATCCGGTCGCCGTCCCGGTTCGCGTGCGTGCTGCCGAGCAGACCCGTGAGGACCTCCTCCGGCACACCGTCGAACACGGGCGTCGCCACGGGGGTGCCGGGCGCGCTGCGCTCGGCCACCTCGGGCACCCGGTCCCGCCACCGGGCGGACGCGTCGGAGGCGTTCTGGATGTCCCAGCCCTGCTTCGCGACCCACCCGAGGTGCGTCTCGAGCACCTGGCCGACGTTCATGCGGCCGGGCACGCCGAGCGGGTTGAGGACGATGTCCACCGCGGTGCCGTCGGGCAGGAAGGGCATGTCCTCGACCGGGAGGATCTTGGCGATGACGCCCTTGTTGCCGTGGCGGCCGGCGAGCTTGTCGCCGTCGGTGATCTTGCGGCGCTGGGCGATGTACACCCGGACGAGCTCGTTGACACCGGCGGGCAGCTCGTCGCCGTCCTCGCGGCTGAACGTCCGCACCTCGATGACCGTGCCGGACTCGCCGTGGGGCACCTTGAGCGACGTGTCGCGCACCTCGCGCGCCTTCTCGCCGAAGATCGCGCGGAGCAGGCGCTCCTCGGGGGTCAGCTCGGTCTCACCCTTGGGCGTGACCTTGCCGACGAGGACGTCGCCCGCCGCCACCTCGGCACCGATGCGGATGATGCCGCGCTCGTCGAGGTCCGCGAGGACCTCCTCGGAGACGTTCGGGATGTCCCGGGTGATCTCCTCCGGGCCGAGCTTGGTGTCGCGCGCGTCGACCTCGTGCTCCTCGATGTGGATCGAGGACAGGACGTCGTCCTGCACGAGACGCTGGCTGAGGATGATGGCGTCCTCGTAGTTGTGGCCCTCCCACGACATGAACGCCACGAGGAGGTTGCGGCCGAGCGCGAGCTCGCCCTCGTCCGTCGCCGGGCCGTCGGCCAGCACGGAGCCGACCTCCACCCGGGCGCCCTCGTCGACCAGCACGCGCTGGTTGTAGGACGTGCCCTGGTTCGACCGACGGAACTTCGCGACCCGGTAGGTCGACGTCGTCGCGTCGTCGTTCGCCACGGTGATCAGCTCGGCGGACACCTCGGTGACCACGCCCGGCTTGGTCGCCACGATGACGTCACCCGCGTCGACGGCGGCACGGCGCTCCATGCCCGTGCCGACCAGCGGCGCCTCGGAGCGCACCAGCGGCACGGCCTGGCGCTGCATGTTCGCGCCCATGAGCGCGCGGTTCGCGTCGTCGTGCTCGAGGAACGGGATCATCGCGGTGGCGACCGAGACCATCTGCCGCGGCGAGACGTCCATGTAGTCGACCATGTCGCCCGGGACGATCTCGACCTCGCCGCCCTTGACGCGCACGAGGACGCGGTCCTCCGCGAAGTGGCCGTCCTCCGCGAGCGCGGCGTTGGCCTGCGCGATGACGAAGCGGTCCTCGTCGTCGGCGGTGAGGTAGTTGACCTCGTCCGTGACGCGGCCGTTGTCGACCTTGCGGTACGGGGTCTCGACGAAGCCGAACGCGTTGATCCGCCCGTAGGTGGCGAGCGAGCCGATGAGGCCGATGTTCGGGCCCTCAGGGGTCTCGATCGGGCACATGCGGCCGTAGTGCGACGGGTGGACGTCACGGACCTCCATGCCGGCGCGGTCACGGGACAGACCGCCGGGACCCAGGGCCGACAGACGCCGCTTGTGCGTCAGGCCCGCGAGCGGGTTGTTCTGGTCCATGAACTGCGACAGCTGCGAGGTGCCGAAGAACTCCTTGATCGACGCCACGACCGGGCGGATGTTGATCAGGGTCTGCGGCGTGATGGCCTCGACGTCCTGCGTCGTCATCCGCTCGCGCACGACGCGCTCCATCCGCGACAGGCCCGTGCGGACCTGGTTCTGGATGAGCTCGCCGACGGCGCGGATGCGGCGGTTGCCGAAGTGGTCGATGTCGTCCGTCTCGACGCGCACGTCGACGGGCTCGCCGTTGCGGCGGCCGGGGATCGTGGCGACCTCGGCGTGCAGCGCGGCCATGTACTTGATCGTCGCGACGACGTCGGTCACCGAGAGCACGGAGTCGCTCAGCGGCACGTCGATGCCGAGCTTCTTGTTCACCTTGTAGCGGCCGACCTTCGCCAGGTCGTAGCGCTTGGGGTTGAAGTAGAAGTTCTCCAGCAGCGCGCGGCCGGCCTCCACCGTGGGCGGCTCGCCCGGGCGGATCTTCCGGTAGATGTCGAGGAGGGCCTCCTCCTCGGTGTTCACGTGGTCCTTCTCGAGCGTCTCCAGGACGGCCGGGAACTGCGCGAACTCCTCGCGGATCTCGGCCTCGGTCATGCCGAGCGCCTTGAGGAAGACGGTCACCGACTGCTTGCGCTTGCGGTCGACGCGCACGCCGACGGCGTCGCGCTTGTCGATCTCGAACTCGAGCCACGCACCGCGGGACGGGATGATCTTCGAGGTGAAGATGTCCTTGTCCGAGGTCTTGTCCGCCGTGCGCTCGAAGTAGACGCCCGGGGAGCGCACGAGCTGCGAGACGACGACGCGCTCGGTGCCGTTGATGATGAACGTGCCGCGCTCGGTCATGAGCGGGAACTCGCCCATGAACACCGTCTGGCTCTTGATCTCACCGGTCGTGTAGTTGACGAACTCGGCGGTGACGAAGAGCGGCGCCGCGTAGGTGAAGTCCTTCTCCTTGCACTCCTCCGCCGTGTACTTCGGGGGCTCGAAGCGGTGGTCGCGGAACGAGAGCGACATGCTGCCGCCGAAGTCCTCGATCGGGGAGATCTCTTCGAAGATCTCCTCCAGACCGGAGGTCTCGGGCACGTCCTGCCGGCCGGCCTCGAGGGCGGCGGTGACGCGCTGCTTCCACGCCTCGTTGCCCAGCAGCCAGTCGAAGTTCTCGGTCTGCAGGCCCAGGAGGTCGGGGACCTCGAGCGGCTCGTGGATCGTGGCGAAGGAGATACGGCGAGATGCGGTGCGGTTCGCGATAGCGTCGGCGGACGGAGCAGAAGGGGTGCGCGAGGCAGCCAAGAGGGGTCCTTCCCTGCGGATCGTGTGCACACGCGCGGGACCGTGTCCTACCCTCGTCCCGACCGGCCCGCGACAGCGGATCGGCCACCGGGCACAGTTCGGGGCCGAGAGCGGGTTGAGGGAGGGCAGGCACAAGCCAGCGCAAAGCGCTAGCGTAGCCGGACAGGACAGCATTGTCCAACCGCCACGTCAAGCCCCCACGCCCGACGGATGTGACGAGGCCCGCACCCCGTGCTGGGGTGCGGGCCTCGGACGTCGGCCGGAGCCGACCCGCGTCAGGAGCGCAGGGTCACTTGAGGGTGACGGTGGCGCCGGCGCCCTCGAGGGCGGCCTTGGCCTTCTCCGCGGTCTCCTTGTTGACGGCCTCGAGGACCGGCTTCGGGGCACCGTCGACGAGGTCCTTGGCCTCCTTCAGGCCGAGGCTCGTGAGGGCGCGCACCTCCTTGATGACCTGGATCTTCTTGTCGCCGGCGGCCTCGAGGACGACGTCGAAGTCGGTCTTCTCCTCGACCTCCTCGGCGGCGGCGGCGGGGCCGGCGGCGGCCGCGACGGCGACCGGGGCGGCAGCGGTGACCTCGAAGGTCTCCTCGAAGGCCTTCACGAACTCGGAGAGCTCGATGAGCGTGAGCTCCTTGAACGCGTCGAGCAGCTCCTCGGTGCTGAGCTTCGCCATGGTGGCGGTTCCTTCCTGGTTGCCCTGCTCTGCGGAGCAGGTGGGGTGTGGTGTGTCGGGGAGCGGGTGGTGACCCGGGCGGGAGGCCCGAGGGGTCAGGCCGCCTGCTCCTCGTTCGCCCGCTTCTCACGCAGGGCATCGATGACGCGCGCGGCCTGGGCCGTGGACGCCGTGAACATGTAGGCAGCCTGGTAGAGCTTGCCCTTCATCGCGCCGGCCATCTTGGCCAGCAGCACGTCGCGGGACTCGAGGTCCGCGAGCTTGGTGATGTCCTCGGCCGCGAGGGCGCGTCCGTCGAGGACACCGCCCTTGATCACGAGCTGAGGGTTCGCCTTGGCGAAGTCACGCAGACCCTTGGCCGCCTCGACCGGGTCACCGGTCACGAAGGCGACGGCCGAGGGGCCGGCGAGCTGGGCGTCGAGACCCTCGACGCCCGCCTGCTTGGCCGCGATGGCGGACAGCGTGTTCTTCACCACGGCGTAGGTTGCGTTGCCGCTGAGCGCGCGACGCAGCTGCTTGAGCTGCGCGACGGTGAGCCCGCGGTACTCGGTCAGCACGACGGCGTTGGACTCACGGAACTGCTCGGTGAGCTCAGCGACCGCGGCTGCCTTGTCCGGCCTCGCCATGGCAATCCTTCCGGTGGTGGTCCCGCAGTCGGACATCGCCCCGGAGACGAGAAGAGCCCCGCGCAGGCGCGGGGCTCACGGCAGGACGGGCACGACGGCCGTCCGATCGGAAGTCACATCACCTGCGCCGGCCCCCGCTCGAGCGGAGCTTCGGTCGACCACCCGCATGCGGGCAGCCGACGACCTGCGGTCTTGGGCTCGCCCAGAGTACGAGAGACGGCGCCCGGGACCAAATCGGGCCCTGGCGGCCTCCTCACCCGACGACCGACCCATCCGCACCGCCCCCGGCCGCGAACACCGGTCGACGGCGGGACCGGCCCGCCCCTCACCGGAGGTCCTTCCATGAACCGCTCCCCCAACCGCCTCGTCGCCGGCGTCTTCGGCGTCGTCTACCTGCTCGTCGGCGCCGCGGGCTTCGTCGTCACCACGGGCGTCGACCTCGCCGCCACCGACGGGGCGACCCTGATCCTCTTCGAGGTCAACCCCCTCCACAACGTCGTCCACCTCGCCATCGGTGCGGCCCTGCTCGCGTCCTCGGTCCGCTCCGCCGCCGCCGCGACCGTCGCGAACACGGTCGTGGGCGCCGTCTACCTCGTCGTCGGGCTCGTCGGCCTCTTCCTCATCGGGTCGGGCGCGAACATCCTCGCGCTCAACGGTGCCGACAACGTCCTGCACATGGCCAGCGCGCTCCTGCTCCTCGGGGTCGGCCTCGCCGGTGACCGCGAGCGCGCGGGCACGCACGCCGCCGCCACCCGGTGACGCCGTGAGCACCGCGCTCGCCGTCGGCCTGGCGGCCCGTGGCGGCGCGGCGGACGGCGCGCGCACGGATACCGGCGTGACGGCCGACGGCGCCGCGGACCGCTCCCTGCCGGCACCGGCCGTCGGCCTGCTGGGCCTCGGCCGGGTCGGCGCCGGGCTGGTCGCCGTCGCGTCGGGCGCCGAGCACCTGCGGCACGCCGGGGGTGCGGCGTGGGGCGTCACCCTGGTGACGCTGGGCGTGGTCGTCGGGGTGCGCGGCCTGCTGGGCGTGCGCCGGCGCCGCACCCCGGGCCCGCGTGAGGCGGCGCTGCTCGGCGGCGCCGGAGCCGCGTGGGCCGCGGTCGCGACGTCCGGCGCGATGCCGGGCGGTGTGCCGCACGTCGCGGACGGCGCCGACGCCGCACTGGTGGCGCTGCTGCTGGGCAGCGCGGCGGTCGCAGCAGCAGGCGTGCGGTCGGGGCGCCCCGCGTCCCGCGGTCGTCCCGTGCTGCGGCTGGCCGGCTGGGCGGGCGGCGCCGTCGTGGTCGCCGCGATCACGGCCGGCGGCCTCGCGAGCACCGAGGCCGGCCGGCACGCGGTGCCGCACGGCGACCACGGCCTCCAGACGCGCCCGCCGGTGAGCGACGTGCCCGCGAGCGGGCACCCGGGTCACTGACGGACGAGCCGCGCGCGCCGACCCACCGCCGCGCACACGTCCGACCGGGGATGCCGAAGGGCCCGGCAGCACAGCTGCCGGGCCCTCCGCCGTCGAGCGGGAGGGACGTCAGGCGACGTCGTCCTCCTCGGTGAGGTTGCGCGTCTTGTTCTGGTCGAGCGGGATGCTCGGGCCCATCGTCGTCGTCACGAAGGCCTTGGTGATGTACCGGCCCTTCGACGTCGACGGCTTCAGACGCAGGACCTCGTCGAGCGCCGCCGCGTAGTTCTCCACCAGCTGGACGTCCTCGAACGACGCCTTGCCGATGATGAAGTGCAGGTTCGAGTGCTTGTCGACGCGGAACTCGATCTTGCCGCCCTTGATGTCGGTCACGGCCTTCGCGACGTCCATCGTGACCGTGCCGGTCTTCGGGTTCGGCATGAGGCCGCGGGGGCCCAGCACCTTGCCCAGTCGACCGACCTTGCCCATGAGGTCGGGCGTCGCGACCGCGGCGTCGAAGTCGGTGTAGCCGCCGGCCACCTTCTCGATGAGCTCGTCGCCACCGACCTCGTCGGCGCCGGCCGCGCGGGCCTGCTCGGCACGCTCACCGGTCGCGAAGACGAGGACGCGCGCCGTCTTGCCCGTGCCGTGCGGCAGGTTGACGGTGCCGCGGACCATCTGGTCCGCCTTGCGGGGGTCGACACCGAGGCGGAAGGCCACCTCGACCGTCGCGTCGTACTTCGTGGTCGACGTCGACTTCGCCAGGCGGATCGCCTCGAGCGGCGCGTACAGCCGCTCCCGGTCGATCCGCTCCGCGGCGTTGCGGTACGCCTTGCTGCGCTGTGCCATCTGCTTCTCCTCTGCAGGTCGTGGTCACCGGGCCAGCGCCTGGCCCTGCCACTCGGTGTCCGGTGAGGCGGGATGCCTCGTCCTGGACGGTTCTGACGGTCCGACGGTCCAGACCTTCGGTGCTCGCCTTCGGCGGGACCTCGCTGCGCTCGGCCCCACACCTCCGGCTGCGCGCCTCAGCTCTGGACGGTTCTGATGGTCCAGACCTTCGGTGCTCGCCTTCGGCGGGACCTCGCTGCGCTCGGGCCCACCTCCGGCTGCGCGCCTCAGCTCTGGACGGTGATACCCATCGACCGGGCCGTGCCGGCGATGATCTTCATCGCCGCGTCGATGTCGTTCGCGTTGAGGTCCTCGAGCTTCGTCTGCGCGATCTCGCGGACCTGGTCCTGGGTGAGGGACGCGACCTTCGCGGTGTGCGGCGTCGCCGAGCCCTTCGCCACGCCGGCGGCCTTCTTGATCATCTCGGCCGCGGGCGGCGTCTTGGTGATGAACGTGAAGGAACGGTCCTCGTAGACCGTGATCTCGACCGGGATGACGTTCCCACGCTGCGACTCGGTGGCCGCGTTGTAGGCCTTGCAGAACTCCATGATGTTGACGCCGTGCTGACCCAGCGCGGGGCCGATCGGCGGGGCCGGCGTCGCAGCACCAGCGTTGATCTGGAGCTTGATGAGGCCGGAGACCTTCTTCTTGGGGGGCATGACTGCCTTCCGTGTCCGTGGGCCGACGCCGTGGGCGATGACCCGGTTGCAGTGCTGTCGTGCGACCGTCCGGGACGGCTCAGATCTTGGCGACCTGGTTGAACGACAGCTCGACCGGGGTCTCCCGGCCGAAGATGGAGACGAGCACCTTGAGCTTCTGCGACTCGGCGTTGATCTCGGAGATCGTCGCGGGCAGCGTGTCGAAGGGGCCGTCGGTGACGGTGACCGACTCGCCGACCTCGAAGTCGACGGCGATCTGCGGTGCGGCGGCGGCCGACTTCTTCTCCGTCGCGGGGGCGAGGCTCGGGGCCAGCATGCCGAACACCTCCTCGAGCGTGAGCGGGACCGGCTGGTGGGTGTGGCCCACGAAGCCCGTGACGCCCGGCGTGTGGCGCACGGCGCCCCACGACTCGTCGGTGAGGTCCATGCGGACGAGGACGTACCCCGGGATCCGGACGCGGCGCACGATCTTGCGCTGCGCGTTCTTGATCTCGGTGACCTCCTCCATCGGCACCTCGACCTGGAAGATGTAGTCCTCCATGTTGAGGCTCTGGATGCGGTTCTCGAGGTTCGCCTTCACCCGGTTCTCGTAGCCGGCGTAGGAGTGGATGACGAACCACTCGCCGGGCAGGCGGCGCAGCTCGGCCTTGAAGGCGTCGACCGGGTCGACGTCCTCCTCCTCGGCGACGTCGACCGCGACCTCGACCGCGGCGTCGAGGTCGTGCTCCGCCTCGTCGACCGCGGCGTCCGCCTCGACGTCCTCGACGGACTGCACGGCCTCGAGCACCTCGGGGGCCTCGACGTCGGCCTGGGGCTCCAGCGGCTCCTGCGACACGGGTGAACCTGCTTTCTTGCTCGGTGGTGGCGTGGGCGTCGGGGACGGCGGCGCGTCAGCCGCCGAAGATCCAGCCGACGGCGGTCCCGATCCCCAGGTCGAGGACGGTGACGAACGCCATCACCACGATGACGAAGACGAGCACCACGGTCGTGTAGTTGATCAGCTCCGAGCGCGTCGGCCGGACGACCTTCTTCAGCTCGGCGACGACCTGGCGCACGAACAGGGCGATGCGGGCGAAGACGCCGCGCCGCTCCGGCTGCTTGCGCTCCGGCGCGCGGCCGGTCGTGCCCGCGCCGGTGCCGGCGCTGCTGCCCTCGGCACCGGAGGCGGCCGCACGTGCGGATTCGCTCACAGTTCGTCCCTACGTCTCGTCGTGCTGCTGTCGGTGCGACGCGGGATGCGTCGCCGTGCGCCGTCGGCGTGCCCGGTCGTCCCGGACCGGCCGCCGTGACCCGCGACGCGCCGACGCCGGCCGGTACCGCGCCAGGACGGGCTGACGTCCGGAGCGACCTGTCGGCCGATCACGCAGGGCAGGAGGGACTCGAACCCACAACCGCCGGTTTTGGAGACCGGTGCGCTACCAATTGCGCCACTGCCCTTCGGTACTGCTCGTGGAGCTGCCCGTCCGTGCGCCCCGCCCGACGAGTCACGGCTCGCGGGCACGGCCCACTGCGGCGGGCGTCGACCACCAGCCAGCGAGTGTACGTGCTCGCGGCCCGCGGGTCGAACCACTCCCCCGGCCGGGACGGGCGTGGTGCCAGTATGGGGTGCGTGAGCCAGACGCCTGCGACCACCGACGCCCACGACGCCCCCGCCGGGCCTCCCGCCCCCCGCCGCGTCTCTCGACGCATCGGCTCCATCGCCGAGTCCGCGACCCTCGCGGTCGACGCCAAGGCCAAGGCGCTCAAGGCGGCGGGCCGTCCCGTGATCGGGTTCGGCGCGGGCGAGCCCGACTTCCCCACGCCGCAGTACATCGTCGACGCCGCGGTCGAGGCGTGCGCGGTCCCTGCGAACCACCGCTACACCCCGGCGGCCGGCCTGCCGCAGCTGCGCGAGGCGATCGCGGCCAAGACGGCGCGCGACTCCGGCTACGAGGTGGCACCCGGCCAGGTGCTCGTCACGAACGGCGGCAAGCAGGCCGTCTACCAGGCGTTCGCGACGCTCGTGGACCCGGGTGACGAGGTGCTCCTGCCGGCCCCGTACTGGACGACCTACCCCGAGGCGATCCGCCTCGCGGGCGGCGAGCCCGTCGAGGTCTTCGCGGGGACGGAGCAGGAGTACCTCGTGACGGTCGAGCAGCTCGAGGCGGCCCGCACCGAGCGCACCAAGGCCTTGCTCTTCTGCTCCCCGTCGAACCCGACCGGCGCCGTCTACTCGCCCGAGCAGACCGCCGAGATCGGCCGGTGGGCCCTCGAGCACGGCATCTGGGTCATCACCGACGAGATCTACGAGCACCTCGTCTACGACGACGCCGCGTTCACGCCGATCGTCCGCGCGGTCCCCGAGCTCGCCGACACCACGGTCGTGCTCAACGGCGTCGCGAAGACGTACGCGATGACCGGCTGGCGCGTGGGCTGGATGATCGGCCCCGCGGACGTCATCAAGGCGGCCACGAACCTCCAGTCGCACCTGTCGTCGAACGTCGCCAACGTCTCGCAGCGGGCGGCGATCGCCGCGCTCACGGGGGACCTCTCGGCGGTGCACGAGATGCGCACGGCGTTCGACCGCCGCCGCCGGACCATGGTGGAGATGCTCTCGGCGATCGACGGCGTCGTCTGCCCCACCCCCAAGGGCGCCTTCTACGCCTACCCGAGCGTCGAGGGGCTCCTCGGGCGGACGATCCGCGGCGTCACGCCGACGACGTCCGCCGAGCTCGCCGCGCTGATCCTCGACGAGGTCGAGGTCGCCGTGGTGCCGGGCGAGGCGTTCGGCCCCAGCGGGTTCCTCCGCCTCTCCTACGCGCTGGGGGACGACGACCTCGTCGAGGGCGTGCAGCGCCTGCAGACGCTCCTCGGCGAGGCGCGCTAGACGTCGTCGCGACGCGGGGGTCCACCGATCGGTGGACCCCCGGACCCGTCGTCAGGTCCTGCCCACGGGCCCGGTCGGCGCGCCAGGCTGGTGCCATGAGCGCAGCAGCCGTCCACGTCCGGGACCTGAGCAAACACTACGGCACCAAGCGCGCCGTCGACGGCCTGGACCTCACCGTGCACGCCGGCGAGATCTTCGCCGTCCTGGGACCGAACGGGGCGGGGAAGACGACCACCGTGGAGATCCTCGAGGGGCACCGCCGCCGGGACGGCGGCGAGGTGCTGGTCCTCGGCGAGGACCCCGGCACGGCCGGGCGGGCCTGGCGCAGCCGCATCGGTGTCGTCCTGCAGTCCAGCGACGACCACGCCGAGCTCACCGTGCGCGAGCTCGTCCACCACTTCGCCCGGTACTACCCGTCACCGCGCGACCCGGAGGAGGTGATCGCCGCCGTCGGGCTCACCGAGAAGGCCCGCACGCGCACGCGCCAGCTCTCCGGCGGCCAACGACGGCGCCTCGACGTCGCGCTGGGGATCGTCGGCCGGCCCGAGCTGCTCTTCCTCGACGAGCCCACCACGGGGTTCGACCCCGAGGCGCGGCTCGTGTTCTGGGACCTCATCGCGGGCCTGCGGGACGAGGGCACGACGATCCTGCTCACGACCCACTACCTCGACGAGGCCGAGCACCTCGCGGACCGGTGCGCCGTCGTCCGCGACGGCCGGGTGGTCGCACTCGACGTGCCGGCCCGGCTCGGGGACCGTGCGCAGCGCGACGCCGTCGTGCTGTGGTCGGAGGACGGCGTCCGCCGGGAGGAGCGCACCGCCGCGCCGACGGCGTTCGTGGCCGCCCTCGCCGGCAGGCTCGGGGCGGAGGTGCCGGACCTGGAGGTCCGCAGGCCCACCCTCGAGGAGGTCTACCTGGCGCTCATCGGCGAGAGCGGCGGTGTCCCCGTGGCGCTACCTCCCGACGCGGCCGACGACGGCGCCGCGTCCGGGACCGCCGGAGCACACCGGCAGCCCGTCGCCAACCCGTCCGCGCCCACCCTGGAGACGGCACGATGAGCACCTCGACGACGACGCCCGTCACCGGCCCGAGCAGCGCGCGCCCGGGCGCCTCCGCCCGCCGGAGCGGGCGGCTGCCCTCCACGCTCGCCCTCTCGCTCGCCCGCACCCGGACCGAGACCATCGGCTTCTTCCGCGAGCGCGACGCCGTGATCTTCATCTTCGCCTACCCGGTGATCATGCTGGCGATCTTCGCGACCGTCTTCGGCCAGGGCGGGGCGACCGTCGGGCCGGAGCCGGGGGTCCCGTTCGCGCAGTACTTCCTCCCCGGCATGGTCGCCACGGGCGTGCTGCTCTCCAGCTTCCAGAACCTCGCGATCTCGATCGCGGTCGAGCGCGACGAGGGCGGTCTCAAGCGGCTGCGGGGGACGCCGATGCCGCCGGCCGCGTACTTCCTGGGCAAGGTCGGGCTGGTGCTGGCCGTCAGCCTCGTGCAGGTGGCGCTTCTGCTGGTGGTCGCTGCCGGGATGTTCGGCATCGACCTGCCGTCCGACCCGGGCCGGTGGTGGACGTTCGCCTGGGTGTTCACCCTGGGCACCGCGGCGGGCGCGATCTGCGGCGTCGCCTTCTCGTCCCTGCCGCGCAGCGGGCGCTCGGCGTCGGCCGTCGTCACCCCGGTCGTCATCGTGCTGCAGTTCGTCTCCGGCGTGTTCTTCGCGTACGGCGACCTGCCGACGTGGATGCAGCAGGTCGCCTCGGTCTTCCCGCTCAAGTGGATGGCGCAGGGCATGCGCTCGGTGTTCCTGCCGGAGGAGGCTGTGGTCATGGAGCCGGCCGGCAGCTGGGAGCACGCGGGGATCGCCGCCGTCCTCACGGCGTACCTCGTGGTCGGCCTGGTCGTGGGGATCCGCACCTTCCGGTGGCGGCGGCGTGACGACGGCTGACGCCGCCGGGGCCGGGCCCGCCGGACGGGGCACGGCGGACCAGGCCGCGCCCGCGCCGGGGCCCGTCGTCCCGGACGAGCCCCGGTGGCGGTCCGAGCGCACCGAGTTCTGGAAGCGCACGCAGCGCGGGTGGGACCTGGCCTTCTACGCCCTCAGCGCGATCACCGCCGCCGCCCTGCTCACCCAGGAGCGGGCGACGACGACGGAGCTCGTGTGGGGGACCGCGACGGTCGTCGGGCTCGTCGCGGCGTACGTCGCGGTCGGGCGGCGGGCGGCCCGGACCGGGGACCGTGTCCTCGTCGCCGTCTACCTCACCGTCCTCGTCGTGGCCGCCCTCGTGCTCACGGTGACGAACGACGTCGGCAGCCTGCTCCTCTTCGTCGCCTACAGCCAGGTCTGGTACTTCGCCGAGTCCCGCCGGGCGGGCGTCGTCGTCTCCGTCGTCCTGACGATCGGGGTGTTCGGCGCGATCGCCCTGCGCGAGGGCATCACGGACGCCCGGGACATGGGCGTCCTGGCGACCCAGGGCGGCGTCTCGCTCGCCTTCGCGGTGCTGCTCGGCCTGTGGATCACCTACGTCGCGGAGCAGAGCGAGCAGCGCGCCCTCCTGCTCGAGCAGCTCGAGGAGGCGCAGGCGCAGCTCGCGCACGTCCACCACGCCGCCGGTGTCGTGGCCGAGCGCGAGCGCATGGCGCGGGAGATCCACGACACGCTCGCCCAGGGCTTCACGAGCGTGGTCATGCTGACCCAGACCGCCGTGGCCGACATCCGCCGGGACGACCCGGACGCCGCCGTCGCCCGGCTCGAGCTCGCCGAGCGCACCGCGCGGGACAACCTCGCGGAGGCGCGGGCGCTCGTGGCGGCGTTCTCCCCCGTCGCGCTCGACGGGGTCACCGTCGCCGGCGCGCTCGAGCGCCTCGCCCGCCGTTTCGAGGCCGAGACCGGCGTGACCGTCGAGGTGGTCCTGCCCGACGACGAGCTGCCGGTCAGCCGCGAGGCGGAGGTCGTGCTGCTCCGTGCGGCCCAGGAGGCGCTCACGAACGTGCGGCGCCACGCGCAGGCGGAGCGGGTCCGGCTGCGGCTCACCACGGTGCCCGACGACGGCGCCGCAGCTCGCCGCGAGCCCCCGGCCGGCACGGACGACGCCGCCGACGTCCGGCGGGGTGGAACGGTCGAGCTCGAGGTGGTCGACGACGGCCGCGGCATCGCGACAGGGGCGTCCGAGGGCTACGGCCTCAGCGGGATGCGCGCCCGGGTCTCCGCCGGCGGCGGCGAGGTGTCGGTCCGCAACCCCGCCGAGGGCGGCACCGCGGTCACCGTCCGCGTGCCGGGCGCGGTGCGGGGGGGCCCATGAGCATCCGGATCGTCGTCGTCGACGACCATCCCGTCGTGCGCGCCGGGATCGTCGGGCTGCTCGCGGGCGAGCCGGACCTCGTCGTCGTCGGCGAGGCGGCGGACGGGGAGCAGGCGGTGGCCCTGGCCGCGGAGGTCGGGCCCGACGTCGTGCTCATGGACCTCCGCATGCCGGTGCTGGACGGTGCCGGCGCGACGGAGCGCATCCTCCGGGCGCGGTCGGCCACGCGGGTGGTGGTGCTCACCACCTACGAGACGGACGCGGACATCCTGCGCGCGGTGGAGGCGGGTGCGAGCGGCTACCTGCTCAAGGACGCGCCCCGCGAGGAGCTCGTGGCCGCGGTCCGTGCCGCCGCCGACGGCGAGACCGTGCTCGCGCCGTCCGTCGCCCGCCGGCTCGTGCACCAGGTCAGGCACGCGTCGGAGCGGCTGACGCCCCGCGAGCTCGAGGTCCTTCGGGGTGTCGCGCGGGGCCGCACGAACGCGCAGATCGGCACCGACCTGTTCATCACCGAGGCGACGGTGAAGACGCACCTGCTGCGCGTCTTCGCGAAGCTGGGCGTCGACGACCGCACGCGGGCCGTCACGGTGGCCCTCGAGCGCGGGATCCTGCGGTCGCCGTGACGCCGGCACGCCGGGTGCGTACGGTCGACCTCCAGGTCAGGACTCTCATCCGCATCTCATCCCGCACCCCGATACTGGTGCGGTGCGCCGCTCGCACCTGACCGCGCTGGTCACCGCCCTGGGGGTCGTGGCCGGCGCCGCCCTGGGCGCGTACGGCGTCGTCGCGGCGCCTGCCGACCGGCCGCTCGGGGAGCCCGTCACCGTGACACCCCGGGACGACGCGACCGCGGAGCCCGACGCCGCGGCGCCGACCATCCCGAGCGCCGGGCCGACGCCGGGCCCGACGACGCCCGCACCGACCCCGACCGCGAGCCCGGGCGCGCCCGCGGTCGTCGAGCCGGCGCCGGCGGGTCCCCCGCCCGTCGACGACCACGGCGGCGACCGCGGCAGCGACGGCCCCGGCGATGACGAGCCCGACAACCGGGACGACCGTGACGACCGGGGCGGCGGGGGCGACGGTGCTCCGGTCGTCCTGGTCGGCGGAGCGGTCGTCGGACGACGGGGCCGGCGTCGGCTGCTGCGGGACGGGTCCGGCGGCGAACGCGGCGGCGGCGCCGACCCCGAGCGCCCCCAGGGCTCCGGTCACGACGGCGACGGTGCGAGTGTTCATGGTGGTCTCCTCTCGTGGGGACCGACCCGGCGGGGCCCGGTCCTGCTGTGCTGATGCCTCTACTCTCGTGAGCCCGGATGAGAGCACCCAGGGCCTGGGGATGAGAGGTCTCTCACGGGTCGGTCAGGACCCCGCCGAGGGCGCCGACGCCGCACTCGTCGCCGAGACGGGGCTCGCCGGGGAGACGGGCGTCGCCGGAGAGACCGGCGTGGGCGGGGACACCGGCGAGGGCGGGGAGACCGGCGTGGCCGGCGTCATGGGCGTCAGCACGCTCGTGGCCGTGACCGTCGTCGTGGCGGACGGCGTGGGCACCACCGCCGGCGTCGCGGCGGACGTCGTGCCGGGCGTGCTGGTGGCCGAGGGGCCCGAGGTGCTCGCGCCGCCGACGACGGGGTCGCCCACCGCCGTGCTGCCCGGCGGCGAGAAGGGTCCGGCGCCGAGCGCGGCGGTCGCGCCCAGCCCCAGGGCGCCCAGGGCGCCGGTGACGGCTGCGACGGTGCGCGTGTTCATCGTGTCCTCCAGATCATCGGGAGCTCTCGGCCTCGTCGACCCACTGCGCCGCTGCGGCGATGCGACCCTCGGCTTCCGCCTGCCAGCCGTCGCGGGACTCGCGACGGGCACCGGCCACGAGCGAGAGGACGACGGCCGCCGCCCGGGCACGGAGGGCGACGGCGTCGACGTCGCGCTCGAAGGCGGCCGTCCAGCGCGGCAGGGCGGCGGGGACGTGGCGGTGCACGTGCGGGGCGAGCGCGGGCAGGACGCTGAGGTGGCCCAGCAGGCACGCCAGGTCGTCCACGCGGTGGCCGGGGCCGGCGCCGTCGACGTCGAGGACACCGGTGATGCGGTCACCCGACAGCAGCAGGTTCGCGTCGTGCAGGTCCCCGTGGGTGGCCACGACCGGACCGGCGTCGGAGGTGCGCAGCAGCTCGGCGACGCGCCGGCTCACGGTCTCGATCTCGCGCGCGTGGCCCGGCACCGCGGTCGCCGCCGCGTCCGTGTGGTGGCGCAGCCGTTCGGACCAGGCCGCCCGGCGCGGCAGGTCGCGCAGCGCGGCCGGGAACCGGTCGAGCAGCGCGAGGACGTCGTGCGGGTCCACGCCCGCGGCGCCGTCGGCCGCGAGCGCGTCGGTGAGGGGGCGGCCGGGCACCATGCCCAGCCGCAGCACGCCGTCGCCGAGGTCCTGCGCCGGGGCGACCGGCAGCCCGGCCGCGAGGAGCAGGGCGTGCCGGCGCGTCAGGTCACCGGCCGTGTGCGGACGGACGACCTTGAGGTACGCCGTCGTCGTCCCGGTGGAGGCGCGCAGGACGGCCCGGCGCAGCGGGCGGTACGTGACGAGCTCGAGGAGCATCTGCGTGGGCTCGAGGCCCAGGGCCGCGGCGACGAGGGCGTGGTCGGAGGCCGTGGCCAGGCCCGGCAGCACCGGGTCCGCGGGGTGGCGCCACACGGTGACGTCCCGGTCGGCGATGCGCACGGTGGTGCTGCGCGCGGTGCCGGCGGGCACCGGTGCGGTCGTGCCCAGCAGGTACTCCTCCCCGCCGCGGACGGCGTCGCCCTCACCCTGCTCCCACCGCACCGTCCAGCCCACCGTCACGCCGACCCCGGGCCGGTGGTGGACCTGGTGCACGGCCCAGGTGCTGAGGCGGACACCCTCGGCGTCGAGGACCGCTCGCAGGACGTGCTCGGCGTCGGGGCCGGTGAGGAGCGCCTGGTCCGCGCGCTCGCGGCGGGCCGCCGAGACCCCGCCCGGCAGGCCGGGGCCGGTGCGGATCCCCCCCGGGACGGGCGCGACGGCGGTGAGCATGCGAGCCATGCAACCGCAGTGGGCGGTGCCGGCGGTGAGACTTCCATGAGAGATCTCTCATCTTCCGTCCGGCGTCCTGCTCCGCCGTCACGCGAGCGCGTGCGGCACGGCCCGGACGCCGTCGGGCCGGGCGCCTGGCAGACTCGCCGCGTGCGCGACCTGGCCCGGCTCCCCAAGGCGCACCTGCACCTGCACTTCACCGGTTCCATGCGCCCGGCGACGCTCACCGAGCTCGCGACGGCGCACGGGATGCGCCTCCCGGCGGCCCTCACGGATGGCGACCC
Source organism: Actinotalea sp. Marseille-Q4924 (assembly GCF_916618755.1). Lineage (GTDB taxonomy): Bacteria > Actinomycetota > Actinomycetes > Actinomycetales > Cellulomonadaceae > Actinotalea. Next base: position 489,995 of record NZ_CAKAKB010000001.1, on the reverse strand, counting down.
GCTGCAGGCACCCCACGACGAGCGCGGCTGGTTCCGCTTCCAGCGGCTCTACGACGCGGCGCGCGCCTGCGTCCGCTCCGAGGCGGACATGCGGCGGATCGTCGCCGAGGCCGCCGCCGACGACGCCACGGAGGGCTCGGGCCGGCTGGAGATCCAGGTCGACCCCACGTCCTACGCGCCGTTCGTCGGTGGGATCACGCCGGCGCTCGAGCTGGTGCTGGACGAGGCGCGGGCGGCGTCGGTGCGCACGGGCGTCGAGGTCGCCGTCGTCGTCGCGGCCTCCCGCACGCGTCACCCGCTCGACGCGCGGACGCTCGCGCGCCTGGCCGCCCGGTACGCGGGTGACGGGGCGGGCGACGTCGTCGGGTTCGGGCTGAGCAACGACGAGCGGCGGGGCGACACGGAGGACTTCGCGCCGGCGTTCCGCATCGCCGCCGCCGCGGGTCTCGCGCTCGTGCCGCACGGCGGCGAGCTGCTCGGACCGGACCACGTGCGCGCCGTCGTCGACCACCTGCACCCGGACCGGCTGGGGCACGGGGTCAGGACGGCGGAGGACCCGCGCGTCCTGGCGGAGCTCGTGGAGCGGGGCGTCGCCTTCGAGGTCTGCCCGGCGTCGAACGTCTCCCTCGGGGTGTACGCCGAGCACGGGCACGTGCCGCTGCGCACGCTCGCCGACGCCGGCGCCACGGTCGCCCTCGGCGCGGACGACCCGCTGCTGTTCCGCTCGCGCCTGGTGGCGCAGTACGAGACGGCGCGCCGGGTGCACGGCTTCGACGACGCCGCGCTCGCGGGGCTGGCGCGCGGGTCGGTGCACGCGAGCCGGGCGACCGACGCGACGAAGCGACGTCTGCTCGCGGGCATCGACGCCTGGCTGGCGGACCCGGCCTGACGGGCGCTGCGCCTCCTCCTCGCGTGAGCCTCGGAGCAGGACAGCGGCTCCCTCCGTCACCGCATCGGAGCAGCCCTCTTGACGCCGTCCGCTCCGTGCGTCAATGTATCGATGTATTGATTCATTGACGCGGGCGTCCGCCCACCGTCCTCCTCGTCCGTGCAGGAGTCAGCGTGAGCGCCTCCCTTCTCGTCCTCCTCCCGATCCTCGCGCTCGGCGTCCTCGCCGTCGTCGTCACCGCCGTGGTCCTCCTGGTCACGGCGGACCGCACTCCGGACCCGTCGCGGGCCGCCGCCGGCGCGCGACGGCACGCGGCCGTCGTCAGCGCGCTGGCCTGGGTCGCCCTGCTCCTGGGCCTGCTCGTGGGGCCGTCGCTCGCTGCGGCCGTCGACGGCGTGCAGCAGGGCGTCGCGCTCGGCCTGGTGCCTGGGCTCGCGGGCGTCCTCTTCGTCGCGGTGCACCTCGTCGGTGAGCTGACCTGGCCGCGCCCGACCGGCACCGTCCGGCGCGCCGACCTCGCGCGACGAGGTGTGGGGGACGTCGCTCCGCGGCACCTCCGACGGGTCCTGTGGGCGTGGGCGGCCACCGTCGCGGTCGTCGGCGTGGCCGGGGGCGTCGCCGCGACGGGCGGACGGCAGGTCTCCCGCGTCGTCGACGACGGCGCCATGTCCGCCGGCCCGTTCCCCGGCTGGTTCTACGGGCTGCCGCTCCTGGTGGCCTGCGTCGTCGTGCTCGCCGCGACGGAGGGCGTGCTGCGCGTCGTCGCGAGCCGCTCCGCGGTCGTGGACGCGCAGCCGCGCTGGGACGTGGCACTGCGCCGTCTCTCGGCCCACCGCGTGCTCCGCGGAGCGCAGCTCGTCGTCGGACTGACGGCGGCGGGGATGCTCCTCTTCGCCGGCACGGCGCTGCGCAGCGTGGGCACGGCCGTCGTCGGGGACAGCGGCACGAGCCTCGGCCACATGGCGGCCGGCACCGCTGCGGTCGTGCTGGCCGTCGTCGTCGGGCTGACCGCGGTGGTCGTCGCCGCCCTGCCCGCGGTGCCCGCCGGGCAGCTCGCGACGCCGGCGGAGCCGCGGACCGCACCCCTCCCGCCATGAGCCTGCAGATCGAGGTCGACCTCACCTCGAGCGTCCCGCCGTACGAGCAGGTCCGCCTGCAGGTCGGTGCGCACGTCGCCGCCGGTCGGCTGCGCTCCGGGGACCGCCTGCCGACGATCCGGGCCCTGGCGGCGGACCTCGGCGTCGCGGCGGGCACCGTCGCCCGGGCCTACCGCGAGCTCGAGTCGGCGGGGGTCGTCACGACGCGGCGGCGGACCGGGACGGTCGTGGCGGCGGGTACCGCGGACGTCGCCCGCGAGGTCCGGGACGCGGCGGACCGGCTCGTGGGCGTCGCGCGGGCCGCCGGCCTCACGGACGAGGAGACGCTCGCCGTCGTGCGGGGCGTGCTCCTGGACCGGCCGGGGGCGCGCGACCCGTCCGAGCCCAGCGCCTCGGCCGGGGCCGGCCGCGTCCGCTCCTGACACCCTCGTCCGGTCGCCGGCTCAGAGCGTCGCGCCGACGACGACCGGTTCCGGCTCGAGCTCGACGCCGAACCGCTCCCGCACCCCGTCGCGCACCGTGCGGGCGAGCGCGAGCAGCTCCGTCGTCGTGCCGCCGCCGCGGTGCGTCAGCGCGAGGCTGTGCTTCGTGGACAGGCCCACGGTGCCCGGCAGCCCGAAGCCCTTGCCGAAGCCGGCGTGCTCGATGAGCCACGCGGCGCTCGTCTTGACCAGGGACTCGTCGATGGCGCCGAGGCTGGGCCCGGTGGTGCCCTGCGGCGTCGAGGAGCGCACCGGGTACCGGGGGGCGTCCGCCGGCAGGCCGTCGGCCACCCCGACCGGCACGACGGGGTTCGTGAAGAACGACCCGGCGCTCCAGGTGTCGGGGTCGGCGGCGTCGAGCACCATCCCCTTGCCGCCGCGCAGCTCCAGCACGGCGGAGCGCACGTCCGCCAGCGGGGCACGCTGCCCCACCTCGACACCGAGACGACGCGCGAGCTCGGCGTAGGCGACGGGCGCGGACAGCGTGCCGAGACGCAGCTGGAAGCCCACCTCGAGCACCACCCATCGGGGCGTCGGCGCCCAGCGCGACCACGCGCCGTCGTCGTCGCGCAGGGAGCGCTTGAGCACCGAGGTGCGGTAGCCGAACCCCAGGTCCGGCAGCGCCAGCGTGCGGATGCGGCCGAGCTCACGGTCCCACGTCCGCACGAGCGACACGACGCCCGACACCTCCTGGCCGTAGGCGCCGACGTTCTGCACGGGCGTCGCACCGGTCGAGCCCGGGATGCCCGCGAGCGCCTCGACGCCGACCCAGCCCTCCGCGACGGCGCGGTCGACGACGTCCACCCACGGCGTGCCGGCCGGCACGGTGATGCTCGCGCCCCCGCACGCGCCGGCGTCCTCCACCTCGATGTCGCTGCGCACGTCCCGCACGACGAGCCCCGGGAACCCGTCGTCCGGGACCACGACGTTCGAGCCGCCGCCGAGGACGAGGACGGGCTCACCGGCCGCGTCCGCCTCGCGCACGGCCGCGACGAGCTCCTCCGCCGACGACGCCTCGACGTAGCGGGCGGCCCGGCCACCGAGCCGCAGCGTCGTGAGGTCCGCCAGCCGGGGGCCCGTGCCGGGCCCAGCGCCGCCGCCCACCGGGCCGGCCTCCGTGACGACGCTCTCCGTCAGGGTGGACGCGGTGGCTGCGGTGGGGCGGGGAGTGGTCACCACCCCAGCGTAGGCACGCCGACGACGACGCGCCGCGACCGGTCGGTCCGGCGCCACGGCGCCCGGTCCGTCCGGCGCCACGGTGCGCCGTCCGCCGGGACCGGTCAGGCGCGCCGCTCCCCCAGGCCCGGCTCGACGCCCGGGCCGGCGAACGTGTCGGTGGCGGCCGGCGTCGCCGTCGGCAGGGGTGCGGCGGCCTTCATGACCAGGAGGCCGACGAGGATCGGGATCGTGATCGCCAGCAGCGACTGCCGGTACCCGACGTACTCGGCCAGAAGCCCCAGCAGCGGCGGACCGGCGAGGAACGCGGCGTACCCGACGGTCGACACCACGGCGACGCGCGCGGCCGCGTGGCGGGGGTCGTCCGAGGCGGCGCTCATCCCGACGGGGAAGCCGAGCGCCGCGCCCAGCCCCCACGCCACCACGCCCACGAGCGCGACCGCGAGGTTGTCGACCAGCCCGAAGACCAGCAGGCCGGCGAGCGCGAGCCCGGCCGAGAGCCGCAGCACGGGCACCCGGCCCCAGCGGTCCAGCAGCACGGTGCCGAGCAGCCGCATCCCGGTCATCGCGGTGACGAAGACCGCGAAGCCGAGGGCACCCACCGCGTCCGACGTCCCGAAGCCGTCGACGACGGCGAGGCTCACCCAGTCGTTGGCGGCACCCTCGGTGAGGGCGGCGGCGAGCACCACGAGGCCGATGAGCAGCGTGCGCGGCTCGGTCCACGCCGCGAACGGGCTGCGGCGCGGTGCGGCGCCGTCGGCGCCCGCGTCGTGCTGCTCGTCGTGGGTGCCGGCGGGCAGGAACGCGCGCACGGCCCACAGGACGGCGGCGAGGCTGACGGCCAGCACGACGCCCAGGTGCACGAGCACCGGCAGGCCGAGCCAGGCCGCGACGGCACCCAGTCCCGCTCCCGCCATGGTGCCGAAGGAGAAGCCCGCGTGGAACCGCGGCATGATCGCGCGCCCGAGCCGCTGCTCGACCGCGGCGCCCTCGATGTTCATCGCGGCGTCCCACACCCCGGTGCCCACGCCGAAGAGCACGAGACCGATCCCCGCGAGCCACAGCGAGCCGAGCTGGACGGCGGTCGCGGCGACGAGGAGGCCGGCGACGTTCAGCACGGCGAAGGACGCGACGGTCCGCGGAGCACCGAGACGCTGCACGACCATCCCGGACAGGGGCAGCGCGACGAGCGAGCCGATGGCCCCCACGAGCAGGAGGAGGCCCAGCTGGTTGGGTCGCAGCTCCAGCGCGTCGCGGACGGCGGGCAGCCGCGACGCCCAGCTCGCGAAGTGGAACCCGTTGAGCACGAAGACGACGACGACGGCGACGGTCGCGGCGCGCAAGGGGGTCGACACACGCTCGGTCATCGGCACAGCTCCGGTTCGCGGGAGGAGGGACGGCGGGGGTCGTGCTGGTCGTGGCCGTCGACGACGGCGGTGGCGGTCGCGGCACCGGCGGGCCGTCCGCTCGGCGCGCCCGCGACCGCCGGGACCAGTCGGCGTGCGGGCACGTCGGCGTCCGCCGTCGCTGCGTCGTCGCCGCTCAGCGACGGTACCGCCGTCGCGGCGGTCGAGGGGGTGCGCACGGTGGAGGCGAGGACGACGCTCAGCGCGAGCCCGATGGCGACGAGCAGCAGCGCCCGACGCGCCCCGATCGCCTCGGCGACGGCACCGAGCAGCGGCGGCGCGACAATCGAGGACACCGACGCGAACGCGGAGACGACCGCGACCCGGCCCGCCGCGCGCAGCGGCTCGTGGGACACCGCGGCCATGCCGATGGGCACGACGAGTCCGGCACCCAGACCCCAGCCGACGACGCCCAGGACAGCCAGCGGCAGCGTGGGCGCGAGGCCGAAGAGCAGCAGGCCGACGAAGGCGACGCTGCCCGAGGCGGCCAGCACGGTGACGTGACCGAAGCGCGCGATCGCCCAGGTGCCGGTGAACCGGGCCACGGCCATCGACCCGGTGAACACGCCGAAGACGATGGCGGCCATCGCCTCGGTCTGCCGGAACCCGTCGACGACGGCGATCGCGAGCCAGTTGTTGGCCGAGCCCTCCGACAGCGCCGCCGTCATGACGATGACGCCGACGAGGAGGGTGCGGCGCTCGCGCCAGGCGCCGAGCGCCGCGCGCATGCCGCGCCGGGGAGCCGGGGCGCCGTCGACGCGAGCCGGGTCAGCGGCGGCCGGCAGCACGGCGGCGGGGATGGCGGCGAGGCGCCAGACGAGGGAGAGCGCCGCCATCGCGCCGAACTGCACGAGCAGCGGCAGCTGCACCCACGCGGCGCCGGCGCCGAGCAGGGAGCCGCTCAGGGCACCCACCGAGAAGGCGGCGTGGAACTGCGGCACGACGGTGCGCCCCATGGCGCGTTCGATGACGACCGTCTCGACGTTCATGGGGACGTTGCCGAGCGCGAAGGACGCCGACATGACGAAGACGCCGACGACGAGCACCGGGACGCTGCCGAGCGTCGGCCCGAGGCCCATGAGGAACGTGGCGCCGGAGAACAGCACCGCGGCGGCCGTGAGCGTCCGCCGGCTGCCGAACCGCGTGACGACGCCACCGGCGACGAGCACCGTGACGAGCGACCCGAGGGCGCCGAGGAGCAGCACGAGACCCAGCTCGGACTCGCTGAGCCCCAGCGCGGAGCGGACCGACGGCAGGCGGCTCAGCCAGCTCGAGACGGTCATGCCGAGGAGGAGGTACAGCCCGATGAGGTGACGGCGCGCGCTGAGCGCGGCCGCCGGTGCGGCGGTCACGGGCGTGGGGTCGGTGCGGTTCGGGCGGGCGGGCCGGATGGCGCCGGGGCGGGGCATGGATCCTCGGTCTCGGTCGTGGCGGGGTGCCGCACCCGCCTCGTCCCGGACAGCGCGACGCCCACCGGGCGGCCGGCGGCGGCCGTTCCTGGCGGGCGGGGGGCGCGTCCTCGGGACGGAGGACGGTCGAAACGATTCGATGCAGCCCTTCGAGTGTGCCGCTACGCTGGCGGCTCGTCAACCGTGAACGGCCGAGGGACAGGTGAGATGGCGCACAGCCGACCCACCCTGGCCGACGTCGCGTCGACCGCAGGCGTGTCGGTCTCCACCGCGTCCCTGGCCTTCTCCGGCTCGGGACCCATCGCGGAGGAGACCCGCGCGCGGGTGCTCGCGGCAGCCGAGACGCTCGGCTACAGCGGGCCCAACCCGCTGGGCCGGTCCCTGCGCAGCGGCCGGTCCGGGATCGCCGCGGTGATCGTCGGCGACCAGCTGCGTCGCAGCTTCCGGGACCCCGTCGCGATCCAGGTCCTCGACGGCCTGACCGGCGCCCTGGGCCAGCTCGGGCTCGGCGTCCTGCTCATCCCGGCGATGCCGGACCCCGAACGACCGACCGCCGTCGACCCGCTCGTGGAGAGCGCGGCCATGGACGCGGCCGTCCTCATCTGGGGCTTCCGGACCGACGACCCGGTGCTCGCTGTCCTCCGCCGCCGCGGCGTCCCCGTCGTCGTGGGTGAGGGCCCGTCGACGACGACGGCGCCCGTGGTCGCGATCGACGACCACGGCGGCAGCGCGGCGCTCGGCCGCCACCTGCTGGAGCTCGGTCACGAGCGGGTCGCCGTCGTCAGCCTCCCCTTCGACGGCGTCCGGCGCTGCGGACCGGTGGACGCCGCCCGTCGTGCGCAGCTCGACTGGGCCCCGACCCGACACCGGCTCGAGGGCCTGGAGTCGACCGGCCTGCGGCCCACCGTGATCATGGAAGCGGAGGCCTCCCTCGTCGAGGCCGGGCGGGAGGCGGGCCTGCGGGTGCTCGAGCGGCCGGACCGGCCCACCGCGGTCGTCGCGCAGTCGGACCTGCTCGCCGCCGGCGTGCTCATCGCGGCGCGGGAGCTGGGTCTGCGCGTGCCCCAGGACGTCTCCGTCGCCGGGTTCGACGGGCTCGAGCTGCCCTGGCTCGCCCCGGACGTGCTCACCACCGTGGCGCAGCCCCTGCAGGCGAAGGGCGAGGCGATGGGTCACATGGTCGGCCGGCTGCTGGCCGGGGAGTCGCCCGAGAACGTCGTCTTCGACGTCGAGCTCCGCCTCGGCACGACCACGGCGCCGCCCGCCGGCTGAGTCGTCGCCGACCGCTACAGCCGGACGGTCGCCTGCGCCTTGCCCAGGACGCGGGCGCCCTGGCACGTCACGGTGAGGTCGATCCGCACGGTGCGCGCGTCGGCGTCGACCGCGCCGACGACGCCCTCCACCTCGACCACCGCGGCACCGGGATCCGGGACGGGGACGGGACGGGTGAAGCGCGTGCCGTACTCGACGACGGCGCCCGGGTCGCCCGCCCAGTCCGCCACGAGGTTCACGGCGGTCCCCATGGTGAACATGCCGTGCGCGATGACGCCGGGCAGCCCGACCTCGGTCGCGAACCGCTCGTTCCAGTGGATCGGGTTGAGGTCACCGCTGGCGCCCGCGTAGCGGACGAGGGTGCGCCGGTCGACGTCGACCGCGCGCGTGCCGATCGACTGACCGACCACCAGGGAGGCGAGGTCGGGGCGGGTGCCGCTCATGCGCCCTCTCCCCGGACGGCGAGCGTCGACACGACGGTGGCGACCGCGGCGCCGTCGGCGTCCGCGATCTCGCAGCGCGTCGTGACCATGGCCAGGCCGGCGCGCTCGGTGATCGAGTCGACGTGGAGGGTGGTGACCAGCTCGTCACCGGCGTGGATGGGCCGGTGGTGGACGAAGCGCTCGTCGGCGTGGACCACGCGGGAGAAGTCGATCCCCGCCTCCGGGTCCTGGACGAGCTGCGCCTCCGCCGCCTGGGCGACGACCACCGCGTAGGTCGGCGGCGCGACGACGTCGGGGTGCCCGAGAGCCCGCGCGGCGTCGACGTCGTGGTGCGCCGGGTGGTCGGCGAGCACCGCGGTCGCGAAGGCGCGGACGTGCTCCCGCCCGACCTGGTACGGCGCGGTCGGGGCATAGGAACGACCCGCGAAGGCGGTGTTCACGGCCATGCGCGGGTCGTCCTGAGCTCGGTGAGCCGCTGGGTCAGCGGGTCTCGCGGTGCAGCGTGTGACGGCCGTCCCGCGGGCAGAACTTCTTCATCTCCAGGCGGTCCGGGTCGTTGCGCCGGTTCTTCTTGGTGATGTAGTTCCGCTCCTTGCACTCGGTGCACGCGAGCGTGATCTTCGGACGGACGTCCTGGGACTTGCTGGCCACGGTCTTGCCACCTCTCGCGCCGGCTGCTGCGGCGCCTCGGTCGTTGTGCGCGGGCCGATGATCGGCACGCGACGCTTCCACGGGAGTGGTAGCGGGGGCGGGGATCGAACCCGCGACCTCACGATTATGAGTCGTGCGCTCTGACCTACTGAGCTACCCCGCCGCATCCGGTTACTGCATCGGAGCACGGGGCCGCCTGACGGCACAACCGTCGGACGGCCCCGGGCACCAACAGAGCCCCGAAAGGGAATCGAACCCTTGACCTTCTCCTTACCATGGAGACGCTCTGCCGACTGAGCTATCGGGGCAGCGCGTGCCAGGGTACACGCGCCCGGGGGGTGCAGCGAAATCCCGCCCACGTCCGCGCGACCCATCGGGGAAGGTCCGTGGCGCCAGGTGCCACCGACCTTCCCCGATCCGCCCCGGGGCTCCGGTGCGGTCGGTGTCAGGTCGCCGGGGGCAGTGCCTCTCAGCCTGCCGGGGGCAGGGTGCCGAGGACCATGCCGCCGTCGACGGCGAGCTCCGCGCCGGTGACGAACGAGGCGTCGTCGCTCGCGAGGTAGGCGACCGCCGCCGCGATCTCCTCCGGCTCGCCGATGCGGGGCAGCGCGTAGACGGCGAACGCCGAGTCCTCCGCGCCCGCGGCCATGGGCGTCCGCACGCCCCCGGGGTGGATCGAGTTGACCCGGATCCGGTCGCGGCCGAGGTCCAGGGCCGCCGACTTCGTCAGCCCGCGCAGCCCCCACTTGCTCGACGAGTACGCCCCGAGCGACGCCATGCCCACGAGGCCGGCCGCCGAGGAGATGTTGACGATCGAGCCGCCGCCCTGCTCGCGCATCGTGGGCACGACGGCCTGGATGCCGAGGAACGGTCCGACGAGGTTGACGTCGAGGACGCGCCGCAGGTCCGACTCGGCCGCCACGTCCACGGAGCCGTAGGCGAGGATGCCGGCGTTGTTGACGAGGACCGTCACGGGTCCGTACGCCTCCCCCGCCGCCGAGACGGCCTGCGCCCAGGCCTGCGCGGAGGTGACGTCGAGCGTCACGAACAGGACGTCGGGACCGATGTCGAGCGCCAGCTCCTTGCCCTCCGCCTCGAGGACGTCGCCGATGACGACCTTGGCGCCCTCCGCGACCAGACGGCGCGCCATCGCTGCCCCCATGCCGCGCGCCCCACCGGTGACGATGGCGACCTTGCCCTCGAGCCTGCGCTCCAGCGTGCTGCCGACCTGTCCCATCGAGCACCTCCTCCCCGGCGCCGTCGCCGGTCCCGGGCCGCGGCGTCGTCGTCGGGCGGGTGCCCGACCGCGCGGCCGCTCGTGCCTCCACGCTCGACGACGGGGACGCCCCGGGACAGGTCCGAACGTCCTCCGCGCCGACGGGGGCCGCTCAGCGCACGCGACCCAGGGCGAGGGCGGCGTACAGGAGCGCCGCGACCGACTCGCCGTCCGTGATCGTGCCGTCCCGGACGAGGTCCAGCACGTCGCCCCACGGGACGCGCCGGACCGTCGCGATGCCCTCCTCGGCGCGGGCGTCGTCGTCGGCCGCCGCGGAACGGCGCACACCCCGGGCCAGGAAGACGTGCTCCGGGGCGTGGCAGATCCCGTTGAGGGCCATCATGCTGCCGACCTGCTGCCAGCTGTCCGCCTCGAGGCCGGTCTCCTCCAGCAGCTCCCGCTGGGCCGCGTGCAGGAGGTCCTCACCGTCCGAGCCCCCGGCCGGCACCTCCAGCGAGAGCGACCCGGTCGTGTACCGCGGGACCTCGACGAGCACGACCTCGTCGTCGTCGGTCATGGGGACGACGAAGACCGAGGGCTGCCGGACCTGGAGGACCCCGTAGATCCCGTTCCCGCCGTCGGGTCGGCGGACGGCGTCCTCCCGGACGACCACCCACGGGTTCTCGTAGACGACGGTGGTGCTGCGGGTCTGCCACGGCTGCATGCGCGAAGCCTGCCAGCGACGATGCCGCGCCACGCCGGCGACACCTCGGCCGGGAAGGGCCCGGACGCACGAGACCCCGCCCGGTCGTCCGGGCGGGGTCTCGTGACGGCGTGGCAGGTGAGGGATTCGAACCCCCGTAGCATGACGCGGCTGATTTACAGTCAGCTCCCTTTGGCCGCTCGGGCAACCTGCCGTACGCCTCCGGCCCCGAGCGCCTCCCGTGAGGGGGCGCGCTCGATCGGACCGGCCGCGGATGGAAGGATAGCAAGTCCTGCAGGCCGGTCCGCACACGCAGCAGAGGGAGCACCCATGGCATCGGAGTCGTCGTTCGACGTGGTCAGCAAGGTCGACCGCCAGGAGGTCGACAACGCGCTCAACCAGGCCGCGAAGGAGATCTCGCAGCGCTACGACTTCAAGAACGTCGGCGCCTCCATCGCCTGGAGCGGCGAGAAGATCGTCATGACCGCCAACTCCGAGGAGCGGGTCAAGGCCGTCCTGGACGTCTTCGAGACCAAGCTCGTCAAGCGGGGGATCTCGCTGAAGTCGCTCGACTCGGGCGACCCCAAGCCGTCCGGCAAGGAGTACCGACTCGAGGCCGCGGTCAAGGAGGGCATCGCGACCGACGAGGCGAAGAAGATCACCAAGCTCATCCGCGACGAGGGGCCCAAGGGCGTGAAGGCGCAGATCCAGGGCGAGGAGCTGCGCGTCTCCGCCAAGAGCAGGGACGACCTCCAGGCCGTCATCGCGATGCTCAAGCAGGCCGACCTCGACGTGGCGCTGCAGTTCGTCAACTACCGCTGACGGCCCCGCTCGAGCGGGCGTCCCATCACCAGCGCGGCCACGGTCCGTCAGAACCGGGTGATGCCGCCCTGCTCGTCGGCCATCGCGGTGAGACGGCGGATCCGGTCCGCCATCGGCGGGTGGGTCGCGAACATCGTGGCCATCCCACCCCCGCGGAACGGGTTGGCGATCATGAGGTGGCTGACGTCGACGAGGTCCCGGTTCGCGGGCAGCGGGGCGCGCTGCGTGCCCCGCTTGAGCTTCGCGAGCGCTGAGGCGAGGGCGAGCGGGTCGCCGGTGAGACGAGCCCCGTCCTCGTCGGCGTCGTACTCGCGCGTCCGGCTGATGGCGAGCTGGATGAGCATCGCCGCGAAGGGGGCCAGGAGGGCCATGGCGAGCACGGCGATCGGGTTGCCGCCCCGGTCCCGGTCCCCGCCGAAGAACATGAGGAGCTGGGCGACCGAGGTGATGATGCCCGCGAGCGCCGCGGCGACCGACGAGGTGAGGATGTCGCGGTTGTACACGTGCATGAGCTCGTGGCCGAGGACTCCCCGCAGCTCACGCTCGTCGAGGAGCCGGAGGATCCCCTCGGTGCAGCACACCGCGGCGTTCTTGGGGTTGCGTCCCGTCGCGAACGCGTTCGGGGCCATGGTCGGCGAGACGTACAGGCGCGGCATCGGCTGACGCGCGGCGACCGACAGCTCCCGGACGATCCGGTACATCCCCGGCTGCTCGAGCTCGCTGACCGGCCGCGCCCGCATCGCGCGGATCGCGATCCTGTCGGAGTTCCAGTAGCCGTAGGCCGTGCCGAGCAGCCCGATCCCGGCGAACAGCCAGATCCAGCGTCCGTCGCCGACGAGGCCCCCGAGCAGCAGCACCACGACCCACAGCACACCGAAGAGGCCCGCCGTCTTCAGACCGTTGACGTGACGCCGACCCACGCCTGCCTCCTCCTCGCGCCGTCCGCACGCGGGACCGGTCCCCGTCCGGGTGCCGGCGCACCACGGCGGGCAGGGTCACGCACGCCCACCAGGCACAACGCCGGACGCCGCGCCCCCGTTCCCGGTGGCAGGGCGTCGACGGCGGGGGGACCCGTCGGGTGTCAGGCCTCGCCGCGGATGACGGCGAGCATCTCCTCGCGCGGCACGACCTTGACACGCTGGCGACCGTGCGGCTTGCCGAGCTCCTGCTCGTACGCGTCCAGCAGCATCCAGCCCGACCACTCGACGTGCCCGACGCCCTTGCCGGCGAGGAACGCGGTGACCGCGCCCGGGTCGCGCTCGGGAGCCCGCTCGAGCATGTCGACGTCGGAGACCAGGTGCTTCACCGTCTCCGTGGCGTCGGACTTGGTGTGGCCGATGAGGCCGACCGGGCCGCGCTTGATCCAGCCGGTCGTGTAGACGCCGGGGACCGGCTCGCCGTCGGCCTGCACGACGCGCCCCTCGCGGTTCGCGATGACGCCGGCGGCCTCGTCGAACGGGATGCCCGGCAGCGGCGTCCCGAAGTAGCCCACCGCGCGGTAGACGGCCTGGACCGGCCAGTCGTGCATCTCCCCCGTCCCGGCGACCGTGCCGTCGCCGGTGAGGATGGTGCGCTCGGTCCGCAGCCCCGTCACCCGGCCGTCGCCCAGGACCTCGACGGGCCGGTGGAGGAAGTGCAGGTGGATGCGCCGGCTCGCCGTGAGCTCCTCCGGCTCCCGCAGGGTCCAGTCGGTCAGGGTCTTGACGACCTGCTTGGTCTGGTTCGAGGAGTGGATCTGGGCCATCGAGCCCTCGTCGAACTCGAAGTCCTCGGGGTAGACGACGACGTCGACGTCCGGCACGTGACCCAGCTCGCGCAGCTCGAGCGGGCTGAACTTCACCTGCGCGGGGCCGCGCCGCGCGAAGACATGCACGTCGGTGACCGGGTTGGCGAGGAGCCCCTGGTAGACGTTGTCCGGGACCTCGGTCGCCAGCAGGTCCTGCGGGTGCTTGGCGAGGATCCGCGCCACGTCGAGCGCGACGTTGCCCGCCCCGACGACGGCGATCTGCTCCGCCTCCAGCGGCCAGGTGCGGGGGACGTCGGGGTGCCCGTCGTACCAGGAGACGAAGTCCGCGGCGCCGTACGAGCCGGGCATCTCGATGCCGGGGATGCGCAGGTGGGCGTCCTTGATGGCACCGGTGGAGAAGATCACGGCGTCGTAGAAGCGGCGCAGGTCGTCCAGGTCGACGTCGGTGCCGTAGTCGACGTTGCTGAGCAGCCGGATGTCGCCGCGCTCGAGGATCTTGTGCAGCGCCACGATGATCTGCTTGATCCGCGGGTGGTCCGGGGCGACGCCGTACCGGACGAGGCCGAAGGGCGCGGGGAGGCGCTCGAAGAGGTCGATGGAGACCTCCAGGCCCGACTTGGAGAGGATGTCCGAGGCGTAGATGCCCGCGGGGCCCGCACCGACGACCGCGACGCGCAGGGCGCTGCTGCTGCTCACGTGAGAAGGAGCCTTCCGGGAGGGGGAGCGCGAGACCCGTGGCCCGCGCGGGGACGCTGCGGCCCAGTGTAGGCGGCCCCGACGCACCCCCGGGGGGGTCATGGGACGACCCTCAGCGACGAGAGGCGTAGGTTCAGCGCGTGCCGCACGCCACGACCTCCCGCACCGGCCTGGCCCTTGGTCTCGGCGCCTACGGGCTGTGGGGGCTCCTCCCGGTCTACTTCCCCCTCCTCGAACCCGCCTCGCCGCTGGAGATCATCGCCCACCGCGTGGTCTGGTCCCTCGTCGTGTGCGCGCTGCTCCTGGCCGTCACGCGCGCCTGGCGGACCGTGCGCGCGCTGGACCGGCGCAGCCTCGGCCTCCTCGCCCTCGCGGGCGTGCTCGTCGCGGCCAACTGGACCACCTACGTCGTCGGCGTCCTGTCCGGGCGCACCGTCGACGCGGCGCTCGGCTACTACATCAACCCGCTCGTCACGGTGTCGCTCGCCGTCCTCGTCCTGCGCGAGCGCATGCGGCCCGCGCAGTGGGTCGCGGTCGGGCTCGGCACGGTCGCCGTCGTCGTCATCACCGCCGGGGTCGGCGAGCTCCCCTGGATCGCGCTCGTCCTCGCCGTGTCCTTCGGGCTGTACGGCCTCATCAAGAACCGGGTCGGGCGCAGCGTGCCGGCGGTGACGAGCCTGGCGGTCGAGACGGCCTTCCTCACCCCCGCCGCCCTGGTGTACCTGCTCTGGCTCGGCGCGTCGGGCCAGAGCACCTTCGGCGCGCACGGCACCGGCCACGCGCTCGCGCTCGCGTCGGCCGGGGTGGTCACCGCCGTCCCGCTGCTGCTCTTCGGGGGCGCCGCTCGGCGACTGCCGCTCAGCGTCATCGGGCTGCTGCAGTACCTCGCGCCGACCATGCAGTTCGCCATCGGCGTGCTCGTGTTCGGGGAGGCCATGCCGGCCGCCCGGTGGTGGGGGTTCGGTCTGGTGTGGCTCGCCGTCGTCGTGCTCACCGTCGACGGGCTGCGGCACGGCCGCACGCAGCGGCTGGCCCGGCGGGGCGCGGCGGCGCAGGCGCCGCTCGACGGTCAGACGGCGTCGACGGTGGCGACCGACAAGCCGTAGTCGCCGAAGGCCACCGAGGCACCGGCGGGCAGGCGGACCTGCTGGTCGGCGCCGCAGAGGATCTGCTGGCCGTCCGCGAGCGTCACCACGGTGCCGTTGGTCGAGTGCCGGTCCTTGACCCACAGGCCGTTGCGGTCCACGCCCAGGAGCAGGTGGGTCTTCGACACCGAGCGTCCCGGGTCCGCCACCCGGATGAGACGGCAGCCGTCCTCCCCCGCCCGCGGCGTCGGGTTGCGGCCGACGAGCGCCACACCGCTGAAGGTGACCCGCTGGCCGTCCGTGAGCTCGACCGTGGCCTCGTGGTCCGACGCGGCGAGCTCGGGGACCTTCGCCCGGGCCGGACGCAGGCGCGTCGACTCCACGTCCTCCTCCTCGCGCGACGGCTGGTGCGGGAACGGGACGGAGGTCACCACCTCCGGTGCCGGGACGACGCGGGTCCCCGCGACCAGGCCGCGGCTGAGCGCCGGCGCGTGGAGGGCGGAGGGCCGTGCCGGCACCGCTGCCGGCTCGGCCGACGACGGCGCCCACGGTGCGGTGGGCCGGGCGCTCACGCCCGGGACCTGCTGGACGACCCCCGTGTCCTCGAGCTCGTCGGGCAGCGGCGCCGGCGGCGAGGCGGGCGCCGTCGTCGGTGACCACGGCCGGTCGGTGGCGGACGCCGGAACCGGCGTCCCGACCGGGGTCAGCAGGTGCTGCAGGCGGCGCTCCACCTGGCCGGCGCCCGGCGCCGGGGCGCGTCGCGCGTCGACGACCACCGTCCCCGCCACCTTGTCGTGCCAGCCCTGACGCCGCCCCGACGGGTCGAAGAACGGCGAGAGGTGCACGAGGACCGGTCCGAGCAGCGGCAGCAGGTTCGCGGCGGCGGGCACGAGGAGGCGGAGGAACGCCGGGCCGAGACCGGGAGGGAAGCCCGACCGCTCGCTGAGGACCAGCACGCCCAGGAGCCGCTTGCCGACCGTCCAGCCGCGACGGCCCAGGAGCACCCACTGGGTCACCGTCAGCCCCAGGAGCAGCACCGAGCCGGCGGCGAGCGGGCCGGCGGCGAGCGACGCGTCCGGCTCGCCCCGCCCCGGCAGGACGGCGAGCGCCACCGGCAGCACGACGAGGACGAGGGCCAGCGCACCGTCGACGAGGGCGGCGAGCAGACGTCGCCCCATGCTCGCGGGCGCTCCTACGGCCATCGACATCCGGTCCTTCTCCCCCTGGGTCACGCGTCCCGCGGCGCCGTCGTCCTCGCGGGCTCGGGCCTGCTCGGTGCGGCTGCTGTCGTGTGCCTATCGGCAGGTCCTGCCGCCCTCGTGAGGCTCCCACCTCGATCAGCCTCCGGGCGCTCCGTCCACAGGGCGCGCGCGACGAGCCGCCGTGCGCTCCCGGCGCCGGGCCCGCAACGAGGCGGTGGACCAGCGGGCACGGACGCGATCGCGTGCGGGGACCGCGGCCTGCAGCGAGCGCAGTGCGGCATCCACCTGCTGCCAGTACGCCTCGACCTGCTCCCGCGTCGGCTCGCCCGGCCCGAACACCACGGCGTCGGCACGTGCCGCCAGTCCGGCGACCGGTCCGGCGACCCCCGGACGACGCCGCGACGGCCCCGCCGGTCCGCGCGTCGCACCGACCGGCGTGCGCTGCTCGGGCACGGCCGCCGCGAACGACTCGGCGAGGTGCACGGCGGTCTCCCGCCGCGTCGCACGCCGCGGTGCGGGTCGGCGCAGGTCGTGGGCGTGGTCCAGCAGCTCGTCCCAGCCGCCGACCACCCGCTCGACCGGTCCCCCGGTGGTGCGGCGCCTCCGACGTCGTCGCACCTTGAGCGCGCCGACGAGCAGCAGCGGTCCGAGGAGCACCAGGAGCGGGACGGCGACCACCGCGGCGGCCACGAGGTACGGGCGCAGGTCGTCGACGCCGGTCCGGGGCTCAGGCGGTGCGTCCGTGCGCGGCTGCTCCGTGTCGTCGTCGGGCGGCGTCACCGGGTCCGGCGGCGGCGGGGGCGGCTGCCGGACCTGCGGCTGCGGCTGCGCCTCCTGGTCGGGCGTGTCCTCCCGCGGCGTCTTGCTCTCGTCCGGAGTGGCGTCGAACGCGACCCAGCCGTGTCCCGCGAAGGCGATCTCGACCCACGCCTCGACGTCGTCGCCCGTGAGCGTGACCTCCTCGGCGCCCGCCTGGTCCTCCCCGGGCACGAGGCCGAGGACGACCCGGGAGGGCAGGCCCATCTCGCGGGCCATGAGCGCCATCGCGGACGCGTACTGCTCACCGTCGCCCACCATGAGGTCGCCGGTGAGGAGCGTCGTGAGCCGGTCGGCGCCGTGGCCGGACAGCGACGGGTGGTCGCCGGACTCCACGAGGCCGTGGCTGAACCAGCCGCGCTCGCGCAGGCCGGCGGCGAGCGCCTCGGCCACGAGCGCGGGCGTCGAGGCCGTGCCGGCGATCTCACCGGCCAGGAGCGGCACCGCCTCCGGGACGGCCCGCGGCTCCGGCAGTCGCACCGCCCCGACGGCGGCGCCGCCGAGCTCGTCGGGCGCGAGCGCGGGCGGCACGACGACCTGCGCGGTGAAGCGGGTGCCGTCCGGGACGCCGTCGGTGAGGACGGCGGTGCCGGTGGCGTCGTTGTACCGCAGGTCCGCGGCCCGCTCGAGCGGCTCGGGCCCGGTGAAGTCGATCCGCTCGGCGTAGCCGACGGTGGGCAGCCACACCCCCGGCAGGGTGTGCACCTCGACCTCGACGGTGGCCTGCTCCCCGCGCTCCGTGGCCTGGATGGTCTCGCCGACGCGGCGGAACCGGCCCGACCCCTCGGCGGCCTCGGAACCGGCGACGTCCCACACGACGCCGTCGAAGGCGTCCATCGTCGCGATGCGGACCGCGGCGCCCTCCGGCAGGCCCCGGACCGTGACGAGCTCCGTCTCGCGCCAGTCCTTGACGAAGCGACGGAACGAGGACAGCGGGCTCGCCTGGTCGCGCGGGTCGAACGGCGGCACGATCTCGTCCCGCAGCACGAACCGCGGGCGGTCCTGGCCGACGACCGGGCCGACGACCGCCCCGCCGGCGACCGCCACGGCGACGAGCACCGCTGCCGAGACGACGCGACGCGGCGCGAGGGACCCTCGGCGCCACGCGACCCAGGAGAGCAGGACGAGGGCGAGGGCCGTCCCCGCGAGGACGGGCTGCACCGCCTCCTTCGTCCCGAGCAGCAGCGCGACGAGCAGCGTGACCAGCGGGACGGCGGCGGCACCGGCGCCTGCCCGGGCGTCGAGGCGGCGCGCGAGCGTCACCCCGACGACGGTCCCGCCGTACGCGAGGAGGAAGGGCGCCGCGAGGAGGTTGCCGCTGCCACCCAGCGACGGGTCGAGGGTGAGGACCTCGCGCCACACGGTGATGGCCCCGCGCAGGAGCAGCAGCGCGCCGGCCGGCGTGGGCAGGACGCCCCACAGCGTCGTCGTCGGTGCGGCGAGGGCGGGCCCGACCAGGAGGTACCCGACGACGGCGAGCGCCGCCGTCACCGGGCCGCTCCAGCGCCGCGCGGCCGCGACGACGGCGAGGGCCGTCCCGGCCGCCACGCCGCCGAGCACGGCGGGCAGCGCGGCGCGCCACCCGTAGACCGGCACGAGCGGGAGCAGGACGAGCACCTGCGCCACGGCGAGCACGCCGGCGTCGACGGCGGGCCGGGCCCGCGGCGCGCGCCCCTGGGCCTCCAGCACGACAGCCGGGGCGGTCATGAGCCCACCACCCGGCGCAGGACCCGCGGCAGGTCGGGCAGCGCGCCGAGGCGCGCCACCGAGAGCGTGCCGTTGGTGGCGACGTCGACGTCCGCGCCCTGCTCGCACCGCAGGACGAGGGTGCGCACGCCGACCGGGACGCGTCGGGCGTGGGCGCGCAGCTGCGCGGCGGACGGGACGGATCCCGTCACGAGGACGGCCACGGTGGCGTCACCCGCCTCGCGGGCGACGCGGGACGCGAGGCGGTCGGTCGCGGTGCCGTCCGCGGCCGACTCCAGCCCGGCGCAGTCGTCGAGGAGGACCGGCGGGGAGTCGGTGCGCAGGGAGCCGGCGCCGGCCAGGACGGTCAGCTCGCGCTCGTCGCGCAGCGCCTGGACCCCGAGCGACGCCACCGCCGCCACGGCCAGCTCGAACTCGTCCGCGTCGGCGTAGTCGTCGGTCGCCGTCGCGAGGGCGATCGCGGTGTGCGTGCGGCGGGTGTCCTCGAACTGGCGCACGACGAGCTGGCCCGTGCGGGCCGTCGTGCGCCAGTGGATGTGCCGCCGGTCGTCCCCGGCGACGTAGTCCCGCAAGGCGTGGAAGGACATGTCCGAGTCGGACACCACCCGCGTGGCCTGCCCCTCGAGGTCCCGCAGCAGCCCCGACGACGCCCCGCCGAGGGACACCAGCTCCGGGTGGACGTAGAGGTCGACGGGGTCGGTCCACTCGACCCGCCGGCGGAGCAGGCCCAGGGGGTCGCCGCGCACCGACCGCACGGGGCCCACGACGACGACGGCGCGGCGCGTCGTCGGGATGGCGAAGACCTCCTCGTGCGCGGCGCCCGCACCCAGGGAGGGCAGGGCGAGCTCGGCGACCGCCCTGCCCACGGGCAGCTCGAGGCGGGCGGGCAGGAGTCGCCCGCGCGAGGTGTTCCGCACCTCCAGCCGGCCGACGGCACGCCGGCCCACGGTCACCCGGTGGTCCGACAGCTCGAGGGCGACCGCGTAGGTGGACCGGCCCAGGGTCAGCAGCAGCGACACGACCAGCGCGGAGGCGAGCGTGGCGGCGAGGACGGTGAGCTCCACCCAGCCCAGCCACCAGCCGAGCGCGCCGAGCACCAGCGCCGCGACCAGCGCGGCCCACCCGAGGGCGGACACCACGCCGAACGGCCCGGCGAGCCGCCGGGCCACGCGGCGGGACGTGCCGCGCACGCGGCGGCGGGTCGACGACGGCACGGTCAGACGCGCGCCGCCGGCGGCGGGGTCTCGGCGAGGATGCGGGAGAGGACCTGGCGCGCGGTCACGCCGGCGAACTCCGCCTCGGTGTCGAGGATGACGCGGTGCTCGAGCACCGGCGGCACGAGGAGCTTGACGTCGTCGGGGAGGACGTACGTCCGGCCCTGGGAGGCGGCCCACACCTTGCCGCAGCGGACGAGCGCGAGGGCCCCGCGCACGCTGGCGCCCAGGGCGGTCTGCGCGTCGGTCCGCGTCGCCTCCGTGAGGCGCGCGACGTAGTCCAGCACCGCGGCGTCGGTGTGCACCGTCGACGCGAGCGCGGCCATGTCGCCGACGGCGGCCGTGGTGATCTTCGGGGCCAGGTGCGCCGTGCGGTCGCGCTCCGCCGAGCCGGCGAGGATCTCGAGCGTCGACGCGTGGTCGGGGTACCCGAGCGACGTCTTCATGAGGAAGCGGTCCAGCTGGGCCTCGGGCAGCCGGTAGGTGCCCGCCTGCTCGATCGGGTTCTGCGTCGCGATGACCATGAACGGGCGGCCGACCGGGTGCGAGACCTTGTCCACGGTGACCTTGGACTCCTCCATCACCTCCAGGAGGGCGGACTGCGTCTTCGGCGACGCACGGTTGATCTCGTCCGCGAGGACCACGGAGGCGAACACGGGGCCCTCGTGGAACTCGAAGCGGTGCGTGTTCTGGTCGTAGATCGTCACGCCCGTCACGTCCGAGGGCAGCAGGTCCGGGGTGAACTGGATCCGGCTGTGGGTGCCCTGCACCGTCGCGGCGATCGCCTTGGCCAGGGACGTCTTGCCCGTGCCGGGCGCGTCCTCGAGGAGCAGGTGCCCCTCGGCGAGCATGCAGGTGAGCGCGAGCCTGACGACGTGGTCCTTGCCCAGCACGGCCTGGCCGACGTTCGCCACGAGCGCGTCGAACGTCTCGGCGAACCAGGCGCTCTGCTCGGGTGTCATGGTCACGGGTCGGTGCTCCTACGGGGTCGGGGTGGGCGTCGGGGTGGGGTCGGGCCGGGCGCCGGGGCGGGCGGCTCGACCCTGACCCGGACCTCGCCGCTCTCCGGGCCGGGACCGCGGTCGTTGACGGCGCGCACCACGACCCAGATCTCACCGCCCCGGTTGCGGACCGGGTTGGGGATGTCCTGGGTCGCGGTCGGCTCGCCGGTGCCGATCCAGCCGGACTCGTCGCGGTCGCCGAGGAGCCCGTCGACCGACCAGCCCCAGCGGTACTCGTACCGCACGGGCAGGCCACCGGTGGAGCCGGGCGGCGACCACGTGGCCCGGAACCGCCGGGGGTCGGCCGGCGTCTCGACGGCGATCCTGAGCGAGTCGCCGGGCACCGCCCCGGGCGGCGTCGTGACGGTCGCCGACGCCGGTCCGCTCGGGGACCCGCAGCCCTCGGTGTTGCAGCCGCGGACGACGAAGGAGTGGTCGCCGGCCGGCAGCCCGCCGACACGGCGGTCCCCGGCCAGGCCGGTGAACGCCCCACCGTCCACGGACACCTGGATCTCGCGGTTCCGGCCCCCCGCCCAGTCGGGCTCGTCGAAGCCGAGGCGCACCGCACCGGTCGAGGGCTCGAAGGTGGCGGACAGGTTGCCCGGTGCGCTCGGCACGGTGGCGTGCTCGACGACGAGCGGCGCGGACCACGGCCCGGCACCGGCCTTGTTGAAGGCACGGACCTCGAACCGGTACGTGCCCGGCCCGGCCGGGTCGACGACGTGCCGGTCGCCCCCGGACGGCGTGACCGCTGCCGCACCGTCGACGCGGATCTCGTAGCGGGCGACGGGGTCGCCGTTCGGCGCAGGGGCCGGCCACGTCACCTCGAGCCGGCCGCCGCCGAAGATGCTCTGGTCGAACCGCTGCGCGCTCGGCGCCGGCGCGGCGGGCGGGCCGGCGGGGACCGCGGACGCGGAGGCCGCGCTCCAGTCGCCCGGCTCGGGGGCCCGGTTCACCGCGCGGACGCGGACCGTGTAGGCGGTGCCGTTGGTGAGCCCCGTGAACGTGTGCGTCGTAGCGCTCGTCGTCGCCGAGGCGCTGCCGCCGGGGCTCGGGCTGATCTCGACGTCGTACCGCTGGATCGGCGAGCCCGTGTTCTGCGGGGCGGACCACCGTGCCGTCACGGTGCCGTCGCCCCACTCGAGCGTCGGCGCCCCCGGGGCGGAGGGTCGGGCGTCCGGGCGGGCCGGCTGGGAGGGCGGGCTCGCGTCGGACACCCCGACGGTATTGCGCGCCGTGACGGTGAAGACGTACTCGACGTCGTTGGTCAGCCCGTCCACGGTGCACGTCGTGCCGGCGCACTGCCGGGCCACGCCGCCGGGCTGCCCCGTCAGCTCGTACCCGGTGATGGGCTCGCCGTTGTTGCCGGGCGCGTCCCAGGCCAGGACCACCGTGCGGTCCCGGACCTCGACCACGCGGGGTGCCACCGGGGTCGCCGGGCGCCCGCGGACGGTGACCGTGATCCGGCCCTCGACCTCGCGGTCGGGGTCGCCGGTGACGTCCCGGACCCGGTAGCGCACGACCACCTGCCCGATGAAGCCGTCGGCCGGGCGCACGGTCACCCGGTCGCCGGCCACGACCGCCGTCCCGGAACCCTGCTCCACCACCGCGCCGACGACGGTGAGCCGCTCGGGCGCGAAGGGGTTGGAGGCCCCGGCGAGAGCGTCGACGACCGACGCGCCGCCCTCCACGCCGTCCGGCACCGCGTGGTCCAGGACCCGCGCCAGCGGCCGGGAGCTGGCGACGACGCGGAAGTCGACCTGGCCGGCCACCGGCGCCGCGCCGCCGTAGCCGATCGCGACGCCGACGCCGCCGACCGTGCCCCGGGACGCCGTCGGCGCGGCCCGCACCGTCAGGACGGAGCCCTCGAGCGTCACCGTGAAGCCGTCCCCGGCGGGGCGGGTGAGGCTGTAGGAGTACCTGCTCTGCGGGTCCTCCCCGGCGTCCGGGTCGGCGGCGGTGCCGACGGGCGCGGAGGTGAAGCGCGCGAGGTCGACCTGCGTGGTCTCCCCCGGGCCCACGTCGAGGACCGACGGCGCGAACGTCGGCGGGTGGTCCTCCGCGGCGAGCACGTCGATCGGCAGCGTCATGACGCGTGTGCGCGAGGAGACCGACCCGGCCGACCCGTCGGTCACCTCGAACGTGATCGACGCGGGACCCGCGTAGGACCGCGGGGCGGTGAACAGCAGCGTCCGGTCGTCGGCGACCAGGGGCGAGCCGTCGTGCTTGGTGGCCGAGACCGACGCCACGTCCGCGATCCGCGCGGTGCGGCCGGGGGCGACCTGGACCTGCTCCTCGATCGGGATGCGGAGCTGCTCGCCCGCCACCACCTGGAGCCGGGGCGCCCGCGGCCGCGGGACGGGCGGGAAGTCGCCGAGCGCCGGGACCGTGATGAACGCGGTGGCGCTCACGCCGTCCGCCTGGGGGTTGGTGTTGCGCAGCACGTACGGCAGGGTCTGCGGCGTCGGACCCAGGGTGACCAGCACCCGGCCGCGCTGGGTCACCGTCGCCCGGTCCGCGGCGGAGGGGTGCACCTCCACGGCGAGGTCCGCGAGCGGGCCGCTGGGGTTCTGGGCGAGGGCCAGGACGTCGACCTCGACGGAGGTGCGGTCGATCGTCTGCGTGGCGGGGACGACGACGTCGCGCGCCACGGGCGGCAGGATCGGCGCCTCGCGGTCCACCACGACGCTGAGGACGGCGCTGTCGCTGCCGCCGCGCGTGTTCCGCGCGGTGTAGGTGATCGCGACCGGCCCGGGCTGGTCGGGTGCGGTCACGACGACGCGGCGGTCCACGACCCGTGCCTGCACGCCCTCCGGCTGCACGACGAGCGCGTCGTCCAGGTCGAGCTCGCCGCCGGAGGTGTCCACGTCGTTGGCGAGCACGCGCACCTCGACCGTCTGCCCCGGCCGCACCCGTACGTCGTCGTTGCGGCTCACCACGTCGGTCGATCCGGTGGGACGCGGCACGATGCCGACGCGGATGGTGGCGGTCGCACGCTGGCCGACCCAGTCCTCGACGGCGTAGGTGAAGGTGTCCGTGCCGACCTCCCCGGGCAGCGCCTCGTACTCCAGCCAGCTCGCGCCGCGCTCGACGATGCGCCCCTTGCGGGGGGCGCGCGCCTCGCCGAGGAGCAGGACGCCGTCGCCGTCGGGGTCGATGCCGGTGAGCGGCACGGGGATGCGCACGGTCTGCTCGGCGAACACCCGGGCGGTGAGGTCCTGCGGGCGGGGCGGCGCCTTCGCCTCGGGGTCGGACTCGTGCACGCGCACCGTGACGGTCGCCGCGGTCTCGTTCCGCGCCGGGTCACGGACGGCGAACGTCGCCCGGTACGTGCCCGCGGCGGCGGGCGCCTGGTACCGCAGCACGTCGCCGGAGACGAAGAGCAGCCCCTCGCCGGGACCGAGCGGCTCCACGAGCTCGGGCTGGAGGGCCAGGGGGTCGCCGTCCGGGTCGTAGGCGTCCTCGAGGACGGCGACGGTGACGACGCCGCCCGTGCGGACGGTCGCCTCCACGTGGGGCACGACCGGCGCCTGCTGGCCGGTGGACGCCGGGACTGGCTGCACGACGACCTCGCCCGTGGCCTCCGCCACGCCGTTCGACACCACGTACGAGGCGACGACCGGTTCCGTGAGCGTCCGCAGGGACGTGATCCGCAGCAGCCGGTGGCCGAGCACCGCGATGCGCAGGCCGCTGCCCTCGGGGACCTGGACCGACTGGACGGCCAGCACGCCGCCGGCGGGGTCGACGTCGTTCGCGAGCGGGTCGATGGTGACCTCCCCGCCGGGCGGCAGCAGCGCGCGGTCCAGCACGGCGACGGGGGGCGGGACCTCGTCGGGCCGCTCGCGCACGTCGATCCGTGCCACGCCCTCCGCCTCCTGCGGCGAGACGGCGACGACGAACCGGACGTAGTACGTCCCCGGTCCGGGCGCGGAGAACGTGAAGGTCCCCTCGTCGAGGTCGGTCGTGAGCGTCGCGCCCGGCACGTCGTCGACACCGGCGAGCCGCACCGGCTCGCGGGACGAGCTGCGGACGCTGTCGAGCGGGCGCACGACCACGGGCTCGTCGACGTACGTCACGGCCTGGACGGGGTCGATCACGGGCACGACCGAGCCCTGCGGCCGGACGTCGACCCAGACGACGCCGTCGGTGGCCTCCCGCCCGTCGGACACGGCCACCCGGACCTGGACCCGGCCGAGCGCGCTGCCGTCCGAGGTGAACGTCAGCTCCCCGTCCTGGCGCGTCCGGACGGTCCCCCCGCCGTCGACGACGGCCGCGGTGAGCAGCATCGGGTCGCCGTCCGGGTCCTGGAAGTCGGCGAGGACGTCGTACGTGATCGACCCGCTCTGCTCGACGACGGCGGCACCCTCCCGGACCTGGACCGGTGCGCCGTTCTCGCCGACGGCGCGGACGGTCAGGCGGACCGTCGCCGTGGACGGCGCGCTGGTCCCCCGCCCGTCGTCCACCGTGTACGTGAACTCCGCCGTGCCGCTCGCACCGCCGGCGACCCGCAGCTGCAGGGCGCGGCCCCCGTGGACCGGCTCGAGCACGCCGAAGTCGGGGTCCAGCGCGTCGAACTCGCGCACGGTGAGGATGCCGCAGTCCGACGCGGCGTCGTTGTCGATGACCGTGAGGAGGGTCGTGCGGCCCGGGCGCACGCCGTACTCGTCGTCGGCGGCGGCCGGCGCCGCCGAGTCCTCGCCGCACTCGGTCTGCAGGTTCTGGGTGCTCTCCCTGCTCTCCGACTCCTGGTCGTCCTCCTCGCGCTCCTCCTCCGGCTCGATGTCCTGCCAGTTGGGCTCGCGCACCTGCGGGTCCTGCAGGGGCAGCCACAGCCGGCCACGCAGCACGTCGTTGAGGACGACGACGTCGCGGTTGACGCGGAAGACCAGCTCGTCGGCGGCCGTCATGCCCTCCAGGTCGACAATCTCGGGCGCGGCGCCCTCGCACAGCTGCAGGTAGCTGCCGGTCGCGGAGGCCCAGGCGCCGTGCGCGCACCCCGCGACCCGCACGGGGGCGGCGGCGGCGCCCGAGCCCGCGGTGCGGTGCTCACGGACCTGACCGCCCTCCAGCGGCACCTCGAGCAGGGCCGTGGGGGTCGCCACGAGCACGGTCGACGCCCGAGGTCCGGGCTGCTGCAGGACGAGGTCCGCACCGTGGCCGCCGAGGTCCACGACCGCCGACGGCGTGTGCAGCCGCGTGCCGACGAGGGCGACGAGATCCTGCCCGACCGCGGTGACGTCGTCCGCCGGGACCGCGGGGTCACCGGCGAGGGTCCCGGCGTCCTCGACGCGCGCCTCCTCGTCCGGACCGCCCGGGCCGATCCGGTGCAGCGTGCCGTCGACCTCCGCCGCGAGCACCGTGCCGTCGTCCGCGACGACGGCACGGCCGCCCTCCCCGAGGTCGAGGTCCGGCTCGTCGCGGTCGACGGCCAGGCCACCGACCGTCGACGTCGTGCGGACCCACAGCGAGCCGGCCGCCTCGACGGCCACCGTGCCCGCGGCCATGCCGACCCGCGCCCCGAACGGCACGGCGGTGCGGGTGACGGCGGTGACGCTCGCCGGGTCCACGACCGCCAGCGCACCCGGCTCGGTGAGCACCACGTCGCCACCGTCCTGCAGGACGTCGGTGTCGGGGCTGGTGGAGACGAGGCCCGCGTTGAGCTCCTCCACCTGCGGGTTGTAGCGGCCGACCTTGAGCTGTGCGGCGTTGGTCAGCCACACCGAGCCGTCGTGCAGGTCCACCTGGGAGACCGGCGCGCCGGGGTGGACGATCGCGAGGACCGCGACGACGGCCGGCAGCACGGAGGCGCCGACCGTCGTGCTCCACCGACGGCGGCGTGCCTCGGGCGTGGCCGGTGCGGCGCGGCCCCGCCGACGGCGCGGCTCCGAGCCCACGCCGGGCGTGCGCGCGCCCCTCATCCGCTGACCTCGGCGTCGGCGCCCGACGCCTCGCCACCGGCCGCGCACGCGACCGCGGGCTGCGTGGACGACCGGCCGTCCTGGCGCACGAGCGCGACCTCGACGCAGGTGCCGTCGGGTCCGTCGGGTGACGCGGGCACGGTCACGGAGGGCTCGTCCACGGGCGCCAGCGCGGTGTCACGACCGGGCACCACGACCCCCCACACGTACCGGTCACCCTCCTCCGGCTCGGGGTTCGTCCAGGTGAACACCACCGTCCCGTCGCCCGCGGGCACACCCGTCAGGTCGGCGGGCGCCGGCACCGCGCGGATGACCGGGACGGCCGGGGGGCGGACGGCCGGCGTCGGTCCCGCCGTCGCGGCGTCGTCGTCGGCGGGGGTGAACGCCTGGACGGCCGCGACCGCGAGGACGGCCACCACGGCGGCACCCGCGAGCGCTCCCGCGAGCACCCGGCGCCGACCGCGCGCGGCGGGTGCCTCGGTCGGGTCAGCGCCCGCCCCGTACGCCGGCGCCCCGGCGGACGACGACGCCGCGGCCCGCCAGTGCGCGAGGACCTCCCCGGAGTCCTCACCGGCGGCCGCCGAGGCCCCCGCGAGGCCGCCGGCGTGGGGGGAGCGGTCCGCACCGAACCGGGCTGCGGTGCCGGCGGACGGCACCGACGCCGCCTCCGGGGCGATCGACGGCACGGGACGCAGCCGGGTGGCCTGGCCCGCCTCGCCGTCGGCCGGGGCGTCCTGCTCGTCGTCGTCGGCGACCCCGTCGGGCTCCTCCGGGAGGTCCAGGGGGGTCAGCGGCAGCAGCAGCTCCGCCTCGACCTGCTGGAGCGCTCGGGCGAAGGCGAAGGCGCTGTGGTGGCGGCGGCGCGGGTCCACGTCCATCGCGCGGCGCAGCACCGCCTCGAGGGTCTCCGGGACGTCCCCGCGGCCGGTGGCGACGAGGGCACCGCGCTCGATGCGCGGGATGAGGTCGGCCGCGCCGTTCGGGGCCCCGGGCACCTCGAACGGGGACCGCCGCGCCAGGAGGGAGTAGACCGTCGCGGCGAGGGAGTACACGTCGGCGCGCGCGTCGCCGGCCGGGTGCTCGGCGAGCATCTCCGGCGGGGACCACGGGATCGACATGCCGACGGCGGAGCCGGCCGCCCAGCTCGTCGTCGCGGCGATGCCGAAGTCCGTCAGCGCCGGCCACCCGAAGTCGGTGATGAGGACGTTCGCCGGCTTGATGTCCCGGTGCAGCACGCCCGCGCGGTGCGCCGTCTCGACCGCCGACGCCAGCCGCACCCCGATCCGAAGCACCTCCGCCACGCCGATGCGCTCGGAGCGGTACCGCTGCCCGAGGCCCGGCCTCGCGCAGTACTCCATGACGAGGAACGGGCGGCCGTCCGCGGCGACGTCCGCGTGGTGAATCGTGACGATCGACGGGTGGTGCGACAGGCGCGCCATGGTGTCGGCCTCGGTGCGGAAGCGCGCGCGCACGTCGTCGCCGAGGTGACCGGCCAGGAGCACCTTGACGGCGACGGACCGGCGCGGCATGCGCTGCTCGTAGAGGAAGACGTCCGCGAACCCGCCCATGCCGAGGAGCCGCACCGGGTCGTAACCCGGCAGCGTCGGGGGCGTGGAGGGCTCACGGCGTGCGGTCATGCACCGCGCTCCACGGCGAACGTCACGCCCTCGCCGAGGTCCACCGACACGCCGGGCTCCACCACGGTCGGCTCGCCGGGGTGCAGGCGCTGGGGGCCGTGGCCCTGGCGCAGCAGGAGCACGCCGTTGGTGGACCGCAGGTCGGTGACGAGGACGTCGTCGCCGTCCATCCGCACCTCGGCGTGGGTGCGGGAGATGTCCTGCCGCGGGCTCGCGACGGTGATGAGACGGGGCATCTCGCGGTTCGACACGCGCGACACCTGCGGGGCGCGGCCGAGGAGCACCGGACGGTTGAGGGAGACGACGAGCCCGGACGACAGGCGGATCTTCGCCGGAGCGGGCCGGTTGGGCGCCGGGACGGCCAGCGGGCCGGGGACACCGTCGCCCGCCCACTCCGGCAGCTGCCGACGCAGGGCGACGACGTCGGAGCTGAGGACGGTGGTCCCGTCGTGGTCGGCGTCGTCGGGCGCCCCGGCGGGTCCGGGCACCGCCGCCACGGTCGCGTCGGTCGGGACAGAGCTCGCGTCGTGAGGCGTCGGCTCCGGCGCAGGAGCGGGCGCCGGGGCGGGCACGGGCGCGGGCGCCGGGGCGGGCGCCGGGGCGGGCACCGCGGCGGGCGCCGGGACCACCGCAGGCTCGGGAGCGGCCTCGAGGTCGAGCCGCAGGCCCACGGACGTGTCCGTGCTCGCGTGCAGCACGGTGTGCTCCAGGTCGTCCAGCTCGGCCATGTCGCGCGGGTCCGTCTCGGGCACCTCGGGACGAGAGACGTCCGACCCAGGCCGCACGCCGACCGGCTCCGCGGCGTCCGCACGCACGCCCGTCGGACCTGTCGCAGCCGACCGTGACCCGACGCGTACGGGCTCCGCCGCAGCGGCCCGCGACCCGGCACCGGCCGCGTCCCCTGCGACCGGTGCTGCGACCGGTGCTGCGACCGGTGGTGCGACCGGTGCGGTGGCGCCCCGGCCGACGCGGGCGCGCAGGTCAACGGCGACCGCGCCGGCGTGCACCACGGCGGACAGGACCGGCAGGGTCGCGTCGGCGCCCGCGGCACCGTCGAGGACCCGCGCCACCACGCTGAAGGCGCCGTCCACGACCTCCTCCTGCCAGGTCGCGACCCGGCGGCCGCGCACGGTGCGCGGCTCGTCGGCGTCGACCTGCACCTCGACGTCCCCCCGGACGACCACGTGGACCCGGTCCCGCTCGAGCGAGACGAGGGCGAAGGGCGGCAGGGCGTCCAGCCCGCCCGCGAGCAGGAGCTGCAACTGGGCCGTGAGACCGGCGCCGTCCCGCACCGCCGCCCACAGCGTGGTGACGGTGTCGCGGTCGACGTCGGGGGGCAGGAGGCAGACGTGGCCGTCGGTGACCACGGCGAACCACCCACCGGGCGCGTAACGGGGGACGATCATGCGAGCACCTCCGGTGTGCGGGTCCCCGCGGGTCCCGTCGGGCGGGGGACGGTGTCGCCGTCGACGGCGTCGTCCCAGGTCGTTGCGCCGTCGGCGTCCGGCGCGGCCGTGCGCACGTGGCCCGCGTCCGCCGTGCTCTCGACGTCGGCCGTGCGCTGCGCGCGCGCGACGTCGACGACGACGGCGCTGACGTTGTCCTTGCCGCCGGCCGAGAGGGCTGCGCGGACCAGCTCGTGGGCCGCCTGCTGGGGGTCCTCGCGCTCCAGCAGGATGGACCGCAGCACGGCGTCCGTGAGCTCGCTCGTCAGGCCGTCCGAGCAGATGAGGAGCCGGTCGGTCGGGCCGGCGGGGATGAGCCAGTAGTCCGGCTCGGGCGGGAGCCCGCCGCCGACGGCGCGCGTGATGACGTGGCGCTCAGGGTGGACGGCCGCCTCCGCGGGGCTGAGGTCACCGGCGTCGACGAGGTCCTGCACGACGGAGTGGTCGACGCTGATCTGCTCGAGCTCGCCGGCGGCGAGGCGGTAGACCCGCGAGTCGCCGATGTTGAAGACGAGCCAGTACGCCCCTCCGTCGAGCTCCGCGACCACGACGCCGGCGACCGTCGTCCCCGCCACGCGACCGCCGCCGACGGTCTCCGCCAGGCGTTCCGCGGTGCGGTGGAAGCACGCGTGGACGTCCTCGACGGTGGCCGTGCCGTGGCCGAGCAGCTGGGAGAACTCCTCGACGGCGAGGCGGCTGGCGATGTCCCCCGCCTCGTGGCCGCCCATGCCGTCCGCGACCAGGAAGACCGGGGGGTACGCCAGCAGGGAGTCCTCGTTGAGCGCGCGGACCCGACCACGGTCGGTCGCGGACCCCCACGACGTGCGCACCGCTCCCCCGTCCTGCCGGCCGCGATCTGCGGCCGCCCCCTGTTCATCGGCGCTGGGGCCACCGGTCATGAGCAGTACGCACTCACCCGTTCGGCCCCACGAGTTCACCCGCGCGATCACCCGACCGGGCGCGCAGCGACGTCCTCAGGACGCGCGGTCCACCAGCGCCTCGGCGAAGGACACCAACGAGTCCTTGACCGATCCGGAGGGTAGCCCGTCCAGGGCGGTGATCGCCTCGCCCGCCCACTGCTGGGCGCGCCGGCGCGTCTCGGCCAGCACGGGGTGCGCCCGCAGGCCCTCGACGGCCACGGCCAGCGCCTCGTCGGAGCTGAGGTCCCCGTCGAGCCGCGCCAGGAGCTCGCGGTCCCGTGCCGCCTCCTCGCCGGGGTCGGCGGGGTCGGCCGCGCCGACGCGGGCCCGCAGGAGCAGCACGGGCATGGTGGGCACCCGCTCGCGCAGGTCCGTGCCCGGCGTCTTGCCGGTGCGGGCCCCGTCGGCGCTGAGGTCGATGACGTCGTCGGCGAGCTGGAAGGCCACGCCCACCTTCTCCCCGTACTCGACGAGGGTCGCCACGACGTCGGCGGGGCAGCCGGCGAACATCGCCCCGAAGCGCGCCGACGTCGCGATGAGCGAGGCCGTCTTGTCGGCCAGCACGCGGAGGTAGTGCTCCACGGCGTCGGTGCCGGCGGCGGGGCCGACGGTCTCGTGCAGCTGGCCCAGGCAGAGCCGCTCGAACGTGGCGGCCTGGATGCGCACCGCCTCCGGACCGAGGCCGGCGACGATGCCCGACGCGCGCGCGAACAGCAGGTCGCCGGTGAGGATCGCGACCTGGTTCCCCCAGACCTCGTGGGCGCTCGGCGCCCCGCGCCGCAGCGGCGCGGAGTCCATGACGTCGTCGTGGTACAGCGTCGCCAGGTGCGTCAGCTCCACGACGACGGCGGCGTCGAGCACCTCGGGCCGCTGCCCCTCGCCGAGCTGCGCGGCGAGGAGGGTGAGGAGGGGCCGCAGCCGCTTGCCGCCCGCGTCGATGAGGTGGCGCGACGTCGTGTCCGCGAGCACGTCGGACTGCGTCACGGCGTCGCGCAGACGCTCCTCGACGATCTCCAGCCGACCCGTGAGCAGCTCGGCGAGCTCCGGGTCGGCCAGCGGCAGGGCGGCACCCGTCACGGCAGGAAGACCGCCGCGTCGGCGAAGAACTCCAGCGCGGGGGACGGCAGGACGCCCAGCGCGATGGTGCCGACGACGCCCAGGCCGATCGCGACGGCCGTGAAGCCCTCGGAGCGGACGACGGTCGTCGCGGCGCCCGCGGTCCCCTCCGGCTCGGTGAAGAACATGAGCACGATGAGCCGGACGTAGAAGAAGACCGCGGCCGCGGAGGCGATGACCCCGACGACGGCGAGCCAGGCCAGGTCACCCTCGACGGCGGCGGAGAACACGGCGAACTTGCCCGTGAACCCGCCGGTCAGCGGGATCCCGGCGAAGGACAGCAGGAACAGGGCGAAGGAGCCCGCCAGCAGCGGGTGCCGCCGTCCCAGGCCGGACCACTGCGAGACGTGCGTCGCCTCGGCGACGACGGCACCGCCCTGCGCGGTGTTCACCTCGCGGACGAGAGAGACGATCGCGAAGGCCCCCACGGTCGCCAGGCCGTAGGCCAGGAGGTAGAAGAGGACGGACGAGATGCCGCTCTGGGTGAGCGCGACGACGCCGACGAGGACGAAGCCCGCGTGGGCGATCGAGGAGTAGGCGAGCATCCGCTTGACGTCGGTCTGGACGATCGCGACGACCGTGCCGACGATCATCGTGATGACCGCGACGCCCCACAGGAGCGGCATGATGTCCCACTCCAGCGGCGGGAGGACCACGTAGACGATGCGCAGCATCGCGCCGAACGCCGCGATCTTCGTGCACGCCGCCATGAAGCCGGTGACCGCCGTGGGCGCACCCTGGTAGACGTCCGGGGTCCACGAGTGGAACGGCACCGCGCCGACCTTGAAGAGCAGGCCGACCAGGAGGAGCACGGAGCCGGTCAGCAGCAGCGGGTCGAGCGCGCTCGGCGTCGCGGCGGCGACCGCGATGTCCGCGAGGCGGACCGAGCCGGCGTAGCCGTAGACGAGCGCCGCTCCGAAGAGGAAGAACGCGGAGGCGAAGGCGCCGAGGAGGAAGTACTTCATCCCCGCCTCCTGGCTGAGCAGCCGTCGGCGGCGCGCCATGCCCGACAGGAGGTACAAGGGCAGCGAGAGGACCTCGAGCGCGATGAACAGCGTCAGCAGGTCACCCGCAGCCGGGAAGATCATCATGCCGCCCAGCGCGAAGAGCACGAGCGGGAAGGCCTCGGTCTGGGCCAGGCCCTTGCGCCGCGCGAGCTCCTCGTAGTCCGACCCCGGGACGGCCGCCGCCGACGGGGCGAACGCGTCCTCCCCGGCATCCGTGCGGTCCGCCAGGACGAGCAGGGCGACGAGCCCCACGAGCACGACCACGCCCTGCAGCGCGAGCGTGGGGCCGTCGACGAGGAGGGAGCCCCCGAGCACCTCGATGCCCCCGGCGCCGCGCACGTCGGTCCACAGCGCCGCGATGGACACGAGCGCCCCGGCGAGCGCGACGAGGGCGAGGCCGAGCTGGACCGGGCGGCGGGCCGCGCGGGGCGCGAACGCCTCCACGAGGATGCCGATCACGCCGGCCCCCAGCACGAGGAGGACGGGCACCATCGGTGCCCAGGCGACCTCGGGTGCCTCGAAGGCCGCGTTCACTGGTCGCTCCCGTCGTCCGTGGTGGTGGTACTGCCCGCGTCGGCGCTGCCGGCCGTCGGGGCCGGGTCCTCGGCGCCGACCTGCTCCAGGGACGCCTCGGCCGGCTCGCGGACGAGGTCCAGCGCCGGTGCGGGGTAGAAGCCGAGCACGAGCATCGCGGCGAGGAGCGGGCCGACGACCCACTTCTCCCGCGCCGACAGGTCCGGCGTGACCGCGAGCTCCGGTCGCACGGGCCCGGTGAAGACCCGCTGGTACGTCAGCAGCACGTACAGCGCGGCGAGGACGACGCCGAGGGTCGCGACGATCGCCGCCGCCGGGTACGCGGTGAAGGTGCCGACCAGCACGAGGAACTCGCTGACGAACGTCGACAGGCCCGGCAGGGAGAGCGCCGAGAGGCCGGCGACCAGGAATGTGCCTGCGAGGACGGGGACGACCTTCTGCAGGCCGCCGAAGTCCGCGATGCGCCGGGACCCGCGGCGGGCGACCAGGAAGCCGGCGAGCAGGAACAGCGCCCCGGTCGAGAGCCCGTGGTTGACCATGTAGAACGACGAGCCCTGGATGCTCACCGAGGTGAACGCGAAGATCCCCAGGACGATGAAGCCGAAGTGGCTCACCGAGGTGTAGGCGATGAGGCGCATGAGGTCCTGCTGACCGATCGCCAGGAGCGCGCCGTAGAGCACGGACACGACCGCCAGGACGATGATCACCGGCGCGGCCCACCGGGACGCCTCCGGGAACAGCGGCAGGCAGAGGGTCAGCATGCCGAACGTGCCCACCTTGTCGAGCACGCCGACCAGGAGCGCGGACGTCCCTGCGGGGGCCTGCTCGGCCGCGTCCGGGAGCCACGTGTGGACCGGCCACATGGGCGCCTTGATGGCGAACGCGAGGAAGAACGACAGGAAGATGAGCCGCTCGGTCGTCGTCGACATCTCCGCACCGACGAGGTCGTCCACGAGGAACGAGCCCGTGCCCGCCTGGAGGTACAGCGCGATGACGCCCACGAGCATGACGAGGCCGCCGGCGAGGGAGAAGAGGAGGAACTTCACGGCCGCGTACCGCCGCTGGAGGCCGCCGAACATTCCGATCATGAAGTAGACCGGGATGAGCATGGCCTCGAAGAGGACGTAGAAGAGGAACACGTCGCGGGCGGCGAAGATCGCCACCATGAAGGCCTCGAGCAGCAGGATGAGGGCGACGTAGCTGCGGATGCGCGCCCCGTCGTAGGCCGGTGCGCCGCCGGCGGCCGGAGGCGCCAGGGTCGCCGTCGTCGCGCCGCCTGCCGTCGCGCCGCCTGCCCTGGAACCGGCCGCCGTGGCACCGCCCGCCGTGGCACCGCGCCCTCTCGTTCCCGTCGTCACCGTCGCCGCTCCCACGGAGGCGCCGCGCGCTGCGGCGTCCGCGAGGACCGCCTCGGGATGCTCCCGCCACGCGGCGAGGATCACCAGCGGCACGAGCACCACGGACAGCAGGACGAGGGACAGGCCGACGCCGTCGACCGCGAGGGCCCAGCTGACGCCGAACGCCGGGATCCACGGCACGACGTGCTCGAGCTGGTGCTCGGCGGCGGCGGTGGTGTCGAACTGCAGCGTGGCGAGCACGCCGAGGGCGAGCACGACGAGCGAGACGGCCAGGCCGATCGTGCGGGCGTGCCGCCGCGCGCCCGCGGGCAGCGCCCACAGGACGACGGCGCCGAGGACCGGCAGGACGACCATGGTCGTCAGCCAGGGGAAGCTCTGGTCAAGCATGGGTGGTCTGTTCCCCTCAGATCCGGAAGGCCAGGACGACGGCGGCCAGGACGATCACACCGAGCATCATGGTCGCGGCGTACGACCGGACGA
Source organism: Actinotalea sp. Marseille-Q4924 (assembly GCF_916618755.1). Classification (GTDB taxonomy): domain Bacteria; phylum Actinomycetota; class Actinomycetes; order Actinomycetales; family Cellulomonadaceae; genus Actinotalea. The sequence goes on along the minus strand of NZ_CAKAKB010000001.1, from coordinate 454,546 downwards.
AGCCGGTCTGGACCCGGCGCACCACCTCGCCCGAGCCGGCCACGACACGGGCCAGCCCGGTCGCCGCGCCGTCGACGACCTGCCGGTCGCCGTACACGAGGGACCGGGTCAGGTACTGGCCCGGGCGCATGAGCAGCGCCTCGTTGACGTCGTCCTGGTAGAGGTCCCGGCGAGCCGCGCGGGTGAGCACGGAGCCACGGGGCGGGACGACCGCGACCGGGGCCGCCGAGTACTGGCGCCAGGCGAGGAAGGTGCCCGCGGCCACGAGGACGAGGGTCAGGGTGATGAGCACGGGTACCGGCAGGACGGGGTCGTCGTGCTCGGTGTGCCCGAACACCGGCTCGAGCCAGTACTCGAAGCCACCGAAGTACAGCGCCGCGCCGAGGGCCACCGAGCCGGCGGCCAGCACCCACATCGGCCAGACCATGAGGGCCGGCGACTCGTGCGGGTGGCGGACCGGCGCGTCCGGGTCCGGCGCGCTGCCGTGCCCGTCGTGCCAGCGCCGTCGGCCGTGGAAGGTCATGAAGAACAGGCGCGACATGTAGAAGGCGGTGATCCCGGCGCCCAGCAGCGCCACGCTCCCGAACACCCACGGCTGCCAGCCCTCGGCGCCGTTCGTCGCGAACGCCGACTCGATGACCTTGTCCTTGCTCCAGAAGCCGGAGAACGGCGGGACGCCGAGGATGGCCAGCCAGCCGAGGCCGAAGGTGATCCAGGTCGCCTTCATCGCCGTCGACAGCGCCCCGAAGCGGCGCATGTCGACGTCGTCGTCCATGCCGTGCATGACGGACCCGGCGCCCAGGAACATCCCGGCCTTGAAGAAGCCGTGCGTCACGAGGTGGAAGATCGCGAACGCGTAGCCGATCGGGCCGAGGCCGGCGGCCAGCATCATGTAGCCGATCTGGGACATCGTCGAGGCCGCCAGGGCCTTCTTGATGTCGTCCTTCGCGGTGCCGATGATCGCGCCGAACAGCAGCGTGAAGGCACCGATGATCGCGACGACGAGGAGCGCCGTCGGCGCCCCGGCGTAGATCGGGCCCGAGCGCACGACGAGGTACACACCCGCGGTGACCATGGTCGCCGCGTGGATGAGCGCGGACACCGGCGTCGGGCCGGCCATGGCGTCGCCGAGCCAGGACTGCAGCGGGAACTGCGCGCTCTTGCCGGTGGCGGCGAGCAGCAGCATGAGGCCGGTCGCGGTGAGCAGCCCCTCGCTCGCGCCGCCGACGGAGGCGAAGACCGTCTCGAAGTCGGTCGCGCCGAACGTGGCGAACAGCAGGCCGATCGCGATGATCATGCCCACGTCGCCGACGCGGTTCGCGATGAACGCCTTCTTCGCCGCGACCGCGTTGGGCAGCGTGTGGTTCCAGAACCCGATGAGCAGGTAGGACGCGAGACCCACGCCCTCCCACCCGACGAAGAGCAGCAGGTAGCTGTCCGCCAGGACGAGCAGCAGCATCGCCGCGACGAAGAGGTTGAGGTAGGCGAAGAACCGCCGCCGGTCGCGGTCGTGCTCCATGTACGCCACGGAGTACACGTGGATGAGCGAGCCGACGAACGTCACGAGCATGACGAAGGTCAGCGACAGCGGGTCGAGCCGCAGGCCCGCGTCGAGGCTGAACGCGCCCGCGGGGATCCACGAGAACAGGTGCAGGTCCTGGACCCGCTGCTCCGCCGGCGCGCCGAGCATGGTGACGAGCAGGACGGCGCCCACGACGAAGGAGGCGGAGGAGGCCAGCACGCCGAGCCAGTGGCCCCAGCGGTCGGACCGGCGTCCGGCGAGCAGGAGCACCGCCGCGGAGGCCAGCGGGAGGGCCACCAGCAGCCACGCCAGCCGGAGCACGCCGGTCGCGGCGGTCGCGGCGACCACGCCCTCGGTCGCGGTGGGCAGGGGAAGGCCGCCCGGCAGTCCCGCGGGCATGGCCGTGGGCAGCGCGGTCAGGGCAGCAGCAAGGGTGGTCACCGTCGCTCGCTCCTCAGCTCTTCAAGAGGTTGACGTCGTCGACCGAGGCCGAGCGGCGCGTGCGGTAGATCGCCACGATGATCGCGAGCCCGATGACGACCTCCGCCGCGGCCACGACCATGACGAAGAACGCCACGACCTGCCCGGTGAGGTCCCCGTGCATGCGAGCGAAGGTCACGAAGGCGAGGTTGGCCGAGTTGAGCATGAGCTCGATGCCGAGGAACACGATGATCGCGTTGCGCCGCAGCAGCACCGTGGCGGCGCCGATGGAGAAGATGACGCCCGACAGCGCGAGGTAGTTCACCAGGTTCATCGGATGGGCTCCTCACCCGTGATCGACCGCTCGGGCGGCGTGGACCCCGTACCAGGGACCGGGCCGAGCCCCTCGTCCACGCCCTCGAGGTGACGCGTGGCGGCCGCGGCCGCGCTCGAGTCGAGGCGCACCTCACCCACCGAGCGCTCCTGGCCGCGCACGCGGAGCACGCGCGGCACGGAGGCGTCCAGCGGGCGGCCGTCCGGTCCCAGGGCGGGGACGTCCATCGCGTTGGACCGGGCGTAGACGCCGGGCGCCGGGAGCGGCGTGAGCCGTCCGCCGGAGGCGATCCGCGCCTGGGCGCGCTCGCGCTGCCCCACCTTGCGGGTGATCCGCTCGCGGTGCGTGAGGACGATCGCCCCGACGGCGGCCGTGATGAGGAGGATGCCGACCGCCTGCAGGTTGAAGACGAAGTCGCCGAAGATGACGCGCGCCACGCCCACGGGGTTGGACTCGGCGTTCGCCGCCGCGAGGCCCTGCGGGCGCAGGTCCGCGGCGTTGAGCACGACGCTCACCAGGACGACGGCCAGGCCGATCCCGAGGAGCGCGCCGAGCCAGCGCTGGCCGCGGATGGTCTCCACGACGGAGTCCGACGCGTCGACGCCGACGAGCATGAGCACGAAGAGGAACAGCATCATGACGGCGCCGGTGTACACGACGACCTGCACGACCCCGAGGAACGGTGCCTCCTGCGCCACGTAGATGATCGCGAGGCAGATCATCACGACGACGACGCTCATCGCGGCGTAGACGGTCCGCCGGGAGAACAGCAGGCCGCAGGCGGCCAGCACCATGATCGGTGCCAGCACCCAGAAGAGGACCGCCTCGGCGGTGGTGGTGCTGCCCGTCTCCGCCAGGGCGGTGACCAGCGGCCCGGCGGCGACGCCGCCGAGCGCGAGAGGTGCGCTCATCGTCCGTCCTCGTCCCGTCCGGAGTCCGCGGTGACCCGCAGGTTCTCCAGTGCCGGCTCCTCCGGGCGGAACTGCGCCACCCAGTCGATCTGCTCGGGAACCGGGCCGGTCACCGCCCCGCGGTAGTAGTCGGTGTCCTCGGTGCCCGGCACCATCGGGTGGGGCGCCGGGAGCATGCCGTCGGCCAGGGGCGCGAGCAGGTCCTGCTTCTCGTAGATCATCCCGGCGCGGGACGGACCGGCGAGCTCGTACTCGTTGGTCATCGTCAGGGCACGGGTCGGGCACGCCTCGATGCACATCCCGCAGAAGATGCACCGCAGGTAGTTGATCTGGTAGACGCGGCCGTACCGCTCCCCCGGTGAGAACTGCGCGTCGGGGGTGTTGTCCGCGCCCTCGACGTAGATCGCGTCGGCGGGGCACGCCCACGCGCACAGCTCGCACCCGATGCACTTCTCCAGGCCGTCGGGGTGCCGGTTGAGCTGGTGCCGCCCGTGGTAGCGGGGCTTCGTGGGCGCCTTCTCGAACGGGTACTCCTCGGTGACCGTGGGCTTGAACATGTTCGCGATGGTCACGCCGAAGCCGGCGACGGGGGCCAGGGCCCGCGCGACCGGTCCGCGCTCCGCGATGAGCGGCTCGTAGCCGGGCGCCGTGCCGTGGGCCCCGACCTCGCCGCCGTGCTCACGCCGGGTGAGGTCCTTGTCAGCCACGGCTCTCCTCCTCGGCCTCGGTCGGGTGCTGGTCGGTCGGGTGCTCGGCGGTGCCGGCCGCGGTGAGCGTCCCGGTCGAGGCGGTCGCTCCCGTCCCGGCCGTCGTGGCGTGCTGCGCGGCCAGTCGCGCGCGGCGCGGCGACGGCGGCAGGACCTGACCGGGCATCGGCGGCACAGGGTACCCGCCCGCGTAGGGGTCGAACACCTCCGGCTCCGCCGGCCGCGCGGGTTCCTTCCGCTCCGGGATGAGGAACGTCACCGCGATGACGAGGACGGCCAGGACGCCGAGCCCGATGAGGAGCGTCGTGAGGTCCACGTCCGTGAACTGGCGGACGCCCTGGATGACGGCGACGGCGACGATCCAGGCCAGGGCGACCGGGATGAGGACCTTCCACCCGAAGGACATGAACTGGTCGTAGCGGAACCGCAGGAGCGTGCCGCGGATCCAGACGAACAGGAACATGAAGAACCAGAGCTTGGCCAGGAACCACAGGACCGGCCACCAGCCCTCGTTGAACATGCCGTCGTTGATGGCCGAGATCGGCCACGGGGCGCGCCAGCCGCCGAAGAACAGCGTGGTGGCGATCGCGGAGACGTTGAGCATGTTGATGTACTCCGCGAGGAAGAACCACGCGAACTTCATCGACGAGTACTCGGTCATGAATCCCGAGACGAGCTCGCCCTCGGCCTCCGGGAGGTCGAACGGCAGCCGGTTGACCTCGCCCACCATCGAGATGAAGTAGATGACGAACGCGGGCAGCAGCGGCAGGAACCACCAGATCGTCGTCTGCGACTGGACGATCTGCGACGTCGACATCGAGCCGGCCAGCAGGAACACGCTGACCAGGGACAGACCCATCGCGAGCTCGTAGGAGATGACCTGCGCGGTCGACCGCACCGCACCCAGCAGCGGGTACGTCGAGCCGGACGACCAGCCGCCGAGGACGATCCCGTACACGCCGAACGACGCCGCCGCGAGGATGTACAGCACCGCGACGGGGAAGTCGGTGAGCTGCAACGGCGTGATGACGCCGAACATGTTCACCGCGGGGCCCAGCGGGATGACGGCGAAGATGAGCAGCGACGCGAAGACGGAGATCATCGGCGCCACGATGTAGACGACCTTGTCGGCCGCCTTGACGTTCATGTCCTCCTTGACGAGGAGCTTCATCGCGTCGGCGAGCGACTGCAGCAGGCCGAACGGACCGTGCACGTTCGGCCCGGGCCGCACCTGCATGCGGGCGACGACCTTCCGCTCGAACCAGATCGCGATGAGCACGCTGGTGAGCAGGAAGACGATGATGCCGACCGCCTTGATGAGGACGATCCACCACGTGTCGTTGCTGAAGTCGGCGGGCAGCACCTCGCCGCCGCCGACCAGGCCGAGCACCCCCGGGCCGGTCGGACCGGACCCCATCACGCCGGCGCCGATCACTTGCCCTCCCCGTGGTTCGCCGCGACGGCGAGCGCCGCCGGCTGGACCCGCACGACGGCACCCGCGTCGACGCCGAGCGTCGGGCGGACCGCCGAGCCGGTCGAGTTCTGCGGCAGCCAGACGACGCCGTCGGGCATCGGCGTGACCACCAGCGGCAGGGTGACCTGGCCGTGGTCGGTGCGCACCGTGACGGCGTCGCCCGTGCCGACACCCAGCTCGGCCGCGTGGCCCGCGGACAGGCGCAGCAACGGACGCTGCGCGGTGCCGGCGAGGAAGCGCTCGCCGTCCTGGCAGCGGCCGTTGTCGAGCAGGAGGTGCCACGTCGCGAGGACCGCCTCGCCCGCGCCGAGCCGCGGCGGCTCGGCGTAGGCGACCTCGGGAGCGGCGCCGCGGACCCCGTCCCAGCCACCCAGCTGGTCGACCTCGGCGTGCACCCTGCTCACCGAGCGCAGGCCCAGCAGGACGCCCATCGCGTCCGCCAGCGCGTCCAGCACGCGGTGGTCCGCCATGGCGGTCGACGTGAGGGCCTGGGGGAACGGCCGGGGCCGGCCCTCCCAGTTGAGGAACGTGCCGGCCTTCTCGACCGGGGGCGCGACGGGCAGGACGACGTCGGCCAGGGCCGTCACCGTCGAGGAGCGCACCTCGAGCGAGACCAGGAAGCCCACGGACGCCAGCGCACGGCGCGCGAGCGCCGGGTCCGGCAGGTCGGACGGGTCCACGCCACCGACCAGCAGGCCGCCGAGGACGCCGTCGGCGGCGGCCTCGAGGATGCCGGTCGTGTCGCGGCCGGGCTGCGCGGGCAGTCCCTCGACGTCCCAGGCCGCGGCCAGGTCGACACGCGCCTGGCCGTCCTCCACCAGGCGGCCGCCGGGCAGGAGCCCCGGCAGGGTGCCCATCTCGATCGCGCCGCGCTCACCCGCGCGGCGCGGGATCCACGCCAGGCGGGCGCCCGTGCGGCGCGCCAGGCGCAGCGCCGCGCTCAGCCCGCCGCGCACGCTCGCCAGGCGCTCGCCGACGAGGATGACCGCGTCCGGGCCGAGCGCCGTGGCGGCCTCGCCGAGGACGTCCGGGGCGCCGGTCTCGAGAGCGTCGAGCACCTCGGCCTCGGTGCCCGGGGCGGTCGGCACGAGGGTCCCGCGCAGTCGCTCGACGCCCCGGCTCGCGTAGGGCGCGACGGCGAACACGCGGTTGCGGTGCGCCGTGACCCCCTTGCGCAGGCGCAGGAACACGATCCCGCCCTCGTCCTCCGGCTCGAACGCCACGAGGAGCACCGCGGGCGCCGTCTCGAGGTCGGCGAAGGTGACGGACAGAGGCGTGCCCGCGACGTGGTGGGCGAGGAACGCCTCCTCCTCGCGGGAGTGCGGGCGGGCCCGGTGGTCCACGTCGTTGGTACCGAGGACCACGCGCGCGAACTTGCCGTAGGCGTACGCGTCCTCCATGGTCACGCGACCGCCGGGCAGCACGCCGACGCCGCCGGCGGCCCGCGCCGCGGCGAGGCCCTCGGCGGCCGCCTCGAGCGCCTCGTTCCAGCTGGCCGGGCGCAGGTCGCCGCGCGTCCCGTCGGCGGCCCGGTCGCGGACCATCGGGACCGTGAGGCGGTCGGGCATCCCCTGCCAGGGGAAGGCGAAGCGGTCCTTGTCGGAGATCCACTCCTCGTTGACGGCCGGGTCGTCGGCCGCGAGGCGACGCAGGACCACGCCGCGTCGGTGGTCCACCCGGATCGCCGCGCCGTTGCTGTCGTGCTCCGCCACGCCGGGCGTCGACACGAGGTCGAAGGGCCGGGAGCGGAAGCGGTAGGCCGCGTTCGTCAGCGCGCCGACCGGGCAGATCTGGATGGTGTTGCCCGAGAAGTAGGAGGAGAACGGCCGGCCGGAGGTGTCGACCGTCGCCTGACCGGCCGGTCCGGCGGGGTCCTGGGCGACGACGCCGACGGCGGACCCGACCGGCGAGCCGTCCGGCTGCACGCCCCGGTACACCTCGGGGGCCTGCGCGTCGCCGAAGCCCAACACGCCCGGGTCGAAGACGCCGATCTGCTGGCGGATGCCGCGCATCTGCAGGTCGATGAACGGGTCGCCCGCGATCTCCTCGGAGAACCGGGTGCACCGCTGGCACAGGACGCACCGCTCGCGGTCGAGCAGGATCTCCGTGGAGATCGCGATCGGCTTGGGGAACGTCCGCTTGACGTCGTGGAACCGGCTCGTGGCCCGGCCGTTGCTCATCGCCTGGTTCTGCAGCGGGCACTCCCCGCCCTTGTCGCAGGTCGGGCAGTCGAGCGGGTGGTTGATGAGCAGGAGCTCCATGACGCCGTGCTGCGCCTTGTCCGCGACCGCGGACGTCCGCTGGGTGCGCACGACCATGCCCGGCGTGGCCTCGAGGGTGCAGGAGGCCTGCGGCTTGGGCATCGGCCGGACGTTGCCCTCGCGGTCCGGCGTCGACACCTCGACGAGGCACTGCCGGCACGCGCCGACCGGCGCCAGCAGCGGGTGGTCGCAGAACCGCGGGATCTGGATGCCGATGTCCTCGGCCGCCCGGATCACGAGCGTCCCCTTCGGGACCGACACCTCGACGTCGTCGATGGTGAAGGTCACCTGGTCCGCCGGGGCGACCTCGGAGCCCGAGGGCTTGGGCGTCGTCGTCGTCATGCTCCTGCCGTTCCTGCGGTCGCTCCGGTCAGCGCCGGGGTGCGGCGGGACCGGGGGGTGTACTCGAACAGCGCGGACGCCGCCGGGTCGAACGGGCATGCGCCGCCGTCGATGTGCGCCTCGAACTCGTCGCGGAAGAGCGCGATCCCCGAGGTGATGGTCGACGTCGCGCCGTCGCCCAGGGCGCAGAACGCGCGGCCCAGGATGTTGTCGCAGACGTCGAGCAGGGTGTCGAGGTCCTCGTGCGTCCCGTGGCCGTGCTCGATCCGGGCGAGGACCTGCTTGAGCCAGTACGTGCCCTCGCGGCACGGGGTGCACTTGCCGCACGACTCGTGGGCGTAGAACTCCGCCCACCGCGTGATCGCCCGCACGACGCACGTCGTCTCGTCGAAGATCTGCAGGGCCCGCGTCCCGAGCATCGACCCCGCCGCGCCCACCGACTCGTAGTCGAGGGGCACGTCGAGGTGCTCCGCGGTGAACAGCGGGGTCGAGGAGCCGCCGGGCGTCCAGAACTTCAGCGTGCGGCCGTTGCGCATGCCGCCCGCCATGTCGAGGAGCTCGCGCAGCGTCACGCCGAGCGGGGCCTCGTACTGACCGGGCCGCGTGACGTGGCCGGAGAGGGAGAAGAGCCCGTAGCCCGCGGACTTCTCCGTCCCCATGGCGCGGAACCAGTCGACGCCGCCGGCGACGATCGACGGGACCGAGGCGATGCTCTCGACGTTGTTGACGACCGTCGGCCGCGCGTAGAGGCCGGCGACCGCCGGGAACGGGGGCTTGAGGCGGGGCTGGCCGCGCCGTCCCTCGAGGGAGTCGAGCAGCGCCGTCTCCTCCCCGCAGATGTAGGCGCCGGCGCCGGCGTGGACGGTGAGCTCCAGGTCGTAGCCCGTGCCGAGGACGTCCTTGCCGAGGTAGCCCGCCTCGTACGCCTCCTCCACGGCGCGCAGCAGCCGGCGGTAGACGTGCAGCTCCTCACCGCGCAGGTAGATGAAGGCGTGGTGGCAGCCGATCGCGAACGACGTGATGATCGAGCCCTCCACCAGCAGGTGCGGGCTCGCCATCATGAGCGGCGTGTCCTTGCACGTGCCGGGCTCGGACTCGTCCGCGTTGACGACGAGGTACCGGGGACCGCCGTCGGGCTGCGGGAGGAAGCTCCACTTCAGGCCGGTCGGGAAGCCCGCACCGCCGCGGCCGCGCAGACCCGAGTCCTTGACCATGCTGACGAGGTCGGCCGGGTCGAGGGTGACGGCCTTGCGGAGCGCGTCGTACCCGCCGTGCTGCCGGTAGGTGTCCATCGTCCAGGAGCGCTCCGCGCCCCAGGTCAGGCTGAGGACAGGCGTCAGGGTCGTGGTCATCACGCCTCCTCCGTCGCGTTCGTGTCACGGCCGGTCGCGGTGTCGTGCGAGCCGCCGCTGGGCGGGGCCGCCGGCTGGTCGACGCTCGAGTGCTCGCCGCCGGAGGCAGGAGCGACGGGCTCGTCCTGCGCCGCGGTGTCGGGGCCACCCTCGCGGGCACCCTCGGTGCTCTGGCCGGGGGCCTCCCAGCCCTTCTCCTGAGCCAGGCGCCAGCCGACGAGCGTGGGCTCACCGGCGCCGACGCCCTCGTCGGCGCGACCGTCGGAGAACCCGGCGAGCACGCGCGACATCTGCTTGAACGTGCAGACGGACGACGCCCCGCGGGTCGGCGCGACCTGCTCACCGGCGCGGAGCCGGTCGACGACCGCGCGCGCCGTGTCCGGCGTCTGGTTGTCGAAGAACTCCCAGTTGATCATCACGACGGGGGCGTAGTCGCAGGCGGCGTTGCACTCGACGCGCTCGAGGGTGATCTTCCCGTCCGCGGTCGTCTCGTCGTGCCCGACGCCGAGGTGCTCCGAGAGCTCCTCGTAGATCGCGTCCCCGCCCATGATCGCGCAGAGGGTGTTGGTGCAGACGCCCACGGTGTACTCGCCGTTGGGGTGCCGCTTGTACTGGGAGTAGAACGTCGCCACGGCGGAGACCTCCGCCGTGCTGAGCCCCAGGCTCCGCGCGCAGAACGCGATGCCGTCCGGGGTGACGTACCCGTCCTCGGACTGCACCAGGTGCAGCATCGGCAGGAGCGCGGACATGGGGTCGGGGTACCGCGACTTGGCGATCTCCGCGTCCCGCGTCATCCGCTCGAGCTTGGCGCCCTCGTAGGGCTCGTACGTCGTGGTCGCCATCAGCGGTCCACCCCTCCCAGCACGGGGTCCAGCGCGGCCACCGCGACGACGACGTCGGCCACCTGGCCGCCCTCGCACATGAGCGACACGGCCTGCAGGTTGTTGAACGACGGGTCACGGAAGTGCGCGCGGTAGGGCCGCGTGCCACCGTCGGAGACGAGGTGGACGCCCAGGATCCCGCGCGGGTGCTCCACGGCCTGGAACACCTGGCCGGCCGGCACGCGGAAGCCCTCCGTGACGAGCTTGAAGTGGTGGATGAGGGCCTCCATCGAGGTCCCCATGATCGTCTTGATGTGGTCGAGCGAGTTGCCCATGCCGTCCGAGCCGATGGCCAGCTGGGCCGGCCACGCGATCTTCTTGTCGGCGACCATCACCGGGCCGGGCGCCATCGCCTGGAGCCGCTCGAGGCACTGCTCGACGATCCGCATCGACTGGTAGCACTCCTCGATCCGCAGCACGGTGCGGGAGAAGGAGTCGGCGTCGGTCGAGGTGGGGATGTCGAAGTCGTACGTCTCGTAGCCGCAGTACGGGTCGGCCTTGCGCAGGTCGTAGGGCAGCCCCGCCGAGCGGAGGACGGGCCCGGTGATGCCGAGCGCCATGCACCCGGACAGGGAGAGGTACCCGACGCCGACGGTGCGCCCCTTGTAGATGGGGTTGCCCAGCATGAGGTCCTCGAGCTGGCGGATGTACCCGCGCATGACGCCGAGGGACTCGCGCACGGTGTCGAGGGCGCCCGGCGGGATGTCCTGCACGACGCCGCCGGGGCGGACGTAGGCGTGGTTCATCCGGAGCCCGGTGACCAGCTCGAAGATCTTGAGGATCTCCTCGCGGGCCGTGAAGCCCTGGGTCATGATCGTCGTCGCACCGAGCTCGTTGCCGCCCGTCGCCAGGGCGACGAGGTGGGACGAGATCCGGTTGAGCTCCATCATGAGGACGCGGATGACGGTGGCCCGCTCCGGGACTTCGTCGGCGATGCCCAGGAGCCGCTCGACCGCGAGGCAGTACGCGGTCTCCTGGAAGAAGCTCGCCAGGTAGTCCATGCGCGTGCAGAACGTGGGGCCCTGGGACCAGGTCCGGTACTCCATGTTCTTCTCGATGCCGGTGTGCAGGTAGCCGATGCCGCAGCGGGCCTCGGTCACCGTCTCGCCGTCGATCTCGAGCATGAGCCGCAGGACGCCGTGCGTCGACGGGTGCTGCGGGCCCATGTTGACGACGATGCGCTCCTCGCCGAGCCGCGCCGCCTCCTCCGCGATCTGCGACCAGTCGCCGCCGCCCGACTCGAACGTGGGGACGTCCTCGCCCTCGCCGACGATCGAACCGGTCGCGCGGAACCCCGCGTCGGGGGCGCCTGCCGTGGCGCCGTTGGTGGTGGCAGACATCAGCTGTACGACCTCCGCGTGTCGGGCGGCGGGATGTGCGCGCCCTTGTACTCGACCGGGATGCCACCCAGGGGGTAGTCCTTGCGCTGCGGGTGACCCGGCCAGTCGTCGGGCATCTCGATGCGGGCGAGCCCGGGGTGCCCGTCGAAGACGATCCCGAAGAAGTCCCACGTCTCGCGCTCGTGCCAGTCGTGGCCCGGGTAGACGTCCACGGTCGTGGGGACGTGGGGGTCCGTCTCGCCCACCGCGACCTCGAGGCGCACCCGTCGCGAGTGCGTCACCGAGTACAGGTGGTAGACGGCGTGGAGCTCGCGCCCCTCGTCGTGCGGGTAGTGCACGCCCGAGACGCCCAGCCCGAGCTCGAACCGCAGGTCGGGGTCGTCCCGCAGCGCCCGGCACACCGCGACGAGGTGCTCGCGGCGGACGTAGAGGGTGAGCTCCTCGCGGTCCACGACGACCTTCTCGACCGCGGTGTCGAACGCCGTGCCCGTCTCGCCCAGGACCTCGGCGAGGAGGTCGACGACCTCGTCGAAGTAGCCGCCGTAGGGGCGCTCGCTCGGGCCGGGCATCGCGATGGTGCGGACGAGGCCGCCGAAGCCGCTCGTGTCGCCGCCCTGCGAGGAGCCGAACATGCCGGTCCGCACGTCGATGACCTCGAGCCGGGTGCGCGGCACCGACGGCTCGAGCGCGTTCTCGGCGTGCCCCTGGTGAGCGGCCTCCGTCGGCGTCTGCGGGGTGCCGTCGTCCCGCGAGGTGTCGCTCACCGCAGCAGGCCCTTCATGTCGGAGGTGGGCGTGGCCATCATCGCGGCCTCCTCGGCGGCGCGCGCGGCCTGCTCCCGGTTGGCGCCGAGGGGCTCGTTGCGCACCTGCTCGTGCAGCGTGAGGATCGCGTTGAGCAGCATCTCGGGCCGCGGGGGGCAGCCCGGCAGGTAGACGTCGACCGGGATGATGTGGTCGACGCCCTGGACGATCGCGTAGTTGTTGAACATGCCGCCCGACGAGGCGCACACGCCCATGGAGATGACCCACTTGGGCTCGGCCATCTGGTCGTAGACCTGCCGCACGACGGGGGCCATCTTCTGGCTGACCCGGCCGGCCACGATCATGAGATCGGCCTGACGCGGCGAGGCGCGGAACACCTCCATGCCGAAGCGGGAGATGTCGAAGCGGGGCGTGCCCGTCGCCATCATCTCGATGGCGCAGCAGGCCAGGCCGAACGTCACCGGCCACATCGACGCCTTGCGGGTGAGGCCGACGGCCTTCTCCAGGGTCGTCAGCAGGAACCCGGACGGTGCTGCTTCCTCGATGCCCATGGCGGCCCCTCCTTCCTTGCACTCGATGGTCGGTGATCGCTGCCGGTCATGCCGTGGTCACCGCGTCCTGCCTCGTTGCTCCGACCAGCGCGACGGGGGACGGGCGCACCGCCGGTCCCGCTCGTCCGCGTGTTCAGTCCCAGTCCAGGCCACCGCGGCGCCACTCGTAGACGAAGGGCACGGTGATGAGGGCGAGGAACGTCAGCATGGCGACGACGCCGAAGAGGCCGAGCATCCCGAAGGACACCGCCCACGGGTACATGAAGACGACCTCGATGTCGAAGACGATGAACGTCATCGCCACGAGGTAGTACTTGATCGGGAACCGGCCGCCGCCGACGGCGTGCGGGGTGGGGTCGATGCCGCACTCGTACGCCTCGAGCTTGGCCCGGTTGTACCGCCGCGGCCCCAGGACCCAGCTCGCGCCGACGCCGCCGAGGGCGAGCACGGCACCGATGCCCATGAGGACCAGGATCGGGACGTACGGGTTGCTCATCGAGCCCTCCAGTGGTGCAAGCCGTTCCGGCGCAGCGTCGCGGGACCGTGAACGAGGTGTCCGGCCAACCTACCGCCCGCCGCACGGTGGACCGTGCACGGCGCCGCGGCCTCGACAGAGTGTGGTCGCGTCATGCCGCCGGTGCAATTCTCGACAGCGCGCTGATCACGCGGTCCGACACGTCGCCGCCGCGGGGCTCGTAAACGTCCGCGAGGAGCTTGAGCGTGAAGCGCATGAGTGCGGGGCGCGGCAGGCCGTAGCGGGTGAGGAGCCGCATCGTCCGGGGGTCCTCGATGATCTTCACGAAGACCCGGCCCAGCGTGTAGTAGCCGCCGAGCTGCTCGGCCATCGCCCGGGGGTAGGTGGCCAGCGTCGCCTCGCGGGCCGCGTCCGTGCGACGCGACCGGGCCTGCGCCACGACCTCGGCGGCGGTGCGGGCGGCCTGCATCGCATAGGCGATGCCCTCGCCGTTGAACGGGTTGACCATGCCGCCGGAGTCGCCGACGAGCAGGACCCCGCGTGAGTAGTGGGGCTTGCGGTTGAACGCCATCGGCAGCGCCGCGCTGCGCACGGGGCCGAGGGGCGCGTCGGCGTCGAACCCCCAGACCTCCGGGGCGTTGGCGATCCAGCGGCGCAGGAGCTCCTTGTAGTCGACCTTCGCCGTCGACGCCGTGGAGCTCACCGTCCCGAGGCCGACGTTGGCGGTCCCGTCACCGAGGCCGAAGATCCACCCGTAGCCGGGCAGCAGGTTCGACCGGTTCGGCTCGCCGTCCCACAGCTCGAGGTGGGACTCCATCCAGTCGTCGTGGCTGTTCGGGGTCGCGAAGTACGTGCGCGCCGCGACGCCCATGGGGCGGCGCTGGTCCTTCTCCAGCCCGAGCGCCAGGGCGAAGCGGCTGGAGACGCCGTCGGCCGCGATGACGACGGGCGCCCGGTAGGTCTCCTCGTCCCCGGCCTTGCGGCCCGCCTCGTCCACCGGGCGGGCGACGACGCCGACGACGCGTCCGGTGCGCTCGTCGACGACCGGCCCGGTCACGGAGCGCTGCTCGAGGATCCGGGCGCCGGCCTTGCGGGCGTGGCGGGCCAGGGTGTCGTCGAAGTCCTTGCGCGCCCGGCTGACGCCGTAGTCGGGGAAGGCGTCCAGGTCCGGCCACGGCAGCTCGAGGCGGTGCCCGCCGCCGTAGACGCGCAGGCCCCGGTTGCGGATCCAGCCGTCCTCCTCGCGCATCTCGACGCCCATGGCGACGAGCTCGCGGACCGAGCGTGGCGTGAAGCCGTCACCGCAGACCTTCTCGCGCGGGAACGCGGTCTTCTCGAGGACGAGGACGTCCAGCCCCGCGACCGCCAGGTAGTAGGCGGCGGTCGAGCCGGCGGGGCCGGCGCCGACGACGATGACGTCGGCGTCGTACGAGTCGCGCAGGGGTGGCACCACGCCTGGTCCGTTCTTGTGAAGACGTTCACGAACTGGGGTCCGCCCAGTCTAGACACCGCCACGGCGGCCTCCGGCATCCCGGCTCAGCGCCCGCCCAGCACCCACGCGGCGCTCACCGGGCGCTCACCCGGCACGCACAAGCACCCGCTGGGGCGCCGCCCGGACCGCTCAGGCGAGGGGGCGCGTGGCCCGGTGCATCGCCACGATCCCACCGCTGAGGTCGCGGTACGCGACGTCGCCCCAGCCGGCGTCGCGGACCAGCCGGCCCAGTCCCGCCTGGTCGGGCCACGCCCGGATCGAGTCCGCGAGGTACACGTACGCGTCGGGCTCGCGCGAGACCGCGCGGGCCAGCGGCGGCAGCGCGCGAACCAGGTACTCCAGGTACAGCGTGCGGAACGGGGCCCACGTCGGTGTGGAGAACTCCGTCACGACGAGCCGCCCGCCGGGGCGCGTGACGCGGAGCATCTCCCGCAGGGCCGCGGCCGTGTCCACGACGTTGCGCAGCCCGAAGGAGATGGTCACGGCGTCGAACGACGCGTCGGCGAAGGGCAGGCGCGTCGCGTCGCCCGCGGTGAAGGGCAGGTCCGGACGGCGCCGCTTGCCGACGGTCAGCATCCCGACGGAGAAGTCGCAGGGCACGACGCGGACGCCCGCGGCGGCGAACGGCTCGCTCGACGTGCCGGTGCCCGCCGCGAGGTCCAGCACGCGGTCCCCGAGCCGGGCGTCGACGGCGCGGATCGTCGCCGCACGCCACCGCCGGTCCTGCCCGAGCGAGATGACGTCGTTCGTGAGGTCGTACCGGCGGGCGATCCCGTCGAACATGGCCGCGACCTCGTGGGGACGCTTGTCCAGGCTGGCGCGCATGGCGGCCAGTGTCTCAGGTGCGGCCCGTCTATCAGGTCCGGCCGGGGTCTCAGGTGCGGCTGGTGTCTCAGGTGCGCAGGTCCGCGGTGGTGTGGTGCACGTCTCCCTCGCGCGCCAGCCGCTCGGCCGTCCCGCGAGCGCCCTCTCAGGGCGCACGGCCTAGTCTTGACGGTCGTGAGCACCGTCCCGGCCCCGGACGCGCGGCCGCTGTCGCCGCTGCGGCGCGCGGTCGCGGGTCCCCTCGTGTCCCGCACGGCCGCCGTGGACCCCGGGACGCTGCCGGAGGACCTGCTCGACCTGCTCCCCGACGACGGCGGGCTGGCATGGGTGCGCCGCGGCGACGGCGTCGTCGCGTGGGGCGAGCTGCTGCGGGTCGAGACCGAGGGCACCGACCGCTTCGCCGCCGCGGAGGACGCGTGGCGCACGCTCATGGCGACGGCGGTCGTCCGCGACGAGGTCGGCGTCCCCGGCTCCGGTCCGGTCGCGTTCGGCTCCTTCGCCTTCGCCGCGGGCTCGCCCGCCGGCGGCGTGCTCGTGGTGCCCCGCGTCGTCGTCGGGCGGCGCGGCGGCACGGCGTGGGTCACCACCCTCGACGTCGGTGCGGTGAGCGCCGCGCCGGTCCTGCGGCCCACGGCTCCCCCGGCCGCACCGGGGACCGTCACGTTCGAGGACGGCGCACGCTCGGCCGACGGGTGGCAGGACGCGGTGCGGACCGCCGTCGCGGCGATCCGGGCCGGCAGGCTGGAGAAGGTCGTCCTCGCGCGCGACGTCGTCGCCCGCACGGAGGCGCCGCTGGACCCGCGGTGGGTCCTCGCGCGGCTCGCGGCCGACTACGCCTCGTGCTGGACCTTCGCGGTGGACGGGCTGCTGGGCGCGACGCCCGAGCTGCTCCTGCGCAGCGAGAAGGGCCTCGTCACCTCGCGGGTGCTGGCCGGGACCATCCGGCGGACCGGCGACGACGCCGCGGACATGGCGCGCGCGGCGATCCTCGCGCACTCCTCCAAGGACCTCGAGGAGCACGAGTACGCCGTCGAGTCCCTCACGCGCGCGCTCGAGCCGTTCTGCTCCTCGACCAACGTCCCCGAGACGCCGTTCGTCCTGCACCTGCCCAACGTGCTGCACCTGGCGACCGACGTCACCGGGGTGCTCCGTGCGGAGGGCGACGGGCACACGGGTCAGCACGGGCAGCACGGGACCGCGCCGCACCCCACCAGCCTGGGCCTGGCGGCGGCGCTGCACCCGACGGCGGCCGTCGCCGGGACGCCGACCGAGGCGGCGTGCGCGCTCATCGCGGCGGTCGAGGGGATGGACCGCGCCCGGTACGCCGGGCCCGTCGGCTGGATGGGCGCCGACGGCGACGGGGAATGGGGCATCGCCCTGCGGTCGGCCGAGCTCGACCCCGCCGACCCGAACCGCCTGCGCCTGTTCGCCGGCTGCGGGATCGTCGCGGCCTCCGACGCGGCCTCCGAGCTGGCCGAGTCGGAGGCCAAGCTGGAGCCGATGCGGTCCGCGCTGCGCGCCTGACCGGCTGATCCACAGGCGCCCGGCGCGCCTGACCTTCCCCGCCGGCGGGCCGGTCGATCATGGTGCGGACGAGACACGACGTCGCCGTGCGGATGCGATCGACCGCGCGTACCCTCGCACGCGGGCGACCTCTGGCCCCCCCGACGCGAGGAGGTGGCGATGAGCGGATCCGCCTCCCGCACGCGACCCACCGTCCTGCTCGAGGACGTCCACGGCACCTGGACCGCCGTCGCGGTGGACGAGGCCTGGTCCCAGATGGTCGGCCGCCCCGCGGACCGGCTCCTCGGCAGCGTCGTCGGCGGTCTGCTCGACGACCGGTTCGTGGCCGAGCGGCTCGCGCGCCTGTGCGACCTGGCGGAGCTCACCTCCAGCCGCAAGCAGGTGACGCTGACGACGGCGAAGGAGCTCGTCCTGCACGCCGCCGCCGAACCGGTGGTGGACGACGGGCGCGAGCTCGTGAGGCTCGTCGTGACCCCCGGCGCCCCGGCTGCGTCGGGGAGCGACGACGGGGACCTCGTCGCCGTCTTCGACACGGACCTCCGCTGCATCGAGGCCGACGACGGGGTGCTGCGCGTCATGGGGCTCACGCGCGAGCAGGCCATCGGGCGGACGAACCGGGAGATGGGCTACCCGTACCACATGGCCGACCTGTGGGACGGGCACCACCGGGCGGTCCTGACGACCGGCGTGACCCACGTGCTGGAGCACGAGGTCCCCACGGTCGCCGGTCCCCGGGTGTTCCGGACGGTCATCGAGCCCGTGCGGGGTGCGGACGGCACACCGGTCGCCGTCCGGACGGCCTCCCGCGACCTCAGTCGGGAAGGGCTCGACGCGGCCGCCCCCGGCGTCGAGCCCGACGACGAGACGTCGGCGATGTGCCTGCGCCTGGAGCCGACGCCGGGAGCGGCCGCGACAGCACGTGCCCACGCCCGGGACGGGCTGACCCGGCACGTCCCCGAGCGGCCCGCCGACCCGGTCCTGCTCGTCGTCTCCGAGCTCGTCACCAACGCCGCCCTGCATGCCGGCACGGACCTCGTCCTGCAGGTCTCCCACGTCCCCGGCGGCGCGGTGCGCGTGGAGGTCTGGGACGCGAGCAGCGTCGTGCCCGTGATCGGGCGGCCGGGCACCGTCGGAGGCCGCGGCCTGGCGCTCGTGGAGCTGCTGTCCGCGGCGTGGGGCAGCGAGCCGACCGAGTCGGGCGGCAAGCGCGTGTGGTGCGAGATCGAGGCGCCCCAGCCGCGCGCCGCGGCCGACGACGGCCGCGCGACGGACGCGGCCGGGGCCCACACCCGCGACGACGGCGCCGCGGCCGCCGCCTTCTGGGCCGACGAGGGCACCCCCGCCTGACGGCTCAGGGCCGCTGGCTGACCGCGGACGGAGCCCGGCCCGACGGAGGGGGAGCCGCCGGGCCGGGTGCGTGGGACGAGGGCGTCAGCGTCGAGCCGCTGCCGTGGCGGCGCTCAGCCCTGTCCGAAGAGGCCCGGGGGCAGGTCGCCGGGGTCGAACCCCCGAGGCGCCTGCTGCGGCGCCTGCTGCGGTGCCTCCTGGGCGCGGAGGTCGGGCCGCTCCACCAGGGTGACGTCCACGGCGGAGGTGCTGCCGTCGCGCGCGACGGTCAGCGAGACGTCCTCGCCGACGGCACGCTCGCGGACGAAG
Source organism: Actinotalea sp. Marseille-Q4924 (assembly GCF_916618755.1). Classification (GTDB taxonomy): domain Bacteria; phylum Actinomycetota; class Actinomycetes; order Actinomycetales; family Cellulomonadaceae; genus Actinotalea. The sequence goes on along the minus strand of NZ_CAKAKB010000001.1, from coordinate 435,715 downwards.
GCCGTCAGCGACTCGGCCCCGCGGACCGGGTCACCGTCGATCGCGACGACCACGTCGCCGGCCCGCAGCCCGGCCTGGGCGGCCGGCGTGCCGTCGGTGACCTCCTCGATCACGGCGCCCCGGCGCACCTCGCCGTCGGTCTCGGCCGTGCCGTCGCTCAGGGAGACGCCCAGGAAGGCGTGCGAGGCGGTGCCGTCCTCGACCAGCTCCGCCGCGACCCGCTCGGCGAGCGTCGAGGGGATGGCGAAGCCCAGGCCGATCGACCCGGCGGAGCCGCCGTTGCCGGTCGGCATGCTGGCGATCGAGGAGTTGATGCCGATGACCCGGCCCTGCGCGTCGAACAGCGGGCCACCGGAGTTGCCGGGGTTGATGGCGGCGTCGATCTGGATGGCGTTGGTGACGACGGTGCCCCCGCCGTCGCCGGTCGTCACCGGGCGGTCCAGCGCCGAGACGATGCCGGTCGTGACGGTGCTGTCCAGCCCGAGGGGGTTGCCGACGGCCATGACCGGGGCACCGACCTCGACCGCCTCCGAGTCGCCGAGCTCCGCCGGCTGGAGGTCCTCCGGCGTGTCGACCAGCTGGATGACCGCGACGTCGCGGGTGGGGTCCGTGCCCACGAGCGTCGCCTCGAGGACGCGGCCGTCGGCGAGGCCGACCTGCAGCCCGCCCTCGACGGCCTCACCCACGACGTGGTGGTTGGTGAGGATGCGGCCCTCGGCGTCGATGACGACGCCGGAGCCCTGGCCACCACCCTGCGCGGTCCGCACCTGGATGGCGACGACGCTCGCGCGCACGTCGTCCGCGACGGCCTGCCAGTCCGGCTGCTCGCCGGGCAGGGTCGCAGGGACGGTGCGCGACGCGGGCGCTTCCTCGGCGACCGCGCCGGTGGCCGCCGGCTCGGCGTCGAACGCGCCGGTCGCGCCCGCGGTGAGCAGGCTCGCGGCGACCGCCGCGGCCGTCGCCGTGCCGACCAGCGGGATCCACGGCGTCCGCGCGGCGCCGGCCGGGGCGACCGCGACGGGCGCCGGCTGGGGGTAGTGGTGGGCCGGGCGCGTCTGCTGGTGATGCTGCGGCGCCGGGTGCTGCGGAGCCGGGTGCCCCTGCTGGTGCTGCTGGGCCGGGTGCCGCTGGTCGAACGGGTGCGGCTGGGGTCCGGGGTACTGCCACGGGTTGCTCATGGGTCCTCCTCGTCGGCGTCGGTGACGAGTGAAACCCCCGGACCTCGGGCGGCGCTGGGTACGACCTGGGAGCACCCTGGGAGCGTCGCCACGGGCGGGACGCGGGCGAGGTGCGGGCGGCCTGGGCTCAGGGCCCGCTGACCACGGCTCGGACGGCAGCCGCCACGGCAGCCCCGACGGCGGCCGCGTGCGCGCGCCGCCCGGAGCGGTCGACCGCGACCTCCACGACGCTGCGGCCCCGGACCGGTCGGCCGAGCGCCGCCGCGAGCGCGTCCGGGTCCGTCACGCGTTCGTGCGCCACCCCGTAGCCGGCGCACAGCGCACCGAGGTCGGCGCCGTGGGGTGTGCCGAAGACCCGCTCGAACACGTCCGCCCGCTCGGGCTCGCCGTGCTCGAGCGTCGCGAAGATCGAGCCGCCGTCGTCGTTCGCGACGACGACCTGCAGGTCCGGCTCCCGCTCGAGCGGGCCGACGAGCAGCCCGCCGACGTCGTGCAGGAACGTCAGGTCACCCACGTACGCGCGCACCGGGCGGTCGAGGGCGAGCGCCACACCGGCGGCCGTCGACACCGTCCCGTCGATGCCGGCGAGCCCACGGTTGGCGACGACGAGCGGCGGTTCGGCCCAGTCGGCGACGAGGTCCAGGTCCCGGACGGGGTTGCTGGAGCCGACGACGAGCACGTCGCCGTCGGCGCAGGACGCCGCGACGACCCGTGCCACCGTCGGCCCGCTGACGGCGGCGTCGTCGGGCAGAGGTGTCGCCGCGACCGCACGGGCTGCCGCCGCCCCCGCATCGCGCCAGGCAGCGAGCCAGGCACGCTCCGCGGGGCCCGCGGCGCCCGTCCCGCTGAGCAGCGCCGGCGGCACCTCGGTCGCGACCTGCGTCGCGGCGCGGGGGGCATCGACCCAGTCGGCACCGGCGGGCGCGACCACCAGCGACTCGACGTCCGGGCGGCCCAGCAGCGCCTGCACGGGCCGGGACAGCGTCGGCCGGCCCAGCACGACGACGCGCCGGACGGCGCCGCCGAGCGCGGGCTCGGCGAGCAGGAGGCGGTACACGGGCACGGCGCACGGCCCGCCCCGTGCGCCCGACGACGGCTCCGCGAGCAGCGGCCACCCGTTGGCCTCCGCCACCTGGCGCGCCACGGCACCGGCGCCGTCGCCCGCCACGACGACCGTCGGCACGCCGTCGGCGATCCCACGGGGGGCCGCGCCGCGCTCGACCAGCGGTGCGACCGCGGGCGCGCCGCCGCGAGGGCCGGGTCCCGCTCCGGGTCCCGCTCCGGCACCGTCGACGGACGCCGTCGCGCCGCGTCGCAGCACCTCCGTCAGCCCGTCCGGACCGGGCTCGGGCCACGGCAGCCCCGCGGGCACGAGCGGGTCCCGGTAGGCGAGGTTGACGTGGACGGGCCCCGGGGCCTGCGTCCGCGACCCCGTCGCCGTGGCGACGACGCGCGCGGCCAGGTGCCGCAGGTCGCGGTCCTCCCCCGGCCTGCCCACCGGTGCCGGGACGTCGACCGTGAGACGCACGGGCTCGAGCAGACCGACCTGCTCGGTGGTCTGGTTCGCGCCCGTCCCGCGCAGCTCGTGCGGGCGGTCGGCGGTGAGGAGCAGGAGCGGCAGCCCCGCGTGGTGGGCCTCCAGGACCGCTGGGTGCAGGTTGGCGACCGCGGTCCCGGACGTCGTGACGACGGCGACCGGCCGCGGCCGGCCGGTCAGCGCCGCACCCCTCGCGAGACCGAGCGCCAGGAAGCCCGCGTCACGCTCGTCGATGCGCACGTGCACGTCCAGCGCGGGCGCCCCCGGGTCGCGGCGGTCGTCGCGCCGCGCCGCCTCGGCGACCGCGTACGCCAGCGGCGCGCTGCGCGAGCCGGGCGCGAGGACGACCTCCCGCAGGCCGAGGGCCGCGAGCGCCTGGAGGAGGACCCGGGCCGCGTGCACGGACGGCGCCTCGGCCGTGGGCTCCGCGCGCTCCGTCAGCTCCCCGGACCGGGCGAAGCCTTCGGACCCGTCCGGGCCGAGCCCGCCGCTCATGCGCCCGCCGCCCGCGCCGCCGTGACCGCGCGGACGCGCTCGTGCCAGCGCCGCGCCAGGCCGTCGTCGGCGGCGGTCGCCGCGAGGTGCGCCGCGTCCGGCTGCGGGCGACGGACCGGCAGGGCGCCGTCGACGGGGAGCAACGGGTCGGGGACGACGTCGGCGCTGAGCAGCTGGGCGGTCGCCAGTCCTGCGGCGTACGGCAGGTCCGGGAGCGCGGCGGCGAGCGCGACGCCGGCCGCGAGACCGACGGACGACTCCAGCGCCGAGGACACGACGACGGGCAGCCCGACCTGCTCGGCCAGGCGCAGGCACGCCCGCACCCCACCGAGCGGCTGGACCTTGAGCACGACGACGTCCGCCGCCTCCGCCCGGACGACGGCCAGCGGGTCCTCCGCCCGCCGGACGGACTCGTCGGCGGCGACGGGCACCGGGGTGCGCCGGCGCACCCGAGCCAGCTCCTCCACGGTGCGGCAGGGCTGCTCGGCGTACTCCAGGCCCCCGGCCGCCCGGTCGAGGACGGCGAGCCGCGTGACCGCCTCGTCGACGTCCCACGCGCCGTTCGCGTCGACCCGGATGCGCCCTCCGGGGCCGAGGGCGTCCCGCACGGCCTCGAGCCGCTCGACCTCGTCGTCGACCGTCTGCCCGGGCTCCGCGACCTTCACCTTGGCGGTGCGGCAGCCGCCGGACCGCTCCACGATCGCGCGTGCCGTCGCGCCGTCGACGGCGGGCACCGTGACGTTCACGGGGACGCGGTCGCGGACGGGGGCGGGCCAGCCCTCGTCTGCCGCCTCGCGGGCCGCACGCCACCACGCGCGCGACTCGTCGACGTCGTAGTCCCAGAAGGGGGAGAACTCGCCCCAGCCCGCGTCACCGCGCACGAGCACGCCGTCGCGCGCGGTGAGCCCGCGGAACCGGGTGCGCAGGCCGACGCGGTACACGTGCACGTCAGGCGCTGCGGTCGTCACACCGAGCACCGTAGCCGCCGGCGGCCGCCGGGACCGCGGGACGCCCGGGCGGCGACCGCGGATCTAGGGTGACGCCATGACCGCACTGCCCCGCCCGGTGTCCGCGACGTTCGACCCCCAGCGGTGGCGGGACGTCGCCGGCTTCGAGGGCCTCACCGACCTCACGTACCACCGCGGGGTCGAGCGCGACGCCGCGGGCGCCGTCGTCCGCGACCTGCCCGTCGTCCGGGTCGCCTTCGACCGGCCGGAGGTGCGCAACGCGTTCCGCCCGCACACCGTCGACGAGCTGTACCGGGTCCTGGACCACGCGCGCATGACCTCCGACGTCGGCACGGTGCTGCTCACCGGCAACGGCCCGAGCCCCAAGGACGGCGGCTGGGCCTTCTGCTCGGGCGGCGACCAGCGGATCCGGGGGCGCGACGGGTACCGCTACACCTCCGACGTGAGCGCGGAGACGGCGGACGCCATCGACCCGGCGCGCGCGGGCCGGCTGCACGTCCTCGAGGTCCAGCGCCTCATCCGGACGATGCCCAAGGTGGTCGTGGCCGTCGTCGACGGGTGGGCGGCCGGCGGCGGGCACTCCCTGCACGTCGTCGCCGACCTGTCGATCGCGTGCCGAGAGCACGGCAGGTTCAAGCAGACCGACGCGAACGTCGGCTCGTTCGACGGCGGCTACGGCTCCGCGTACCTGGCGCGGCAGGTCGGTCAGAAGCGTGCGCGGGAGATCTTCTTCCTCGCCCGCGAGTACTCCGCCGACGACGCCGCCGCGTGGGGCGCCGTCAACGAGGTCGCCCCGCACGACGACCTCGAGGAGCTCGCCCTGGAGTACGCCCGCGTCATCGCGACGAAGTCGCCGCAGGCCGTGCGGATGCTCAAGTTCGCGTTCAACCTGGCGGACGACGGCCTCATGGGGCAGCAGGTCTTCGCCGGCGAGGCGACCCGGCTCGCGTACATGACGGACGAGGCCGTCGAGGGCCGCGACGCGTTCCTCGAGCGGCGGGAGCCGGACTGGTCGCGGTTCCCGCACCACTTCTGAGGATCTGTTCCGCGCGGCGTCCGCTGAGAGGCCCGTCCGCCCAGCAGTGGTGCTCCGCCGCGACGACGGCGACGATCACTGGCAGACGCCGTCGGGGACCCGGCGCCCCGACGGACGGAGCAGCTGGTGACGAGGACGCACGACGGCACGACCGACGACCCCTCCACCGCGCCGTCCGACCGCGTCGACGAGCCGGAGACGACCGAGGAGAAGGACCACGCGCTCGACCGCGCGATCATCGAGGGTCGGCCGCGCCTGCACCGCAGCACCCCGGACCTCCTCGCGACCGGCACGGTGGCGGGGATCGAGGTCGCCGTCGGTGTGCTCGCGCTGCTCGTCGTCGTCGAGGCCACGGGGAGCACGCTGCTCGGGGCGCTCGCGTTCTCCATCGGGTTCATCGCCCTGCGGCTGGGTCACAGCGAGCTGTTCACCGAGGGCTTCCACGTGCCCGTCATGGTGGTGGCGGCCGGCGAGGGCACCGTCCCGCAGCTGCTGCGGCTGTGGGTCGGCACTCTGGCGGGGAACCTCCTCGGTGGGTGGGTGGTCGCGTGGCTCATCGCGACAGGCCTGCCGTCGCTGCACCGGACGGCGGGCGAGATGACGGCCGAGCTCGTCGACGTCCCCCTGGACGGTCGCACCATCGCCCTGGCGGTGCTCGCCGGGGCGGCGATCACCCTGCTGACCCGCATGCAGCAGGGCACGGACGACGACGTGGCCCGGATCGTGGCGGCGGTCGGGATCGCCTTCGTCATCGTCGGCACGGGGCTGCTGCACTCGGTGCTCGACACCCTGGTGTTCTTCGTCGCCCTGCACGCCGGGGAGCCGGTGGCCACGTTCGCGACCTGGCTGCCCTGGTTCGGCGTGGTGGTGGCCGGCAACCTGGTCGGCGGGCTGCTGCTGACGACGCTGCTGCGCCTCGTCCGCAGCCGGGAGCGGCTCCTGCAGTGGCGTGCGGCGGCGGACGAGCGCTGACCACGACGCCCGCTCCCGAGCGAGGTCAGTCCGCGCTCACGAGCCAGACGCCGAGGTCGAGGACCTCGCCGAGCGCGAAGAACCCGGCCATGGCGACGCCGAAGAGCAGGAGGACGGCGACCAGGACCGGTGCGACGGTCCGCAGGCGCTCGCGGACCTCCGGCGTGAGCGGGTCGTGGCGGGTGCGCTCGAGCCGGCCGTCCGGGTGGGTCGTGGTCATGCGACCACTCTGCCCGCCGGTCCCCCGGTCGCGGATCCTCCGCGGGACCTGTCATGGCCAGCCGGCCCTCCCCCGCGGGGCGCAGGGTCGACCGGCCACCTCATCCTGAGGTCGTACACCGCGGGTGCGGCGTGCGATGACCGCCGGAGGCGCCGGTCGTCCGGCCCGCTCAGCCGACGGTCAGCGAGCCCTTGCCCGCAGGCACAAGCTCGACCCACGTGTTGCCCGGCGCCAGGAGGACGGGCGAGCCGTCGGCGGCGAAGAGCTGCAGGGGCGCGTCCGCCGCCGCCTTGCGCCAGATCGCGGGCACCGTCCTCCCCCCGGTCGCGACGACCGCCTCCCCCTCGCCGACGAGGCCGTAGGTCGGCACGGGCGCGCCGCCCTGCGCGCCGAACGGGCTGTTCGGGTGCGGCGCGGTCACCGACACGACGTTGACGGCGGAGAGCCGGCCGCCGCTCGCGGACGTCGCCGGGGCGGAGCCCTCCGATCGCAGCCAGGTACCCGACGCGCCGTCCCACGACCAGCTCGGCCGGGACTGCGCCGAGAGGGAGAAGCTCAGCGTCGAGGCCGGCGAGCCGGACGCCGTCGCCGTCGCCAGCTCGGGCCGCAGCGCGAAGGCGAACTGCTCCGCCGGCGGGGCGCTGTGCTCGGCGTCGGCGATCTCGAGCCAGCGGGACATCGTCCCGTAGACGTTGTGCGGGGCGCTGCGGAAGCCCACCCGGTACATGCCCGGCGCGCCCTGGTCGTGGCTGATCGACTGCACGCCGCTGCCGCGCACCTCGGCGAGGATGCCGGGCTGCCCGCCGGAGTAGGCCAGCAGGCCGCGCAGCGGCGCGACGATCAGGGGGTCCATGGGACGGACGGACCGGATCGGCCCGACCTCCTCGGGGACCTGCGAGTGGTAGACGGCGACCAGCCTCGACACCTCGAACTCGACGATCGTCTCCCACACGACGTCCGCCGCCTCCAGGCCGGACTGGGGCCGCGCCACGGTGGTGTTCTCGACCTTGACGGCGACGGCCGGCCGGTTCGCCACCTCCGCCGTCTGGACGCCTGTGAGCGGCCACACCGTCGGCACCACCGGCTCTGGAGCCGCGGCCCGTGACGGCTCCACGGTGGGCGTCACCGTCACCGGCTCGGGCACCTCGGGCTCCGCGACGGGCGCGGCGGACGAGCAGGCTGCCAGCGCCAGGCCCGCCACCGCCAGGAGCGCCGCCGGGAGCGCGCGGTGACGCCACCCCCGTCCGGTGGAGGACGGACCCGGCTGCAGGGCCGACGGGGATGCGGCCGCCGGCGGGCGGGGGGTGGACGTTCTGACCACGCGGGACTCCTTGATCGGGACCCGTCGCGCGGGTCCGCTCCTCCATGCCGGCCGCGGGCCACCGCCCGATGCCGGGAGTCACTGTACGGCCCGCCTACGCTGGGATCGTGGACCCCACGACCCCCGGCGGGCGGCCGGTGCGCACGCTCGTGGTCGGCCCCCTCGACGTCGCCGTGGCGGAGCAGGTGACGGCGGCGGTCCGCGACGCGCTGGCCGGCGGGCCGGCCCTGGCCCCGGTGGCTGCCGGACCCGACCGAGGCGCGCACGCGGGCCCCGATGCGGGCACCGATGCGGGCACGCGGCTGGGCCAGGAAGGGGGCACGGTCGCCTCCGAGGTCGCGCTCGTCGTCCGCACCTCCGGATCCAGCGGCGACCCGCGCGAGGTCCTGCTCGACGACGTCGCGCTCCGGGCGTCGGCGACCGCGACGCACGGGCGCCTCGGCGGGGCCGGGCGCTGGCTCCTGGCCCTCCCCCTCGCGCACGTCGCGGGCCTGCAGGTCGTCGTCCGCTCGGTCGTGGCGGGGTACGAGCCGGTCGTGCTCGCCGGGACGACCGGGTTCGACCCGACCGCCTGGATCCGCGCCGTCCACGCCGCGCCCGACGACGCCCCCCTCCACTCCTCGCTCGTGCCCACCCAGCTGCACCGGCTCGTGGCGGCCCTCGACGACACCGCGCCGCGCGCGGTCCGCGCCCTCACCGACCGCCTCGGCGCGGTCCTGCTCGGGGGGGCGGCCACCCCGGCGGCCCTGCTGGACCGGGCTCGCACGCTCGGACTGCCCGTGGTGACGACGTACGGCATGACCGAGACGTGCGGGGGGTGCGTGTACGACGGCGTCCCGCTCTCCGGCGTGGACGTCCGCCTCGACGACGACGGCGCCGTCGAGCTCGCCGGTCCGGTGCTCGCCCGCGGCTACCGGGCCCGCCATGACCTGGACCGGGCGGCGTTCCGCGTCGACCCCTCCGGGACCCGATGGTTCGCCACGGCCGACCTCGGCACCCTCGACGACGGCGTGCTGCGCGTGCTGGGCCGCCGCGACGACGTCCTCGTCACCGGTGGCGCGAAGGTCGCGCCCGCGGCGGTGGAGGCGGCCGTCGCGGGGCTGCCCGGCGTCGCGGAGGTCTGCGTGGTGGGGGTGCCCGACCCCGAGTGGGGCCAGGCGGTGACCGCGGTCGTGGTCGGCGGCGGCGGGGCGACGCCCGACCTGGCGACGGTCCGGGCGCACGTCACCCGTACCCTGGGGCGGGCCGCAGCCCCGCGGCACCTCGTCGACGTCGCGGCCCTCCCGCTGCGCGGACCGGGGAAGGTGGACCGGGCGGCCGTGGCGCGGCTCGCGGCGGAGCGCCTCGCGGTGCACGGACCGGGCTGAACCCCGCCTCGCCTGCGCGCTGACGAGCACGACCACAGGAGGACGACGCATGGCCACGACCGCCGAGTGGCTCGAGGGCGCGCGGCTGCGCACCCTGCCGGCCGCGATCGCCCCCGTCGCCGTCGGCACGGGAGCGGCCGCCGAGATGGGCGCGGCGCACGCGGGCCGGGCCCTGCTGGCGGCGGGCGTGGCACTGGCCCTCCAGGTCGGCGTGAACTACGCCAACGACTACTCCGACGGCGTCCGCGGCACCGACCTCGACCGGGTCGGACCGATGCGGCTCACCGCCTCCGGCGCGGCGCGACCGTCGCAGGTGCGCACGGCGGCGTTCGTCGCCTTCGGCGTCGCGGCGCTGCTCGGCCTGGCCCTGGTCGCGCTCAGCGGGCACTGGTGGCTCCTCGCCGTCGGCGCCGTCGCCGTCGCTGCCGCGTGGACCTACACCGGCGGCCGCACGCCGTACGGCTACCGCGGCCTGGGCGAGGTCGGGGTGTTCGTGTTCTTCGGCCTCGTCGCGACGCTCGGCACCACCTACACGCAGACCGACGGCGTCTCCTGGGCGGCCGTGGTGGGCGCGGTCGCGATCGGCCTCCTCGCGTGCGCCCTGCTCATGGTGAACAACCTGCGGGACATCCCGACCGACGTCCTCGCGGGCAAACGCACCCTCGCGGTGCGGCTGGGCGACCACCGCGCCCGACGGGTCTACGCCGTGCTCGTCACCCTGCCCATCGGCCTGGGCGCGATCTGCGCGTTCGCGTCGCCGTGGGCCGCCCTCGTGCTGCTGCTGGGCTTCCCGGCCGGCGTGCTGGCGGCCACCGTGCTGCTCGGAGCGAGGGGCATCCTGCTCAAGCCCGTGCTGGCCGGCACCGGCCTGCTGGAGCTCGGTTTCGGCCTCGTGCTGGGCCTCGGACTGGCCATCTGACGGGCTCGGCGCCGCGCGCCACCCTGGACGCAGCCGTCGTCAGCCCCGGCCCTCCTGTCAGCCCCGGCCGTCGTCGTCCTTGCCGGCGCCGGCGTCGCGGCCGGTGCCCCGACCGCTCGGACCGCCGGGGCCGTCGTCGTCGCCCGCGTCGGTCGGCGTGGGCCCGCCGTCGGGGGGCAGCATCGGTCCTGCGGCGCCGGAGGAGCCGGCGGGGCCGCCCTGCTCGCGCCGACGACGCTCGCGCTCCAGCCGCCACAGGAAGTCCGGGTCGTCGTCGGGCGCGACCGGGCCCGGGCGGCGTCGGGGCACGGGGCGCCCGGGACGCGTCGGGGGCGTGGCGGACCGCGTGGGGCCGCCGGCAGCGCGCTGCTGGGAGCGCAGGTAGAGGCTCGTGAGGATCCACGCGACCGGCCCGAGCACGGGGACCAGGACGATGATCAGGCCCCACAGCACGGGGTGCACACCGGCGCGTTCCTCGGGGCGGCTCCGCCAGAGGTCGATCACGGCGTAGATCGCCAGCGCGACGGGTACCACGTACACCAGGACTCGGCCCATGGGACCAGGGTAAGCCGGTGCGGCCGTACGCTTGCTGAGTGCCGGTCGTGACCTACTCCCTGCTCCGCCTGGCGCTCTTCGGAGCCGCCCTCGGCCTGCTGCTCCTCGTGGGTGCGCGGGGCTGGCTCGTCCCGCTCGTGGCGGCGGTCGTCGCGTTCGGGCTGTCGTACGTCGTCTTCGGTCGGCAGCGCGACGCCGCCGGCGCGTGGATGGCCGAGCGAGCGGGGCGTCGTGAGGGCCGTTCGCGCCTCGCCCGGGCGGTCGAGGAGGACGAGGCGGCGGAGGACGCCGTCGCCGAGCGCCTGCGCACCGACCAGGACCGCACGGCCTGAGGCCTCTCCGAGGCCGTGCCACCGTGCCGGGCCACCGCGTCCGGCCACCGCACCGTCGCAGATCTCGACGTCTCGGCGATCCGCGTCGCGGTTCTCGACGTCTCGGCGATCCGCGCGGCCCCCACCGATGCCACCGAGCGAGGCCCCGTCAGCGCCCGCCGGTCAGCCTCCGTCGCACACTTCGACGATTCGGCGATCCCGGTCGCGGACGTCGACGTCTCGGCGATCCGCGACCCACGATGGCGCTCGGTGACGACCCGTCCGCGACCGCTAGCGGCGCCGTGCCGCTCAGGGCTCCGTGGTCCGGGCTCAGAGGCCGCTGTAGGAGTGCAGGCCCTGGAACAGCAGGTTGACGACGGTGAAGTTGAAGATCACGGTCACGTAGCCCACGAGCACGAACCACGCGGCGCGGCGGCCGGACCAGCCCCGGGTCGTGCGGGCGTGCAGGTACGCCGCGTAGACGACCCAGACGACGAAGCTCCAGACCTCCTTGGGGTCCCACCCCCAGTACCGGCCCCAGGCGGCCTCGGCCCAGATCGCGCCGGCGATGATGGTGAACGTCCACAGGACGAAGCCGACGGCGTTGATCCGGAAGGACAGCGCCTCGAGGTCGCGCAGCGACGGCAGGACGTCCAGCCAGCGCCACGACGGCCCGCCCAGCCCGCCGGCGGGGGCGACGTCGGCGGCCAGCCGGGCCTCGCGGGAGTCCTTGAGCAGCTGCAGCGCGCTCGCGGCGAACGCCACAGTGAACAGCCCGGTCGCGATGGTGGCGATGGAGACGTGGATGACCAGCCACGGGCTCTGCAGCGCCGGTTCGACCCCCGCCGCCGGGACGTAGAAGCCGACGAGGGAGACGCCGAGCGCGATGGTCGTCAGGCCGAGGACGATCGCCCCGAGGAACCGCAGGTCGCGCGTGCGGCACAGGACCACGAACGTGCCGACCGCGACGAGCGTGCCGACGAGGGTGAACTCGTACATGTTGGCCCAGGGCACCCGCCCGGCGGCCAGCCCACGGGTGACGGTGCCGACGACGTGCAGCAGGAGCCCGACGACGGTGACGGCCATGCCGATCGATGCCGCCCGCCGGGGCGCGGCCCCGCCGACCGGCGGAGCGGCCCGGCCGGAGCCGCGGGCGTCGGTCACCGTCGGTGCCGCGGTCACGGTGCCGACCGCGCCCCGCGACGACCCGGCGGCGGGGACGGTCCCGCGGGCACCGGTCCGCGCTACGCCTGCCGCGCCCTCGCGCCGCGTCGCGACGACGCGGTCGGCCAGACCCGCCAGGTCGAAGGAGAACGCGAGGAGCGCGACGGCGTACGCCGCTGTCGCGCCCCAGACGATGATGTGGCTGAGCTCGCCGAGAGTCACAGGTCAGGCCTTCCGCTGGCCCCGGCGCGTGCCGGGGCGTCGTCGTCCACGTCGTGCGCCGCGGGCTCGGCCCCGTCCGGGTCACCGGCCCCGCAACGCTCCCCCACCGCCCCCAGGAGACGCTCGAGCTCCCCCTGGAGCCCGACGTCGTCGCTGCGTGCGAGCGCCGCAGCGCTCACCACTGTACGTCCCTCACCTGGAGCGATCCTGAGCCAGAGCCGCCGCCGGGGGGCGAAGAGCGACACCGACAGGCCCGCGAGCGCGAGCAGGGACGAGACGAGGATCCACACGAGCGCGGGGTCGTGCCGCAGGTCCAGGGCGACGAACCGCGGCAGCCCCTCCCACGTGATGGACCCGAGCCCGTCCGGCAGGTCGACCGTCTCGCCCGGCCGGACGAAGAGCGTGACGGGACGGCCCTCCGCGTCGAGCACGTTCGTCATCGCGGAGTCGTCGAGCTCGTAGACGTTCTGCGGCACGCCGTCGTCGAGGCCGAGGTCGCCCGTCCAGACGGTGAGCACCAGCAGCGGTTCGAGCGGCTGCGGGTAGACGGACCGCGCGCCCGCCTCGGTCACCTCGGCGGTCGGCAGGAGATAGCCGACGAGGCCGATCTGCTCCCCGGTGGAGACGTCGGGGACCTTGACCACGCCGCGGGACGTGTAGACGGGGTCCTCCGGCAGGAACGGCACCGCCCCCGCGAACGCCACCTCTCCGTCGGCGTCGCGCACGGTGACGTCCGGCGCGTAGCCGTTGCCCTGGAGGTAGACCTTGGCCTCCCCGACGCCCAGCGGTGAGTTCACCCGGATCTCCGCCTCCCGCGGCGGCGCGCCCGGCTCCGTCACGGTCACCTCGGCCAGGAAGTCCAGGGGCCGCGCCTCGGGCGTGAACCGCGAGGTGAACCGGTCCAGCGTCAGCGTGAACGGCACGAGCGACCGCGGGTCGAACGCCGTGCCCGCCTCGAACGTGTCGTAGTCCGTCACGGAGTTCGCGAAGCCCCGACCCTCGACGACGAGCGCCTGACCCCGGTAGTGCAGCAGCTGGCCGGTCGCGACCGACACGAGGATGCCGACGAGCGCGAGGTGGAACACGAGGTTCCCGGTCTCCCGCAGGTACCCGCGCTCCGCGGAGACGGTCCGCACGCCGCCCGGCTCGACGTCGTCGTCGACACGGAAGCGGGGCACGAGACGGAGCGGGCCGCGCAGCGCCTCACGGGCGACCGCGACGACGTCGTCCGGGGCGGCGGTGACCACCACCTCACCGCGGACGGCGAACCGGTCGAAGCGCCGGGGGGTGCGGGGCGGCCGCGCGCGCACCGCACGCAGGTGCACCCGCGTGCGCGGCAGGATGCACCCGACGAGCGAGACGAACAGCAGCAGGTAGACCGCGGAGAACCACACGGACGCGTAGACGTCGAAGAACCCGAGCCGGTCCAGCCACGGGCCGAGCGTCGGGTTCTCGGCGATGTACCGCGCCACCGCGGGACGGTCGACGGGCTTCTGCGGCAGGACGGAGCCCGGCACGGAGACGATCGCCAGGAGCATGAGGAGCATCAGCGCCACGCGCATGCTCGTGAGCTGTCGCCAGGTCCAGCGCAGCGTCCCGACCAGGCCGAGGGTCGGGAGGGTCGCCGTGGCGGGCCCGTCGCCCGGCGCCGGGTCGGGCGCGCTCATGTGGTCCGCGGGCCGGTGGTCCAGGCGGTCGGCGTCGCGGTCGCGGCCGGCGTCGTCGTCGGGCAGTGCCTCACCGGGGTGGACGCCGCCCTCAGGGCGAGCCTCGTCGTCGGGGCGGGCGTTCGCCGGGGTCACGTCACACCACCGTCTCGAAGCCGCCGATGAGCCCCTGCAGGGAGCTCGTCCACGCCGTCCACAGACCGCTGACCAGCGCGAGGCCGACGAGGACCAGCACGGCGCCGCCGACCTGCTGGATGAGCCGGCGTCGCTCGCGCAGCACGCGGAGGACGCGCGAGGACCGGTCCAGGGCGAGGGCGATGAGGAGGAACGGCAGCCCGAGCCCGAGGCAGTACGCCACCGAGAGGACCGCTCCGCGTCCGGCCGACGCCTCGTCGAGCGCGAGCGTGTAGACCGCGACGAGCGTCGGGCCGATGCACGGGGCCCAGCCGAGGCCGAACACCACGCCGAGCAGGGGCGCGCCCCACAGGCCGGCGGTGGGCGCGAGGTGGAGGCGCCGCTCGCGCTGCGCGAACGGCATCCAGCCGAGGAAGACGAGCCCCATGAGGACGACGACGACGCCCAGCACCCGCGTGATCGGGTCGCTCCACTGGTTGACGAGCGCGCCGAGGGAGCCGGCCAGCACGCCGAACAGCACGAAGACCGCCGTGAACCCCGCCACGAACAGCCCCACGCCCGCGACGACGCGCCCGCGACCCACCCGCACGAGCGTGGCCGTGCCACCGGCCGAGCCCCCACCACGGCCGCCCTGCGCGCCGGCCATCCCCGAGACGTACCCGAGGTAGCCGGGGACGAGCGGCAGGACGCACGGGGAGGCGAAGGAGACGAGGCCGGCGACGAGGGCGAACGGGACCGCGAGCAGCATCGACCCGCTGAGCACCGTGGTCTGGAAGACGTCACCCACGCCCGCGACGACGCCCACCGCGGCTGTGGTCATGCGCCCTCGGCGAGGGTGTCGTCGATGAGCGTCCGCAGCGTGCTCGCGTCCGCGAGCCCGAGGATGCGGGCCGCGACGTTGCCCTCGCGATCCAGCACGACGGTCGTCGGCACGGCCTGCACCGGCACGACGCCCTGGAGGGCGGCGAGCGCCGCCCCGCCGGAGTCGTGCACGGACGGGTACGGCACCTCGAACGTCCGCTCGAAGGCCAGCGCGTTGCCGGCGTCGTCGCGGGAGTTGATCCCCAGGAGGTGCACGCCGTCGTCGGCGTAGTCCTGCGAGATCGCGGCGAGGTCCGGCGCCTCGGCCCGGCACGGCGGGCACGCGGCGTACCAGGTGTTGAGGACGACGACGTCGCCGCGCCACTGCGCGAGGTCCACCGTCTCGCCGTCGTAGGTCGTGCCCGTGAGCTCGAGCGGGCCGGTACGGTCACCGACCGGCCACGTCGTCACCGAGCCGTCACCGGTGACGTAGCCGGCCTGCGTGCCGCTCTCCGTCCAGCCCCCGGTGACGCTCGGCGCGCAGCCCGCGAGCGCGACGACCGCGAGCGCGCCCGCGGCGCAGCGGGCGGCGAGCCGGTGGCGACGGGTCACGGTCACGCCCCCGGGATGATCGGCGCGTCCGGCAGGAGGTCCGCGCACGGCTCGGAGTAGGTCACGCCCGTGAAGCGGTCGTCGTCCCAGTGCAGGGACGTCAGGGAGGCGACCGTGCACTCGCGCTTGCGCGGGTCGTGCCAGAGCCGCTTGCCCTCGAGCGCCTGCCGCGTCACCCAGATCGGCAGCTGGTGGCTGACGACGACGGCCTCGTGGCCCCGGGCGGCGTCGCGCGCCGTCGCGACGGCCTCGAGCATGCGGGAGACCTGACCGCGGTACGGCTCGCCCCAGGAGGGACGGAAGGGGTTCCACAGGAGCGGCCAGTGCGAGGGGCGGCGCAGGGAGCCGTCGCCGACGCCGAACGTCAGGCCCTCGAACCGGTTCTCGGCCTCGAGCAGACGCTCGTCGGTGGCGACCTCGAGCTCGAAGGCGGCCGCGATGGGGGCGGCGGTCTCCTGGGCGCGCTGCAGGGGCGAGGCGACGACGTGGACGACGTCGCGACGCGCCGCCCCGGCGGGACCGGAGCCGACGAGGTGGTCGGCGACGCGGCCGGCCATGGCCCGACCGCGCTCGGAGAGCGCGAAGCCGTCGAGCCGGCCGTAGAGCACGCCGCCGGGGTTGTGCACCTCGCCGTGGCGCAGCAGGTGGACGGTGGTCGTGGGCATGCACCCAGTCTCGCTCATCGCGCGCGTGGGGTCGGACGGCTGTGAGGAGGGTCTCAGTCCTCGCGCGGGCCCTCGGCGATGCGCTCCATGACGCGGCCCAGGACGCGGAACTCCTCCTCGCTGAGGAGGTCCACGAGGTTGGTGCGCACGGCGCCCACGTGGCCTGGCGCGGTGCGGTCCAGGAGGTCGAAGCCTGCCGGCGTGAGCACGCAGTTGATGCCGCGGCCGTCGTCCTCGCACGCGCGCCGCTCGACGAGGCCCCGGCGCTCCATGCGCGACACCGTGTGGGTGAGGCGGCTGCGCGAGTGCATGACGGACGCGGCGAGCTCGGACATCCGGACGGTCCGTCGGGGCGCCTCGGAGAGCCGGACGAGGATCTCGTACTCGCTGAGGGAGATGTCGGCCTCGGCGTCGAGCTGCCGGTTCAGGGCGTCCTGGAGGGCGGCGGTGCCCAGCAGGTACGCGCGCCACCACCGCTGCTGCTCCGTCGTGAGCCAACGGGTGCCCGCTGTACCCGGGTCGTCAGGCGTCACCGCCATGCCGTCCACCTCCTCCGCCGCCGAACCGTAACAGGGGCCGTGCGCCCTGGCAGGGGCCCTGGTTCCTTGCAGGGCCTTGCGCCCTCGCCCTCAGTGTAGTAGAACTATCAACTAGTTAGTTGACGCTTCAACTTGGAGCCGCCGTCGGCGGCGTCCGAACCACCGCCCGAGAGGAACCGCCATGACCGAGACCACCGTCACCACCCTGCCGAACGGCCTGACCGCCGGCACCTGGACGATCGACGCCTCGCACTCCGAGGCGGCCTTCACGGTCCGCCACGCGGGCATCGCCAAGGTCCGCGGCACCGTCGCGATCACCGACGGCACCATCACCGTCGGCGACGACCTCGCCGTCTCCGCCGTCGCCGCCACGCTGGACCCGGCCACCATCGACACGCGCGACGCCAACCGCGACGGCCACCTCAAGAGCGCCGACTTCTTCGAGGTCGAGACCTACCCGACGTGGACCTTCACCTCGACGTCGGTCCGCGCCGCGGGCGACGACTACGTCGTCACCGGCGACCTCACCCTCCACGGCGTCACGAAGTCGGTCGAGCTGAAGACCGAGTTCAACGGCACCGCGACCGACCCGTTCGGCAACCCGCGCGCCGGCTTCTCCGCCGCGACCGAGATCTCCCGCAAGGACTTCGGCCTCACCTGGAACGCGGCCCTCGAGACCGGCGGCGTCCTCGTGTCCGACACGGTCAAGATCGCCCTCGAGATCTCGGCCATCCGCCAGGCCTGAGCACCAGCGCAGCTGAACCGTCGGTCGTCCGCGACCGACTCGCGACGCCGCCGGACCACCACCCCCGGGTCCGGCGGCGTCGTCGTGCCCAGGGCCGGCGACCATGGTCGGGGCGGGGCGGCAGGCGGTCAGCGGGGCGACGTCGTACGGGTCTGCTGGTGGAACGCGAGGATCTGCAGCTCGCGTGCGAGGTCGACCGACCGCACGTCCACCCCGTCCGGCACCCGCAGCACGCGGGCCGCGAAGGTGAGGATGCTCCGCACCCCGGCCGCGACGAGGCGGTCCGCGACCTCCTGCGCCACGGTGGCGGGCGTCGCGAGCACGGCGACGGTGGCACCCTCCCGCACGACGACGTCCTCCAGCCGCTCGGCCGGCTCGACGACGAGGTGCCCCACCCGCGTCCCCACCACCCCCGGGTCCGCGTCGACGAGCGCCGCCACGCGGAACCCCTGTCCCCCGTCGGCCTCGTACGCCTGGACGTAGGCGGCGAACGCCTGCCCGAGGTTGCCGACCCCCACGATGACGACGGCGAGGTCCCGGGTGAGGCCGAGCGCCGACGCGACCTGCGAGCGCAGGTGCGCGACCTCGTAGCCGACGCCGCGGACGCCGTGCGACCCCAGGCACGACAGGTCCCGGCGCAGCTGCGCGGGCCCCACGCCGGCGAGGGCCGCGAGCTCCCCGGACGACGTGCGCGCCGTCCCGCGCGCGGCCAGGTCGTCCAGGGCGCGCAGGTAGATGGGCAGCCGGGCGACCGTGGACGGCGGGACCTGCATCACGCGCGGTGCCCCAGGGCCCGGCGCACCCGCTCGGCGTCGACCCGCCAGAAGCCGACCTGCACGTCGTCGACCGTCACCACGGGGACGTACTCCCCGTAGCGCGCCTGGAGGTCGGGGTCGGTGTCGACGTCGACCTCCAGCCACCCGACGTCGTCGGGGACGACCGCGGCGAGCACCTCGCGCGCCTCGTCGCACAGGTGGCAGCCGGCCCGCCCGTACAGGACGACGCGCCCGTCGTCGGGAGTGGTCACGGCGACCACCCTAAGCCGCGGTCGGACGCCGGGCGGCAGGTCGGACGGCCCACCGACCGGCGGTGGATACAGTGGCCGGGTGGTGCAGCCGACCGAGGAGACCGACCCGCACCCCTACGGCGTCGACGAGCTCGAGCAGGACGTCGAGGAGCACGGTCGCGCCGCGGCCCGCGCGGCCGTCGAGGAGGAGGGTCTGCCGGACCCGGTGCCGCCGGTGGCGGCGTTCTTCGACCTGGACAACACGATCATCCGCGGCGCGAGCGCGTTCCACCTCGCGGTGGGCCTGCGCCGGCGCGGGTTCGTCGCCGTGGAGGACATCGCCAAGGTCGCCCGCCAGCACGCGCGCTACCTGGCGTTCGGCGAGAACCTCAAGGACATCGCCGACATCCGCTCGCGGGCGCTGAGCGTCGTGGCGGGACGGTCCGTCGCGGACATCACCGCCATCGGCGAGGAGGTCTGGGACGAGGTGCTGTCGCTGCGGATCTTCCCCGGTGCGCAGGCGCTCCTGTCCGACCACCTCGCGCGCGGGCACCAGGTGTGGATCATCACCGCCAGCCCCATCGAGATCGGCCGGCTCATCGGCAGCCGTCTCGGGGTGACCGGCGCGCTCGGCACCGTGGCCGAGCACAAGGACGGCATCTACACCGGTCGCCTCATCGGTGACCTCATGCACGGCGCGGCCAAGGCGCGCGCCGTGGAGGAGCTGGCGCGCACCGAGGGCCTGGACCTGGGGCGGTGCTACGCCTACGGCGACTCGACGAACGACCTGCCGATCCTCTCGGCCGTCGGGCACCCGTTCGCGATCAACCCGGACGTGCGGCTGCGGCGCCACGCGGCCGAGCACGGGTGGCCGGTCCACGAGTTCCGCGGCCGGCGCCGCACCGCCGCCCGGCGCGGCGTGCAGACGGCCAGCGTGGCGGGGCTGCTGTGGGTCGCACGGCTCGCCGTCCGGACGGTGCAGAAGCGGCTCGGAGGCTGAGGGGGCGTCGGGCCGGCGCACGCGGTGCGTGGCCGGCCGGTCCGCATCCTCCCGGGCAGGGACGCCGACGACGGCGAGCCGGCCCCCTGCATCGGCGCGACATCGACCCCCGGGCGGGCGAGGACGCTCGACGGACGCGCCCGCCCGGGGGTCTGATCAGGCCTGGACGAGCCGCAGCATCGACCAGGAGACCGGGGGGAGGACGACGCGCGCGGCGGCGGCGTCGACGGTCGCCGACGTGTTCGCGACCGGGGCGAGCGAGGCGTCGTCGTCGGCCGTGGCCCGGGCGTACGGGTCCGGGTTGGCGAGCGTGACCGCCTCGGCCACCCGGAGGTCGCCGAACGCACGCAGGTCAACCTCGAGGGTCGCGTCCTCGGTGAGTGACCGGTTGACGACGAACACCGCGACGTCCCCCGACTCCGCGTCGTGCGTGGCCACCGCGTCCAGGAGGGGCGTCTCGCCGAACTTCGCCGTCTCGTGCGTCGGGGTCCGCAGCCCCACCTCGAGCACCTCCCCGACGGCGTGGCGGGCCGTGAGGGCGAACGGGTGGAAGGTGGTCTGCCGCCACAGTCGACCGCCCGGCTCGGTCATGATCGGAGCGATGACGTTGACGAGCTGGGCGAGGCTCGCCGACTGCACCCGGTCGCTGTGCCGCAGGAGCGAGATGAGCAGGTTCCCGACGACGACGGCGTCCGCCACGTTGTAGTGGTCCTCGAGGAGGGCGGGGGCGACCGGCCAGCTGTCCTTCGGCGGCTCCGACGGTGCCGCGTGCAGGTACCAGACGTTCCACTCGTCGAAGGAGACGTGGATCCGCTTGGTCAGCTTGCGGGCGGCGCGAACGGAGTCGGCCGTGGCGACGACGTCGTCGATGAACGCGTCCATGTTCATGGCCGAGGCGAGGAACGAGGCGAGGTCGCCGTCCTCCTCGAAGTAGTACGCGTGGGCCGAGACGTAGTCGACGTGCTCGTACGCCTCGGTCAGGACGGCGCGCTCCCAGGCCCCGAAGGTCGGCATGGCGGACCCGGAGCTGCCGCAGGCCACGAGCTCGAGGTCGGGCTGGATCATCCGCATCGCGCGGGCGGTCTCCGCGGCGAGCCGGCCGTACTCCTCGGCCGTCTTGTGACCGATCTGCCACGGGCCGTCCATCTCGTTCCCCAGGCACCACATGCGGATGGCGTGCGGCTCCGCGGCGCCGTGCGCCCGGCGCAGGTCGGACCAGTGCGTGCCGCCCGCGACGTTGCAGTACTCGAGAAGGTCCAGGGCCTCCTGGACGCCCCGCGTGCCGAGGTTCACGGCCATCATCGGCTCGACGCCCGCCGTGCGGCACCAACGGACGAACTCGTCGACGCCCACGGTGTTGGGCTCGGTGGAGTGCCACGCGAGGTCCAGGCGAGCGGGCCGCTGGTCGAGCGGGCCGATCCCGTCCTCCCACCGGTAGCCCGACACGAAGTTGCCCCCCGGGTAGCGCACCGTGGTGACGCCGAGCTCCTGGACGGCCTGGACGACGTCCTTGCGGAAGCCGTCCTCGTCGGCCGAGGGGTGCCCCGGGTCGTGGATGCCGGTGTAGACGCAGCGGCCGAGGTGCTCGACGAACGAGCCGAACGTGCGCCGGTGCACCGGCGAGACCACGAACGCGGGGCTCAGGGACAGGGACGCGTGCAGCATGAAGGGAGGCTCCTGATGACGGGTGTCGGGATGGGGACGGTGCGTGGGCGACCAGGTGATGGCGCCCAGGCTGCTACTTGATGGCGCCGAGGGCGAGCCCGCCCTGCCAGTACCGCTGCAGGGCGAGGAATGCGCCGACGAGCGGCAGCACCGACAGGAACGCCCCGGTCACCACGAGGTTCCACAAGGTCTCGCCGCCGGCCCCGCCGCTGGACAGCGCCTGCCAGTTGGCGAGCCCGACCGTGATGGGGAGCAGCTCGGGGCTGCGCACCATCGTCAGCGCGAGGAAGTAGTTGTTCCAGGTGGCGACGACGGACAGCAGCAGGACGGTGACGATGGCCGGGCGGAGGAGCGGCAGTGCGACCTGGAAGAAGAGCCGGAGCTCCCCCGCGCCATCGACGCGTCCGGCGTCGAGCATCTCGTCGGGCACCACGTCCTGCGTGTACACCCGGACCAGGTACACGCCGAGCGGGCTGAGCAGGGACGGCAGGATGACGGCCCACCGGGTGTTGACGAGCTCGAGCTCGGCAAGGAGCACGAACGTCGGGATGACCAGAGCCGTGAGCGGGACCATGACGCTGCCGAGCAGGAGGGCGAACGCCGCGTTGCGCCCCCGGAAGCGGTACTTGGCGAAGCCGTAGCCGGCCAGGAGGGACAGCACGGTGGCCCCGACACCGGCCGCGAGGGCGTAGACGAACGAGTTGCCGAGCCAGGTCCAGTAGATCCCGCCCTGGTAGGTGGTCAGGGTGCGGATGTTGTCGACGAGGGAGAAGTCGTCGGCGAACCACAACGGGCTGCTGCTGCTTGCGAAGAGCCCCGAGTTCGACTTCGTCGCCGCGACGACGAGCCACCACAGCGGGGTGACGAAGTACAGGACGAGTGCGAGGAGGAAGAGGTGTGACCCGAGGCGTCGTCCGCGAGGCCCGCGCGGCGCCGGTGCGGCAGGCCGGCGCCGCAGGCGTCCTGCCCTGGTGGAGGTCGGCGGAGCGCCCGCGGCGCCGCCGGTCGTCTGGAGGCTCATGAGTTCAGTCCGCTCTTCTTCCGGGTGAGGAACAGGAAGAGGTACGAGAAGGCGAAGACGACGACGCCGAGGGCGAACGAGATCGTCGAGGCGTAGTTGAACTGCTGGTACGAGAACGCCAGCCCGTGGGCGTACATGTTCGGCGTGTAGTGCACGGGGATCGCCCCGGCGGCCACGTTGCGCAGGATCGAGGGCTCGGTGAAGAACTGGAGCGTGCCGATGAGCGCGAAGACGACGACCATGACGAGCGCCGCAGAGATCATCGGCACCTTGATGCGGAAGGCGATCTGCCGACCGTTGGCGCCGTCGATGCGCGCCGCCTCGTAGACCGAGGGGTCGATGCCGCGCAGGGCGGCGAAGATGATGATCATGTAGTAGCCGGACCACTGCCAGGTGACGATGTTGATGAGGCTGCCGAACACGGTTCCTGGTGCGAGGAAGTTCGGAGCGTCCGCGCCGAAGAGGTCGAAGAGGTCCGACGCCGGCCCGAACCGCGGGCTGTAGAGGAAGCCCCACATGAGGGCGCCGATCATCCCCGGGACCGCGTAGGGCACGAAGATCATGAGTCGCGAGAAGCGCGAGAGGCGCGTCGCGAGGGTGTCGAGGACCAGTGCAGCCGCGAGGGCCACGGCCAGCTGGATCGGCACCATCACGGCGACGAACAGGCCGACCCGCGCCAGTCCGCCGAGGAAGAGCGGGTCGCTGAAGGCGCGCTGGTAGTTGGTCAGACCCGTGAAGGACTCCCCGGCGGCGAGCGTGTTGGTGTGCAGGCTCATCCAGAACGCGTAGCCCAGCGGGGCCACGAGCAGCACGAGGAAGATCACCGCGAACGGGGCGAGGAAGAACCAGCCCCAGCGCTGGCGGTTGCGTTCGATCCTGCTGCCGCGGGTCGGTGCCGGCGGGCGTCCGGTGCTGACTGCCCCGGGGGGCGTCGACGTCGTCGTCGTCATGGGGAACTCACCTTCCTGTCCGGGTGTCCGGGCTGGGCAGCTGCCCGTGCGCCCGGGCCAGGTTCACGCCTGGCCCGGGCGCGGGGCTGCTACTCCGTCACGGTGAAGCCCTGCGACTCGGCGTAGGTCACGACGTCCTCCTGGATGGCGTTCATCGCCTCCTCGGCGGTAGCCGATCCCTCCACGAGCGCAGTGAGCTGCTGCGTTCCCTGGTCGTAGACGTAGGTGAGGAACGGAGGTGTCGTGAAGCCCTCGTAGCCGGCAGCCGCCTCGAGGAACACGTCCTTGTTGATCTGCTGACCGCCGAAGAAGGGGTACTCGAGATCCGCGAAGTACTCCGACTCCAGGACCGGGATCCACAGCGGGAAGAGCGCGGCCTCCTCGATGCCGATCTTCCACGCCTCCTCCGTGCCGAAGAGCTCCATCGCCACCTGCGCGGCCAGCTCAGGGTTGTCCGCCTGCTCGGAGACGGCGAACGTGGATCCGCCGATGTTGACCTGCCGCGGCAGCTCGCCCTCCCACTGGGGCAACGGCGCTGCACGCCAGACGGCGTCCGCGTCCGCGTCGGACAGGCCGGCCAGGTAACCGGGACCCCATGCTGCGGCGACGTACGAGGCGTACGTGCCGTCCACGAGGCTGGCGTTGTAGTCCGCCGTGAAGGCCTCGTCCGTGGCGAGGAGACCACGATCAACCAGGTCCTCCCAGTACGAGAGCACTTCGATCGCCTCCGGGGTCGCCATGTTGATCTTCATCTCAGTGCTGCCCGAGTCGTACTCGAAGGGCTCCCACCCCTTCTGAGCAGCCATCGCCTGGAAGAAGGCCCACCAGTTCGGCGGGAAGTTGGCGATGTAGCCCTCGTAGCCGGCGTCCTTGAGCTGCTGGGCCGCCGCCGCGAACTCCTCCCAGGTCGTCGGCACGGCGACGCCGTACTGGTCGAAGATGTCCTGCCGGTACAGGAAGCCCATCGGTCCACCGTCGACGGGGATGGCGTAGACCGCATCTCCCTCGCTCACGTCGGACCATGCACCCTCGGTGTACTCCTCCTCGAGCTCCGCCGCGCCGTACGGGGCGAGGTCCACGAGCGCGTCCCGGATGGTGTACTGCGCGAGGAACTCGGCCTCGATCATCATGACGTCAGGGGCTCCCGAGCCCGCCTCGAGCGTGGTGCTGAAGGCCTGGTACGCGTCACCCCCTTGACCCGCGTTCGTCCAGCAGACCTGGACGTCGTCGTGCGTCTCGTTGAAGAGGTCGACCACCTGCTCCATGGCGGGGTACCACGCCCACACCGTGACCACCGGAGCGTCGTCCACCTTGATCGTGTTGGTGCACGAGGCGTCCGATGCGCCCGAGCCGCCACCACCGCCGTCACCACCGTCGCCACCGCCGCAGGCAGCGAGGACGGTGGCTGCGCCGAGGGCGACGGCCGTCGCCGACATGCGCCGGCTGCCCTGTCGCGTGATGTGCATGCGAATCCTCCTTGATCCGTCCCGCTCGCGCGGTGCTTCATCGATGTAAAACCGTACTGTTCATCGATGAAGAACGCGCGTCAAGAGTGGTGACGTGTCTGATACGCGTTCGTGATCCGGCTGCAGGGCCGGGTCGTGACGGGGTCCTGGTCGCGGCCGGCACGCAGGAGCGACGGCCGTGACCGGAGGTGACGGGTGGACCCAGCCGGCCGGTCAGACGGCCTGGACGGGGACCTCCAAGGTCTCCTCCGCGCCGCTGGAGCCCCCCGGGACCAGACGGAACGCGGGTGCGATCCGCTGCGGCTCGCCGGCGGTGCCGCGCCTGCGTTCGTCGAGCAGCCGGACGGCGGCCTCCGGGATCTCGGCCCGGCCCGGGTCGATCGTCGTCAGGGTGGGGTTGGAGAACCGCCCCTCGTCGATCGCGTCGAAACCGACGACGGCGACGTCGTCTGGCACAGCGATGCCGCGGACCTGGAGCTCGTGCATCGCGCCGAGAGCGAGGGAGTCGTTGAACGCGAAGACGGCGTCGAAACGCACGCCGTCGTCCACGAGCCGACCGATGGTGCGGGCGCCGGTCACGTGGTCCCAGCTGCGTGCGGTCGCCACCTCGAGCGCCGGGTCGATCTCGAGGCCCGCCTCGTCCATCGCGGCCCGGTAGCCGAGGAGGCGCAGCGGCGCCGAGCCCACCTCCTGGGTCGGGTTGGGGCCCATCGCGACGATGCGCCGTCGGCCGAGACCGAGCAGGTGCTCCGTCGCCTCCTTGGCGGCGGCCGTGTTCTGCATCGTGACGTGATCGATCTCCGGGTGGAAGATGCGCTCGCCGAGCAGCACCAGCGGGTACGGGAGGCCCAGGAGCGCCGCCTCGTCGCCGGGACCGAGGGCCAGCGGGCTGTAGATGAGCCCGTCCGTGAGGTGCCGCCGCGTGCCGGTGAGGATCTCGAGCTCGAGGTCCCGACGACCACCGTGCTGCTCGATGATCACCGTCACCCCGCGCTCCTCGGCAGCGGCGATGACGGCGCCGGCGAGCTCGGCGAAGTAGGGCACGCGCAGCTCCGGCAGAGCGAGCCCGATGATCCCGCTGCGTCCGGTGCGCAGGCTCCGCGCGGAGGCGTTCATCCGGTAGCCGAGCTCGGCGATCGCGTCGAGCACGCGCGACCGCGTCTCGGGCTTGACGTACGGGTAGCCGTTGACGACGTTGGACACCGTCTTCGCCGAGACGCCGGCGCGCCGCGCCACGTCCTGCATGGTGGCGGCCACGAACACCTCCCGGTCCGGCACCGTCCCGTCCCGGGACGGATCTTCATGATCGCACGAACGTCGGGCGGCGACGTCCCCGCACGGCGTTGCCGTTCCCGGCGGACGCACACGCTGGTCACGGGCGGCGCCCGTTGACGCGACCCTGACACGCGAGGCGGCGCCCCCGCCAGCCGGCGGCAGCGGCGGGCCGGCAGGCGGCAGGCGGCAGGCGGCAGGCGGGCGAAGATCAGGTTCGGCGCGCGCGCTGACGCGGGCATCACCTCCGCGCTCAGCGCATGCCACGCCCAGCACCGTGTGCGAGTCGACGGCAGCGCAGCGCGTCGTCGGTGCCTGCGCGGCCCACGGCTCCGCGCTCGTGTCGGTGCCTCGTTCTAGTGTCGTACGCATGTTCGATGGTGTGGTGGTGGAGCGGTCGGCGGAGGATGACGTCGCCGCGGCGCTGGCGTTCGCGCGGTCGCGGGCGGGCCGGTCGATCCCGGCGCAGGACGTGGCGGTGCGGTGGGCGTTGATCCACCCCCACGCGGCGAGGTTCGCCGCTGCGGTCCCCGGTCCGGGGCTGGCGGGGATGGTGCAGGAGGTCGCGGTCGCCGACGCCCCCAGCGAGGACCTGCTGGAGGTGGTCGCGGCGTGGGACCGGCTGGCCGGGTGGGTGGTGGCCGGTCAGGCCAGGGTGCTGCAGGAGCTGCACCGCCGGGCGGTGGGGTCCACGTGGGCGGTCAAGGGCCTGCGGGACGAGGTCGCCGGGACCCTGGCCGCGTCGGGGCGGGCCGCGCAGGTCCTGCTGGACCGGGCCGTGGAGCTCGGTCACGCCCCGGAGGTCCACGACGCGTTGGCGCTCGGGGTGGTGTCGGTGCGCAAGGCGGACGTGCTGCTGCGCGAGACCGGGTCCCTGACCGGCCAGGAGGCCCGGGCGGTGCACACCGAGGTGCTGGACCGGGCGCACGAGCTGACCGCACCCCAGGTCGGTGCCGCCGCCCGACGGGCGGTGCTGCAGGTGGACCCCGACGCCGCCGAGCACCGCCACCACCAAGCGGTGCGGGACCGGTGCGTGGTGCTCGAACCCGCGCCGGACTGCATGGCCACGCTGCGGGCGTGCCTGCCGGCGGGGGACGCGGTGCGGGTCATGCACGCCCTGGACCCCGTCGCCACCACCGCCGCCCCGGAGGACCCCCGCGGTGTGGACGCGCGCCGCGCGGACGCCCTCGTCGACGTCCTGGGTTCGGTCCTGGACGGTACGACCGACGACCTGGGCGCGCTGCTCACCGGCCGCGGCGGCCCGGGCGCCGACGCACGCGACAGCGCGGGCGCGGGCGCGGGCGGCGGTGCCGGTACCGGTCCCGGCGTGCGGACCTCACGGCGGCGCCGGCGCCGCCCGGTCAAGCTCGCGATCACCGTCACCGCGGACGCGCTGGCCGGGGCGACCTGGACCCCGGCATGGCTGGACCGGTACGGGCCGGTCCTGCCCTCCCTGGCCCGCCACCTGGCCGCGGAGGCGACCTGGCACTTCCAACGCACCGACCCCGCCACCGGGGAGGCCCTGGAACAACCCGGCAGCCGCTACCGCCCCCGGACGCCCTGCGTGAGGCGATCATCGCCCGCGACGTCACCTGCACCTTCCCCGGCTGCCGCACCCCCGCCCACACCTGCGACCTGGACCACACCATCGCCTTCGACGACACCCGCGACGCGGCCGGGCAGACCCGACGGTCCAACCTCGCCGCCCTGTGCCGCCACCACCACCAGCTCAAGACCCACGCCGGATGGACACCCCACCGCGACCCCGCGACCGGAGTCACGACGTGGACCTCACCGACCGGTAAGCCGTACACCCGCAACCCCGTCCCGGCACCGAGCGAGACCGCACCGATCGAACCGGAACCACCACTCCGCACGGGCAGACCGAGCGGCAGACCAGCGCCCGGCACACCTGGCGACGAAACGGCAGCCGTCACGGACGGCAGAGCCGGACGCGAGGGCGAACGGCTACCCGGACGCAGCGGAGGGAACCCCCTGCGCCCCGGCGACACGGCGGAGCAACCGGGCACCGCCCGCAACGGCGACCCGCCGTTCTGAGCGCGCCCAGTGATCGGCTCACACCGTGCGGTCGGCTCCGCGGATGCGTGGGCGTGCCGTCAGGGTGCTCGGCCGGCGTCTCGGACTGGGGGTCCGCACCCGTTCCCACGGTTCGCAGCAGGCCGCTCGAGAGACGACGACAGGCCCGGTCGCGGGGCGACCGGGCCTGGGCGTCAGATGCCGCCTGAGGCGGCTCAGCTCACTTCTTGTTGCGGCGCTGGTGACGCGTCTTGCGCAGCAGCTTGCGGTGCTTCTTCTTGGCCATGCGCTTGCGGCGCTTCTTGATGACGGAGCCCACGGGTCCTCACAGGTTCTAGGTCGGGTCACCGGGGTCCGTCCGAGGCCGCGAGGCCCAGGCACCGCCCCGAGCTCGGGAAAGTCCGTCGCTCACTGTACCGCGTCCAGAGGCTGCGAGTCCTCGGCCGTCGGTCGGCGTCTCAGCGCCCGCGGCTCGGACGAACGTCGGTCCAGTCGCGGCGGCCCGTACGGCAGCCAGGACGAGCAGCGAGCGGCAGACCGGCAGCAGGCCCGGAGCCAGCGGCAGACGGAGACGTGCAGACGTGCAGACGTGCAGACGTGCAGAGCAGGCAGACAGCAGGCCGGCAGGCGCAGTCGGAACCTCAGGAGCTGAGGCGCCCCTCCTGCTGATCGCCGTGGTGCTCCGTCAACGACGCCGCGAGATAGGCCTCGAGCGCGTCCTGCGGGACGCGGAAGGACCGGCCGACCCGCACCGCCGGCAGCTCGCCCCCGTGCACGAGGCGGTACACGGTCATCCGGGACACGCGCATGACGTCGGCGACCTCCGCCACCGTGAGGTACCGCAGGCGAGGCTGCTCCGGCCCACTGGTCATGCTGCCCCGATCTCCTTCACGGCCTGGCTGACACGACCGGTCGGCTGCGTCGCCCGAAGCCTAGGGGCTGCTGGGACGGGTGTGAAAGGGGTGGAACGGGTGACAGGAGTGACCGGCTAGTCGTACAGCGGATCGAGGTCGTGCCACTCGAAAACCGCCCGTCGCGCCGCGAGGATGACCCGGTCGACGTCGTCATGGGGGTCATAGCCCTCGCCCCAGCCCCGTGGCGCGCGCAGCGGCTCACCGTCGCCCATCGTCGCGGGCGTCTCACCGCCGGAGGTGATGAGCCGGACGTGCTCCGCGAAGCCCTCCGGCACAGGTGTCCCGACGTCGATCGGCACGTGCGCGGCGATGGCGAGCAGGTGCGTCCACACACGGGGCACCACCTGCGTCACCGCGTACCCGCCACCGCCGAGCGCGAGCCACCGCCCCGCGCACACGTCGTGCGCCAGCGCGTGGACTCGCTCCATGGCGGCGCGCTGCGCGTCGACGGACACGTCCAGGTGGGTCAACGGGTCCTGGCCGTGCGCGTCGCACCCGTGCTGCGTCACGAGCACCTCCGGGGCGAACGCCCGGGCCACGGTCAGCGCGACGGCGTCCACCGCACGCAGCCACCGGGTGTCGGACGTCCCGGCAGGCACAGCGACGTTCACCACCGTCCCCCGGGCGTGCGGCCCCCCGACGTCCGTCGGGTGGCCCGTCCCGGGGAAGAGCGTGAGCCCGCTCTCGTGCACCGACACCGTGAGCACCCGGGGATCGTCCCAGAACGCTGCCTCGACCCCGTCACCGTGGTGCGCGTCGAGGTCGACGTACGCCACCCTCTGCGCCCCGGCGTCGAGCAGCCGCCGGATGGCGGCGACCGCGTCGTTGTAGATGCAGAAGCCCGCCGCGTTCGTCCGCATCGCGTGGTGCATTCCACCGGCGATGTTCACCGCGTGCAGCGCCTCCCCCGACCACAGCGCGTCCGCCGCCTCGACGGAGCCCGTGACGATCCGCGCCGCCGCCTCGTGCATCCCCGGGAAGCAGGGGTCGTCCGCGGTGCCCAAACCGTGCGACGGGTCGGGCCGCCCGGTGGCGGACGCGCGCTGCACCGCGGCCACGTAGGCGGGGTCGTGCGCCGTCGCAAGCACCTCGTCCGACGCCGGCTCCGCACCGACGAGCGTCACGCCGTCCGCGTCGAGGACGCCCAGCTCCGCCGCCAGGCGGAAGGTCAGGTCCAGACGGACCGGCGTCATCGGGTGCCCGGGGCCGAAGTCGTAGCCGAGGAGCGCCGGGGACCACACGACCCGCGTCAGCATGGTCCACCGTAGCCCGCCGCGAGCGGTGCGCGTGACACGCGTCACGCCCGCAGACCGCGCGCCGCCCGCCCGGCCAGGCGGCCGCCGGTCGAGCGCCTCCACCGGCGGTTGCCGGTCGGGCCGCCGCCCCGTCTCCGGCACGACGGCGTCGTCATCCGCGTCACGTCCCGCGCGGAACCGGCGCGCGGTGCCAGAGTGGGCGGTGCCACAGTGGGCGACGACGACGGCGCCCGGCCGTCACCCGGACGGACGGAGGTGCGCGTGGAGATACCGCAGCCGCTCCTCATCGGGCGCGAGTGGGTGGACGACCTCGCCCGGCACCACCCGGCCCGTCTCGCCCTCTCCGTCTTCGCCGCCGTGGTCGCCCTCTTCACGGGGCTCCTCCTGCTCCCCCAGGCGACCGCCGGCGTGGAGTCCGCCGCGTTCGTCGACGCCCTCTTCACCGCCACGTCGGCGGTGTGCGTGACCGGCCTCACCACGGTCGACACGGCGACCTACTGGTCGGGTTTCGGTCAGGCCGTGATCCTCGTCGCCATCAAGATCGGCGGCCTGGGGATCATGACCCTCGCGTCGCTGCTCGGCATGGCGGTGTCCCGACGCATCGGGCTGACGCAACGCCTGCTCACCGCCTCGGAGACGAAGACGGCGCAGCTGGGCGAGGTCGGTTCGCTCGTGCGCGTCGTCATCATCACCTCGCTGACGCTCGAGGCCGCGATCGCGCTCGTCCTCATCCCCCGCTTCCTCACGCTCGGCGAGTCCCTGGGCGACGCCCTGTGGCACGGCGTCTTCTACGCGGTGTCGGCCTTCAACAACGCCGGCTTCGTGTCCACGCCCGAGGGCCTCATGCCCTACGTCGGGGACTGGTGGATGAACGTGCCGATCATCCTCGGCGTCTTCATCGGGTCGCTCGGCTTCCCGGTCATCCTCAACCTCGCACGCCGCCGCACCGACGTCGGCCGCTGGAGCCTCCACACCAAGCTCACCCTCACCGTCTCGAGCCTGCTGGTCGGCGTCGGGGCCTTGGCGATCGGCTCGTTCGAGTGGCGCAACCCGGACACGTTCGGGCCCCTCGACGTCCCGTCCAAGGTGCTCGCGTCGATCTTCGCCTCGGTCATGCCCCGCTCCGGCGGCTTCAGCACGGTCGAGACCGGCGACATGTACGAGGCGACCTGGCTCCTCACGGACGCCCTCATGTTCGTCGGTGGCGGCAGCGCGTCGACCGCGGGCGGCATCCGCGTGACGACGCTCGCCGTCCTCATGCTCGCGATCCTCGCGGAGGCCCGCGGTGACCACGACCTTGAGGCGTTCGGCCGCCGCATCCCCCGGGACACGCTGCGCCTGTCGATCGCGGTCGCCTTCATCGGTGCCACGACGGTCCTCGTCGCGAGCCTGCTGCTGCTCGAGATCACGCGGCTGCGGCTCGACGTGGTGCTGTTCGAGACGATCTCGGCGTTCGCGACCGTAGGGTTGACGACAGGCATCACCCCGACCCTCCCGGACTCGGGGAAGTACGTCATCACCGCGCTCATGTTCATCGGCAGGACCGGGACCATGACCGTCGCCGCCGCGCTCGCGCTGCGCGACCGTCGCCGCGTCATCCGGTACCCCGAGGAGAGGCCGATCATTGGCTGACGCGTTCGACCACGACCCGCCCAGCGGGCTGGAGGTCCCCCGACCGACAGGCCTCAGCCCGAGCCAGGGCATCGGAGACCGTGCCGCAGGAGTGCTCGCGCGCGGGCGCGGCAAGAACAAGGAGAAGGAGCGCGACGCCGGCGTCCTGCTCATCGGTCTGGGCCGCTTCGGCACAGCGATCGCGCTGACGCTCGAGCGCCTCGGGCACGACGTCCTCGCCGTCGAGCGCGACGCGCAGCTCGTGGAGCAGTACACCGGTCGGTTCCCGCTGGTCCAGGCCGACGCCACCAACCCCGAGGCGCTCCTGCAGCTCGGGGCGCGGGACTTCGGCGTCGCGGTCGTCGGCGTGGGCACGTCGCTGGAGGCCAGCGTCCTCATCGCAGGGAACCTCGTGGACCTCGGCACCCCCCAGATCTGGGCGAAGGCCATCTCCAACGAGCACGCGCGCATCCTGCACCGCATCGGTGCGCACCACGTCGTCCTCCCGGAGGCCGACGCCGGGAACCGCGTGGCCCACCTGGTCTCCGGGAAGCTCCTGGACTACATCGAGGTCGAGGACGGCTTCACCATCGTCAAGATGCGCCCGCCGCGCGAGACGCAGGGCTTCACGATCGGCCAGTCGCAGATCCGCCAGCGGTACGGCGTCACGGTCATCGGCGTGAAGCCCCCCGGTGAGGAGTTCGTCTACGCGACCGAGGACACGCGGATCTCCGCCAACGACCTGCTCGTCGTCTCCGGCCACGCGGAGCTCCTCGAGCGGTTCGCCGCCCGTCCCTGAGCGGTCCCTGCAGCACGAAGGCCCGGCCCCCTCTCGGGGCCGGGCCTTCGTCTGGGTGCGCCCGCTGTGCCGGAGCGCTCCGACGCCTCAGCGGGAGACGGCACCCGCCCGGCGCTTGTTCCACACGTCGAACGCGACCGCGAGGAGCAGGACCAGGCCCTTGACGACCTGCTGCACCGACTGGTCGACGCCCATGAGCTGCATGCCGTTGCTCATGACGGCCATGATCAGACCACCGACCATCGCGCCGGTGACCTTGCCGACGCCACCGGTCACGGCGGCGCCACCGATGAAGCACGCCGCGATCGCATCGAGCTCGAACATGTTGCCCGCAGCGGGCTGCGCCGCGTTGGAGCGGGACGAGAAGACGACGCCCGCGACCGCGGCCAGGAAGCCGATGTTGACAAAGATGAAGAAGTTGACCCACCTCACCTTGACGCCGGACAGCTGGGCCGCCGAGAGGTTGCCGCCGATCGCGTAGACGTGCCGACCGAAGACGGTCCGGCTCGTCACGAGGGAGTACGTCACGATGAGGAAGGCGAGCAGGATCAGCACGTTGGGCAGGCCACGGCTGCTCGCCAGCTGGTACGCGAACCACATGACGACGGCGCCGATGACGACGATCTTCAGCACGAAGAGCGGGAAGGCCTCGACCGTCTGCTGGTAGGCGATCCGACCTCGACGCGCACGCCACTGGCTGAACGCGTACGCCGCGACGGCGATGGCGAAGACCACGAGCGTGAACACGTCGTACCCGGGCCCGCCGAGCAGGCCGTTCTGGAAGCCCGCGGCGATCGTCGTGTAGGGCTGGCCGAACGGCGACAGGGAGATGTTGTCGAGGATCAGCAGCGTGAGGCCGCGGAACAGGAGCATGCCCGCCAGCGTCACGATGAACGCGGGGATCCCGACGAACGCCACCCAGAAGCCCTGCCAGGCCCCGATCACCAGACCGGCGGCGAGCGCCGCGAGCACGCCCATCCACCAGGGAAGGCCGTTCTTGATGACGATCGTCGCGGAGATCGCACCGGTCACGGCGACCACCGAGCCGACCGACAGGTCGATGTGCCCGGCGATGATGACGATCACCATGCCGATCGCCAGGATCAGGATGTAGGAGTACTGGAGGACGAGGTTCGAGAGGTTGTTCGGGTTGAGCAGCAGCCCGTCGGTGATGAATGTGAACAGCGCGATGATCACCACGAAGGCGATGTAGATGCCGCTCTGCCTGATGTTCCGGGTCATGAGCTCCCGGATGCTTGCGATACCGGTCATGGCACCTTGTCCGTTTCCTTCTCCTGGGTCATGAGTTCCATGAGCCGTTCCTGGCTGGCCTGGGCGACCGGCACCTGACCCGTGATGCGCCCGAAGGCGAGGGTGTAGATCCGGTCGCAGATGCCGAGGAGCTCGGGCAGCTCGGAGGAGATGACGACGACCGCCTTCCCCGCTGCGACCAGCCGGTTGATGATGGTGTAGATCTCGTACTTCGCGCCGACGTCGATGCCTCGCGTCGGCTCGTCGAGGATGAGGACGTCCGCGTCGGTGTAGATCCACTTCGACAGGACGACCTTCTGCTGGTTCCCGCCGGAGAGCTTTCCGACGACGGCCAGCACGCTGGGGGTCTTGATGTTGAGGCTCCCCCGGTACTCCTCGGCGACCTTCAGCTCCTCGTTGTCGTTGACCCAGCCGCGGCGGGACATCTTGTGCAGGCCCGCTGCCGAGATGTTGCGCTTGATGTCCTCGATGAGGTTGAGGCCGTACTTCTTCCGGTCCTCGGTGGCGTACGCGATGCCGTGGCCGATCGCCTCGCTCACGGTGCGCGTCTGGATCTCCTGGCCGCGCTTGTACACGCGTCCGGTGATGTTGCGGCCGTAGCTGTGGCCGAAGATGCTCATCGCCAGCTCGGTACGCCCTGCGCCCATGAGCCCCGCGATGCCCACGACCTCGCCGGCGTGGACGGTGAAGCTGGCCCGGTCGACCACGAGGCGGTCCGCCTGCGTGGGGTGGTGCACGGTCCAGTCCTCGACGCGGAGCATCTCCTCACCGACGTGCGGCGTGCGCTCGGGGTACCGGTGCTCGAGGTCGCGGCCGACCATGCCCTTGATGATCCGGTCCTGGTTGGCCGTCGCGTCGGACATGTCGATGGTCTCGATCGTCCGGCCGTCGCGGATGATCGTCGTGCGGTCCGCGATCTCGGCGATCTCGTTGAGCTTGTGCGAGATCATGATCGAGGTGATGCCCTGCTGCTTGAGGCCCCGCAGGAGCTCGAGCAGGTGCTCGGAGTCCGAGTCGTTCAGGGCAGCGGTGGGCTCGTCCAGGATGAGCAGGCTCACGTCCTTGGACAGCGCCTTGGCGATCTCGATGAGCTGCTGCTTGCCGACGCCCAGGAAGCCCACCGGCGTCGTCGGGTTCTCCTTGAGGCCGACGCGGGCGAGCAGCTCCGCCGCCATGTGGTTCGTCTTGTTCCAGTCGATCAGGCCGCCGGCGCCTCGCTGCTCGTTGCCGAGGAAGATGTTCTCCGCCACGGAGGCGTACGGGACCAGCGCCAGCTCCTGGTGGATGATGACGATGCCCTTGTGCTCGCTGTCGTTGATCGAGCCGAAGGAGACCGTCTCCCCGTCGAAGACGATGTCGCCCTCGTACGTGCCGTGCGGGTAGACGCCCGACAGCACCTTCATCAGGGTCGACTTGCCGGCGCCGTTCTCCCCGCAGATGGCGTGGATCTCACCGCGCCGTACCTCCAGCGTGACGTCCTGGAGCGCCTTCACGCCCGGGAACGTCTTGGTGATGGAGCGCATCTCCAAGATGTTCGTGCTCATGCGGCCTCAGTCCTTCGTCTCTCGGTGGCCACGGACGGGTGCGTGCCGGTCCGGCGGGAGCGTCCCGCCGGACCGGCACGGTGTACGTCGTTCAGGTCACTCGGCGACGCCGGACTCGACCTCGGACTCGCTCCAGTAGCCGGAGTCGACCAGGAGCTCGGTGATGTTGTCGGCGTAGACGATGTCCGACTCGAGCAGGTACGACGGGACGACCTTCACGCCGTTGTCGTACGTCTTGGTGTCGTTCGCCTCCGGCTCACCACCCGAGAGGTACGCCTCGGCGGCCACGACGGCCTGGTCGGCGAGCTTGCGGGTGTCCTTGAAGATCGTGGAGAACTGCACGCCGTCGGCGATGAGCTTGACCGAGGCGATCTCCGCGTCCTGACCGGTGACGATCGGCATGCCGGCGTCGATGCCCGGTCCGTAGCCGGCGTTCTGCAGCGCGGTGATGATGCCGCGGGACAGGCCGTCGTACGGGGACAGGACGCCCTGGACCTTGGTGCCGTCGTTGTAGGTCGACGTCAGCAGGTCCTCCATGCGCTTCTGCGCGGTCTCCTGCTGCCACCGCAGCGTGGCGACCTGCTCGATGTCCGTCTGGCCGGACTTCACGACGAGGACACCCTCGTCGATGTACGGCTGCAGGACCGACATGGCGCCGTCGAAGAAGAAGAAGGCGTTGTTGTCGTCGAGAGAGCCGGCGAAGAGCTCGATGTTGAAGGGCCCGGCGGCGTCGGTCTCGTTGCCCTCCTGGTCCATCAGCCCGAGGCCGACCAGGAGCGACGTCGCCTGCTGCACGCCGACCTGGAAGTTGTCGAACGTCACGTAGAAGTCGACGTTCTCGCTGTCCCGGATGAGGCGGTCGTAGGAGATGACCGGGATGCCTGCCGAGGCCGCGGCCTCGAGCTGCCCGGAGATCGCCGTGCCGTCGATCGCGGCGATGATCAGCGCCTCGGCGCCCTTGGTGATCATCTGGTCGATCTGCTGCTGCTGGACCGGGATGTCGTCGCCCGCGAACTGCAGGTCGACGTCGTAGCCGGCCTCCTCCAGGCCTGCCTTGACGGCCTCGCCGTCGGCGATCCAGCGCTCAGACGTCTGGGTCGGCATCGCGACGCCGATGAGGCCACCCTCGCCACCCTCGCCGCCGTCACCGCCCTCGTCGGAGCCGGTGTCCTCGCTACCGGCGTCCGTGCCGGTGTCGGTGCCGGTGTCACCCGCGCCCCCGCCGCCACAGGCGGCCAGGCTCATCGCGAGCGTCAGACCTGCCGCGACCGCGGCGATCTTCCTCGTACGCATGCTCTCTCCTCCTCGAGATCACTGCTGGTGCAGAGCTCAGGTCGTCCGACCGGCCCTGGCGACCTGCCGGCTCTGTCACCGGTCAGGAGTGTTCGTCGTCCTCTGACGTGCTGGTCGTGCCATCGGGGCCCGCCGGGACGACGGCCGATCCGGGCGCCAGCGCCCGGCCCACCGCCGTGCCCTCGGGCGGACTCGCCCGAGCACGTTCACACCTTCGCGGCCCGCACGGGGCGCGTCAACGCCGTGCATCCCAATTCCGATTGCGAATTCATAACGAGTCGGAGCGATCCCACCGACGCCGGACAAAAGTCCCAGATCACGACGATCATGCAGGTCAGCGCGTCGTGGGTGCGCCAGAAGACCGCCGGTGGGGGACGGCGGTACCATGTCGCGCGGCGCGGGACGGCCCGCTTCCCCGCGCATTTCTTGGGAATGTACGAAGCATTCCCGTCCGAGAATTGACTCCCGCTTTTCCTGCCGCTTCTGCGCGCTTGCCCGTGGTCAGTGCCGGGCGGCGCGCGACGGCGACCTCCGTCCTCGCTCGAGCCGTCCACCGACCACGGTCAGAACCCCTGCGCGAGGCGGTGCCACGCCTGGTTCCACCGCAGCTCCTTCGCGAAGCCCCGCGACGTCGTCCCCTCGTCGATGACGACGAGCTCGGTCCGGGCGATGTCCGCGAAGTCCTCGAAGACGTCCACCCCCACCTGCGTGCTGAGCACCGTGTGGTGGGCGGCGCCCGCCATGAGCCAGGCCTCGGCCGACGTCGCGAAGTCCGGCCTCGGCTTCCACACCGCACGCGCCACCGGCAGGTGCGGCAGGTCCGCGTCCGGCGGCACGACCTCGACGGCGTTCGCGACGAGGCGGAACCGCTCGCGCAGGTCGGACATCGCGACGACGACGCCCGGGCCGGCGTCGGTGTCGAACACCAGGCGGACCGGGTCCTCCTTGCCGCCGATGCCCAGGGGGTGGATCTGCAGCGACGGGCGCGACGTCGTCAGGCTCGGGCAGATCTCGAGCATGTGGGCGCCCAGGATCTTCTCGTCGCCGGGGACCAGGTTGTACGTGTAGTCCTCCATGAGCGACGCGCCGCCCGGCAGGCCTTGTCCCATGACCTTCGCCGCGCGGACGAGGATCGCGGTCTTCCAGTCCCCCTCCGCGCCGAAGCCGTAGCCGGCGGCCATGAGCCGCTGCACCGCGAGGCCCGGCAGCTGCCGCAGCGCGCCGAGGTCCTCGAACGTCGTCGTGAACGCCATCGCGCCGATGCCACCAAGCAGCTCCAGCAGCGCGAGCTCCTGCCGGGCGCCGTAACGCAGGGAGTCGTGACGCTCCCCGCCGGCCCGCAGCTCCGGGACGACGTCGTACAGCTCCTCGTACTCGGCGACCAGCACGTCCACCGCTGCGTCGTCGACCGCCTCCACGGCGGCGACCAGCTCGTTGACGCCCCAGGTGTTCACCGAGACCCCGAGCCGCAGCTCCGCCTCGGTCTTGTCGCCCTCGGTCACCGCGACGTTGCGCATGTTGTCGCCGAAGCGGGCGAGGCGCAGCGTCCGCACCGCGTCCCAGCCCGCCGCCGCGCGCACCCAGTCGGCCACCTTCTGCTGCACGACCGGGTGGGACACGTGACCGACGACGGTCTTGCGCGCCACGCCGAGCCGGGTCTGGATGTAGCCGAACTCCCGGTCGCCGTGCGCCGCCTGGTTGAGGTTCATGAAGTCGAAGTCGATCGTCGACCACGGCAGCTCGACGTTCGCCTGCGTGTGCAGGTGGAGCAGGGGCGTCCGCAGCGCGTCCAGCCCGACGATCCACATCTTGGCCGGCGAGAAGGTGTGCATCCAGGCGATGACGCCGATGCACGCCGGGTCGGCATTGGCCTCGAGCGCCATGCGGTGGATCGCCTCGCGGTCCTTGAGCACGGGCTTCCACACGACCTTCGCCGGGACGACGTCGGCGTCGTCGAGCGCCCGCGCGATGGCCTGCGACTGCTCGGCCACCTGACGCAGGGTCTCCTCGCCGTAGAGGTCCTGGCTCCCGGTGAGGAACCACACCTCGCGGTCGGCGTACGGCTTGGTCATGCGAGACCCTCCTCGGTGAGGACGGGCGCGGAGTCACCCTGTCCGTAGACGTGCTGGTAGCGGGCGTACAGCGAGTCGACGTCCCGCTGCGGGATCGGCACGAGCTCGCCGAGCTCACGGGCGACGTGCACGGTCCGAGCGACCTCCTCGACCATGACGGCCGCCTTGACGGCGTCCATGCCGTCGCGGCCGATGGTGAACGGCCCGTGGTTCTGCATGAGGACGGCGCGGCTGCGCGACGTGCGGAGCGTCTCGACGATGCCCCGGCCGATCGAGTCGTCGCCGATGAGCGCGAACGGGCCGACCGGGACCGGCCCGCCGAACTCGTCGGCCATCATCGTGAGCACGCAGGGGATCTCCTCCGCGCGCGCGGACCACGCCGTCGCGTACGTGGAGTGCGTGTGGACGACGCCGCCCACGTGCGGCATGTGCTTGTAGACGTACGCGTGCGCGGCGGTGTCCGACGACGGCGCCCGGTCACCGTCCACCAGGTTCCCGTCCAGGTCGCAGACGACCATGGCCTCGGGAGTCAGCTCGTCGTACGTGACGCCGCTGGGCTTGATGACGAAGAGGTCGGCCGTGGTGAGCCGCTGCGAGACGTTGCCCGCCGTCCACACGACCAGCCCCCAGCGGGGCAGCTCCGCGTGCAGCCGGGCGACGACCTCGCGGACGCGCTCGACCTCCTCGCGCACCGCCACGTCGAAGTGGTCCAGATCCGTCGTCGTCACGCCTGCTCCCCTGTCCTGTCCGTGCTCGTCGCAGCACCCGGCGCGCCCGCCGCCGTGCCGTCCGTGGCGCCCGCCGCCGTGCCGTCCGTGGCGCCCGCCGCCGGCACCGACGCGACCGCGGCGCGCTGCGCCGCGAGCC
Organism: Actinotalea sp. Marseille-Q4924; assembly: GCF_916618755.1. GTDB lineage: Bacteria > Actinomycetota > Actinomycetes > Actinomycetales > Cellulomonadaceae > Actinotalea. Next base: position 396,241 of record NZ_CAKAKB010000001.1, on the reverse strand, counting down.
CGGCGCTGTAGCGCTCGAGGTACACGGCGTAGCCCGCGACGTCGTCGGCGTCCGGCTCGACGACGTCGACCTCGGCGTCCGCGAACACGACGTCGTCGAGGAAGGTCTGCAGGTCCTGCTCCCCCGCCACCTCGAGGTACGCGGCGAGTGCGGCCATGCCCCAGGGCCCGCCCTCCGACGCCGTCCGTGCGACGGCCACGGGCGCGCCGACGGCGGCCGCGAGGAGCCGCTGCGCGACGCCCGCGGTACGGAACAGCCCGCCGTGCGCGAAGAGCGTGTCGAGCTCGACTCCCTCCCCGGCGAGCACGCGCATGCCGAGGCTCAGCGTCCCGAAGACGCCGTACACCTGGGCGCGGACGACGTTCCCGAGGGTCAGCCGGCTGTCGGGCGTGCGCAGGATCAGCGGTCGGCCCTCCGCCAGCCCGGTGATCGGCTCGCCCGCGAGGTAGTTGTAGGCGACGACGCCGCCGGCGTCCGCCTCGCCCGTGAGCGCCTCACGAAGCAGGGCGCCGAAGACCGCGTCGGGCTCCGCCGGGGTGCCCAGCGCCGCGGCGAACTGCCCGAAGACCTCCGCCCAGGCGCCCAGCTCGCTCGCGCCGTTGTTGCAGTGCACCATCGCGACGAGGTCGCCCGCGGGGGTCGTGACGACGTCCAGCTCGTGGTGCACGCGCTCCAACGGGCGCTCGAGGACGACCATCGCGAACACGCTGGTCCCGACGCTCACGTTCCCGGTGCGCGGTGCGACGGCGTTGGTGGCGACCATGCCGGTCCCCGCGTCGCCCTCCGGCGGGCACAGCGCCGCACCGGGCCGCAGCGTCCCGGTCGGGTCCAGCAGCGCCGCGCCCTCCGGGGTCAGGCGGCCCGCCTCCTGGCCGGCGACGAGCACCTCCGGCAGGAGGTCGGTGAGGCGCAGGCCGGGACGGCTGGTGGCGATCCGCTCGTCGGCCGCCGCGAGCATGCGCGCGTCGTAGGTCCGCGTGGCCGGGTCGATGGGGAACATCCCCGACGCGTCTCCCACCCCCAGGACCTTCCGGCCGGTGAGCCTCCAGTGGACGTACCCCGCGAGCGTGGTGAGGAAGTCGACCTGTGCCAGGTGCGGCTCGTCGTCGAGGACCGCCTGGTAGAGGTGCGCGACGGACCAGCGCAGCGGGATGTTGTGGCCCAGGAGCTCGCTCAGCTCCGCGGCGGCCGCGCCCGTGCTCGTGTTCCGCCACGTGCGGAACGGGACGAGCAGCTCGCCGTCGGCGTCGAACGGCAGGTAGCCGTGCATCATCGCGGACACGCCGAGGGCGCCCACATCGGTGAGGCGGGCGCCGTACCGGCGCTCCACGTCGTCCTGCAGCGCGGCGACGCAGCTCTGGAGCCCGGACCAGACGGCCTCGAGGGCGTAGGTCCAGCGCCCGTCGACGAGCTGGTTCTCCCAGTCGTGGCCGCCGGCGGCCAGCGTGGTGCCGTCCCGACCGACCAGCACGGCCTTGATGCGCGTGGAGCCGAGCTCGATGCCGAGGACCGCGCGCCCCGCCGTGACGTCGTCGCGGTGGTCGTGCTCGTCGTGGTCCGGACCCATGCTGCTCCTCGCTCCGCTGCGCGGACCCGCGCCCGGGCCCATCGTCGTCGATGTTAGCGCTAACATGAATCGCGCTGTCAAGGGACCATCGGGGTGACGCCGTGCCGGCCCACCCGGCTCGCAGCCCTGCTCCGACGACGCCCCTGCGGTCTCAGTCGGGTCGGCGGGGAGGAGCGCCCGTGCTGGCACGGACCACCAGACGCGCGTCGACGACGACGGGGTCGACGTCCCCGCCCGCGAGGAGGTCCAGGAGCATCCGCAGGCACCGTCTGCCCAGCTCGCCGAACTCCTGGCGGACCGTCGTCAGCGGCGGGTAGAACTGCGCGGACCCGTCCACGTCGTCGAAGCCGACGACGGAGACGTCGTCGGGCACCCGGGCGCCGGCCTCCGCGAACGCCCGGAGCATGCCGAGCGCGAGCTGGTCGTTGGCGGCGAAGACCGCGGTCGGCAGCCCGTCGCGCAGGAGGTCCCGGCCCACCTCGTAGCCCCGGTCGGCGCTCCAGGAGTCGGCCGGCACAGCCGGCGTGGCGGCGAGCCCGGCGGCCCGCACCTCGTGACGCCACCCCAGCGCGCGCTCGCGGGCGTCGAGCCAGTTGAGGGGTCCCGACACGTGGACGACCTCGCGGTGGCCGAGCTCGACCAGGTGCCGCGTCGCGAGCCGCGCGCCGCCGTACTGGTCGAACGTCACCGCGTGCACGCCGGTACCCGGCGCCTCCTTCGGGCCCACCATGACGACCGGGACCGGGGAGGGGAAGGCGCGCACGGCGCTCACCGCCTCGTCGTGGGCGGCGATGACCACCACGCCGTCGACGCTCTGGGCCATGAAGTGCTCGAGCGCCTCGGTGAGGATCGCCGTGTCCCAGCGCGCGGCGGTGGCCACGCTGACGAAGTACCCCGCGTCGCGCGCCGCGTTCTCCACGGCGATGAGCGTGCTGGTCGGGCCGAAGAGGGCCGAGCCGGACGTGACGACGCCGATCGTCGCGGTGCGCCGGGTCACCAGTGCCCGCGCCGCCGCGTTGCGGCGGTAGCCCAGCTCCTCGATCGCCTCGAGCACGAGTCGCCGCGTCTCGTCGCGGACCGAGGGGTGCGCGTTGAGCACCCGCGACACCGTCTGGTGCGACACCCCGGCACGCGCGGCGACGTCGCTCATCGACGGCTGCCGGCCCTCGACCCGGCGCCGCACCGCCCGCTCCTGCTCCAGCACCCCGTCGCGTCGGACCGGGGTGCGCCCGTCGCTCACCCCTCGAGCTCGGCGCTGAGGGAGCGTGACCGGTCCCGCGCGGCCACGGCCGCGGCGACGACGGCGGCCCGCACGCCACGTGCGTCCAGCTCGCGCAGCCCGGCCGCGGTCGTGCCGCCGGGTGAGGTGACGCGCTCGCGGAGGAGGACCGGGTGGTCGCCCGTGTCGTCCATGAGGGCGACGGCGCCCCGGAACGTCGCCGTCACCAGCTCCAGCGCTCGGTCCCGGGTCAGCCCGAGCAGCACGCCGGCCTCGGCCAGCGCGTCGACGAGGGCGAAGACGTACGCGGGCCCCGAGCCGGAGATCGCCGTGACGGCGTCCATGTCCTTCTCCGCGACGGCCACCACCAGGCCCGTCGCGGCGAGCAGCTCCGTCCCGGTGCGCACGTGGTCGGGTGTGGCCGCGGCGCCCGGGGCGACGGCGGTCGCACCGGCACCCACCAGCGCGGGCGTGTTGGGCATGACGCGCAGCACCGGCGTCCCGGCGGGCAGCTGCCGCTCGTAGAACGACGCGGAGAGGCCGGCGGCGACGCTCATCAGCAGGGCGCCGTCGGCGAGCGCGGGGGCGATCTCCCGGAGCACGCCGCCCACGTCCCCAGGCTTGACCGCGACGACGACCACCTCGGCGTCGCGGACGGCCTCGGCGGCGTCGGCGGTGGTCCGCACCCCGTGAGTCCGCTCGAGCTCCTGGGCGCGCTCGGCGCGCTTCTCGCAGACGGTGACGCCGTCCGCCGGGACACCGGCCCGCACGACGGCGGCCAGCACCGCCTCACCCATGACGCCGCCACCCAGCAGCGCCAGCCTCGACACGTCCGTCATCTCGACTCCCGGTGGTGGTGCGTGGCTCCCGAGCGGTCCGCAGCGCTCATCGTTGGCTCATGGCGGGCTCAGAGGGGGAACGCGGCGTAGACGTCGCGCAGGGCGTCGCCAGGGCCGTCGAGCCGGAGGAGCGCGGTGCCGTTGGTCCACCACAGCGAGCCGGTGCCGTCCGTGCGCGTGAGCTGGAGGAACCGCCCGACCTGCTGGCCGTCGACCTCCACGAAGCCCTGCTCCAGGCGCGGCACCGTCGGGGCGGCCTCCGTCCCCTCCCCACCGGCGTCGGCACCCTCGTCGGCGGCTCCCTCCTCGGCCGCGTCGCCGTCGGCACCGGGCTGCTCGACGGGGACGCCCGCGGCTGCGGCCTCGGCCGCGACGACCTCGTCGAAACGGGCTTCCACCGCCTCGGCGCTGCGCCACTGGCCCGCCGTCGCGACGATCTGCCGGCCGCCGTCCTCGTAGACGAGGCGGTACGCCTCGAGCGCGCCCTCGGCCAGGAGCGCGGGCTCCTCCGAGACCTCGGTGAGCGCGTAGGCGAGGACGACCTGCGGCAGGGCCTGCAGGAACGGGGAGGCGCCCTCGGGGAGCGGCACGGGGTCGATCGTCGGCGTGGGGGGCGGCAGCGTGACCGTCTCCGCCTGCGGCGCGGGCTCCGGGGCCTCGGGCGCCTGCGGGCGGTTCACGAGGAGGAGCACGGCCACCACCACGCCGATCACGACGACGACGGCGGCCAGCACCGCCCACAGCCGTCCGCGTCCCGCCGTGCCCCGCGCGCCGTCGTCGGTCGCACCGTCGCCCGGGGTCGCCCCGTTCCCGGCGCTCCCTGCCCCTGCCGCCCCGTCCGTCGGGGCTCCCGCGGGTCCGCGGGTGTGGTCAGCCATCCTCGTCTCCTGCCCGTGACGTCGCCGAAAGCCTAGGCGCTGAGCGTGGTCGGCTCGTGTCGGCCCGCCGCGCGCCTCCCGGGTTCCCTCCGCCGACCGGGTCCGTTCCAGGCCCGCCCGGGTCACCGACGTGCGCCCCGGCGCGCCTCAGGGCGTGCGGCGCCGCAGGGTGAGGGTGCCGAGGACGAGCGCACCCACGATGAAGGCCACCACCGCGCCGACGGCACCGCGCACGTCCGCGAGGGACGCGCCGGCCGAGAGCTCCTGGAGCGCCTGCATCCCGTAGGTCAGCGGCATCGCCCGGGAGAGGGCCTCCAGGGCCGCGGGCATCTGGTCCCGCGGCAGGAACAGGCCCGCGAGGACGAGCTGCGGGAAGAGCACCAGCGGCATCATCTGGACGGCCTGGAACTCCGTGCGCGCGACCGCGGACGCCGCCAGACCCATCGCCGTGCCGAGCACGGCGTCGAGCACCGCGACGACGACCACGCCGCCGAGGTCGCCCGCGACCTCCATGCCGAGGACCAGCACGGTGAAGGCGGTGAGGACGAGCGCCTGCGCCGCACCGACCAGCGCGAACGCGATCGCGTAGCCGCCGACGACCTCCCCGCGGTGGACGGGCCCGGCCATGAGCCGCTCGAGGGTCCCGGACTGCCGCTCCCGCAGCGTCGCTACGCTCGTGACGAGGAACAGCACCGTGATGGGGAACAGCCCGAGGAGCAGCGGGCCGAAGCGCTCCAGGACACCGGTTCCGGAGAACATCCAGGCGACGAGCGTGAGCACCACGCACGGCAGCCCGACGAGGACGACGATCGTGCGGTGGTCGTGCCCCACCTGGCGCAGGACGCGCGCCGCCGTCGGCAGCAGCACCCTCATCGGGGACCGCCCTCGACGAGGGCGAGGAAGGCGTCCTCCGCCGACGTCGTCCCGGTGGCGGCCAGCAGCTCGGCCGGCGTGCCGTCCGCCAGCAGCCGCCCCTCGCGCAGCAGGAGGAGGCGGTCGCACCGTTCGGCCTCGTCCATGAAGTGGCTGGAGACGAGGAGGGACACGCCGTTCGAGGCGAGGGCGTGGAACAACGCCCACAGGTCCCGCCGGAGCACCGGGTCGAGGCCCACGGTCGGCTCGTCGAGGACGAGCAGGTCGGGCTCGCCCAGCAGCGCGATGGCCAAGGACGTCCGGGCGCGCTCGCCGCCGGAGAGCTGCCCGACCGGGCGACCGGAGAGCCGAGCGAGGTCCACGTCGCTCAGCACGCGGGTCACGCGGTCCTCCCCGACGCCGACGACCCGCGCGAAGTACCGGAGGTTCTCGCGCACCGTGAGGTCGGCGTACACGCTCGGGGACTGGGTGACGTACCCCAGGCGCCGGCGCAGACGCGGGTCGCCGGCCGGGAGACCGAGCACCTCGAGCACCCCGGTGACGTCCTGCTGGACGCCGACGACAGCGCGGATGAGGGACGTCTTGCCGCTGCCGCTGGGCCCGAGCAGCCCGACGACCTGGCCCGCGGGCACGTCGACGTCCAGCCCGTCCACGACGACGACGCCGCGGCGCCCGCCGCGCACGACGCGCAGGCCGCGGGCCCGGACGGCCGGCGTGGTCGGGCGGGTCTCGCTCGCGTGGCGGGCCATGGTGCGACGGTCGTCCTTCCCGTGCCACCGGGGCAAGGGCCGGGGGTCCCTCGGGTGCCAGACTGCGTCGACCACGCGCCGCGGTCCCGCGGCGCGCCGGCACGACCTGGTCGCACCACCTGGGGGACATCACGACTGCGCAGCCGACCCTCACCCACCGGTACGGGGACCACCCGCGCCAGGTCGCGGACCTCTGGCTGCCCTCGGGCGCCGCGCGCGGCGTCGTCGTCCTCGTCCACGGCGGCTTCTGGCGCGCGGCCTACGACCGGTCGCTCCAGGACGCGGTCGTGGAGGACCTCGTGGGCACCGGCTGGGCCGTCTGGAACCTGGAGTACCGGCCGGTCGGCGACGGGGGTGGCTGGCCGCGCACGTTCGAGGACGCCGCGTCGGGGACGGACGCCCTGGCGGACGTCGCCCGTGAGGCCGGTCTGCCGCTGCACCGCGTCGTGGCGATCGGCCACTCCGCCGGCGGCACGCTGGCCGCGTGGCTCGGTGCCCGCCACCTGCTCCCGGCCGGGGCTCCCGGCGCCGACCCGCGGGTGCGACCGACGGCGGTGTGCGCGCAGGCCGGGGTGCTCGACATGGTCACGGCCGCCCGCGAGGACGTCGGTCGCGGCGCCGTCACCGACCTCCTCGGCTCCGGGCCGGACGAGGACCCCGAGCGGTACGCGGTGACGTCCCCCGCGGCGCTCGTCCCGAGCGGGGTCCCGGTGCTCGCGCTGACCGGTGCCGAGGACGACGTCGTGCCGCCGCGCCAGTCCGCCGCGTTCGTCGCCGCCGCCGTCCGGGCCGGCGACGACGCGCGCCTCGAGGTCGTCCCCGGCGAGGGCCACATGGAGCACCTGGACCCGACCGCCGCGTGCTGGGGCGCCGCGCGGCGCTGGCTGGAGGCGCTGCCGGGCTGAGCGGGTGGGGCCGGCGCCGCACGATGGCGGCGGGCCCCCCGGTGCGGCCCGCGGGTTGTGCTGCCGCGCCGTGGCCCGTCGCGTCGCGGCGGCCGTGTCGGTGGTCGTGGCTACGGTTCCCGGCATGACGACGACGGCCCGGAGCGCGCCCGGCTCGGCCGGCGGTGCCCGCGGGAGCCGCACGGCCCGCAGCGCCCGCCCCGACTTCGCGTGCGCGGAGTGCGGCTGGACCACCTCCAAGTGGGTGGGCCGCTGCGGGGAGTGCCAGGCGTGGGGGACGGTCGCCGAGGAGGGCCCGGCCGCCTCGGGGCCGCGGACGTCGGCCACGCCGCCCCGCGGACCGGCGCGGCCCATCGGCGAGATCGACGTGGAGGCCGCTCGCGCGCGCCCCACGGGCGTCGGCGAGGTCGACCGGGTGCTCGGTGGCGGCCTGGTGCCCGGTGCGGTCGTGCTCATGGCCGGGGAGCCCGGCGTCGGCAAGTCGACCCTCCTCCTGGACGTCGCCGGACGCGTCGCCCGGGAGTCGGGGACGGTCCTGTACGTCACGGGCGAGGAGTCCGCGGGGCAGGTGCGTCTGCGCGCGGACCGCATCGGCGCCCTGGCGCCCCGCCTGCTGCTCGCGGCGGAGACCGACCTCGGTGCCGTCCTCGGGCACATCGAGCAGACGGACCCGTCCCTGCTGGTGGTCGACTCCGTCCAGACGATCGCGTCGGCCCAGGTCGACGGCACGCCGGGCGGTGTCAGCCAGGTCCGGGAGGTGGCGTCGGCCCTCATCGCGGCAGCCAAGGAGCGCGACCTGCCCACGCTGCTCGTGGGTCACGTCACCAAGGACGGCGCCGTCGCCGGGCCGCGCACGCTCGAGCACCTCGTCGACGTCGTGTGCCAGTTCGAGGGCGACCGGCACTCGCGCCTGAGGTTCGTGCGCGCGACGAAGAACCGGTACGGGCCGACCGACGAGGTGGGCTGCTTCGACCTGACCGAGCAGGGCATCGTCGAGCTGCCGGACCCCAGCGGCCTCTTCCTCTCCCACGCGGTCCAGCACGTCCCCGGCACCTGCGTGACGGTGACGCTCGACGGGCGCCGACCGCTCGCCACGGAGGTGCAGGCGCTCGTCGTGCCGACGCTCCTCACCAACCCGCGGCGCACGACGAGCGGCATCGACGCCAGCCGGCTGGCGATGGTCCTCGCCGTCCTCCAGCGGCGTGCCGGGGTGCCGCTCGCCGACAAGGACGTGTACGTGTCGACGGTGGGCGGCGCCCGGGTGACCGAGCCGGGTGCGGACCTCGCCCTGGCGCTGGCCACCGCGAGCGGCGGGGAGAACGTGCCGCTGGCCGACCACCTCGTCGCCCTCGGCGAGGTGGGGCTCGCCGGCGAGATCCGGCCCGTCGTCGGCCTGGACCGCCGCCTGGCCGAGGCTCGCCGTCTGGGTTTCACGCGCGCCGTGGTCCCGGTCGGTGCCGTCGACCCGTCGACCGTCCCGGGCCTCACGCTGCTGGAGGCCGGGCACCTCGCGCAGGCGGTGGAGCTCGCGCGCGGGGCGCGGCTGCGACCGGTGTGACGCCGCCGACGTCGATCGCGCCGCGCCTGCGCGGTGCGGCTGCGCCGTCCGGGTCATCCCTGGGGGTGACGGGGGTCATGCTCGCGTACCCTCGTGACGTGGTCACGACCGAGCGCTCCGCCGAGGACACGCTGCGCTCCACCCTCGCGGCCGTCGCGCCCGGGACGGAGCTGCGCGACGGGCTCGAGCGGATCCTGCGCGGACGCACCGGGGCCCTCATCGTCCTGGGACACGACGCGGTCGTGGAGTCGATGTGCTCGGGCGGGTTCGCGCTCGACGTGGAGTTCTCCGCGACCCGGCTGCGGGAGCTCGCCAAGATGGACGGTGCCGTGGTCGTCGACCGCGACGCCACGCGCATCCTGCGCGCCGCCGTGCAGCTGCTGCCGGACCCGACCATCGAGACGACCGAGTCGGGCACCCGGCACCGCACGGCCGAGCGCGTCGCCAAGCAGTCCGGGTTCCCCGTCATCTCCGTGTCGCAGTCGATGCGGATCGTCGCCGTGTACGTCGGGAACTCGCGCTACGTGCTCGAGGGCTCGGACGTCATCCAGTCACGGGCGAACCAGGCCCTCGCCACCCTCGAGCGGTACAAGGCTCGCCTCGACGAGGTGAGCGGCACGTTGTCCGCCCTCGAGATCGAGGACCTCGTCACCGTCCGGGACGTCGCCGCCGTCGTCCAGCGCCTCGAGATGGTGCGCCGCATCTCCGAGGAGATCGCCGGCTACGTCGTCGAGCTCGGCACCGACGGTCGCCTCATGGCCCTGCAGCTCGACGAGCTCGTGGGCGGCATCGGTGCGGACCGGCAGCTCGTCATCCGCGACTACGTCGAGGACGGACGGCCCGGTCGCAGCCTCGCCGACGTGCAGGCGGCCCTCGCGACGCTCGACGCGACGCAGCTGCTGGACCTCACGCACATCGCGCGCGTCCTCGGCCTCATCAGCGTGGAGGACTCCCTCGACGGCGCCGTCGGCCCGCGCGGCTACCGGCTGCTCTCCAAGGTGCCGCGCCTCCCCGGGACCATCGTCGACCGGCTCGTCGGGCACTTCGGCAACCTCCAGAAGCTCCTCGCCGCCGGCATCGACGAGCTCATGGCGGTCGACGGCGTCGGCGAGCAGCGGGCGCGCGCGGTCCGGGAGGGCCTGTCGCGCCTCGCGGAGTCGAGCATCCTCGAGCGCTACGTCTGAGGTCCCGGCTCGAGGAGGTCCGGCCGCGCCGTGGCCGGCTGAGGTCGGAGGTGCGTCGTGGCGACCAGCAAGCCGGTCCATCGCCCCGAGGAGGTCGACGCCTACCTCGCCGCCCTGCCGGCCGACCAGCGCGCGGCGCTCGAGGCGCTCCGCCGGCAGGTCCGCCGGGTGGCGCCCGCGGCGACGGAGCGCGTCGCGTACGGGGTGCCGTCGTTCCACCAGGACGGGCCGCTCGTGTCGCTCGGTGCGTTCCGGCACCACCTCAGCCTCATCAGCCAGAGTCCCGCGCTCATCGAGCGGCTCGCCGACCGGCTCCGCGGGCTCGACGTGAGCGGCAGCACGATCCGCTTCAGGCCGGACGACCCGCTGCCTGAGGACGTCGTCGAGCTGGTCGTCCGCGAGCGCCTCGCGGAGAACGCCGCCCGGCGCGCCGGACGCTGAGCGGCAGCGCCGTCAGCCGAGGTCGAAGACGATCGGTGCGCTCTGCACCCCGGCGACCACGGCGACCGCCGTGTACGTCCCCGCGCGCGGCTCCGGGAGGCCCCCGGTGCACGCCTCATCCGACCGCACCCGCGGCCAGGCCACCGGCATCGCCTCCGCCGCGGCCGGGGCCATGAGCAGCAGGCGCTCGCCCTCGGCCTCCGGGCAGTCGGTGCTGGACCAGATGCGGTCGGGCCCGGAGGTGATGACGAGCGACTGGTTCGCCGCACCGGCGTCCACCGTGCAGGCCGAGTCGCTCACGTTCGTCAGGGTGACCGTGAACGTCGGCGTGGCACCCGCCGGGTACGTCGCGGCGTCGGCCACGAGCGTCGTCGTGAGGCTCTCCGGGGAGCAGGCCGCGGCGGCGTCCGGCTCGGGCTCCGGCTCGGTGGCCGGCTCGTCCTCGGCCGTGCCGTCCTCGTCGGCGACGACGTCGGCCGCTGCCTGCGCCGCCGCGTCACCCGGAGGAGGTCCGGTCACCGCACCGCCCCGGGAGGCGCCGGCCGCGACCGCGAGCGCTGCGACGATGCCGACGACCAGCGCGAGGAGGATCAGCCGACGCACCCAGTACACGCGCGCCGGCTGCGGTCCGACGGGGTGCAGCACGGTGTTCATGGAGGTTCCTCCCGGGCGGGGTCGTGCCGGTCGCCACGGTACGACGGCGCACTGCGCACGCCGGGAAGCCGCGCCGGGGCGCCGTGCCCGGGAGGCACCCGCCCTGCACCTGCCCGTGCATGTCCGGCCCACGGCATGATGTGCCGGTGCTGCACCCGCTCGTCCCCCCGGTCCTCGACTGGTTCGACGGCGCCGCACGCGACCTGCCGTGGCGCGCGCCGGACCGGACGCCGTGGGGCGTGCTCGTCAGCGAGGTCATGCTGCAGCAGACCCCCGTCGTCCGCGTCGAACCGGTGTGGCGGCGGTGGATGGCGCGCTGGCCGACGCCGGCCGACCTGGCGGAGGAGAGCACCGCCGAGGTGCTCCGGGCGTGGGACCGCCTGGGCTACCCGCGTCGGGCGCTGCGCCTCCAGCAGTGCGCGCGGGCGGTCGTCGAGGACCACGGCGGCGAGCTCCCCCGCACCGAGGCGGAGCTGCTCGCCCTGCCGGGCATCGGCACGTACACCGCGGCCGCGGTCATGGCGTTCGCGTACGGCCGTCGCGCCGTCGTCGTGGACACGAACGTGCGCCGCGTGCTCAGCCGGACCCTGGCCGGCGAGGCGCTCCCGCCACCGTCGTTGTCCCGCGCCGAGCTGCGCGACGCCGGGGCGGTCGTCCCCGACGACGACGCCCAGGCCAGCCGGTGGAACGCCGCGGTCATGGAGCTCGGCGCCCTCGTCTGCACCGCCCGCTCCCCCCGGTGCGACGCGTGCCCGGTCGCCGCGCAGTGCGCCTGGCGCCTCGCCGGGCGGCCGGCGGACGCCCTGGCGCACGTGCGGCGACGGCAGCCGTGGCACGGGACGGACCGGCAGGTCCGCGGCCGGATCATGGCCGCGCTGCGGGCCGCCGACCACCCCGTGCCGGACGACGTGCTCGCCGACCTCGTCGCGGGGGGGACAGCAAGGGGCGGGACGCCGGTCGACGACACCCAGCTGCACCGGTGCCTGGCCGGCCTGCTCGACGACGGGCTGGTCGAGGTGGCCGACGGTCACCACCGGCTGCCGCGATGAGCGAGGAGGTGCACGTCCGCGTCCCGGAGGGCCTGCGGCACCTCCCGGACCGCGAGCCGTCGTGGGAGCCGTGGCTGGACCGGCTGCCGCGCCTCGCCGCGGACGTCCTCCGCGAGTGGGAGCTCGACCTCGACGGTCGGCCGACGCACGGCCAGTGCTCGCTCGTCCTCCCGGTGCGCGCGCGACCGACCGGCGAGCCGGCGGCCCTCAAGATCGGGTGGCCGCACGAGGAGTCCCGGTACGAGCACCTGGCGCTGCAGCACTGGCACGGTGCGGCCGCGGTGGAGCTGCTGCGCGCGGACCCGCACCGCGGGGCGCTGCTGCTGGAGCGTGCGGGCCCCGACGACCTCGACGTCCTCGACGACGTCACGGCCTGCGAGACGGTCGGCGGGCTCTACGCGGAGCTCCACCGGCCGGCCGTCCCGCAGCTGGTGCGCCTCAGCGCGCTCGCCGCGGACTGGGCGCGACGCCTGCTGGACCTGCCCCGCGAGGCGCCCGTCCCGCGCCGCCTCGTCGAGCAGGCGGCGAGCCTGGCGCGCGCGTTCGCGAGCGACCCCGCCACGGACACCTCGATCGTCCACGGCGACCTCCACGGCCAGAACGTCCTCGCCTCCGCCCGCGCCACCGGCCCCCGCTGGCTCGTCATCGACCCGAAGCCGCTCGCGGGCGACCCGCACGTCGAGCCGGTCCCGCTCCTGTGGAACCGCTGGGCGGAGGTGCTGGCGACCGGCGACGTGCGGTGGGCGGTCCGCCGCCGTCTCGCCGCGACCGTGGAGGCCGCCGGCCTGGACGCGGACCGAGCGCGCGACTGGGCGGTCGTCCGCTCGATGGTCAACGCGCTCTGGTGCGTCGAGGCGGTCCGTGCGCGGGGCGGGACGCTCGACGAGGGCGCCCGCGACTGGCTGACCCGCGCCGTCACGATCGCCAAGGTGGTCCAGGACTGATCGGCGGGTCGCCGGAGGCGCACGTCCGTGCAGGAGGCGCACGAGCGGCGTCGGGCTCAGCCCAGGTCGAGCAGCATCCGCGTGTTGCCCAGGGTGTTGGGCTTGACCCGAGCCAGGTCGAGGAACTCCGCGACGCCGTCGTCGTGCGAGCGCAGCAGCTGCGCGTAGACGTCGGCGTCGACCGGCGTGCCCTCGATCGGCACGAACCCGTGGGCCGCGAAGAAGTCGACCTCGAACGTCAGGCAGAAGACGCGGCGCAGGCCGAGCTCGCGCGCCCGCCCGAGCAGCGCGTCCAGCAGCACGTGCCCCAGGCCGCGACCGCGGACGTGCGGCGCGACGGCGAGCGTCCGCACCTCGGCGAGGTCCGCCCACATGACGTGCAGCGCACCGCACCCGACGACGCCTCCGGCCCCGTCCTCGACGACCATGAACTCCTGCACGGCCTCGTAGTAGCCGACGAGCTCCTTGGCCAGGAGGATCCGACGCGAGGCGTAGGGCTCGACGAGGTCGCGGATGGCGTTGACGTCACGCGGCAGCGCGGGGCGGATACGGGCGCGCGTCCGCTCCGCCGGCAGGTGGTCGCCGGACGGTGCCGGGTCGGTCGTCACGGGCCGAGAGTAGGCCGTCGGCACGACGTTCGCGGAGACCTTCCCGCGGCACACGCGGCGAGATCTCCGCCGAGACGAGGGACCGGGCGCCGACCGCCGACGGACGGACCGTGCTCACGCCTCGCGGCTGGCCGCCTGGACGAGCGCCGAGGCCGTGAGCTCGTCCACGACGAGGTCCGTGACCACGCCGGCCGCGAGCGCGGCACGGAGCGGGGCGACCTTGTTGTCCCCCGCGACCGCGCACACGCGCCGCGGGATGCGGCGCAGCTCCGTGGGCGTCGGGCCGGTCGCGCGCGCGTTGAGCGGGATGTCGTCGTAGCTGCCGTCGGCGCGCAGGAACACGGTGCACACGTCGCCGACGACGCCCTCGTGGTGCAGGACGTCGACGTCCTCCTCGTCGAGGTAGCCGGCCGAGTAGACGTGGCTGGGCACGCCCCCGTGCAGCGCGCCGACGCCGAACAGCGCGATGTCTGCACGTCGTTGCACGTCCAGGACACGCTTGATCGACCGCTCCCGCCACATCGCGTCCTTGGTCTCGCGGTAGTCGAAGAACGCCGGGACCGGGAAGTGGTGCACGGCCGCGTCGAAGGCCGCGCCGAAGCTCGTGATGAGGTCGCTGGCGTACTCGAAGCCACTGGTCCGCGTGTTGGCGGCACCGTTGAGCTGCACGATCGCGCTGCCCCGCGTGGGCTTCGCGGACAGGTGGCGGCCGACGGCGGCCAGGGTCGTCCCCCAGGCGATGGCCAGCACCATGTCCGAGTCGAACCACGAGCCGATGAGCTTGGCGGTGGTCCGCGCGACCTGGTCGAGGCGCTCCAGCTCGGTGGAGGAGTCCGGGACGGGGACCACGTAGGCCTCGATGCCGAACCGCCGACCGATCGAGCGGCTGAGCCCCGGTGCCTGGGTCCTCGCCGGCCGGATGGTGATCTCGACCAGACCCGTGTCCCTGGCGCGCTTGATCAGCCGCGACACCGTCGAGCGCGACGTCCCCAGGTGCCGGGCGATGACCTCCATCTTGATGTCCTGGAGGTAGTACATCGACGCGGCACGCAGCACGTCCTCCTGCTCCATCCCGACCTCCTCGTCGGCACCCACCGCACCCGTCACAATCCGCCGTCCGACGCAGCCGCCCCTCGCGAAGTCGGACGCACCGGGAGGATCCGGGGTGCACGTATGTGCATCTGGGTTGCGCGTTCGTTCGACGTGGGACAAGCATATGCCTGGCGCATGGTCGTGGGAAAAGGCCCTTCAAGGGTCCTTCGTCCCGGCAGCACCAGGGACGGAGGTCCCAGGTCCCGATCCGCGCGACGGAGGACGGCGACGGCGGCACATGCCCGAGCCGGACGTTCACTGGTCGAGGAGGACAGCGTGAGGACAGTCGCACTGACACCGCAGAAGCGGACGGAAGCCCTGGAGGCGCTCGAGGCGTCGGGCACCGAGGGCAACGAGCTCGACGTCCTCGTCATCGGCGGTGGCGTCACGGGCGCCGGCATCGCGCTGGACGCCGTCAGCCGGGGTCTGCGGGTCGGCATCGTCGAGGCGCAGGACTGGGGCAGCGGCACGTCGAGCCGCTCCAGCAAGCTCGTCCACGGCGGCCTCCGCTACCTGCAGATGCTCGACTTCCACCTCGTCCACGAGGCCCTCACGGAGCGCGACCTCCTCCTCAAGCGCATCGCCCCCCACCTGGTGAAGCCGGTGTCGTTCCTCTACCCGCTGGAGAACGCGTGGTGGGAGCGGGCCTACGTCGGCGCCGGCGTCGCCCTCTACGACACCCTCGCCAGCATCGCGCCGGGGAAGCGGGCCATGCCGTGGCACCGGCACCTCAGCCGCGCCGGCATGGAGCGCATGTTCCCCGACCTCAAGCACGACGCCGCCGTCGGCGCGGTGCGCTACTTCGACGCGAGCGTCGACGACGCGCGGCTGGTCGTGACGCTCATCCGGACGGCCGTCTCCTACGGCGCCTTCGCCGCGAGCCGGACCCAGGTCGTCGAGCTGACCAAGCGCGGGACCGGCGTGGTCAACGGCGCCGTCGTCGCGGACCTGGAGACGGGCCGGGAGATCACCGTCCGGGCCGACCAGGTCATCAACGCCACCGGCGTCTGGACCGAGGAGACCGAGGGCCTCGCCGACACCGAGGGCGGCCTCCACGTGCTGGCCTCGAAGGGCATCCACATCGTGGTGCCGCGCGACCGGATCCGCGGCGAGGTCGGCCTGATCCTCCAGACCGAGAAGAGCGTGCTCTTCGTCATCCCCTGGTCGCGCTACTGGGTGATCGGCACGACCGACACCCCGTGGAAGCAGGAGCTCCAGCACCCCGTCGCGACCGCCGCGGACATCCAGTACGTGCTCGACCACGCCAACGAGGTGCTCGAGCGGCCGCTGACCAAGGACGACATCATCGGGACGTGGGCGGGCCTGCGCCCGCTCCTGCAGCCCGGGACCAAGGAGGGGACGTCGTCGGCGAAGGTGTCCCGCGAGCACACCGTCGCCTCGCCCACCCCCGGCTTCACGGTCATCGCGGGCGGCAAGCTGACGACCTACCGGGTCATGGCGAAGGACGCCGTCGACTTCGCCCTCGGCGAGCGGGCGAAGACGAACCCGTCGATCACGGACCGCATCCCGCTCGTCGGCGCCGAGGGGCACGCGGTGCTGCAGCGCCAGGCCCGCCGGATCGCCGAGAAGTACGGGTGGAGCCGGGCGATGGTCGACCACCTGCTCCACCGCTACGGCTCGATGCTGACCGAGCTCATCGACATGGTCGACGAGCAGCCGGACCTGGCGAAGCCGCTGGTCGGCGCGCCTGCCTACCTCCGGGCCGAGGTTGCCTACGCTGCGACGCATGAGGGTGTCCTGCACCTGGAGGACGTCCTTCTGCTGCGGACGCGACTCGTGTACGAGCAGGCGGACCAGGGCCTCGGCGCGATCGACGAGATCGCCGAGGTCGTCGGGGCGCGCCTGGGCTGGGACGCCGAGACCCGCAAGGCGGAGATCGAGTCCTACCGTGCACGGTGCGAGGCCGAGGCCGCCGCCGCCGCAGAGCAGTCCGACGAGGCCGCCGAGAACGTCCGCCTCCAGGCCGCCGACGTCGCACCGCTGCGACCCCTCGGCGGCAAGGCCGAGCCGGGCGTGAAGCCCGGCTCCCCGGCCGACTCCCCCGCAGCGCAGGGGCCCGCCGGCACCTGACGCTCCCCTTCTCCGCACCGGAGCCGGCTCGTTCCCCGGCCGGCCCGGTGCGGACCCCAGACCCTCCGGCACCCCGGCCGGAGCCAGCTCCGGCACCCCCGGCCGGAGCGCCCGTGACAACGAAGTCTCGACTGAAACGAGGAACTCATGGACGTGACCCTTGGGCAGGTCTTCATCTCGGAGGTGATCGGCACAGGCCTCCTGCTCCTCCTGGGTGCAGGCGTCGTCGCCAACGTCATCCTCCCGGCCAACAAGGGCTTCAACGCCGGCTGGCTCACCATCAACTTCGGGTGGGGCCTTGCCGTCTTCGCCGGTGTGTACGCCGCCTACCGGTCCGGCGCGCACCTCAACCCCGCCGTGACCGTCGGCCTCCTGGCCAACGGCGCGGACGAGTACGCGCCGGGCGTCGAGGTGAGCTTCGTCTCCACGCTGGTGTACTTCGCCGGTGAGATGGTCGGCGCCTTCCTCGGCGCCGTGCTCGCCTTCCTGGCGTACAAGAAGCACTTCGACGAGCCGGCCGACCCGGCCGTCAAGCTCGGCGTCTTCTCGACCGGCCCGGCGATCCGTTCCTACGGCTGGAACGTCGTCACCGAGGTCCTCGGCACGTTCGTGCTGGTCTACATCATCCTCCAGTTCGGCAACACGCCGTCGGAGCTCGGCCCGCTCGCCGTGGCCATGCTCGTCGTCGGTATCGGTGCGAGCCTCGGTGGCCCCACGGGGTACGCCATCAACCCGGCTCGTGACCTCGGCCCGCGTATCGCCCACGCCATCCTCCCGATCAAGGGCAAGGGCTCCAGCGACTGGGGCTACGCGTGGGTGCCGGTCGTCGGCCCGCTCATCGGTGGTGTGCTCGCCGGTCTGCTGGCGTCCGCGCTGGCCTGAGCCGACCTCCGCGGGTGGGGCCGTCGTCCGACGGCGGCCCCACCACGGACCGCAGGACCGGCCTCCCCGCCGACGGCACCGACGCCGTCGTCGGACCGCTCTCAGTGCCGCCCCGGACGGCCTTCCGGGAACCGCAGCAGCAGGAATCCAGCACAGCAGCAACCCCCACGAAGAGGTGAAGGACTGACATGGCTGACTACATCCTCGCGATCGACCAGGGCACCACGTCCACCCGTGCGATCGTGTTCGACCACTCCGGCTCGATCGTCTCCACCGGCCAGAAGGAGCACGAGCAGATCTTCCCGCGCGCCGGCTGGGTCGAGCACGACCCCGAGGAGATCTGGGTCAACACCCGCGAGGTCGTGGGCCTTGCCCTGACCCGCGCCAACCTGACGCACAACGACATCGCGGCGGTCGGCATCACGAACCAGCGCGAGACCGCCGTCGTCTGGGACCGCAAGACCGGCAAGCCGGTCTACAACGCGATCGTGTGGCAGGACACCCGCACGCAGAAGATCGCCGACGACCTGGCCGCCCTGGGTGGGGGCAACGACCGCTACAAGGAGCGCGTCGGCCTCCCGCTGGCCACGTACTTCTCCGGCCCGAAGATCCGCTGGATCCTCGACAACGTCGAGGGTGCCCGTGAGGCCGCCGAGCGTGGCGACCTGGCGTTCGGCAACACCGACTCGTGGGTCGTGTGGAACATGACCGGCGGCGTCGACGGCGGCGTCCACGTCACGGACGTCACCAACGCCTCCCGCACGATGCTCATGAACATCGACTCGCTCACGTGGAACGAGGAGATCGCGGGCGAGATGGGCGTCCCGATGTCCATGCTCCCCGAGATCCGCTCCTCCTCCGAGGTCTACGGAGAGGGCCGTGCCGGTGGCATGGTGCCGGGCGTGCCGATCGCGGGCATCCTGGGCGACCAGCAGGCGGCGACCTTCGGCCAGGCGTGCTTCGAGGTCGGCTCGGCCAAGAACACCTACGGCACGGGCAACTTCATGCTCCTCAACACCGGCACGACGCCGGTGCCGTCGAAGAACGGCCTCCTCACCACGGTCTGCTACAAGATCGGCGACGCGCCCCAGGTGTACGCGCTCGAGGGCGCCATCGCCGTCACCGGCTCGCTGGTGCAGTGGCTGCGCGACAACCTGGGCCTCATCAAGGAGGCGCCGGAGATCGAGCAGCTCGCGGCGACGGTCGAGGACAACGGTGGCACGTACATCGTCCCGGCGTTCTCCGGCCTCTTCGCGCCGTACTGGCGCGGCGACGCCCGCGGCGTCATCGCCGGCCTGACGCGGTACGTCAACAAGGGCCACATCGCCCGCGCCGCCCTGGAGGCCACGGCCTTCCAGACCCGCGAGGTGCTGGACGCCATGAACGCGGACTCGGGCGTGGACCTGACCGAGCTCAAGGTCGACGGCGGCATGATCGCCAACGAGCTGCTCATGCAGTTCCAGGCGGACATCCTCGGCGTGCCGGTCATCCGGCCGAAGGTCGCGGAGACGACGGCGCTCGGCGCCGCCTACGCCGCGGGCATCGCCGTGGGCTTCTGGCAGGGCGAGCAGGACGTCATCGACAACTGGGCCGAGGACAAGCGCTGGGAGCCGAACATGGACTCCGAGGCGCGCGACAAGACCTACCGCAACTGGAAGAAGGCCGTCACCAAGTCCTTCGACTGGGTCGACGCGGACGTCGACTGACCGTCCCGCCCGGGCCGGCACAGCGGCCCGCAGCACGACGGCAGCACCAGGACGGGGCCTCACGCCACAGGCGTGGGGCCCCGTCCCCGTCCCCGACCCCTCAGCCCGCGAGCGCGGCCCGCAGGAACGCGATGTCCTCCGCCTGACGCTCCGCCGGCGTCTCGACGATGACGTCGCACCCCGCCTCGCGCACCACGTGCGCGAGGAGCTCGGGCGGGATGGTGCCGGTGCCGAAGCTCGCGTGCCGGTCCCGGCTCGACGCGAACGGGTCGCGCGAGCTGTTGGCGTGGACGAGGTCGATGCGGCCCGTCACCGCGACGAGGCGCTCGACGACCGTCTCGAGGTCCTCCCCCGCCGCCCAGGCGTGGCAGGTGTCCAGGCAGAAGCCGACGTCGTACCCGCCGATGGCGTCCCACAGGCGGGCGATGCGGTCCAGGTGACGCGCGCACGCGTTCTCGCCTCCCGCGGTGTTCTCGACCAGGACCCGGACCGGGAACGTGGCGCGCTCGAAGGTCTTGCGCCAGTTCTCGACGCCGGTCGCGACGTCGTCGCCGTCGCCGACGTGCCCGCCGTGCACGATGAGACCCGTCGCGCCGAGCCCCGCGGCCGCCGCCGCATGCTGGGCGATCATGTTCCGGCTCGGGATGCGGATCCGGTTGTTCGTCGACGCCACGTTCACCAGGTACGGCGCGTGGACGTAGACGCCGAGACCCGACTCCCGGATCTCCTGCGCGTCGTCGCGGGGCTGTGGCTTCTTCCAGCCCTGGGGGTCGCCGGCGAAGACCTGGACCGCCTCGGCGCCGACGGCGCGTGCCGCGGCCACCGGGTCGTCGTCGCGGACGTGCGCTCCGATGAGCACCATGGGCGGGCCTCCGGTCGGACGAGGGACGTGGACCCCGTCAGGCTAGCCGCGGGCGTGAGGACGCCCGGGACGGGGGCCGCCACCCGGAGCCGTCGGTGGGAGGATCGCCGGGTGACCGGGGTCCTCGGAGCGCTCGGCGCCATGGCGGCGATCGCCGCCGTGGGCTGGCTCCTCGGCCGCACCGGACTCCTCGGGCGCCACGCCGACGAGGCCCTCGCTCGCGTCGTCTTCGTCGTCGCGGCGCCCGCCCTCCTCGTCGTGACGATCGCCCACGCGGACCTGCACCTGCTCCTCTCGCGCGTCGCGCTCGTGACGGCGGCCAGCACCGCGGTGGTGGCGCTGACGGCGGTGCTCGTGCTGCGCGGGGTGTGGCGCCACCCCGTCGACGAGGCGGCCCTGGGCGTCCTGGCCGCGTCCTACCTCAACGCCGCCAACGTCGGCATCCCGGTGGCGGTGTACGTCCTGGGCGACGCCGTCGCCGTCGTGCCGACGCTGCTGTTCCAGCTCCTCGTGCTCGCGCCCATCACGTTCACGATCCTCGAGACCACCCGCGCCCGGGGCGCGCGCCCGGTCGGTCCCGGCAGCGCGACGGCCGACGCTCCGTCGGCCGCCCGGGCCGTCGTCGGGCGCACGGCGCGGAACCCGATCATCATCGCGGCGGTCGTCGGTCTCCTCCTCGCCGCGCTCCCGTGGGACCTGCCGGAGGTCGTCTACGAACCGTTCCGGATCGTCGGCGCCGCTGCCGCACCCCTGGCGCTCCTGGCCTTCGGGATGTCGCTGTCCGCCCCGCGGGTGGAGGAGCACCGGATGCTCACCCGCGAGCTGGCGCTGGTCACGGTGCTGCGGTCGGTCGTGCACCCGGCTCTGGCCTTCGGCCTCGGCACCCTCGTGGGGCTGGAGGGTCCGGCGCTCCTGGCGGTCACGACGATGGCCGCCCTGCCGACGGCCCAGAACGTGCTCGTCTACGCGCTGCACTACGGTGCCGGGCGGACGGTCGCGCGGGACGCCGGGCTGACGACGACCGTGCTGGCCGTGCCCGCGGTGCTCGTCGTGGCCGCCACCCTCGGGTGAGCCCGGCATGACTGGGGAGAGCCCCCGGGCGGGGCTGGGGACGCGGGCGGGCGTGTCAGGTGGCCGCCGTAGGGTGACCCGGTGACCGCCGGGACCTTCGACGACCTGCCGCCGCTCGAGCCGCCGCTCGACGACGAGCCGCCGTTCGACCCCTGGTACGACCAGGCGCCGCCCGACGTTCACGCCGCGCCGCCCGAGGGCGCCGTCGGCCCTCGCGGTCGGCGGACCGGTCGGCATGCCGCGCCCGACGGCGCCCAGGGCACGGCGCCCGTCGGCGCGTCACCGCACCGTGCCGTGCCCGACGACGGCCCGCGGCCCGACCCGCTCGAGGTGCTCAGGACGGTCTTCGGGTACGACTCCTTCCGCGGCGAGCAGGAGGAGATCGTCCGGACCGTCGTCGGCGGCGGGGACGCCGTCGTCCTCATGCCCACGGGCGGCGGGAAGTCGCTGTGCTACCAGATCCCGTCGCTGGTGCGGGCCGGCACGGGCGTCGTCGTCTCACCGCTCATCGCCCTCATGCAGGACCAGGTGGACGCGCTGTCCGCGCTCGGGGTGCGGGCCGGGTTCCTCAACTCGACGCAGGACGGGTACCAGCGGCGCGACGTCGAGCGGGCGCTGCTGGCCGGTGAGCTCGACCTGCTGTACCTCGCACCGGAGCGCCTGCGCGTCCCCGCGACCCTGGAGCTGCTGGACCGGGCGTGCATCGCGCTGTTCGCCATCGACGAGGCGCACTGCGTGTCCCAGTGGGGGCACGACTTCCGGCCGGACTACCTCGGCCTGTCCATGCTCCACGAGCGGTGGCCGGACGTCCCGCGCATCGCCCTCACGGCGACGGCGACGCAGGCCACGCGGGAGGAGATCGCCACGCGCCTCCGGCTGGAGGACGCGCGGCAGTTCGTCGCGAGCTTCGACCGGCCGAACATCCGCTACCGCGTCGTGCCGAAGGCGAACGCGCGGTCGCAGCTCCTGGACCTGCTCCGCGCCGAGCACGCCGGCGACTCCGGGATCGTCTACTGCCTCTCGCGCGCGTCGGTGGAGCAGACGGCGGAGCTCCTCAGCGGCAACGGCATCCCCGCGCTCCCGTACCACGCGGGGCTCGACCGGCGGGTCCGGCAGGAGAACCAGGCGCGGTTCCTGCGGGAGGACGGCCTGGTCATGGTCGCGACGATCGCGTTCGGCATGGGGATCGACAAGCCGGACGTGCGGTTCGTCGCGCACCTGGACCTGCCGAAGTCGGTCGAGGGGTACTACCAGGAGACCGGGCGCGCGGGCCGCGACGGGCTGCCGTCGACGGCGTGGCTGGCGTACGGCCTCCAGGACGTCGTCCAGCAGCGCCGGATGATCGACACCTCCGACGGCGACGCCGCCCACCGGCGTCGCCTCGGTGCGCACCTGGACGCGATGCTCGCCCTGTGCGAGACGGTCTCCTGCCGCCGCGTGCAGATGCTCGCGTACTTCGGCCAGGACGCCGAGCCGTGCGGCAACTGCGACACGTGCCTGGAGCCGCAGGACACGTGGGACGGCACCGTGGCGGTGCAGAAGCTGCTCAGCACCGTCGTCCGGCTGGAGCGGGAGCGCGGGCAGCGGTACGGCGCCGGCCACCTCGTCGACATCCTGCTCGGGCGGGAGACGCCGCGCGTCACGCAGCTCGGGCACGCGGCGCTGAGCACGTTCGGCGTCGGCACGGACCTCAGCGAGAACCAGTGGCGTGGCGTCGTCCGCCAGGTGCTCGCCCAGGGCCTGCTCGGCGTGGACACCGACGGCTACGGCACCCTCCACGTCACCGAGGCGAGCGGCGCCGTCCTGCGCGGGGAGCGGGAGGTGCTGCTGCGGCGCGAGCCCGAGCGGGCCGAACGTGCACGCCGGTCGCGCCCAGGCGCATCAGGGGGCGCGAAGAAGGCGGCGGCTGCCGAGGGACTCGACGACGCCGCACTGCGGACGTTCGAGACCCTGCGCTCGTGGCGCGCCGGGGTCGCCAAGGAGCAGGGCGTGCCCGCCTACGTCGTCTTCCACGACGCGACGCTGCGCGAGATCGCGTCACGCCGCCCGGGCTCGCGGGAGGAGCTGGGCACCGTCGCCGGCGTGGGCGCCGCGAAGCTCGAGCGCTACGCCGACGGCGTCCTGGCGGCCCTCGCGGGCTGAGGAGGTCCGCCAGGACCCTGGTCCCTGGCGGCGTCGGCACGGCGGGCGTTGCGTGGCCCCATGACGACACGCACGCTCGACCGACCCGGCACCGCCCGCACCCTCGCCGCCACGGCAGCCGCCGTCGGCGTCGCGGCCGCCTCCGTGTACCCGCGTGCCCGCCGGTGGGGGCGCACCTTCGGGGCGACGCCCGCCGAGGTGGCCGCGACCCTGGAGGGCGACAGCCTCCTGCCGGATGCCCACGCCGTCGCGACGCGCGCGGTCGACATCGCCGCGCCGCCGTCGGACGTGTGGCCGTGGGTGGCGCAGCTGGGGCAGGGCCGCGCCGGCTTCTACAGCTACGACGTGCTGGAGACCCTCGCCGGGTGCGACATCCGCAGCGCCGACCGGGTCGAGCCGGCGTGGCAGGACGTGCAGGTGGGCGACCCGTTCCCGCTGCACCCGGAGTTCGCGCTGGAGGTCGCGCTCGTGGACCCGCCGCGCGCACTCGTCGCGCTGGGCAAGGCACCCTCGGCGGAGGAGGCGACCGTGCCCTACGACTTCTCCTGGGCCTTCGTCCTGCGCCCCGGAGCCGTCGGCACCCGGCTCCTCGTCCGCGAGCGCTACGTGTACCTGACCCGCTCGGCGCCGGCGCTGGTCGAGGGCTTCTCCTGGGTGAGCCTCCTCATGACCGAGCGCATGCTCCGCGGGATCCGCGACCGTGCCGAGGTGGCGCCGGCGCCCTGACCCCGGTCAGCGGCCCGTGCCGTCGACGGCGTGCTCCTCGATCGCGGCGAGCTCCTCGTCGGTGAGCGGTGGGCCCTGCAACGCGGCGACGTTGTCCTCGAGCTGCCCGACGCTGCTCGCCCCGATGAGCGCGCTGGTGACGCGACGGTCGCGCAGCACCCACTGCAGCGCGAGCTGCGCGAGGCCCTGGCCGCGCTGCTCGGCGATCGCCGC
Source organism: Actinotalea sp. Marseille-Q4924 (assembly GCF_916618755.1). GTDB lineage: Bacteria > Actinomycetota > Actinomycetes > Actinomycetales > Cellulomonadaceae > Actinotalea. Next base: position 371,988 of record NZ_CAKAKB010000001.1, on the reverse strand, counting down.
GAGCGCCCGCGCGCGTTCGAGATAGGTCCCGGAGATGCGCTCCGGTGTGAGGAAGTGCCCGACGGCGGCGCGGGAGTCCGCGGGGATCTCGCCGGTCAGGTACCGCCCGGTGAGGAGGCCCTGCTGCAGCGGGCTGAAGACGATCGTCCCGACGCCGAGGTCCTCCACCGCGTCGAGGAGCGTCTCGGTCTCGCCGTCGGCGACCTGCTCGACGTGCCGGTTGAACATCGAGTAGCTGGGCTGGTGGATGAGCAGGGGCGTCCCGAGGTCCGCGAGGATCCGCGCCGCCTCCCGGGTCTGCGACGGGGAGTAGTTCGAGACGCCGGCGTACAGCGCGCGCCCGCTCGTCACCGCTGTGTGCAGCGCGCCCATGGTCTCCTCCAGGGGCGTCGTCGGGTCGAAGCGGTGGCTGTAGAAGATGTCGACGTACTCCAGGCCGAGCCGCGCGAGGGACTGGTCCAGGCTCGACAGCAAGTACTTCCGCGAGCCCCCGTCCCCGTACGGACCGGGCCACATGTCGTAGCCGGCCTTCGTGGAGACGACCAGCTCGTCGCGGTACGGCGCGAGGTCGGTCGCGAGGACGCGGCCCGCGGCCTCCTCCGCTGATCCCGGCGGCGGGCCGTAGTTGTTGGCCAGGTCCAGGTGCGTGAGCCCGAGGTCGAACGCGCGCAGCAGGATCGCCCGTTGCGTCTCGAACGCCTTGGTGTGCCCGAAGTTGTGCCACAGCCCGAGGGCGAGCGCCGGCAGGTCGAGCCCGCTCCGGCCGCAGCGGCGGTACTCCATGGCGTCGTAGCGGTCGTCGGCCGCGGCGTGGGGGGTCACGTGCCCACCGTAGGGCCGCGGACACCGGCCGACGCGGCGTGCCGCACGGGACTACGGTGGCGACGTCCCACCCAGGAGAGTCGAGGTCGCCCCTCCATGACGCGTCGTCAGCTGCCCCGCTGGTCGGAGCTCGCGCCCCTCGCGCGCTTCGAGCGGCTCGACCTCGACCCGACGCGCCGGCGGCTCGCCCGCGCCCACACCGTCGTCGAGCTGCGCCGGGTCGCCCGCCGCCGCGCGCCCCGGTCGGTCTTCGACTACACCGACGGCGCCGCCGAGGCGGAGATCAGCCTGCGCCGCGCGCGCCGGCTCTTCCGGGACCTGGAGCTGCAGCCGTCCGTGCTGCGGGACGTGTCGGCGGTCGACACGACGACGACGGTCCTCGGTGCGCCCGCCGCGGTGCCGTTCGCCTTCGCCCCGACCGGGTTCACGCGGCTCATGCACCACGAGGGCGAGGAGGCCGTCGTCCGCGTCGCGCAGCGCCGGGGCATCCCGTACACGCTGTCGACGATGGGCACCACGTCGATCGAGGACGTCGCGGCCGCCGGACCGGAGGCGCGCAAGTGGTTCCAGCTGTACGTCTGGAAGGACCGCGCGGCCGGCGAGGACCTCATGGCCCGCGCCCGCGCCGCCGGGTACGAGGCGCTCGTGCTCACCGTGGACGTCCCGGTCGCCGGCGCGCGCCTGCGCGACGTGCGCAACGGCTTCTCCATCCCGCCCGCGCTCACCGCGCGCACCGTCGTCGACGCCGCGCTGCACCCGCACTGGTGGGTCGACCTGCTGACGACGGCGCCGCTGGAGTTCGCCTCCCTGTCCAGCTGGGACGGCACGGTCGCCGACCTGCTCGACGAGCTCTTCGACCCGACGATGACCATCGCCGACCTGGAGTGGGTGCGGTCCGCGTGGGACGGCCCGCTCGTCATCAAGGGCGTGCAGACCGTCGACGACGCCCGCCGCGTCACCGACGCCGGGGCGGACGCCGTCGTCCTGTCGAACCACGGCGGGCGGCAGCTCGACCGGGCCCCGGTGCCGCTGCGGCTGCTCCCGGACGTGGTGGAGGCCGTCGGCGACCGCACCGAGGTGTGGCTCGACACGGGGATCCTCAGCGGGGGCGACGTCGTCGCGGCCCTGGCCCTCGGCGCCACGACGACGATGGTCGGGCGCGCCTACCTGTACGGGCTCATGGCCGGCGGCGAGCGCGGCGTCGACCGGGCGGCGCAGATCCTCACGCGCGAGGTGCGGCGCACCATGGCGCTGCTAGGGGTGTCGCGGGTCGACGAGCTCGGGCCGCAGCACGTCCGGCTCCCCTGAGGCGCCGTCCTCCCGCCCTGCCGGGGCTGCGGGCACCACCGGACACCCGCCCCCGGTCAGACCCGGGAGAGGTCGTCGAACTCCGTGACCACGGTCCGCCAGTACTCGCTGCCGTCCCGCGTGCGCGTGACGATGCCGGCGTCGACGAGCTCGCGGCGCAGGCCGACGGGGTCACGCGCGAGCTCGGCGAGGCGCTCGGTCAGCTCGCGCTCGCCCACGGGATCGTGGACGGCCAGCACACGCGCCGCGAGGTAGCGGAAGACGAGGTCCCGGTCCGCCCGTCGGCGCGGCAGCGTCTCGAGCCGGCCGCGGACGAGGAACCGGTCCGGCGGCGGCGCGGGCTGCAGCTCGGGGAGGTCCACCGTTCGAGCGTACGTCGGCGACCGGCCCCGGGCTCGCCCTCTCTCAGCCGTTCGCGGGCGGGCACGGGGGTCACCGGGGGTCAGGCGAACGCGCGGGGATCGACGCGGTCGGGGACCGGCGGTTGCTCCAGACCGGCGGTGGCCAGCCACCGCCACGTGTCGCGCACGGTGTCCTCGATCGGGCGGCTCGGCAGCCCCAGCTCCCGGGCGCGCGCGGTGCCGACCTGCCAGGCGGTCGCGGCGACGTCGTCGGGCAGCCAGAACGGCAGGTCCGTCCAGGGCTCGACCCCCGCCTCGAGCAGCCGCGCCGGCGGCACCGGGACGAGCTCTGCCGCGGGTGCCCCGCTCGCCACGACGGCGTCCCGGCACGCTGCGAGCATCCCGCCGTACGTCGTCATGCCCACCGGTCCGGTGGCGTTGACCGGGCCCGACCAGTCAGCACCCGCCGCCACCACGAGCCAGCCGGCGAGGTCCCGCACGTCCACGAAGGCGACCGGCACGTCGCCCGTCGCCGGGACGACCACGCGGTCCGCCGTCGCGATCCGGTGCAGCCAGCTCGTGAGGCGGAGCGTCCGGTCCCCCGGGCCGACGATGAGGCCCGCCCGCGCCGACAGCAGCCGGTTCCCGAACGCGTCCTCGAGGACGCGCTCGCTCTGGGCCTTCATCGGTCCGTACTCCTCCGGCGAGGCCTCGGACCCGAACGTCGGCGCGCTCTCGTCCGGGACGGGGCCGGGCGGCCAGTCCCGGTACGCGCTGATGCTGCTGACGTAGACGTACCGCGGCACGCCGGCGAGCGCGTCCGCCGCCGCACGGGCCCCGTCCACCGTGTAGCCGCAGCAGTCGACGACGGCGTCCGGCGCGTCGTCGGCGAGCACCGGTGCGAAGGCTTCCGTGAGGGCGGCGACGTCGTCGCGGTCCGCCCGCACGGAGCGCACGGCGGGAGCGTCGGCGCCCGGCTCGGGTCGTCGGCCGCGCGTGACCGCGGTGACGCGATGGCCGGAGGACAGGGCGGCACGGACGACCTCGCCGCTGAGGAACCCGGTGCCGCCGAGGACGAGGAGGTGCATGGGCAGAGCCTGCCCGCGCCGGCCACCGCGGGGAAGGGGATCAGCCGAGGGCGGACGCCGACGCACAGCCGCCTGCGGCGTCGTCGGGTGGCACGATCGTCGTCGTGCTGCGCGTCATGTTCGTCGAGCCCCGCATCGCCGGGAACACCGGCAACGCGATCCGGATGTGCGCCGGGACGGGTGCGGAGCTGCACCTGGTGGAGCCGCTGGGGTTCGACATGTCCGAGGCCCGGCTGCGGCGCGCGGGCCTGGACTACCACGACCTCGCGCACGTCGTCGTGCACCCGGACCTGGACGCCGCGTTCGCGGCCGTCGCGCCGGCACGCGTCATCGCCTTCACCACGCAGGCGGCGACCCGCTCCACGGACGTCCTGTACCGCGACGACGACGTCCTGCTCTTCGGCGCCGAGCCGACCGGGCTCCCCGCCGAGGTGCTGGCGCGCCCCGAGGTCAGCGCGCAGGTCCGCATCCCGATGCTCCCGGGGCGCCGCTCGATGAACCTCTCCAACGCCGCGGCGGTCGCGACCTACGAGGCGTGGCGGCAGCTCGGCTTCCCGGGCGGGGTCTGAAGCCCTCGTCGGCACCCCCCATCGCGGACCGCACCCGCGGTCCGGCGCCGCCGGCTCACTTCCAGCGGCGGCGCGTCCCGGCGAGGAACTGCGTGTAGCCCACGAGCGAGGCCGTCGAGCACAGCACCTGGTACAGCAGCAGGAAGGCGAGGTACCCGCCGCGGTTGCGGCGGACCCGGAGGTCCAGCGGGTCGAACACGTGCCGGGACTGGAACCGGCGCAGCGTGCCGTAGACGAGCAGGGTGACGGGCAGGACGAGCAGCGTCCACGCCGACACGATGAGCGGGTACCCGAGCGCGAAGAGGACGACGCCGGGCAGCCAGATGAGGCCGTAGCCGATGTCGAGGAACGGGATGACCAGGTCCACCCCGGCGACGAGCTTCGTCAGCGTCCGGTCCTGCCGCCACGGCGGCACGGCGCGGATGCCCTCGAGCATCCCGCGGGCCCAGCGGGCGCGCTGCCGGACGAAGTGCCGGGTCTGCGCCGGCACGTCCGTGAAGGCCACGGCGGTCGGCTCGAAGAAGACGCGGTTGCCGCCCTCCATGAGGCGCCACGTGACGACGATGTCCTCGCCGATGGCGTCCGGCCAGCCCCCCACGCGGCGGACGTCGTCGGTGCGGTAGACCGAGAAGGCGCCCTGGGCGACGAGGGTGGACTGGTAGAGGCCCTGCATCCGCTTCACCGCGGTGATCCCGAGGTAGTAGTCCCACTCCTGCATCCGGGTGAGGAGGTTCTCGCGGGAGTTCCGGACGAGGACCGAACCGGCGACGGCGACCGTGTCCGCCGGGGCGGACTCCAGCCGGGACACGAGACGGCGCAGCGCCTCCCGGTGCAGGAGGGTGTCCGCGTCGACGGTGACGACGAGCGGCGTCGTCACCTCCAGGAGCGCGGCGTTGAGCGCGTGCGCCTTGCCGGGCATCGTCTGGTGCACGACCCGCAGCGCGATGCCGAACTCCTCGGCCGCGGCCAGCGCCGCCGCGACCGTGCCGTCGGTGGAGCCGTTGTCCGCGAGGATGACGTCGACGCGGCCCGCGTACTCCACGGCGCCCAGGGACCGGAGGGTGGGGACGATCCCCACCTCCTCGTTGCGCGCCGCGATGACGATCGTCAGGGGCGTCGTGGGGTCCGCCACGCGCAGCGGCGGCTGGCGGTCCATGGCGAGGGAGAAGGCCAGGAACGCGACGATCCCGCCGGGGAGGTACGCGACGAGGACGACGATCACCCACGCCCCCACCGGACCGACGACCGGTGACAGGTCGGCGACCCACGGGCCGGAGAGGACCACGGCGAGCGCCACCCACACGGCGGCGCCGACGGCGGCCAGCGCGAACTTGTGCTGCACGGGGACGTAGCGGTCCCGGCGCTGCTCGACGACCGTCGGGCCGCCGGCGTCCGACGACCGGGCCTCGATGCCGTCTCCCGTGCGCTGCGTGGGCAGCGGCGCGCTGGTGAGGACGTCGTCCGGCAGCAGCGGTGGCGCGGCGAGCAGCGACTCGACGGTAGGGCCGTCCCCAAGGGGATCGGCGAGGGTCGCGCGACGGCGGCGAAGGAGAGGCACATCCCTCATTCGGGTCGCGTCCGCCGCCGGATGAGCGCGGTCACCGTGGTGCGGCGGGTGAAGTTCCGCGCCGGCCGTGGCGAACCGGGACCAACCGGTGCACAGCGGACGACTGCCGGCGGGTGATTCCGGCACACGACGACGCCCGGGCCGCGAGAGGAGCTCTCGCGACCCGGGCGTCGGGTGGGGCGTCGGTGCCGGTCAGGACCGGCGTGGCGTCCCCGGGCTCAGGACTCCGTGCCGGTCTTCGGGGCCTCGTCCGTCGTCGTCAGCGGCGGCATGGCGGAGACCGCCACACCGACGGGCTCGACGTCGGAGACGTCCCCCTCCTTGCCGATGCCGCGGAAGATGAACTCCCCGAGCAGGCCCTCGCCCTGGGCGTCGACCACGACCGTCTGACCCGGACGGAGCTCCCCGAACAGGATCTTCTCGGACAGCGCGTCCTCGATCTCGCGCTGGATCGCGCGACGCAGCGGACGCGCACCGAGCACCGGGTCGTAGCCCTTCTCGGCGAGCAGCCGCTTGGCCGCGGGCGTGAGCTCGATGCCCATGTCCTTGTCCCTGAGGCGTCCTGCGAGGCGGGCGATCATCAGGTCGACGATCTGGATGATCTCGTCCTGCGTCAGCTGCGGGAACACCACCACGTCGTCGACGCGGTTGAGGAACTCGGGCCGGAAGTGCTGCTTGAGCTCGTCGTTGACCTTCGCCTTCATCCGCTCGTAGGACGTCGACAGGTCGCCGCCGGCCTGGAAGCCGGTCTGGACGCCCTTGGCGATGTCCCGCGTGCCGAGGTTGGTGGTCATGATGATGACGGTGTTCTTGAAGTCGACCACCCGGCCCTGCGAGTCGGTCAGGCGACCGTCCTCGAGGATCTGCAGCAGCGAGTTGAAGATGTCCGCGTGGGCCTTCTCGACCTCGTCGAAGAGCACGACCGAGAACGGCCGACGGCGCACCTTCTCCGTGAGCTGGCCACCCTCGTCGTACCCGACGTAGCCGGGGGGCGAGCCGAACAGCCGCGAGACGGTGTGCTTCTCGGAGAACTCGCTCATGTCGAGCTGGATGAGCGCGTCCTCGTCGCCGAAGAGGAACTCCGCGAGCGCCTTGGCGAGCTCCGTCTTCCCGACGCCCGTGGGGCCGGCGAAGATGAACGACCCACCCGGACGCTTCGGGTCCTTGAGCCCCGCCCGCGTGCGGCGGATGGCCTGCGAGAGCGCCTTGATGGCGTCCTGCTGGCCGACGATCCGCTTGTGCAGCTCGTCCTCCATGTGCAGGAGCCGGCTGGACTCCTCCTCGGTGAGCTTGAACACCGGGATGCCGGTGGACAGCGCCAGCACCTCGGCGATGAGCTCCTCGTCGACCTCCGCGACCGTGTCGAGGTCGCCGGACTTCCAGGCCTTCTCCTTGTCGGCCCGCTGGACGCCCAGCTGCTTCTCGACGTCGCGCAGGCGCGCGGCCTTCTCGAAGTCCTGCTCGTCGATCGCCGACTCCTTGTCGCGCCGCGCCTCGGCGATCTTCTCGTCGAGCTCGCGCAGCTCCGGCGGGGCGGTCATCCGGCGGATGCGCAGGCGCGCGCCCGCCTCGTCGATGAGGTCGATCGCCTTGTCCGGCAGGAACCGGTCGTTGACGTAGCGGTCCGCGAGCTGCGCCGCGGCCACGAGGGCGCCGTCGGTGATGGAGACGCGGTGGTGCGCCTCGTAGCGGTCGCGCAGACCCTTGAGGATCTCGATCGCGTGCTTGAGGTTCGGCTCGGCGACCTGGATCGGCTGGAACCGGCGCTCGAGGGCCGCGTCCTTCTCGACGTGCTTGCGGTACTCCTCGAGGGTGGTGGCGCCGATCGTCTGGAGCTCCCCGCGGGCCAGCATCGGCTTGAGGATGCTCGCCGCGTCGATCGCGCCCTCGGCGGCACCCGCCCCGACGAGGGTGTGGATCTCGTCGATGAACAGGATGATGTCGCCGCGCGTGCGGATCTCCTTGAGCACCTTCTTCAGGCGCTCCTCGAAGTCACCGCGGTAGCGCGACCCGGCGACCAGGGCGCCGAGGTCGAGCGTGTAGAGCTGCTTGTCCTTGAGCGTCTCCGGCACGTCCCCGCGGACGATGTCCTGCGCCAGGCCCTCGACGACGGCGGTCTTGCCGACGCCGGGCTCGCCGATGAGGACGGGGTTGTTCTTGGTGCGGCGGGACAGCACCTGCATGACCCGCTCGATCTCCTTCTCGCGCCCGATGACGGGGTCGAGCTTGCCCTCGCGCGCGGCCTGGGTGAGGTTCCGGCCGAACTGGTCGAGGACGGCGGAGCCGGACGGCTGGCCCTCCGCGGGCCCGCCGGACGCCACGGGCTCCTTGCCCTGGTAGCCGGACAGGAGCTGGATGACCTGCTGCCGCACGCGGTTGAGGTCCGCGCCGAGCTTGTTGAGGACCTGCGCGGCGACGCCCTCACCCTCGCGGATGAGGCCGAGCAGGATGTGCTCGGTGCCGATGTAGTTGTGGCCCAGCTGCAGGGCCTCGCGCAGGGACAGCTCGAGGACCTTCTTCGCGCGGGGCGTGAAGGGGATGTGACCCGAGGGGGCCTGCTGGCCCTCGCCGATGATCTCCTGGACCTGCGAGCGGACGGCGTCGAGGGAGATGCCGAGCGACTCCAGGGCCTTGGCGGCGACGCCTTCGCCCTCGTGGATGAGCCCGAGCAGGATGTGCTCGGTCCCGATGTAGTTGTGGTTGAGCATCCTCGCCTCTTCCTGGGCGAGGACCACCACGCGACGGGCACGGTCGGTGAATCTCTCGAACATCTGCGCTCCTTGCCAGGGATGTCGTCCTGCCAGGCTAACGGCGGGGGTAGGGCCGTACTGCCCGTGTTCGCCGCAGGCGTGATCCGATCACGGTGCCCTGCCACCCGCCTGCCGAGGAGCGCCGGCGCGGGGGCGTCCTCAGGCGGAGGCCGCCAGCGCCGCCCGGAACGCCTGCAGCGCCGGCTCGGAGAAGAGGACGAACCGCACCTGGTCGACGTCGGTCCCCACGGCCGGGTGCGACCGGACCGCGTCGACGGCGATCCGCGCCACCTCGGCCACGTCCCACCCGTAGACGCCCGCGCTGACGGCCGGGAACGCCACGGAGCGCGCCCCGACCTGAGCCGCGACGTCCAGCGACCGCCGGAAGCACGACGCGAGCAGCCCGGGGTCCGTCTGGCCCGTGTGCCTGTTCGGACCGACCGTGTGGATCACCCACGTCGCGGGCAGCTCCCCGGCGCCGGTCGCCACCGCGTCGCCGACCGGGAGGCCCTGCGGCAGCACCGCCTTGCGCAGCGCGCGGCACTCCGCGAGCAGCGCGGGGCCGGCGGCAGCGTGGATCGCCCCGTCCACGCCGCCACCGCCCAGCAGCGAGGAGTTCGCCGCGTTGACCACGGCGTCCACCCGCTCGCGCGTGATGTCCCCCAGCACCGCCTCGACCACCATGACGACAGCCTGCGACGTCAGGAGGCGAGCCGCGCGACGAGCTGGGCCCGGTTCGTCACGCCCGTCTTCCGGAACACGCTCGCCAGGTGGTACTCGACCGTCTTGACCGTGACGAAGAGCTCCGCGGCGACCTCCTTGTTGCGCATCCCCCGCGCGACGAGGTGCGCGACCGCCTGCTCCTGCGGCGTCAGCACCGGGTGCCGCCGCTCCCGCACGGCGTGCCCGCCCGCCGCCACGACCTCCCGCTGGGCACGCTCCAGCCACGGGACGGCGCGCAGGTCGGCGAACACCGTCGCGGCGTCGGCGAGCAGGTCGGCCGCACGACGCCGCTCGCCCCGACGGCGCAGGTGCGCGCCGTGGGACAGGCCGAGCAGGGCGCGCTCGAAGACGGCGTCGCTGCCCGCCGCGAGGGCGTGGGCGCGCTCGAACCAGCGCCCCGCGTCGTCGTCGTCCCCGGCGGCGAGGGCGACCAGCGCACGGGCACGGGCGAGACCGAGCCGCAGGGCCGGCGCCGTCGTGCCGTCCTCGATGCCGGCCAGGAGCGCCCGGGCGGCGGCGACGTCGCCGAGGCTCGCCGCGGCCTCCGCGCCGAGGGCCCGCCACGGCTTCGCCCCGACCTCGCGCACGGCGGCGAGCGCCGGGTGCGCCAGGCACGCCTGCGCCGCCGCGAGGGCCCGCGCGTGCTCGCCCCGGGCCACGGCCACGCTCGCCTCGGCCGTGCGCGCCCACATGACGCTCGCCGCGTCGCCGACCGCGCCGGCCAGCTCCAGGGCGACCGCGACGTGCCGGTCGGCGACGTCCCACTCGCCGCGGTGCGCGGCGGGCAGCGCGGCGGTGCCGTGCGGGAGGGCCAGGAACCAGCGCTGGTCGCCGTCGGCCGCGACGGACGCGACCAGCCCGGCGTGCAGGGCGGCGTCGTCCCAGCGGCCGAGCCGGAACTCCCCCTCGGCCAGGTAGTACGTGGCCGCCGCGAACGGCAGGAGCTCGCCGGCCGCGCGCGCCGTGGCCGAGGCGTCGGCCAGCGTCGCGACCGCCGCGGGAAGGTCGTCCGTCCACAGGTGCAGGACGCCGCGGCCCGTCAGGGAGCCGGGCTCGTCGCCGCGCGTGGCCTCCCGGGCCTCGTCGTACCTGCCGAGCGCGGTCAGGGCGACGCCGCGGACCATGGCCGGGGCGACCGCGGCCCGGCCACGGGCGGGAAGGGCGAGGGCGCGCTCGGACCACAGCAGCGCCCCCTCGAGGTCGGCGGAGTTCACCGCGAGCGCCGCGAGCTGCCCGGCGACCGCCCACGCGACGCCGTCCTCACCTCGCCCAGGGTCGCCGTCGGCGCCGGATCGCCAGGCAGCGAGGAGACCGTCCTGCGCGCCCGCGAAGTCGCCGGCGGCCAGACGCAGCGAGGCCTCGACGTACCGTCGACGCGCCGAGTCGGCGAGGCGCGGCAGCTCGGGCAGCAGCGTCGCCGCGCCTCCCGCATCCCCCGCGAGCAGGTGCCCCTCGAGGGCGCGCAGGAGGAGGTCCTCCCGGACGGCGCGGTCGGGTGCGACGGCGGCCGCACGCCGGAACCAGGCCGCCGCGGCCGCCGCGCCGCCCGGCCTCGCGAGGTGCGCCTCGCCGGCGAGCGCCAGCTCGGAGGCGAGGGCACCGTCGTAGCCGACCGCGGCCGACGCACGGTGCCGCAGGGCGTCCTCGCCGTCGAGCACCGCGGCCGCGCGGGCATGGAGCAGGGCGCGTCGGGCGTGCGGCGTCTCGCGCAGCAGTGCCGAGCGCACCAGAGGATGGTCGACGTCGAGCCGGGGCACCACGCCCGCGACGGTGCGGACCAGCCCGCTGCGGAGCGCGTCGTCCAGGGCGGGCCCGGTCGCAGCGCCGTCGTCACGACCCGCGACGGCGAGGACCAGTGGCACCTCCGGGGCCGGACCCAGGAGCGCGACGGCCAGGACGACGTCGGCCGCCTGTGCGGGCAGGGCGGCGAGGCGCGCCGCCGTGCGGTCGGCGACCGCCCGCGGGGCCGGCAGCACGCCGTCGTCGGGCACGACGAGACCGGTGGGGCCCACCTCGTCGAGGAGTGCCCGGACGTGCAGGGGGTTCCCGCCGGTGTGGGAGGCGAGCCGGCGCACGGTCGACGCGGGCAGCACGTGACCGAGGTCGGTGACGAGCTGCGCGACGGCCGCCTCGTCGAGACCCTCGAGGTCCAGTCGCGGCGCCTCGGCCGTCATGACGTCGAGCAGGCCGGTCGGGAGCCGGTCGAGGTGCTCGGGCCGCACCGTCAGCACCGTGAGCACCCGGCCGTGACGCAGGCGACGGACGGCGAAGGTCAGGGCCCGCAGGGACGGCAGGTCCGCCCAGCCGACGTCGTCGACGGCGAGGACGACGGGGGCCTCCTGCTCCAGCTCGTCGACGACGGCGACGAGCCGGGCCCCGACGGCCAGGTCGTCCCCGGTGTGCTCCGCACGGTGCTGCCCGTCCGCGAGGAGCTGGCTCACCACGCCGTGCGCGAGGTCGCGCTCGAACTCGCCGCCCGAGGCGCGGAGCACCGCTGCCCCGGCGTGGGCGGCGAGGAACGAACGGAGCAGCGTCGACTTCCCGACGCCCGCGCCGCCGACGACGAGTGCGCAGGCGGACCGCCCGGCGAGGGCCGCGTCCCAGCGGCGGCCGAGCTCCTCGAGCTCCGCCGCGCGACCGACGACGCCACCTCGGTGCACGCCACCTCCCTGTGGCGTGACACTACCGGGGGCGGACCCCGTGCTCAGGCGCTGCGATCAGCGGTGCGATCAGGGGGTGCGGCGGTCGCGGTCCGCGAGTCGGACGAGCGCCCTGCCCTGGGCGACCGGGGTGAGCAGGAAGGCGAGGCCGAGCGGCGCCAGGCCGGCCAGCTCGGCGGACGTCAGACACTCCGGGAGGTCTGCGAGGGCGTTGAGCGCGCTGCCGTACCAGAGGAGCAGCACCGCGAGCGCGAGCGGCACCAGCCGCCACCGGCGTCGGGTCGCGACGACCGCGAGCGCCGCCGGCACCCACACGACGGTGAAGACGAGGACCACGCCGATGGTGCCCGGCCAGCTGAAGCCGGTCTCGTGGCCCAGGACGACGGAGAAGAGCCGCATCCACAGCCGCGCCGCGGCACCGCCGAGCGTGCCGACGAGGAGCGCGAGCGCGAGTCCGCGGGCGACGACGCGCAGGATCCGCAGCGCGCGCGACGGGTGACGCGAGGTGGTCCCGGCGGGCGGCGCGACCGGTGCGGTGGGTGACGTGGGGACGGTCGAGGGGGTGGTGACCGGGACGGCAGTCATGGTGGGGCTCCGTGGGTGGGGGCTGGGTGCGCCGACGACGCTAGGGACGCCGGAAGCCCCTGCGCCCCAGGGAAAACCCTGGGATGCTCGGGTCGAATCGTTCCATCCATCGAAGGAGCCCTCCCGTGCAGCAGCGCACCATCGGCGACCGGACCGTCAGCGCGATCGGCCTCGGCGGCATGCCGATGTCCATCGAGGGCCGGCCCGACGAGGCCCGCTCGATCGCCACGATCCACGCCGCGCTCGAGGCGGGGGTGACGCTGGTCGACACCGCGGACGCCTACCACCTCGACCCGACCGACGTCGGGCACAACGAGCTCCTCATCGCCAAGGCGCTGCGCCTCGCGGGCTCCGCCGCCGACGACGTCCTCGTGGCCACCAAGGGCGGGCACCGCCGGCCGGGCGACGGCTCCTGGTACGTGCAGGGCGACCCGGCGTACCTGCGGAAGGCGTGCGAGGCCTCGCTCCAGCGGCTCGACGTCGAGGCCATCGGCCTCTACCAGTTCCACCGCCCCGACCCCGCGGTGCCGTACGAGGAGTCGGTCGGCGCGATCCGCGACCTGCTCGACGAGGGCAAGATCGTCATGGCAGGGGTCTCCAACGCGGACCCGGAGCAGATCCGCCTCGCGCAGGAGGTGCTCGGCGGCCGGCTCGTGTCCGTGCAGAACCAGTTCTCCCCGGCGTTCCGCAGCAGCGAGGCCGAGCTCGACCTCTGCGCGGAGCTGGGCATCGCGTTCCTCCCGTGGAGCCCGCTCGGCGGCATCTCCCGGGCCGGGGAGCTGGGCGACCGCCACGCCGCCTTCGCCGAGGTGGCGGCCGAGCGCGGCGTCAGCCCCTACCAGGTCGTGCTGGCCTGGGAGCTGGCCAAGGCGCCCGTCGTCATCCCGATCCCCGGCGCGAGCCGCCCCGAGAGCATCCAGGACTCCGCCCGCGCCGCGGACCTCGAGCTCGGCGCCGAGGAGCTGGCGCGCCTCGACGCCGCCTGAGCACACGAGTCACGCCGGCGTCGGGCCGCTCTCCCCCAGCGCCCGGCGCCGGCGCCCGATCCGCAGCGCGATCCCGGTGTTGAGCGTGCCCACGACCAGCAGCAGCGCCCCGTTCGACCCACCGGGGTCGGTCGCGAGCGTCAGCCCCAGCACCAGCGGCACCACCCCGCAGACCAGGTAGGTCCAGAAGCGCCGACGGGACGGCGGCAGCCGCACGGCCGCACGCAGCTCCGCGAGGTCGAGGCGCGGTGGCGGGCCGGCCGTGATGGCACCGCCCAGGTCCGGCGGAACCGGCGCGGACGGCGGCAGGGCGACGTCGGCCGCGCCTGGCGGCAGGTGCAGCAGGACCTCGCCGTCGTCGGCGTACGGCGGCGCGACCGCCGTCCGCGGCAGCTGGTGCAGCCAGTACCGGTCGACGACCTCCGTCAGCGTCTCCACAGGCACACCGGGGGCGCCGACGAGCAGCACCTCGCGGTCCTCCCGCCAGACGGCTCGGACCCCGGGCACGGCGGCGAGCACGCCCATCGTGCCCGCCACGAGGTGCTCGTACGGGTGCGCGGCGGTGTCGCTGAAGCCCAGCTGGACCAGCCGGCCGAGGTGCTCGTGCCACGGCCCGGGCTCGACCCAGTAGACCGGGTCGCCGTCGAGGACCCCGGAGAGATGTTCCATGCCCGTGCAGTCGACCGGCTCGGGCCGACGATGAGTCTCAGGCCTCGAGGAGGATCGTCACGGGGCCGTCGTTGACGAGCTCCACCTGCATCATCGCGCCGAACCGCCCGGTCTCGACGCGCAGCCCCCGCTCGCGCAGGTCGGCGACGACCGCCTCGACCAGCGGCTCGGCGACGGGCCCCGGTGCCGCGGCGTTCCACGTCGGGCGCCGGCCCTTGCGCGTGTCCGCGTAGAGCGTGAACTGGCTGACCACGAGCACCGGCGCCCCGACGTCCACGGCGGCCTGCTCGTCCCGGAGGATCCGCAGCTCCGCGACCTTCCGCGCGATGAGCGCCGCCTGCGTCGGGCCGTCGTCGTGCGTCGCGCCGACCAGCACGACGAGCCCCGGCTCGTCGATCGCGCCGACCACCTCGCCGTCGACCGTCACCGACGCGCGGGTGACCCGCTGCACCACCGCGCGCATCAGCCGTCCCGTCGCGCGACGACGCCCGCACGGTCGGCTCGGCAGGCCGGGTCGGCGCCGTCGGCCCCGTCCGCCGCCCAGGCCGTCGACCACCGCGTGCGCACCTCGCCGACCGGTGCCCCGTGGCCGAGCACCGGCGTCCGCCCGACCGCCCGGACGGCCGCGACGACGTCGTCGTCCACCCCGTGGCGGCCGTGGACCGCGGAGACCTGCAGCGCCACCTCGAGCGCCGCGGCCATGACGGCGGGGCGACCACGGCCGCCACCGTCGGCGAGCTTCAGCGCGAGGGCGGTGCCGTCGGGCAGCGCGGCCGCGTACACGCCCTCGGCCCCGTCCTTCGCGACGAGCCCGGGGACGGCCTCGCAGAACGCCGTGACGTCCCGCCCGGTGCCCCCCACGAGCCACGGGCGCGTGCGCACGGCGGCCGCGACCCGTCCCTCCGCCGACGACGGCGCGTCCGCCGCCGCCCGCACGAGACGGGCGAAGCCGTGCGCGAGCCCGACGACGGTGGTGGACAGCAGCGGCGCCCCGCAGCCGTCGACGGTGACGTGCTCGACCGGCGCGCCCGTCAGCTCCTCGACGCCCGCACGGATCGCGCGCTGCAGCGGGTGGTCCGCCGCGAGGTACCCGGTGGTGGGCCAGCCGGCCAGTGCGCACGTCACGAGCATCGCCGCGTGCTTGCCCGAGCAGTTCTGCGTCAGGCTCGTCGGCCCGCCGCCCGCCTCGCGCCATCCGGCGGCCGCCGCCGGGTCCAGGGGCAGGTCGGGCGTGTTCTGCAGGTCGGCCTCACCGAGGCCCGCGGACCCCAGCACCCGGCGGACGACGTCGAGGTGGCCCGGCTCGCCGTTGTGGCTCGCGCACGCCAGCGCGAGCCCGTCGTCGTCGACCTCCAGGCCCGCACGCAGCATCGCGACCGCCTGGAGCGGCTTGAGCGAGGACCGTGGCCAGACGACGGCGCCCGGCTCGCCGAGCGCGAACGCGATGCCGCCGTCGGGCGCGACGACCACGACGTGCCCGAGGTGGACCGACTCCACGAGCGGGCCGCGCACCACCTCGGCGAGGAGCTCACCGGGGTGGAACGGGACGGCGTCGGCGACGGTGCCCGCGTGGGGCCCCGCCGTCACCACCCGCCCCGCGAGCCGCCGCCCGACCCGCCCCGGCCCGAGTACGGCGCGATCGCGGGCTTCACGTCGACGAGGTACACCGTCGCCGCGACCGCCGCGATGACGGCGAAGAAGAGGAAGCCCGAGTTGCCGAGGCCCACGAAGGCGATGGCGGTCGCGACGCCGAGCACCGCGAGCCAGAAGTTCTTCGTGCGCTTGCCACCCGCCGTGAAGGCGCTCGCGGGGCGCCGTGCCGCGTCGACGAGGGCGACGACGCACAGACCCAGCACGAGCAGGGACAGCGCGAGGAAGACGATGCTCTGGGCAGAGGAGAGGAGTCCCACGGTCGAAGCGTACGCAACCGCACCGAGGTGCTGCTGCGCGGGGCTAGGAGCCCCGGCGGCAGCAACCGGGTGCCGAGTCCGGTCGTGACGGCCGGTCAGAGCTCCGGCAGGTGCGACCGGGCGTCCGCCGGTGGCACGCCGGCCGCCTCGAGCAGGTCCACCACGACGGACCGCACCAGCAGGACGACGCCCTGGACGTGCCAGTCCTCGGGGGCCAGGGCCCGCGGGTCCGTGCGCTCCGCCGCCGCGTGCAGCCGCGCCCGGAGCGCCGCGGGCACGGCCCCGCCGCCGACGGCGGTCGCGAGCTCACCCGTGGTCCGCGCCACGTCGCTGACGAGCTCGCCGAGCTCGGTGAGGTCGTGGTCGCCGTCGAGGAGCGGTCGGCACCGGCGCACGAGGACCCGGGCGTTGCGCATCGCCCGGTCCGCCCGCACGGCGGCCCCCTCGAGGTCCAGCAGCTCGCTGCGGTGGCGGCGGTGCGCCGGCGACACCCGGGCGCTCGCGCGGGCGTCCGCGGCCACGGACCGCCACTGGTCCAGCGCCGGCTGGGAGGCGCGCCCGCGGACGAGGGCGTCCTCGACCAGCTCGTCGTCCACGGCGAGCAGCCCGCGTCCGAGGTCGCGCAGCACCTGGGCGACCTCCTCCAGCCCCTCCTCCGCGAGGTGCCGCACCCGGCGCCGCGGGTCCTGGGGCCACAGCGCCGTCACGAGCAGCGCGATGCCGCCGCCGACCAGGGCGTCGACCCAGCGGCCCAGCGGTGACCCGGCCTGGGCCGCGGGGAGCGCCACGATGACGATGGCCTGGACGCCGGCCTGCGTGGTCAGGAGCGCTCCCCGGTCGAGCAGCCGCGCGACGAGCGCCGCGAGCGCGAGCACCACGCCGACCTGCGCGGGACCGGACCCGATGACGTTGACGAGGAGGTCGCCGAGGAGCACGCCGACGGCGACGCCGGCCGCCAGCTCGGCGACCCGCCGCGGCTGCCGGTCGACGCTGAACCCCAGCGCGACCCAGGCGGAGACGGGCGCGAAGAACGGGTTGGTGTGCCCGAGGACGTTCGACGCGACGGCCCAGGCGGCCGCGGCCGCGGCGCTCGCCACCAGCACCGGCACCAGCGCACGCCGGACCCGCGCGGATCCCTGCCGCAGGCGCGCCCGCACCAGCAGGCGCAGGGCACGCGAGGAGGTCACCGGGACGTCGTCAGAGCATGCCGCGCGGCCCGCCGAGCCCGCGCGCGACCTCTCCGCGCGCGGCGGGGCGGTCTGCCGAGACGCCCTCGCCGGGGACGACCGGCTCCTGGGCCGCGGAGACGTCGCCGCCGTCGCACGCGACGACGACCTCCGCCTCCGGGTCCGCGCTGCGCTTGACGACCGCGAGCGCCACCGGTCCGAGCTCGTGGTGCCGGGCCACGCTCGTCACGGTCCCGATCGACCGCTCGGCGAGCGACACGTCCGCCCCGACCTCGGGCAGCAGGTGCCCGGAGCCGTCCAGGTGGAGCATGACGAGGCGTCGCGGCGGGCGCCCGAGGTTGTGCACGCGCGCGACCGTCTCCTGCCCCCGGTAGCAGCCCTTGTGCAGGTGGACGGCGGTGCGCAGCCAGTCCAGCTCGTGGGGGATGGTGCGGTGGTCCACCTCGTGGGAGAAGCGGGGTCGCCACGACTCGACCCGGAGCGCCTCGGTCGCCCACGTGCCGGCGAGCCGCCAGCCCGCCGCCTCGCGGGCCGCGACCGCGTCGACGAGCCCGGCGCGGGGCACGAGCACGAGCCGCCACGCGCGGTCCGCCCCCGGGTGCTCGTCCTCCGGGGCGCCGTACCGCGTGCCCCCCGGCAAGGTGCGCGGCCACGGGTCGCGCCACGTGACCGGCTCGCCCTCCGTGCCCTCGGCGTCGACCGGCTCACCGACCGCGGCCCAGTCCGCGGTGACGTCCGTGACCTCGACGCGCATCATGAACCGCATCCGGTCCAGCCAGGCGGCGAGCGCCGGGGCGGTCTCGCTGACGAGCCAGGTCGTCGTCCCGTCGTCGACGACGGCGGCCGCGTGCTCGACGTGCCCGTGGGGGCTGAGGACGAGGGTCTCGGTCGACGTCCGCGGCGCCAGGTCCGTCAGCTGCTGGGACGTGATGCTGTGCAGCCACGACAGCCGGTCCGGGCCGGTCACGGTCACCACGCCCAGGTGCGACTGGTCGACGACGGCGCCGCCGTGCGCCAGCGCACGCTGCTCCGCGGTGGGGTCGCCGTAGTGCCACGCGACGCCGGCGTCGGCGCCGCTCGCCGCGACCGCACCGCGGCGCGCGAGCAGGGGGCTCGGGGACGGGGCGTCGTCGGCGGAGGGGGTGGTCGTCTGGTCGTCCGGAGCCGTCACGGCACCGCCTTCCGTCGGTTCTGGTCCGCCTAGTCCTGCACGCGGGTGAGTCGTGCGGAGGCGTAGGACTGGAGGGGCTCGCCGAACGCGGCGATGTCCCAGGTCCACATGAGCTCGCCGCGGACGAGTCCGAGCAGCCGCGTGGCGGCGCCGATCTCGGCGGCGTCGGGAGTGCGGGCGATGAGGTCGCTCGCGAGGTCGATCCGCCCGTTGCCGGTGACGCCGGCGTAGAGCGTCAGGTGGCCGGCAGGGTCGCTGAGCAGCAGCTCGACGGGGTGCCGGTCCTCCGCCAGGTCCGCCGGGCGCTCGGGAGGTACGCGCCAGTAGCCCGTCTCGGTCGCCCAGACGCGCTGGTCACCGTCCTCGCCGGTGGCGATCCACGTCGTCACGGTCCACCGCAGGTAGGGCCCGCCGTCGTGGTCGACGTGGACCTCCTGCTCGACGGCCGTCTCGGGGATGTTCGGGTACGAGACCGTGCCGGTCCCGCGCCACCGGCCGACGAGCCAGGCGAGCGGGTAGACCTCAGGGGCGAGCCCCTCGGGGATCGTGAACACTCAGCGCTGTCCCTTGTACAGCTTGTAGACGACGTACAGCGAGAACCAGCCGATCGCCGCCGAGGCCACGACCAGCAGTCCGATGAAGAAGATCTCCAGGGCCTCCATGCGGCGATTCTACGGTGCGTACAGTGCGGCCATGCCGACCGCCCCGCGCCCCTCTCAGGCCGCCGAGCCCCTCGGGGGACCGCGGCCCCTCGTGGTCAAGACGACGTCCGGGGCCGACCGGCCGGAGGCGTGCAACCAGGCCCTCACGGTGGGCGCCGCGGCGGTCGCCGCCGGCGCCGACGTCAGCCTGTGGCTCACCGGGGAGGCGGCGTGGCTGGCCCTCCCCGGCCGAGCGGCGGACCTCCGCCTGGAGCACGCGACGCCTGCCGCCGACCTCCTCGAGGTCGTCCTGTCCGGGGGCCGGGTCACCGTGTGCACGCAGTGCGCGCAGCGGCGCGGGATCACGGCCGACGACGTGCTGCCCGGCGTGCGTGTCGCGGGTGCGGCGAGCTTCGTCGAAGAGGTCCTGCGGCCGGGGGCGCAGGCGCTCGTCTACTGACCGCTCGGCGCCGCTCAGCCGACGAGGATCCGGCCGACCACGTAGACGAGGATCCCGCTGACGAGGATCGGCAGGACGATCGCGGCGACGGACGCCGCCGGTCGGCGCAGGCTCGCGACGCCGTCGAGCAGGACGTGGAGGGCCGCCACGAGCAGTCCCGTGGCGAAGCCCAGGGCCAGCCCCGGCACGATCGAGAGCCCCGGCATGACGCTGCCGACCGCAGCGCCCGCGATGACGCCGGCCACGGTCGTCACCAGCACCCCCGTGCGGACGCCGAGGTGCACCGCGGAGACGGCTGCGGACACCGCGAGCGCCGCCGCGCCGGTGATGACGAGCGCCGTGTCGCCCGGGGCGCGGACGGCCGCCACCCACCCGGACGCCGCCGAGACGACCAGGAGCCCGGTGACCGTGCCGGTGACGGACTCCACCAGACGCAGCCGCCCGTCCTGGCGCAGGAGCTCCGCGAGGAACGAGAGCAGCACGCCGAGGGCCACCACCGTCGGGACGAGCCAGAGCAGCGGCGCGCCGGTGCTGACGGTGACCGCGAGGACCGAGCCGAGGCCCACGAGCGCGATGACCACACCGGTGCCCAGGGGGTTCGGCAGGTCCAGCAGCACCGGCCAGCCGACCGCGAAGAAGAGGGTCAGGACGCCCGCCACCGCGACCAGCGGGAGCTGACCGGCGAAGGCCGCGGCCGCGACGCCGGCGGCGAGGCCCGCGGTGAGGACCGCGCGGGTGGACACGTCCATCAGCCGACGGCTCCCCGTCGTCCGGGGACGGTGGGGGCGGGACGGTCGGGCACGGACGAGAGTGTGGCAGATCGACCGGAGCCGGACCGGCTCGCGTGCGCGGCTGCGGTCCGCACGTGGGCACCCGGTCCGCCTCCGGGCGTCGGCGCGCTAGCGTGAGGTCCAGCCGTTCCCAGGAGGCAACACCGGTGGCGGATCTCTTGCTGCTCACACCCAGCGCCGGGGGCTCCGCCCAGGTGCTCCCGGCGCTCGGCCTGCTCGGGCACCGGGTCCGCGTGCTCCCCGTGGAGCCGTCGGCGCTCCTCGACGCGCCCGACGCCGACGTCCTCCTCCTCGACGCGCGCCGCGACCTCGCCGCGGCGCGGTCGACGTGCCGCCTCCTGCGCGCCACCGGGCTCACCGTCCCGCTCGTGCTCGTCCTCACCGAGGGCGGCCTCACCGTGGTCACCGGCGAGTGGGGCGCCGCGGACTTCCTCCTCGCCGACGCCTCCCCCGCGGAGGTCGAGGCGCGGCTGCGGCTCGCCATCGAGCGCAGCGGCGCGGCCGCCGGGCCGGGCGCGGTCGAGGAGATCTCCAGCGGTGACCTGACGATCGACGCCGGCGGCTACACCGCCCGCCTGCGTGGCCGGCCGCTCGACCTCACCTACAAGGAGTTCGAGCTCCTCAAGTACCTCGCCCAGCACCCCGGACGCGTCTTCACCCGTGCGCAGCTGCTGCAGGAGGTCTGGGGCTACGACTACTTCGGGGGCACGCGGACCGTCGACGTCCACGTCCGCCGCCTCCGGGCGAAGCTCGGCCCCGAGTACGAGCAGCTCATCGGGACGGTGCGGAACGTCGGCTACCGCTTCGACCCGCAGCCGCGCCGCGGCGCCGAGGCGCCGGAGGCGGCCGAGGACCCGGCCGCCGACGACGCGCCGTCCGTCCCGGCGGGGCCGGCCGGCAGCTAGGCGCGACGACGGCCCGGCGCCCGCCGGGACGTGCGATCTGATCGAGGTCGTCTAGGCTGCCGGGCGGAGCGCCGGGAAGCCTGGTCGGCACCGCTGCCGCATACCCGGAGGAACCATGGACCGGAACGACGCCCCCGACGACCGCCCCTCGACGCGCGAGGACACCCCACCCACCGGTGCCGGCGCCCCGGCGGAGGACAACCCGGAGCCGACGCTCGCCGGTGGCCTCTTCCGCACCCTCACCCCCGGCGGGCTGCGCAACTTCGCCGACACCCTCCGCAGCGAGACGACGGGCGGGGTGCTCCTGCTCATCGGCACCGTCATCGCCCTGGTGTGGGCCAACTCCGCGGCTGCCGAGAGCTACGAGGGCCTGCGGGACACCGTGGTCGGCCCCGCCGACCTCCTCGGCATCCACCTGGACCTCAGCCTGGCGACGTGGGCGAAGGACGGCCTGCTGGCGATCTTCTTCTTCGTCGTCGGGCTCGAGCTCAAGCGGGAGATCGTCGACGGCGAGCTGCGCCGGCCCGCCACGGCCGCCCTGCCGATCGTCGCCGCCGTCGGCGGCATGGCCGTGCCCGCGCTCATCTACACGGCCGTGAACCTCGGCGCCGACGGCGGCGCGACCCGGGGCTGGGCCATCCCGACGGCGACCGACATCGCCTTCGCCGTGGCCGTGCTCGCGATCTTCGGCAGAGGGCTCCCGGCCGCACTGCGGGCGTTCCTCCTCACGCTGGCCGTCGTGGACGACCTGCTCGCGATCATCGTCATCGCCGTGTTCTACAGCGACTCGATCTCCCCGCTGTGGCTCGTGGGGTCGTTCGGCGCGATCGCGGTGTTCGGCCTGCTCGTCCAGCGACGCATCACGCCGCTGTGGGTGCTGCTGCCCCTGGCGGTCCTCGCCTGGGTCCTCATGCACGAGTCCGGCATCCACGCCACCATCGCCGGCGTGCTGCTCGGGTTCACGGTGCCGGCACTGGCGCGTCCCGGGTCCTCGAGCACGCCGGGCGAGGAGCTCAGCCTCGCCGAGCGCTGGGAGCACCGCTGGCGTCCCGTCTCCGCCGGCTTCGCCGTCCCCGTCTTCGCGTTCTTCGCCGCCGGGGTCGCGCTGGACCCGGAGTCGCTCGCCGCGGCGGCCGTCAGCCCGGTCGCCCAGGGGGTGGTGCTCGGTCTCGTCATCGGCAAGCCGATCGGCATCGTGCTGGCCACCGCGCTCATGTCCAAGGTCACCCGGACCCCGCTCGGCAGCGGGCTCGGCTGGCTCGACATCGTGGCGGCAGGCTGCGTGGCAGGCATCGGGTTCACCGTGTCGCTGCTCATCAGCGAGCTCGCGTTCGCCGGCGCGGAAGGTGCCGAGGTCGCCCGTGCGGCGATCCTCATCGGCTCCACGACGGCGGCCGTCCTGGGCGCCGTCCTGCTCACCGTCCGCGGCCGCTGGCACGTCGCCAAGGCGACGCCGGAGGCGTCGACGGCACGGTAGGTTCGGCCGGTGACCGACTCGTCCGCCGTGCTCGTCGACGGCCCGTGGCGGCACCAGTTCGTCTCGGCGAACGGCGCACGCTTCCACGTCGCCACCTCCGCACCGGAGACCGCCGCCGGGCCGGCCCCCGTCGTCGTGCTGCTGCACGGGATACCCCAGACGTGGTGGGCGTGGCGGCACCAGCTCCCCGCGCTGGCCGCCGCGGGGTACCGCGCCGTCGCCATGGACCTGCGCGGCACCGGGGCGTCGGACAAGCCTCCTCACGGGTACGACGTGCCGACGTTGGCGCGCGACGTCGCCGGTGTGGTGCGCTCCCTCGGCGCCCAGAGCGCCGTCGTCGTCGGGCACGGGGTCGGGGGGACGGTCGCCTGGTCCATGCCGGCGCTGCAGCCCGCCGTCACCCGCGCCGTCGGCGTGCTGTCGGCCCCGCACCCGGCCGCCCTGCACACCGCCGCCGTCGCGCGGCACCTGCTCACCCGCACCACCGCGCGACGCATCGCCCTCGCCCAGCTGCCGTGGTTCCCCGAACGGCGCCTCACCCACGGTGACCTCGTGGCCCGGCTGCTGCGCGAGTGGGGCGCGCCCGGCTGGCCGCCCGACGACGTCGTCGCGCGGTACCGGGAGGCGGCCCGCGTGCCCTTCGCCGCACACAGCGCGATGGAGACCGTGCGCTGGCTCGTGCGGTCGACGCCGCGCGTCGACGGCCAGCGCTTCCTGTCGGCGGTCCGCAGACCCGTCGAGGTCCCCGTCCTGCAGCTCCACGGCACCGCGGACCGCTGCATCCCGCTCGCCGCCGCCCGCACGGCGGTCGGCAACCCCCACACGTTCCGGACCGTCGCCGGCGCGGGGCACTTCCTGCCGGAGGAGGCCCCGGAGGAGACGACCCGGGCGCTCGTCCAGTGGCTGGACGGGCTCAGCGGGGCGGAGGCCCGTCCTTGACGAGGCGCGCCGCCGCCTGCGGGTCGGTCTCCCCCAAGCCGTAGGACGGGCACAGGGCCGCGAGCGGGCACGCGCCGCACGCCGGTCGCCGGGCGTGGCACGTGCGCCGGCCGTGGACGATGAGGCGGTGGGACGCCATCACCCACGCCGACCGCGGCAGCAGGGCGCCGAGCTCGTGCTCCACGGCCACCGGGTCGTCCTCGGCCGTCAGCCCCAGCCGGCGCGCCACCCGACCGACGTGCGTGTCGACGGGCAGCCCGGGGACGCCGAACGCGTTGCCGAGCACGACGTTCGCCGTCTTGCGGCCGACGCCCGGCAGCCGCACGAGCTCTTCCATCCGCGGCGGCACGTCGCCGCCGTGCCGCTCCACCAGCGCCTGCGCGAGCCCGAGGAGCGACTGCGTCTTGGCCCGGAAGAAGCCGGTCGGGCGGACGAGCTCCTCGAGCTCCGCGCGGTCGGCACCGGCGAGGGCCGCGGCGTCCGGGTACCGCGCGAACAGCGCGGGCGTCACCTGGTTCACCCGCACGTCGGTCGTCTGCGCGGACAGGACCGTCGCGACGAGGAGCTCGAACGGCGTCGTGAAGTCGAGCTCGCAGCCGGCGTCGGGGTACCGCTCGGCGAGGAGGCGGTCGGCGCGCCGCGCACGGCGCGTCAGCGCCAGCGGGGAGGGGCGGTCGTCGGTCGAGGCGGGCACGCGGGCAGCGTACGGCGGGGCCCCGACACGGCAGCGGTCCCGCCCGGACACGCTCCGAACCGGTGGGGACAGGGCCCTGTCACCGCCCTGGCGGAGCCCGCCCGTCGGACGTCCCGGAGCAGCAGGGTGAGACGGGTGCACCGAAGGGGTGAAGATCCTGCCCCAACGCTCAAGGAGCGCAGGTCACACGTCGATCACCGTGTCAGAACAGGGCCCGCCCCGGCGCCCCGCTATATGCACGGAGGACCCCATGGCGCTGGCCCAGGTGGACGGCGTCGGACCCGCCGTCCCGACGGTCGACGCACGTGCCGCGCGCCGCACGCTGCGCGCGGAGCGGGCGCAGCTGTCGCACTGGCGTCGGCTCCTGCGCGCGCGGCTCGACCTCGCCGTCGCCGGGTTCGCCCCGCCGGAGCCGCTCGGCGCGTTCACGTGGGAGCTCGTGCCCGACGCCGTCGTCCTGCTGCCCCGGGCGCAGGAGCTCGCCGAGGCGATCCGGATGAGCGACGACGGAGACGTCGTCGACCTGCTCACCACGCTGCGGCGGCTGGACCGCATGCTGTCCCGCTACGCCGACGACCTCGACGTGGCGATCGAGGAGACGACGCAGCTGCTCCTCGCCGAGCAGGCGGCGCAGCCGCTGGGCGCCTCGCCGGTCGGGGACGCTCGCTGACCTGCGCCGGGTGCGGCAGGATGGGCGTGGCCCGCCGGTAGGGCCGGCGGTGACACCCCGACGAAGGACGGAACGCGTGGACGACGACGTGGTGCTCTCGGCACCGCTGTTCGCGGGCATCGAGCCCGAGGCGGCACAGGCCCTGCTGGGATCGATGCGGCTCGTGCGCCTCTCCCGCGGCCAGGCCGCGTTCCACGAGGGCGACCCGGGCGACCGCCTCTACGTCATCGGCGCCGGCAAGGTGAAGCTCGGTCGCCGGTCCAACGACGGCAGGGAGAACCTGCTCGCGGTCCTCGGTCCCGGTGAGATGTTCGGCGAGCTGTCGCTCTTCGACCCCGGCCCCCGCACGGCGACCGCCTCGGCGGTCTCGGAGACGAACCTCTACGAGCTCAGCCACGACGAGCTCATCGCCTGGCTGGAGCGCTACCCGCCCGTCGCCAAGCACCTGCTGGAGGCGCTCGCCCGGCGGCTGCGCCGGACCAACGAGGCGCTGGCGGACCTCGTCTTCTCCGACGTGCCCGGCCGGGTCGCGAAGGCCCTCCTCGACCTCGCCCGCCGCTTCGGCGAGCGGACCGACGACGGCGTCAAGGTGGCCCACGACCTGACGCAGGAGGAGCTCGCGCAGCTCGTCGGCGCGTCGCGGGAGACGGTCAACAAGGCGCTCGCCGACTTCACGACGCGCCGCTGGGTGCGGCGGGAGGGCCGTGCGCTGGTGCTGATCGACATGGAGCGGCTCGAACGGCGAGCCCGCTAGCGCACCTCGACGACGAGCTCGATCTCGACCGGGGAGCCGAGCGGCAGGGCCGCCACGCCGACCGCGCTGCGCGCGTGCACGCCCGCGGGACCGAGGACGTCGCCGAGCAGCTCGCTGGCACCGTTGACGACCTGCGGCTGACCGGTGAAGCCGGGCTCGCTCGCCACGAAGCCCACGACCTTGACGACCCGCACGACCGCGTCGAGGTCCCCGACGAGGTCGGCGACGGCGGCGAGCGCGTTGAGCGCCGCGGTCCGGGCGAGGTCCTTCGCGACGGCCGGGTCGACCGCGTCGGGACCGTCGCCCACGACCCCGGTGACCGGCAGGGCGCCGTCGACGAGCGGCAGCTGCCCCGACGTCCAGACGTGGTCGCCGCTGCGGACCGCCGGCACGTAGGCCGCGACGGGTGCGGCGACCGGGGGCAGGGTCAGGCCCAGCTCGTGCAGCCGCGCTGCGGCCGTGCCGGGCGACGCGCCTGCGGCGTCGCCGTCCGCCGCCACGTCAGCGCTCGCCGGTGGGGCGCTTGAGGTAGGCGACCAGGCCCGTGCCGTCGGGTCCGGGGACGACCTGGACGAGCTCCCAGCCGTCGGCTCCCCACTGGTCGAGGATCTGCTTCGTGGCGTGGATGATCAACGGGACGGTGGAGTACTCCCACGTGGTGGCCATGCGTGGAGCCTAGCCGCGCCGTCTCAGGCGGGGGCACCGTCCGCTGCCGCGACGGGCGCCGCGGTGCGACCCTCTGCGTCGTCGTCGTCCTGGGCCGGGTGGGCCGGCGCACCGGTGGTGAGGCGGCGCACGGAGCGACCGCGCCGGACGAGCGGCGCCACGAGGTCGGGCTCGCTCTCGACGACCGCCCGCCACGACACCACGTCGGGCCGCTCGCGCAGGAGCGCCCTCCGCTCGCGCTCGGTCATGCCGCCCCAGACCCCGAACGGCACCCGGTGGTCGAGCGCGTCGACGAGGCAGTCCACCCGGACCGGGCACTGCCCGCACAGGAGCCGGGCCTGGCGCTGGGCGGCCCCGGAGACGAACAGCGTGTCCGGCTGCTCGTGCCCGCAGCGCCCGTAGGCGGTCCAGTCCTGCTCGAGGAGGTGCGCAGTGTGCCCCATCCGACCACCGTAGGGACGGCGAGAACGCGTCGACAGGGACCTTCGCACCTCGCTGCGACCTGGGCGTGGACCGATGATCCTCACGATTGCTCCACACGTCTCCCAGGCTCTGGTCAGGGCGCTCCCGTACCCTGTCGCTCATGGTGCCGTCCGCCCCGTCCTCGCCCGCGCGCCCAGCGGTCCCCGACTCGTCCGGTACGGCCCGACGTGGTCGGCGGGTCAACGTCTTCCAGGCGCTCGCCCTCCTCCTCGCCTTCCTGCTCACCGCCGGCGTGGGGGGCGTCCTCGCCGCCGGCCTGATCATGCCGGCGGTGGCGACGACGAGCGCCATCACGGACTCCTCCGTCGAGCTCTTCGAGGAGCTGCCGACGGACCTGGAGCCGCAGGAGCTCTCCCAGCAGTCCCGGATCTGGGCGGCGGACGGGACGCTGCTCGCGACGTTCTTCTACCAGAACCGCATCGTGGTGCCGCTCGCGGAGGTGGCGCCCGTCATGCAGCAGGCCGTCATCGCGGTCGAGGACCGCCGCTTCTACGAGCACGCCGGCGTCGACGTCGAGGGCATGGGCCGCGCGCTGCGGACCAACCTCTTCTCCAACGACACGGAGGGCGGCTCCACGCTCACGCAGCAGTACGTCAAGAACGTCCTCATCGACGCGGCGTTCTCCCGCGGGGACATGCAGGCGGTGCAGGACGCGATGGTCTCCAGCGGCAACGCGGGCATCGCGCGCAAGCTCGAGGAGGCGAAGCTCGCGATCGCGCTCGAGAAGCGCATGTCCAAGGACGAGATCCTCGAGGGCTACCTCAACATCGCGCAGTTCGGCCCGTCGGTCTACGGCGTCGAGTCCGCGGCGCGCTACTACTTCTCGGTCTCCGCGAAGGACCTCAACTACCTCCAGGCCGCGACGATCGCCGGCATCACGCAGGCACCCAACGCGAACGACCCGGTGACGGCGCCCGAGAAGGCGCAGGCCCGGCGCGACACCGTCCTGCTGACGATGCTCCAGCAGGAGAAGATCACGCAGGAGGAGTACGACGCCGGGGTGGCGACCCCGCTCCCCGACACGCTCGCGGTCTCGGACCCGGGCAACGGCTGCGTCACCGCCGGCGGTGCCGCGTTCTTCTGCGACTACGTCACGAAGGTCATCGCGCAGTCGCCCGAGTTCGGGGAGACGCCGGAGGACCGGCGCCTGCTGCTCATGCGCGGTGGGCTGGACGTGTACACGACGCTGGACCTCCGGCTGCAGGCGATCGCCGACGAGGAGGTCCGCGCGGCCGTGCCGAACGCCGACCCCAGCGGGCTCGGCCACGCCATCTCCACCATCGAGCCGGGCACCGGCAAGATCCTCGCGATGGCGCAGAACCGCGTGTACAACCCGCGCGAGGCGACGGAGCCCGTGCCGGGCGAGACGGCGGTCAACTACAACGCCGACTTCGCCTACGGCAGCTCCGGGGGCTTCCAGCCGGGCTCGACGTTCAAGCCCTTCGTCCTGACGGAGTGGCTGCGGCAGGGCAAGAGCCTCAACCAGGTCGTCGACGGCGAGCGGCGGGAGTACGACAGCGAGGACTTCACCGCGAGCTGCGACCCGAACCTCTACATCGACGCCGGCTGGCGCCCGAACAACTTCGACGGAGAGGGCCGCGGGCGCATGACCGTCCTGCAGGCCACCGCCAACTCCATCAACACCGCCTACATGTCGATGGTGACCCAGCTGGACCTCTGCTCGATGGTGGAGACCGCGGAGGCCGTGGGCTTCCACCGCGCGAAGGGTGGCGAGCTGCTGCCCGTCCCGTCGATCGCGCTGGGGTCCCAGGAGGTGTCCCCGATGACGATGGCGTCGGCCTTCGCGACCTTCGCCGCCAACGGCGTGCACTGCGAGCCGATCGCGATCACGCGCGTCACGGACCGGGACGGGACCGAGCTGCCGGTGCCGTCGGCGAACTGCCGTCAGGCGATCGACCCGACCGTCGCCGCCACGGTGACCTACGCGCTGCAGGAGGTCATGACCAACGGCTCCGGCAAGGCGGCCCAGCTCTCGGGCCGGCCGTCGGCGGGCAAGACGGGGACGACCAACGAGAACTGGCACACCTGGTTCGTCGGCTTCACGCCCCAGATGGCCAGCGCCGTGTGGCTCGGCAACCCGCGCGGGAACGTGCCGCAGCAGCAGATCGAGATCAACGGCCGCTACTACCGCAGCGTCTTCGGCAGCACGATCTCGGCGCCGACGTGGGACCGCTTCATGACCCGCGCTCACGAGGGGATGCCGGCCATGGGGTTCCCCGAGCCGAACAGCCGGCTCCTCTTCGGCGACCAGGTGGCCGTGCCGAACGTGGCCGGCCGCTCCGCGCAGAACGCCGTCGACACGTTGGAGGCGGCCGGCTTCACCGTCCGCGTCAGCGAGACGCCGGTGGACTCCCCCTACCCGGCCGGGGCCGTGGCGTACACCGACCCGGCGGGCGGCGGGCGCGTCACCGCCGGCAGCACCGTCACCATCCACATCTCGAGCGGACGCAGCGCCGCCCCGGCGCCGGCACCCGCGCCGGCTCCGGCACCCGCGCCACCGCCGGCCCCGGTCGACCCGGGCCAGGGGAACGGGAACGGCAACGGGAACGGCAACGGGAACGGCAACGGGGGCTGAGCCGGTGACCCTCCGCGGCACGCTCGCCGGTCTCGCCCTGGCGGGTGCGGCCGGCCTGGCGTACGCGACGGTGGAGGCACGGCAGTACACCCTGCGCCGCGTCAGCGTCCCCGTGCTGCCGCGGGGGCAACGCCCGCTGCGCGTCCTCCACCTCTCCGACCTGCATCTCACGCCGTCCCAGCGCGACAAGGTGGCCTGGGTCCGCAGCCTCGCGGAGCTCGAGCCGGACCTGGTCGTGGACACCGGCGACAACATGGCGCACCCCGAGGTGCTGCCGACCCTCCTCGAGGCGCTGGACCCGTTCCTCGACGTCCCGGGCGCCTTCGTCATGGGCTCGAACGACTACTACGCGCCCGTGCCGAAGAACCCGGCGCGCTACCTCATGGACGACTCCCGCTCGCGGAAGCCGCCGCCGCGGCCGCTGCCCGCGGACGAGCTCGGCGCGGCCCTCCGGGACGCCGGGTGGAAGGACCTCAGCAACCGGCGCGACGTGGTCACCGCCGACGGCCGTGACCTCGCGCTCGTCGGCGTGGACGACCCGCACCTCCACCGCGACCGGTTCCCCGACGGCCCGGACGCGCACCCCTCCCCGGACCTGCGGCTCGGGGTGGCGCACGCTCCTTACCGGCGCACCCTGGACGCCATGCACGCCGACGGCAACGACCTGGTCCTCGCGGGGCACACCCACGGCGGCCAGCTCTGCCTGCCCGGGTGGGGCGCGCTCACGACGAACAGCGACCTCGACACCCGTCGAGCCAAGGGGCTCCACGGGTGGCCGGGGGCACGTCCGGACGAGCCCCGGGGCGGCGGTTCCACCTGGCTGCACGTCTCCGCCGGGCTCGGCACCTCCCCGTACGCGCCCGTGCGGTTCGCGTGCCGGCCGGAGGCGACGCTGCTCACCCTCGTCGAGCGCTGACCCGGACCGTCGAGCACCTGAGGTGGCCGGGCTGCCGACGAGCGGGGGCGATTACGTCGGGACGCCGGTGCTGGGCTATCCTTCTCGGGTTCCACCGGGGTGTGGCGCAGCTTGGTAGCGCGCTTCGTTCGGGACGAAGAGGTCGTGGGTTCGAATCCCGCCACCCCGACAGGAGCGAAGGCCCCTGACCAGCGCGGAGACGCAGGTCGGGGGCCTTCGTCGTCCCCGCTGCCGCTCCGCTCGCCCGTCCGTGGCGGGGGCTTCCGGAGCCGCGGGTCCAGGCCCTAGATTGACGAAAGCACGCCGGTGACCAGGTCAAACCCGGCAGGCGGCACGTCGGGCGAGGACGCCCGTGGCCATCCCGGTCCCGGGTCCTCGCGGTCGCACGGGGTTCCGGAGGACTGCATGAGCGTCGTACAGGTGGCACTGACCCAGACCCCGTGGACGGGCGACAAGGAGTCGATGATCGCCCTGCACGAGGACTACGCGCGGAAGGCCGCGGCCGACGGTGCGCAGGTCGTCGGGTTCCAGGAGCTCTTCTACGGGCCGTACTTCGGGATCACGCAGGACCCCAAGTACTACGCGTACGCGGAGTCGGTCCCCGGCCCGACCGTGGAGCGGCTGGCGTCCCTCGCGAAGGAGCTCGGCATCGTCATGGTGCTGCCCGTCTACGAGGAGGAGGCCCCCGGCATCCTGTACAACACGGCCGCGGTGGTCGACGCGGACGGCTCGTACCTCGGGAAGTACCGCAAGCACCACCTGCCGCATTTGCCGAAGTTCTGGGAGAAGTTCTACTTCCGCCCCGGCAACCTGGGCTACCCGGTCTTCGACACCGCCGTCGGCAAGGTGGGCGTCAACATCTGCTACGACCGCCACTTCCCCGAGGGCTGGCGGGTGCTCGGCCTGCACGGCGCCGAGATCGTGTTCAACCCGAACGCCAGCGCCCCGGGCATCTCGAACAAGCTGTGGCAGATCGAGCAGCCGGCGGCGGCGATCGCCAACGGGTACTTCGTGGCGACCAACAACCGCGTCGGCGCCGAGACCAACGAGTACGGGGAGGACGCCGTCGCGTTCTACGGCTCGTCGTACGTCGTCGGGCCCGACGGCAACCACGTCGGCGAGGTCGCCAGCTCGACGGAGGCCGGGTACATCGTCCGGGAGGTCGACCTCGACCAGATCCGCACCGTCCGCGAGCGCTGGCAGTTCTACCGGGACCGCCGCCCCGACGCCTACGGGCCGATCACCGCACCGTGAGCACCCCGTCCCGTCGGCAGGAGGCACCGTGAAGACGCTCATCCGAGGGGGCACCGTCGTCAACGCGACCGGTCGCCACGCCGCCGACGTCCTCATCGACGGCGAGACCGTCGCCGCCGTGCTCGCGCCCGGGTCGACGCTGCTCGGCTTCGACGTCGCAGCCCACGTCGACCGCGTCATCGAGGCCACGGGCAAGTACGTCATCCCCGGCGGGATCGACGCGCACACGCACATGGAGCTGCCGTTCGGGGGCACGGCCGCGTCGGACACCTTCGAGACGGGCACCCGGGCGGCTGCCTGGGGCGGCACGACGACGATCGTCGACTTCGCCGTCCAGCGCACCGGGGAGCGCGTGCAGGACGGGCTCGAGGCGTGGCACGCCAAGGCCGCCGGGAACTGCGCCATCGACTACGGGTTCCACCAGATCATCGGCGGCGTGGACGTCGACTCGCTGGCGGCCATGGGCTCCCTCCTGGACGAGGGTGTCAGCAGCTACAAGCTCTTCATGGCCTACCCGGGCGTCTTCTACAGCGACGACGCGCAGATCCTGCGCGCGATGCAGAGGGCCGCCGACCTCGGGCTCCTCACCATGATGCATGCCGAGAACGGGCCTGCGATCGACGTGCTCGTCGAGCAGCTGCTGGCAGCGGGGAAGACCGACCCGTACTTCCACGGGGTCGCGCGCGCGTGGCAGATGGAGGAGGAGGCGACCCACCGGGCGATCATGCTGGCGGACCTCACCGGCGCCCCGCTGTACGTCGTGCACGTCAGCGCCAAGCAGGCCGTCGAGCAGCTCGCCGCGGCGCGGGACCGCGGCCGCAACGTGTTCGGCGAGACGTGCCCGCAGTACCTGTACCTCTCCCTCGAGGAGCAGCTGGGCGCCCCCGGGTTCGAGGGCGCGAAGTGGGTGTGCTCCACGCCGCTGCGGTCCCGCGCCGAGGGCCACCAGGACCACATGTGGCGGGGCCTGCGCACCAACGACCTCCAGATGGTCTCCACCGACCACTGCCCGTTCTGCATGAAGGGGCAGAAGGACCTGGGGCTCGGGGACTTCTCGAAGATCCCGAACGGGATCGGCGGGGTGGAGCACCGGCTGGACCTGCTCTACCAGGGGGTCGTGACCGGACAGCTGACCCTCGAGCGATGGGTCGAGATCTGCTGCACCACCCCGGCGCGCATGTTCGGGATGTACGGCCGCAAGGGCGTCATCGCGCCCGGGGCCGACGGCGACGTCGTCGTCTACGACCCGGACGGCCACACGAGCATCGGGGTGGGCAGGACGCACCACATGAACATGGACCACTCGGCCTGGGAGGGCTTCGAGATCGACGGTCACGTCGACACGGTGCTGTCCCGCGGGGAGGTCGTCGTCGACGACGGCGAGTTCCTCGGTCGCGCCGGCCACGGGCGGTACGTGCGCCGCGAGCTCTCGCAGTACCTGACCTGAGGAGGTCCGATGGACTTCGGCGTGGTCCTGCAGACCAACCCGCCCGCGTCGCGCACCGTGGAGCTCGCGCGGCAGGCGGAGCAGCACGGCTTCAGCCACGTCTGGACCTTCGACTCCCACCTGCTGTGGCAGGAGCCGTTCGTCATCTACTCCGCGATCCTCGCGGCGACGCGCCGCGTCGTCGTCGGGCCGATGGTGACCAACCCGGCCACGCGGGACTGGACCGTCATCGGCTCGCTGTTCGCGACGCTCAACGAGATGTACGGCAACCGGACGATCTGCGGGATCGGGCGGGGCGACTCCGCCGTGCGGACGCTCGGCGGGCGCCCCAGCGACCTCGCGACCCTGCGGGACGCCGTGCACGTCATCCGGGAGCTCGCCAACGACCGGCCGGTGGACGTCGGCGGGCGGACGGTCCGTCTCCCGTGGAGCCACGGCTCCCGGCTGGACGTGTGGGTCGCCGCGTACGGCCCCCGGGCGCTGCAGGTCGCCGGTGAGGTGGGGGACGGCTTCATCCTCCAGCTCGCGGACCCGGACATCGCCGAGTGGATGATCCGGGCTGTCCGCGACTCGGCCGAGAAGGCGGGCCGGGACCCGTCGACCATCGCGTTCTGCGTCGCCGCACCGATGTACGTCGGTGACGGCGACTCGCCCGTCGAGCGCCGGCACATGCGCGAGCAGTGCCGCTGGTTCGGCGGCATGGTGGGCAACCACGTCGCGGAGATCGTCAAGCGGTACGGCGCCGACGGGACCGTCCCCCAGGCGCTCACCGACTACGTCGCCGCCCGGGAGACGTACGACTACAACCAGCACGGGCAGGCCGGGAACACGCACGCGGCGTTCGTCCCGGACGAGATCGTCGAGCGCTTCTGCGTGCTGGGCACCCACCACGAGCACGTCGAGCGGATGCGTGCCCTGCGGGACCTGGGCGTGACGCAGTTCGCGGGCTACCTGCAGCACGACAACAAGGAGGAGACCCTCCGTTCCTACGGCGAGTGGGTCATCCCGACGATGCGGGAGGTCGTCGTCGCGACCTGGTGACGGACCATGGGGGCATGCAGAGCGACGGGACCCTGGTCGACGCACGGGCACGGCGGGTGGTCGCGCGCCTGCGCGCGGCCGGCTGCGTGTCGGCCGAGGAGGAGGCGGAGCTCCTGCTCGCGGAGGCCCCCGACGACGGCGCCCTGGAGCGGCTGCTCGTGCGCCGCGAGGCGGGTGAGCCGCTCGAGCACGTCCTCGGCTGGGCGGAGCTCCTCGGCCTGCGCGTCGCCGTCGGGCCGGGCGTCTTCGTGCCGCGGCGGCGCACCGAGGCCCTCGTGCTCGAGGCGCGGCGTCTCCTGGGCGAGCGGGCCGGCGACGGGCGGCGCGCCGTCGTCGTGGACCTGTGCTGCGGCAGCGGCGCCCTCGGGCTCGCCGTGGCCGCCACGCACGACGTCGAGCTCCACGCCGCGGACGTGGACCCGACCGCCGTCGGGTACGCGCGGGAGAACCTGCGGCGGGTGGGAGGGCACGTCCGCCAGGGCGACCTGTTCGAGGCCCTGCCGCCGGACCTGCGCGGTCGCGTCGACCTGCTCCTCGCGAACGTGCCCTACGTGCCCGCCTCCGCCGTCGCGCTGCTCCCCGCCGAGGCGCGCGACCACGAGCCCCGCGTCGCGCTCGACGGCGGTCCGGACGGGCTCGACGTGCTGCGCCGCGTCGCCGCGGCGGCGACCGACTGGCTGCGCCCGGGGGGCCACCTCCTCACCGAGACGAGCGAGAGCCAGGTCCCCCAGGCGCGGCGGGTCCTCGCCACGCACCGGCTCCGTCCGCGCGTCGTCCGCAGCGAGGACGCCGTCGTCGTCGCGGCGGTCGCGCTACCGTCTCCGGATGCCGATCCCCGAGTTCGTCCTGCGCCTGCGTGAGCAGGTCGGCACCGACCCGCTCTGGCTCCCCGGGGTCTCCGCCGTCGTCCTCGACGATGACGACCGCGTCCTGCTGGGCCGCCGGGCCGACAACGGCCGCTGGGCCGTCGTCAGCGGGATCCTCGAGCCGGGCGAGGAGCCCGCGCCGGCCGCCGCGCGCGAGGTGCTGGAGGAGACGGGCGTGGAGGTGGAGGTCGTCGCGCTGACGGCGGTGTCCGTCAGCGACCGGGTCCTCTACCCCAACGGTGACCGCGCGCAGTACCTCGACCTCTGCTTCTGGTGCCGCGCTGTCGGCGGCGAGGCGCAGGTCGGCGACGACGAGTCCACCGAGGTCGGCTGGTTCCCGCTCGACGCGCTGCCCAAGCCGCTCAACCCGTCGTCGGGCCCGCGGATCGAGCGCACCGTGGCGTTCGTCGAGGCCGTCCGTCGGGGCGAGCGGCCGGAGGCGTGGTTCGCGCGCTGAGCCGGCGACCCCGCGGCCCCGCTCGCCCGACGCCACCGCGTCAGCGCGGCGGCATGCGCAGCGCGCCGTCCATGCGGATGGTCTCGCCGTTGAGGTAGTCGTGCTCGATGACGTCCAGCGCGAGCTGCGCGTACTCCTCGGGCCGGGCGAAGCGGCGCGGGAAGGGCACGGTGTCGAGCAGCCGCTCGCGGAACTCCGCGGTGACCCCCGCCATCATCGGCGTGTCCACGATCCCCGGGGCGATCGTGTTCACCCGGATCCCGTGCAGGGCGAGGTCCCGCGCCGCCGGCAGCGTCAGCGCGACCACGCCGCCCTTGGACGCCGCGTAGGCCGCCTGACCCACCTGGCCGTCGAAGGCCGCGACGGAGGCGGTGTTGACGACGACGCCCCGCTGACCGCCGTCGTCCGGGTCGGTCGCCGCCATCCGCTCGGCGACGGCCGTCATGACCGTGAACGTGCCGACGAGGTTGACGGCGACGACCCGCGCGAACAGCGCCGGGTCGTGCGGACCGCCCTTGCCGAGGACCCGCGCCCCGGGCGCGATCCCGGCACAGCTCACCAGGACGCGCAGCGGACGCTCCTCGCCCACGCGGCCGACGGCGGCGCGGACGTCGTCGGGGTCGGTGACGTCCGCCGGCAGGTACGTGACGTCGTCCAGCCGCTCGCAGCGCTCGATGCTCGCGGGCAGGTCCAGGACGTGCACGGCCGCGCCGCGCTGGGCGAGCAGCGCCGCCGTCGCCGCCCCGAGGCCGGACGCCCCGCCCGTCACGACCGCCGCCACGCCGTCGACCCGCATGTCATCCCCTGTTCCCGGCGTCGCCGTCGACGCCGTCGTCGGGGCGACCCTGCCACGCCGGCGCGGCGCGGGCCAGCGACCCGGGTCAGACGGCGCTGCGGCGCTGGGCCGCCACGACCTCCGCGATCTGCACGGCGTTGAGGGCCGCGCCCTTGCGCAGGTTGTCGTTGCTGATGAACAGCACGAGCCCGCGACCCTCCGGGGCGCTCCGGTCCTGACGGATCCGGCCGACGTAGCTCGGGTCCGCACCGGCCGCCTGCAGCGGCGTCGGGATGTCGGTGAGCTCGACCCCGGGCGCCGCCCCGAGCAGCTCCGTGGCGCGCTCCACGGACAGCGGGCGCTCGAACTCGGCGTTGATCGACAGCGAGTGCCCGCTGAACACGGGGACGCGCACGCACGTGCCGGCGACGAGCAGGTCGGGGATGCCGAGGATCTTGCGGCTCTCGTTGCGGAGCTTCTGCTCCTCGTCGGTCTCCAGCGAGCCGTCGTCGACGATCGACCCGGCCAGCGGGACGACGTTGAACGCGATGGGGCGCTGGTACACGCCGGGCTCGGGCAGCTGGACCGCGCCGCCGTCGCGCGCGAGGCCGGCGATGTCGCCGTCCACGACGCCGCGCACCTGGCCCTCGAGCTCGGCGACGCCCGCGACGCCGCTGCCGGAGACCGCCTGGTAGGTGGACACCACGAGGCGGCGCAGCCCGGCCTCGTCGTGCAGCGGCTTGAGCACCGGCATCGCGGCCATCGTCGTGCAGTTCGGGTTCGCGATGATGCCCTTGACCGCGCCGGCGACGTCGTCCGGGTTCACCTCGCTGACGACCAGCGGCACGTCCGGGTCCTTGCGCCACGCGGACGAGTTGTCGATGACGAGCGCCCCTGCCGCCGCGAAGCGGGGCGCGTGCTCGCGCGAGGGGCCGCCGCCGGCGGAGAACAGCGCGACGTCGATGCCCGAGAGGTCCTCCGAGGCGATGTCCTCGACGACGACGTCCTCGCCCTTCCACGGCAGCGTCGTGCCGGCGGAGCGGGCGGAGGCGAAGAACCGGATGCTCGCGACCGGGAAGTCGCGCTCCTCCAGCAGCTGCCGCATGACGCGGCCGACCTGACCGGTCGCGCCGACGACCGCGACGTTCAGTCCCTGTGCCATGTCAGCGCCCCGTCCCGCCGTAGACCACGGCCTCGCCCTCGGAGGAGTCGAGCCCGAACGCCGTGTGGACGGCGCGCACCGCGTCGTCCAGCTGGTCCGAGCGCGTGATGACCGAGACCCGGATCTCCGAGGTGGAGATCATCTCGATGTTGATGCCGGCGTCGCGCAGCGCCCCGAAGAGCTTCGCCGAGACACCGGGGTGCGACTTCATGCCCGCGCCGACGAGCGACAGCTTGCCGATGGTGTCGTCGTACTGGATCGACTCGAAGCCGACGCTCTCCTGCGCGGCGGCGAGCGCCTCCGTCGCCTGCTGGCCGTCGGCGGCGGGCAGCGTGAAGGAGATGTCCGTCAGTCCCGTCCTCGCCGCCGACACGTTCTGGACGATCATGTCGATGTTGACGTCCGCCGCCGCGACGACCTCGAAGATCTGCGCGGCCGTGCCCGGGACGTCGGGCACACCGACGACGGTGATCTTCGCCTCGCTCCGGTCGTGCGCGACGCCGGAGATGATCGGCTGCTCCATGCTGTCCTCTCCTTCGACGACCTCGTCGGTGACGAGGGTTCCCACGTGACCCGAGAAGGACGAGCGCACGTGGATGGGGACGTGGTTGCGGCGGGCGTACTCGACGCAGCGCAGCACGAGCACCTTCGCGCCGCTGGCCGCCAGGTCGAGCATCTCCTCGTAGGTGACGCGGTCGAGCTTGCGGGCCGCCGGCACGATGCGCGGGTCCGCGGAGAAGACGCCGTCGACGTCGGTGTAGATCTCGCAGACGTCGGCCTTGAGCGCGGCGGCGAGCGCGACGGCCGTCGTGTCCGAGCCGCCGCGGCCCAACGTGGTGACGTCGTTGGTCAGCTCGTTGACGCCCTGGAACCCCGCGACGATCGCCACGGCGCCGCCGTCGATCGCCTGCCGGATCCGGCTGGCGCGGACGTCGATGATGCGAGCACGGCCGTGCACGTCGTCGGTGAGGACGCCGGCCTGCTGGCCGGTGAAGGACTGCGCCTCGACCCCGAGGTTCGCGATCGCCATGGCCAGGAGCGACATGGAGATCCGCTCACCGGCGGTGAGCAGGATGTCCATCTCCCGCGACGGGGGCAGCGGGGTGATCTGGTTGGCGAGGTCGATGAGCTCGTCGGTGGTGTCCCCCATCGCCGAGACGACGACGACGACGTCGTCCCCCGCGCGCTTCGCCTCGGCGATCCGCTTCGCGACGCGCTTGATGCTCGCGGCGTCCGAGACGGACGAGCCGCCGTACTTCTGCACGATGAGGCCCACGGTTGCTCCGTTGGTGGGGTCGGTTCGGGGGGACCGCGAGCGCGACGGCGGGCCCCGGCTCGACGATGGTAAGCGGGTTCACGATCCGGACAGCGGGGGTTTCACGATCCGGATGGCTCTGCTGAGAGGTCGGGCGACGTGCGGGTGCGGGCGGGCGGGCGGGCGGGCGGGCGGGCGGGCGGGCGGGCGAGGTCAGCCGACGAGCACGTCCCACGCCAGGCGCACGATCAGGCCGCCGACGACGACGAGGAACACCACGCGCACGAACGCGCTGCCCCGCGCGATGGCCATCCGCGACCCGAGGTACGCCCCCGCGATGTTGGCGACACCGACGAGCAGGCCCAGGCCCCACAGCGGCGCGCCCTGCGGGACGAACACGAGCAGCGCCCCGAGGTTCGTCATGGCGTTGACGATCTTCGCCTTGGCGGAGGCCTCGAGGAACGCGTACCCCATGAGGGCCACCAGGCCGATGACGAGGAAGGTCCCCGTGCCCGGGCCGACGAGGCCGTCGTAGACGCCGATCGCCGCCCCGAGCAGGGAGGCCGCACCGAGGTGCTGCCGGCCGGACCAGCGCAGCGCCGTCGTCCGCCCGACGGCGGGCCGGGTCACCGTGTAGCCGAACACGGCCACGAGCGCGACGAGGACGACGACGCGGATCGCCTGCGCCGGGAGGAGGACGGCGAGCGCCGCGCCCCCCGCGGCGCCCGCGAGCGCCGCCAGGCCCATCGGGACGGCCGTCCGCAGGTCCGGCCGGACCCGCCGGTAGTACGTCACGGCACTGGTCGAGGTGCCCATGATGCTCGCGACCTTGTTGGTCGCGAGGGCCTGGACGGGGGTGATCCCCGGGACGAGCAGCAGCGCGGGCAGCTGCACGAGGCCACCGCCGCCGACGACGGCGTCCACCCACCCGGCGAGGAACCCGGCGAGCACGAGGAGCACCACGGTCCCGGTGGCGAGCTCGAGGCCTGTGGTGAGCACCTCGACGTCCGCGGGCTGCACGCGGGTTTCCTATCACGAGGCGCGACGGGACGCCGTCGTCCGAGGGCCCGGGACGTCGCCCGCCCGCCGCCGAGCCGTCTCGCGACCCTTCACGCGAGCCTTCACGCCGACCGCCGAACGCTCACCGGATCTGCACGGCGGTTCACCCCCGCGGACCTGGGCCCCTCCCCTAGCGTTCGAGCATGTCGATCGAGGCGCAGGGCGTCCGGCGGTCGTTCGGGGCGGTCCGCGCGGTGGACGGGGTCGACCTCGTCGCGCGGCCGGGCCGCGTGACCGCGCTCATCGGACCCAACGGGTCGGGGAAGACGACGCTGCTCCTCGTCCTGGCCGGGCTGCTCCGGCCGGACGCGGGAACGGTGCGGGTGGGTGGGGTCGACCCGCTCACGGACAGCCGAGGCGCACGGGCCGTGACCGGGTGGATGCCCGACGTCTTCGGCACGTGGGACTCCCTCACCGCCCGCGAGGTGCTGCTCACCTTCGCGGCGGCGTACCGCGTAACCGGTGAGGTCGCCCGCGCCCGGGTCGCGGACCTGCTCACCACGGTGCACCTCGCCGAGTACGCCGACCGCCCCGCGCACGTGCTGTCGCGCGGGCAGAAGCAGCGGCTCGGGCTCGCGCGGGCCCTCGTGCACGACCCGCAGGTGCTGCTCCTCGACGAGCCCGCGTCGGGCCTCGACCCCCGTTCCCGCGTCGACCTGCGTGTGCTGCTGCGCGACCTGGCCAGCCGCGGGAAGACCGTCCTGGTGAGCAGCCACGTCCTCACCGAGCTCGACGAGATGGCCGACGACGCCGTCTTCCTCTCCGCGGGCCGCACCGTCGCGACGCAGTCCGTCCACGACGCCGTGACGACCCGCCGGCCGTGGCGCGTCCGCGCGCTGTCGCAGCGGGGGCTCGTGCACTGGCTCGACGACCGGCGTGTGCCCTGGCGCGCGGAGGAGCCGTTCGCCGCGCCGGCCGAGGGGGCAGGCGGCGTCGTCGTCGATCTCGAGAGCGAGGAGGCGGCGGCCGCCCTGCTGCGCGACGCCGTCGGCGCCGGCGTGCCGGTCACCGCGCTGAGCCCCGCGACCGGCGCGCTGGAGTCGACGTACCTGGCCCTCGAGGAGGAGCGGCGATGAGCACCGAGGTCCAGCCCCGCATCGCGCCCGACGACGGCGCCGCTCCCCCGCCCGTGCGGCACACGGGCACGTGGTCGCTCACGTGGGCCGGCGTGCGCACCGTCGCGACCCTCGAGCTGCGCCAGCGCGTGCGGTCGACGCGGTGGATCGTCTCCCTGGTCGTGTTCGGCGTCGTCGTCGGCGTCGTCACCACCCTGACGTTCTTCGTGGCGCGGCAGATGGTCGACGACATGGGCGCCGACCCCACCGTCGACGCGACCGCCGGGCGCACGATGTTCGGCTTCATCGTGTTCTTCGTGCTGTTCCTCGGGCTGCTGGTCTCCCCGACGCTGTCCGCGACGTCGATCAACGGCGACAGGTCCAACGGGACGCTGGCGACGCTCCAGGTCACGCTGCTGAGCCCCGCGGAGATCGTGCTCGGCAAGCTGCTCGCGTCATGGGTGGCGTCCCTGGCCTTCCTCGCCGTCTCCGTGCCGTTCATCGTGTGGGCGTTCGCGACCGGCGGGACGGCGTTCGTCGGGCTCGTCACGACGGTGCTGCTGCTGGCGGTGGTGCTGGCCGTGGTCTGCGCGATCGGCCTCGGGTTCTCGGCGCTGACCGCGCGCACGGCCGGGTCCGCCGTCCTCACCTACGTGGCGATCGCCGGGCTGACGGTCGTGTCGCTCATCGTGTTCGGGCTCAGCGTGCCGCTGGTCAGCGGCGAGGAGCGGGTGCAGGTCCGGACGGAGCGGTGGGCGCCGGGCCGGGACATCACCTTCGACGAGAACGGCCGGCCGTCGGAGGAGATCCCGTGCGAGCTGGGCGAGGAGGAGCGGTACGTCACGCACACCGAGCGCACGTGGTGGCTGCTCGCGGTCAACCCGTTCGTCGTCGTCGCGGACGCGCTGCCGCCGGCGGCCGACGACACGCAGATCGCCGACCCGATGACGGGGATCCGCTACGGCGTCCGGCTCGCGCGTCTGGGGGCCCAGGAGCCCCTCGACGAGTGCTGGAGCTCGCAGGACTGGCAGGAGCGGGAGCGGGAGAGCCGGGAACGCGCCGACGCCCTCGGTGCCGTGTGGCCGTGGGGGTTGGTGTTCAACCTGCTGCTCGGTGCGGCGGGCGTCGTCCTCGCGGTGCGGCGCCTGACGATCCCGCAGGCGAAGCTGCCGCGCGGCACCCGCGTCGCCTGACGCCGGTCAGGGGTGGAGGGCCTGGAACTCCGCCTCGGCGGCCACCTCGTCGTCCACGTCCAGGCGCAGGTGCGCCAGGATCACCTGGAGCACGCGCAGGACGGCGGAGGCCCGC
Source organism: Actinotalea sp. Marseille-Q4924 (assembly GCF_916618755.1). Lineage (GTDB taxonomy): Bacteria > Actinomycetota > Actinomycetes > Actinomycetales > Cellulomonadaceae > Actinotalea. The sequence goes on along the minus strand of NZ_CAKAKB010000001.1, from coordinate 329,981 downwards.
TCGCCCCAGTTGGCGAGGTAGGAGTACTGCCACCACCACAGGGCCTCGAGCGTCTGCCCCGCGTCGAAGTGCCGGCGGCCCTGGACGAGCGCCCCGGCGATGAGCACGAGGTCCCCGGAGACGGACGAGGAGACGAGCGACTCACCCAGCAGCGGGTCGTCGACCTCGACGTACGCGTCGAGGCCCTCGAAGACGTTCTCCAGGGCGGCGCGCAGCGGGTCGAGGTCGGCGTCGGGGCCGACGTCGGGCTCGAAGCGCTCCGGCGGCACGATGTCGACCATCGCCCCGAGGCGGGCGCCGGCCGCGAGGACGTCCGAGACGGCGAGCAGCAGCAGCGGGATCGCGACCTCGGGGTTCGTGCCGGCGGCCACCTCGGTGACCGTGGTGACGAAGGCCCGCGCCTCCTCCGAGACGGAGGCGGCGACCTCGGCGAGGTCCGGCGGGGCCTCGACCGGAAGGCCGGCGGGGTCGCGCTCGTCAGGGCCGCTCGCCTGCTCAGGGATACCGGGGGTGTCAGGCACTGATCTGCCTCCGTCCTTCGAAGGCCCGCCCGAGCGTGACCTCATCGGCGTACTCCAGGTCTCCGCCCACCGGCAGGCCGGACGCGAGACGGGTGACCCGCAGGCCCATGGGGACCAGCAGGCGCGCGAGGTACGTGGCCGTGGCCTCGCCCTCGACGTTGGGGTCGGTGGCGAGGATCACCTCGGTGACCTGGCCGTCGGCGAGGCGCGTGAGGAGCTCCTTGATGCGCAGGTCGTCGGGGCCGACGTTGTCGATCGGGTTGATGGCCCCGCCGAGCACGTGGTACCTGCCGCGGAACTCCCGGGTGCGCTCGATCGCGACGACGTCCTTGGGCTCCTCGACCACGCAGATGACGGCGAGGGAGCGGCGCGGGTCGCGGCACACGCGGCACATCTCCTCCTGCGCGACGTTGCCGCACACCGAGCAGAACTGGACGCGCGCCTTGACCTCGGTCAGCGCGTCGACGAGCCGGCGGACGTCCGCGGGGTCAGTCGCGAGGAGGTGGAACGCGATGCGCTGCGCGCTCTTGGGCCCGACCCCGGGCAGCCGCCCGAGCTCGTCGATGAGGTCCTGCACCGCGCCTTCGTACACACGGTCAGCCTAGTGCGGACGGCGTCCGGCGGCCCCGTTGCTGAGAGCGCGCCGTCCGGCTGCTCAGCTCTCCTCGGGGACCTCGTCGATGACGGTGCCCCCGAGCATCTGCGCGATGAGGGGTGCACCGACCAGTCCCGTGGAGCTGAGGTCGGGGTCGTCCGGGTCGGTGTCCTCGCCGTCGTCGTAGCGCGGAGCGGTCGCCGACGGCGCCGCGCGTCGTCCACCGGCCCCTGAGGGGCGGCCCGTGCCGGACGCGGGTGAGGACGCCGACGGCGAGCCGCCGCGGGAGCCACCGGTCGTCCTGAGTCCGTACGGATCCGGCACCGGCCCGTCGGGCAACGGCTCCTCGTCGGGCGGGGGGATGTCCCAGGGCGGCGGGGGCTCGTCGTCGGGCGTCACGGCACGGGAGGGTGCTCCCCGGCCTCCCGTGCCACCACGGGAGGTGTCCGTGGCACCCCCAGTGGGATCGGCGGTGCGATCGGCACCGGCACCAGCGGTGCTGCCTGCGCCCGAGGCGCGACCACGCGACGACGTCCCGCCGGCGGCGGAGCCGGCCGACCCAGGACTGGAGTCATCGCGCTGGCCACCGCGCGATGACGGTGCGCCGCCGGGCGCCGGTGCGTCGTCGGGAGCGGCCTGCGGTGCGCGGCGCGGCGCAGGTGGTGCGTCCCAGGACGCCGCCGCCTCCTCGGTGGAGATGGCCCGCCGCCGGTCGTCGCCGGAGGGCCGTGCCGGCGCGGGGCCGGACCCAGCCGGTTCCCCGGCCGGCGCCGCGGGGGGCACGCCGTCACCCGTGATGGTCGTCTCCACCCGGACCTCCAGGCCGAGCGTCTCGTGCAGCGCGCGCTTGACGTGGTCGGAGTGGTTGCCCGTGCGGAACGTGGTGGCGAGCTGCGGGGTGTTGAACGCCAGGGAGAGGCGGCCCTCCGACAGCTCCGCGACGTGCCCGTTCTGGCTGACGAGCACCCACGTGGCCATCCGCAGACCCTTGAGCGTCTGGAGGACCTCCGGCCACCGGCGTCGGACCGTCTCCGCGTCCAGGCCGCTGGTGCCCGCCGCCGCGCTGGGCTGCGGCGCAACCGGCTCCGGCTGCGGCACCCGCTGCGCCTCCGGCTGGGGCGCCGTCTCGCGTTGCGCCTCCGGCCGGGGCGCCGTCCCGCGCTGAGCCTCCGGCTGAGGCGCCGCGTCGGCCTGTGGCGCTGCCGGCGCGCCCGACGGGCGCGCCGGGTCCGACTGCCGCTCGCGCACGGGCTCAGGCACGGACGGTCCGTCCTCGTGCGAACGCGACGGTTCGTCCTCGTGCGAGGGGATCGTCGCCTCGGCCCGGGCGTCGGGCCGCGGGCTGTCGTCCCTCTCGCGCGCCGGTGCATCCGGAACGCCCACCGCCGCCTGAGGCCGGTCCGGCGGGGCCGGAGGTGCCGGAGGTGCCAGGTCGTCCGCCGGTGCGGTGGGTCCCGTCGCCGTGGTGGTGCGTGCCGGCGTCCCCGGGACGGCGGTCGCCGCAGGCCCCGTCGCGGCGGGCGGCGGTGCCGCCGAGGGCGCAGGCGCCACCCGGACGCCCCCGACCACGTCCCGCTCCAGCTTCTCCAGGCGTGCGACGAGACCCCGGGCGCCGTCGTCGACGGCCGGGAGCAGCAGCCGCGCGACGAGGAGCTCGAGGTGCAGCCGCGGCGAGGTCGCCCCGGTCATCTCGGTGAGGGCGTCGTTGACGAGGTCGGCGGACCGGGACAGCTCCGCCGGACCCAGGGTCGCCGCCTGGTCCGCCATGCGCTCCATCTGGTCGGCCGGGACGTCGCGCAGCACCGCACGCGCCGCCTCTCCGGACGCCGCGATGACGATGAGGTCGCGCAGCCGCTCGAGCAGGTCCTCGACGAACCTCCGCGGCTCGTGCCCCGAGGAGATCACCCGGTCCACCACGCGGAACGCGCTCGCCCCGTCGCGCACCGCGATCGCGTCGACGGCGTCGTCGAGGAGCGCGGCGTGCGTGAAGCCGAGCAGCGCCACGGCCCGCTCGTAGTCCAGGCCCCGCTCGTCCGCGCCGGCCACCAGCTGGTCGAGCACCGACATGGAGTCACGCACGGACCCGCCGCCCGCCCGCACGACCAGCGGCAGGACGCCCGGACCGACCGGCACCTGCTCCGCCGCGCACACCTGGTCCAGGTACGGCGTGAGGACGTCCGGCGGGACGAGCCGGAACGGGTAGTGGTGGGTCCGGGAGCGGATGGTCCCGATGACCTTGTCCGGCTCCGTCGTCGCGAAGATGAACTTCACGTGCGGCGGTGGCTCCTCGACGATCTTCAGCAGGGCGTTGAAGCCCTGCGGGGTCACCATGTGCGCCTCGTCGAGGATAAACACCTTGTACCGGTCGCGGGCGGGGGCGAACGCCGCACGCTCGCGCAGGTCCCGCGCGTCGTCGACGCCGTTGTGGCTGGCCGCGTCGATCTCGACGACGTCCAGGCTCCCCGCCCCGCCGCGGGCCAGCTCCACGCACGAGTCGCACTCGCCGCAGGGCGTCGCCGTCGGTCCCTGCGCGCAGTTGAGGCAGCGGGCGAGGATGCGCGCCGACGTCGTCTTACCGCAGCCGCGGGGGCCGCTGAACAGGTACGCATGGGTCACCTTGCCCGTGCGCAGCGCCTGCATGAGCGGCTCGGTGACGTGCTCCTGGCCGATCACCTCGGCGAAGGTGTCCGGCCGGTAGCGGCGGTAGAGGGCGGTCGTCACGGAGGGAACCCTACGCGCCGGCTCCGACACGGGGCATGGGTCTGCACACGTCTTCTACGGCACGGCGAGCGCCACCGCGAAGGCACCGACGACGGCGTAGCCGGCCAGCGACAGACCGGTCCGCACGCGCGGGCTCACCCGGGCGCCGAGCACCGCGCCGGCGCCCGCGAGCGCCAGCTGCCACGCGGCGGACGCCACCCCGATCCCCAGGACGAAGGCCACGGCGGCCGGCGGCGTCCCCAGGCGGTCGGCGAGACCCGCCGCGACCGCCACGAAGTAGACGACGGTCAGCGGGTTGACTGCTGTGAGCCCGACGAACCGGCCGAAGGTCCGCGCAGGAGCGACGGCTGGGACGGCAGTGGGGTCGACGGCCGCGGCGTCGGCGGCGGAGGCACCACGCACGAGACCGAGGACGCCGCGCGCCGCCACGAGCGCCAGGACGGCCGCACCGAGAACCTGGACGGTCCGTGCGTGCACGGCGAGAGCCCCGGCCACGGCGGTCCCTGTGGCGACCGCGACCGCGGCGTAGGTGAGGTCGACCGTGGCGGCGCCCAGACCGCCGGCCGCGGCGGTGCGCCAGCCTGCCGTCATGCCGGTCTGGAGCAGCAGCACGCCGATCGCGCCCAGCGGGATCGCGATGCCCAGCCCGACGACGGCTCCCAGGGCGCTGGCGGTGAGGACGGTGTCCATGGCCCGGAGTGTGCGCCGCGCCCCGGCGGCCGCACCAGCGTGGGACTGCGCAGACGGCACGCGGACTGCGATGATCGCTGTCGTGGACGATGTCGACCGCGCGATCCTCCGGGAGCTCAGCGCAGATGCGCGGCTGCCGTACCGCGACCTCGGCACGCGGGTGGGACTGTCCCCCAACGCGGCGGCAGCCCGGGTCCGCCGCCTGGTGGAGAGCGGCGTCATCGCGCGCTTCACCGTCGAGCTCGGGCCGGGAGCCGGTGGCGAGGACGGTCGGGGCGCGCCGCGCGGCACCGGCATGGAGGTCTTCATCGACGTCCGCCTCAAGGAGGGCGTGACGTGCGACGACTTCGCGCAGACGCACCGGGCGTTCGCGGAGGTCGTCGACGCGGCGCACGTCACCGGGCCGTACGACTACCTGGTGCACGCCGTGGTGCGGGACGCGGCGGGGCTCGACCGGCTCGTCCGGCGCCTGAAGACCGAGGCCGGCGTCGCGCAGACGTCGACCCGCCTCGCGATCCGGACGCCCCCCCGGCGATAGGTCGGGCACGAGCGACGGGCCGGGCATGCGAGGACCCCCCGCACACCCGCCAGAGCCCGCCTGCCCTTGCTGCCTTCCGGCCCTGGGGGAGTTCAGCAGGGTGACGCCGTACGAGGGGTCTGGGGCAAGCCTAACCCAGCCGGACCGACGGCCTGAACGCCTGGCGCGGCACGAGCGCGCCGTCGGGCGGGTTACCGGCGCCGGGCCCGCGGCGACCCTTGACGCGCAAGTCCATACTTGCCTATCGTCGCCGCGTGGGAGACGTGTACCGGGCCATCGCCGACCCGACGCGTCGCGCCCTCCTCGACGAGCTCGTCGAGCGGGACGGCCAGACGCTGTTCGAGCTGTGCAGCCGGCTGGTCACCCGCCACGACGTCGGCTCGTCGCGCCAGGCCGTCTCGCAGCACCTGGACGTGCTCGAGGCGGCCGGGCTGGTCACCCGCAGCAAGCAGGGCCGCACCACGCTCCACCACGTCCACACCGCTCCGCTCGCCGAGGTGGCCGAGCGGTGGCTCCGCACCGACCGGAAGTGAGAACGCCATGCCTCGTATCGCGCTGACCAGCGTCTTCGTGGACGACCAGGAGAAGGCGCTGCGGTTCTACACCGACGTCCTCGGCTTCGAGAAGCGCACCGACGTGCCAGTGGGCGAGTACCGCTGGCTCACGGTGGGCTCCCCGGACCAGCCGGGCGGCACCGAGCTGCTCCTGGAGCCGTCCGCGCACCCGGCGGTGAAGCCGTTCACCGAGGCGCTCGTGGCGGACGGCATCCCGGCCACCCAGTTCGCGGTCGACGACGTCCGCGCGGAGCACGAGCGCCTCGTCGCGCTCGGCGTCCGCTTCACGCAGGAGCCGCTCACGATGGGTCCCGTCACCACGGCCGTGCTGGACGACACCTGCGGCAACCTCATCCAGCTCGCCGAGATGGCGTCGGAGGCCTGAGCCCGGCTCCCGTCCGCCGAGGCCACCGCTCCGAACCCCTGGCACGCCCGCAGGGGCAGACACCGGGCTCGTTCCTGGTGGAGAGTTCAACCAGTGCGACCGCCCGCTCACGCGGCGGTCGCCCGGGCCGCCGGGAGGCATCGTGTTCGACGTCGTCGCAGGGCTGCCGCTGCACCCGCTCGTGGTGCACGCCGCCGTCGTCCTGGTTCCCGTGGCGGCCCTGGTGATCGCCGTGGCCGGGGTGTGGCCGCGCTTCCGCCGCTGGGCCGGCTACCTGCCGGCCGCGCTGGCGCTGGCGGCGCTCGTCGTCGTGCCCGTCGCGACGCAGTCCGGCGAGGCGCTCCAGGAGCGGCTCGGGGACCCCCCGTTCGTCGAGCGGCACGCCGACCTCGGCGAGGCGCTCGTGCCGTGGGTGGTCGCGCTCGCCGTCATCGGCGGGGTCGTCACGGCGGTCGAGGTGCTGCGGCGCCGTGGCACCTCGCTGCACCGCGGCGTCGTCGTCGTGGTGGCCGTGGCGGCCGTGGCCGTCGGTGGGGGCGCGATCGTGCAGACGGTGCTCGTGGGGCACAGCGGCGCGACGGCCGTCTGGAGCGACGTCGGTGGGCTGCCCGCGCCGGGGGAGGACTGAGCGCGGTGACGCTGCCTGCCCTGTGGGACCTGTCGGGCCGGACGGCGCTGGTGACCGGAGCGGGGAGCGCCTCGGGCATCGGCTTCGCGTCCGCCCGGGCTCTGTCCGAGCTCGGCGCGACCGTCGTGCTCACGGCGACGACGGACCGGGTCGAGGACCGGGCGGCGGAGCTGCGCGCCGAGGGCCGTGCCGCCTCCTCGGTCGTGGCGAGGCTCGAGACCGACGACGGCGTCGCCGCCCTCGCCGCGGAGCTCGCGCGGCTTGGGGTGCAGGTCGACGTGCTGGTCAACAACGCCGGCATGGTGGCCGTGACCGACGACGAGATGATCGCGGGGGACGTGACCATGCCGACGGCGGAGTGGGATCGCAGCATCGCGATGAACCTGCGCACCGCCTTCGGTGTCACCCGCGCCCTCGTCCCCGGGATGCGTCGGCGCGGCTGGGGCCGCGTCGTCACCGTCTCCAGCGTGACGGGGCCGGTCATGGCGTCGCGCGGAGACGTGGCGTACGCGGCCGCGAAGGCCGGCCTGGTGGGCCTCACGAGGGCGCTGGCGGTCGACGAGGCGCCGCACGGCATCACCGCGAACGCCGTCGCGCCCGGGTGGATCGCGACGGGGTCGCAGCTCGACAGCGAGGCGCAGGAGGGGCCGCTCGTCCCGATCGGGCGCAGTGGCACGCCGGCGGAGGTCGCCTCGGTGGTGGCATGGCTGGCGTCGCCGGGCGCCGCCTACGTGACCGGCCAGGTCGTCGTCGTCGACGGCGGGAACAGCGTGGCGGAGCAGCGCCTGCCCGGGTGACCGGCGGCGTCGTCGGGCGCCTCGCCGTCACTCCGTGCGACAGAGCCTCTGCCCCGCGGGCTCAGCCCACCGTCGCGAGCAGCGTGAGCACGCGTTGCAGCAGGAGCGCCGCGGCCGACTCGTCGTAGGACGACAGGCTCGAGTCCGCGAAGAGGTGCGCGTCGCCGGGGTAGAGGTAGAGCTCCGCGTCCGACGACGACGCCACGAGCGCCTCCGCGGCCTGGAGGTCGCCCTCATCGACGAACCACGGGTCGCGCTCCATGCCGTGGATCTGGACGGGGACGCCGTCCGGCCACGCGTCCCCGAACTCGCTCACCGGGAGGCAGGAGTGGGCGAAGACGGCGCCGGCCACGCCGGGTCGGGTCTGCGCGAGCATCTGGGCGGGCACCACGCCGAGGGAGAAGCCGATCGGGACGACGGCGCCCGCGACGCCCTCCGCCGCGGCGCGTCCCCGTTCCAGCACGGTCCCGAAGCCGATCTCCTGCGCGTGGGCGACGCCGGCCTCCACCGAGTCGAACGTGCGGCCCTCGAACAGGTCCGGGACGTGCACGGCATGACCCGCCTCGCGGAGACGGTCGGCGAACGCGCGGACTCCCTCGGTCAGCCCGCACGCGTGGTGGAACAGCAGCACCTCGGCCATGGACACCCTCCCCTGTCACGGCGAGCCGGCGGCAACGCCTCAGGCGATCCTGCACCAGGCCACCGACATGCGTCAGGGGTGGGTCGAGCGGCGCCCTGACGCGTCGCCGCGGTGGACGGAGCACGCCGGTCGTCCGGTACCCTCTACACGCCTGGAGGATTCGCCTAGTGGCCTATGGCGCACGCTTGGAAAGCGTGTTGGGGTAACACCCTCGGGGGTTCGAATCCCCCATCCTCCGCTGGCTGAAGGGCTCGTGACCTGCCGAGATGGGGGTGGCGGGCCCTTCGTCGTGCCTGCCGTGGTGCTGGGCAGAGACGAGTCAGCCCAAGCCCTCGAACACGTCGCGCAGTCGCGGTTCCACCGACCCGCGCGGAGGCCACGCGATGGTGTGCGTCTCGTGGGTGCTGCCCCGCAGGAAGCTCGCGTCGGCGACGTGCGGCGGCAGGAGGACGTGCGCCTGACTCCGGTGCTCGCGCAGCCCGGCCAGCAGCCGCCGGCCCACGCTGCCGGTGCGCACGTCGACGTGGATGCGCTCGTCCGGGACGGCGCGTAGGTGGTAGAGCCGCTCGGGATCCCAGACGGGGAAGCCGTTGGCGATGCGCCACTCCTGGTGCCTGGTGAACCAGTACTGACCGATGGCGCTGTGCAGCAGCCGACGCAGGCCCGGCCCGCCGTCGCGGCGGACCTGGTGGAACGCCGCGTCCGTCGCGACCCCGACGGCGACGTGGTCCGGGTGTCCCGTGATCCCGTCCGGCCCGAAGGTGATCACGACGTCGGGTCGTTCCTCGTCCAGGAACCGGGCGACCGCCGCGGTGAGGTCGTCGACGGGAACGGCGGCGACCGTCCCGTCGGGGACGCCGAGCCACTCGTGACGGTCCGGCACGCGACCGACCGCCCGCCACGCGCGCTCGTCCTCGAGGCGACGGAGGGCCCCCAGGCCGTCCGGACCCATGTCGACACCGGGTGCCACCTCGCCGGCGTCCCCGTCCGTCGCATGGAGGACGACCAGCCGGAAGTCGGGGTCGTCGGCGTGCAGGCCCACGGAGCCGTACGTCGTGTAGGTCTCGTCGTCGGGATGAGCGACGCAGACGGCCAGGGTCCGACGGGTCATGGAGGGCACCGTACTGCGGGCCTGCACGACGCCGCCCTGGTCGAACGCCTCCGGGCCGCACGCTGGACCGGGCTCAGGGCGCCCTCGTCAGGTCACCGGGCGCCAGGCTCACGTCGACCCCGACCAGACGGGCGCGGAACCCGTCGTCCTGCACCTCGACGTCGTCGAGCACCATGCCCTCGGGGACACCCTGGATCGTGTGCTCGATCGTCACGGCCTCCCGCACGAGCGCCGCGAGGACCCCGGAGAGGAACGACCCGCCGCCCACGTCGATCGACGTCGGCTCGATCACCAGCCGGCCCTCCACGACCTCGACGGTCCCCCGCGCCGACACGCTCAGACGCCGGCCCAGCAGCTCCGCGCTGCGCGCGACCGTCGCCTCGCCGCGCGGCCCCGCCCCCACCACGACCCCCTCGCCGACCTGCTCCGCCACCAGCTCGAACGGCACCGTCGCGTCGAGGACCATCGACGCCGCCGTCAGCCCCGCCGGGCCGGTCCGGACGTCGACACCGTCGGCCCGCACGTCGCGCAGCAGGCCGTCCGCGGTGGCCAGGGACCCGGCCTCGAGGGTGACGTCGCCCATCCACACCTCCCCCTCCGCCAGGTCCGTCGGGGCGGCGGGGTCCTCGCCCGCTGGCTCCCCCGGCTCCCCGCCGTGGCCACCACCCGCCGTCGGGCGTGGGGACGGGGCGTCCGCCCGCCCGGCCGGCTCGCTCAGGACCACGAACCCGACGACGCCGACGAGGACCAGGACCAGCACGGTGACGGCGGCCCCCACCAGGCCGTCGAGAAGACGCCGCCGCTCCATGCCGGTCAGTCTGTCGCTACCGCCGGGTGGCGGCGCGTCCTCGACCCCGTCAGGGCATCCGGTGACCATCGAGCCAGGACAGCGCGCCCCGCGCCGCGACCACGCCGGTGCTGAACGAGGCCTGGAGCAGGTACCCGCCGGTCGGCGCCTCCCAGTCGAGCATCTCCCCCGCGACGAAGGTGCCGGGGAGCCGGCGGAGCATCAGGGCGTCGTCGACCTCCGACCACGGGATGCCGCCCGCGGTCGAGATGGCCCGCTCGATGGGCATCGTGGCCGTCACCCGCACCGGCACCGCCTTGACCAGCCCCGCCGTCGAGTCGGCGTCACCGGGCAGCACACCGTCGCCCGCCTCACGCAGGAGGGCTGTCGACACCGCGTCGAGCCCGAGCGACCGGCGCAGCCACGTCGAACCCGAGTCCTTCGGTCGGCGACGGCCGAGCCGCGCGGCCACCTGCGCGCCACTGAGGTCGGGGCGGAGGTCCACCTCGAGGACGCACCGCCCGTCCTCGTCGAGGGCCCGACGGATCGCCGCGCCGATCGCGTAGACCGGCCCGCCCTCCAACCCGGTGCGCGTCACCATCGCGTCGCCGCGCGCCTCGTCCACGCGTCCACCACGAGCGCGCACCGCGAGGCCGACCTGCTTGAGCGGCACGCCCTCGAACCGCTCCGCGAACGTCGCGCTCCAGCCGACCCGCACCCCGACGTTCGCCGCCCGCAGGGGCGCCACGGCGACACCGCGCTCGGCGAAGAGCGGGACCCAGCCGCCGTCCGACCCGAGCCGCGGCCACGACGCGCCACCGAGCGCGAAGAGGGTCACGTCGCCGGCGGCCTCGCTCGTCGTCCCGTCGGCGCCGGTGAGGCGCAGTGCGGCGCCGTCGTCCGTCCATCCCGTCCACCGCTGCCGTCGCTCGAAGCTCACGCCGAGCTCGCCGAGGCGGCCGAGCCACGCGCGGACGAGCGGCGTCGCGCGGAAGGACCGCGGGAAGACGCGACCGCTGGACCCGACCACCGTCGGCTCGCCGAGGTCCGCGCACCACTGGCGGAGGTGCTCGGGCCCGAACACCTCCAGCATCGGCGCGAGCCTCTCCGCGGCCGCACCGTACCGGGGCAGCATGCGCTCCAGGTCCTCGCTGTGGGTGATGTTCAGCCCGCCGTGCCCGGCGAGGAGGAGCTTGCGCGGGACCGACGGCATCCGGTCGTAGACCCGCACTGCCACGCCGGCGCGGGCGAGCACCTCCGCCGCGATGAGTCCGGCCGGGCCGCCGCCGACGACGACGGCCGCGCTCATGCCGGGATCCCGACCGTCGAGGGCGAGAGGGAGCACATCGCCGGAACGTATCCCACGGACGGCGTGCGGCCGGCGTGGTGCTCCCCCGGAGCGCGCTGCCCGTACGGATGCGTCCGGGCCGGTGCCTTCGGCGCCGGAGCCGGTCGAAGCCTCGGCGGCGAGTCAGACCCCCGGGTCCGCGAGGCGCGTCAGCACGTCGAGCGTCTCCTCGGCCCAGGCGAGGGTGGCGCGAGCCGCGTGCTCGCCCGCCGACACCGTCATGAGCCAGTACGGCTGCTGGGGGTGCCCGGCGTCGACCTCCGCGCTGCGTCGGGCCTCCGCGAGGCGCACCAGGGTCTCCTCGGCGCGCCGTCGGGCGTCCAGCACCAGGTCGGTGCACGCGGCCGGGCCGAGCACTCCGCCGAAGAACAGGCGCAGGAGCAACCCGTTGCGCGGCGGGGCGGCGACGACCGGCTCCCGCAGCAGCGCCACCAGGTGCTCCCGCCCGGCCGGCGTCAACCGGTGGACCGGCGACCGTGAGCGCGACGACTCCACGACCTCCACGAGCCCGGCCTCCCGGAGTCGCGCGAGGGCCGGGTAGATCTGCCCGAAGGACTCGCTCCAGAACATGCCGAGCTCGCTCACGATCGCCTCCCGGAGCGCGTACCCCGTCATCGGCTCGACGGACAGTGCGGCGAGGACGGCAAGCTCTGTCTGCGACGGCTTTCCCACATGCTTGACTCTATCTGGCAGATACCTCCATATCTGGCAGACATGAGCCAACCGAGCGCCCTGACCGCTGCCGCCGCCGGTCTGGCCGCTGCGCTCCTCATGGGCCTCGTCGTCTTCCAGGTCGCACTCGCCGCGGGCGCGCCGTGGGGGCGCGCCGCCTACGGGGGTGCCGCAGCACGGGTCCCCGGCCGGCTGCGGGCGTCGTCGGCCGTCGCGGCGGTGGTGTGGGCCGGTGTGCTGCTCGTCGTCCTGCGACGTGCCGGCTACGCCGTGTGGGCGCCGCTGCCGGACAGCTGGCTCCCGACCGCCACGGTCCTCGTCGTCGTCCTCCTGGTCGTCGCGTGCGTGCTCAACGCGATCACGCCGTCGCGGCTCGAGCGTGCCATCTGGCTGCCCGTGTCCGTCCTGCTCCTCGCGGCCTGCGGGACGGTGGCTCTGACGGCGTGACGGCCCACCGCCGCCCCGGTCGGACGTAGGCTCGACCCGTGGCGACCTTCTCCTCCCTGACCCGGCATCACGTCCTTCAGGCGATGGAGGACCACGACGCCCGCGGCGCCGAGGACTTCCTCGCCGCGTACGGCTTCGAGCCGCAGACCGAGTACGCGCTCGTGCACGAGGAGCGCCGCTACGACCTGCGTGCCGTCGTCGGGGTCGCGCACCGGTTCGCGACGGGGCGCCTGGCCACCGCGGAGGAGTTCGCCAGCAGCATGGACGGCGTCGTCGGCATCCTGCGGCGCCGTGGCTTCGAGGTGACCGAGCCCGCGTCGGTGATGCGCGCGGCGGCGCGGAAGTCGGTCCGGGCACCGGCCCGGGGGACCCGCGCGCCCGCCACGCGGGCCGCCAGCACGCGGACGACCAGCCGGGCACGGGAGGAGAGGCCGCCGGCGATCTGCCCGACGTGCTCCATGGCCCTCCCCGGGACCGGCATCTGCGACGACTGCGGCTGAGGTCCGGCCCGTGGGCCGCCGCGACGTCGTCAGCCGGCGGCGCGTCCTGGAGGCGCTGCGATCTGCACCTCGTCGTCGCGCACCGGTGACGCGGGTGTCCCGTTGACCGCCACGCACGCGCGCTCCCAGGGCCGCTGACGATCGAAGAACGCCAGCTCCGCCCTCATCCAGTCGTGCCAGAACGCCGTCGCCTCCGCCAGGTCGCCGTTGACACCCTGCTCGACGTCCCGCGCGATACCGCGCTCCTCGGCGAGGCCGAAGTCGGACTGCACCCACACCGTCGCGTCGACGAGGTCGGCATGCTCGGCGTGGCTCGCCCCGGTGCCCTCGACGACGACGAGATCGAGACCGGCCGGCACCTCGATGGCGCCGTCCCGCCCACGGGCCTCCCACTGCGGGGGCCGGAACGACAGCGCACGCCCGTCCCGCAGGGGACGCAGGACGTCGTCGGCGAGCAGGTGGCCCCACTCGTACAGCGGCTCCCACCAGGCGAGGTCGTCCACGTGCACGACGGCGGATCGCGGCACCATCCGGTGCAGCCGCGACGCGAGGGTCGACTTCCCGGACGCACCACGCCCGTCGACCGCGACGACGCGCGGACGGTCCGGCGGGTCGCCGGCCTCGGCGTGGACAAGATCCAGCAGCTCGCGCATCGTCACGGTCCGCCAGGGGCCGAGCTCGGGTTCACCAGGGGGCAGCTTCACGGCGCCCATCTCACCGCACGCCGACCCGTCCGCGCGGCGGATCGGACCTCGCAGACCATCGCGAGCGCGGGCCGTCGTCGGGCGTCGGGATACTGGACCGGTGACGGACGTGCGCTGGCCCTGCGGGACGGGTCTGCTCTACGGCGAGTGCTGCGGGCCGCTCCACGACGGCGGGCGCGCACCCACGGCGGAGCGCCTCATGCGTTCCCGCGCTCCACGAGGTCAGCCGGTTCGTCCGGGAGGACCGGCAGTGGCTGTACGTGGACGGCGCCGTCTCCTGACCCAACCGGTCGCTCACCCGGTCATCGCGGAGGGTTCACCGTGCCTGGCGCGGTGAACCCTCCGCGCTCCTGCCCGCGCGGTGGGGCTGCGCCGGTGCCGCCGCAGGAGGGGCCCGCCCGATGGGCCCGCTCAGAGCGTGATCGCGCCCGTCGCGAGGGCCCACACGCCGACGACGGCGCCGACGACCGACACGGCGAAGATCACCATCTCCGGGCGTGAGAACACCCGCCGGCCCTGCTCGCGACGCGCCATGACGAACAGCACGGTCGCGGGCGCGTAGAGGACGAACGACAGCAGCAGGTACGTCGGTCCCGCGGCCCACAGCAGGAACGCCGTGTACGCGGTCGCCAGCCCCGCGACGACGACGTCGCGCCGCCACACCCGCTCCCCCGTCGCGTACCCCTCGCGCCGCAGGACCAGGCGCAGGCCGTACCCCGCGGCCAGCAGGAACGGCACGAGCACCAGCGCGCTCGTCAGCTCCAGCGCCAGCCCGAACGCGTCCTCCGACGCGAGCGTCACCACGAGCAGCACCTGGACCACGACGGAGGTCAGCGCCAGCGCACCGACCGGCACGTCCTTCCGCTCGCGGGCCAGGAACCGCGGCATGTCCCGATCCTTGGCGGCGACGTACATCACCTCCGCCGCCATGAGCGTCCACGCGAGGTACGCGCCGCCCACGGACACGACCAGTCCGACGGCGACGAGCACCGCACCCCACGGGCCGACGGCGGCTTCGAAGACCCCGGCCATCGACGGCTCGTCGAGCGCCGCGAGCTGCGCGCGCGGCAGGATCCCGTAGGCGACGACCGTCACGGACGCGAAGACCGCCAGGACGCTGAGGAAGCCCAGCAGGGTCGCGCGGCCGACGTCCTCGCGGCGCCGCGCGTGGCGCGAGTAGACGCTCGCCCCCTCGACGCCGAGGAAGACGAAGACGGTCGTGAGCATCGTGGCGCGGACCTGCTCCCACAGCGGCGGCGCACCCGCGCCGCCGGAGAGGTTCTCCGCGAACACCGCCGGGTCGAAGACGAACGCGGTGAGCAGGACGAACGTGAGGATGGGCAGCAGCTTGGCGACGGTGACGACCCGGTTGACCGCCGCGGCCTCCCGCACGCCGCGCCGGACCAGCGCGTAGAACACCCACAGCCCGACCGAGGACAGCACGACGGCGATCACGGTGTCGCCCTCGCCGAGCGCCGGGACGACCGCACCGAGCGTCGACATGATGAGCACCCAGTACGTGACGTTCCCCGCGCAGGCGCTGGCCCAGTACCCGAAGGCCGAGAAGAAGCCGAGGTACTCCCCGAAGCCTGCCTTGGCGTACGAGTAGACGCCGGCGTTGAGCTCCGGGCGGCGGACGGCGAGGTTCTGAAACACCAGGGCGACCATGAGCATGCCGGTGCCGGCGACCGTCCAGGCGACCAGGGCCCCCCAGACGCCGGTCTCCGCGGCGAAGCGTCCCGGCAGCGAGAACACCCCTGCCCCGACCATCGAGCCGACGACGATCGCGGCGAGCGTCGGGACGCCCACCGTGCGCGCGGCGCCGACCGGCGTCGTCTCCGTACTCGTGCTCACCGAGACCTCCACCACATACCTATAAGTAACACCTCAGAAGTATGCAGCCTGCCGGCGACGGAGAGGCACGCCGCAGAGCGCTACCGCCGCCCTCCGTGCGCGAGGCGTGTCCGGCCTCACAGCCCAGCGGCGGTGCGCGCCGCCTGCTCCACGCGTTCCCGGTAGCCCGTCCACCACGACGCGTCGCCGTCGGCCATGTTGTCGTTGTCCGCGCGCAGCCCGACGGCGCCGTCGAGGAGCTCCCGGACGACATCCATCTGACCCGCGTGCCGGTTCGTCTCCGCGAGGACGTGGACGAGGATCCAGTGCAGGCTCACCGACCCGTCCGACCACCACGGCACGCGGCCGGTGTCGTCGAGCGCGAGCTCCTCGATCGTGCGGTCCGCCGCGGCGCACACCCGGCGGTACAGCGCGACGACCTCCTCCCGGCTTTGGTCCGCCGTCGCCCACATGTCGACGTTCGGCGTGGTCTCGTCGTGGAACCAGTCCGGGACGTCGTCCAGCGGCCGGTCGAACGTCAGGCAGAGGTAGCCCCACTCGATCGTCGCCAGGTGCTTCACCAGCCCCAGCAGGTTCGTCGCCGTCGGCGTCATGGGTCGGCGGACGTCGTACTCGGACAGCCCGTCGAGCTTCCACAGCACCGCCTCGCGGACCGACCGCAGGTACCGGTGCAGGTCCGCCTTCGCGTCGTCGCCCGTGCTCGCCATCCGACGCACCCCTCTCAGTCCCCGACCGCGACTGGTCGCGACGGGTCGCGCACCCAGTGCGACCACGAGCCCGCGTACAGCGCCGCGTCCACGCCGACCTCGTGCAGCGCCAGCACGAGCTGCGCCGCCGTCACGCCCGACCCGCAGTACGCGCCGACCGTGCCCGCGGCGGAGAGCGCCGCGCCGAGCACCTCGTGCAGACCCTCGGCCGGCAGGTAGCGCCCGTCCGGACCGAGCAGCGCCGAGGTCGGCACGTTCACCGCCCCCGGGATGTGCCCGGCCACCGGGTCGATCGGCTCGACCTCGCCGCGGAACCGCTCCGCCGCGCGGGCGTCGAGCAGCACCGTGGCGCCGCCTGCCAGGACGTCGTCGGCGTCGAGGACCGGCAGGCGACCCGGGCGGAGGACGACGCCCGCGGCCGGCTCCGGCACGACGTCACCGCTCTTGAGCGACCGCTCGGCCGCGACCCACGCCGGGAGCCCGCCGTCGAGCACCCGGACGCGCTCGTGCCCCGCCCAGCGCAGCACCCACCAGGCGCGCGCCGCGGCGGCGGCCACGCCGCCGTCGTAGACGACGACGGCCCGCTCGGGCGTCAGGCCCAGACGACGGAACGTCGCCTCGAGCGCGTCCGCGGACGGCAGGGGGTGCCGCCCGCCCTCACCGGGCGGCGACGCGAGCTCGCGGTCCAGGTCGAGGAACACCGCCCCGGGCAGGTGGCCCGCCTCGTAGCCGGCCCGGTCCGAGCCGGCGAGGGTCCACCGGACGTCGAGCAGCAGCGGCGGCGGGGCGTCGTCGTCGTCGTCGGCGAGCAGTGCGGCGAGGGCATCGGGTGCGATGAGCGCTGACGTCACCGGACCACTCTGCCACCGGCTCAGCGGAGGGCCGGGGCCTCGAGGAGCCGTCGGGCCGCGACGCCGATCGCCGCGCTGTACGTCGGGTAGGCGAACTCGACCTTCGCGAGCGTCGAGACGTCGACCCCGGCGGCCATCGCCGTCGTCACCGCCTGGATGACCTCGACCGCGTTCTCCCCGACGGCGTGCGCACCGAGCAGGTACTCCCGGCGCCGGTCCGCCACGAGCTTGAGGAAGCCCCGCGGCCGGTCGTCGATGACGGGCCGCTCCAGCTCGTCGTAGGCGACCAGCGTCGTGACGCAGTGCTCGTCCCGCTCGCGCGCCTCCGGCTCGGTGAGGCCGACGTCGGCGTAGTCGGGGTCGGTGAAGCCGCCCGCCGGCAGGAGGTGGTGCGGCGTGCGCACCGTCGTGCCCAGCACGGCGTTGCGCGCCGCCGCCTCCGCCTCGGCGTTCGCCGCCTGGACGAGCATCGCCATCCCGTTGGCGTCGCCGGCGACGTAGACGTGCCCGACGTTCGACGCGAGGTACTCGTCCACCGGGATGCTCCCCCGCTCGGCGCGGACCCCGGCCGCCTCGAGCCCCAGGTCCTCGATCGCCGCCGGCCACCCCGTCGACATGATCACCGCGTCGACGACGACGTCCCGCGCCTCGCCCTCGGCGCGCCACGCCAGCCGGATGCCCTCGCCCGTGCGCTCCAGGCCCTCCACGGTCTCGATGCCCGTCTCGACGCGGACGCCCTGCTCGCGGAACGCCCGCTCGACGTGCGCGGAGACGTCCGGGTCCGTCTGGGCGAGGATGCGCGGCGCCACCTCGAGCAGCGTCACATCGCTGCCGAACGCGTTGAGGACCGTCACCAGCTGCGCACCCGTGTTCCCCGCGCCGACGACGGCGACGCGGCGCGGCAGGTCCGGCAGGTCCAGGACCTCCTCGGGCATCGTCGCCAGCTCGGCGCCGGGCACGGGCAGCCGCCGCGAGTGCCCTCCGACGCAGAGGATCACGGCGTCGGCGCGCACCCGTCGCACGGCGCCGTCGTCGCCCGTGACGTCGAGCTCGTGGGGCGAGACGAAGCGGGCCCGGCCGCGCAGGAGGTCGACGCCCGCACCGTCGAACCGGCCCGCGTCGTCCTTGGTGGCCCGGACGCGGTCGACGGTGTCGCGGACCCGGGCGACCGTCGTCGGCCAGTCGATGCGCTGCTCGGTCACCGAGATGCCGTAGGTGTCGGCGGTCCGCACCTCGCGCATGAGGCGGGCCGTCTTGGCGAGGACGCGCGTCGGGACGCAGCCGGTGTTGACGCACGTGCCGCCCGTGGGCCCGGCCTCCACCACGCCGACCCGGGCGCCGAGCTCGGCCGCGCGCACGGCCGCCGCGGTGCCGGCCGGGCCGGCGCCGACCACGAGGACGTCGAAGGAGTCGATCATGCGCCCACCCTGGCGGTTCCGACGGCCGGGCGCGAGGGCGGCGCGGCCGGGTCGCTCAGCGCGCGCACAACGCGGGGGCTTCGGGCGCCGCGCACGCGCCGCTCGCCCACGGCGGACACCCCGCAGGAACACCGCGGAGCCGCCCTCCGTTGCGGCAGGTGCACGAGCACCCGACCCGAGGAGACCCATGAGCCAGCGCACCGTCGTCATCACCGGCGCCAGCGACGGGATCGGCGCGGCCGCGGCACGTCGGCTGTCCGCCGGGGGCGACCGCGTCGTCGTCGTCGGCCGCTCCGAGGCGAAGACGCGCGCGCTCGCCGACGAGCTGGACGCCCCGCACCACCTCGCGGACTTCGCCGACCTCGACCAGGTGCGCCGCCTGGCCGACGAGCTCCGCGACGCCTACCCGCGCATCGACGTCCTCGCCAACAACGCCGGCGGCGTCATGGGCTCGCGCGAGGTGACGAAGGACGGCCACGAGAAGACGCTCCAGGTCAACCACCTCGGCCCCTTCCTGCTCACCCGGCTGCTGCTGGACCGCCTGCGCGAGAGCCGGGCGACGGTGATCAACACGTCCAGCGCGGCGGCGCGCCTCTTCGGGCGCATCGACCTGCACGACCTCCACAACGAGCGGCGGTACTCGGCGCAGAAGGCCTACGGCGACGGCAAGCTCGCCAACGTCCTGTTCACGCGGGAGCTGCACCGCCGTCACGGGGACACGATCGCGACGGCGGCCTTCCACCCGGGCGTCGTCGCCACGAGCTTCGCGACCGAGTCGCACAGCTTGTTCCGCTTCTTCTACCGCACGCCGCTGCGCCGGTTCTTCATGCTCACGCCCGAGCAGGGCGCGGACACGCTGGTGTGGCTGGCGACGTCCACGCCCCACGAGGACTGGACGCCCGGCGCGTTCTACGAGAAGCGCCGCCCCCAGCAGACCAACCCGCAGGCCGACGACGCCGCCCTGGCCGCGGGTCTGTGGGAGCGCAGCGCGGACCTGGTGGGCGTCGCGCCCTGACGACGCCGGTCCGCCGGGGCGCGGCGGCGGGCGTCAGGCGAGCCAGCCCGTGCGCTTCGGGCGGGCGGCCTTCGCCCACGCGCGGCGGAAGTCGGCACGGGCGCGGGCGGCGCGCTCGCGCTCCAGGCCGTGCAGGAGCCCCCAGGTGAACGCGTTCTCGCCGGCGAGGTGCGCCTCGATGCCGATCTGCCGCAGCGCAGTCCGTGCCACCACGCTGTCCTGGTGCTCGCCGAGCGCGTCCTGGACCGCCTCGACCCGCGCCGCGAACCGTGCGACCTTCCCGCCGAGGGTCGGAGCCACCGCCTCCGCCGCGTAGCGGACGCGGCGCACGCCCTTGCGGGCCTCGTGCAGGGCCACGTCCGCGTCGCCGTCGGGCACGGCCTCGACCCGGGCGGCGGCGTCCCGCCACACCCGCGCGACGGCCCGCGGCAGCACCGAGGCGGCCTTCTTCCGTGCCTTCGGCCGCCACGGCGGCGAGGCGAGGAGCGCGTCGAGGTCGTCGAGGAGCCGCAGGTAGCGGTCGCTGCCCAGGTGCTTGACGACGGCGTCCTGGGCCCGCCGGTGCTCGTCGCGCGCGCCGTCCTGCAGACGCCGCTCGGCCGGGCCGAGCACGAGCGCCACGTCCTGCTCGGCCAGCAGCCCCCCGATGCGGGCCGCGAGCACCTCGCCGTCCCGGGCCCGCGCGAGGGCCTCGCCGAGCACCTCGAGCTCGTCCCGCAGCGGGTCCGTCGCGGCCCGGTCGAGCACCGGCCGGAAGGTCCGGAGCACCGACCGCAGGCGGCGGGCCGCGACCCGCATGCGGTGGACGGCGTCGGGCTCGTCCTCGCGGACCTGCGGGTCGAGCGCGGTGAGTGCCGCCACCTGCTGGGCGACGTGCCGCCAGACGACGTCGCCCGCGCTGCCCTCGGGCAGGCCGCTGCTCGGATCGGCCGCCACGGCGGCGACGTCGGGCATCGCGGAGCGCAGCAGGCGGCCCACCTTGGACGCGTGCTGCGCCGGGACCGCCCCGGCGCTGAGGAGCCGCTCCCGTGCCGCCTCGAGCAGCGCGTCGTCGCCCTCGACGAGCTCGACCTCCCACTCGCGCCAGCCGCTGCCGGCGCCGTCCGCGCGGCCGACCGTGCCGTCGACGGCGTCGTCGGCGACCTCGGCGAGCACCGTCCCGTCGTCGGCGACGAGGCGGTGGACCTCGCGGCGCGTGCGCAGCGTCGCGACGGGCACGAGCGTCCCGGTGCGGACGTGGACCTGGACCTGGCGGCGCAGCTCGGCGGGGACCGTGCGGGTCGACCGCCCCAGGGGGAGCCGGGTCTCCGAGCGGTCACCGTCGGGCAGGGGGCGCTTGAGGTGCCACCCCTCGTCGGGACCGCCGGACCGCCGACGCAGCGTGATCCGGTTCCGCAGCAGACGCAGGTCCGCCGTGTCGAAGTAGACCGCCTCGTGGTCGATGACCTCCGGGCGCACCTCCGCCACGCCGGGCAGACCGCCGAGGGCGGGCAGGTCGACCCCGTCGGGCACGTCGAGCTTGATCTCGCGTTCCACCTGCGTCGTCGCCGCCATGCGCCCCATCGTGTCGGCTGCGGGCGACCGGCGCAGCCCCGCCGGTGCCGCGGGCGAGAGGTGCGGGTCGGTGTCCCCCTGCGCGACCGACCCGCACCCCCGCCCCGACCGGGCAGCGGTCAGGCGACGTGCACCGTGATCCGCTCGACCGCGCCCGTGCGCGCGAAGACGGCGGCGCTGAGGTCGGCCGGGAGCACGCCGTCGGGCGCCTCGACGGCCCGCCCGTCGGCGCGCACCACCTCGACGCGCGCCACGCGGGCCGAGCGCTCGGGACCCGCGTCGTCCCCGCTGCCCGGGCCGACGTGGCGGTAGACCACCGGCACCTGGCAGAACGTGAACGCCAGCGACCCGGCCGGCAGCTCCAGCTCGCGGGGCGTGCCGGCCACGTCGCGGTACCGGTACGTCGTCGGCGTCGCGGTCCACTCCGCCGCGCGCAGCAGCGCCGGCCGCACGACGACGCGCCCGTCCTCGACGCGCAGGCCCAGCTCGCCGAGGCGCGTCAGCACCTCCTCCTTGACCTGGCCCGTCATCCCCGGCTGCCGGGCCCCCCGACCCGCGGGCGTGTGCGAGTACGGGTCGATCGGGAAGGCGCCGTACCGCGCCGGGCCCTTGCAGTAGCCCAGGCCCTGCCGGACGTCCTCGTACGCGGCGGCGAGGTCGGCGACGACGTCGTCCGCGGAGCTCGTCGCGACGGCGCGCTCGTGGTGCTCCTGCACCGCGAGCAGCAGCTTGGAGACCATGTGCCAGTAGATGCTCCCGAGCCCCTCGAACGCGAAGAAGGAGCCGGAGCGCCCGGTGAACTCGGCATGGTGGAAGACCTCCTCGAACACGTCGAGCAGCGCGCCCCGCTCCCGCTCGACCAGCCCCGGGTCCACCGCGCCCGACGACGCCGCCGCGTCCAGCCCGGCGCGGACGTCCCGCTCGTTCCGCACGGCGGGGGCGAAGCGGTAGTCGCCGTGGCGGTCGCGCAGGACGACGGACCGGTCCCCGGCGTCCACCAGCGCCGCGAGCAGCGGCGACGTCGCACGGTGCGCCGGCACGTGGTTCTTGGCGAGGAACGTCGGCAGGTCCCGGTCCGGGTAGAGCATGTAGCTGTGCTGGTCGGCGCGGTAGAGCGCCGAGGAGCGGAGCGCGCCGAGCAGGTCGCGCGCCGCCTCCGGCCCGAGCAGGCCGGAGGAGAGCACGGCGACCTGACCCTCGAGCATGACCTGGAGGCGGCGCACGCCCGCGCCGTCGGCACGCAGGTCGAGCACGTTGTAGGAGTGGAACAGGCCGTCCTCGCGACGGTTCGCGCGCAGGCCGGAGTCGACGTACCGGCGGGCCGTGTCCAGCAGGGACCGCACCTGGTCCCGCTCCAGCGTGACGCGGTGGCCGTCGAACCCGCCGTACACCTGCGACCGGTAGGCGGTCCCTGCGGCGCCGAGCTCGTCCATGACGGTGCGGCGCAGCGCGTCGGTGAAGCCCTCGACGGTCGCGCCGACGTGCCGGGTGAGGGTCTGCAGCACGTCCCGGAAGAGGTCCCCGAGCTCGGTCGTCACGGTCACGTCGCGGTCGAGGAGCCCCTCGACGACGTCGAGGTAGCGCCGCACGTACGCGAGGGTGACCACGGACAGCCCGCGGCCCACGAGCGCGTTGTTGGCGTCGTTCCACTCCGGGCGCTGGGTGTTCATCCAGATGCCGCCCTCGGGCACGAGGTTGACCAGCTTCGCCAGCACGAGCAGCAGCAGCTTCTCCGCGAGCGTCACCCGCACCAGGTCGCCGTCGGGGCCGTGCACGAGGCGGCCGTCGGCGCCCTCGGTCGCCACGCGCCGTGCCACCGCGGCGTGGGCCTCCGCGTCGAAGGTGATCGTCGACGACGGGTCCGCCACCGTCCGCCGGTACGAGGCGATCCGGTAGGGGACGTCGGCGTGCGTGAACAGCGGCGCGTCGACGAGGGCGGGGAGACGCTCGGGGTGGAACCGCAGCGACGTCTCGAGCAGCTTGCACAGGTAGACGACCTGGTGGTCGCTCCAGTAGCCGATGTTCGCCCACGGGTTGTCCGGCTCCGGGACCTCCCAGTCGATGCCCGAGCGGGAGATCCGGTAGGGGTTGTAGCCGTCGGCCGTCGTCGCGTCGAGGAAGACCGTCGTCATCGACTCGACGTACTCGGGGAAGGACCAGGCCAGGGCCTCCCAGTTCTGGAAGATGTCCCGCCAGTTGCCCTGGTAGTCCACGGCGGTCCGGCCCTGGGCGTCGGTCAGCGCGATGCGGAACCTGTTCCAGGGCCGGCTGGGGTCCCCGTGGCGCCGGCTGAACGTCAGCGGCAGGTACTCGGCCGTGAGGCGGCGCAGGTCCGCGTCGCCGCTCGCGGTCGCCCGCTGCAGCAGGTCGCCGATGCTCAGCTGCTCGGGCAGCGCGTGGAGGACGTCGGCGCGGCGGCGGGACGTGCGCGGGCTGCGCTGGTCCACGAAGCGGCGCAGGTCCGCCGCCTCGACGGTGTACCCGTCGACCGGGATGCCGCCGCGCATCATGTTGAACAGCACGTTGGCGGCGTGGTGGGCCGCGGCCAGCTCGTCGCCGCTCACCTGGGCCCCGTCCGCCGTCGCGACGAGGCGCTCGAGCTCCGCGCGGGTGGCGGCGACGTCGTCGGCGAGGCGCGCGGCGACGTCGGTGGCGGCGAGGTCCGCCTGGAGGTCGACGACGGCGGCCGCGTCGAGGTCGACGTCGGCGACGACGGACCAGCGGCGGTCCTGACCCGGCTCGACGAGCACCCGGCTGCGCACGAGGTAGGCGCCGCGCTCGCCGCGGACCTCCGTCTCGGGCGTCACCGCGTCACCGAACGCGAACGCGGTCACCTGGCGGTCCGAGAGCAGGTGGTCGACGTCCTCGAGCCCGACCTGCCACGCGACGTTCGTGTGCAGCGACTCGCTCGGCTCGGCCAGGTCCGTGAGGTGGGAGCTGAGGTAGAGGAGGCCGAGCCCGGTGGCGGGGTCGACCTCGGTGCGCTTGTACGCGTCCAGGAGGCTGCTCAGCTCGTTCTGGACCTGCACGCCGGCGCCGGCCGGCAGCAGGTTCCGGAAGCCGTCGAGCACCTCGACCTCGCGGGGCGCACCCCCCGTCGCGGCGAGCGAGCCGGTGCGGACGACGCCGTAGCGGGCGCTGGTCTGCCATGTCGCGCGGAAGCACAGACCCAGGTCGCCCCGCGCCTCCTCCATGACCAGCGTCGTGCCGAGCACGTCCTTGTAGAGGTCGCGCTCGACGGCCGGGTCCCCCGGCCGCAGCGGCGCGAACGGCTCCCAGACGACGACGCCGTCGTCGGTGGCGACGCGCAGGACCGTCAGCCCACCGGTCGAGCGCGCCCCGTCGGTGACCTTGTCCTCGGTCGTGTACGGGAACAGTGCCCGGTCCGCCTCGACCCGTCCCGCCGTGACGCCCCCGGTGCTCGCGAGGAACACCCACAGGTCGCTCGCGCCGACGAGGGTCATGAAGAAGGCGGGCATCCGGTCCACGTGGCGGATCCGGTAGAACGGGCGGCCATCGAGGTCGACGAGGTCGCCCGTCACGCCGTGGTCGTCGACCGGGGAGCCGCCGGGTGCGGAGGGTGCGGTGGGGCGGGCAGCGGCACCGATGGACATGGGGCTCTCCTCGTGGGCGCCGGGACGTCCGGACGCGTACGGCTCCCCCTGATCGCCGCACCGGCGCGGCGAGAGAGCGCTCTCTCACTCTGCCAGACGGATGGCGGACAGGCAACGGACGACACTCGCGAGCGCGCGCCGCTCTCCCGGCGGCTGTCACCGCGCACGCCGGCGCGACGGAGGGTTCCGTCAGGCGCCGACGAGGTCCCGGCGCGCAAAGGCCGCGAACCCGACGGCGCCGAGCGCCAGGGCGACACCCAGCATCCCCAGGGCGGCAGCCACCCCGAAGGGGTCGACGGGAACGAGCGCGAGGTGGTGGAAGGGCGAGACCGCGACGAGGAGGTCCGGCCACGCGAGGGGCGGCCCGACGAGCTCGAGGACGTAGAGCAGCATCGCGACGGACGCCGTGACACCGACGACGAACCGTGGCGCGAGCCCCTGCAGCGCCACGGCGAGGCCCAGGAAGACGGCGACGACGGGCAGCGGGTTGGCCATGGCGGCGAAGGCGTCCGCGGCGTCGAGCCCGGCGCCCGCCGCGGTCGCCCCGAGCCAGGTCGCGGCGCCGGCCACCGCGCTCAGGACCACGGCGTCGACGACCGCCACGACGACGTGGCCGGCGAGCCAGTGCCACCGCGGGACGGGTCGCACGAGGAGCTGCTCGAGCCGGCCGGAGTCCTCCTCGCTGCGGGCCGCACCGACCCGCCACGCCACGCGCAGGCACAGCGCCAGGCCGGTGATCACGCCCATCATGGACACGAACCCGCCGGTCACGTCCTCGCGTGCGATGCCGAGGACGGCCAGCATCTCGAGGTACGCCGGGTCCTCGTCGAGGTAGCGCTCCAGGCTCGGGAGCATCCAGCCCACCGTCGCACCGACCGCAGTCAGGCCGACCGCCCACCCGGCGAGCGTCGCAGCGGCGGACCTGGCGGCGAAGCGCGTCGGTCCTCCCAGGAACGCCGTCGTCGACCGCTCCCGACGCGCCGCGCGGACGACTCCCGCACCCGTGTCCCGCCGGCCGCGGAGCGCGAGCGCGGCAGAGGCGAGCACGACGGCGGCCCCGAGCGGCACGAGGAGCGCCGTCCACCGCTCGTCGCCGAAGGACTGCAGCCGGTCGTTCCACCCCAGGGGGGTGAACCACGCGAGCCACGCCCGCCCGTTCGCGCTGTTCGCCACCATCCGCAGCAGGAACGCGGCGCCCAACGCGCTCCCGGCGACCGCCAGCACCCGACCGCGGCTGCCGAACACCTGCGACAGGAGCGCCACCAGGCCCACCTGCGTCAGACCGAACCCTGCCAGCAGCGAGCCGAACGCGGTCGCGCCGGCCGCGTCGGTGCCGGCTGCCGCGAAGGCGAGCCCGACGGCGGCTCCCACCAGCACGGTCGCGCCGCCGAGCGCGGCGAGCTGGGCGGCCAGGACCCGGCGCGGGTGCGCGGAGCCGGCGAGCAGCCAGTCGGTGCGACCGGCCTCCTCGTCGCCACGCAGCAGCCGGGCCGTCGCCACGACGGCCCACAGACCGAGGACGACCTGCATGAGCCAGCCGGCATCCCACACGACGAGCGCCCCGATCGACGTGCCGGCCGGCACGCCCGACAGCATGCGCACGGCGGGGTCCTCGCCGAGGCGGGCGACGAGGTCGCGCGAGGCCTGCGTCGGGTAGGTGGCCTCGAAGACCTCGACCTCCAGGACGACGTACGCGACGAGCCCCACGAGGAGTGCGACGACGCCACGCCGCAGGAGGAGCACCCCCAGCCGGGCGACCGCACGCGCGGGCTCGCCGTCGGCCGGTGGCGCGACGGCGCGGTGGCGAGGCTCCATGAGCACGGCACCGACCTCCTGCGCTGGTCAGTAGTAGGTGAGGAAGATCTCCTCGAGGGACGGCTCCTCGGTGCGCAGCCGCGTGACCGGGAGGTGGGCCAGGCGCTCCAGCAGCGGTCCGGGTGGCCCGGTCACGGACAGCCGGACGCCGCCGTCGACCCGCTCGACGTCCGTGACACCGGGCACGTCGGTGAACGCCGGCACCTCGCCGTCGAGCTGCACCTCGACGACGGTCGTGTGCAGCGCCCGGAGGTCGTCCAGGGCGGCCACCTCGACCAGGTGCCCGGCCCGCAGGATGCCGACGCGGTCGCAGAGGTCCTCGACCTCGTCGAGGATGTGCGACGACAGGAAGATCGTCTGACCCCGGGCCGCCGCGTCGCGCGCGACCGCCTGGAACTCCTCCTCCATGAGCGGGTCGAGCCCGGCGGTCGGCTCGTCCAGGAGGAGCACGTCCGGACGGGACTGCAGCGCAGCGACGAGGGCGACCTTCTGGCGGTTCCCGCGCGACAGGGTGCGCACCCGGCGCGACGGGTCGAGCTGCAGGCGCTGCACCAGCTCCTCGCGGAAGGCGAGGTCGACGCGGCCGGACAGCCGCCCCAGCAGGTGCAGGGTCTCCGCCCCGGTGAGCTGCGGCCAGAGCGCGACGTCCCCCGGGACGTACCCGATGTGACGGTGCACGCGAGCGACGTCGGAGACCGGCACACCGAGGATCTCCGCCGACCCCCTGGTCGGCCGCAGGAACGACAGGAGCAGCCGGATCGTCGTCGACTTCCCCGCGCCGTTCGGACCGAGGAAGCCGAAGATCTCACCGCTGCGGATGTCGAGGTCCAGGTCCTCCAGCGCGACCGTGCGCCCGAAGTGCTTGGTCAGGCCTCGGGTCCGGATCGCCGGCGTCGCCAACGCACACCTCCAGGGGCGGACGACTCCAGCATCGGAGGACGCCGCCGCCGCGGCGAGGGTCCGAGGTCCCTCCGTGCCTCAGCGGCGCGCCCACCGCCGCACCACGAGGGCGAGCCCGCCGGCGAAGGACGCGGCCAGGATCCCCAGGTACGGCTCGTAGCCCCGCCGGAGCATGGGCTGCGTGACCCGGGCCGCGCCCGTCACCGCCGCGCCGATCGCCAGCGCCCGCGCCGCGCGCGCGCCGGCCGTGTGCAGCGCGAACGGGATCGCCGGCACGTCGAGGTCCCCCGCAGCCTGCGCGTAGACCTTGATCGGGATGCCGTTGAGGGCCTGGCGCCACACGCCGTGAGCCCCCGCGGCGAGGTGCTCGTGCGCGACCCGGTGCATCGGCGCCGGGGTGAGCGGCGTCGGCATCCGGATGCCCCGGCGCACGAGCGCGCGGTTGGTGAGCGCCCCGGCGACCGAGCCGACGGCGAGCCACCGGGCCGCCGCGAGGACGCGCGGCGGGTTCGCCGCCCCGACGATCGACAGGTACATCTCCGCCGTGATCGGCGAGCTCGTCGCCTCCGCGAAACCCCACACCACGGCGCCGGCCATGCCCGTGGGCCCGTTCATCGCCCGGTGGAACGCGCGCCAGGTCGGGGACGGCTTGTACGACGCCGGACCCATGTCGAGCAGCTCCTGGATCTGGTCGACCACGGGCCTCATGCTGTCGCCCAGCTCCTCGGGCTGGATCGCCCGCCCGAGCCGCACCTCCACCGGGCCGGGGCGGAAGGGGCCGCCCTTGGGCAGCAGGTCGTGCGTGCCGACGACGGCAACGGGGAGGATCGGGACGTCGAACTCCTTGGCCATGCGCAGGGCGCCCTTGCGGAACGTCCCCAGCGCGCCGTCCTTGCTGCGGGTCCCCTCGGGGAACACCAGCAGGCTGGACCCCTGACCGAGCACCTGCTGGGCACCCTCGATGAGCGAGTCGTAGCCGCCCCCGCCCTTGCGCCGCACCGGCACGGCGCCGATCGCGAGCTTCACCACGGCCTTGCGCCAGCGCGTCGTGAACCAGTAGTCCTCCGCCGCGACGACCATCGGCTTGTACGGGGTCGGGAAGGCCGCGATGAGCGCCGGGGTGTCGGCGTGCGAGCTGTGGTTGGCGACGACGACCATCGCCTCGTACGGGGCGCCGCCGGTGACCTTGAACCCGCCGATCGCCTGGAAGAACCAGCGCCAGAACGTCTTGCGCGCGGCCCCGGTGTACGTGAACCCCGGCGGCGTGCCGACCCGGCGGCGGCGCTGGTGCAGCCGCTCCGCCGCCTCCTCCGCGCGCTGCCGCGCGTCCGCGGCGAAGTCGTGCGCGCGCTCCGCTGCCTCCTCGGCGCGCTGCCGCGCCTCCGCGGCGAAGTCGGCGGCGATGCCACCGGCCGCGCGGCGGGTCTGTTCCGCGAGGTCCTCCGCCACGCGGCGCGCCTCCTCGCCCGCCCGACGGCGGGCCACGGTGAGGTCCGCGGCGATCTGCCTCGCGTGCTCGAACCCCTCGTCGGGTCGGTGCGCGTGCTCGACGGCCTCTGCCTCGGGGGCGGGCGCGTCCGCGCGACGCAGCAGGTGACCCACCCGGCGCTCGGGCACCACGGGCACGTCGTCGTCGTGCGGCTCGGCGCTCACGCGAGCACCGCCGCGAGCGGCAGGACGAGCAGCAGCGAGTCGACGCGGTCGAGCAGACCGCCGAACCCGGGCAGCCACGCACCGGCGTCCTTGACCCCCGCCTGACGCTTCACCATCGACTCCACGAGGTCGCCTCCCACGCTCCCGAGCACCACGGCCACGACCAGCCCCGGCGTCACGGATCCCAGCACCCCCAGGACCAGCGTTCCACCGATCGCGGCGCCCGCCAGCCCCCCGACCGTCTTGTTCGGGCTCAAGGGTGACAGGGCATGCCGCGCCCACGCGAACCGTCGCAGGCCCGTCCCGCCGCACCACGCGGCGACGTCGGTCGCGGCGGCGGCGAAGAGGAGCAGGTACGCGTCCCTGCCGACGACCACGAGGTGCGCCAGCGACCAGCAGATCCAGATCGATCCGAACGCCGTGGCGGCCGCGTGCGTCATCCCGTCGCGCACGTCGCCGCGGAGCACCGCCGGGACGGCGCAGAGGAGCGCCACGAGGGGCACGAGCCCGAGCAGGTCCGGGGCGAGCCAGGCCGCGGCCGGGTAGGCCACCGCGAGCACCGACAGCACGGTGCGCTCCGCGCGCGGCAGCCGCGCCATCGCCGCGAACTCCCGGACCGCCTGGAGCGCCAGGGCGGCCGCGAGCAGCGCCGTCGTCGCCGGGCCGACCCAGATCGGGATGCCGACCACGGGCACGATGAGCACCCAGGTGGACCAGCGCTTGCGCAGCTCGGGGCGCCGGGAGAGGAGCACCGGGACGGCGGCGACCGCGAGGATGGCGACGGAGAGGCCGAAGAGGAACACCGCCCGCCCGAGCAGCTCGATCTCGAGCGGTCCCAGCGACACGTCGATCGCGAAGGCCGTGCGGTCCAGGCCGAACCACTCCGCCAGCGGGTCCCAGCCGCCCCCGCCCGTGGCGTCGTCGGACCCCGCGCGCAGCGGGGCCGGTGAGGCCGGCACGACCGGGCCGCTCACAGCTGCTCCCGTGCCGCGCGCAGCCGGAGCGCTGCGGTGAGGACGGAGCCGAGGACGACCACCGCGGCGATGACCGGGATCCACGCCGGGACAGCCGTCGCCAGCACGACGGCGGCGCACCGTTCGGTCTTGCCGAACGGGCCGCCGTTGAGACGGCGTGCCCCGGCGCCCGCCGCGGCGAGCGACGCGAAGGTCGGTGCTGTCGCGGCGAGGGCGGCGAGCACCACCCATGCGAGCGGGGTGAGCGGACCGACCACCAGGACGTCCGCCGGCTCCCGCACGGCGAGCACGGCCAGCCCGGCGAACATGAGCACGTCGCTCGTCCGGTCGCCCAGCTCGTTGAGGACGAAGCCCCAGGGCCAGCTGAGGCCGCGGGCGCGCGCGACGGCGCCGTCGAGGTTCGCGCCGGCGAGCCGCGCCGCGAGCAGCAGGAGCGCGGGCAGCCACCACCCGAGCGCGATCGCGACGGCCGCTGCTGCCGCGGCGAGCACACCCAGCAGCGTGAACGTGTCCGGTGACGTCCCGCGCCGGACGGCGGTGCGCAGCAGCACGTGCAGGCGGCGGGTGTACCAGGGCTTGAGCGCGTACAGGCCCCGCACGGTCCCGCCGTGCCCGGCTGCGCCACCCGCGCGGGCGGCGACGCCCCCTTGGCCCCCACTCGTCACGGTGCAGAACCTAGACCCGCGGGCCCCCGCCCGGGACGGCCCCGCAGGGTGAAGCCGCGGCCGCGGGCCCCGTCACGCCCGGCCATGTCTCCGCCGGCAATGTCCCCGCCGGCCATGTCTCCGCCGGCCATGTCTCCGCCGGCCACGTCATGCGCCGTGCGGGACCAGGCCCGCCGCCGTCTCGCGCTCCAGCGCGTCGTGGAGCCGGAGCACCGCGTACAGGCCGTAGAGGACTCGCCGCAGCTCGACGACGTCGTCCGCGGTCGCCTCGGCGTCCGGCAGTCCGTCGAGCAGGTGCCGCAGGCGCACGACCTCCTGCTCGATCTCCGCGTGCGTGCGGCTCAGCGCTGCCGTCTCGTCGTGCCCGCCGAGCGCCCGGGTCAGCAGGGGCACGAGGACCGCCTCGTCGTGCTGCTCGTGCCGCACCAGGTCCGTCTCGAGCAGCTCCAGCAGGGCGCGGGCGCCGCCGAGGTCCGCCGCGGCGTCATCGGGCTCCTCCAGGGCGTCGGCGACGGCACGCACCTGCTCGACGACGCGCAGGACGGCGTCGTGCTCGGCCCACAGCTCCGTGGCGGCCTGCGTGTCGGCCGGGCTGAGCCGTCGGCGCGAGCGCGGCGGGACGACGGCGCGCAGCGCGACCGCGATCGCCAGCACGTCGATCCCCTCCTGCACCACGGCACCGACCGCCGGCCGCAGCAGGCCCCCCGCCGCCGCCCCCAACGCCACGAGCGACAGCCCCATCCCGACGACGACCGCCTGCAGCGCGATGCGCCGCGCGCGCCGGGCCACGGTGATCGCGTCGGCGAGCGCGTCGACGCGGTCGGTGGTCAGCACCACGTCCGCGGCCTCCGACGACGCCGTGGCACCACGCGCCGCGAGCGCCACACCGACGTCCGCCGCCGCGAGGGCCGGGGCGTCGTTGACCCCGTCCCCCACCATGACGGTCGTGCCGTGGCCCGCCTCGGAGCGGATGACCTGGAGCTTGCCGGCGGGGTCCTGCTCCGCGACGACCTCGTCGACGCCGACGACCCGGCCCACCGCCCGGGCCGTGTCCCACCGGTCACCGGTGAGCAGCACGACCCGGCGCACGCCGGCGGCCCTCAGCACCCGGACGGTCCGTGGTGCGTCCGCGCGGACGGGGTCCACCAGCAGCACCGCACCGGCGGTCCTCCCGTCGACCCCCACGAAGACGGTGAGGGCGCCGTCCAGCGCGGCCCGACGTCGGACGCGGCGGACCCACGCGTCCTGCGCACCCGCGTCGCCGCCCACCCAGCCGGCCCGGCCGACCTGCACCGCCACGCCGTCGACCCGCCCGCGCAGCCCGTGGCCGTGGACCTCCTCGAGCCCGGTCGGCACGGAGAGCGTCAGACCGCGCCGCAAGGCCGCCGCCACGATCGCGCCGGCCAGGACGTGCGGAGACATCTGGTCCAGGGACGCGGCCAGGCGCAGCACCTCGTCGGCGTCGAGCCCCGCGGCGCGCGCGGTCGCGTCGCGGCTCGGGGCGCCCGCCCCACCGGCCGGCGGCACCAGCACGGCGCTCACCACCGGGCGGCCCTGCGTGATCGTCCCCGTCTTGTCGAACAGCACCACCCGGGCGCCCGCGAGGCGCTCCAGCGGACCCCCGCCGCGCACCACGACGCCGAGCCGCGCCGCGCGGGAGATGCCCGACACGACGGCGATCGGGGCCGCGAGCAGCAGGGGGCACGGCGTCGCGACGACGAGCACGGCGACCGCGCGGACCGGGTCCCCGGACAGCAGCCATGCCGCACCGGCGACCGCGAGGGTCAGCGGCACGAAGAGGACCGCCACCCGGTCGGCCGCACGCACGAACGGCGCCGACGACGCCTGCGCGGACTCGACCAGCCGCACGATCCCGGCGTACGTGGAGGCGCCTGCCGTCGCCGTCGCCACGAGCTCCGCCTGGCCGCCCGCGTTGACGACGCCGCTGCGGACGTCCTCACCCGGCGCGCGCTCCACGGGCAGCGGCTCACCGGTCAGTGCGGCCTCGTCGAGCACCGCGGGGGTGAGCAGCCGTCCGTCGACGGGCACCACCTCACCGGCGGCCACGACGACGACGTCGCCGGGCACCACGTCCTCCGCCGGCACGTCCCGCACCGTGCCGCCGGCGCGCAGGCGCGCCCGGCGCGGCGCACGCTGCACCAGCAGCGACAGCTCGCGTCGGGCGCGGGCCGAGGCGCGGGCCTCCAGCGCCTGACCGGACGCGAGCATGACCGCGATGACCGCCCCCGCGAACGGCTCGCCGACGGCCGGGGCGCCCACCAGGGCGAGCACGGCGATGACGTCCACGGTCGGACGGCGCTCGCGCGCTGCGCGTGCCGTGGTGGCTATCGCGAACGCCAGACCGAGCAGGCCCGCCGCGAGCCACAGGATCTCGGCCGCTCCGGCCGCACCGGCCCACCACGCCCCACCACCCGCGGCGAGGAGCGCGCCCGAGACGACGAGCAGGAGCAGGCTCCCCCGCTCCTGCGCGGCTGCGGCGGCCACGCACCCATCGTCCGCCGCGGGCGCGCCGGCGGTAGGGCCGAAGGTCACGCCGGGCGCGGGCCGGCGGTCCACCCCGGCCGACCGCACAGGCCACGGACGATCTCTCCGGTTGCCGACCCCCCTCACCGCTCGTACGTTCGAGGGTACGGGCGCTCCTCCGGCCCCGGGCGGCACCGACCCGGTGACGGACAGGGTGACCAGCGAGGACACAGGTCGGCCAGGGTTCTGCACGAGGGAGGAGTGACGTGATCACCGCGGACGAGATCCAGGCGGTCGCCATGCACGGCGGGCCGGTGACGGGCCCCGACGGCGAACGGCTCGGCACGCTGCGCGACGTCTTCCTCGACGGCTCGACCGGTCGACCCTCCTGGGGCCTGGTCAGCGTGGGCCGTCTCAGCCGGGGGGAGCGGTTCGTCCCCCTGGACGGCGCGGAGCTCGACGGCGACGCCCTGCGGGTGCCCTACGGCCGGGACCTCGTCCAGGCTGCGCCGCGCATCGACGACGACGACGGCCGCCTGTCACCGGAGGACGAGTCGCTCCTCCTGCGTCACTACGGCTTCGACGACACCCCGACCCGACCCTGACCTCAGCCGAACCACCGGACGGAGACTCCCATGAGCACCCACGACGACCGACAGGGCGGGGCGCACGCCGCATCCGGCCCGAGCGACGGCAAACGCAGGACCGACGAGACGCGCCAGGACGGGACGCCGTACGACAGCACGCGGGACACCGCCCGGTACGACGACCAGCACACGGGTCCGCTGCACGGGACCGGGCCGTCCCAGGACCGCGACCACGACGGGGTCCCGGACTCGGTGGACCGGCACGACGACCGCTACGAGGGTCGGGACCGCGACCGTGACAGAGGTGACCGCCACGAGGGTCGGGACCGCGACCACGACGGGGTCCCCGACCGCGTCGACCGGCACGACGACCGCTACGACGAGCGGGACCGCGACCGTGACGGGGTCCCCGACCGCGTCGACCGGCACGACGACCGGACCGACGACCGCGGTCACGGGACCACGGCCGCGGCCGCCGGCGGCGGGGCCGCCGCCGGCGCCCTCTCCGCGCGCAGCTTCGGGCGGGACCGCGAGACCGTCGTCGCCCGCGAGCGCGAGGAGTTCGGCGGGATGAAGTTCGGAGCCGCGTTCTTCGGCTGGCTCACCGCCATGGGCACCGCCGTCATCCTCACCGCGCTGGCGGCGGCGATCGGCACCGCCCTGGGCCTCGGCACCGACACGTCGCCGGAGGAGGCCGTGAACGCCTCCGCGGAGACGGTCGGCTGGGCCGGCGCCGTCGTGCTGCTGGTGATCATCTTAGTGGCGTACTTCGCCGGCGGCTACGTCGCCGGACGCATGGCGCGCTTCGACGGCGCCAAGCAGGGCATCGCCGTGTGGCTGTGGGCGCTCGTCATCGCGATCGCCGTCGCCGTCCTGGGACTGGTCGCCGGTGCCGAGTTCAACGTCCTCGCCGACATGAACGCCTTCCCGCGGATCCCGGTCAACGAGGGCGACCTCACCACCGTCGGCATCGTCGTGGCGCTGATCGTCGCCGTCGCGGCTCTCGCCGGCGCCGTCCTGGGTGGCATCACCGGCATGCGTTACCACCGCCGCGTGGACCGCGTCGGCCTCGGCGCCTGAGAGCACGGGCACCCGCCGTCGTCACCGCGGCGGCGGGTGCCGGGGAATGCTCGTCACCCTCGCTCCGTTGATACCCCCAGGGGTATAGTGCGCGGCACGGAACCGCTGCGCCCCACCGACCGAGAGGAGCACCCATGGCGACCGTCGACCTGACCGCCGAGACCTTCGAGAGCACCATCGAGTCCGACAAGCTGGTCCTCGTGGACTGGTGGGCCGCGTGGTGCGGCCCGTGCCGCATGTTCGCCCCCGTCTACGAGGCCGCGTCCGAGAAGCACCAGGACGTCGTCTTCGGCAAGGTGGACACCGAGGCGGAGCAGATGCTCGCCGCTCAGGCCGGGATCAGCTCGATCCCGACCCTCATGATCTTCCGCGAGGGCATCCTGCTCTTCGCCCAGCCCGGCGCGCTGCCCGGCAACGCGCTCAAGGACCTCATCACGCAGGCACAGGGCCTCGACATGGACGAGGTCCGCGCCGAGCTCGCGAAGGCCGACGCCTGATGGGCTACGCGATCAGCACGGTCCTCGACCGTCCGTTCGACGAGGCGGTCGAGGCCACCCGTGCTGCCCTCAAGGACCAGGGCTTCGGCGTGCTCACCGAGATCGACATGTCGGCGACCCTCAAGGAGAAGCTCGACGTGGAGATCCCGCGCCAGGTGATCCTGGGCGCGTGCAACCCGCCGCTGGCCCACCGGGCCCTGCAGGCGGAGGAGACCATCGGTCTCCTGCTGCCGTGCAACGTCGTCGTTCGCGATTTGGGGGCCGGTCGCACCGGCGTCGACTTCCTGGACCCGCAGATCATGAGCGAGGTCACGGCGAACCCCGGCGTGACCGCGGTCGCCGACGACGCCGCGGCGCGCCTGCGGTCCGCGCGGGAGGCGCTCGAGCAGGTCGGCGCCCGCTGACGTCGAGCACCACGGCCACACCTGCGACACCCACCTCAGCGCCCGCGGCCTCCCCGGCTGCGGGCGCTGCGGCGTCCACGCAGCAGGTCGTCGACGCGCGCCCGACGTCGCGCGGTGCGCAGCCGACGCCACCGGCGCACCTGGCGCCGCAGCCGGCGCACGACGAGACGCCAGCGGGCAGCAGCCTCGACGCGGACCATCGAGGCACGGCCGTCCGGCAGCGCCCGCCGGGGCTGGGCGAAGCGCCGCTCCAGCTCGGCCGCGCGCCGGACGTACTCGGCGTGGTCACCACCCCGGTCGGGGTGGTGCCGGCGGGCGAGCTCGCGGAGGGCTCGACGTCGTGCCGCGTCGGCGTCGGCGCGCGCCTGCCGACCCGACCCTGGCTCGGGCACCCCCGGTCCGTTCAGTGGACGCGGGGGGCGCGGCCTGCGCGCGGGGCGACCTTGAGCCGCACCCGGCACGAGACGTCCGACCGCCCGGTGGTGCGCACGACCTCGTCAGCCACCCGGTCGCACAGCCTGGCGACCTTCTCCAGGTCGGCGTCCCGACGGACCGAGGCCGTGAGGTCGACCACCAGGCGACCGTGCCGCTCGGCGAGCGAGCCCCGTGCCCGGGTCACGTCCGGACCGCTGTCCTGGAGGACGGCCGCAGCTCCCGACGCCAGGGCGGCGCCCTGGACGATCATGGATCCGCCGTGCGGATCGCCGACCAGAGACAGTGCCTCGACGCCGTGCGAGCGGAAGTGGCGCACGAGCCAGACCAGGCCGAGGACGGTGAGCACCGCCCCGCCGACGAGCAGGGCCACCGGCCACCAGTCGGCACCGGTCAGGCTCTCCGGGACGGGCCCGACGAAGAAGCCCCGGGGCGACCACCAGCCGTCGGGCAGCCACCCCTGCGACCAGGCGACGACCCACGCGCCACCGAGCAGCAGGACCAGCGCGATGAGCGTGAGGACGACCCTGTCCAGGGCATACGTGGCCCGGTTCATCGTGTCTCCCTCTCGTGGCGCGGCGTGGCCCGGACGTCGACGCGCGGGCGGCCGTCCAGGGCGGTCAGCCGACGCTCGACGGCGGCCGCGACCTCGCCGCGGACCTCCGGGGTCGTGGTGTCGACATGGACGACGGCGCGCCGTCGTCCGACGGAGGCCCGGGCACCCAGGACGCCGTCGACCTCCTCGGCCGTCCCCGTGACCAGACGGTCCAGGTCACGGTGGCTCATCCACACGCGCGTGCGGGCGTCCAGCTCGACGCCCCGGCGGCGGCCACGGCGGAAGGCCGTCACCAGGAGCCAGAGGCCGAGCAGGGCGAGTGCGGCGGCGACCACCGTGGTGAGCAGGCCGGGCTCGACGACCGCCCTGCGGGACAGGACCCCCTCGAGGAGGGGGCTGCCGTCGATCCAGCCCTGGAGGGCGAGGCCCTCGTGGACGAGGAGGATGCCGAGGGCGACGAGCAGCACGGCGAGCAGCATCCCGATGATGCCGGCACCGGCCGCCTTGCGCGGGACGGGAGGGGACGTCGGAGTCACTGGACCCGCCTCCCCGTGTCCTCGGGCACCCTCGACGAGGGCAGCAACGCCCCCACGACGACGTCGACACGGTCGACGCTCTTGCCGGTCGCCGCGGTCAGGCGCCGACGCACGTCCTCGCGGACGGCAGCGGCGACCTCGTGCGCAGGCGTCTCCCAGCGCACGGCGAGCCGCAGCTTGACGCGAACGCGCTCACCGGCGGACTCCGCCGAGGCGTCCGG
This sequence comes from Actinotalea sp. Marseille-Q4924, assembly GCF_916618755.1. Classification (GTDB taxonomy): domain Bacteria; phylum Actinomycetota; class Actinomycetes; order Actinomycetales; family Cellulomonadaceae; genus Actinotalea. The sequence continues at coordinate 292,526 of NZ_CAKAKB010000001.1, read as the reverse complement.
CAGGTGCTCGCCCAGGCCGCCCAGCGGCGGACCGCTGGAGTGGCGGACGACGCCGGGCACCTCCAGCGCGAAGCGCGCGGCCAGACGCTCGAGCACGCGGTCCGCGATCTCCGTCCGTCCGCGCCCCTCCAGCGGCTCGACGCGCCCACCGGGAGGCCGGCCGGGCGACGCGGCGGTCGCCCCGGTCGCGGCCGGCAGGCGCAGCGTCGAGTCCGCGTCCTCAGCCACGGCGACCCCGGAACAGGTCCGGGATGTCGACGTCGCCGTCGAGCTGCGCGCCGATCGCCAGCCCGAGGACGCCCAGCACCAGGGCGAGCAGGAAGCCCGACCAGCCGCCGATCAGGAACACGATGGTGACGAGGAGGCCGGTCAGCAGACCGACGACGCTCTTAGGCATGGGAAACCTCCGTCGCTGTGCCCTCAGGGCCGAGTCCCTCAGAGCGGGGGTCGTCGTCCAGGACGACGTCGTCGATGGTGACGTCGACACGTCCGGTCACCAGGGGCGCCAGGGCCGCGCGGACGGCCTGGGCCGCCTCCTCGACCGTCGTGGGCCACACGGCCGCCACGTGGACCTCGACGCCCGCGTCGTGGACGCGGACGCCGTGGACGCGGCGCCCCGGCAGGTGGGTGCCCGCCGCCGACCCTTGATGGAGCCGGACGGACGGGACCCGGCCCAGCGCGTCCGCGACCGCGTCGGCCGCGGGCTGGGCGCCGCGTGCGTCGTCGCTCACCGGACCCGGGGCTCCTGCTCCTGCTTGTCGTCCTCGTCGCTCTCCTCGCCGGGGATGTGGATGTCGCCGACGGCCACGTTCACCTCGGTGACCTCGAGCCCGGTCATGCGCTCGATCGACCGGATGACGTTGCGTCGGACGCCGTCCGCGACGTCCGCGATCGCGTAGCCGTACTCCACGACGACGTCGACGTCCACGGCTGCCTGCCGCTCCCCGACCTCGACCGACACGCCCTGACCGTGGTTCTTGCCACCGATCCGCTCGCGGACGGCGCCCATCGCGCGCGCCGCGCCACCACCCACAGCGAACACCCCGTCGACCTCGCGCGTCGCGATGCCGGCGATCTTGCTGACGACGCCGTCGGCGATGCTCGTGCGACCCTGCTCGGTCACGAGGCCGCCACCGCCGCCCGTGGTCGAGACGTCACTCCCGGCCTGGCTGCGTCCGGGGGTCTTGGGGGTCGTGCTACCCGTGGTCTGCGACATGGCACTTTCCTTCCGGTTGGCGTTCGCTTTTCCGTTGTCAGGCTCACCCGCGGACGCCTCTTCCGCAACCGGAGGCCGCCACGCGTCACGACCGGCATGACAGGCACGGCCGGGACACGCCACTAGACTCGGGGCGTGATATTCAAGGCCGTCGGTGACGGACGTCCGTACCCGGACCACGGCCTGACCACGCCCAAGGAGTGGGCCGAGGTCCCGCCCCGCCAGGTGCGGCTCGACGACCTGGTGACGACCAAGCGGACGCTCGACCTGGTCAACCTGCTGTCGGAGGACTCCACGTTCTACGGCGACCTGTTCGCGCACGTCGTGCAGTACAAGGGGGTCATGTACCTCGAGGACGGGCTCCACCGCGCGGTCCGCGCCGCCCTCCAGCAGCGCCCGATCCTCCACGCGCGCGTCCTGGTGATGGACTGATGGCCACGCCCACGAGCGCCGAGCGAGCCCGCCAGCTGCGCCGCCGCCACCGCCGCGAGCGCCAGGCCGTCGTCTTCGGCGCGATGATCGCCGCGATGGCCGTCGCCGGGCTGGGTGCTGCCGCCGTGTACACCGGCGTCGTGAGCGCCCCGTTCGCGCGCGACTTCACGACCCTCAGCACCCCCGCCCCCACGGTGGCCGCGCCGCCGTGCCCCCCGGAGGGGACCCTGCCCGCGACCTACGCCGAGACGCAGGTGCGGGTCCTCAACGGTGCGGGCACGGCCGGCCTCGCCGGGGAGGTGAGCAACGACCTGGCCGCCCGCGGGTTCGTGGTCGCCGCGACGGACAACTTCCCCGGCGGGTACGCCGGCACGACCCTCATCCGGTTCGGCGAGCAGGGTCTGCGCAGCGCGTACACCCTGGCGGCACAGCTCGAGGCGCCCGTCCTGGAGCTCGACCTCCGTGCGGACCCGACGGTCGACCTCATCCTGGGCGACGCGTTCACGAGCCTGCTCGACCCGACGCTCATCACGCTGGCGCCGGACCAGCCGCTCTCCGCGCCCACGGGGTGCGTCCCGCTGGACCAGGCGCTCCAGACGGCGCCCGAGGGTCCGCCCGCCGAGGGCGAGGCGGCCGAGGCGACGACCGCCGAGGGCGCGGTCGAGGGCGCGGCCGACGCCGGGACCGCCGAGGGCTGAGGGCCCCGTGGCGGTGCGGCGGGCGAGGCCTCGCGACACCGACCGGCTGTACGAGATCTGCCTGCGCACGGGCGACGCCGGGCAGGACGCGACCGAGCACTACGCGGACCCGCAGCTCCTCGGCGACGTCTACGTCGGCCCGTACCTCGCGCTGAGCCCCGAGCTCGCCTTCGTCCTCACCGACGACGACGACGACACGGTGGTCGGCTACGTCGTCGGGGTCGCGGACACCCTGGCGTTCGAGCGTCGGTGCGAGCAGGAGTGGTGGCCCCGGCTGCGCGCCGACGCCGACAGGTGGCGCGACGTGCCCGCCGGGTCACCGGACGCCGAGCTGCTCGCCCTCGTCCGGCACCCCGAGCGCACGCCGCCGTCCATCGCGGCGACGTGGCCGGCGCACCTCCACATCGACCTGCTGCCACGGGCCCAGGGGCGCGGCGGCGGGCGCCGCCTGGTCGAGCACCTGCTGGCCGCCCTACGGGTGCGGGAGGTGCCCGGGGTGATGCTCGGCGTCGACCCGGGCAACCAGCGCGCCCGGGCCTTCTACCGGCACCTCGGCTTCGAGCCGATCCCGCCCGTCCCGGCCGGCAGCCCCGAGGCGATCGACGACCCCGACGCCGCCGCCGGCCACCTCCTGGGCCTCCTGCTCCGCTGACCCGCCCCCCGGACACCTTCACAACGGGGAAGCTCGGTTGCGCATGGCGCAACGGACCTTCCCCGTTCCTGCGGATCGGTGGTGGGGGACGGGTGGGCAGCGGCGGTCAGTGGCCGTCAGTGGCGGGGTGTGCCGGCGCGGTCCAGCTCGTCGCCACCCGGCACGGACGCGGGGCTCGCCGGCTCCTGGCTCGTCCCGCGCCACCGGGCCAGCACGCGCATCACGTGGTAGATGCCGAGGGCGGCGGCCGTGCCGAGCGCGATGCCGGTGAACTCCAGGCCCTCGCGCGGGATCCACGTGTAGTTGGCGATGCCCACGATGATCGCGATGCCGGCCGTCGTGAGGTTGACCGGGTCGGAGAAGTCGACGCGGTTCTGCACCCAGATGCGCGCGCCGAGGATGCCGATCATCCCGTAGAGCAGCGTCGCGGCCCCGCCGAGCACCCCCACGGGCACCGACCCGACGAGCGCCCCGAACTTCGGCGACATGCTCAGCACCAGCGCGGCGCCGGCGGCCACCCAGTAGGCGGCGGTCGAGTAGACCTTCGTCGCCGCCATGACGCCGATGTTCTCCGCGTACGTCGTGGTGCCGGAGCCGCCGCCGAGCCCGGCGAGGGTCGTCGCGGCGCCGTCGGCGGCGAGCGCCCGGCCCATGAGCGGGTCCAGGTCCTGGCCGGTCATCGCGGCGACGGACTTGACGTGCCCGACGTTCTCCGCGACCAGCACGAGCACGACCGGCAGGAAGAGGACCAGGACGCCGAGGTCCAGCGACGGGGCCGTGAAGGACGGCAGGCCCACCCATGCGGCCTCCCGCACCCCGGCGAGGTCGACCTCGCCGCGCAGCAGGGCGAAGAGGTACCCGACGACGACGCCCACGAGGATCGCGAGCCGGCCGAGCATGCCGCGGAACAGCACCGTCGTCAGCACGATCGCGGCCAGGGTCACGAGCGCCGTCAGCGGGGCCCCGCGGAAGCCGGAGAAGGAGCCGTCGGGCTGGGGCAGGCCCCAGGCGACGGGGGCGAGGTTGAGGCCGATGAGCGCGACGATCGTGCCCGTGACGATCGGCGGCATCACCAGGTCGATCCACCGCGCGCCGGCGACGTGCACGACCACGCCGACGACGGCCAGGAGCACCCCGGTGACGAGGACGCCGCCGACGGCCGCCGACTGACCGCCCGTTGCCGTCGCGGCGAGGATCGGGGCGATGAAGGCGAACGACGAGCCGAGGTAGCTCGGCAGGCGGTTGCCGGTGATGAGGAGGAAGAGCGCGGTGCCGGCCGCGGAGAAGAACAGCGTCGTCGAGGCGTCGAAGCCGGTGATGGCCGGCACGAGGATCGTCGCGCCGAACATCGCGACCACGTGCTGCATGCCGATGCCGAGGGTCCGCGGCCACGACAGCCGCTCGTGCGGCGCCACGACCGCGCCGGGCGACACCCGGCGCCCGTCGCCGTGCAGACTCCAGCCGATCCTGCTCATCCGGGACTCCTCCGCGCGCACCCGGCCCCGGCGGGCGCCGCAGGGCCGGGTGAACACTAGCGAGCCACCGGCGCTGCGACGTAGGCCCGTGCCATGCTGGACGGGTTCGTGACGGTCGGGGGCCGACGCCGCCGACGGGAGCACCGCGCGTCCGACGACCCAGCGCATCCAGGAGACACCGTGAGCGACCAGAACCCGGGCCAGCCGTACGGCGGGCAGCCGTCCGACCAGCCCTACGGCTCGCAGCCGCCGGCCGGGGGCCAGCAGCCCTACCAGCAGCCGTACGCGCAGCAGCCCTACGGCGGCCAGTACGGCGGCGGCTACCCGACCGCGCCCAAGACGAACACGATGGCGATCGTGTCCCTGATCAGCTCGATCCTGGGGTTCACGGCCGTCCCGATCCTCGGCAGCATCGTGGGCATCATCACGGGGCACATGGCCGTCCGGCAGATCCGCGAGACCGGCGAGGGCGGCGCGGGCCTGGCGAAGGCGGGCCTCATCATCGGCTACATCACCATCGTCCTGGCGATCCTGGCGGTCATCGCGCTGGTCGCGTTCGTCTCCGTCCTCCCGTGGGACCAGGTCACCACGACGTACTGATCCCCGTGGCCGAGCCCGGGCGCGCGCGCACCGCCACGCCGCCCGGGCGCCGGGGCCGCGTGGCCGTCTGGGTGGCGTTCGCCGCCGTGCACGCGGGCCTCGCCCTCCTCGGCGTCGTCGTCGTCCCGGCGGAGGCGTTCTGGGACGTCGACCTCTACCGCTGGTGGGCGGGCTCGTTCCTCGGCTTCGACGAGCCGCGGCCCGTCCTGGACATGCCGTGGGTCTACCCGCCGGGGGCCCTGGCGCCCGTGCTCCTGCCCGGGCTGGTGACCGTCGTCTCCACCCCCGGGTACGCCCTGGCGTGGTCGACGATGGTGACCGCGCTGGACGCCGTCGTCGTGGCGGCGCTGCTCCGGCGCGGCGCGACGACGGCGGCCCTGTGGTGGCTCGCCTTCCTCGTCGCCCTCGGCCCCGTGGCACTCGGGCGGCTGGACGCCGTCGTCGTCCCGCTGGCCGCGCTGGGGCTGCTCGCCGCCACGGGCGGCAGGACCGCCGGCGCCACCCGGTGGGCCGCCGCCCTGCTCGCCGCCGGGGCGTGGGTCAAGGTGGCGTCGGGGCCTCTCCTCCTGCCGGTCGCGGCGGCCGCGCGGCGGCCGTGGCGCGACGTGGTGCTGCCCGCGGCAGCGGTGAGCGGTGCCGTGGTGGGCACGGTCCTCCTCCTCGGGGGGGCACCCTTCTCCTTCCTCACGACGCAGACCGACCGGGGCATGCAGGCCGAGGCGGTCGCGGCGACGCCGTGGGTGCTCGGTGCGGCGCTGGACGGCCGCACCGGGGTCTCCTACGACGACGACCTCGTCACCTACGAGGTGTCCGCTCCCGCCGCCGCCACCGCCGCCGGCGTGCTGGACGTCGTGCTGCCCGTCGGCCTGGCCGTGGCGGCGGCCGGGCTGGTGGTCGCCCGCCGACGGGGTGCGGCCGCCGCGGTCCTCCTCCCGTCGAGCCTGGCGCTGACGGTCTGGCTCGTCGTCGCCAACAAGGTCGGGTCCCCGCAGTTCGTCGCGTGGCTGGCCGCCCCGGTGGTCGTGGCGCTCGTGGCCGGCGCCGGGCGCGGGGTCGGCCCCGCCTGGCCGCGGGTCGCCGCGGCGCTGACCCTCGTGGTCGCGGCGCTCACCCAGGTCGTCTTCCCGTGGGGCTACTCGGCCTTCGTCGCCGGCGACCCGCTGGTCACCGGCGCGCTCGCGGTCCGCAACGCCGGACTGCACGCGCTGCTCGTCCTGGCCGTGGTGGCGGCAGTGACGGAGGCCGTGCGCGCCGGGACGCCCGCCGCCCCGTCCACCGAGCGCACGCCTGCCTCCTGACCGGGCGGGCGGGCGGGGACCTCAGCGGGCGTGCGGGGCGACCTCGCTCGCCACCAGCTCGAGGTGGTCCAGGTCCTGCAGGTCGAGCACCTGCAGGTACAGCCGCTCGACGCCCATGTCGCGCAGCGCCCCGATGCGGTCGACGGCCTCGGCGACCGTGCCCGCGACGCCGTGCTCGCGGAGCTCGGCCGGTTCGCGCCCGATCGCCTCCGCGCGCCGGGCGAGCTCCGCGTCGTCGCTGCCGACGGCCAGGACGAGCGCGACCGAGTAGACGAGCTCGTCCGCCGGGCGACCGATCTCCTCGCACGCGGCTCGCACGCGGGCGAAGGCCTGGGGGATGTCGGAGATCTCCGGGAACGAGGAGTTGTACTCGGCGGCGAAGCGGGCGGCGAGCGCTGGCGTGCGGCGAGGACCGTTCCCACCGACGATCACCGGGACGCCGGTCGCGCCGTCGCGGCCGCCCTGCTGCGCCGGCTTGGGCAGCGCCGGGGAGTCGGTCAGGGTGTAGTGCCTCCCGCGGTGGTCGAAGCGCTCGCCGACGGGTGTCGACCACAGCCCGGTGACGACCTCGAGCTGCTCGGAGAGCATGCCGAAGCGCCTCCCGGGGAAGGGGATGCCGTAGGCCTCGTGCTCGGCGGCGAACCAGCCTGCGCCGAGGCCGAGCTCGACGCGCCCTCCGGACATCTGGTCCACCTGCGCCACCTGGATCGCGAGCACGCCGGGGTGCCGGAAGGTGGCGGAGGAGACGAGGGTGCCCAGGCGGATGCGCTCCGTCTCGCGGGCGAGGCCGGCGAGGGTCGTCCAGGCGTCGGTGGGGCCGGGCAGGCCGTCGCCCCCCATGGCCAGGTAGTGGTCGGACCGGAAGAAGGCGTCGAACCCGAGGCGCTCGGCGGCCTGCGCGACGCGCAGGACGTCCTCGTAGCTCGCGCCCTGCTGCGGCTCGGTGAAGATCCTCAGGTCCATGCTCGTCCCTGCTGCTCGGTGGTGGTCCGTCGAGACGGTACGACAGAGGACGACGGCGCGGCACCTCGCGGTTCCGGTTGCCGCCCCGCCGGACGGGTGCTCCCATGACTGGGCGCCGCCCCGGACCACGGCAGCGCGGCCACAGCGGCGGGACAGTCCCGCCGCGCGGGCGGCGTCGGCCTCGTGCCGGCGGACCGTCACGCCCCCACGAGACCGGAGAACCACGTGAACGACGCACTCGAGACCGCCTGGACCCAGGTGGTCACCTTCGTGCCGAAGCTGGTCGGCTTCCTCCTCATCCTCATCATCGGCTGGATCATCGCCAAGGTCGTCGCCAAGGCGATCGACAAGGTCCTCGAGCGCGTCGGCTTCGACCGCGCCGTGGAGCGCGGCGGGATCCGCAAGGCCCTGGCGAAGTCCAAGTACGACGCCTCGGACATCGTCAGCAAGATCGTCTACTACGCGCTGCTGCTCTTCGTCCTGCAGATGGCGTTCGGCGTCTTCGGCCGGAACCCGATCAGCGAGCTGCTCCAGGGCGTCATCGCCTTCCTGCCCAAGCTCTTCGTCGCGATCGTCATCGTGGTCGTCGCCGCTGCCATCGCCGCCGCGGTCAAGGAGCTCATCACGAACACCCTCGGTGGCCTGTCGTACGGCAAGGCGCTCGCGAACCTGGCGGCCGTCGCCATCATCGGTCTCGGCGTCATCGCCGCGCTGAACCAGGTCGGCATCGCCGTCACGGTCACCGTGCCGGTCCTCGTCGCGATCCTCGCCACCATCTCGGGCGTCGTCATCGTCGGTGTCGGTGGTGGCCTCATCAAGCCGATGCAGACCCGCTGGGAGCGGTACCTGGCGACCGCCGAGGCGGAGACGAGCCGCGTCAAGGCCGAGGTCGCGAGCAGCCCGAGCGTCGACCAGCAGGCCCGCGCCGCTGCTCAGCCCGTCGCGAGCGACAACGGTCGGGGCGCGAGCGCCGGTCCCGTCGTCTGACCTCTGCGTCCGGCCCGTGAGGGCCGTCGCACGGAGGCCCCGCCGTCCTCGGCGGGGCCTCCGTCGCGTCCGCGGGTGCTCGGCCGCTTCGGCAGTGGTCAGCCGGTCTGGCAGCCGGCGCACCAGTAGAGCTTGCGGCCCGCCATCTCCGCCAGGCCGACCGGCGTCCCGCACCGCAGGCACGGCTCACCCGCGCGGCCGTAGACGGCGTGCCGCAGCGCCGGTTCCGAGACCGCCCGGGCACGTCCGGCCGGCGAGAGGTCCGCGCGCGTCACCATGACCCCCGTCCGCACGCCGTCGTCGAGCAGCGCCACCCAGTCGCGCCACAGCTCCCGTGCGGTGTCCGTCGGCACCCGCGTCCCAGGGGTGTACGGGTCCAGGCGTGCCCGGAACAGCATCTCCGCCCGGTAGATGTTGCCGATGCCGCTCACCACCGCCTGGTCCATGAGCAGCTGCCCCACCGCGACGCGCCGTGCCGTCAGGCGCCGGACGAAGTCGTCCTCGCCCTCGGGGCCGGCCGTCCGTGGGTCCGGTCCGGCGCCGGCGACGACGGCGCGCACCTCGTCCGGGGTGACGACCGTGCACGCCGTCGGGCCGCGCAGGTCGGCGAGGGTGGCGCCCGTGTCGAGGCGGACCCGCACCTGTCCGACCGGTTCCGGGGGCCACGTCAGGGCGTCATCGGCTCCGGGCGGTCCCCCCTGTCCGTTCGCCGGGACGGCGCCCACGGCGCCCGGCACGTCGCGCTCGCCCTCGCCCATCCGGCGGGCGCGCCGCGCGCGCGGGGCACCGAGCGAGGCGGCGCCGACGGCGGCGTCGGCGATCGGGGACACGACGCCGTGGAAGTCCCAGGCGCCGTAGAGGCCGAGGTGGACCCGCAGCCAGCGCAGCGCAGCGGCGCCGAGGACCGCCTCGGTCCCGTGGCCGAAGCCGAGGAAGAGGTGCTTGCCCTGCGCGCGTGCCGCCACCATCTCCAGGCCGTCCAGCAGCGCGGCGCCGTCGGCGAACCGCCCCTGGGGGGACGACACGGCCACGGTGCGACCGACCATGTCGGCGGTGAGCTGCAGCGCGATGCGGTGGACGGTATGACCCTCGGGCACCCGGCGAGGGTACGTGCTGCTCGGCGGGGCGGGTCCCGGACTTCTCATGCAGGCCTCATCCGGGCGACGCACACTGGCCCCGTGCCGTACGACGACCAGAACCCCCGCCCGGCGGTCCCGCCCCGGACGTGACCGCTCCCCTGCCCGCCGCTCCCGCGGGACCTGCCCCGGGGTCCTCCCCGGTGCCCCCGCGCCTGGGACCACGGCGGCTCCTCCCCGTGGCCCCCGCCGCTCCCGCCGGGCCGCCCCGTGCGCCGCAGGGCGCGACGGCGGGCCCGCGCCGGTCGCCGGTGAGCTGCTCACCGCGCCCGTCCGGGTGTCCGCACGCGCGCCGCGGTCCGCCCGGGTCACGACGCGGGCGGAGCACGTCGTGCCCGTGACGACGCCCGGCGACGACGACCTCGTCGACCCGACCCTGCTGCCCGGCGTCGTGCCGCCGCAGGGGCACCCGCCCGCACGCACCCACCCCGGCGTCCGGTCCCGCCGATGCTCCCGCCGACACCCGGCCGGCGCCCCAGCCGGGCGCGACCGTGCCGATGCCGGCGCCGTCCCCCGAGCGGAGACGTCGCGCCGCCACCTCGCCGGGGCCCCTGCCGGGTTCGACGTCCGGGACGGCCACCGCGACGCCCACCCCGCCGCGCCCGGAGCCCGTCGAGGAGCCGGTCCCCCCGGTGCGGCTCGGGGTGCTCGTGTCCCCCCGGGTCGCGGAGCTCCTCGGGGACGGGCTGCTGCACCTCGACACCCAGCTGCGGGACGCCGTCGGCGGTGACGCCTGGGACGTGGCCGTCGTGACGGACCCCGTCGCCGACCGCGGGCCGCACGTCCTGGACACCCTCGAGGCGTCGCGGGACCGGATGCTCGACGAGGACTGGGACCTCGCGGTCGTGCTCACCGCCGTCCCGTTGCTCGACGGGCGACGCGCGGTCGTCACGCAGACGGCCCCCGTCCACGGCGTGGGCCTCGTCAGCGTCCCCGCCCTCGGTGCGGTGCACGTGCGGGCGCGCACCCGCGGCGCCGTCGCGCGCCTCGTCGCGGAGCTCCTCGACGCACCGGTGCCCGCCACGCCCGCGTCGCCGGACGCGGCCGGCGGAGGGGACGACCGGCGGCTCCGCGGCCGGCTGCGCCAGCTCACCGCCGACGACGACGCCGCGGCGCCCGGCGGCGTGCGGCTCGCCGCCCGGGTGCTCGGCAGCAACGTCGGTCTGCTCCTGGCGATGGTGCGGGCGAACCGTCCGTGGCGGCTGCTCGCGCCGTTGTCCCGCGCGCTCACGGCCGCGGGCGCCGCGGCCGTGCTGACGCTCGTGACGACCGACCTGTGGCTGCTGGCCGACGCCTTCGGCGTCGGGCGCCTGCTCCTGCTCGCCGTGCTCTCGGTGGTCGCGGTGAGCGTCGCGCTCATCGTCGGCGCGCACCTGTGGGAGCGTCCGCGCCGGGCGCGGGAACGGCGTCAGGTCACCCTGTTCAACCTGGCGACCGCGGGCACGGTGCTCGTCGGCGTGCTGGTCCTGCACCTCGCCCTGCTGCTGCTCGCGCTGCTCGGAGCGGCGCTGCTCGTCGACGCGGACGTGCTCGCGGGCGTCATCGGGCGCGACCCGGACGGCGGGACCTGGTGGCGGCTCGCGTGGCTGACGGCGAGCCTGGCGACGGTCGCCGGCGCGATCGGTGCGGGCCTGGAGGACGACGACGACGTCCGCGCCGCCGCGTACACGCGGTCGCAGGAGTCGGTGGACGAGGTCGCACCGGAGGCGACCGGCTGACAGCATCGAGCCGTGCAGCACGCCGTCTGCGTCCCCAACTTCGGCCCCGGGATCACCGTGGACCTCCTCGCGGGATGGGCGCGCCTGGCCGAGGAGGCGGGCTGGGACGGGTTCTTCCTGTGGGACCACCTGTTCGCCTTCGACCCCGGGCCCGTCGAGGTCGTCGATCCCTGGATGACGCTGGCCGTCGCCGCCGGGCGGACGCACCGCATCCGGCTCGGGACGCTCGTGACGCCCCTGCCGCGGCGCCGCCCGGTCGAGGTGGCCCGGCAGACCGTCACCCTCGACCACCTCAGCGGGGGGCGCGCGGTGCTCGGCGTCGGCATCGGGGCGTTCCCGTTCGAGTGGGGTCACCTCGGGGAGGAGCCGGACCTGCGGGCACGCGGCCGGATGCTCGACGAGCACCTGGAGCTCCTCGTCCGGCTGTGGAGCGGCGAGCCGGTCGTCCACCGCGGCGAGTTCTACCGCGCGGCGCCGGGCGCCGACGACCCGGCGTGGGCGGCCGAGTGCCACCCCCGCCCGGTCCAGGCCCCGCGCATCCCGGTCTGGGTCGGCGGGACCTGGCCGGGTGGACCGCCCTTCCGCCGCGCGGCCCGGTGGGACGGCGTGGTGCCGATGCGTGCGGACGGTCCGTGGCAGGTCGAGGACACCGCGGCGGTCACGGCCGCCGTCGCCGCGCACCGCGATCCGGGGGCCGGGCCGTTGGACGTCGTGGTGCCGGGTGAGACGGACGGTGCGGACCCGTCTCGGCACGACCTCATGGCGGCGCACGCCGACGCGGGGGCGACGTGGTGGCAGGAGGCGGTGCACCCCTGGCGGTTCGGGTGGCAGGGCGGCCGGCCGCTGCCGCAGCGGCAGATGGAGGAGCGGATCGCCGCCGGGCCCTGACCGGGCCCTGACCGGGGGCGACGTCGCGCGGCGTGGCCGTCAGGCGGTGCCGGGGCCTGGCCCGACCGCGAACCGCAGCGTGAGCATGTCGAGTGATGCTCGTCCCCTCGGCCCGGCGGCGGACGGCGTGCGGCAGGCGCCGCGGCGTGCGGTCGAGGGGGCCGTCACCTGCCGGCCCCGGCGAGCAGCCGCCGCACCGCGAGGCCGCTGCCGACCGCCGCGGCCACCAGGGCGACGCGTCGCGCGCCGGTGCGGGAGCGGCCGTGCCACCCGCCCTCCACGGCGGCGTCGGACCGCACCGGCGACGGCCGGTGGAGGTTCCCGCTCGTCGGCGCGGCGCCGTGCCGGCGGGAGAGGTGCTGGGTGTCGACCTGGCGCGCGATGAGGCGTTCGGCCTTGTCGGGGTGCTTGCGCGCGGTGCGCACGAGGCCGGCTGCCCCGGAGCCGACCGGGACCTCGCGCCGCGGCTTGCGCACGGCCTCGACGACCGCCTCCGCCACGCGCTGGGGAGCGTTCACCGGCGGCATGGCGAGGAGCCTTCGCCCGGTGTGGTTGCCGGCCTGGTGGAAGAAGGGGGTGTCGACCGTCGTCGGCAGGACCGACACGACGTGGATGCCCGTCTGGCCCTCCAGCCGCAGCTCGGACCGCACGCTGCCGGCGAGCGCGAGCACGGCGGCCTTGGCCATCGAGTAGGGCGCGCCGTACGGCTGCGGCACGACCGACAGCACCGAGGCGATGTTGACGATGACGCCCTCCCCGCGGTCGCGCATCAACGGCAGCGCGGCGCGGATGCCGTGCAGGTATCCCATGACGTCGACGTCGAGGACGCGCCGCACGTCCTCCAGCGGCAGCTCCTCGACGGCCCCGTAGACGGAGACGGCGGCGTCGTTGACCCAGACGTCGATGCGACCGAACTCCTCGACGGCGCGGTCGGCGAGCCCGCGGACCTCCTCCTCGTCGGCCACGTCGACGGGGACGACCAGCGCCCGGGCGCCCGCCTTCTCGACGTCCCGGGCCAGGTCCTCCAGCGCGTCCTCGCGGCGGGCGGCCAGCACGACCGCGGCCGCCTTGTGCTGCGCGAACGCGAGGGCGGTCGCCCGCCCGATCCCGCTCGAGGCGCCGGTCACGACGACGACGCGGCCACGGATGCGCATGGGTCCTCCGGTGAGGGGGTGAGGGGGCAGCTGCGCCCTCCACCCTGCGGCAGCCGGGCCGCCCCCGCACTCGCAGGGACGGCCCGGCTGTGGAGCAGGTCAGGGGATGTCGGCCTGCGCCGCCTCGACCGTCAGCTGCTTCGCGTCGTAGTCGGTGAGGAGCCGCTGCTCCTCGAGCGACCGGACGCTGGCACCCACCTGGCGCACGTAGGCGCCGTGGTTCGGGTAGAGCGCGTCGAGCGTCGCCTGGTCGAAGGGGTCCTCCCACCCGGCGATGAAGCAGAACGACGCGCCCGTCGCCGCGCCGTACCAGGTGCTGGTGGGCACGTCGAGGTACGGCGAGCGCCAGCCGCCCTGGACGTTGCCGTGCTCGTCCAGCACGGGTGCACCGTTCTGGACCAGGATCGGGTCGATGCTCGGCGGCGCGACGCCCTCCCGGACCCACAGGTCGAGGTTGTGCAGCGCCGCGTTGAAGAAGATCTCGTTGGGCAGGCGGCTGCGCTCCCCCTCGTTGCACGCCATCGGCGGCACGGACCGGTCCGCGGCGAGGATGTCCTCCGGCGCGGCGGAGTAGTACAGCTCCTCGGGGGTGGCGTGGCCCGCGCCGGCGAGCTCGTAGTGCCGGTACCGGTCACCCGGGGCGTCGCTGTCCGCCCGGCGTGACCCGATGCCGCGGAGGTAGTCCGACTGGGACATGACCCGCATGACCGGGACCCCGACGTCCTGGATCTGCCGGCGGGGGTCGCTCGCCGGCGGCGCCGGCTCGCACTGGTTCATCGGGTAGGCACCCGCGAACGCGCCGCCCGCGACGGCGACGAGGTAGGCGTCGTACGGCTGCTCGCCGGTCTCCGCCACGACGAGCGGCCGCACCGCGTTGATGTAGTTGACGAGGTAGCCGCCGGTCTGGGAGTACCCGAAGCCGTAGGCGAGCTCGACGTCGCTCGCGCCGTCGCCGTAGGTGAGCGGGTTCGTCGCGTCGTCGGCGCGCAGCCACTGGCCGACCTGCGTGTAGATGTCCCACACGAGGCCGTTCTCGGTCTCGCGGGAGCTGTCCGCGGCGACCGTCGCGCAGTTGCGCGGGTCGTCCAGCGTCAGCGGGTTGGCGAAGGAGAGGTCGCCGTAGCGCTCGGGGTCGAAGGTCTGCAGCGCGTCGACGGCGATGGGCTTGGCCGTGATGCCGACCCACGTGTCGCCGTTGTCGATGATCTCCTCGTGCGCGACCGCCCAGCCGATGTTGAGGTCGAACCAGTTGGACGGGTTGAGCATCTCCACGACGACGGCGCCGCTGAAGTGCTGCTCCTTCGCCGGCCGGCGCACCAGCACGCGCGTGGTGTACGGGGCGTCGGGCGTGACCACCTGCGCGGGGCCCTGCTGGGGCCACGTGTAGACGTTCGACAGCCCGCTGACGAGGTACTCCTCCTCGACGTAGCCGAGCTTGCCCAGGTCCTGCGGGACGAGCTGGTGGTCCGCCGCCCCGAACGGGTACGAGTCCTCCGTCACCGGGAGCGGGCCGACGACGCCCGTGAGGCCGAGGTCCGTCAGCGCGTCGCCGATCGCCGTCGGCGCGGTCGCTGCCGGCGCTGCCGCCCGGACGGAGGCCTCACGCTGCGCCGGACGGGCGCCGTCGGCCGCCGTCGCCGCGGCCGCCGGCACGAGCGCCACGACGAGGGCACCGGCGACGACGGCTGCGGTGTGTCTCGGTGTGGACGGTGGTCTGGTCCTCATGGTGCACCTCCGGGCCCGGTACGGGCCGGTCGTCAGGAGCGCCGTGCCGGCCTGCCCTGGCCGGCACCGACGCCGCACCGCGCCGTCGCGGTGTGGCCGTGACGCTAAGGAGCGCCGACGCTCGCCGCATCCGCTCACGGGGGCCTGAGAACATGCGCACGGCGGTGCCCCGCCGACACCCCCGCGAACCCGGGCGAAAGGGCGCGCCGCGGCCCCGCCGCGCACCTCGGTGCACGTGTCCGCACACCGGGGACGACGGGGGCGGGCCACGACCCCGACGACGGCCGTGTCGGTGGTCGATGGTGTGCTGGGACCTGCACCGGACGACCAGGGAGGACGGATCATGGCCACCGCCGCAGAGCTCGACACGACCGCAGTCACGGCACGGCAGGGGCTCGCGGCGGCGGCGCTGGACCTCGCGCGCTCCGGCCCGGTCGCCGTGGTGACGGAGGACGACGACGCGACGGCCCGGGTCACCTCCGAGCTGGTCGGCGCGGCGCACGGCACCCGCGTCGAGGGTGTGCGCACGACGACGTCGCCCGTCGTGCGCAGGGCGGTCCTGGACCGGGTCGCGCTCGGTCAGGTCGACGTCCTGGTCGTGTCGGCCGGTGCCTGGGACCCCGCACGACTCCCCGACCTGCCCGTCGTCGACGCCCGTGCCGCGGCGGCGCCGGTGCCGGGCCGCAGGTACGTCCTGTGCCGGCTCGGGGCGCGCTGAGCCGGACCGCCGGCCGTCGCTCCCGCGGGAGCCGGGCGTCAGCGGGCGGTCGGACGCACGGCCTAGGGTCGTGGTCGTGCGCGCGAGGTGGGGTCTGGGTTCCGTCGTGCGACGCGTCGCCGGCGGCCCGCCGACCGTGCAGACCGCGGTGCGCTCGCGGCCGGGCGAGCTGGAGCCGGCGACCATCCACGCCGTCCTGGAGCTGTCCCTGCGCGTCGGCGAGGCGATGCTCTCCCTCGGCGCCGCGGCCGTCGACGTCACGCTGGCGATCCGGCGCGTCCTCAAGGCCTTCGGGCTGCGCGGCGCCCAGGTGGACCTCACGTTCACGTCGATCACCGTGTCGTACGACCGCGGCATGGAGGGGTACCCCCTGACGATGATGAGGATCGTCGCGGAGCGGATCCCGGACTACGGACGCCTGCAGGACGTGGTGGGGCTGGCGCGCGAGGTCGGCGGCACCGTGGTCCCGCCGGCGGAGGCGCCGGAGCGGGTCGACGCGGCCCACGCCGCCCTCGACGCGATCGTGACGGCTCCGCAGACGTACCGCCGGTGGGTCGTCACGGTCGCGCTGTCCGTGCTGGCCGGCGCGGTCGCGATCCTGCTCGGCGGAGGTCCCCTCGTGGCGCTCGTCGCCGCGGCCACGACCGCCGTCATCGACCGTGTCGTGTGGTTCCTCAGCGTCCGGGGCCTGCCGGCGTTCTTCCTCCAGGCGGTGGGCGCGGCGATCGCGGCGCTGGTGGCCGTCGGCATCTTCCTCGCCCGGCCCGTCCTGCCGTTCGACCCGGCGGTCCTGCCACCGTCCCTCGTCGTCGCCGCCGGGATCGTCGTGCTCCTGGCGGGCCTGTCCCTCGTCGGCGCGGCCGAGGACGCCATCAGCGGCTTCCCGATCACCGCGGGCGCGCGGGCGTTCGAGGTCTTCGTCCTGACGCTGGGGATCGTCGTCGGCATCGGCTTCGTCCTCGACGTCGCCCGCCGCCTCGGCGTGCCGCTCCTCCTGCTGGACCCCCCGCAGAACACGAGCCCGCCGGTGGTGCAGGTCCTCGCAGCCGCCGTCGTGGCGCTCGCCTGGGCCGTCGCCTCCTACGCCCGGCCCCGCGCGGTCCTCATGGCTGCCGGGGTGGGCGGGATCTCGTGGGCGGTGCTGGGCCTCATGACGAGCGTCGGTGTCGGTCCCGCGGTGTCGAGCGCGATCGCGGCGGCCGTCGTCGGGTTCGTCAGCGAGTGGGCCTCCCCGCGGCTGCGCGTGCCGTCCATCGTCACGTCGGTGTGCGGCATCGTGCCGCTGCTGCCGGGGCTGGCGATCTACCGCGGGATGTTCGACCTCGTCACCAGCAGCACGGAGATCGGGCTCCTGCCAGGGGTCGCCGGACTCTTCGGCGCCCTGATGATCGGCCTCGGCATCGCCGCCGGCGTGACGCTCGGCGAGTTCCTCGGAGCGCCGCTGCGGCTCGGCACGCGGGGCGGAGGCCGGTCGCGCTCGGCGGCCGTGCGGGGGGTCACGGGACGCGCGCCCGGGCAGCTCCTGCGGCGCTCGGGCCGCTCGACGCCCTCGGGCAGCCCCGCTGCCGCCCGGTCCGCGCCGACTCACCTCGCGGACAGCTGACGTCCACCCAGATGTGATCTGCGCCTCACCCGCGCGACCTTGTGACCAAGAGTTCCGGGGACGAAGCATGTTGGCGCACCGACCGGTGCGAGTCACCTCACACGGGAGGACCCCCGCATGAGCAACCGCACATCCCGAGCGACGACGCTCGGTGTGCTCACCACCGCCGCCGCCCTGATCGCCGTGGGCGCCGCACCCGCCGCGGCCGGCAGCGCGGACGGCAACGGCCGCACCGGCTACGGCCAGCCGCGGTCGTACGAGCTGACCGTCATGGGCACGAGCGACCTCCACGGCAACGTCCTGAACTGGGACTACTTCGCGAACGCCGAGTACACCGACCGGCCCGGCAACGACGTCGGCCTGGCCAAGATCGCCAGCCTGGTCGAGGACGTCCGCGAGGCGAAGGGCGCGGAGAACACGCTCCTGGTCGACAACGGCGACCTCATCCAGGGCACGCCCCTGGCGTACTACTACGCCAAGGTGGACCCGATCACCGAGGGCGCCCGGCACCCCATGGCGACCGCCATGAACGCCCTGGACTACGACGCCGCCGTCCTGGGCAACCACGAGTTCAACTACGGCCTGCCGCTGCTGCGGGCGTTCGAGGACCAGGTGGACTCCCCGCTGCTGGGCGCGAACGTGCTCGACGCAGCGACCGGCGAGCCGGCGTTCGCGCCGTACACGATCACCACGGTCCGTCCCGACGACCGCGCCAAGCCGATCAAGGTGGGCTTCGTCGGCGTCACCACGCCGGGCAGCGCGATCTGGGACCGGGCCAACGTCGAGGGCCTCCTCGAGTTCGGCGGCGTCGTCGAGCAGGCCGCCCGCTGGGTGCCCGAGGTCCGCCAGGCCGGGGCCGACGTCGTCGTCGTCCTCGCCCACACGGGGGCCGACGGCGGCTCCTCGTACGGTGACGCGCTGCCGTTCCCCGAGAACGCGGCGGTGCAGATGGCCGAGCAGGTGCCCGGCATCGACGCGGTCCTCACCGGCCACGCGCACCGGGAGATCCCCGAGCGCGTCGTCGTCAACCAGCAGACCGGCGAGGAGGTCGTGCTCTCGATGCCCCTGCGCTGGGGCATGCGGCTGTCGGTGTTCGACATCGACCTGTCCTACGAGCGCGGGACGTGGGCCGTCGACTCCGTGAACGCGGAGCTCCTCAACGCCAACACGGTGCCGGAGCACCCGGGGATCGTCGACCTCGTGGCCGACCAGCACGAGACCGTCGTCGACTACGTCAACAGCGTCGTGGGCACGTCGCTCGCGCCCATGTCCGCCGCCACGGCCCGGTACGAGGACACCGCGGCCCTGGACTTCATCAACTACGTCCAGGCGGCCGAGGTGAAGCGGAACCTCACCGGCACGGACGCCGAGCTGCCCGTCCTGTCCATCGCGGCACCGTTCAACGCGCAGGCGGCGATCCCCGCCGGTGACGTCTCGGTCCGCGACATCGCCGGGCTGTACATCTTCGACAACACGCTGCTCGGCGTGCGCATGACCGGCGCGCAGATCGAGGACTACCTCGAGTTCTCGGCGCGGTACTTCCAGCAGGTCAGCAGCGCCGGCCCGCTCGCGCCGTCGCAGGTCACCAACGCGGTGACCCCGACCGCCGGGACCGGCACGCCGGACTACAACTACGACGTCATGGCCGGCCTCGACGCGCCCCTCACCTACCGGATCGACCTGTCGCAGCCGGTGGGGAGCCGCATCGTCGACCTGGCGTACGGCGGGGCGCCGATCGACCCCGCGCAGGAGTTCGTCGTCGCGGTGAACAACTACCGGCAGTCCGGCGGCGGCAACTTCCCGCACGTCAAGGACGCGCCGGTCGTGCACAACGCCCAGCAGGAGATCCGTCAGCTGATGATCGACTGGGTCACGGCGCAGGGCGTCATCGACCCGGCCGTCTTCTCCTCGACCAACCCGGACTGGTGGCTGACGTTCGGCGACCAGCCGCTCGACATCGTCGAGTGACTGGCACCGTGCCGACCTCCGCTCGCTGAGCGGCCCGACGACGGCCGGGTGGGACCCTCGGGATCCCACCCGGCCGTCGTCATGCCCGAGCCGGGCGAGTGCGCTCCAGTGCCGAGAGTCAGCCGCCCGTCACCATGTCCGCGAACGCGGCGGCGATCTTCGCGTGGCCGGCACCGTTGGGGTGCTTGCAGTCGGCGAAGTCACCGGGGCCGAGCATCGAGGTCTCGACGGTGTCGGCGCCGTACTGCGCCGCGGTGTCGCGGATCCGCGTGTTGAGGCCGGCGTCGAGCACTCCGAACGGGCCGGCGCCGCCTTCGAGGACGAAGCCGCCGAGGAACGCGAGGGTCGGGACCGGGATGCTGAACGCCTCCGACAGGCCGCAGTAGGGCAGCGGGTTGTAGTACGCGGTCGTGAGGATGACCACGTCCTCACCCGCGGCGTCGCGCAGCCGGTCCAGCATCACGCCGTAGTTCGCCTCGAAGTCGTCGAGCACGGCATCAGCCAAGGCACCACAGGCCGAGGGCGCACCGAGGCAGGGCCGCAACGTCCCGTCGAGCGCCTCGTTGCCTCCGACGGTCAGGAGGATGACCTCGACGTCGTTGCGGGGGTTGCGGTCCTGGTTGCGCGCCTCCAGGAGTGCAACGGCCCGATCGACCTGGTCCCCGGGCTGGAGCATGAGGTCGGTCGTGACACCCGGCTGACCGGGCAGGGCGGGGCGTGCGTAGCTGAGGTACTGCAGGTGCTTGCACCCTGCCGGCACCGGTTCGCCGAGACCGGGCAGGCAGTCGATCTCCTCCTGGAGGGTGGGCACGATCTGCGCCGCGTACCCCTTCTGCAGCCATTCGCCCATGTCGACGCTGTCGACGGATCCCTGCCCGGCGGCGATCGAGTCGCCGAGCACCAGGTAGACGGGCAGGCCGGGCGGTACCGGAGGAGCCGCGACCGCGGCACCCGCACCGACCGCGGCTGCCACGAGACTCAGTGCTGCTGCGAGAGCGACAGACCGACGTCGGTTCATGACTACCCCCAGAGGAGTGCGGTCGGGCACCTCGACGGTACGACCGCGAGCATGATCCATGTGACCGATTCGTCCGGGCTGTCACGAGCCGGCTGACTCCCGTCCGAGAACGACGACGGCGGCCCGGACAGGTCCGGACCGCCGTCACCGTGCGCGTCGGTCAGCCGTCAGGCGCCCACACCGAAGCCGCGCCCCATGCCGCCCATGCCCCCGCCGTGGTGGCCGCCACCCATACCGCCGTTCTGGCCGCCACCCCTCTCGCCGTGGTGCCCACCGCCGACCGGCGTCCCGCTCTCCACACGCTCGGTGATGCGCTCGGTCAGGCCGGCCTTGAGCTCCGAGGCCTCCTCGGCGTCGATGCGCCCGTCGGCCACGGCGTCGTCGATCCGCGCCTCGGCCGCTGCCACCAGGGCTGCCACCAGGTCGTCGACCGCAACCCCCTGGGCGTCGGCGACGTCCGCGAGGGTGGACCCGTCGGCGAGCGCGTCACGCAGCTCGTCGGTCGTCAGGCCCAGCGCCTCCGCTGCCGCGTCGAGGTTCGCGCCGCGCATGCCGTGACCGGCGCCGCCCCGCGGCCCCATCTCGTCGGCCAGCGCCTCGGCGACCGCGTCCGCCTGGGCGGCGTCGATCGTGCCGTCCGTCACGAGCGACTCCAGCGAGTCACGGATGCGCTCGGCGTGGTGCGCCAGGAACGGGTCCTCGATCGTCTCGTCCGACGGGGCCGCAGTCGCCGGCAGCACGGCCGTGGCGCCGATCGCGACGCCCGCCAGGCCGACGAGGCCGACGGCTCCCGCCGCCACCGTCCTTAGCAGTGCTGTCCTCATCGGCCTCTCCCTACCCTGACCCCGCACCGGCCCGGTCGCCGGCTCCCTCTGGTTCGAGCCTCCTCCCCCGGGCTGGGAGCACCCTGGGAGCCACCTGCCAGTTCGCCGCGTCGGTCGCGACTCGCGTCGACGCCCGCACCGCTCGCGCCGGAACCCTCGCCGGTGGCAGGGTCGACGTGCCCCCACGCCGCCCACCGGAGGAACTCACGCCGTGAAGCCGGAGTACCGCCTGCCCGCCCGCCCCCTCGCGCACCAGGAGGCCGTCGTCAGCGGGGACGGGTGGCGCATCAGCGTCCTCACCGACGGGCTGGTCCGTGTGGAGTGGTCCGACGACGGGCGCTTCGAGGACCGGCCCTCGACGTTCGCGATCCGCCGAGAGCTCCCCGTGCCGGAGTTCCGCGTCCACGACACGGGCACGCACGTCGAGGTCGAGACCGCACGGTTCCGCCTCACGTACGACAAGCGACCGTTCACCACGAGCGGCCTGAGCCTGGCCGTCCTCGGCGGCGTCAGCAGCTACCACTCGATCTGGCGGTACGGGCAGGACGCCGGGGAGCTCGGCGGGCAGTTCGGCCAGAGCAAGGACAACCTCGGCGGTACCGCACGCACGCTCGACGACGTCGACGGCGCGACTCCCCTGGAGCCGGGCGTCGTCTCCCGCCAGGGCTACGCGGTGCTCGACGACTCCTCGTCGTTCCTCTTCGACGACGAGGGCTGGGTCGCCCCGCGCGAGCTGGGCCGCCAGGACCTCTACCTCTTCGCCTACGGCCACGACTACCTCGAGGCGCTCCAGGCGTTCTACGCGGTCAGCGGCCCGACGCCGGTCCTGCCCCGCTGGGCGCTCGGCAACTGGTGGAGCCGCTACCACCGGTACACGGCTGACGCCTACCGCGCCCTCATCGAGCGCTTCCGCGAGGAGGGACTGCCCTTCTCGGTGAGCGTCATCGACATGGACTGGCACCTCGTCGACATCGACCCCGAGCACGGCAGCGGCTGGACCGGCTACACGTGGAACCGCGAGCTGTTCCCGGACCCCGCGGCGTTCCTGGACTGGCTGCATACGCACGGCCTGCGCGTCACCCTCAACGTCCACCCCGCCGACGGCGTCCGGGCGCACGAGGACGCGTACACCGACATGGCGCGCGCGCTCGGCCGTGACCCCGGCGCCGGCGACCCCATCGCCTTCGACGTCACCGACCGCGAGTTCCTCGCGGCCTACTTCGACGTCCTGCACCGCGAGCTGGAGCAGGACGGCGTCGACTTCTGGTGGATCGACTGGCAGTCCGGGCCGCACTCGAAGGTCGCGGGCATCGACCCGCTGTGGATGCTCAACCACTTCCACTACCTCGACAACGCCCGCGACGGCCGCCGAGGCCTCACGTTCTCGCGGTACGCCGGCCCGGGCAGCCACCGCTACCCGGTCGGGTTCTCCGGCGACACGGTCATCTCCTGGGAGTCCCTGGCCTTCCAGCCGCACTTCACCGCCACGGCGAGCAACATCGGCTACGGCTGGTGGAGCCACGACATCGGCGGGCACTTCTTCGGCACCAAGGACGACCAGCTCGCCACCCGCTGGGTCCAGCTCGGCTGCTTCTCGCCGGTCCTGCGCCTGCACTCCGGCGCGAACCCCTTCATCACCAAGGAGCCGTGGACCTTCTCGCCCGAGGCACGGGACGTCCAGACGGCCTTCCTCCGCCTGCGGCACCGGCTCCTGCCGTACCTGCACACGATGAACCACCGCGCGGCCGACGGCGTGCCGCTCGTGCTGCCGATGTACTACGCGCACCCGGAGACCAAGCAGGCGTACGAGGTCCCGGACCAGTTCGCCTTCGGGACCGAGCTCGTCGTCGCCGCCGTGACGCAGCCCGCCGACGACGCCTCGCTGCTCGCCCGCGCCCACGCCTGGCTGCCGCCGGGCCCCTGGGTCGACCTGCTCACCGACGTCGGGTACGACGGCGACCGGCGGGTGGCGCTGCACCGTGACCTGCGGACGATCCCGGTCCTGGCGCGGGCGGGTGCGCTCGTCCCGCTGGACGGCGCGGAGGTGCCGGGCAACGAGCCGGTCAACCCGGAGCACCTCGAGGTGCTCGTCGTCGTCGGGGCGGACGGAGCGTTCGACCTGCTGGAGGACGACGGCGGGACGGGAGAGCCGACGCGGACGGTGCTGCGCTGGGAGCAGGCCGCCGGCCGGTTCACCGCGGAGCCGGCCACGGGGCCGCGGTCGGAGGTGCCCGAGCGGCGCCGGTGGACGGTGACGGTCGTCGCCGCCGCGGACGACCTCGCCGCGGACGCCGTCACGGCCACGGTCGACGGCGCACCGGTGCCCGCCGAGGTGGAGCGCCGCCACGCGGCGCCCCAGCCGGACGGTCCGGGCGCACGCCCGGCGACGCGCCTGTCGGTGACGGTCGAGGACGTCCCGACGACGGCGACGCTCGCCGTCGAGGTCGGGCCGGACCCGCGGCTGCGCCCCAACGACGTCGCCCCGCTCGTCTTCGCGGTGCTCGACCGCGCCGAGATCCCGCACGACGCCAAGGTGCACGCGTACGCCGCCGCGACAGGTGACCGGCCGCTCGCCGTCCGCGTGGCGGACCTGCACGCGCTCGACCTGGACCGGGCCGTCGTCGACGCCGTGACGGAGGTCCTGCTGGCCCGCACGGGCTGACCGGCCGGACCGACGGGGGCCCGACCGGTCAGCCGACGATCACGGATGCACGCCCGTCACGGGTGCACCTGACCGCCCGGGTTGGGCACCGGCGGGCAGGGCAGCGAGGTGCCGGGCGCGAACTGCACCACGCCGGACGCCTCGTACACGACCTCGGGCGAAGCGGCGTTGCAGTGCGCCTGCGCCCATGCCTTGCTGATCGGCCCGGAAACGACCGGGCTCTCGTGCGCCGGCGGCTGGACGATCTGGGTGTGCGCCGACGCGGGGGCGGCGAGTCCCACGGTGAGGCCGACGCCGGCAGCCGCGAGCGCGAGAGCCCTCCGGGCCCGGGGCGAGCGGGTGGTGCGGGTGGTGCTGCGGGTCGTCGTCATCTCGTCCTCCAGGTGGGAACCGGTGGCTCGAACGCTAGGTCGGGCAGGACGCCCGCGGATCTGCGCCGACGCGCAGGCCGGGGCGTCGTCGTCGTCGGTCCTGGCGGCTCACGCGTAGCGGGCGCAGCGCACGGGAGCAAGCCGCGACGGGCGAGCCGGCCGAGCCGGCCGGTTCAGGAGCGGGAGAGGTACCGCACGACGGCGGCGGTGCGAGCCGTCCGGCCGGAGACGCCCGCCTTGAGGTAGACGTTCTGCAGGTGGCGCTCGACCGTCCGCACGCTGAGGTGCAGTGCGGCCGCGATGGTCTCGTTCGTGTCGCCGTGCGCGGCGAGCGCGAGGACCTCCCGCTCCCGGGCCGAGAGGGCCAGCGCCGCCTCGGGCGGCGGGACGAGCTCGTCGCGGTCCGGCGCGAGGAAGTCGACCACCTCGTCGTGGAAGACGCGCCACGCCGGCTCGTCGCCGAGGAGGATGTGGTTGCGGGACTCCAGGGGCACGAGCCTCGCCTCGGGGATCGCCCTCGCGAGCCGTAGGCCCCGGTCGAACGGCGCAGCGCGGTCACCGCGGGCGTGCAGGACGAGCGTCGGCGCCTGGACGAGGGGCAGGTACGGGGTCACGTCCACCGTCGCGCGGGCGACGCGGCTGGCCATCGCGTTGTGCGTGGACGTCGAGACGCGCTGCTGCTCGTCGAGCCAGCCCATCTGCTCCTCGGTCGCCTCCGGGATGAGCATCGAGGTGAAGACACGTCGGAACAGCGGGTCCTTCCTGCCCCACCCCGCACTGATGATCGCCATGAGGGCGGCCTCCGCCTCGGCGTCGTCGCTCGCCGCGAAGCAGCCCGAGCCGATGGGGGCGTACAGGACGAGTCGGCTGACCCGCTCCGGGTGCAGGGCGGCGTACGCGATGGCGACGGGCGCTCCGGCCGACATGCCCATGAGCGCGACGCGCTGGTACGGCACGGCGTCGAGGAGGGTCTCGAGGTCGCCCAGGCGCGCCTGCAGGGAGAAGTCGGTGACGTCCCAGTCCGAGAGGCCGAAGCCCCGCTCGTCGTACCGGATCGTCGTCGCGACCGCGCCGAGCGCGTCGAGGAAGTGTCGCCACACCGGGCTGTGCCAGTCGTGCTGGAGGTGGCTCATCCAGCACGACGCGAGGACGAGCGGCGGCCCGGCGCCGTGCGTGGACCAGGCGAGGCGTGTGCCGTCCGCCGCGCGCGAGAAGCGCAGCTCCTGCTCCCCCGCCCGGACGCGATGACCTTGCACGGTCATCGCCCCACGGTACGCCGGTGACCTCTCACGCAACAGGCCGTGACAAAGCCCGCCTGCGCGCTCAGAGGGCGGCGAGCTCCCGCTGCAGGTCGTCCAGGCCGAGCGACCCGAGCGACAGCGCTGCGGTGTGCCACGCACGCAGGTCGAGCTGCTCGCCCGCCTCCTCCCGACGGCGCCGCGCCGCGTCCCGCCCCGCGAGCCACGCACGCTCGCCGAGCTTGTAGCTGATCGCCTGGCCCGGCCAGCCGAGGTACCGCACGATCTCGCTGGCGACGAAGGCGTCGGGCGACCCGCTGCGCTCCCGGAAGAACTCGAGCCCCAGGTCGTGCGTCCACCGCTCGCCCGGCCGGAACGGGGCGCCGTCGGGGATCCGCAGGCCGAGGTGCATGCCGATGTCGACGACGACGCGCACCGCCCGCATCCGCTGGCCGTCGAGGTAGCCGAGGCGGGCACCGGCGTCCGGGAGGTACCCGAGCTCGTCCATGAGGCGCTCGGCGTACAGCGCCCAGCCCTCGGTCGTCGCCGGGATGGAGCCCACGCTCACCTGGAAGCGCGACAGGTCGGTGGCCCGGCACGCCCACTGACCCAGCTGCAGGTGATGGCCCGGCACGCCCTCGTGGTACCAGGTGCTGATGAGGTCCCACGTCGGGAAGCGGGTCCGGCCGAGCGTCGGCAGCCACGTGCGGCCGGGACGGGAGAAGTCCAGCGACGGCCGCGTGTAGTACGGCGCCGCGGCCGCGCCGGGCGGGGCGATCATCGCCTCGACGCGACGCACGGGCTCGGCCACGTCGACGACGCTGCCGTCCAGCTCCGCGATCGCGCGGTCCATCATCGCCTGGAGCCAGAGGCGGACCTCCTCGACGCCCTCCACGGCCTCGCCGTGCTCGTCGAGGTGCGCGAACGCCTCGGTGACGCTCCCGCCGGGCAGCACGCGCTCCGCCTCACGCGTCATCTCGTCCTCGATCCGCGCGAGCTCCTCCCAGCCCCAGGTGTACGCCTCGTCCGGGTCGAGGTGGGCGCCGAGGTGGCCCCGCGCCGCGAGCACGTACCGGTCCCGCCCGACGCCGTCCGGCCCGCCGTCGACGGCGGGGAGGTAGGTGGTCCGCAGCCAGTCGCGCAGCGCCGCGACGCCGTCCGCGGCCGACGACGCCGCCCGGTCCAGGTCGGTCCGCAGGGCGTCGGGGCCCTGCGCCGTGAAGCTCGCGTGCCATCCCGGTGCGTCGCCGTCGGGCAGCCAGGCGCCGAGCTGCTCGACGACCGCCTCGGCCTGTCGTGGCGCGCTGACCACCCCCGACGCGATCCCCGCCTCCAGGGAGGCGCGGTACGACGCCGCGGACTCCGGGACGCGCGCCATCCGGCGGGCGATGACGGACCAGTCGTCGTCGGTCGCCGTCGGCATGAGCAGGAAGATCGACTGCAGCTGCTGGACGGGCGAGCCGATGGGGCGGAGCGTCGCGAGGTCCTCCCGGGCGTCGTGCAGGAGGAGGGCCGCACCGAGTCGCTCCGCGAGCAGGGTGGCGCATCGACGGTCGTCGTCGCCGCGGACGTGGGCGCCGTCGAGCCGTGCGAGGGCGGCGCGCGCCTCGGTGGCCCGCTCGGCGAGAGCGTCGGGCGACAGGTCCGGCATGCGGTCGTCGCCGGGCCGGATGCCCAGCGCCGTCCCGACGCCCGGGTCGAGGTCCGCGAGCGTCTCGACCCACCGGTCGGCGACCTTCCGGGCGGTGGGCTGCGCGGGGGCGGTCGTGGCGTCAGGGGTGCGGGCGTCATCGTCCATGGCACCGCACGTCAACCGGCGCCCTCGTCGCCGGGCGACCGGACGCCGGCGACGCCATCCGCACCTCCACCACGGCATCGCCCCGGAGAACGGTCCGGTCCGGGCGGGTCAGGCCGTCGTCGTGGGTGCCGGGGTGCGAGGGCGCCTCGGGGTCGGGCAGGAGACCTGCCCGCGCAGGCGGACGACCAGCGCACCCGCCGGGAGGAGGAGGGCCGCCGCGGCGAGGTACGGCTGGACCGGGGCGAACCACGTCAGCGCCCCGGAGTAGCCGAGCGCCAGGAGGGCGATCTTGTTGCAGACGGGGCAGCCCACCGCGAACCACGTGAGGATGCCGCCGGCCAGGGCGGCCCGGCTCGGGGCGGCGGCGTCCGGGGCGTCGTCGGCCGCGTCGGGGCCGGACACCCGCGACGCCGAGGGCCGGACGTAGGTCGCGGCGAGCATGCCGGCGAGCGCCGCCGACGCGATCCACACCGGGTAGTTCCACGCCACGACGGGGATCTCCCGCCCGAACACCGGGTTCGGGATGAGCACGGTGGGGATGCCGAGCAGGAGGGCGAACGCCCCCGCGAGCAGCACCGCCGCACCGACCTGCCGAGGCGTCCAGGCGCGCAGCGCGATCCCGAGCTCCCGGGGCGTGGCCACCACCTCCCGCCGCACCCGGTCGACGACGCCCCGGCTCGCCGGGGTGCCGACGACGCCGCTCACGCCGCCTCGACGGCCAGGCCGGCCTTCTCGGCGGAGGTGGCGTAGGTGTCGTTGACCGCCACGACGCGGCGGCCGGACGCGGCGATGAGCGAGGAGGCGATCGAGGACCGGTACCCGGACGCGCAGTGCACCCAGATCTCGCCGTCGGGCAGCTCGTCCATGCGCTCCAGGAGGTCGTGCAGGGGGATGTGCACCGCCCCGACCAGGTGGCCGTCGCGCCACTCGTTGACCCGGCGCACGTCGAGCACCGTCACCTCGCGGTGGTGACGCACCTGCGCCAGGTCCGCGAAGGTCGCCGTCGACAGGGTGGCGAGGGGCTCGTCGGTCCAGTCCTCCGGACGCCCGGTGGCCTGCGCGGCCGGTCGGTCGATCCCGATGCGCACCAGCTCACGCTGCGCCTCGGCGACCTGCTCGGGCGTCTCGGCGAGCAGCGTCACCGGAGTCCCCCACGGGATGAGCCAGCCGAGGTAGGTCGCGAACTGCCCGTCCAGACCCATGTTCACCGTGCGCGGGACGTGGCCGGCCGCGAACGCGGTGCGGTGGCGCAGGTCGACGAGCCACTCCCCCGCCTCCAGACGGCGCCGCAGCTCGTCCTTGTCGGCGCGCTGCGGCGCGCTGAGGTCCGCGGGGTCCGGGCCGGCGGCGTTCGCGGGGCCCATGTGCACGTAGTACGCCGGGTAGGCGTCCAGGCCGGCGATGACGCCGGCGACGTAGTCCTCCTCGTCCTGGCTGAGCACGGGGTTGACCCGGCGTTCGCGACCGATCGTGGAGGAGTCGGTGGTCTCGCCGGCGGACGTCGCGGCGCAGAACGAGCCGAACCCGTGGGTCGGCATGACGACCGTCTCGTCCGGCAGCGTGGCGAGCGTGCGGGCGGACCGGTACTGGTGGCGGGCGAGCTCGTGCTTGTGCTCCTCACCGAGGAGGTCGGGCCGTCCCGTCGAGCCGAACAACAGCGAGCCGCCGGAGAAGACGACGGGCTCGTCGCCCTCCAGGACGTAGGACAGGTGCGTGTAGGTGTGGCCGGGCGTGTGGACGGCGCGGACGTGCAGCGCGGGGCTCACCTCGACGACGTCGCCGTCGCGGATCTCGTCGCGCTCGTAGGACACGGCGTCGTCGGCGTTGACGTGGTAGCGGGCGCCGACCTGCTGCGCGAGCGCGTAGCCGCCGGTGACGTAGTCGTTGTGGATGTGCGTCTCGAAGACGTCGGTGATGCGGACGCCGTGCTCGTGCACGAGGGCGAGCACCCGGTCGATGTCGCGCTGCGGGTCGACGACGAAGGCGACCTCGCCGTCGTGGACGACGTAGCTGCGGTCGCCGAGGCTCGGGGTGGCGATGGGGATGATCGTGATGGCCATGGCTGGCTCCTCAGGCTGGTCTGCTGGTCGGGTCGGATGCGCTCAGGCGTCGGCGCCGATGACGGTGGGGCGGCCCGAGGCGATCCACGCCTCGGTGCCGCCGCGGACCGAGACCGCGTCGTAGCCGTGCGCGCGCAGCGCGGTGGTGACCTGCAGGCTGCGGTTGCCGCTGCGGCAGATCAGGTAGAGCGGGCGGTCGGTGGGCAGCTCCCCGACACGGGCGGCGAGCTGGGACATCGGGACGAGGACGGCGCCGGGGACGTGTCCGCCGACGTACTCCTGCGGCTCCCGGACGTCCACGACGTACGCGCCGGCCGTTCGGGCGGCAGCGAGCTGCTCGATGCTCACTTCGGACATGGCTGTCGGTCCTCCACGGTGCTCGGGTTGTTCCGACTATACCCCCGGGGGTATGTTCTCCTCAACCCCGAGGATCGTCACGAAGGAGAAGTGCTGTGTGCAGCCCCGCTCGTTGCTCTTCCTGCGGCAAGGTCACCTGGTCCG
Organism: Actinotalea sp. Marseille-Q4924; assembly: GCF_916618755.1. Taxonomy (GTDB): domain Bacteria; phylum Actinomycetota; class Actinomycetes; order Actinomycetales; family Cellulomonadaceae; genus Actinotalea. Next base: position 262,823 of record NZ_CAKAKB010000001.1, on the reverse strand, counting down.
GTTGCGGCCAGCACGTGGACGCCGTCTTCGCCTCCGTCCCGACGGCGCAGCGGTGCACCTGCCGCTGAGCACACCGCGGCGCGGCCCGGACGTCCGGCGCCTCCTCGCCGGCCTGGGGCTCGCGCCGCTGCTCTTCGTCATCTACCTCGGCCTCGGCGGCGGGCCCGGCGCCGGGCCTGCGTGGATCGCCGTCGTCGGCGTGGTGGCGGTGGCCGGCGCGGCTGTCCTCAGCGACGTCGTGCCCCGAGCGGGTCAGACGGTCCGCGACGCCGTCGGCTGCGGACCGTGCGCGGCGATGCCCGCTCTGACGACCGTGGGCGCCGGCCTGCTCGTCGCCTCCGTCCCCGGCAGCACCTCCATGGCGCTGGCCGCGCTCGCGATCGTCGTCTTCGGCGTGGTCCAGCGCCGCACCGCCCCGGTGGTCGCCTGCTCCACCGGGTGACGCCCGACGGCGGTGCCGGGGCCGGATTGGGACCAGCGCTCGCCACGGGCTATCCTCACCGGCGAGGTAGCGTGTCCGAGCGGCCTAAGGAGCACGCCTCGAAAGCGTGTGTGGGTGAAAGTCCACCGTGGGTTCAAATCCCACCGCTACCGCCATGTGATGTCGCAGGACATCGACGACGCCCGGACCCACGTGATCGTGGGTTCGGGCGTTCTTCACGTGCGGGTGCGGGATGGGGCGCGCGTGCGGGTGCGGGATGGGGCGCGCGTGCGGCGTCACGAGGTCGCGGGTCCCGCGACCTCCAGCTCGAGCCAGCGGGCGAGGTCGGTGATCTCGCCGTCCACCGCGTCGCGCACGTCGGCCCGGAACGGGACGTCCTCGTGCACGGCGTTCAGGTGGAGCACGCCGGCGCGCGGGTCTGCCTTCGCGTCGACCTTGCCGACCAGCCGGTCCCCGTGCAGCACCGGGAGCGCGTAGTAGCCCCAGCGGCGCCTGGCTGCCGGCTTGTACATCTCCAGCCGGTAGTCGAACTCGAAGAGGTCCCCCATGCGCTTCCGGTCGAAGACGAGACGGTCGAACGGGGACAGCAGAGCCGTCCGGCCCTCGAACGGCCCGCTGCCCAGGTACGCCGGATCGACCCGCCAGGTGCCCCGGACGCCCTCGACGACGGCCTCCTCACCCACCTCACCCACGTGCAGCGGCTCGACCGGGTGCTCCGCACCCGTCGACCGCGCGATCCCGAGGGCGCGCAGCCGGCGTCCGTCGCGGAGCCGATGCGCCCCGGGCTCCGGGACCGGCTCCCCGGGAGGGTAGACCCGCTCGGCGAGGTCCCAGAGCCGGTCGCGACCGGACCCGCCGGCAACGGCGACCTCGCCGCGCTCCACGAGGCGGTCGAGCATCATCGTGACGTTCTTCGCGTCGTTCCAGCCGCTCGAGCGCCACGGCCGCACGCACGTGTCGGGCAGCGCGGACGCGGGCAGCGGTCCGTCCGCGCGCAGGCGCTCGAGCACGTCCCGCCGGCAGGCGTCGTTCTCCCGGACCCACCGGTCCAGCCCGGCGCGCCAGTGGGTCGGGTCGTCCGTACCCGGCCACGCGGCCATCTCCGCCCGGTACAGCACCATGTCCGCGGCCGGCCGGTACATGCCCTGCAGCTCGACGACGCTCTGGGAGTCGACGGCGTCCTGGAGCTGGGACGGGTCGTAGGACGAGCCGAGGCGGCTCCACAGCACGAGGTGGGCGCTCGGCGCGACGGCGCTCACCGGGTCCCGCTGGACCATAGTCAGGTGGTCGAGCACCTCGAGCAGGTCCGCCGGACGAGGTTCGGCGAGCATCTGGGCGCGGACGGCGACGCGGCGCGCCTCGGTGCGGGACAGCCTGTGGACGGTCTCCATCTCCCGACTCTAGGAGGGACCACCGACGCGCCCCTGAGCAAGACGGAGCCCTGTCACGACACAGACGTGAGGGGGCCGGTGCGAGGATCAGTACGACCGGTGTCGGTCGTCGGCGGTGCGGACTGGGGGCATGTCATGCGGACGTCGATCGCGGGGACGCCGGCACCCCTTCGGGGGTCGCGGATCTCCGCCCTCGCCCTCCTGCTGGCGGTCGTCCTGGCCGGCTGCGCCGGTCCCGCGGCTCCGCGACCGGGCGGTGCGACGGGCGACGGGTACGGCGGCTTCCCCTCCTGCGCGGACACCGCCACGATCGCCGCGGACCCCGCGCTGTACCGGGACCAGCCGCAGTACGGCAACGCCACCGAGCTGGTCGACGCCGTCCGGGCATGGGCCTCCGAGCGCCCAGGCTTCGAGGAGCTCTGGCTCGACCGTGACCACCACGGCTGGGTGACCGTCGGCTTCCACGGTGCGGACGTCGCCGCCCTCCAGGAGCAGGTCGCCGACGAGTTCCCAGGCGAGGGCGTCGTCGTCGTCGCCGTGCCGTACGCCCTTGCCGACCTCCAGTCGCTGATGGACCGCGTCATGCCCGCGCTCGCGGCGGCCGACGCCACTCCGACCGGGGGGGTCGCCCTGGACGTGCCGAGGGGGCGGCTCTCCGTCCACGGCGTCCCGGCGAGCGCGCAGGCGGAGGACGCGCTCCGGCAGTTCGCCGGCGAGCCGCTCTGCGTCGACGTGGTCGACCCCGCGTCGTTCGTGCCCGAGGGTGATCAGCCGGCATCCGGCGACGGCTGGCGCCTGCTCGGGCACCAGCAGGGGGCCGGCGAGGCGTACCGGACCGGCGTCGCGACCACCGACGACCAGCTCGCGTCGCTGTGGACGGAGGCGGGCCTCGAGGACGGCCCGCCCGACGTCGACTGGCCGTCGGAGGTCGTCGTCTGGTTCGGCGCGGTGTACGGCAGCAGCTGCCCGGTGCGCCTGGACGGCGTCGTCGTGCGGGGTGCGACGGTGCACGGCGAGATCGTCGTGCCGGGCTCCGGCCCGTTCTCCGCCTGCACCGAGGACGCCAACCCGCACTCCTTCGTCGTCGCGATCGACCGGGCGCTGCTGCCGACAGGCCCGTTCGTGGTCCAGCTCGACGCGGACGGCCCGCCGTCGGGCGTGCCGCAGGAACGCACGGTCGTCGACGTCGACCTCTCGACCCCGGGCGCGACCGCCACCGACGGGCAGATCCACCTGGACCCCGACGCCGGCCCGCCGGAGGCAGCGCTCCTGGCGGACGGCGACGCCCGCATCCCGGAGGCGGGCGCTCGCTATGTGTGGCGGCCGCGCCCGGAGTGCCGGGGCGTCGTCGTCGGCCCGTTCGCCGGCACGCTGTGGCGGCTCGCGGACGGCGAGGCGGAGTGGACCGAGCAGGAGGGCCAGGAGCTGCGGGTGTCACCGATCGACGACGACGCGCTCGTCCTCTCCTCCCCCGGGATGGACTACCTCTTCGTCCCGGCCCGCGACGACGTCTGCGACGAGTAGGGAGCACACCCGCAGCGGGTCCCGGACAGCGACCGACCCCCTCGCCGGGGCGGGTCGAGGGGGTCGGTGGCCGGGTCGGTCTGGGCTGGGCGTCAGCTCGCCGTGACCCGCGCCGGGTCCAGGTCCAGGCGCCGCAGCAGCTGGGCGTTGAGCGCGACCACGATGGTCGAGACCGACATGAGGATCGCCCCGACCGCCGGCGAGAGCACGAAGCCTGCCCAGGCCAGGACACCCGCCGCCAGCGGCACGGCGATGAGGTTGTACCCGGTCGCCCAGACGAGGTTCTGCCACATCTTCCGGTAGGACGCCTTGGACAGGGCGATGACCGACACGACCCCGCGCGGGTCGTCCGAGGCCAGCACCACACCCGCGGACTCGATCGCGACGTCCGTGCCGGCGCCGACGGCGATGCCGACGTCGGCCCTGGTCAGCGCGGGTGCGTCGTTGACGCCGTCACCGGCCATCGCGACCTTGCGCCCGCGCGCCTGGAGCTCCGCGACCTTCGCGTCCTTCTGGTCCGGCAGCACCTCGGCGAACACCTCGTCGATGCCGAGCTGCGTGGCGACCGCCTCCGCGACGTGCCGGGCGTCGCCCGTCACCATCGCGACGCGCACGCCGTGGCGGTGCAGGGCGTCCACGGCGGCCTTCGACTCCGGCCGGATGGCATCCGCGACGGCAAGCGCACCGACCACCCGGCCGTCGACGACGACGTGCAGCACGCTCGCCGCCTGCTCCTGCCAGCGCGCCGTCGGGCCGGTGAGGTCCTGCGGCACGGTGGCGTCGAGCTCGGCCAGCAGCGCCGGCCCGCCGACGTGGACGGTGCGCCCGCCGACGACGGCCTGGACGCCCCGGCCCGGCAGGGTCCGGAAGTCGCGCACGGTCGGCCGCTCGCCCGAGTGGGCCGCCACGACGGCGCGCGCGACGGGGTGCTCGCTGTCCGCCTCGACGGCCGCGGCGAGAGCCAGCAGCTCGTCGTCGGTCGTGCCCGCGGTCGCGGCGTGCCCGACCAGCGTCAGCCGGCCCGTCGTCAGGGTGCCGGTCTTGTCGAAGAGCACGGTGTCGACCGTGCGCATCCGCTCCAGGGCGAGCCGGTCCTTGACCAGGACGCCGGCGCGGGCGGCCCGCTCGGTGGAGATGGCGATGACGAGCGGGATGGCCAGGCCGAGGGCGTGGGGGCAGGCGATGACGAGGACCGTGACGGTCCGCTCGACGGCGTCCGGCATGTCACCGAGCAGCGCCCAGACGACGAATGTCACGACGCCGACGCCGAGCGCGAACCAGAACAGGAAGCCCGCGGCGCGGTCGGCGAGCGCCTGCGCGCGGGAGCTCGACGCCTGCGCGTCGGCCACGAGCCGCTGGATGCCCGCGAGCGCGGTGTCCGCACCGATCGCGGTGACCTCGACGCGCAGCGTGGAGTCGGTCGCGACCGTGCCGCCGACGACCTGGTCGCCCGGACCTCGGCGCACCGGGCGGGACTCCCCCGTGATCATGGCCTCGTCCATGTGCGAGCTGCCGTCGACGATGACGCCGTCGGCCGGCACGCGCCCGCCGGCGCGGACGAGGACGACGTCGCCCGTGCGCAGCTCGTCCAGCGGCACCTCGACCGTTCCGTCGTCGGTGATCCTCTCCGCGAGGTCGGGGAGCAGTGCCGCGAGCGCGTCGAGCGCACCGGACGCCGCGCCGAGGGCTCGCATCTCGAGCCAGTGCCCGAGAAGCATGATCACGACGAGGAGCGCGAGCTCCCACCAGAAGTCGAGCGAGTCGGTGAACCCGAGGGTCGTGGCCCACGACGCGACGAACGCGACGGTGATCGCAAGTGCGACCAGCAGCATCATCCCGGGCTTGCGGGCCCGCGCCTCGGTGACGGCACCGGTGAGGAAGGGCCGACCGCCGTAGAGGTACACCACGGTGCCGAGCACCGGTGAGATCCAGGTCGAGCCGGGGAACGACGGCGGCATGTACCCGAGCAGGTCGGCGAACATCTCGCTGAAGAGCACGACGGGGACCGCCAGGACGAGGCTGACCCAGAAGCGCTCCCGGAACTGCGCGGCGTGGTCGCCGTGGCCGGCGTTCCCGTGGCCGGCATGGGCCTGGGCGGCGGACTCCCCGTGCTGCGTCTCCGGCCCACCATGCCCGCTGGCGCTGTGCCCCGCGTGGCCGCTGTGCCCGGTGTGCCCGTGGTGCGCCTGCGCCGCGGGAGCGGCGGCGACCGACGCGTCGTGGTCGTGGTCGTGGTGCATGCTCATCGTCGACTCCTCTCGATACCCCCCTGGGGTACCTTCGCCAACCGTCCCACCCTCCGTCCTGTTCCCGCAAGCGCGTCCTTCATCGAACCTTCATCGGAACGGTCGCCCGGCGGGGCGCCGTCACCCTGCCGGACGACCCGCCGCACCGGGCTCCCCGTTCGGCCTCTCCCGGACGGCGCACGGTCTACCGTCGAACCGACCGGGCAGCGCGGCCTGAAGGAGCGACGATGACCAGCAGACCAGCCGGTGACCCCCTGCCGAGGACGACGGACGACCTCCTGACGCTGGGCGTCGTCGGGAGCTCCCGCAAGCCCGACGAGCGGCGCGTGCCGCTGCACCCGGGCCATCTCGAGCGCATCGACGCGGACCTCCGCGCCCACCTCGTGCTCGAGTCGGGCTACGGCGAGCGCTTCGGGTGGTCCGACGACCAGCTCGCCGCCCTCGTCGGCGCGGTGCGGCCGCGCGACGAGGTCCTCGGCCGCTCGGACGTCGTCCTGCTGCCCAAGCCGCAGGTGGCGGACCTGGCCGACCTGCCCGACGGCGGCGTCCTGTGGGGCTGGCCGCACTGCGTGCAGGACCCCGCCCTGACGCAGCTCGCGATCGACCGGCGCCTGACCCTCATCGCCTTCGAGGCGATGAACCACTGGGCCGCGGACAACGGCTTCAGCCTGCACGTCTTCCACGCGAACAACGAGATCGCCGGCTACGCCTCGGTCCTGCACGCCCTGCAGCTCGCCGGGACGACAGGTGAGTACGGGCGGCGGCTCAGCGCCGTCGTCATCGGCTTCGGCGCGACGGCGCGCGGGGCCGTCACGGCGCTGCTCGGCCAGGGCATCACCGACGTCGTCGTGCTGACGCACCGGCCGATCGCCGCGGTCAACGCACCCATCCATGCCGCGCGGCTGGTCCACCTGGAGGACGAGGACCCGGCGACCCACCTCAGCGACGTCGTCGGCGACCACGGGCGCGTCCCGCTCGCGACCTTCCTCGCGGGGCACGACGTCGTCGTCAACTGCACGCTCCAGGACCCCGAGCGCCCGCACATGTACCTGCGGACCGCCGACCTCGAGCACTTCGCGGCGGGCAGTCTCGTCGTCGACGTGTCCTGCGACACCGGCATGGGGTTCGAGTGGGCGCGGCCCACGTCGTTCGCCGACCCGACGTTCATGGTGGGCGAGCACGTCCTGTACTACGCGGTCGACCACAGCCCGTCCTACCTGTGGAACTCCGCGACGTGGGAGATCAGCGAGGCGCTGCTGCCCTTCCTGCGCGTCGTCATGCAGGGCCCGTGGTCGTGGGAGGCGAACGAGACGATCCGGCGGGCGATCGAGATCCGCGACGGGCACGTGCAGAACCGCACGATCCTGTCCTTCCAGGGCCGCTCCGCCGAGCACCCGCACCCTCGGGTGCCGCCGTACGCGGCCGCGCTGGAGGTCGGGTCGTAGGTCCGGCCACCCGTGTCGGTCGCGGCGGACAGACTGGGGCCATGCGCATCGTCCACCTCACCGACGTCCCCGCCGCCACCTCCGACCGCTTCGTCGCCGAGTCGCTGGTCGAGACCCCGACCTCCAGCCTGCGTGTCATCAGGCTGGCGCCCGGTCAGGACCTGCCGCCCCACCGGCACGGGTCCTCGGACCTGGACCTCCTCGTCGTCGCGGGTGTCGTCACCCTCGACGGCGCCGACGGTCCGGTCCAGCTGGGTGCCGGCGGTGTCGCCGTGCTGACCGGGGACGAGGAGCTCCGCGCGTCCAACCGCGGAGCCGACGACGTCACGCTCGTGGCGTTCCTCTCGCCGCCGTTCCCGCCGCGGCAGGGCTGAGACACCCGGGCACACCCTGGCGGCGCCGCCGGTCGCCAGGAGCTCAGTACGTCGCGAAGTTCTGGGTGAGGTACCAGCCGTGCTCCGGGTGGTGCCCGACACCGACGCCCAGGTGGGTGTAGCCGGGCCGCAGGAGGTTCTCCCGGTGGCCGGCCGAGTCCATCCAGCCCTGGTGGATCCGCTGGGCGACGTCCCCGGGGGAGAGCGTCCCGCCGTCGTCGATCCACGCGACGTTCTCACCGAGCGCGCTCCACCCGCCCGGGACCTGGGCCGCGTAGTCGGGGTTGTGCGCCAGGGACCGGCCCGAGGCGGCCAGCTGCTCGGACCAGGTGCGCGCGACGGCGGCGAGCCCGTCGTGGGCCTGCACCGGCGCGAGCCCGGCGGACCAGCGGGCGTCGTTGGCCATGGCGAGCAGCCGGCTCTCGACGTCGCGCGTCGCTGACGACGGCGCGGGTGGCGCCGGCGCGGGGGCGGGCGGCGCGGGGCGGGGCGGGGCGGGGGCGGGGGCGGGGGGTGCCGGCGGCGGGGCCGGAGGGGGGGCGCGGGCTCCGGGCGGCAGTGGAGCCTCCGGAGCGGGCGCGGGAGCCGCTGCGTCGCCGACCGGCGGCGCGGCGGGGTCCCGGCCATCCGGGACCTGCGCGCCGCGGTCGGCGCCGCTCGGGGCGCGGTCGGTGACGCGGGCGGCGCCGTCGTCGGAGGCCCTCTCGGCGTCGGGGGCGACCGAGGCGGCGTCCGCCGCAGGCGGTGTCACCGTGTCGTCGGCGCCGAGCGTCCCGAGGAGGCCCATGCCGACGACGACGGGGGCAGCGGCAGCCGCCAGCCAGGCGCGTCGCATCGGAGTTCTCACCGGGCCACGGTAGAGCAACCGGCTGACCGCACGAGCATCCTCTTGATACCCTCCCGAGTATGCGTCGTCGCCTCCTCCCCCTCGCCGTCGCTGCACTCCTGGCGGTCGGCGGCCTCACCGCCTGCGGAGCCGAGGACGGCGCGTCGTCGGCTGTCTCGGTCACCGACGTGGGCCCCACCGCCTTCGCCGAGCTCGCGGACGACCCCGACGTCACGGTCCTCGACGTCCGGACGCCGCAGGAGTTCGCGGCCGGGCACCTGCCGGATGCCGTCAACATCGACAGCTCTGCCCCGGACTTCGCCGACGCGGTCGGCCGGCTGCCGAAGGACGGCAGGTACCTCGTGTACTGCCAGACGTCGAACCGGTCCGGCGTCGCGACGGACCGCATGGTCGACCTCGGCTTCACCGACGTCTACGACCTCCAGGGCGGCATCGTCGCGTGGGCGGGCGAGGGTGGCGAGGTCGTCACCGACTGACCCTCCAGCCCCCGCCGCCCGCCGCGCCCCCCGGCACGGCCCGCCTCGCGCCTCCCGCATCGCCGCCTCGCGCCCCCGACGTCCGGACATCGCGCTTCTCGACCATTCGGTCACCCAGGTCGCGGAATGGTCGAGAAAGGCGACGGGGAGCGGCGGGCAGCGGGGATACCGTCCGTCCATGAGCTGGCTCCCCGACGACTTCGAGCCCCCTGCGCGACTGGACCTGGCGACGGGCCACCACCTCCGGCCGATCCGTGCGGCCGACGTCGACATCGACATGGTCGCCGTCATGGGGTCGCAGGAACGGCTGTTCAGCCTCTTCGGCCCCGTCTGGGGCTGGCCGCCCGCGACGATGACGCGCGAGCAGGACCTCGAGGACCTGGAGTACCACGAGGACGAGATGCGGAAGCGCTCGTCCTACAACTACGCCGTGCTGGACGCGGAGGAGACGCAGCTGCTGGGTTGCGTCTACGTCGACCCGCCCGACACGGTTCCCGGAGCCGACGCCGAGATCGCGTGGTGGGTCGTCGACGACGCCGTCGGCACGGACCTGGAGCGCACCCTCGCGGAGGACCTGCCGCGCTGGGTCGCCGACTCGTGGCCGTTCCGCACCCCGACGATCATCGGCCGGGACCTCACCTTCGCCCAGTGGGCCGCGCTGCAGGACCGGCCCGGCGACGGGGCCTGAGGACCGGGCCGACGGCGCCGCGCGGTGCCAGGCGGCCCTCAGCGCCGCCGCCTACCCTGACGCGGTGAGCCACGCCGCCGCGCCGTCCACAGGAGCCGCGCGCCCGGACGTGTCCTCGGTCGGCACCCCGACCGACCGGCCGGCGGCGCGCGCGCTGCCGCGCCAGGTCGCCCCGCGCTTCGTTCCGGCGCCGACGCCCCCGCACGACGCGGAGACCGGGCTGCCGGCCGCGATCGACCTCCTGCGCGGCGCGCGCCTGGCCGTGCTCACCGGCGCGGGGATCTCGACGGACTCCGGGATCCCCGACTACCGCGGCCCCGGTTCCCCGCCGCGTCGGCCGATGACCTACCAGCAGTTCGTCTCCGACCCGGCGTTCCGCCGCACCTACTGGGCGCGCAACCACGTCGGCTGGCGGTACGTGCACCGCACCCGCCCCAATGCCGGGCACGACGCGGTCGCCCGGATGGAGGCCGCGGGCGTCGCCGTCGGTCTCATCACGCAGAACGTGGACCGGCTGCACACGCTCGCCGGGAGCCGAGCCGTCATCGACCTGCACGGCACCTACGCGGAGATCGTCTGCCTCGAGTGCGGCGACCGGACCACGCGCGACGCGTTGGCCCACCGGCTCGAGGCCCTGAACCCTGGCTTCGCGGAGGCGGTCGGCGCCGTGGCGGACGTCGAGATCGCTCCGGACGCGGACGCCGTCATCGAGTCCACCGAGGGCTTCCGCGTCGCCGACTGCGAGCGCTGCGGCGGGACGATCAAGCCCGACATCGTCTACTTCGGGGAGTCCGTGCCGAAGGAGCGCGTCGAGCGCGCCTACGCCCTCGTCGACGAGGCCGACGCCCTCCTCGTCGCGGGATCCTCCCTGGCCGTCATGTCCGGGCTGCGGTTCGTGCGGCACGCCGTGCGGTCCGGGCGGCCCGTGGTCATCGTCAACCGCGGGGCGACGCGCGCCGACGTCGACGCGACCCTGCGCATCCACGCCGGCACGTCGCAGGTCCTCCCCGTGCTCGCGGACCGCCTCGCCCTGCGGTGAACCCTGTGCGGTCGGCGCGTCGAGCTGTCGACGCCCGCGCCGCGAGCCTCGGCCCCGACCCCTGCAGCCGCTCCGTGGAGCCCGTTGCTGTCGCGCGTCGCTCCCAGCAGCGCGACAGTGGGTCGGACAGGCAGTCACCACCGACCTCACCTGGAGACGACGATGACCCGCTCAGCACTCCCCCGCACCGCCCGCACTCGCCGCCTGATGGCCGGAGCGGCCCTCGTGGTGGCCCTGCCCCTCACGATGGCTGCCGGATGCGAGGGCGAGGCGGAGATCGAGGAGCCCGGCCTCGAGCAGGAGGGCGAGATGGAGGAAGGCGGGGACGACTGACGCTCCGTCAGAGGCCGCGCTCCGTCAGAGGCCGCAGTGCGGGGCCTCCCCCGGCGCGAGGGCGGCGACCTCGCCCTCCGGACCCAGGTGGTCCGGGAGGCCGAACCGCCTGAACAGGTCCGTGTCGAACCAGACCGTCACCGCCGACACGCCGTCCGGCGTCACCGTCAGGTGCTGGAGCTGGAAGGCGCGGTGCACGCCGTCGGGGCCGCGCATGTACATGCCGACCGCCGGGGCGCCGTTCGCGCGCGTGAGCAGCAGCCGCATGTCCCCCGCAGCCTGCGCCGGGCACTGGGTCCTGATGAGACGCCCGATGTCCTCCGCCCCGCGGTACCACTCCTCGAACGGGGGCATCTCCCACTCGGCGTCGGCGGTGAGGAGCTGGACGATCCGCTGGACGTCGTAGGCCTCGAACGCCTCGACGTACGCGTCGAGGAGGTGGCGCAGACGTGGGTCGTCGTCGGCCAGCCGCGGCGTCGCGTCCTCGTCCAGCTTGGCGAGGTGCGCCCGCGCGCGCTGCAGGCTGCTGTTGACCGAGGCGACGGACAGGCCGAGGGCCTCGGCGATCTCCGACGCCTGCCAGCACAGCACGTCCTTGAGCAGCAGCGCGGCCCGCTGCTGAGCGGTGAGGTGCTGGAGCGCCGCCACGAAGGCCAGCCGCACGGTGTCCCGCGCCAGCGCGACGTCACCGGGGTCCGCCGGTGCCGCGCCCCAGACGACGGCGTCCGGCAGCGGCTCCAGCCACGACACCTCCGGTCGCGTGCGCAGCTCCGCCGTCGGGTCCCCCGGCGGGGCACCGAGGCCCGTGGGCAGGGGCCGGCGGGACCGTCCCTCCAGGGCCGTCAGGCACGTGTTGGTCGCGATCCGGTACATCCAGGTCCGCACCGACGAGCGGTTCTCGAAGCCGTGGAACGACCGCCACGCGCGCAGGTACGTCTCCTGGACCAGGTCCTCCGCCTCCTGGACGGAGCCCACCATGCGGTAGCAGTGCGCCACCAGCTCCCGACGCAGGGGCTGGACCATCTCGAGGAACGTGTCCTCCGTCACAGTTGTGGTCACCTTCGTGACCGTACCCCCGGCCTCCGACACGGCGGGAGGGGGCGTGCGTGATCGACTTCGCCCACGCAGCGCGCCGCCTCACGGACGGGTCAGAACAAGGGCCACGGCACCGGTGACATCACGGTCTCCGGCGCCGGGAACACGCCGTCGCCGATCAGCCGCTCGCACCGTGCGGTCAGGGCGGAGAGCTCCGTCTCGTCCAGCAGCCCCGACAGCCGCTCCCCCAGGTCCCCGCTGAGCGAGGACCGCACACGCTCGACGCCGGCCGACTCCTCGGGGTCGAGCGGCTCGCCGACCCAGCCCCACAGCACGGTCCGCAGCTTCGGCTCGACGTGGAACGTCACGCCGTGGTCCACGCCGAGGCGGCGCCCGTCCGGCAGGGGGAGCACGTGGCCGCCCTTGCGGTCCGCGTTGTTGACGACGACGTCGAGGACGGCCATGCGGCGCAGCGCCACCGAGTCCTCGTGGACCAGCGCGACGGGCCGCCCCTCGTCGTCGGAACCCTCCAGCACGGTGCGCCAGCCCTGTGCGGGCACGTCCGACGCGGGAAGGAGGTCGACCGGGTCCTGCTCCGCGTCCGGCTCGTGCCAGACCTGCACCATGCCGGGCCCGAGGGGTCCGTCCCGCAGCCACGTGCGGGGCACGATGCCCCAGCCGAGCTTCTCGGAGACCGCGTACGCGGCGACCTCCCGGCGCGCCAGGGTCCCGTCCGGGAAGTCCCACAGCGGCCGTTCGCCGGCCACGGGCTTGTAGACGACGGCGACCTCACCGATGCGGCCGACGAACGTCGCGTTCGACGCGACCGTGATCCGGCCGACGAGCTCGAGCTCGCCGCCGTCGAGGTCGGTCCCGGCCGCCGTCACACGGCCTGGGGGGGCGGGCACACGTGGCCGTCCTCGTCGACCGGCTGCCCGCAGAAGGGGCACGCCGGCCGTCCCGCGCGGACCACCTGACGGGTGCGCTGCACGAACGCGCGCGCCGTCCCGACCGGGATGCGGACGACGAGCTTCTCGGCCGGCTCGTCGTCGTCCGGCTCGGGCTCGTCGCCGTCGTCCTCGTCCGGCAGCACGAGCGGGTGCGCCTCGATGACGACCTGCGCGGTCCGCGGGTCCCAGCTCAGGCGCATCGTCCCGACCCGGAACTCCTCCTCGACCGGCTGGTCCAGGGGGTCGTCGTCGACGAGCTCGGCGGGCGTCTCCGCGGGGACGGTCACGCCGCTGCGGGGGTCGGCGGCCAGTGCGCCCAGCAGCTCGTCGAGCTTGTCCGCCAGCACCGCCGACTGCTCCTTCTCCAGCACGACGCTGGTGGAGCGGGGTCCGGTGCGGGCCTGCAGGTAGAAGGTGCGTTCCCCCGGCCGACCGACGGTGCCGACGACGACACGGTCCGGCCAGTCGAACTCGTGGACGATCGTGGGCCTGTCGGGCATGGTCGCAGTCTACGAGGGCTGACCTGAGGGGCTCCCCGGGGCGCCGTCGTCGACCGCCGGGCCGGGCCCGGCACCGCCCCCGACCGGGGCGTCGCCGACCGGGGCCGCCGCGGCGAGCCACCCGAGGTCGCCGGCGTCGGTGTTGGTGGCGACGACGTCCGGCCGGCTCCTCCCGTACCGGACGACGGACACCGACGCCGGACCGACGGTGAGCCGCTGGAACAAATCCAGGTGCATGCCGAGCGCGTCGGCCAGGACGGCCTTGATGACGTCACCGTGGCTGACCGCCGCCCAGACCGCGGTGGGCCCGTGCTGCGCCTCGAACGCGGCGTCGTGCCGACGCACGGCGGCGACCGCGCGCGCATGCATCGCGGCCAGCGACTCGCCGTCGGGGAACGCGGCCGCCGACGGGTGGCTCTGCACCACGGACCACAGGGCCTCCTTCGCCAGCTCCGCCAGCGACCGTCCCTGCCACCGCCCGTAGTCGCACTCGGTGAGGGCGTCGTCGACCGTCATCGCCGACGCGTCGGTCTGGCGGTCGAGGATCGCCTGCGCGGTCTGGCGGCAGCGCTCCAGCGGGCTCGACACCACGCCGACGAGGGGGATGCCGGTCAGGCGCCCCGCGGTGCGCTCCGCCTGCGTCCGCCCGACGTCGTCCAGCAGCACCCCTGCCGCCCGCCCGGCCAGCACACCGGCGGTGTTCGCGGTCGTGCGTCCGTGCCGGACGAGGAGGACGGTGGCCATCCCCGCAGCCTAGGCACGTGCCCGATGATTTCCGACGGCGGCGCGTGTCAGTACCGGACGAGAGGCTCCGCACCACGGGGCCGAGAGGGAAGGGGCAGAACCGTGAGCCGCATGATCTTCGTCAACCTGCCGGTGAGCGACGTGAAGGTGTCACGTGCCTTCTACACCGGCCTCGGCTTCACCGTGAACGAGCAGTTCTCCGACGAGCAGGTGACGGCGATCGTCGTCTCCGACGAGATCGTCGTCATGCTGCTGGAGCGCCCGCGCTTCCAGGACTTCCTCCAGGGCACCCAGGTCGCCGACGCGCACTCCACGACCGAGGTGCTCAACGCCCTGTCGGCCACCAGCCGGGAGGAGGTGGACCAGTTCGTCGAGCGCGCCGTCGCCCACGGCGGCAAGGCCCGCCGGCCGTACACCGAGGAGGGCATGTACGGGCACAGCGTCACGGACCCGGACGGGCACGTCTGGGAGATCGTCTTCATGGAGGGGATGGGCTGACCCGCCCTCGAGGCGCCGCCGGTTGACCGACGGCTCACCGCACCCGCCGCCGCAAGCGCGGCACCGACGAGAGGAACCCCGTTGCGCAGGCTCGTGCTGCAGACCCAGATCACGCTCGACGGCTTCATGGCCGGCCCCGAGGGCGCGATGGACTGGATGACCTTCCCCTGGACCGACGACATCGGTGCGTACGTCAACGGGATCATGGAGCCGGTCGACACGATCGTGCTGGGACGGCACCTCGCGGAGGGCTTCATCCCGCACTGGGCCGCGGAGCCGGCGGACGAGCCGAGGGAGTCGGTCGACTGGATGAACCGGACGCCACGCGTCGTCGTCTCCCGCACGCTCGCGACCTCACCGTGGGAGAACGCCACCGTCGTCGACTCCCTGGACGCCGTGCGCGCCCTCAAGGAGGCGGACGGCGGTGACCTCATCGCCTACGGCGGCGGTGAGCTGGTCCGCGGACTCCTCGCGGCGGGCCTCGTCGACGACGCCCACCTGTTCCTCAACCCGACGGCGATCGGCCGAGGCATGCCGGTCTTCCCCGAGGGCACCAGCACGCGGTTCCGCGCCGTCGGCTCGACGACGTTCGCGTGCGGCATCACCGCACTGCACCTCCAGCCGGCCGGCGACTGACGCCTGCCCGCACCCGTCCACCGTCGCCCGGCGCCGCCGGGCCCCCACCGAGAGGTGACCACCATGAGCTCCATCGCCCCGTGCCTGTGGTTCGACTCGCAGGCCGAGGAGGCCGCGGCCTTCTACTGCTCGATCTTCCCGAACTCCCGGATCACCAGCACGATCCCCTACCCGGAGGGCGCACCGGGCCCCGCCGGCAGCGTCATGCTCGTCACCTTCGAGCTCGACGGCGTCGAGGTCCAGGCGCTCAACGGCGGGCCGCTCTTCACGTTCTCCGAGGCCGTGTCGCTCGTGGCGACGGTCGAGGACCAGGCGGAGCTCGACCGCGTCTGGGACGCCCTGCTCGCCGACTGCGGCCAGGAGGTCCAGTGCGGCTGGCTCAAGGACAAGTACGGGTTCTCGTGGCAGGTGACCCCGAAGGGTCTCGAGGACATGGCGCAGGACCCGGAGCGCTACGCACGGGCCATGCAGGCGCTGCTGAAGATGGTCAAGATCGACATCGCGGAGCTCGAGGCCGCTGCCGACGCAGCGTGATCCCCGGCCGAACCGAAGGAGCGACATGCCGAGGTACCTGATCTCGTTCCCCGGCGAGGCGATGGACGTCCCCGCGGCCGAGATGCCCGACGTCGACGTGGCGTCCCACGCCGTCGTGCGCGAGGCCCGGGACGCGGGCGTCCTCGTCTTCGCCGGCGGCCTCGACGAGGACGTCGCGCCGGTGACGGTGGCGGCAGAACGGTCGGTCTCCGCGGACACGTACCCGCAGACCAGGGACCTCAGCGGCGGCTTCACCGTCGTCGACGTGGCCACCAGGGAGGCGGCGCTGGAGTGGGCCGCGAAGATCGCCGTCGCCTGCCGCTGCGGTCAGGAGGTCCGCGAGTTCATGGCCGGCTCAGCGCCCTGACCCAGCGTGCCCGGTCGACCGGCGGGCACAGCCCACGCCGGGCTCCGCCCCGGCTCGGCCCGGGTGCTGTCCCGCTCAGCGTTCGGCGAAGAGGTCCTCCAGGAACGCCCCGAGGGCGAGGCCCACGCCCAGGCCGACGCCGGCACCGAACAGCAGCTCGCCCGTGAGCCACCCGACGAGCAGCCCTCCACCGACCGCGACCAGCATGCCGAGCACGAAGCCGCGGCCCTTCCTCAGGGGTCGCCGGGGCTCCTTGGTCGTCATGGTCCGACTCTACGGTGGGGCGGCCGCGCCGGTCGGACCCGACGGCAGCACGACGCACGACGACGGCGCCCCGGCGAGGGGGCGCCGTCGTCGTGGAGCGATGCGGACGAGCCGGCTCGGCGGCGGCCGGTCGGCACCTCCGGCCGAGCCCGGTCAGAAGACGCGGATCGGGACCTCCGCCGGCGCGGCGAGCAGCTCCTCGATCTCGTCGTCGAGCCGGACCAGCGTCACGGACGCGCCCGCCATGTCGAGCGACGTGCAGTACTCGTTGACGTAGCTGCGGCCGACCGTGATGCCCTTCTCGGTCAGCTGGTCGTGCGCCCGCCCGAACAGGATGTACAGCTCGCTGATCGGCGTCCCGCCGAGACCGTTGATCATCAGCGCCACGCGGTCGCCCGAGGAGAACGGCAGGTCGGAGACGCACGCCTCGAGCAGCTCGTCGAGGATCTCGTCCGCCGTGACGAGCTTGCGGCGCTCACGCCCCGGCTCGCCGTGAATGCCGACACCGACCTCCATCTCGTCCTCGCCCAGCTCGAACAGCGGCGAGCCCTTGGCGGGTGGGGTGCAGGCGGTGAGCGCCACACCCATGGACCGGGTGACCGAGTTGACCTTCTCGCCGATGCGGACGACCTCGTCCATGTCGTCGCCGCGCTCGGCAGCCGCCCCGACGGCCTTGATGACGAAGAAGTTCCCCGCCACACCGCGCCGGCCGATCGTGTAGGTCGAGTCCTTCACGGCGACGTCGTCGTCGATGAGCAGGATCCGGGTGTCGATGCCCTCGGCGTCGGCCATCTCCTTGGCCATGTCGAACGCCATCCGGTCGCCCGTGTAGTTGTTGACCAGCAGCAGAACGCCCTTGGGGCTGGCCAGCCGCTTCGCCGTCTCGTACACGTAGTCCATCGGCGGCGCCGCGAACACGTCGCCCGGGCACGCCGCGTCGAGCATGCCCTTGCCGACGATCATGACGTGGGCAGGCTCGTGGCCGGAGCCCGAGCCCTGCACGATGGAGACCTTGTCCTCCCGCGGCGCGTCCGACCGCATGATCAGGTTGTACTCGGGCACGTACGTCAGCGTGTCCGGGTTGGCCAGCGCGATGCCGCGCAGCATCTCCGGGACGAACTGCTTGGGGTCGTTGACGAACTTCTTCATCGAAGCGCCTCTCTCTGCCAGGCCTGGTCGACCTGCTCGACGATCACCGCGAGCGCCATCGCCCCGGCGTCCACGGAACCTCTGCTGCGCTCGCCCGTGTAGGACGCGCGCCCCCGCTTCGCGACCATGTCCTTGGTCGCCTCTGCCGCCTCGCGCGCCGTCGTGGACAGCGCCCCGAGGGTCGTCCGGGCGTCACTGCCCGCCTGCACCTCCTGCTCGAGCCGGTCCGCGAGCGGTACCAGCACGTCCAGGAGCGTCTTGTCGCCCACGTCGGAGTTCCCGCGGGCCTTGATGCCGTCGGCCGCGGCCCGCAGCGCCGCCACCGCCTGCTCGCCGGTGAGCTCCTGCGCGTCGCCGATCGTCGCGCCGGCCCGGAGGAACGCCGTCCCCCAGATCGGTCCGGACGTCCCGCCGATGCGCGAGGAGATGACGATCCCGACCTTCTTGAGGAACGTCCCCGGGTCGGACCGGTCGAGGTCCTCCCACCCCTCGAGCACCTTCTCGAAGCCGCGGGCGAGGGAGTACCCGAAGTCGCCGTCGCCGACGACGGCGTCCAGGTCCCCGAAGTACTTCTCGTTGTCGACGGCGGTCTGGGCGATCGTCCGGACGACCAGCTCCACCTCCTGCTGACCGCTCACGCGGCACCTCCCTCTCCGGGCTCTCCGGGGTCGTTGACGTCTCCTGCGGTCGGGTGGCCCGGCGCCGGCGCGGGCGGGGCCGGGCTGGTGAGGACCGCCTCCAGGTCCGCGAGGGTGACGTGGTGGCCGACCTCCACCGGCACGCGGTCCGCGAGCACCTGGACGGCGTCGCCGTCCGGGTCGCCCAGGTCCGACACCACGAGCGCCGCCTCGGCGAAGTCCTCGTCCTGCGTGTACCCGTTGACGGTGACGACGCAGCGCAGCCCGGCGCGCGTCGCCGCGAGGAGCCCGTTCCGGGAGTCCTCGACCACGACCGTCTCGTCGCGGTCCAGGCCGAGCTCGGCGAGCGCCAGGAGGTAGATGCCCGGGTCGGGCTTCTTCGCCGGCACGACGTCGCCCGCGAACACCGGGACGCGCGCCGCGACCTCCGCCCCGACGGCGTGCTCCAGGACCGCACGGACCGACGGCTCGGCCGACGTCGACGCGACCGCGACGGTCCACCCGGCCTCCAGCGCCTCGGTGATGACGCGCGCGATGCCCGGCCGCGCGGGCACGCTGCCTGAGCCGACGAGCTCCGTGAACGCGGCCGTCTTCGCACGGTGCCACTGGGCGAGGAGGTCCTTCCGCGCGGCGTCGTCGTCGGGGATGCCGGCCTCGGCCACGAACTGCGGGTCCGCGAAGAGGCTCGCCATGCGCTCCTTGCCGCCGCCGATCCTCAGCTTCTCGCCGTACTCCTCCTCGCTCCACCGCACGGGCAGCCCGTGCTGCTCGAACGTCCGGTTGAAGGCGGGCAGGTGTCCGTACCGCTCGGTGTCGCCGAGCACGCCGTCGCAGTCGAAGATCAGCGCCGTCACCAGGCACGCCCCGAGGAGCCGAACAGCTGGATGTGGTGCCGGGCCATCTCCAGGACCGCCGTGCGCTGGTGCTTGAACAGCGACGGCGGGTCCCACTTGCCCTTCTCGCGAGCGCCCTCGAGGTGCTCCAGGGCCGACTTCATGTAGGCCTCCTTGAGCGCGGTCGAGATGTTGACCTTCGCGCAGCCGCGGGCGACGAGGTCGCGGAACTGGTCGTCCGACAGGCCCGTCCCGCCGTGCAGCGCCATGGGGACCCCCGTCGCCTCGACGAGGGCGGTGACGCGCTCGTGGTCCAGGACCGGCGCCGCCTTGTACTGGCCGTGCGCGTTGCCGATCGCCGGGGCGAAGCAGTCGACGCCGGTGCGCCGGATGAAGTCGACGGCGACCTCGAGGCTCTGGATCGTCGGGGCGTCGTCGGAGCCGATGCCGTCCTCGACGCCCTGGATGCCCTCGATCTCCCCCTCGACGTGCGCACCGGTGCGCCGCGCCTCGGCGACGACCTCCGTCGTCTGCCGCAGGTTCTCCGCGACGTCGAGCTCGTGCGCGTCGAACAGCACGGAGTTCCAGCCCCGGGCGAGGCAGTCGGAGATGACGGCGCGGTCCGGGCAGTGGTCCAGGTGCAGCGTCACGGGCACGGGCGCGTCGGCGACCAGCGTGTGCACGATGTCGAAGAGCTGCTTGCTGCCGTACTGCTTCACCGTCTTGACCGAGGTCTGGAGGATCACCGGGGCGTTCTCCTCGACCGCCGCCGCGACCACCGCCTCGATGCTCAGGTCGTCCACGACGTTGATCGCCGCGACCCCGTACCGCTCGGCGAACGCGCGGTCCAGGATCTCCTTCAACGGCACCACAGGCATGGGGCCTCCTCGCTGATCAGCCGGTCGCGTCGGTGCGGCCGGCTGCTGCCAGTCAATCCCGCGGAGGATCGCTCGCGGATGGGGGAGATCCCCCATCTTCAGGCCGCCAGCCACCCCCTCCGCAGCGCGACGACGACGGCGCCCGTGCGGCTCGACGTCCCCGTCTTCCGCAGCACGGCGGCGACGTGCTTCTCCACGGTCTTGGGCGACAGCACCAGGCGCTCCGCCACGGCACGGTCCCCGATGCCCTCGGCGAGCAGGTGCAGGACCTCGCGCTCGCGGGGCGTCAGCGGGGACGCCGGCACGCCGTCGGCCGCCTGCCCCGACCGCTCGGGCACCTGGCCGGAGCCCGAGCCGTCGGCGACGCCGAGCAGCGGGCGGTCGTCACCGGCGAGGGGCAGGTCGTTCGGCCGCAGCCGGGCACGCAGGCCCGAGCGCGACCGCCCCAGCACCGGGTCGCCCGCGCCCGCCGCGACGATCGCCCCGGCCGCCGCCTCCGTGAGCAGCTCCAGCGCGTCCAGCTCCCGGGCGCCGAACCGGCGCCGCTCCCCCGTGAACGCCACGTTGACGCCGATGAGCTCCCCCCGCCACCAGATCGGGACCGCCACCGCGGCGCCGTCCGTCGCGGGGTGACCGGCCGGCAGATGACCGCCGCGCAGCCGGGCGTAGCTGTCGATGACCACGGGACGCCGTCGGCTCACCGCCGCGCCCGTCGCGCCCTCGTCCAGGGGGAAGGCCTGGCCCAGACGGCAGTGCACCCCCCGCTCGGCGAGCTTGCTGTACCGCCCGGCCTCCCAGTCCACGACCGAGATGCTGCCCGCGACCGAGCCGATGGAGTGCGCCGAGTGCTCCAGCAGGGAGTGCAGGAGGGGCGTCAGGCCGTGGGCCGAGTAGACGTCGGCGACCGCGCGGTCGAGGGCGAAGGGCGTGCCCCCCGTGCCGGAGGTGCCCCTGCGGTGCGTCCGGTCAGCGTCGACCCTCACACGTCGGACTGTACGGCCGTGACGGACCGTCGGCGACCGGTTCCGGGCACTCGCCTCAGCGGTCCCGGTGCAGGTCACCCTGGCGGGTGACCGGCGTGCCCGTCGGGCCGTCGGCGCGGTCGGGCGCACCGGCCGCGGCGTCGTCCGCCGCCCCGCGGTGCTCCGCGAAGAAGTCGAGCAGGAGCGCGGAGCACTCCGCCGCCAGCACGTCGCCGACCACCTCGACCCGGTGGTTGAGGCGCCGGTCGCGCACGAGGTCGTGGACGGACCCCGTCGCGCCGGCCTTGGGGTCCCACGCCCCGAGGACGAGTCGCGGCACGCGCGCCAGCACCGTCGCGCCGGCGCACATCGCGCACGGCTCGAGCGTCACCACCAGCGTGCAGTCGTCCAGCCGCCAGCGCCCGAGCGTCCGCGCGGCGTCCCGCAGCGCGAGCACCTCGGCATGGGCGGTCGGGTCGCCGGTCGCCTCGCGCTCGTTGTGCCCGCGCCCGACGACGTCACCCCCGGGCCCGACGACGACGGCGCCCACCGGCACGTCGTCGGAGGCCAGGGCGAGGTGGGCCTGCGCCAGCGCCTCGCGCATCCACGCCTGCTCCCGGTCGCGCACAGGGCGACGGTAGCGCCGGCGTCGGCCGGGTACCGTTCAGCCATGCGCCTGCACGTCGCCGACCACCCCCTCGTCGCCCACAAGCTCACCGTCCTGCGGGACGTGCGGACCCAGTCGCCGACGTTCCGGCTCCTGGTCGACGAGCTCGTGACGCTGCTCGCCTACGAGGCGACGCGGGACGTCCGGACCGACACCGTCGAGGTCGAGACGCCGGTCGCCCGCACCACGGGCACGCACCTCGCCGACCCCCGGCCGCTCGTGGTGCCGATCCTGCGAGCGGGCCTCGGGATGCTCGAGGGCATGACCCGCCTGCTGCCCACGGCCGAGGTCGGCTTCCTGGGGCTCCAGCGCGACGAGGAGACGCTCCAGGCGATCACCTACGCGAACCGTCTGCCGGAGGATCTGTCCGGTCGGCAGTGCTTCGTGCTCGACCCCATGCTGGCGACCGGCGGGACGCTCGTCGCGAGCATCGACTACCTCTTCGAGCGCGGGGCGCGCGACGTCACGTGCATCTGCCTGCTCGCCGCCCCCGAGGGCCTCAAGGTCGTCGAGGAGCACGTCGGCGACCGGGCGGACGTCACCGTCGTCGTCGCCGCGGTGGACGAGCGCCTCAACGAGAAGGCGTACATCGTCCCGGGCCTGGGCGACGCGGGTGACCGCCTGTACGGCCTGGTCTGAGCCTCCGCGTGACCGGGCGGGCGCCCGGAGGCGTCGACGGCCGCCCGTAGACTCGGCTCCCATGGCCAAGGCAGTCGTCCCCGCGCGCGGCATGCGCGACATCCTCCCCAAGGACAAGGCGAAGCGGGACGCCGTCCTCGACACGATCCGCGCGACGTACCGCCGCAACGGCTTCGCCGAGATCGAGACGCCGGCCATCGAGCCCCTGTCGCGCCTGCGCTCGAACCAGGGCGGCGAGAACGAGTCGATGCTCTACGAGATCCTGCGCCGCGGGCTCGACCCGGAGCAGGCGCTCCTGCCCGCGGACGCGACCGACCTGGCGCTGCGGTACGACCTCACCGTCCCGCTCACCCGCTTCTACGCCTCGCACGCCGCCGAGCTGCCGACCGTCTTCCGCGCGCTGCAGATCGGCTCCGTCTGGCGGGCCGAGCGGCCGCAGAAGGGGCGGTACCGGCAGTTCACCCAGTGCGACATCGACATCATCGGCGAACCCGGGATCCTCGCCGAGGTCGACCTCATCGTCTCCACGATGGCGGCGTTCGACGCGCTGGGCATGGGCGCGGACGTGACGCTCCTCGTCAACGACCGGCGCGTGCTCCAGGACCTGCTCGAGGCCGCCGGCGTGGCCCCGGCCGCGGTCCCGGACACCCTCATCGCGCTCGACAAGCTGGACAAGGTCGGCCGTGAGGGCGTCCTCGCGGAGATCGCGCGCAAGGAGCTGGCGCCCGACGACGTCGCCACGCTCCTGCTCGACACCGTCGAGGGGCTGCAGCGCCAGGGCGGCCCCGAGGACGAGCCGCTGCGGACGGGCCGCGTCGTCGTCGGCGGGCGCGAGGTGGGGCTGTACGACCTCCCGGACATCGTGCGCGCGGTCGCGGCGGTGCTGCCCGGGGCGCGCGTCGTGCTCGACGCGACGATGGTGCGCGGGATGGGCTACTACACGGGGCCGATCTTCGAGGTCCGTCACGCGGGGTCGTCGGGGTCCGTCGCGGGCGGCGGGCGGTACGACGGCGTCGTCGGCAAGTGGCTCGGCCGCGACGTGCCCGCGTGCGGCTTCTCGATCGGCTTCGAGCGCATCATCGACCTCCTGCCGGACCCGATGGTGGACGGGCGACGGATCGCGCTCCTGCACGGGCCGCAGGACCCCGCCGAGCTGCTCGGCCTGCGTGCCGACCTCCAGGCCGACGGCGCGGCGGTCACCCTGGTGAAGCCCCCGCGGAAGGTCAGCGGGGCCTTCTTCGACGGCCTCGTCGGCGAGGGGTTCACCCACGTCGCCGACGCCCGGGCCGACGACCCGCGGGCGCTGCGCGAGCTGAGCCGCTCGTAGCGGACGAGCCGGCTCGCCTCGGCGTGTCCGGGATGGGCCCGCTCCGGGTGACCCGCGCGCAGGCGGACGGATGCGGAGGTCTCGACCCCCCGTGACCACGATATGAGACGAAGCGTCAATCGCCCTTGGTGATGGCGCCAGCGGGAGTCACACTCCTGTCATGACCGCAGTGTCGACGACGATGACAGGCGAGACGGCAGCCGCCGTCGGTGTCGTCGCGGTCGGACCTGCGCCCGCCCTGGCGGGCGTCGGCGTCGCCGGCCCGGCGTTCGCGCTCCACGTCACCGTCGACCCGGCGGCGGGACCTGCCGCGACGGCGCTCCTCGCGGACGTGGCGCGGCGCGTCCTCACCGCGGTGGAGGACGCCGGACCGCTGGTCCGGTCGCGATCGCTGCTCGCCCTGACGGCGACAGGACGGCTCAGCAGCGCGGTGGCCCGGGTCGGTGACGAGATCGGCGCCGCTGCTGCCCCGACGGCCGGTCGGACCGTGCGCGCCGCGGTGCGCGAGACCGCCTGGGGCGTGACCAGCCCGGAGGCGATGCCCGCCGTGGAGACGGTGCCGGCAGCTGCGGAGGCCGCCCGACCCGAGGCCGGGGGGCCGGCGCTCGTCCTCGACGTCGACGCGCGCGAGGTGACGCGGGGCGGCGTCGTCGTGCCCCTGACCTACAAGGAGCTGGGCCTGCTCGAGCACCTCCTGCGCAACCCCCACCGGGCGGTGGCGCGGGACGAGCTGCTGCGCGAGGTCTGGCGCAAGAGCGTGACGGCACGCACGACGCGGACCATCGACGTCCACGTCCGACGGCTGCGGGAGAAGCTGGGGGGCTGCCTGCGGATCGTCACCGTCCGGGGTGTGGGGTACCGCTGGGACCCCACACCCGATGTCGTCCTCATCGGCTCGGGGGATGCCGACTGAGGGCCCGCACTGCCGGGTCGCGCGACGCCGGGGGGCACCCTGCGCGGCCCGGCAGTGCACACCGCAGCGCCCGACCTGACGGTGCCCAGCTACCCCCGCGTCCGACCCGCACCCTTCCGTCTGATCCGCACGGCGCGCGGTGCGGATCAGACGGAAGGGTGCGGGTCGGACGGCGCGGTGGACGCGCTCTCGAGGCGGTAGCCGTAGAGGTCGCGCTGGGTCTCGTTGACCCACAGCTCGGTCCCCGAGGGCGTCCGCACCCGCAGCGCACGCCCGTACGCCTCGTCGACCAGGACGACCTCGTGCCCGGCGGCGAGGGCGCGCGCGTGGACGGGTCGCAGGTCGCCGACCTCGAGGGCGACCTCGCACACCGGCTCGCTGTTCACGAGGACGCGGTCGCCGTCGTGGAAGGCCAGGACCCCGCCGGCGACGAGATCCGCCCAGGTGCCCGTCTCGCTGGTGATGCGCCGCAGCCAGCCGACCCGCGCCGCGGAGGCAGCGGCCGCCGTCGTCGCGTCGGTGTAGTGCAGGCCCACGACGCTCAGCGCCTCGGGGTCCACGGGAGCGCCGCCGTCGTCGACCTCCGCGGGGTCGACCTGGACGCGCCCGACGGCAGGCAGGTCGAGCGCGAGGGCCGGGCCGTCCGCGGTCACGAGCTCGCGCACCGGCACCCCCGCGTCGACGACGGCGTCCCGGTAGGCGCCGAGGTCCGCCACCTCCCAGCGCAGCAGCGCCCGCCCGGCGACCCGGTCGCCTGGGTCGGCATGGTGCAGGGCGAGGCGGCCGGAGCCGGCGGCGAGGACCGTCCAGCCATCGGCGTCGACGCCGGTCGCCTCCAGCCCGAGGTCGAGGTAGAAGGCGCGCCACCGGGGGACGTCGGTGACGAAGTGGATCGGGCGGACGACCGGTGACGGGACGGGCGTCGCGGGGCGGGCGTCGGCGGCTGCGGGTGTCGTCATCGGTCGGGCTCCTCGGTCTCCAGGTACGCGGTCAGCACGCGCTCGACGAACGCCGACAACGACAGGCCCTCGTCGATGCACCGGTGCTTGACCGCACGGATGAGGTCGGGCGGGAGGTACACGTTGAACTGCGCCTTCTCGGCCATGGGTCGACCGTACTCACTTGCTAGCAAACAAGCAAGACCGCACCCGCCCCGCCGGGCCCCTTCCCCCCTCCCGTCTGATCCGCCACCCAGCGTCCGATCCGCACGGTGCACCGTGCGGATCGGACCGAGAGTGGCGGATCGAACGGAGGGGGCGTGTCCCCTGGAGCGGGTCGGCGGCGGACCGCGCCGTCCGCCGTCCCGGGGACCGGGAGGGCGCGGCTCGCCGGCCGAACCGTCTCGGGTCACGACTGCGCCGGAAGGGCCACACACCAGATGTGGGTGTCGAACCCGCAACACGCCGCTAGATGTTGTGGCTGGACCCCCGCACCCCGCTAGGGTCGGGCGCACCGACGGTTCACCGGGGATCCACCCCGGTGAGGCAAGAGGGAACCCGGTGCGACTCCGGGACTGCCCCGCAGCGGTGAGTGGGAACGACAGCCGTCAGACGCACTGGGTGCACACCTGGGAAGCGACGGCCGGTAGGTGCGAGCAGGTCCGACGGGACCGGTCCGCGAGCCCACGAGTCCGAAGACCTGCCATCGGTCCGCGCGCCGCCGGTGCGTGGTGGTCGTGGAGCCTCGCGGGAGGGCTGCCCGGCGGTCGGCGCTGCACCGACGCACGCGTGCGTCGGACGGTCCCCCGTCGTCTGCCCACGGGCTCCGGACCTCGGACCCGTCCTGGGAGCACGCGCATGACCCTCACCGACCTCGAACACACCGCACGAGCAACCGCCGGCGGGCGCATCCACGTGACCAAGCGGGACGGGACGCGCGAGCCGTACGACGCGGACCGCATCAACCGGGCGATCGAGCGCGCCACCGCCGGGCTGCCGGACCCGATCAGCATCGTCACGCAGGTCGCGAGCGAGCTGGCCATCACCCTGTTCGACGGCATCACGACCGAGCAGCTCGACGAGGCCGCGATCGCCGTCGCGGTGCAGAACGTCAAGGACGACCCGGACTTCGACGTCGTCGCGTCCCGGCTGCTCCGTAAGGTGATCCACAAGCGGGTGCTCGGCGGGTACGACACGGACCACGAGCTGGCCCTCCTGCACCAGGCGCGCTTCCCCGGGTACGTGCGCGAGGGCGTCGAGCTCGGTCTGCTCGACACGCGCCTCGCCACCCGCTTCGACCTCGACGCGCTCGCCGCCGCGCTGGACCACCGCCACGACGAGCGGCTGCGCTACATCGGCACCGTCACGATGCGGAACCGGTACATGCTCACCGGCCCCGACGGTCGGCCGCTCGAGGTGCCGCAGTGGTTCTGGATGCGCGTCGCCATGGGCCTGTCCCTCACCGAGGACGACCCGACCGCCGCGGCGATCCGCTTCTACGACGCCATCGCGCGCCTGGACTACCTGCCGGCCGGCTCGACGCTCGTGAACGCGGGGACGTCGTACCCGCAGCTGTCCAACTGCTTCGTCATGCAGATGGACGACGACATCGAGCACATCGCCACGTCGATCCGGAACGTCATGTGGCTGACGAAGGGCACGGGCGGGATCGGGCTGTCGGTCACGAAGCTGCGCGCCGAGGGGTCGCGGATCCGGTCCAACAACACGGCGTCGACCGGGCCGATCCCGTTCATGCACACGATCGACTCGACGCTGCGCGCGGTGTCGCGCGGCGGCAAGAAGTTCGGCGCCCTGTGCTTCTACATCGAGAACTGGCACCTGGACTTCCCGCAGTTCCTGGACCTCCGGCAGAACTCCGGCGACCCGTACCGGCGCACCCGCACCGCCAACACCGCGGTGTGGATCAGCGACGAGTTCATGAAGCGCGTGGCCGCCGACGACGACTGGTACCTCTTCGACCCCGCCGACACCCCGGACCTCGTGGAGCTCACGGGCGCGGCGTTCTCGGCGCGCTACGCGCACTACGTCGGGGAGGCGCGGTCCGGGCGGCTGCAGCGGCACCGACGGATCCGCGCACGGGAGCAGTGGACCGCGATGCTGGTGACCTTGCAGTCGACGTCGCACCCGTGGCTGACCTGGAAGGACTCGGTCAACACCCGCGCGCTCAACGACAACACCGGCACGATCCACCTGTCCAACCTCTGCACGGAGATCACGCTGCCGCAGGACCGGGACACGATCGCGGTGTGCAACCTCGCGTCCGTGAACCTCGCGTCCCACCTCGTGCCGACGGCCGGCGACGGCGCGCGCGGGCTCACGATCGACTGGGCCCGGCTCGAGCGCACGACCCGGCTCGCGGTCCGCCAGCTCGACAACCTCGTCGACATCACCCTGTCGTCGGTCCCGGAGTCGGAGCGCGCGAACGAGGCGAACCGCGCCGTCGGGCTCGGGGTCATGGGGTTCACGGACGTCACCGAGCAGCTCGGGCTGGCGTACGACTCCCCCGAGGCGGCCGAGCTCGCCGACCGGCTCCTCGAGCACATCAGCTGGCACGCGATCGACGCCTCGGCGGACCTCGCCCGCGAGCGCGGCGCCTACCCCGCCTTCGCCGGGTCGGGGTGGTCGCACGGCGTCGTCCCGGTCGACACGCTCGACCGGCTCGAGGCGGACCGCGGCGTGCCGGTGACCGTCGACCGCACGACGCGCCTGGACTGGGACGCGCTGCGGGCCAAGGTCGCCGGCGGGATGCGCAACGCCACCCTCATGGCGATCGCGCCGACGGCGTCCATCGGCCTGGTCGCCGGGACGACGCCCGGCCTGGACCCGCAGTTCTCGCAGATCTTCAGCCGGGCGACGTCGTCGGGGAAGTTCCTCGAGGTCAACCGCAACCTCGTCCGCGACCTCCAGGCCCGCGGGCTGTGGGAACAGGTGCGCGACGACCTGCTCGCCGCGCAGGGTGACCTCGCCGCCGTCCCGGGTGTCCCCGACGGGCTCGTGGCCGCGTACCAGACGTCGTTCCAGGTGTCGCCGTACGCGTTCGTCGAGGTCGCGGCGCGGGCCCAGAAGTGGGTCGACCAGGCGATCAGCCGGAACATCTACCTCGCGTCCCGGGACGTCGGGGAGATGTCCGACCTGTACCGCGCGGCGTGGGAGCGGGGCGTCAAGACGACGTACTACCTGCACATGAAGCCGCGGCACACCGCCGAGCAGAGCACCGTCCGGGTCAACAAGGCGGAGTCCCGCGAAGCCGGCTCGGGTCGGACGGCACCGCGAGTCGGCTTCGGCCGGGTCGCCTCCTCGCCCGCCCCGCTTTCGGATCCCTCATCTCGACGAAGCGGCGACGCCCAGCGCGGCACCGTCGAGAACGGCGACGCGGCGCCGGCAACGACGACCCCGCCGATCAGCCCGCCGACGGTCAGCGCGCCCACGGCTCGCCGTGGGTTCGGCTTCGGCAGCGCCCTTGCGACTCCCGCGCCCGTGGTCGAGCCGTCCGCGGCGCCGTCGTCGGCCGTGGGAGCCGAGCTCGACGTCGTCGACGGGGTCTCGTGCCCCGTGGACCCGATGGAGCGCCTCCAGTGCGACTCCTGCCAGTGACCCGCTGACCTCGACCCCGGAAGGACCCACCATGACCACGACCGCCGCACCCTCGATCCTCGGCACCGGCATCTCCGAGGGCCTGCTGCTCAAGCCCGTCCGCTACCCGTGGGCGATGGACCTGTACGACCAGGCCGTCGCGAACACGTGGTTCCCCAACGAGATCCAGCTCGGCGAGGACCTCGCGGACTTCCAGCGCATGACGGACGAGGAGAAGCACGCCGTCACGTTCCTCATGAGCTACTTCAACCCCAGTGAGCTGCTCGTCAACAAGGCGCTCGCGTTCGGCGTGTACCCGTACCTCAACGCCCCCGAGGCGCACCTCTACCTCGCCAAGCAGATGTGGGAGGAGGCCAACCACTGCATGGCCTTCGAGTACGTCCTCGAGACGTTCCCCATCGACCGCACCGAGGCGTACGAGTCGCACGTGACGGTGCCGTCGATGGCCGCCAAGGAGGAGTTCGAGGTCCACTACATCCGTCGGATGACCGAGCAGACCATCGACATCTCGACCACCGACGGCAAGCGCGACTTCGTGCGGAACCTCGTCGCGTACAACGTCGTGCTCGAGGGCATCTGGTTCTACAGCGGGTTCATGGTCGCGCTGAGCTTCCGGCAGCGGAACCTGCTGCGTAACTTCGGCTCGCTCGTCGACTGGATCGTCCGCGACGAGTCGCTGCACCTGAAGTTCGGGATCAACCTGATCCTGACCGTGCTCGAGGAGAACCCGGACCTGCAGACGCCGGAGTTCGCCGAGGAGATCCGGCAGATGGTGCTCGACGCCGTGGAGATGGAGGAGCACTACAACCGGGACCTGCTGCCGCACGGGATCCTCGGCCTCAACGCCGACTACGTGAACCAATACGTCCGCTACCTCGCGGACCGGCGCCTGGAGGAGCTCGGGTTCGAGCCGCACTACCGGGTGAGCAACCCCGCGAAGTGGATGGCGGCGGCGAACGACACGCTCCAGCTCGTGAACTTCTTCGAGGCCACGAACACGAGCTACGAGGTCAACGCCGCGGCGTCGTCGGCCCGTTGAGGGGGGCGGGTCCCGCCCGCCGCCGCCGGGCGTCCGATCCGCCACCCTGCGTCTGATCCGCACGGTGCGATGTGCGGATCAGACGGGTAGTGGCGGATCAGACGGCAGCCCCGACGGGGCGGGCGCCGGCGCGTCCAGGACGTGCCAGATGACGTCGCCGTCGGCGTCGGTCTCGACACGGTGGGGTCGGAAGCCGAGCTTCTCCGCGACCCGCAGCGACGGTGCGTTCCACGACCGGATCGTCGCCCACAGGCGGGCGCGGCCCGTGGCGAAGGCCGCGTCGACGACGGCGCGCGCGGCCTCCGTCGCGTAGCCACGGCCGTGGGCCCACGGCAGCAGCTCGTAGGCGACCTCCGGTTCGGCCACCGTGCTCCGACCGACGACGAGCCCGCAGTAGCCGAGCGGCTCGGCGTCGGTCCGTCGCCGGACCGCGAGCACGCCGATCCCCAGAGAGGCGATCGTCTCCCGCATCGTGGCGATCTTCTCCAGGGCGTCCCCCGTGGTCCACGTCCGCCCGTCGTCCCTGGCGGTGAGGAGCTCGGCCATCCAGGCGGCGTCGTCGTCGGTCTGCGGCGTGAGGACGAGGCGCTCGGTCTCGAGGTGCAGGGCGAGCGGCGCGTACCCCGAGGGCTTCGTCGGGGGACCGGGGTCGACGGCGGTGGGGATCCAGTAGCGGCGCTTGGCCGGGCCGGACGCGAGCGCCCGCACGTCCTCCAGCACGCCGCCGGCGCGCTCGATGACGGCGGCGGAGGCGACGTTGTCGTCGTCGCACGTGACGAGGGCCCGCTCGACGCCCCGCGACGCGAGCAGGCCCAGTCCGTGGTGCAGCATCAGGGTCGCGTAGCCGCGCCGCCGGTACGCCGGCCGGACGGCGTAGCCGATGTGCCCGCCGACCTGCAGCAGGTGATCGTTCAGCCGGTGCCGGACGGACACCCGACCGGCGACCACGCCGTCCACGACCAGCACCAGGAACGTGGCGGGCACGCGCCCGGGCGCGAGGTCGACGCCGTCGCGCTCGCGGGCGATGCGGTCCAGGTGGTGCTGCCAGGGCTCGCCGTCGTGCCGCAACGCGAAGTCGAAGCCGTCCGCGAGCAGCTCGGCGTGCGCGGCCATGACCTGTTCCTCGTCCCGGGGCTCGAGCTGCCGGATGACCGGCTCGGGGGCGGTCGGCGTCATCCCGAGAGCGTGGCAGCCTGCCTCCTCGGCCGCCACGCCATTCCCCTGCGTCCGATCCGCCACCTGCCGTCCGATCCGCACCGTGCGACGTGCGGATCGGACGCACAGTGGCGGATCGGACGGGGGCTGGGCGCTGGGGACGCCGGGGCGGGGGTGCGCGCGGCGGGATGGGGACGCCCGCCCGGCGACCGCGGCGGGTCAGGAGAGGGCGGCCCAGATGAGGAGCATGGTCACCAGGAAACCGACGACGTAGTTCGCGCCGAGGAACTGGCGCCACCCGCGGTTGGCCGTCTCGGCGGTGTCATCGGTGATGCCCCGGAACTGCCACACGATCCCCAGGTACGGCAGCACGAGCAGCGCCGCGAGCGGCCCGGGCCACGGCACCGCCAGCATGAGCAGCCCCCCGACCGCGTAGGCGCCGAACGCGAACCACACCGTCGGCCGGGCGCCGAGCACCGTCGCGATCGACCCGATCCCGGCGGCGCGGTCGGCGACGACGTCCTGCACGGCCCCGAACGCCTGGCTCGCCATCCCCCACAGGAAGAAACCGGCGAGGATGATCCACGCCGCCGTCGAGATGCCCTCGCCCGCCAGCACGAACCCGTACAGCGCCGGCGAGACGAAGTGCGTGCTCGACGTCATCGAGTCCAGCACCGGCCGCTCCTTGAACCGCAGCCGCGGCGCCGAGTACGCGACGACCGCGAACAGCGAGAACGCGAGCACCAGCCACGACAGCGGGTCCCCGATCGCCACGAGGTACGCCACGAACGGGAGCGGCAGCAGCGTCGAGGCCAGCAGCGTCGTCCGGTGCAGGCGCGTGTCGAGCAACGCACCCTCGACCCCGCCCTTGCGCGGGTTCTTGAGGTCCGACTCGTAGTCGAAGACGTCGTTGATCCCGTACATGAGGAGGTTGTAGGGGATGAGGAAGAAGAGCGTCCCGATCACCAGCGCGGCGTCGACCTCGCGTGTGCTCATGACGTACGCGGCCGCGAACGGGTACGCGGTGTTCACCCAGCTCAGCGGTCGCGAGCTGAGCGTCAGCTCGCGCACCACGCCGAGCGGGCCCCGGTGCGCGGTGGTCGTCACGTCGTCTCCGTCCGTCGGGCCGTCTCGCCGATCGTCCCACCGGCCGCCGACGACGACGCCCCGCCCGGCCGGGCGTCCGGCTCACCGACACCCGTGCCGGCACCGTCCGACGCCGCGGCCGTCCGTTCCCGCCGACCTCCCCACGGCGCGACGAGGTGCCACAGCGCCGGCAGCAGGATCACCGCGAGGACGGCGTAGGCGAAGTCCTCGATCGGGGCGACGCCGATCTGCAGGCCGATCCGCTGGGCGTCGTCGTACGCGACCAGCCCCGCCATGATCATGAAGTTGTCGAAGACGGCGGTGAGGACGAGCAGCACGGCCATCGTCCCGGCGAGCGGCTTCCACGCCGGACGCCCGGTCCGCACCCGTGCCACGACGAGCACCGCGACGGCGAGCAGCAGGAACGGGACGTTGAGCAGCGCGTAGGTCATCCGGCACCACCGCTCACGCGACCGCGGGCGCCGTCGTCGGTCGCGCCGAGCACCTGCCGCAGGCCGCCGTACACGTTCATGGTCAGGTACGACAGCAGCACGAGGAAGAACAGCTCCTCCAGCGGCAGCTCGGGCGCGAGCAGCACACCGGTCATGAGCTCCGTCTGCCCCCGGAAGAACACCCCGAGCAGGATCCCGAGCCCGTCCCACAGCAGGAACACGGAGACGCCGAGGAACAGCACCATCGCGGCCCGCGCCGGTGCCACCCAGAAGAACAGCCGGAACCGTCGGTCGAGCACGACCATGCCCGTGATCGAGACGAGCAGGACGGCCAGGTAGGACAGCCCGATCATGCGTCCGTGCTCACCGACGTGCTCACCGACGTGCTCACCGACGCGGTCACCGCCGCGCCGTCGGGCGCAGCGGCTCCCGCAGCGGTCCGGTCGACGTGTCCCCGCGCAGCCGCTTGATGACCAGCTCGGCGCTGATGAGGCACATGGGCAGGCCGATGCCCGGGATCGTCGTGCCGCCCGCGTGGTACAGCCCTGCGACCTTCCGCGACGCGTTGCCGGCGCGGAACATCGCGCTCTGCCGCAGCGTGTGCGCGGGGCCCAGCGCCGTGCCGTGCCACGTGCGCAGGTCCTCGGCGAAGTCCGCCGGGCCGATCGTCCGGCGCACCGTGATCCGCTCGGCCAAGTCGGTCACGGCGGCCCACTGCGCGATCTGCTCGATCGCCGCGTCCGCGGTCGCCTCGACCCACGGGTCCCCCGCGCCGTCGACGCCGCCCCGGCCCAGCCGGACGTCCGCCGGCGCCGGCACGAGCACGAAGAGGTTCTCGTCCCCCTCGGGCGCGACCGTCGGGTCGGTCGCGCTCGGCCGGCACACGTAGATCGACATCGGGCTCGGGAACGGCACGTGCGGCCCCGCGGACGGCGCCCGACGCTCCCCCTTCGGGAAGATCGCGTCGAAGCCGCGCTGCCAGTCCTCGGTGAACAACAGCGAGTGGTGCTGCAGCTCCTCGACGCGCCCCTGGACGCCCAGGTACACGAGCACGGCGCTCGGGCCCGGGAGCCGCCGGTCCCACCAGCGCCGCGAGTGCCCGCGCAGGTGCTCGGGCAGCAGCCGGCTGTCGGTCTGGAACATGTCGACCGCGCTGACGACGACGTCCGCGGGCACGTGCTGCACCCGGCCGTCGGCGTCGCGGTAGTCGACCCCCGTCACGCGTGCCTGCTGACCGAGCCGCCGACCCAGGCGTCGCTCCGCCCCACCGCGCAGGCCGGCGCTCGGGGGCAGGTCGGCCGTCGCGATCCCGACGACGTCGGCGTGCGTGCGCACCTCGACGCCCTGCTTCTCCGCGAGGGCCCGGATCCGGGCGATGAGCTCGGTGAACCCGCCCTGCGGGTAGTACACGGCGTCGGTGAGGTCCAGGTGGCTCATGAGGTGGTACATGCTCGGCGTCAGCCGCGGCGCCGAGCCGAGGAACACCGCCGGGTAGCCCAGCACCTGGCGCAGCCGGGCGTCCTGGAACTGCTCGGCGACGTACTTCTCGAGGTTCTTCGTCAGCAGGGTCGCCAGCCGCGGCAGCCGACGGACGACGTCGCGGTGCAGCAGCGGCAGGAACGACGCGAACGAGGTGTAGAGGAAGTGCCGCAGCGCGACCGCGTACGTGTCCGACGCCGACTCCAGGTACGCGCGGACCCGCGCCCCCGCACCGGGCTCGATCGCCTCGAACGACGCGACGGTGTGCTCGAGGTCCGACCTGATGTCCAGCGGCGGGAACCTGTCGAAGAACACGCGGTAGCCCGGGTCCAGGCCCACGAGGTCGAGCTCCTCCTCGGCGCTCGAGCCGAGCAGCCTGAAGAAGTGGTCGAAGACCTCGGGCATGAGGTACCAGGACGGGCCCGTGTCGAACGTGAACCCGTCGGAGTGCCACACGCCGGCGCGGCCGCCCACGTCGTCGCGCGCCTCGAGGAGCGTCACCGCGTAGCCCTCGGCGCCGAGCAGCGCCGCCGTGCTGAGCCCCGCGATGCCGCCCCCGACGACGACGGCGCGCCGCGACCCCGCGTCCCCGTCCGGCCGGGTCATCGGACCGCTCCGGCGGGACGCCCGCCGGCCCGGGCCAGCAGCGTCGTCGAGACCTGGCCGTGCTCGCGCAGCGCACGGCCCGCGATCCGCACCTTCACGGCAGTCGGCACGCTCGCGCGCGTGGTGAGCAGGTCCTGCGCGGGCGTGGCCTCGAGCCGGCGGGTCAGCTCCGCGAAGAGCTCGCACGCCACGGCCACGGCCGGGCGGACGGAGGGGGGAAGCCGGTGGATGGCGTCGCGGGCGACACGGACGTCCTCGGCGATGTCGGCGAGCACGGCGCTCTTCTGCTCCTCGGTGACGTGGTGCGGGTCCACCGCCACGAAGTAGCTCCGCCCGAGCCGGACCGCGTCGTCGGCCAGGTCACGCAAGAAGTTGATCTTCTGGAAGGCGGCCCCCAACGCCCGGGCGCCGGACGTCAGCTCACGGTACCGAGAGTCACGGACGGACGAGGGCTCCTCGAGCAGGAAGATCCTCAGGCACATGAGCCCGACGACCTCGGCGGAGCCGTAGACGTACCGGGCGAAGCTCGCCTCGTCGTGCCGCGTGGTGTCCAGGTCCATGCGCATCGACGCGTAGAAGGGCGCGGTCAGCTCCGAGCCGAAGCCGGCCTCCCGGGCCGTCCTCGCGAAGGCGTGGACGAGGACGTTGGTGCTGTAGCCGGTGCGCATCGCCAGCTCGGTCTCGGCCTCGAGCGCGTCCAGCCGCATCCGGGCGTCCTCGACGTCCCCGCCGACCTCCTCCGTCGCGCCGTCGACGACCTCGTCGGCGAGCCGGACGAGCGCGTAGACGTCGCGGATCCGGCCGCGCTGCTGGGCGGGCAGGATGCGCGTCGCCAGCCCGAAGCTCGTCGAGTACTCGCGCACCACCAGGTCGGCGGCGCGGTGGGCGACCGCGTCGTACAGGCTCAGCCTGCTGCGCATCGGGCCTCCTCGACGTGCCCGACGACGTCGTCGAGCGCGTCGCGCACCTGGGCCGTGATCCCGCCGACGAAGTCCGTCATCGCCTCCGGCAGCGAGGCCGTGGCGCACCGGACCTCGACCTCCGCCAGGTCCTGACGCACGTGGTCCTCCACGAGGCGTGGCGCCGCCGAGCCCGCGAGCGCGGCGCGCATCGCGTCGGCGGTCCGCCGGTCGAGGTCCGCGCGGCCGAACCCCGCGGCGACGGCGTCCCAGACGGGCATCTGCTGCGCGTGGAGGATGAGCGCCGTGTGCTTGCCCTCGCGCAGGTCGCTGATGTTGCTCTTGCCGATCCGGTCCTCGGGCGCGAACACGCCGAGCAGGTCGTCGACGAGCTGGAACGCGCGGCCCAGGAGCCGCCCGACGTGGTCGAGCTCCATCTGCTCCGCGACGGAGGCGCCGGCGAGGATCGCGCCCGCACGCAGCGGGGCGCGGAAGGAGTACATCGCGGTCTTGGACTCGCAGACGAGGATCGCCTGCTCCAGGTCGGGCACGTGCAGGCCCAGCCCGTACGCCGTGTCCGCGAGCTCGCCGCCCGCGGAGACGAGCAGCGTCTCGTCCAGCAGGTCCAGCAGCTGCTCGACCTGGACGCGCGAGAGGTCCACCCCGCCGATGAGGCGGTGGGCGCGGGTCAGCGCGAGGTCGCCGGCGAGCACGGCGGCCGCCTCGGACCACTGCTGCGCGGGTCCCTCCTCCGAGCCGGTCGCCATGGACACCGCGCGCATCGTGGCCGCGAGGTTCGGCTTGCCGCGCCGCACCGAGTCGTGGTCGATGAGGTCGTCGTGGATGAGGAAGGCGGTGTGGAGCAGCTCGAACCCCGCGGCCACCTCGACCGCGGCGCGGTGCTCCGACCCGCCGAGCGCCTCGTGCGTGCCCAGCACGATCGCCGAGCGGAAGCGCTTGCCGCCGCGCACGCTCCGGGCGATCTCGGACCAGATGAGCTCGTACTCCGTCCCGAACGCGTGCGCGCGGGCGCGCGCGGACTCCAGGACGTCCCGCAGGAGGTGGTCGACGTCGGCGTGCGGCTGGGCGAGGGTCGTGGCCTGCCGCGGCGGGCTGAGCGTCACACGCCCACCCCCTCGCGCAGCAGCGGGACGTCGTCGGCGTGCTGCACGAGCCACGGGCTCAGCGCCCACGGTGCCGAGGCGATCGCGCGCCGCAGGTCCGCGGGCTCCACCCACGCGACCTCCATGACCTCGTCCGGGTGGGGTGCGAGGTCGCCGACGACGCGCGCCGTGAAGACCGGGCACACCTCGTTCTCCACGACACCGGACGCGTCGACGGCGCGGTAGCGGAAGTCCGGCGCGACGACGGCGATGTCCGTCACCTCGGCCCCGAGCTCCTGCGCCGAGCGGCGGCGGATCGCGTCCTCGAAGGACTCCTCCGGCGCGGGGTGGCCGCACACGGAGTTGGTCCACACGCCGGGCCACGTCTTCTTGCTGAGGGCGCGGCGCGTGACGAGGACGCGGCCGTCGTCGTCGAGCAGGTGGCACGAGAACGCCAGGTGCAGCGGGGTGTCGGTGGTGTGGACCGTCGCCTTGTCGGCGGTCCCGGTCCGCGTCCCGTCGTCGTCGAGGAGGACGACGGTCTCACGAGCAGTCATCGAGCGGACCTTCCGGCAGCAGGCGGGCGAATACTCAGCACGCTGAGCATACGGGGGACGTGGGACCTTCGTCCGTGGTGCCGGACCCGGTCGTCGCCCCCTGTGCCGCAGCGCCTGGTGCACCATGGTGATCGAAACGTCACGGTGAGTCGAGGGTCGGCGGATATCACCGGCGGTTGTTCGCAGGAAGAGAAACGTGCATCCAGACCGGCCGAGCCCTGTCCCCCGGAGTGTCGTGAGCCCCTCGCTGTCCGTCGTCATCCCCGTCAAGGACGACGCCGTCGCCCTGCGCCACTGCCTGCGCGCCCTGGCGGAGCAGACCGTCCCGCCGCTGGAGGTCGTCGTCGTCGACAACGGGTGCACGGACGACAGCGTCGCCGTCGCGCTCGAGCACGGTGCCCGCGTCGTCGTCGAGCCGCGGCCCGGCATCCCCGCCGCCGCCTCCGCCGGGTACGACGCCGCGCTCGGGGACGTCATCGTCCGCTGCGACGCGGACACGCGGGCGCCGTCGGACTGGCTCGCCCGGATCACGGCCGCCTTCGCGGCGGAGCCGGACCTCGACGCGCTGACCGGCGACGGCGACTTCTACGACCTGGGTCCGCGCGGTCCCCTCCTCGCCCGGCTGTACCTGGGCGCGTACTACGCCTCGCTCCACGGGGCGCTCGCCCACCCGCCGCTGTGGGGCTCGAACATGGCGCTGCGCCGCACGGTGTGGCTCGTCGTCCGCGACCGGGTCAACCGCTGGGACCCCGAGGTGCACGACGACGCCGACCTCGCCTTCGCGCTGGGGCCCGGCGCGCGCATCCGCCGCGACCGCACGCTGCGGGTGGGCGTGTCCGGCCGGTCGCTGCAGGGCGCGCGTCAGCTGCGGCGGCGGTTCGCGCGCGGCTTCCGCACGGTCTCCGCCCACCGCGCGACGAGCCCGTCCTGGCGCCGCTGGGAGCACCGCCTGCGGCACCGGGACGGCGGGCCGCGCCTGCTGCCCCCCGGGCCGACGGCCTGAGCCGCGCGCATGCGGTCCGACGACGCCGCACGTAGCGTGATCAGGATGCGCACAGTCATCGCCGGTGGACACGGTCAGATCGCCCTTCGCCTCACCCGGCTCCTCGCCGAGCGGGGGGACGAGGCCGTCGGGCTGGTCCGCAACCCCGAGCACACCGCCGACGTCGAGGCCGCGGGCGGCCGGGCGGTGGTCCTCGACCTGGAGCACAGCAGCGCCGGGGAGCTCGCGGCGGTGCTGGACGGAGCCGACGCCGTCGTCTTCGCCGCCGGGTCGGGTCCCGGCTCCTCGCCCGAGCGCAAGGACACGGTGGACCGCGCGGGTGCCGCCCTGCTCGCCGACGCCGCCGAGCAGGCGGGCGTGACCCGGTACGTGCTCGTCTCCTCGGTGGGCGCGGACCGCGCCGACGAGGCCGGGGACGACGCGATGGGCCCCTACCTGCGCGCCAAGGCGGCGAGCGAGGCCGACCTGCGGAGCCGGCCGCTGGACTGGACGATCCTGCGGCCCGGGCGCCTCACCGACGAGCCGGGCACCGGCACCGTCCGCCTGGAGCCCTCGCTCGGAGCGGCTGCCACGGAGGGCTCCGTCACCCGGGACGACGTCGCGCGCACGATCGTCGCCCTGCTCGACGAGGCCGCCGTCGTCGGCCTCACGCTCGAGCTGCTCAACGGCGACGACCTCGTCGACGCGGCCGTCCAGGCCGCCGGTCGCGGCGAGCCGGGCGACGGCTCGGTCGACGCGCTCGAGGGCGAGGCCGGCCGGGTCTGACCCCGGCCGACCCGTCCGTCAGACGGCCTGCGGGCCTGCGCGCTCGACGCGCTCGTTGACGACGAGCGTCGTCGCGGAGGCATCAGCGACGCCCGTCGCAGAGGCGGTGATCGTGACCGTCCGGACGGCCCCGTCCCCCTCGGAGACCACGGCGAGGTCGAGGACCACGGAGGCGCCACCGGCGAGCTCGCCCACCTGGCAGACGATCTGGGCCTTCTCGCCCAAGCCGACCGCGGTGCAGCCGGCGGGCAGCCGCGAGCCGTCCCCGGTGATCCCGCCCGTGAGGTCGACCTCGACCCGGGTGCCGGACGCCGCGCGCTCGCCGGTGTTCCTGACCGTCACCGCGATGGTGCCGCGGTTGTCCGCGAGCCTCGTCGTCGACGGCACGCTCACGGCGAGCTCCGCCGGGCGCGGGGCCGGCACGGCGACCCGCACCTCCCCGGGGAGCGTCCGTCCGGCGACGGACACGCTGACCGGGACGGTCACATCGGTGCCGGCCCCGGCCGTCGGCGCGGTCAGCGCGAGCTCGACGGACACCGTCGCGCCGGGCGCCACGTCGACGATGCGGCACAGACCCGAGTCGCAGGCCGCCCAGCCCTCGCCGGAGACGACGAGCGGTGGCTCCGGCACGGCCACGGACACGAGGACACCGCGGGCCGTGGTCCCCCCGGTGTTGCTCACGCCCACGACGGCGGCGCGCGGCGCCTGCGGCGCGACCGGCTCCGTCGCGGCGTCGGGCAGGGTCAGGGTGGCGTCGAGCACCGCCGGCCGGGACCGCACGACGCCCGGCAGCGGCGTGGTCGCCTCCGGTCGCGGGGTGTGGCCGGGCGCCCAGGTCCGCAGGCCCACCGGCAGGGCCACCTCGCCGTCCAGCGACGCGGGCTCCACCACGAGGCTCGCGCGCAGCGTCGTCGTCGCGCCCGCCGG
Source organism: Actinotalea sp. Marseille-Q4924 (assembly GCF_916618755.1). Classification (GTDB taxonomy): domain Bacteria; phylum Actinomycetota; class Actinomycetes; order Actinomycetales; family Cellulomonadaceae; genus Actinotalea. Next base: position 222,860 of record NZ_CAKAKB010000001.1, on the reverse strand, counting down.
GAGGTCGTGCACCGTGCACACGCCCAGCCCCTCCGGGTCGGCGGGGTCAGGCGCACACGTCCAGGGCGCCGTCGCGCCCGAGGTCGCACGGGGCAGCGTGAACCCGCCGCCGGACGGCTCGGACGCCTGCGCCTCGAGCGTCCACGACGTGCCGTCCGCGAACTCCAGCTCCGTCCGGACCTCGTCGGCCGGGGCGGTGCCGGTGTTGGTGACCTGCACGGTCACGAGGGTGGCGGACCCCGCCTCGACCTCGAGCGCCCGCGGCGCCTCGACGGACAGGGCGACGAACGGCTCCGGCCCGGTGGGGTCGGTCGGGTCGGTGGGGTCGGTCGGGTCGGTCGGGTCGGTGGGATCGGTCGGGTCGGCCGGTCGGTCGCCCGGCGTGGACCCGCCCGGCGTGGACCCGCCCGGCGTGGATCCGCCGGTCGTCCCCGTCGGCGTGGTCCCGCCGGGCGTGCCGGCAGGCGTCGACCCGCCGGAGGCGGGCGTCGCAGCACCGGGCGTGGTCGCTGTCGTCGACGCCGACCCGGTCGCCTCGGCAGTCGTCGGTGCACCCGTGTCGGGCAGGTCGCCCTCCGGGGCGTCATCAGCCCCGCCGACGTCGTCGCCCGCGTCGCCACCGACCACGTCGTCCGAGGCCCCGCCACCCGTCGTGCCGTCGTCGTCGGCTGCGGTGCCGCCGGCCGGTCCGCCGTCGCCCGCGGCGCCGTCGTCCACGACGGCCGCCTCGTCCGCGACGACCGTGCCGTCGCCGGCAGAGAACTGTCCGGTCGCTCCGGCCACGACCAGGCCGGCCGTCACGACGACGGCGGCCACCGCAGCGGCGACACCCAGCGGCACGGCGGCGAGGAACGCGGCGAGACCGGTCGCGGCGCCCGCACCCGCGCCGACGGTGGAGGTCGCCGCGACGCCGGCGGCCACAGGGACCGCACCGGAGCCGACGAAGGCACCGGTGCCCGTCGTCGTGCCCACCGTCGCGCCTGCCGACGCACCCGCCGACGTGCCCGCCGTCGCGCCCGCGGACGCACCTGCCGACGTGCCCGCCGACGTGCCGACCCCGGAGCCGCCCGCGGCCCCGGCGCCCACCGGCTGGCTCGCGGCCGCGCCGCCACCGGCAGCCCCGGCGGCCGCGCCGGACACCGCCCCGCCGAACCCGACACCCTTCAGCACCGTCCAGGCCACCGCGCCCAGCACCAGCGGGGCGACGACCATCCGCATGCCGTGGTTGACGTCGCCGAGCTCCAGCACCAGGGCGCGGCAGGCCAGGCACTCGTCGAGGTGGGACTCGACGAGCGCCGTCTCGCGCTTGGCCAGGCCGCCGCGGACGAACGAGCCGAGCTTCGCGTTGACGATGCGGCAGGCGTCGTCGAGCGGGGCAGCGAGGTGCTGCTGCAGGTAGGCCTGGCGCAGCCCCTCCCGCGCGCGGTAGGCGAGGGCGGCGACGCCGTTGGCCGTGAGGCCCAGCACCGGCGCGATGTCGGCCGGCGACATCTGCTCTACCTCGGTGTACCAGAGCACCGCCTGCCAGCGCTCGGGCAGGGAGCGGAACGCCTCGGAGACGACGCCGCGCTCGAAGTCGAGCATCGCCGGCTCCTCGGTCGAGGCACCGGGCCCGGCCGCCGACTCGAAGGTCTCCAGGTCGTCCGTCGGCTGCGCACGCCGGCCGGTCTCGACCCGGTGCAGGGCGACCCGCCGCAGCACCGTGAAGAGGTAGGCCCGGAACGCCACGTCGGGGCCGCCACCGGAGCGGATCGCTGCGAACACCCGCGAGAAGGCGTCCGCGACGGCGTCCTCCGCGTCCGCGTGGGAGTTGCTGTACTGCCGGGCGACGGAGCGCGCAGCGGGGACGTGACGCTCGTAGAGCACGCCGAAGGCCGGGCTGTCGCCCGCCCGGACCGCCGTGATGAGCTCGGCGTCACTGGCGAGGTCCCACCCGCTGCCCACAGCGGTCATGACGCCTCCACCTGCTGTCTCGAGCGCCGGCGTCCCAGGTCGCGGCGCCCGTCCTCCAGACCCTTCCGGTGACATCGGCCGTTTCACCCGCTTCCTGAAGGCCGAAGTCGCGTCATGACCTCCGGTTCACCCCCTCTCATCCCCCGTGAGGACGGACATGACGCAGACACCCGCGGTCGCCCTGCGAGAGCAGTGGCGCACCCGGACGGTGGAGCACGTCTGGCTGCGACCCGGCGACTGGTACCACCCCGCCGTCGACGCGCTGACCGAGGCGCTCACGTCCGGCTCCTCGGCGGCCCCGGCCGCGCACCGCCTCGGCGAGATGCGCGGGTCGACCGGCGTGGGCATCGCCGAGACCCTCGACGACTTCGCGGTCCTGTACGAGGTGGTCGGCACGGAGCCGCCCCTGGAGTGCGTCCGGGCCCTGTGCGAGGGCTGGGCCGCCGCGCTGGAGAGCGCCCCGGTGCGCCCCAGCTGCATCGACCCGGCGTCGGGCCTGCCGACCGTGGACTACCTGTCCGTGCGCCTCGCCGAGACGTACGGCGGCGCCCGGCGGCACGCCCACCACGCGTTCGTCACCCACGCGCTCCTGCTCGTCGACGTCGCCGTCGGTGAGGACAACCACCCGTGGCGTCGCGCCGCGCGGTCGGCCGCGATGGGCCGCGCCCTCGGCGCCGCCCTGCCGCAGGGCCACCCCATGGCGGCGCTCGGGGGCGGCGCGTTCGCCATCCTCGTGACCCGCGACTGGGACCTCGGCGCGACCGTCGCGCGGCTGCGCGAGGAGGTCAACGACCACGCCGCGGAGCTGGCGATCGGCGAGCTCCTGCGGCAGCCGCCGCGGATCTGGATCGAGCCGCTGCCGGAGACGCACGAGCGCGCCGTCGACCTGCTGGACCACCTCCGCCGCTGACCGCGCCCCGCGCGCCGTCGTCGTCCGCACCCCGGCACCGGCGTCGTCGGCGCCCCGCCGCGCCGTCGTCGCCGGCCGCGCCAGGCCCCTCCGCCGCTCACGCTTCGTCGTCTGATCCGCCACTTTCCGTTTATCCCGCCAGTCGCACCATGCGGACTGGACGCGGACGTGCGGACTGGACGCGGACGTGCGGACCGGGTGCGGGAAGGCACGGCCGGGGCCCGGGGTTCACGCGTCGTCGGGCGCCGGAGTTGCCCTCCGGGCGGGGGAGCACGTTGGATCGACGTCGTGACGACTCCCGGGACGACCCCCACCACGACGGCCGACGACGACGACGCCCGGCCCGGCGGCCGGGTCGACCCCCACCTCTGGCTGGAGGACGTCGACGGGGAGGACGCGCTCTCCTGGGTGCGCGAGCGCAACGCCGAGGCGCTGGACCGCCTGGGCGGCGGGCTGCACACGACGATCCGCGACGAGATCCTCGAGGTGCTCGACTCCAAGGACAAGATCCCGGCGGTCGGCGAGGCCGGCGGGTACCTCTACAACGTCTGGCAGGACGAGGACCACGAGCGCGGGCTGTGGCGACGCACCACCCTCGACAGCTACCGCACCCCGGAGCCGGAGTGGGAGGTGCTCCTCGACCTCGACGCGCTGTCCGAGGCGGAGGGCGTGGGGTGGGTGTGGCACGGCGCGAGCATCCTGCGGCCGGACTGCCGGCGCGCCCTGGTGGACCTCTCCCGTGGTGGCTCCGACGCCGACGTCACGCGCGAGTTCGACCTCGGGACGCTCACGTTCGTCGACGGCGGCTTCGAGCGGCCCGAGGCGAAGGGCGGCGTGAGCTGGATCGACGCCGGCACCACCTGGCTCACGACCGACACCGGCGAGGGCTCGACGACGACGTCCGGGTACCCGCGGCAGGTGCGGCGCTGGACGCGCGGCACGCCGCTCGAGGAGGCGCCGGTCGTCTTCGAGGCCGAGGTGACGGACCTCGCCGTCTCCGCCCACCACGACCGGACCCCCGGCTTCGAGCGGGACCTCGTCGTGCGCGCGACGGACTTCTACCACCAGCAGGTGTTCCTCGTCGGCGAGGACGACGCGCTCACGCGCATCGAGGTCCCCGACAGCTCCGAGGTCGGGCTGCACCGCGAGTGGCTGCTCGTGGAGCTCCGCGAGGACTGGGAGCTCGGCGGGCGCACGTACGCCGGCGGCTCGCTGCTCGCCGCGCGGCTGCAGCCGTTCCTCGCCGGCGACCGGGACGTCGAGGTGCTGTTCGAGCCGACGCCGACGTCGTCGCTCGCGGCGTCCACGTGGACACGGTCGCACCTCGTCCTCACGATCCTCGAGGACGTCACCGACCGGGTGCAGGTCCTCACGCCGACCGCCGCCGGGTGGCGCCGCGCCGACGTCGCGCCGGCGGACCTGGGTGCCCCGACGCTCGGCACCGTGGTCCTGCGCGCGGTCGACGGCATCGACTCGGAGGACGTGTGGCTCACGGTCACCGGTTTCCTCACGCCCTCGACGTTCGGCCGCGCGACCATCGGGCCTGACGGCGTCGTCGGCGAGCCCGAGCACCTCAAGGCGGCGCCGGCGTTCTTCGACGGCTCGACGCACGAGGTGTCCCAGCACCGCGTGGCGTCCGACGACGGCACAGTGGTCCCGTACTTCCTGGTGCGGCCGCGGGACGCCGTCAGCCCGGTGCCGACCCTGCTGTACGGGTACGGCGGCTTCGAGATCTCGCTGCGCCCGTCCTACTCCGGCGGGCTCGGGCGCGCGTGGCTGGCGCGCGGCGGCGCGTACGCGCTGGCGAACATCCGCGGCGGCGGCGAGTACGGGCCGCGCTGGCACCAGCTCGCGCTGCGCGAGAACCGCCACCGCGCCTACGAGGACTTCGCCGCCGTCGCGCGGGATCTGGTCGACCGCGGCGTCACGACGCCGGACCGGCTGGGCACCCAGGGCGGCAGCAACGGCGGGCTGCTCATGGGCAACATGTACACGCAGTACCCCGAGCTCTTCGGGGCGGTCGTGTGCCAGGTGCCGCTGCTGGACATGCGCCGGTACCACCTGTTGCTGGCGGGCGCGTCGTGGGCGGCGGAGTACGGCGACCCCGACGACCCGGCCGACTGGGAGTTCCTGCAGCGGTGGTCGCCGTACCACCTCGTGGAGCCCGGGCGGGCCTACCCTCCGCTCCTGCTGACGACGTCGACGCGCGACGACCGGGTGCACCCCGGGCACGCGCGCAAGTTCGCCGCGCTCCTGCGCGAGGCCGGCGCCGACGTCACGTCCTACGAGAACATCGAGGGCGGTCACGGCGGCGCGGCGACGAACGCGCAGGCCGCGCACATGAGCGCGCTGGCGTACACGTTCCTCTGGCAGCGGCTCAGCCGCTGAGCCAGCGGCGCGCGGGCGCCGCCCGGTCGCCCGGAGGGATCCTGAGCCAGAGCTCGGGTCCCTCCGGGCGGGGCGCCGTCGTCAGCCGACCGGCGGCGGCTCGGGGAGTGGCAGCGTCCCGGAGTGCACGCCCTTGAGGATCCGGACGCAGTCGGCCCGCTTCGTGGCCGGGTAAACCCCGTAGAAGGAGTACGGGTAGGTGACGACGCCGGCCCACTCGAGGAAGTCGCACTGCGCCAGGTACGCGGGTGTGGTGATCGCGGACGCCGGGACGACGCCCTCGTCGGTCATCCCGGAGGCGACCGTGCTCACGCACGCCTGGAACGAGGAGAGGCCGAAGTCCTCGACGACCGTCTCCCCACCGAAGGAGAACTCGACCGGGATCACGTACTGGTCGAACGTCAGGCCGGTCACCGGGTTGGTCAGCGGCTCGTAGACCGATCTGCAGTACGCCGCCGGGCTGGCACCGGCGGGCTGGTGCGCCGGCGCCGCGGACGCCGGGGCCGCAGTGAGTCCGACCGTCAGCAGGCCGACGAGGAGAAGCACGATGCGTCGCATGGTCACCCCCGTGGGGGACGGAGGCGGGGTCGCTCCCCGCCAAGGGGAACGCCCCCCGCTGGCACACCGTCCTCCGCGAGTCCGTTTGTCGTCAAGTGTCCGTTTCGACCTGATATTGAGGTGCCGACGGTGCCCGGCAGCGGGACGGGGTCGGGCAGAGACCGTGCTGCCGGGCTCGGCCGGTGGACGCGACGACGCCGGCTCAGCCCTCCCGGTACGCGCTCGGGCGCCAGACGACCAGGGCACCGGTGCTGGTGATGCGGGCCGGGCGGTGGCCGCGCGGCACGGCGACGACCTCTCCCTCCGGTCCTGCCGCGAAGACGCGTCGACCCGGGTCGGCGACCGAGCGCAGCAGGTCGACCTGCTGGCGGAGACGCTCGACCTCGGTCTCCAGCGCCAGGATGCGCTTGATGCCCTGGAGGTTGATCCCCTCGTCCTGGGACAGGCGCTGCACCTCGCGGAGCGTCGCGACGTCACGCAGCGAGTAGCGCCGCCCCCGACCGCGGGTCCGCTGCGGGGAGACGAGCCCGAGGCGGTCGTACTGCCGCAGTGTCTGCGGGTGCATGCCCGCGAGCTCGGCGGCGACCGAGATGACGAAGACGGGCACGTCGTCGGGTGCCGGCATCTCCCGCTCCTCCCTCCCCGGTGACCGCCCGGGGTCCCGCCGCGCCATGCGCGGCACCGTCGTCCGTTACAGCGCCGCCCGTGAGCGGAGGTCGGCACGCGGGTCGCCGTCGGCGGTGGCCTCCGCGAACGCCTCGACAGCCCGTCGCGCCTCGGCGGACAGCCGCTGCGGCACGGTGACCTGCACCGTCACGAGCATGTCGCCCGTCCCCTTCGGCGTCGTCACGCCCTTGCCCTTGACGCGCATCGTCCGGCCCGACGGCGTGCCCTCGGGGACCTTGACGCGGACGGTGCCGCCGTCGAGCGTCGGCACCTCGACCTGGGCGCCGAGCGCCGCCTCGGCGAACGTCACCGGCAGCGTCACGCGCACGTCCTTGCCGTCGAGCGCGAAGACGGGGTGCGGCTCGACGCGGACGGCGATGAGGAGGTCGCCCGCAGGCGCACCGCCCTCGCCGGGCCGGCCCTTGCCGCGCAGCCGGATCCTCTGCCCGTCGCGCACACCGGCGGGGATGCGGGCCGTGACCGTGCGCCCCTCGACGGTCAGCGTCACGGTCGAGCCGGACGCGGCCTGCCGGAACGGGAGCGTCGTCGTCGCCTCGAGGTCCACGCCGCGCTGCGGCCCCCGGGCACCGAACCCGCCGCCGCCGAAGAGGTTGCCGAGGATGTCCTCGAACCCGGCCCCGCCACCGGCGCCCGAGCCGGTCTGCTGGTACCGCACGCGCGGCCCCGCGCCCGGCCGCCCTCCTCCGGCGCTGCCCGCGCCCGCGCCGAACAGCCCGCCGAAGAGGTCCTCGAAGCCGGCCGCGCCCGCGCCGCCCGCGGGGCCGCCGGGCCCGGCGGAGAAGCGGGCGCCGCCGCCGGCCATCGCCCGGATGGCGTCGTACTGCTGCCGCTGCTCGGGGTCGGAGAGCACGGCGTACGCCTCGCCGACCTCCTTGAACCGGGCCTCCGCCGCGTCGTCGCCGGGGTTGTGGTCGGGGTGCAGGCGGCGCGCCAGCTTGCGGTACGCCTTCTTGACGGCGGCCGCGTCGGCGTTCTTGGGGACGCCGAGGATGGCGTAGAAGTCCTTCTCGAACCAGTCCTGACCGGTCATCGCCTCCCCCCTTCCTGGGTGTCGTCGCTCATCTCATCCTGTCGTGTCCCGGGCTTGTCGGCCGACGTCCTGCCCGGGGGCTGCCGACCGTCCGACGACGAGCGGGCCCGTCGCCCGGCCGCTCGCCGAGCGGAGGACGACGGGCCCAGGCACGTCGGGCGTCGGGCGTCGGTCAGGCTCCCGGATCGGCGACGGCGACGCGCGCCGCGCGCACGATCCGCTCGCCCACCCGGTGTCCGGGCTGGAGGACCTGCACGACCGTGGGCTCGGTGACGTCCTCGGCGTGGGAGTGCATGAGCGCCTCGTGCACGTTCGGGTCGAACGTCTCGCCGGCGGCGCCGTACCGCTCCCAGCCGAACCGGGCGAGCGTCGCCTCGAGCTTCTCGGCGATCGCCGCGAACGGCCCGCCCTCGAGCTCGCCGTGGGTGCGGGCGAGCTCGATGTCGTCGAGCGTGCCCATGAGCGCCTCGACGACGTCGATGATCGCCTGGTCGCGTGCCACGTCCCGGTCGCGATCCACCCGGCGGCGGTAGTTGACGTACTCGGCCTGGAGCCGCTGCAGGTCCGCGAGCCGCTCGGCCGCGAGGGCCTGCGCCTGCTCGAGGAGCTCCGCGGCGCCGTCCGCCGGGGACGTCGACGACCCGCCCGGCGCGGCGCCGTCGTCGGCCGCGCCCGCCTCCGCGGCGGCGGACTCCGCCGCCGCGTCGGCACGAGCCTGCCCCTGGGTGTCCGGGTCGCGCACCGCACCGGTCTGCGGGTCGATCCGTCGCTTGTCCGTGAACCGCGGCCGGGTGGGGTCGGGCTCGTCGCTCGAGCCCCCGACCGGGGTGTTCGGCTGATCCGTCACTTGCGCTCGTCCTCGTCCACGATCTCCGCGTCGACGACGTCCTCGTCCGAGGAGCCGCCGGCCGGCTGCCCGCCGTCGGGCGCGCCGCCCGGGGCGTCACCCGCGCCGGCCGACGCCGACTGGTCCTGGTCCGCCTTGTACAGCGCCTCGCCGATCTTCTGGCTCACCGCCGTCAGCGCCGCCTGCTTGGACTTCACGGCCTCGACGTCGTCCCCCTCGAGGGCCGTCTTGAGCTCGCCGACGGCGGCCTGGACCTCGGTCTTGACGTCCTCGGGCAGCTTGTCCGCGTTCTCGTTGAGCACCTTCTCCGTCGAGTAGACGAGGCCCTCGGCCTGGTTGCGGGTCTCGGCGTCCTCGCGGCGCTTCTTGTCCTCGGCGGCGTGCTCCTCGGCCTCACGCACCATGCGCTCGATGTCCTCCTTGGGGAGGGCCGAGCCACCGGTGATCGTCATCGACTGCTCCTTGCCCGTGCCGCGGTCCTTGGCGGACACGTGCACGATGCCGTTCGCGTCGATGTCGAAGGTGACCTCGATCTGCGGGACCCCGCGCGGCGCCGGCGCGATGCCGGTCAGCTCGAACGTGCCCAGCGGCTTGTTGTCCCGCGCGAACTCGCGCTCGCCCTGGAACACCTGGATGAGCACGGACGGCTGGTTGTCCTCCGCGGTCGAGAAGATCTCGCTCCGCTTGGTGGGGATGGCCGTGTTGCGCTCGATGAGCTTGGTCATGACGCCGCCCTTGGTCTCGATGCCGAGGCTCAGCGGGGTGACGTCGATGAGCAGCACGTCCTTGCGCTCACCCTTGATGACACCGGCCTGGAGCGCGGCGCCGACGGCGACGACCTCGTCAGGGTTCACGCCCTTGTTGGGCTCCTTGCCGCCGGTGAGCTCGCGCACGACGTCGGCCACGGCCGGCATGCGGGTCGAGCCACCGACGAGGACGACGTGGTCGATGTCGCCCAGCGAGATGCCCGCGTCGCGGATGACCGCCTGGAACGGCTCCTTGGTGCGGTCGATGAGGTCCTGCGTCATCTGCTGGAACTGCGCCCGCGTGAGCTTGGTGTCCAGGTGGACGGGGCCGTTCTCGCTCATGGACAGGTACTGCATGGAGATCGTCGTGCTCGTCGCCGACGACAGCTCCTTCTTCGCCTGCTCGGCGGCCTCGCGGAGGCGCTGCAGGGCGATGCGGTCCTTGGCGAGGTCGACGCCCGCGGTGTTCTTGACCTCCTTGATGAGGTGCTCGACGATCCGCTGGTCCCAGTCGTCACCACCGAGGTGGTTGTCACCGGACGTGGCGCGCACCTGGATGGTGGAGAACTGGTCCTCGTCCTTGCCCACCTCGAGGAGGGACACGTCGAACGTGCCGCCGCCGAGGTCGAACACGAGGATGAGCTCGTCCTCCTTGCCACGCTCCAGCCCGTAGGCGAGGGCGGCCGCGGTCGGCTCGTTGACGATGCGCAGCACGTTGAGACCCGCGATCTGGCCGGCGTCCTTGGTCGCCTGGCGCTGCGCGTCGTTGAAGTACGCGGGGACGGTTACGACGGCGTCGGTCACCGGCTCCCCCAGGTACTCCTCGGCGTCGCGCTTGAGCTTCCCGAGGATGCGCGCGGAGATCTCCTGCGCGGAGTACGACTTGTCGTCGATCTTCTGCGACCAGTCCGTGCCGATGTGGCGCTTGACCGAGGAGATGGTGCGGTCGACGTTCGTGACCGCCTGACGCTTGGCGACCTCGCCGACGAGGACCTCGCCGGTCTTGGAGAACGCGACGACCGACGGGGTGGTGCGTGCGCCCTCGGCGTTCGCGATGACGGTGGGCTCACCGCCCTCCAGGACGGCGACGACGGAGTTGGTGGTGCCGAGGTCGATGCCGACAGCTCGTGCCATGGGTGATGCCTCTCCCTGTAGTGGTGCTGCGTGGGGTGGGCCGCGCGGGCCGCGTGGTGGTGCTTCGCGTCCGCGGGGCCAAGTCTGAGCCTGCTGCGCTCAAGTCTGCGCCCCAGCGAGGACGGATGCAAGCCGATCGGTGCGAACTTGAGCCTGTCACACTCAACTTGCCGCGACCCGGACCCATTCCCCGGGGCTCGCTCGCCCCCGCCTCCGCGCTCGTCCGATCCGCCACCTACCGTCCTGTCCGCCACTCGCGCCGTGCGGATCGGACGGTAGGTGGCGGGCAGGACGTGAGAGCGGGCTACGGCCCCGGGGTACCGAGCGTGGATGTCGCCGTCGACGAGGCGCCAGGAGAAGTCGTTCATCCGGGCGGCGGCACGCGCGTGCCGGGCGAGGATGCTCGCCACAGGCGCCGGGACGTGCGGCCGGGGGCGTGTTCCACCCTGCCGCGGCGTCAGCCTTCGTCCGAGCCCCCTGATCAGCACCACCTCGGCACGGTACAAGCCGTCCGATCCGCCACCTTGCGTTGAGCCCGCACGCTGCACCATGCGGATCGGACGCAGAGATGCGGGTTGGACGGGCGTGGGTCAGCCCCAGCGCAGATAGGGGTCGACCGTCGCCGTGAACGCGGCAGGCGGGAGGAGGCGGCGCAGGCGGGCGGCCAGGGACGAGGTCGCGCGCAGGTCGTCCTTGACGATCCTGACGACGGCGTACCCCTCCTCCTCCATCGCCTCCTGCCGGCGCTTCTCGCGCAGCACCGCCTCCGCCGCCGGTCCGGCGGTGGTGTACTTCGCCACCCCGTCGTACTCACCGATCACCCGCCACTGCTCCCAGCCCAGGTCACCCCACATCACCCCGAGATGCGTCCGCACCGGCACCTGGGTCGCGGGAGGGACGAGTCCGAGGCGGAGGATCGCGAGCCGTGCCAGCGTCTCGCCGGGGGACTCCGCCCCGTCGTCGGCGGCTGCGAGGACCGCCCGGGCTGTCCGGACGCCGCGCGTCCACCGACGTCGCGTCAGCAGCTCCGCGCAGAGGTCCCGGTCGGCGCCGCGGTGCAGGGCGGCGTCCATGACGACCAGCCCGCCGGCGGGTCCGAGCGTCATCGCGCAGTCGACCGCCGTGCGCTCGAGGCCGGTCACGTCAACCCCGGCGCGCACGGTCCGCTCGTCGTCAGCCAGTGGACCGGTGTGCCGGACGACGGTGCGCGACACCCTCCCGTTCGGGCTCCAGCCCTGCGTGAGGTGCACCGCGCCGACCGGTCGCAGCAGGGGCAGGCCCCACAGCAGCGCCGCGGAGGCGTGGCTGATCACGTGATCCGTGGAGAGCCGGGCGGCTGCCGCGGCGACGCGGCCGAGGTCGAGGTGCTGCGCGCGGGCGTGCTCGTCGCCGGACTCCGGCAGGGTGACGTACGCGCCGGGCTGGACGCGCGCCCACCCGCCGTCGCGCACGCGCCCGCGCACGACGCTCGGCGGATGGTCGCAGGCACGGTGGACGGCCGGCAGGACCGGCGGCGCGGATCCGGGGGACGAACTCGGACGGCGGGGCATCCGCAGACTGTGCCCGCCCGACGGTCGACCCCGCCCGCGTCGTCCCCAGGAGTCACCGCCCCGTCCCGTCCCGTCCCGTCCCCAGGTCGCTCCCCGCGCCCCGTCCCGTCCGATCCGCCACTCCTGGTCCGGTCCGCCAGTCCAGCCGTGCGGACAGGACGGGGAGTGGCGGGTTGGACGCGGAGGAGTTCCCGGCGGAAGTCGCGTCATGAGGCGGGCGGGTGACGCTCTCAGTCCGTGACGCTGCCGTCAGGCCGCGCTCACCGGGGAGGCGACATGGGTAGCGACGGACCCGACACGGACGGCACGGTGCGCCGGCGCCTGCCCCTGCTCCCCGTGAACGTCTCGCAGCGGCGGGTGGAGCCGGTCCCCCACGAGGTCGCGCCCGCGCGTCGCTGGGCCGTCGAGCAGGCGGAGGCGTCAGGCCTCGACGACGACGACGCCGCAGCCGTCCTCGAGCTGCTGGCCAGCGAGATCATCACGAACGCGGTCCGCCACGGCGACGGGCCCGTCGTCGTCAACGTCGTCCGCGACGGCAGCGCGCTCCGGGTCGCCGTGACCGACGGGGGCAGCGGGCAGCCCGCGCCGGGGACACCCCAGGACGATGCCGTGACCGGTCGCGGCATGGTCCTGGTCGCGGCGCTCTCGGACGACTGGGGCGTCGAGCACCACCCGTCGGGCGGCACCTGCGTGTGGTTCTCCGTCCAGAGGCAGGCGACCCGGTCCACGACCGTCGCCGCCCGCGTCACGTCGAGCAGCACGACGCCGAGCCTCGCTCCGACCGGCGTGGCGGCGCGGCACGCCATGGCCTGAGCGCCGGGCGGACCGCCTCACAGCCCGCCACGCCGAACCCGGCAGCCGCGGCATGAGGCCGTCCGCGGACGACGCCGCCCCGCGCGGCCGTGTCGCGTGTCGGTGGCGAGGGGCACCATGAGCGACGTGAGCCAGACCGAGACGCCGGAGCCGCCCGCCGGGGGCACCGAGCCGACGCCGCCCGACGCCGACCCGCCCCCCTCCACGCTTCCCGACGCGTTGCCGGAGCTCCTCCTGCCCGACGCCGCCGCCTGGCGCGCGTGGCTGGAGACGCACCACGACTCCTCGCCGGGCGTCTGGCTCGTCCTGACGAAGAAGGGCGGCACGACGACGACGCTCACCTACGCGGACGCCCTCGACGACGCGCTCTGCTTCGGCTGGATCGACGGCCAGGCACGGGCGCGGGACGCGGGGACCCGGTACCAGCGGATGACGCCCCGTCGACGGCGCAGCGTCTGGTCGGCACGCAACGTCGGCCACGTCGCCCGGCTGGAGCAGGACGGCCGGATGCGGGAACCCGGGCGCACGCAGGTCCGCGCGGCGCAGGAGGACGGCCGGTGGGACCGCGCCTACGGGGGCGCGGCGAGCGCCGTCGTGCCGGAGGACCTGGCCGCTGCCGTCGCGGCGGACCCCCGCGCCCAGGCGTGGTTCGACGTGCTGACGTCGACGAACCGCTACGCGCTGATCTACCGGGTGGAGGACGCGAAGCGCCCCGAGACGCGCGAGCGGCGCATCCGCCAGTTCGTCGAGATGCTCGCGAGGGGCGAGACCCCGTACCCCCAGAAGGCGCGGCCCGCCGACGGCCCCGGCCGGCCCGTCACGTCCTGATCGAGACCCACCTCGCGGCGCGGACCACCTCCGCGGCCAGCGCGGCGGCGCGACCGTGCACGGCCGGGTCCTCGGCGGACGTCGGCAGCCGCCCGCCGGCGGCCAGGGCGCGACTGCGCGGCAGGACGACGAGCGCTGTCCCGGGCCGAACGGCCCTCAGACCGGCGAGCAGGTCGGCCGGCGCGGTACCGCGCCCGGCGACGGGCACGGCCACGACGACGGCGCGTCCGGCCGCGTGCGCATCACCGGTGCGTGTGACGAGGTCGCCGAGGGCGTCGTCGGCCGCCGCGATCCCGGCACGCGTCGCCCCGCAGACCACCACCACGACCACATCGGGCCCGTCCGCCGCGCCGGCCGGGATCCCGTCCCGACCCACGTCCCGCACGACGAGGTCCCCGTCCCGCTCCCACTCACGCAGGACGACGGCGAGCAGGGCGGTCACCGTCGTCACCCCGACCCCTCCGGCGACGCCGACCACCGCGACGCCCGTCCCCTCGCGGACCGGCGTGCGCAACCAGCGCGCGGCCTCGGGGGCGGCGAGCACGGCGGTCACTCCCCGTCCTGGACGACGCACACGCCGCCGAGGCGCAGCGCGAGCTCCTGCGCGACGCGGACCCCGACGCGGCCCGCCTCGCCCCAGGGCGCGAGGGCCTCCACCCACCACAGCGGCGGCGTGAGCCCGTCGACGGCGGTCGTCGCCGGCAGCAGACGCCGCAGCTCGGCGGCGTTCTCGACCGCGAGCGGCTGCGACACGGAGAGCACCGCGACGTCACGGCCCTGGCTCCCCTGCCCGACACGGCAGAGCTGGTGCACGGCGCCCTCGCGCATCGTCCGCAGGCCCAGCTCCGGGTCGACGGCCGCGCCCGCCTCCAGGAGGACCTGCAGGTCCGGGGGCCGCGAGCTGACGACGACGATCTCACGTGGCACGGGCTGACCCTTCGCTGACCGGGACGTCCCCGACCGGGACGGCGGGGAGTGCGCGACCTGCACGAGGCGGGGCCGGTCGCCGCGGCGGACGAGCGTGCCCCTGCCCGCGGGCAGGTGCTCGGCGTAGAGGCCGGGGAAGACCTGGCCCTCGCTGCGCTCGCCGGCCATGAGCAGCCCGCTGCCGCCCGTGTCGCGCAGCGCCTGGAGGACAGGGTCGTAGAGCGCTCGGGTGGCACCCGCGACGGGACGGGTCAGCACGACGTTGAGGCGCAGGTCGCGGGCGGCGGCCAGGTACGGCAGCAGCGGGCGGAGCGGGTCGGTACCACCGGAGGCGAGGATGTCGTAGTCGTCCACGACGACGACGACGCGCGGCCCCACCGCGGACAGCGCGGCGCCCGTCGTCGTGCGCCGCTCCAGCTCCGAGGCGATCGCCGTGGCGAGCGCGAGCGCCGGCTTGCCGGTCGTCGCGCGGCCGCCGAGGTAGTCCTCGGGGCAGACGTCGGCGAGGCCCCCGCGGGCGTCGAAGAGCGCCACGACGAGCTCCTCCGGCGTGGACCGGTCCACCAGCCCCTGCACGATGCCGCGGAGCAGCGTCGTCTTGCCGCACCGGGCGTCGCCGAGCACGAGCAGGTGCTGGTCGCGGCCCGCGAGGTCGAGCAACGCCGGTCCCATGGTGTCCTGGCGCAGGCCGATCGGGACCAGCGCGGGCTCCTCGAGCGGGTCGGGCAGCTCCGCCGGGTCGAGCTCCTCCGGCAGCAGCCGGATGGGCGGTGCGGCGGGTCCGCCCCACGCGGCGGCGGACCGTCGCGCCAGGCCCTCCAGCGCGGCACCGACCGACTCCTCGGCCGACGCCGCGGCGTCGTCGGCGCCGATGCCGACGAGCGGGAGGGCGACCTGGGCGAACAGCTCGGCGTCGGTGAGCACGCGGCCCGGCTGGTCGGCGCGCAGCGTGGCGGCGAGCTTGCGCGCGATGGTCGAGTCGGTCGGGTCGTTGAGGCGCAGCTCCACCCGCGTGCCGACGAGCGGCTGGACGGTCATCCGCAGCTCGTTCCACCGGGTCATCGCCGCGACGACGTGGATGCCGAAGCCGCCGCCGCGCTGGAGGAGGTCGGTGAACGGCTCGTCGAGCTCCTCGTGGTCGGTGCGGATCGACCCGACGCCGTCGACGAGGAGGACGACGTCGGCCGCGGCCAGCTCGGGCACCTGCCCGGCGGCGTGCCGCGAGCGGAGCAGCGCGAGGGAGTCGATGCCGTGCTCCGCGAAGACGCGCTCCCGGTGCGCGAGCATCCCGTGCAGCTCCTCCAGGAGGCGCCGCAGGCGGTCCCGGCTGCTGCGGGTCGCCACCCCACCGACGTGCGGGAAGCCCTCGATCCGCGCCAGCCCCCCGCCGGCGAGGTCCATCCCGTAGACGGCGACCTGCTGCGGCGTGTGGGTCAGGGCGAGGGACGCCGTGAGCGTCCACAGCAGCGTCGTCCGGCCCGTCTGCGGGGCGCCGATGATCGCGACGTGCCCGCCCGCGCGGGTCAGGTCGAGGACCCACGGCTCCTGCCGCTGCCGCGCGGGGTCGTCGAGCAGCCCCAGCGGTGGCGCGAGGTGCCGCACGCGGCCCGCGGCGCGCTCGTGCTCGGCGAGGACGTCGCCCAGCGCCACGCGCAGGGCCAGGGGCTCGAGCCACACCGGCCGGGTCGGCGCCGCCGCCGGCGCGAGCTGGGCCACGACCGCGTCGACCGTCGAGGGGCCCGTCGAGGGGCGCACCAGCTCGGGCTCCCCCGACGCACCCGGCCGCTCGAGGCCGTTGGCCGCCAGGACGCCGTGGTGCACCGGCAGGAGGAGTGGCCTGCGCACGTCTACCTGCGCGTCGGGCTCCGGCGCCTCGTCGGTGCGCAGCGGCCCGGAGACGTACCCGGCGCGGAAGCGCTGGTACACCGTCGTGTCGACCTTGAGGTAGCCGTAGCCGGGGACCGCGGGCAGGTGGAAGGCGTCGGGCGTGTCCAGCACGACCGAGCTCTCGGCCTCGGAGAACGTGCGCAGGCCCAGCCGGTAGGAGAGGTACGTGTCGAGCCCGCGCAGGCGCCCCGCCTCGATGCGCTGGCTCGACAGCAGCAGGTGCATCCCGATGGACCGGCCGATGCGGCCGATGGTCAGCAGCAGGTCGACGAAGTCCGGGTCGGCGGTGAGCAGCTCGCCGAACTCGTCGATGACGAGCAGCAGGTGCGGCAGGGGCTCGAGCTCGGGCCGGGCGGCCAGCAGCTCCCGGTAGTGCGTGATCGACGGCGAGCTGCCGGCGTCGCGCAGGACCTGCTGGCGGCGCACGACCTCCCCCGCGATGCTCGCCCGCGCCCGCTCCGTCAGGCCGGCGTCGTCGGCGAGGTTGTCGATGATCCCGGCGACGTGCGGCAGGGCGGCGAAGGGCGCGAACGCGGCGCCGCCCTTGTAGTCGACGAGGATCATCGACAGGTCCTCGGGCGGGTGCGCGATCGCGAGCGCCGCCACGAGCGTGCGGAGCATCTCGCTCTTGCCCGAGCCGGTCGCCCCGACGCACAGCCCGTGCGGACCCATGCCGAGCTGTGCGGACTCCTTGAGGTCCAGCAGCACGGGGGCGCCCGTGTCGTCGACGCCGACGGGCACACGCAGGAAGTCCCGCGACGACCGCGGCTGCCACGTCCGCGCGAGGTCGATCGCGCGCACGTCCGCGACGCCGAGCAGGTCCGTGATGCCGACCGCGGAGCCGGCCGCGTCCTCCCCGACCTCCGTGGCGCTGAGCCGCAGCGGGGCGAGCGCGCGCGCCAGGCCGACGGCGAGCGTCGTCGGGACGTCGTCGAGCGTCCCGCTCACGGGCTCCGTGGCGTCGCTCGCCCGGTCCACCGACCGGGCGCCCGGACCGGCTGCCCGCAGGTCCTCGACGACGACGGCGCCCGCCGTGTCGACCGTGACGCGCACGGCCACGTCGGAGGGCTCGTCCAGCCGGTCGGCGAGCACGTGGACGACCGTCACGCCGAGATCGGCCGCGCCGACGGCGACGTCGGGCAGCGGGAGTGCACCGGCCACCCCACCGTGCTCGTCCGCGAGGACCAGGAGCCGCGGACCGAGCACGGCGGTCCCCGCGCCCATCCCGCGGCGCGAGCGCGCCGCCGCCTGTGCCCGGTCGACGAGGTCGGGGCCGACGAGCCGCACGAGGTGCGCCAGGTCCGGCGCCACCCGACGCGCGGCCGCGGGCCCGTCGAACAGGGCGTCGTCGACGAGGTGCGGGAGCGCGCCGAGCCACGCCCAGTCCGCGGCCCGCGCCGTGGGGTAGGCGGCCGCCAGGCGGACGTCGTCGGGGGCGTGCAGGGCGACCACCTGCGTCGTCATCGCCCGCACCACCGCGAGCGCCTGCTCCCGCGGCCCGATGACGGCGACCTCCCCGGCCCGGTCCAGGGGAACCGTCACCGGCAGCTGCTGCACCGTGGCGAACCGCCGCCGGACCGCGCGCGCCTCCGCGGCCATCGCAGGGTCGAACGGCTGGGTCGGGTTGGGGTCCGCGGGGAGCCGCAGGTCGAACCAGGGCCGGCGGCCGACGCCGACCCTGGCCTCCAGGAAGTCGGGGTCGGTCCGGCGCCGCTCCCAGCGGCGGGCGGGGTCGCGCACGACGTCCAGCAGCGCACCGGGGTCCGGGTGCACCGCGCGCGCGGCGTCCCGGGCGGCCTGCTCCTCCTCGCGGAGCTCCGCGCGCACCGTCTCCAGGTGGTCCAGGTACCGCTCGCGCTGGGTGCGGCGCTGCCGGGCCGCCGCGCCGCGCTGGCTCAGCGCCATGCCCAGCCCGCCCACGAGGGCGATGACGAGGATGAGCACCGCGACCATGACGAACAGCGGGTTGTTCCGCAGGACGAGCATCATCGTCATCGAGCCGAGGGCGCCGACCACCGGGAACAAGGCCTGCAGCGGGGCACCCCCGCCGCCCTCGGACATCTGGGGCGGCGGCGCCAGGTCGACGGGGCCGGGGGCGCGCAGGGGGCGGACCACCCGCGCCGGGCGGTGGACGACGCGCAGGGTCATCGCGCACCCCCCTGGACGAGGAGCTCACCGACGAGGCGCGCCGGCCCGAGCTGCGCAGGCTGGGCGACCGGCCCGGCACGACGGCGGGGCGGGGCGTCGGTCAGGGACGCGTGCGCGACGACGTGCACGGGGACCGCGAGGCCCACGTCGGTGAGGACCCGGCGTGCCAGGCGGTCCGTGGGCCCGGCGGTCCCGCCGACGTCGACGAGCACCAGGGCGACCGCGGTGCGCGGCGCCGCCTCGAGCAGGCGGGCGACGGCACCGAGCCCCCGCTCGGCCGGCGCCCGGTCGGCCCGGGCGACGACGGCGACGACGTGGTGCGACGCGGCGATCTCCGTCAGGTCGGTCGGGTCCGTGCGGACGCCCCAGTCGGTGAGGACGACGTCGAAGAAGCGCCCGATCGGGTCGACGGCCGTCCGCCAGCCGGCCGGTGTGACGGGACCGGCCGGCGCCCCCGGCCCGTCGGTCCCGGAGCCCAGCACGTGCAGGCCGCTCGCCGCGGTGGGGACGGCGCGCCGCGCCTGCGCCGCGGTCACCACGCCGGCCGTCCGGCCGATGCACTGCGCCAGCGCCAGGGGGTCGGCGAGCCCGGCACGACGGGCCAGCTCGCCGTCACCCTGCGCGGCGTCGACGACGAGCACGCCGCCCGAGCGACGCCGAGCAAGAGCGGTCGCAGCGCGCGCGACCGTGGTCGTCGCCCCGGCACCGCCGTGCGCCTGCACGACCGCGAGCCGGCGGCTCGTCGAGACCCGCCGGCGCAGCAGGTCGTCCACCTCGGCGAGCTCCCGGGCCCACGCCGTCGGCCCGAGGAGGCGCTGCGCCCCGCGGTCCGCGACGGCCCGGAGCGCGGCGGACCGCATCAGAAGACCTCGAGCAGGACGCCGAACACGCCGAACACGCCGAGCAGCAGCGGCACGACCGCCAGCACGGCGACGACCTCGACCCGATCGCCCAGGCGACGCAGCCGCGCCCGCTGCTGGCCCGAGGGCGTCAGCCCGGCGCCCACCGCTGCGGTGAGGCCTCCGATCGCGGCGACGACGGCGACGAGGGCCGGGGCGTCGTCGAGCCGGCCCAGCAGGAACGCCGCGGCGGCCACGACGACGGCGGCCCACAGGGCGCCGGCCTGGCCGCGCAGCGGCAGGCCGCGGGTGCGCAGTGCGGCGACCACGAGGACGACGACGCCCAGGGCGGCCGGCGCTCCGCCGTCGCCGTGCCGCAGGAGCGCGCCGGCGGAGGGCGCGAGGGCCACGGCGACCGCGAGCGCGCTCCAGCTCAGCGCGCGGTAGGCCTCGTCGAGCGTCCGGCGCACGCGGTCCCTCGGGGGTGTCGGGGCACCGTCCGTGACGGCGTCGTCGAGCCCCGTGAGCCCCGTCGCGCCGAGGGCGTACCCCGGCAGCAGCCCCGCGACGACGACGGCGCCGACCGCGACCACCGCGTCGACCTGGACCGAGGGCAGGGCGGCGCCGAGCAGCAGGTGCGTGCCGCTGAGCAGCACCCCGACCGCCGCCCCGGCGAGCGCCCCCCGGTGGGACCGTCCCACCCCGACGGCGAGGCCGAGCGCCACCCACGCGAGGAGCGCGAGCGCCCAGGCGGCGTCCGGCAGGTCGAGCAGACCGGTGGCGACGGCGGCGAGCCCGAGCGGCACGGCCAGGCCGAGCGCCGTCGTCGTCAGCACCAGGGCCGCCCACGTGCGCCCGAGCCGGCCGAGGGAGGTGGCGGCGAGCACGGCGACGAGGAGGAGCCCGCCGACGAGGGCCGCCGCGGCCGAGGCGGGCAGCGCGGTGAGCAGCGCCGCGCCGAGCAGACCGGCGGCGACCGCCGTCGTCGTCGCGGCCGTCGCGTGCCGGCTCACGGTGTCCCAGCGGTCCCTGCGCGCGGCGAGCTGCTCGGCGGTGGCGTCGGTGACGTCGGCGACCTCGGGCGGTGGCGGTGCCTCGGCGGCACGGACCACCCTCAGCACCTCGCCGTCGCGCAGGTCCTGGGCGAGGCAGTCCTGGGCGAGGTCGACCTGGTCCCCGGTCACCCGGACGAGGCTGACGGAGCCGGTGGCGCCGTCGGGCTGCTCGTCGAGCAGCTCCAGGAGCGGGGGCAGCATCGCGGCGAAGCCCTCGTCGGAGGGCACCACGACCTCGGCCCGACGCGCGGAGCCGACGAGCGTCAGGCGGGTCCAGCGGCTCACGGCGCGACCTCCGTCGCGGTCGTGGCGCCCGGCGCCGTGCCGGGAGCCGTCGCACCGGGAGCCGTCGCACCGGGCCGTGCGGCGCCGGCGTTCGCCTGGAAGAAGGAGTACCCGGCGCACCCCGCGCAC
Source organism: Actinotalea sp. Marseille-Q4924 (assembly GCF_916618755.1). GTDB lineage: Bacteria > Actinomycetota > Actinomycetes > Actinomycetales > Cellulomonadaceae > Actinotalea. The sequence continues at coordinate 202,146 of NZ_CAKAKB010000001.1, read as the reverse complement.
ACGACTGCGGCGACGACGACGCTCCCCACGAGGCGCTTGACGTTGTCGGTGGTGCTGCGGCGGGCGCGCAGCTCGCCGTGGACGAACGCGGCGCGCAGCCGGGCACGGTGGACCCGCACCGACTCGAGGAGGACGGCGTCGTCGACGCGGTCCTGGTCCATGCGCTGCTGGTTCGTGCGCTGCTGGTTCGTGCGCTGCTCGGTCACGCGCGGCTCAGCCACCCAGCACCCCCTCCCACGGCCCGCCGGCCCGGCCGAGCACCGCACGCACGCGGTCCCGGCCCAGCGCATCGAGGACGGCGTCGAGCGCCGGCCAGCCGGGCTCGGTGAACGTGCCGAGCGGGAAGTACAGGCCCGGCACCCGCGGCCGCCCGACGACGCGCGCCCCGAGACGGTCGCCGAGGTCCCGGACGTCGAGGCCGAGGTCGCGCACGCCGGGCGGTCCGACGAGCATCCCGAGCGGCGTGGGGGGTGCCTCGAGGACGGACGGGAACGTGAGGTCCTGGCGCCCCGTGCGGGCGAGGACGAGCCCGAACAGCGGCAGCTGCTGCGCGCCGACGGCCGCCATGACCTGCGGCAGGCGGTCGACGACGGCGCGCGCCTCGTCGCTGCCCGGCGCACCCACGGCGACGACGAGCTGGGTGGTCTCCTCGAGCCCGTGCTCGGTCCTGGCCGTCCTGATCGTGCCGACCACGGGCCGCTCCGGGGACCCGGCCACCATGACGGTCGTCTCGCGCGGCATCCGGCCCCGGGCGAGCTCCGTCAGCCGCGTCCGGTCCCAGCCGACGACGGCAGGCTCGTGCGCCCCCCAGCCCAGCGGCGGCGCGCCCGTCAGCTCCTGGCTGAGGAGCTCGGCGGTGCCCCCGAGCACCGTGGTGGGAGCGGCCTGGTGACGGACCGACTGGGAGAGGAGGAGCTGCACGGCCTCGGCGCGCTGCGGACGCAGGAAGCGCACCGCGACGTCGTCGGCGGACGCCACCCGATCGCCGGAGACGGCGTCGGCGACGCGGGCCAGGCGTCGGCCGTCGAAGCCGTCGCGCAGGGTGCCGTCGGTCCCACGCACCACCCAGCGCCCGCCGGCGTCGCGCAGGGCCTCACGCATCGGGTAGGTCAGACGTGTCACCTCGTCGCTGACGAGCACGACCGGCCGCCGCGCAGCGCTCGCCTGGAGGAGGAGGTCCGCCCGCGCCTCGCTGAGGTAGGCGACCTCGGCACGCGTCTCCGTCATGACGACGTGGCCGTCGGAGGCGTCGACGGCCGGGTGGGCCGCGCTCGCGGTGGTGCTCATGCGGGGCCGCCCGACACGGGGGACGCGACCTCGAGGACGAAGCTGCGACGGCCCAGGTGCACCTGCTGCCCGGGGAGGACCTGCTCCTCGACGTCCTGCCCGACCGTCCGGCGCCCGGTCGCGTGCTCCACCGCGGTGCCGTTCGTGGACCCGCGGTCCACGACCCAGCCGACCTGCCCGTCCCAGCGCAGGCGGGCGTGGGTCTTGGACACCGAGCGCGCGAAGTCGTCCATCGACACGAGGACCTCGACCTCCTCGTCGGGGCGCGGCTGCGGGCGCCGTCCGAGGAGGGCGACGGACCGGACCTCGACGCGCTGCCCGTCGTCCAGCACGATGACGGCCGGCGGTGCGGACGGGCGCGGCGCGGGGGCGGCGACCTGGGCCGGGACCGGCGCGGCGGCCGTCCGCGGAGGCGCGAAGCCACCCTCGGCGACGCGGGCGAGGCGTTGCAGCGTGGGCTCCGCGACCGTCGCGGTCGGGTCCCGGCCGGCGCGGACGTCGAGCACCGTCACGCTCGCCCACCGGTCCACGGGTGCGCCGCGCCGGCCCGGCGGGAGCCCGGTGAAGCGGTCGACGGCGCGCAGCCCGAGCGCGAGCTTGCCGGCGGTGCGACCGGTCCTCGCCTGCACCGCCCAGACCGCCGCGGCGTGGACCGCCACGACGGCGACGCCACCCACCGCCACCGCCGCAGGCGGTGCCCCCGCTGCGGCCAGCAGGACCGCTGCGGCGCCGAGGAGCAGCAGACCGATCAGGACGTCCACGACGACCGCCGCCGCACGCGCCGCCGTCGTCGCGGGCACCGCACCCGCCAGCAGGAGGGGCAGGTCGAGGCGGTCCGAGCCGTCCGGGGAGGGGGTGTGCCGCAGACCGCACCGGGGGCACACCTCGCCGGCAGCCGCGACGGTCGCCGAGCACGCGGCGCAGGTCACCGTCCCCCTCGGCATGCTCGAAGCCCCCTCCGCGTCGGCGTGCTGCCACTGCCCCGGGATCCTAGCCGCGCCGCGCCACGGCGACGGCGGGCGCCCGTCCGACGGCTGCCATACTTTCGGCCGTCGCCGCCGCGACGGACGTCAGCGTTCCCCGGGGGAGGACCATGAGCAGCGCCCCACCACCCTTCGCCGGCACCTCGCCGTACCCGGCGCCGGGCAGCGAGCCGGCGCCGAGGGTGCGCCGCGGCGTGCTCGCCACCTGGCTGCAGCGCGTGGGCGCCCACCTCGTCGACGTGCTCGTGGCGCTGGCGCCGTGGCTGGTGGCCGGACCCTTCGCCTACCTCACCGCCGAGCGGGGCGTGGACGTCTTCGGCGAGCCGTCGATCATGACGACGACGGCCGGTGACTGGGCGGTCCTCGCCGCGCTCGCGGTGCAGGTCGCGCTGTGGATCGCCAACCGGTGGGTGCTGCAGGGACGGACCGGCCGGTCGGTGGGCAAGCGCGTGCTCGGCCTGCGCCTCGCGGACCAGCGGACCGGGGTCGTGCCGGGGACAGGTCGGACGATCGGCCGCGAGATCGCCCACGTGCTCGACTGGCCCGGGCCGCTCGGCTTCCTCTGGCCGCTGTGGGACCGGCTCACCCAGACCTTCGCGGACAAGGTGAGCAGCACCGTCGTCGTGCGCGAGCGCTGAGGGTCAGCCGCGCGCCCACGCCGCGGGGACCAGCTGGGTCGGGGTCACGTCCTGCAGGGCCGCGGTCGGCACCGTCGCCTCGTAGACCGCCGCATCGACCTTCTCCAGACGCAGGCCCTCGGCGAGGTCGGCGTCGTGGCCGGTGTAGCTGACCCGGGAGGCGGCCTCGCCCTCCGGCGCTGTCCACTGGTCGACCACACGGACCGGCAGGCCGTTCCAGCGGGCGGTGACCATGAGCTCGAACAGCTCGGTCACCTCTGCCGCCGGTACCACCCGACGCCACCGCCCGGCGGGCGTCTGCTCGAACCCGGGCTCGTCCGGCGGGGTGGCCTCGGCGACGACGACGACCCCGTCCTCGAGCGGGTCGGCGCTGAGGTAGGTGCCGTGCCACTGCGCCATGGGCCCGACGAAGCGGGACACCCGCGGTCCGGGTGGGGTGACCGGCACGACGTCGGACCGCCACCCGTGGCCGACGTCGACGTACGTCGCCAGCGTGGTCTCGCGCCCGTCGGCGCCGATGCGGACGAGCTGCGACCCGGCCGGGACCCGCGAGTGCACCACCCAGGACAGGGGGACGACCGCGTCGCGGACGGCGACGAAGCCCAGACCCGTGAACGGCGGCCGGTCGACGAACGGCCCGCCCGTCCTCGCCCGCGTCTCCGTGTCCGTGCCGCCGACGGCATCCTCGAAGCGCAGCTGCGGGGTGGCGGGGAACCGCAGCACGTCCACGTGCGGCGCGTCGGGTCGGTGGGGCGATCCCGGGAAGCCCAGGGCGTGCGCCTCGAACAGCTGCGAGGGTGACGTGGCGAAGGCGACGTCGGCCGCTCGCACGACGAAGCCGGCGACGCGGTCGTACCCGCCCTCGACGTAGGCCCGGGACATCTGCGGCGTCACGGCCTTCTGCATGGTCGTGGTCACGGCGGCTCCCCCTGCGTCTGGTCGGTCGTGCGAGCGGCGCCCATCCTGCCCGACTGCGGCACCGGCCCCGCTGCGCTCTCGCGCGTCCCTGAGGGCAGGAGGGAGGACCGGCTCAGCTCCGGACGGGCTCGTCCGACTCGATCACCCGGACGTCCGCCAGCTCGGTGAAGGGGACGTCGGCGGTGAAGCCCTCGTGCTGACTCCCCTGCATCCCCATGAGCTGGGCGAGACGGGGGTCGCGGTCGTAGTGGACCCGCACCGTGTCGGGGTCGATCACCTCGAAGCGGACCGGCTCGCCGAACCACGTGGCCGCCAGACGACGGGAGAAGTACCTCTCGACAGCGTCGGGTGCGACCTTCACCCACAGGTTCCGGGCCTCCGCCGGGCTGCGACGGATCTCGGCCGCGGACCGGAAGACCTCCCAGTCGGCGCGGTCCATCTGCAGGAGGTACCCGTGCTCGTGGTCCGTCCCGAAGCGAGCGCGGTACTCGGTCCCGTCCACGACGGCGAACCACCCCGACGGCGGGAGCGCCGCCGGTGACAGCTCGGGCGTCATGCGGACCGGGCCATGTCCACGGAGGTCACGACACCCTCACCCATCCGGCGTCGTCCCGGATGACGGCGACGAGCCGCTGGGTGCCGTCGGCGAGGACCTCCCACATCTCGGTGCCCGAGTCCATGAGGACAGGGTTCTCGATCCGGTACTCCGGGATCAACGCGTCCGACTTGAGGAACCCGTTCCCCGTGTACGGGTCGTGCCAGGCGTCGGTCGCCCCGGTCCCACCCATCTCCGAGAAGCGCGACACCACGGCGTGGTCCCCGGTCGCGCGCGTGCGGACCAGGTAGACCGACTCGTCGTGCGGCAGGAACGTGACGTCGTCGTAGTCGAGGCGCAGTCCCTCCTGCAGCTGCCGGACCGTCGTCAGCGCGGCGGTGTCCTCGACACGCGTGATGGAGCCGCCCAGGCTCAGCGCTCGTTCCGTGGAGGCCGTGGAGGGGTCGAGCATGAGGCGGACCTGCTCCGGCGTCAGGACCTTCTGGACCACGTCACCGGCCGTCGGCGGCGGGAGGGCGTCGGCGATCTCCCGCAGCGCGCCGATCTGCGCCGGGCTCAGGTCGCGGACCGACGTCATGACGACCTCGACGAGCTCCGCCCGCGTCCACGGCTCGATCCCGTGACGCGCGAACAGGTCGGGGTCGGCGAGCATCGCGTCGATCGTGCGGGCCGCCGTGTGGCTGGTGTCCAGCTGCTCGGGCGCGAACGCGACGCGGTGCTCCGAGCCGTCGGCCAGCCCGTACTCGCGCGCGGGGACGTCGGAGGCCGGCGCGTCACCCGGCTGACCCCCGACGGGGTCGGCCACCGTCCCGCCTCCGGGCACGTCCGGGGTGTCCGTGGTGCCAGGTCCACCGAGGAGGTCGTCCGCGCCCGCTCCGGGGCTCGCTCCGCCGGGCCAGCCGGTGCCCGTCGGCGTGCCGCCACCGCCGCCCGAGGACGGCGTCTCCGGCCAGCCGGTCCCGCCGGGCGCCGTCGTCCCCGGCGTCGCACCACCCGAGGAGGGTGCTCCGGGCGTCGGGTCGGTGACCACGGAACCACCGGCGGGTGCGCCCCCGCCGGTCGTGGAGGGGCTCGTGGTCGGCGGCTGGTGCAGGCTGTCCGCGCCCTGGCCCAGCCCGCCCGGCGCGTCGGCTGCCGAGCCGCCGACGAAAGCCGGCTCCGGCTGGGGTGCCGGCACCGTGGCCGGCTCGGCGCGGACGGGCTCGGCGACGTCCGGGTCCCGCACCGGCGGCAGGTCCCCGCCCAGCCCGTCGAGGTCGTCCAGTGCCGTGACGGCGTCGTCCAGGACGGCGACCGGGACGTCCAGGTCGGCTCGCACCGCGGGGACCACGGGAACGTCCGGGACGCGCAGCGAGTCGCCCAGCCCCTGGGTCACCACCCGCATGTCGGCGAGCATGTCGCCGATCTTCGGCAGTGCGGCGCGCCCGCCCATCAGTCCCAGGGCGACCGGGTCGACGAAGTCCACGACGCGCGCGCCGCGGGCCAGCAGCGTCGCGGTCCGGCCGGCCGTGCCGGCCGCGGTGCCCGCAGTCTTGGTCCCGGAGACCGCCGCACCGGCCGGGACGAAGATCGTCGCGATGTTGAACACCGCGCCGCCCGCCGCCCGCGCCGGGTCCTCGTCCCACGTGTCGTACGCGATGAGGCCCTTGCCGAGCGCCGTCCAGGCATCGCCCGCGTTGCCCCAGGACCACTCCCCGCCGGCATACCCGATGAGGGAGCCCATGCCGACCCAGGACGTCTTCATCGTCTCCCAGGACCAGCCGGTCCCGTCGATCCCCACCAGCATCCCGAGGCCGGTGACCGTGCCCCACAGCCCGTCGACGACCACGCCGTCCCACACGAACCGCTTCACACCCACCGCGGCGGACTTGGGGCAGTGGTCCTTGCGCTGGACCTCGCTGCCCCAGGGCATCGCCGCGTCCGTCGGGATCTCACCGACCCCGTACCCCCGCGCGTCGCCCTCCGAGGTCGCCGCCCGCCATGCCGGCGCCCCGTACAGCGAGCGGATCGCGTTCGCGCAGCGCCGTTCCGCCTCCCACAGCTGCACCTGGAGCCCGTTCACCCGGCCCACCAGCGCGGTGTTCCGGTCGACCAGGTCCTGGTCGTACTCCCACTCCGCGTTCGAGGCGATCTCGCCCCGGAACGCCCACGCGTCCGACCGCACCGCCGCGAGCGACGCCTTGATGGGGCGGATCTCCTCTGCGTACGCCGTCAGGGCAGCCGCCACGGACTCCACGTCGTCACCGAACCGGCGGGCGTTGGTCTCCACCGGGTCCATGACCGAGAACAGGCGCGGCGCCTCCGGGGCCTCGTAGTGCAACGACAACCCGCGCCAGTCGTCGAGCACGTCCGCGCCCGCGTCGCGCACCGCAGCGCCGTCGCGTGCCAGAGCGCGCGCAGCGGCCTGGACCGCGTCCGGGTCGAGCTCGTCACCGGGGATCGCCGACGGGTTGATCCCCGAGGCATAGCACTGCTCCGTCACTGCGCCACCACCGGGCCGCGGGCGCCCCTGGGGCGCACCTGACCCGTCCCCGCGACCTGCGCCGCCGCAGCCTGGTGCTCAGCCGCCATCTGCTCGTCCCCCTGCACGTACGCGGTCGTCGCCGCGGCCGCCCCCGTCACGGAGGCGTTGATCCGGTTCCCGATGGACTCCAGCGTCGTGGCGTGGTGCTCGAAGAAGCCGATGAGCGCGTCCGCGATGATCGGGTTCTGCCCCGTCCCCGCGACCGCCTGCTCCGCCTTCGCCGGCAGGCCCACGACGGCGGCGTCCAGCACCGCCGCCGTGGCACCCACACGCTTGAGGACGTCCTCCACCCCCTGCGGGGTGATCCGCCACCCGCTCACCGGCTCAGCCGATCGCGTCGACGGCCGCCTGCGCCCGCCGCAGCGTGTCCTGCGCCGTCGCGTCGTTCTTCTCCAGCGACCCGCGCAGCGTCCGGATGATCGTCCGGACCTCCGCGGCGACCCGGTTCCACCGGGCCTCCTTCGCCGCGTACTCCTCGGACACGCCCGTCGCGAGGTAGTCGGCCATCGCCGACTTCACGTCCCGGTCGCGCTGGTCGATCAGCGCCTCGAGGCGCGCGGCGACCGCGTTGAAGTTGTCCTGCGCCGCGGCCGACGCCGCCAGCTCGAAGTCGCGCCGGTCGATGCTGTTGCCCGTTGCCATGTCTGCCCCCTCAGCCCTTCGCCGAACCGAAACGGGCCGCGTCGAACGAGGACGCGCCCTCGCTCGCCCGCGTCTCGTCCGCCATCTGCGCATCGCCCTCGACGAACGAGCGGTCCATGCCGGAGATGCCGGTGAGCACCGCGTTGAGCGCACCGTTGAGCTCGATCGCGATGCGGTCCGTCTCGCCCTTGAACGTGTCGAACGCCGCGCGTCCCGCGCCGTTGAACTTCCCCTGCAGCGGCTCGGCCGCCGCCGCGAGCTCCTTCACGAGCGCGCCCAGGTCCTCGCTGGAGGAGGACGTCTTCTTGGTCAGCGTCGACAGGACGTCGGACCCCATGGCGAACTTCACGCGGTACCCCCTTGATGGTTCAGCGGGGGGTGCCCCACGACGCCCCCGGGGACGCATCCTGGCAAAGAACCGCCCGGATGCCTACCGCTCTCCACCGATCCTGTGCATGAACGCGCGAGGATCACCCGTGAGTGGGAAACCCCAGGTTGATCCCGCCGTGGCTCGGGTCGAGCCACCGCGTGGTCACGACCTTGCCGCGCGTGAAGAAGTGGACGCCCTCGGCACCGTGGGCGTGGGAGTCGCCGAAGAGGCTGCTCTTCCAGCCGCCGAACGAGTAGTAGGCCATCGGGACGGGGATCGGGACGTTGATGCCCACCATGCCGACCTCGACCTCGTACTCGAAGCGCCGCGCCGCGCCGCCGTCGTTCGTGAAGATCGCCGTGCCGTTGCCGTACGGGTTGTCGTTGATGAGGCGCAGGCCCTCCTCGTACCCGGGCACGCGCACGACGGACAGCACCGGTCCGAAGATCTCCTCGCGGTAGATCGACATCTCCGGTGTGACGCGGTCGAACAGCGTCGGGCCGAGCCAGTAGCCGTGCGCGTCGCCCTCAGGCACGACGTCGCGACCGTCGACGACGAGGTCCGCGCCTTCGGTCACGCCCGCGTCCACGTGGCCGCGCACCTTGTCGCGGTGCTGGGCCGTGACGAGCGGGCCCATGTCGCAGCCTCGGCGACCGTCGCCGGTGCTCAGACCGGCCATCCGCTCGGCGATCTTGGCGACCAGCTCGTCGGCGACGGACTCGACCGCCACGAGGGCGGAGATGGCCATGCAGCGCTCCCCCGCGGAGCCGAAGCCGGCGTTCACCGCGGCGTCCGCGGCGAGGTCGAGGTCGGCGTCCGGCAGCACGAGCATGTGGTTCTTCGCGCCGCCGAGCGCCTGGACGCGCTTGCCGTGCGCCGTGCCCGTCTCGTACACGTACCGCGCGATGGGCGTGGAGCCCACGAACGACACCGCCTTGACGTCGGGGTGCGTGAGCAGCCCGTCCACCGCCTCCTTGTCACCGTGCAGGACGGTCAGCACGCCGTCGGGCAGCCCCGCCTCCTTCCACCACGCCGCCATGAGGTTCGCGGCGGACGGGTCCTTCTCCGAGGGCTTGAGGACGACGGCGTTGCCCGCGCCGATGGCCACCGGGACGAACCACAGCGGCACCATCGCCGGGAAGTTGAACGGCGAGATGACGGCGACGACGCCGAGCGGCTGGCGGACCGAGTGCACGTCGACCCCGGTCGAGACACCCTCCGAGTGCCCGCCCTTGAGCAGGTGCGGGATGCCGCACGCGAACTCGACCACCTCGAGGCCGCGCGTCACCTCGCCGACCGCGTCGGAGAGCACCTTCCCGTGCTCGGCCGTGATCACCGCGGCCAGCTCCTCCTTGCGCGCGTCGAGGATCTGGCGGAAGGAGAAGAGCACGCGCGTCCGCTGCGTCAGGGACGCGCGGTGCCAGCCGTCGGCGGCCTTGACGGCCGAGGCCACCGCCTCGTCGACGACGCCGGCGTCGGCGAGGAGGACGTCCGCCGTCTGCCGTCCCGTCGCGGGGTCGTGCACGGGCGCCGTTCGTCCGGCCGGCCCTGACCACTCGTCGCCATTGATCCAGTGGGAGATGCGCTCCATGGCGACGAGTATGAAACGTCCCTGGATGTCCTGGCTACGGTATCCGTTGGCCAATCCCGGTCGAAACGCTGGCCGACCGACGACCCCGAACGGCCCGGCGAGCCCTCTCGACCCGCCGCCCCCACCCCGCACCATGCTCGTCCGCCGAGTGAGCGGGTGGCCCGCGAGCTAGAGGGCTGGGACCCGCTGTCTCGCGTGTGACCCGCTGACTCGCGTGCCTGTCTGTGCCGACGACGGCACCCCGGGGCACCCCGCCGTAGGGCTCGTCCACAGGCGTCGGCGGCTGCGCCCGCGGACGGGCGCCCAGGTCCGGGAGGGTCTCCGCATGGCCCGTCGCCCCGGCTCACCCACCCTCGCTCCCCTGGACGTGGACCGGCTGCCGCGGATCCATCGCAGCTCCGCCCATCTTGCCGGGGCACCGATGACGATGGTCCGCACCGGGCAGTGGTACCGCGTCCGCCGAGGCGCCTTCGTGGACGCCGACTCCGTGCCGGACGAGCCGTACGCACGCCGGCGGGCGATGGCGCTCGCCGCGACGGTCGCCGTCGGCCGGGACCTCACAGAGCATCGCGTCGTGTCACACCGCTCCGCGGCGCTCCTGTGGGGCCTGCGCCTGGTCGCCCTCCCGACCGCCGTCCACACCACCGGCACCGTGCCCCCGTGCGACGACCACGCGGACGACGTCGTCCGGCACGTCAGCACGGTCCCCGACGACGACAGGACCGAGATCGGCGGTATCCCCGTGACGAGCCTCGCCCGCACGGTGCGCGACTGCCTGCTGACGGCCGACGACGGCGCCTCCGCGCTCGTCGTGCTCGACGCAGGGCTCCGCGCGGGCCTGGCTCCGGACGAGGTGGCAGGCCAGGTGGCGCGAGCGGCACGTCGGCGGGGTGTGCGGCTGGCCCGCGCCGTGGTGCCGTTCGGTGACGACGGGGCCGAGTCCGTCGGTGAGAGCCTCGCCCGCGCCGCGCTCCTGGCGCTCGGCCTGCCTTCTCCGCTCACCCAGGTGCGCGTCCGGACGGCCGAAGGTGACTACTGGTCGGACCTCGGCTGGCCCGAGTGGCGCACCCTCGTCGAGTACGACGGCCAGGTGAAGTACACGGCTGACCAGGGCGTCCAGGCGCTCCTGACGGAGAAGAGGCGCGAGGACCTGTTGCGGGGAGAGGGCTGGACCGTCCTCCGACTGGACCGTCGCGATCTCCGCAGCGACGCCCTCCTCCTGGAGCGTCTCCGGCGCGTCCTCCCACCCGGTGCCACCGCCGGCCTGGACCCCCGGCCGTGGTTCCACCGGCGGAGCCCTCGGCTCGCCAGATAGCGGGTTCGACGCGAGTCAGCGGGTTGGATCCCCCTATCTCGCGTGGCAGCCACTAACTCGACGACGGGCGACGGGAGGTGAGGGGGTGGGGAGGTGAGGGGGGTTGGGGTGGGAGCGGTCAGGCGTCGAGGTGGCGGACCAGGTCCTCGGCCGCGCCCGTGTAGGTCGCGGGCGTCATCGCCGACAGGCGCGCCGCGACGTCGTCGGGCAGGCCGAGGCCCGCGACGAACGCGCGGAGGTCCTCGCCGGTGATCCGGCGCCCGCGCGTCAGCTCCTTGAGCCGCTCGTACGGCTGGTCCATCCCGGGCACCCCGGCGATGCCCGCCGCGCGCATCGCCGACTGCACGGCCTCGCCGAGCACCTCCCAGTTGGCGTCGAGGTCGCGCTGCATCGCTGCGGGGTCGGCGTCGAGCCCGGCGAGCCCGCGCCGCACGTTGTCGATCGCGAGCAGGGAGTGCCCGAACGCGGGACCGATGTTCCGCTGCGTCGTGGAGTCCGTCAGGTCGCGCTGCAGCCGGGAGGTCACCAGCGTGGCCCCGAGGGTGTCGAGCAGCGCGCAGGAGATCTCGAGGTTCGCCTCCGCGTTCTCGAACCGGATCGGGTTGACCTTGTGCGGCATGGTCGAGGACCCGACCGTGCCCTGGCCGCGGACCTGCGCGAAGTACCCGAGCGAGATGTACGTCCACACGTCCGTGGCGAGGTTGTGCAGCACCCGGTTGAACCGCGCGACGTCGGCGTAGAGCTCGGCCTGCCAGTCGTGGGACTCGATCTGCGTGGTCAGCGGGTTCCACGTCAGCCCGAGGTGCTCGACGAACGTCCGCGACACCGCGACCCAGTCCGCGCCCGGCACCGCCGCCAGGTGCGCCCCGTACGTCCCCGTCGCCCCGTTGATCTTGCCCAGGTACTCCGCACCCTCGATCCGGCGCACCTGCCGCTGCAGCCGGTGCGCCAGGACGGCGAGCTCCTTGCCGAGGGTGGTCGGCGTCGCGGGCTGGCCGTGCGTGCGGGCGAGCATCGGCACCCCCGCGTGCTCGCGCGCCATGGTCGCGAGGTCGCCGACGACGCCGCGCGCCGCCGGCAGCCACACGTCGCGCACGGCGCCCTGGACCAGGAGCGCGTAGGAGAGGTTGTTGACGTCCTCGCTCGTGCACGCGAAGTGCACGAGCTCGGTGACGTCCGGCAGGACCGTGTCCTCGCCGAGCAGGTCCGGCGCCAGCTCGAGGCGGCGCTTGAGGAAGTACTCGACGGCCTTGACGTCGTGGACCGTCACCCGCTCGGTCTCGGCGAGCTCCGCGACCGACTCGGCGTCGAACGTCCGCACGACGTCACGCAGGTACTCGCGCTCCTCGCTGGACAGCGTCGGGGCGCCGGGCACGACGTGGTGCGACGTGAGGTGGATGAGCCACTCGACCTCGACGTGCACGCGCGCCCGGTTGAGCGCCGCCTCGGACAGGTGGTCGACCAGGGGAGCCACCGCACCGCGGTAGCGCCCGTCGAGGGGCCCCAGGGCGATCGCCGGCGTCACGTCGGCGAGGTGCACGCGCTCGTCCCGGGCGGTCGGAGCGCCCGTGGCGCCGGTGCCGGCGTCGGTGGTGGCGGCGGAGTCGGGCGTGGTGTCGGGCTGGCTCTGCGACATGCCGCCGATCCTCCCACCAGGGCGGCGGCCGACGGCGGCGCGTCCGTCCTGCGGCTGTCCCGTCGGCGCGCCCGGGCTCGGCCTCCGCCCTAGGGTCGATCGCGTGGTGACGCGGGTCGGGGCGTACGCGGTGGTCGTGCACGAGGGAGGTCTGCTGCTCGCGCAGCTGACCGCCCGGGAGGGGCGGCGGTGGACCTTGCCCGGGGGCGGTCTCGACCACGGCGAGGCGCCCGAGGACGCCGCGCGGCGCGAGGTGCTCGAGGAGACCGGGTACACCGTCGCCCTCGACGGGCTGCTCGGGGTCGACTCGCTCCTCGTACCGGCCGAGCGGCGCCTCGACGGCGAGCGCGAGGACCTGCACGCGGTCCGACTGGTGTACCGGGCGCACGTCGTCGGCGGGGAGCTGCGGCACGAGGTCGACGGGAGCACGGAGCGGGCCGCGTGGATCCCCCTCGCCGGGCTGGCCGACGTGCCGCGCGTCGAGCTCGTGGACCGGGCGCTGGCGATGGCTGGACCGCTGCCGCGATGACCTGCACCGGTCGCGGGCCGGGGCGGGGACCCACCACCGTCCCGGCACGACGACGGCGCGGGCTCAGGTAGCCCGCACCGGAGACGGGGTTCGTCGTCGCCGATCCGACGATCGAGCCCGCCACGCTCGCGGTGCTCGCCGAGGGGTTGCGCTGCAGGACCAGCGCCGCGGCCCCCGCGACGTGGGGCGCGGCCATCGACGTGCCGGAGATCGTGCTCGTCGCGGTGCGAGACGTCCGCCACGCCGACGTGATGCCCTGCCCCGGCGCGAAGAGGTCGAGGCACCGGCCGTGGTTCGAGAAGGACGCGCGGGCGTCGCTGCTCGCCGTCGCACCGACCGTGATCGCCGCGGACGCTGCACGGCGAGCCGACCGGGCCTGCCGGCGCACGGAGCCGTGTCGGACGCGTCGTGGATGATGGCGGGGTGCAGGGGACACCGGGGGCGTGGACCGGCGGCGGACCCGCCGTCAGCACGTCGCCGCGCCTGGAGCGCTCCGGCGCCCCGCCGTGGCGCGCGCTCGCCGTCGTCGTCCTCCTCGGCGTCGCGGTGCTGGCGTCCGCGCTGGCGGGGCCCTGGTCCCCCCAGCTCGCCGACGGCGGTCAGGTCACCGTCGACCGGCAGGCGCCTCCCCCGGTGATCCCGACCACCGAGCCGCCCGCCGAGGTGGTGCAGGAGCCCGCCGCCGAGCCGGCCGAACCGCCGGACGTGCCCTGGCTGCGGCCGCTGCTCGTCACGGCGACCCTGCTCGGCATCGCGCTGCTGCTCCTGCACCTCGTGCGCCGCTTCCTGCGTGCCGCCGAGGACCCCGGCACCGAGGAGGCACCCGAGCGGCCGGGAGCCGGCGCCCCCGGCCGCGACGTCCGGCCCCCCGACGTCGCCGCGCTCCGCGAGGGGGTCGCGGCAGCCGCCGCACACCTGCGCTCGACCGCGCGCCCCGTCGACGCGGTCGTCGCCGCCTGGGTCCGGCTCGAGGAGGCGGCCGCGGCGTCGGGGCTCCCGCGCGACCCGGCGTCCACGCCGACGGAGTTCACCCTCGCCGTGCTGGACCGGACGCGAGCCGATCGAGACGCGACGCGCACCCTGCTCGACCTGTACCTCCGTGCGCGCTTCGGGGAGGAGCACCTCACCGCCGACGACGTCGCCGCCGCGCGCCGCGCGGTCGACCTCCTGGCCGCCGCGTTCACGCCCGACGCGGAGCCACCGGGATGACCGGGGAGCAGGCGCACCGGGTCCGGCTGCCGCTGCGCCGGGGGCGGAGGGGCGAGCGATGAGCAGCGCCGGGCGCGCACGGTTGCGCGTCGCCGAGCGCCTCGCGCTGCCCCTGACGACGGGCACGGCCGTCCTGGTCGTCTGCCTGGTCATGCGGATGGCTCCGGGAGACGCCGCCGCGGCCGCCGTCGGCACCGTCGGGATCACGCTCGCGCTCCGGATGCTCGACAAGGGCGACGAGCACGCCTTCCCGCCCGGCTCGACGCGGGACACCGAGGGGAGCCGACGCGACGTGGCGCACCTGACGTGGTCCTTCGTCGGACGGGACGGGCGGGTCTCCGAGGCGGCGGTCCGGCGGCTGCGCGCGGACGCCCGACGACGCCTCGCCCGCGCGGGCGTGACCGTGCCGCCGGGAGTCCTCGGCTCCCCACCGGACGAGGCGGCCCACGCCGACGCCACGGCCACTCAGGCCGTGGCCGACGCCCGCGCGCTCCTCGGCGAGCCCGCGTGGACGGTGCTCACCGACACGGGAGGGTGGCTGCCGACGCTGGCCGAGGTGGAGCAGTGCGTCGAGGCGATCGAGCGCCTCGCCCCTGCAGGACGCGTCCCGCCCGGGACGACATCCCCTGACGGAAGGACGACGACGTGACCGAACCGACCCCCGAGTCGCGGACCGGCACGCCGCCACCGGCCGGGATGACCCCCGGCGACGTCGCGCGCGCGTGCAAGGCGGTGCTCGCGGAGGTGGGCACCGTCGTCGTCGGCATGCACGACGCCCTGCGGGTGGCGCTGGCCGCGGTGCTCGCCAGCGGGCACGTCCTGTTCGAGGACGTGCCCGGGCTCGGCAAGACCCTCGCCGCGCGCAGCCTCGCCACCGCGCTCGGCCTGGAGTTCCGCCGCATCCAGTGCACGCCGGACCTCCTGCCCGCCGACATCACCGGCTCCTCGGCGTGGGACCCCGCGACGTCGTCGTTCGTGTTCCGGCCCGGGCCCGTGTTCACCGGGCTGCTCCTCGCGGACGAGATCAACCGGACGTCACCGAAGACCCAGTCCGCGCTGCTCGAGGCCATGGCCGAGCGGCAGGTGACGGTCGACGGCCGGACCTACCCGATGCAGCGCCCGTTCCACGTCATGGCGACGTCGAACCCGGTCGAGTACGAGGGCACGTACCCCCTGCCCGAGGCGCAGCTGGACCGCTTCATGGTGCGGATCGGCGTCGGCTACCCGGACGCCGACGCCGAGGTCGACGTGCTGCAGCGACGCCTCGACCGGCGCCGCGAGGAGGCGACCGTGCGGCAGGTCGTCGACGCGCGCACCCTGCTGGCGATGCAGGCCGGCGTGGAGGGGGTGCGGGTCGACCGCGACGTCGTCCGCTACTGCGTCGACCTGGCCGCCGCGACGCGCCGTCACGACGCGGTGGAGGTCGGCGCCTCGCCCCGGGGGTCGCAGGCGCTGCTGCTCGCCGCCCGCTCGCTCGCGATCATCGAGGCGCGGCGCTTCGTCGCCCCGGAGGACGTCAAGGCGGTCGCCGTGCCGGCGCTGGCACACCGGCTGACGCTCACGCCGGCGGCGTGGGCGTCCGGCGTCGGGGCGGAGACGGTCGTGCGCGACGTCCTCGCCGGCGTACCGGGACCGACGACCGTGCCCACGGGCGGCTGAGGGGGCCCGCGACGTGACGACGGGGACGGCGTGGGCCGTGGGCGTGCGGCTGGTGTGGGGCGTCGCCGTCGGTGTCCTGCTGCTCGTCGCCGGCGCGCTCGGCGGGCGTCCGGACGTCGCGCTCCTCGGCGTCCCCCCGCTCCTCGCCGGGCTGTGGGCCGCGCTGTCCCGGCCCCGCGGGGAGGTGTGGGCGGACGTGGCCCCGCTGCCGTCGGGCGCCGGCACGCTGCGCGCCGCCGTCCGTCTCGTGGCACCGCCCGGTACCGAGGCGGTGCGGCTGCGGGCCCGCCGGGTCGGGCACCGCGACGTCGAGGCGCTGGTCGCCGTCCCGCTGACGCGGAGCGTGCCGGTGCGTGCCACCTCCGTGCGCACCGGGCCGCAGGAGCTCGCCCGGGTCGACGTGCAGGGGCTCGGCCTCGGCGGCGACCTCACCGCGCCGGTCTCCAGCACCGGAAGGGCCACCGTCACCGTCCTGCCCCGCGCGGGGACCCTCGCCGCCCTCCCCCTGCCGTTGCGCCTGCGTGGCCTCACCGGCCAGCACGGCTCGCGGCGACCGGGTGACGGCGGTGACCTGCGCGACGTGCACCCGTGGCAGCCCGGCGACTCCCTGCGCCGCGTGGACTGGCGGGCGACGGCGCGACGGTCGCCGCGGGGCGAGGAGCTCTACACCCGCCGCACCTTCGCGCTGGCCGAGGCGCACGTGACCCTCGTGGTCGACTCGCGCGACGACGTCGGTCCGGATCCCGCGACGTGGAGCGGAGCACGCCCCGTCCGGCCGGACGACGCGACCTCGCTGGACGTGGCGAGGTCCGCCGCGGCGACCGTCGCCCAGGCCTACCTCGGAGCCGGGGACCGTGTGGGGCTGGAGGACCTGGGCGTCCGCCGCCGCACGCTGCGGGCCGGCGGCGGACGCCGCCAGCTCGACCGTGTGCTCCACGGCCTGGCGGTGCTACGCCCCCAGGGGGACCCGGCGCCGCGGGTGCGGGCGCCGCAGCTCCCGTCGGGCACGCTCGTGTGGGTGTTCTCCACGTTCCTGGACGAGGAGGGGGCGCGCGCGGCCGCGCACTGGCGCCGGTCCGGGCACCGGGTGGTCGCCATGGACGTCCTGCCCGCCGTCCGGCGGCGGCACCTCGACACCCGCACCCGGCTCGCGCTCCGGCTCGTCCTGCTCGAGCGGGCGGACCGGCTCGCGGACCTGGTGGCAGCGGGTGTGGAGGTCATGGCGTGGACCGACGACGACGCCTCCGCCCGCCTGCAGCTCCTGGCTCGCCGGTCGCACCGGCGTCCCGGCGTGGGGGTCGGACGGTGAGCCGGGCGGACGAGGACGACCTGCGGCTCCGGCTGGAGCTGCGGCCGAGCGTGCCGGGCTGGGTGGTCCGCGTCGCGGCGGGTGTCACCGTCCTCGGCCTCCTCCTGCTCGACCGCGCGCTCGCGGCGCTCGGCGGGACGGCGGCAGCCGGTGGCCTCGCCGGGTCGGGTCTCGTGGAGCTCCTCCTTCTCGCCGCCGCCGTCGTGGCGGTCTGGCGGCCCACGCTGCCCACCGCGCCCCTCGTGCTCGCGCTGCTCGGACTGCTCGTCCTGTCCGGTCCGGACCTGCTCGACTCCGCTGCGCTCGGTCTCGTCCGCCTCGTGGTCCTGCTCGTCGGCACGCACGTGCTCGCCCGCCTCACGGGCTTGGCCGCGCACACGGGATGGTCCGCGCGGGTCGAGACGGCCGTCGTGGTCCGGTGGCTGGCACCCGTCGTACCGGTGCAGGCGGCTGTCCTCGGCCTGGTCGGCGTCGTGCTGGCGGCCCGCCTCGTGGCGGGCACGGCGCCCTCGGGCGCGCTGCGCCTGGTCGCGGTGGTCGCCGTCGTCGTCGCCGCCCTGGCTGTGGCGCCGTCGGAGTGGTTCCGGCGCCTGCGCCCCTGACTCGGGCGACGACCAGGCACACCCGGCGCGGCGACCCGGGCGCGCCGGGTGCCCGACCGACGGCGGGCCGGTACGGTCGGCGGCCGCAGCCGTCCACAGTCCGCGCGGTCGCCCCCCGTGCTGACGGCCCCCGGCCTCCTAGCGTCCGCCACGACGGGGAGGTCGCATGGGGGGACTGACGCCCGCAGCCGCACGCGAGCTGCGGCTGCTGGAGGAGAGGATCGTCGTGGCGCGACGCGGTGCGACGGGCGGCCGGCGCGACGTGGGTCGCCCGAGCCGGGGACGCGTACCGGCAGGAGATCGACGGGCATCTGATGCGCCTCGACCGGATGCTCGCGGAGCTGGACCACGTCCGGCGCGCGGTGCTGCAGCACACCGGCGCCGCCGACGCCGCCGACGGCACGCCCCGGTGCGCACCATGACTGCCGCACCTGCCTTCGCAGCGCCCGCCCTCGCCGCACCGGGCCCGCCGCAGCTCCCGGACGCGGCGCCACGGACCTGGGACCACGCCGTGTCCGTCCAGGGCGGACCGCGCGGGGAGATGGCCGAGCTGGCCGAGCTCGTCGCAGCGGCCGTCGCCCTCGACGACGCCGCCGAGGCCCTGCGCCGTGCGACGGCGGCGGCATCCCGCCTCGCGGCCATGATCGAGGCGACGTGGGAGCGGTCGCCGGGGACGGCACCCCGCGCGGCCTCGGCCTGCGGGCGGCTGATCACACCGGCGTCGGGCCTGCCGGGGTGCGCCCACGACGTCGGCCGGACCGCCGCCGACGTGCGGACCGCCGTGCGCGGCTACGTGACCGCGGACGGCGCCGCCGAGCGGCTCGTCCGTGCGGCCCAGGTCGCAGGCGGCTTCGCGGTGGGCAGCGCCGGCCCGGCAGGGTGGCTCCTCGCGACCGGCGCCGCCGCCGTCGGCACCGTGGCAGTCGCGCAGCGGGTGGTCATGCTCCGGCTGCTGCGTCGCACCCCCGGCCCGTCCGGCCTCCTGCTCAACGCCCTCAGCTCGTGGACCGGTGAGGTGGAGGGGCCGGCCGGGCTCCTGGGTTGGCTGGTGGTCGGCGACGGCCCGGCACCGGACGTGGACCCCCGCGACGCCCGCGTCCTGGAGTCCCTCCTGCCCTTCGTCGGCGGGTTCGTGCGGGGTGCGCTGCCGGGCCGGGGCCCTGCCGTCCGGGCCCCGGGCGGAGCCGGGCGGGCGTCGATCGCGGTCTCCACGGCAGCGGAGCTCGGTCTCTGGCTCCGGAGGATCCGCCACCTCGCAGGAGTCACGCCCAGCCGGCTCGTGGTGGCGCGCAGCCTCGATCGCCCGCCGGCCGCGTCGCAGGCCGCTCCCCGGGGCGTCGCGGACCTCGTGGGCGGGATCGGGCGCACCTACCCCCGGCGACCGGGCGGACCGGGCGCGGCGGACGCCGGAACGGTCGAGGTCAAGGAGCTCCGGCGCCCGGACGGCACGCGGACCTGGGTGGTCACGCTGCCCGGCACCCAGGAGTGGGGACCGCTCCAGCGGCCGAACCCCTTCGACCTCACCTCCAACCTCGCCCTGATGGAGCGGGCCGCCGACGACGTGACGGCCGCGGCCGTGCGGGCCATGGAGCTCGCCGGGATCCCCCCGGGTGAGCCGGTCGTCCTCGCCGGGCACTCGCAGGGCGGCATCGCCGCTGCGTCCATGGCCGCAGATCCCGCCCTGCAGGAGCGCTTCGACGTCAAGGCGGTCGTCACGGTCGGGTCACCCGTGGGGCACATCGCGCTGCCGCCGGACGTCGTCGGCGCTCACGTCGAGATCGCGACCGACCTCGTCCCCGCTCTCGACGCGACACCGAACCCCGACGGCCCCCACCGCACGACGGTCCGCGTGGACGCCGGACGCGCACCGGACGCGGCGGTGCGCGCCGCGGCGCTCACACCCCTCGGCTCGCACGACGTCGGCACGTACGCGGCCGTCGCAGCGGGGCTCGAGGTTGTCGACGACCCGCGGTGGAGAGCCGGCAGCGCGCCGATCGAGGAGCTCCTCGCCGGCACGACGACGGTCACGACGACCTGGTACGCCGCTGCGCGCGTCCCCGCCCCGGGTGCAGGCGTCGCGCCGGCGGTCCCGTCGGGCGCGGCTCCGGCCGGCATCGCACCGGCCGCGGCTCTCAGCCCTTGCGCTTGCGCGCCCCCGGCACCACGAGGCTGAGCAGGAAGCTCACGACGGCGACGATGAGTCCGGCGAGCAGGGCCGTCCAGAACCCGTCGACCCGCAGGCCGTAGTCCGTGAGCCCCGACAGCCACCCGGTGAGCAGGATCATCAGGGCGTTGACCACCAACGTGAACAGCCCGAGCGTGAGGATGTAGAGCGGGAGGGACAGGAAGGACACGACGGGGCGGACGACCGCGTTGACGAGGCCGAAGACCAGCGCGACGGCGAGGAACACGAGCACCCGGGTCGTCGTGTCGTCCCCGCCGACGACGTCCAGGCCGTCCAGCAGGACGGTCGCGAGCCAGATGGCCGCCGCGTTGATGACGACCCGCACGAGGAAGCTCATGACGTCATGCTTCCACGATCACCGTCGGGCGGGCACCGGATGCGCAGTGGCATCCTGAGCCGGTGACCAGCGCTGCTCCCTCCCCCGCGACCGTCCGCTTCCGCGCCGTCGTCGACCGGATCCCCGCCTACGTCCCCGGCGCCAGGACGGTGGACCCGGACGCGCACAAGCTGTCGTCGAACGAGAACCCGTACCCGCCGCTGCCGTCCGTGCGGGCGGCGGTCGAGCGCGCGGCCGGGGAGATGCACCGCTACCCCGACATGTTCGCGACCGCGCTCGGGGAGGCCCTGGCGGCACGGCACGGCGTCGAGCCGTCGGCGGTCGTGGCCGGCACCGGGTCCGTCGCCGTGCTCGGCCACGTCCTCCAGGCGTTCTGCGACGCAGGGGACGAGGTGGTCCACGCCTGGCGGTCGTTCGAGGCCTACCCGATCCTCGTCCAGCTGCAGGGAGCGGTCAGCGTGCCGGTCCCGGTCGATGCCGAGGGCCGCCACGACCTGACCGCCATCGCGGCCGCCATCACGGACCGGACCCGCGTGGTGCTGCTGTGCTCACCCAACAACCCGACCGGGCCGGCCCTCGGCCACACGGAGGTCATGGAGCTCCTCGCCTCGGTGCCGGCGCACGTCGTCGTCGTCCTGGACGAGGCGTACGTCGAGTTCGTCCGCCTCGCCGACCCGCTCGACAGCCGCGCGGCGCTCGAGGCGCACCCGAACGTCGTCGTCCTCCGCACGTTCTCCAAGGCCTACGGCCTGGCGGCGCTGCGCGTGGGGTACGCGGTCGCGCGGCCGGACGTGGCGCGGGGGATCCGGACCGCCGCGACGCCGTTCGGCGTCAACCACCTCGCCCAGGTCGCGGCGCTGGCCAGCCTGGAGCCGGCGGCCGAGGCGGAGCTCCTCGAGCGGGTCGACGCGATCGTCGTCGAGCGCGACCGTGTCCGCGCGGCCCTATTGGACCAGGGCTGGGCGGTCCCCGACGCGCAGGGGAACTTCGTCTGGCTCGCGACCGCGGACCGCACCGCCGACCTGGCCGTGGACGCCGCCGCGCAGGGACTGCTGCTGCGGCCCTTCGCCGGGGAGGGCCTGCGCGTGAGCATCGGGACACCGGCGGCGAACGACAGGCTGCTCGCGGTCGCTGCCGGCTGGCGCTGAGGCGCTCCTCGGCCGGCGCGCGTGCGGGGCGCCCGTTGGAGGGTGCCCACAAGTGCTGCGGGGAGAGTCTTGTTCGTCCTCGCCACGCGAACCTACGGAGCCGTAGCCTACGCTGGCGTAACCAGGCCTGGCCGCCGCCCGAGAGGACCCCCTGCGTGACGCCGACCGACCTCCCCCAGCCCGAGCTCGTCCAGCTGCTGACGCCCGCCGGGGAGCGCGTGGAGCACCCCGCCTACTCCCCGCGCGTCGCCCACCTCGACGCCGACGCGCTGCGCGGTCTGTACCGCGACATGGTGCTCGTCCGGCGCTTCGACACCGAGGCCACCGCGCTCCAGCGCCAGGGCGAGCTCGGGCTGTACGCGCCGCTGCTCGGCCAGGAGGCGGCGCAGGTCGGCTCCGGCCGTGCCCTCGCGCCGCAGGACTACGTCTTCCCCTCCTACCGCGAGCACGGCGTCGCCCACACGCGAGGGCTGGACCTCACCGACGTCCTCAAGCAGTTCCGCGGCATCGACCACGGCGGCTGGGACCCCCGCGTCCACAACTTCCACCTCTACACGCTGGTCATCGGCTCGCACACGCTGCACGCGACCGGGTACGCGATGGGGGTGCAGCGCGACGGCCTCGTCGGCACCGGCGACCCCGCGCGCGACACCGCCGTCGTCGCCTACTTCGGGGACGGCGCGACCTCCCAGGGCGACACCAACGAGGCGCTCGTGTTCGCGGCCGTCAACAACGCGCCTGTGGTGCTCTTCTGCCAGAACAACCAGTGGGCGATCTCCGAGCCGACCGACCGCCAGACGCGCGTGCCGCTCGTCGAGCGCGGCCGAGGGTTCGGCGTGCCGAGCGTGCGCGTCGACGGCAACGACGTGCTGGCCGTCCACGCGGTGACCCTCGAGGCCCTGGAGCGCGCGCGCTCCGGCGGGGGACCCACCTTCGTCGAGGCGTACACGTACCGGATGGGCGCCCACACGACCTCCGACGACCCGACGCGCTACCGCTCGTCCGCCGAGGAGGAGGAGTGGCGCGCGAAGGACCCGATCGACCGCCTGCGCACGCACCTCGCGTCCCGCGGCGAGCTGCCGGAGGCGTTCCTCGAGTCGGTCAACGCCGACGCCGACGCGCTCGGCCGCCACGTCCGGGCCACGGTCCACGCCATGCGACCGCCGGCGAAGGACACGATGTTCGACCACGTCTACGGGAGCCGGAACACCGTCGTCGACACCGAGCGCGCCTGGTTCACCGAGTACGAGTCCGCGTTCGACGACGCGACCACGGGAGGTGCCCGATGAGCACGGAGCGCGTGACCCTGGGCAAGGCCCTCAACCTCGGCATGCGCCGGGCCCTCGAGGACGACCCGAGCGTGCTGCTCATGGGCGAGGACATCGGCACGCTGGGCGGCGTCTTCCGCGTGACGGACGGGCTGCAGAAGGACTTCGGCCCCGACCGCGTCGTCGACACCCCGCTCGCGGAGTCCGGGATCGTCGGCACGGCGATCGGGCTGGCGCTGCGCGGCTACCGCCCCGTGTGCGAGATCCAGTTCGACGGGTTCGTCTTCCCCGCGTTCGACCAGATCACGACGATGCTGGCGAAGATGCACTACCGGTCGCGCGGGCAGCTGTCCCTGCCCGTCGTCATCCGGATCCCCTACGGCGGCGGCATCGGCGCGGTCGAGCACCACTCCGAGTCCCCCGAGGTCCTCTTCGCCCACACCGCCGGGCTGCGGGTCGTGTCCCCGGCGACGCCCGGGGACGCGTTCACGATGATCCAGGAGGCCATCGCCTCGCCGGACCCTGTGATCTTCCTCGAGCCGAAGGCGCGCTACTGGGACAAGGCCGACGTCGACCTCGGCCGCACCACGGGCTCGGGCCTGGACCGCGCCCGCGTGGTGCGGCAGGGCACCGACGTCACCCTCGTCGCGCACGGCCCGTCCGTGACGACGGCGCTGCGTGCCGCGGACGCCGCCGCGCAGGACGGCCGAAGTGTCGAGGTCGTCGACCTGCGCACCATCTCGCCCCTGGACACGGCCACCGTGGCCGAGTCCGTGCGGCGCACCGGCCGCTGCGTCGTCGTGCACGAGGCGCCGACCCTCTACGGCACGGGCGGCGAGGTCGCCGCGCGGATCAGCGAGGAGTGCTTCTACCACCTCGAGGCGCCCGTGCTGCGCGTCGGCGGCTTCCACACCCCGTACCCGGTCTCCCGGCTCGAGCACGACTACCTGCCGAGCGTCGAGCGCGTGCTCGAGGCCGTCGAGCGGTCGCTCGCCCACTGAGCCCTGCCGGCGCCGGGCTCGCGCGACGCCCGGCCCCCGACCTACCCGCACCAGCGCCCGGCCATCCGGGCCCGACCGAGGAGCCAGCCGCGTGCCGAGGTTCGAGCAGTTCCGCCTCCCCGACGCCGGGGAGGGCCTCACCGAGGCGGAGGTCGTCCTGTGGCACGTCGCCGTCGGTGACCGCGTCGAGGTGAACCAGCCCCTCGTCGAGATCGAGACGGCCAAGTCGCTCGTCGAGCTGCCCAGCCCTTTCGAGGGCCTGGTCACCGAGATCCTCGTGCAGCCCGGCACGACCGTCGACGTCGGCACGCCCATCATCACCGTGGACACCGACGCCGACGGCGCCCCGGCCGACGACGCCGCGCCGGCCGCGGCGGTGGGCACGACGGCCCCGGACGCTGCGACGACCACCGCGACGGCACAGGTCGACGGCGGCCCGGTCGGCGGGTCCACGACCGCGGACGGCGGGGCGGAGACCGAGGGCAGCGGAGCGGTCCTCGTCGGGTACGGCGTCGCGAGCCACGGGACCCTGCGCCGCCGGCGCGGGACGGACCCCGCCGCCGCGGACTCGACCGGTACGACCGGCCCGACCGGCACGCCCAGCCCTGCCGGCTCGGCCCCCGCCGCCGGTGCGGGCCGAGCCGCTGCGGCGTCGTCGTCGGCGCGGGTGCTCGCCAAGCCCCCCGTGCGGCGCCTGGCGAAGGACCTCGGCGTGGACCTCTCGACGGTCCCGGCGTCGGGTCCGGGCGGGATCGTGACGCGCGAGGACGTCCTCTCGCGGGCGGAGGCGAACAAGGGCCGGGAGCTCACGGACTACCCGACGGACGAGCCGTGGCTCGCGTCCGGCACCGTCTCCCCCGACGGGCGCAGCACCCGCGTCCCCGTCCGGTCCGTGCGCCGGCGGACCGCCGAGGCGATGGTGTCGAGCGCGTTCACCGCCCCCCACGTGTCCGTGTTCCACACGGTCGACGTGACGCGCACGATGCGGCTCGTCGCCCAGCTGCGCGAGGACCGCGAGTTCGCGGACGTGCGGGTGACGCCGCTGCTCGTCGCCGCCAAGGCGCTGCTCATCGCGGTGCGACGCCACCCGGAGGTCAACGCCAGCTGGGTCGACGAGACGCAGGAGATCGTCTACAAGCACTACGTCAACCTCGGCATCGCGGCGCAGACCCCGCGCGGGCTGGTCGTCCCCAACATCAAGGACGCGCACCGCCTCAGCCTGCACGACCTGGCCGTCGCGCTCGCCGAGCTCACCGCCACCGCCCGGGCCGGGCGGACCACGCCGACCGACATGTCCGACGGAACCATCACCATCACGAACGTCGGCGTCTTCGGCATCGACACCGGGACCCCGATCCTCAACCCCGGCGAGTCCGCGATCCTCGCGGTGGGCGCCATCCGCGAGCAGCCATGGGTCCACAAGGGGAAGATCAAGAAGCGGCACGTCACGCAGCTGGCGCTGTCCTTCGACCACCGGCTGGTCGACGGCGGGCTCGGGTCCCGCCTGCTCGCGGACGTCGCCGCGGTCCTCCAGGACCCCGCGAAGGGCCTGGTCTGGGGCTGACCGCCGGGGCCGTCTCCACGACGGCCGCAGGGCCGTCACGACAACGGCCGCGGGGCCGCCCCGCACCGCCGTCCCGGGGATCCCCTCGCGGCCTCTTGTCCGGTGCCCGGGACCGGAGTAGACCGGAGAGGACGCCGACCTGGCGCCGCGGCACCCCGCGGAGGGGCGCCGGTCCGCGGCTGCAGAAGGGTGGGGACATGACCGGCCGCGTCGTCCACTTCGAGCTCCCGTTCGACGAGTCGCAGCGCGCACGGGCGTTCTACACGCAGGTCTTCGGCTGGGACTTCGCCCCGTGGGAGGGCGACCCCGGCTACCTCATGGTGTCCACCGGGCCGACGCCGCAGGACGGCCCACCCACCGAGGCGGGGTTCATCAACGGCGGCCTCGTCGAGCGCGAGGAGTCCGTCGGCCGGGTGCCGGTCGTGGTCATCGACGTCGAGGACATCGACGCGACGCTGGCCCGGGTCGAGGCGCAGGGAGGACGACCGCTGCGCGAGAAGCTCCCCGTGGGCGAGATGGGGTACAGCGCGTACTTCGAGGACAGCGAGGGCAACGTCGTCGGGCTCTGGGAGACGGCCTCCGGCGGCTGACCGCTCGGCGCCGCGGGTGCCCCCGGATGCCGACGCCGTCCCGCCGTGCTCGACTCGTGGTGGACCTGCTCTCCACCGTCTGGAGCCACCATGCGCCGTCCCGCCACGCTCGCCGCCGCCTTCGTGCTGTCCGCCTTCGCCGTCACCGGCTGCGCGACCGGCGACGAGCAGCCGGAGCAGGCGACCGACCGGGACCTCGAGGTCGAGGACCTCACGCCGGCGGCCTCGCCGGAGCCCTTCGACGCGGGTGCGGAGGAGGCGCCCACCCGCTGCTCCGACCTGTCCCCCGCGCCCGACGGGCGGTACCCGGTGGGCGAGGCCGGCACCGTCACGGTGACGGTGGCCGACGACGGCGAGGCGCTCGTGCTCGAGGACGTCGAGGCCGCCGAGGGCTGGGAGCACGAGGTCGCGCAGGAGGACGACGTCGCCATCGACGTCCGCTTCACGCCGGACGACGCCGAGTCCGCGCGCGTCGCCCTCGTCGCGGTGCTGGGCAACGACGCCGCGGGCACCGACATGCAGCCCGAGATCCTCGTCCAGTACTGCGACGCGGTGCCGTGAGCCGCGGCTGAGAGGCCTGGTCCGCGGCCGTCCGGGCCGTCAGCCCGCGCCCGTACCCTGGGACGGTGCCCGCAGCAGCCTCGTCGACCCGGTCACCGGCGAGCGGTCCGGCGCCGGCGTCGGCCGCCTCGACGCCGACCGCCCGCGCCGGCCTCGTCGTCGGTGCGGTGCTCGCTGTCGCCACGGCCCTGCTCGCGGCGCTGGTCGTCGGCATCACGGCGCCGAGCGGCCTCGCCGACCCCGGTGCCGTCGTGCGCTGGGCGACGCCGGCGGTCACGGCGGTGGGCGAGCTGGCCGGCGCCGTCGTCGTCGGCGGTCTGCTGCTGGCGGCCGCCGTGCTGCCGCGCGGGACGGGCCGGGTCGCGTCGGAGGGGCGGGCGTGGTCGGCGGTGACGCTCGTCGCCGCCGTCGCCGCGGGGGTGTGGACGATCGCGGCGGTCGGCACGCTCGTGCTCGGCTACGCGACGGTGAGCGGCACCCCGCCGTCGTCCGCCGGCTTCGGCTCGGAGCTCGGCCTCTTCGTGACGCAGGTACCGCTCGGCCGGACGCTCGTCGCGCTCGTCGTCGTGGCCGCGCTCGTCTGCGTGCTCGCGCTCCTGGTGACGACGCCCCGCGGCGCGCTGCTCACGGGCCTCGCCGCCCTGGCCGCGCTGGCGCTGCAGTCGCAGACGGGCCACGCGGCGGGCGACACCAACCACGACCTCGCCGTCACCTCGATGTTCCTGCACCTGACGGGCGCGGCGGTGTGGATCGGCGGGCTCGCGGCCCTCGCCCTCGTGGCGCACCGCCTGGGCGACGACCTGGGCCCGGCCGTCGCGCGCTTCTCGCCGGTCGCCGGCTGGGCGTACCTGGCGGTCGCCGTGTCGGGCACCGTCAACGGGGCGCTGCGCCTCGACGGCCCCGACGCCCTCCTCGGCACCGGGTACGGCCGGCTCCTCCTCGCCAAGGTGCTGCTCTTCGCGCTCCTCGGGCTCGCCGGGCTCGCCCACCGCCGTGCCGTGCTGCCCCGCCTGACCCCGACGGCGTCCGGGCGCGCGCCGGCGCTGTTCTGGCGGCTGGTGGCCGTGGAGCTGGCCGTCATGGGCGCCGTGTCCGGGCTGGCCGCCGTCCTCGGTGACACCCCGCCGCCCGTCCCGC
Source organism: Actinotalea sp. Marseille-Q4924 (assembly GCF_916618755.1). Classification (GTDB taxonomy): domain Bacteria; phylum Actinomycetota; class Actinomycetes; order Actinomycetales; family Cellulomonadaceae; genus Actinotalea. The sequence goes on along the minus strand of NZ_CAKAKB010000001.1, from coordinate 174,587 downwards.
AGGCCCCCACCGGCGAGCTGACGCCCGCGGAGATCGTCACGGGCCACCCGCTGCCGCCGCGGCCCACCACCGAGCTGTGGCTGACGACGTTCCGGTGGGACCTCCTCGTCGCGTTCGGCTGCGCGGCCGCGCTCGTCGTCTACGTGCGCTGGGTGGTGCGGCTGCGCGGACGGGGCGACCGGTGGCCGGTGACCCGGACGCTCAGCGCCGTCGCCGGCCTGACGCTGCTCGCCTGGGTGACGTCGGGAGGGCCGGCCGTCTACGGCCACGTGCTGTTCAGCGCCCACATGATCCAGCACATGATCATGGTGATGGTGGTGCCGATCTTCCTCGCGCTCGCCGCGCCCGTGACCCTCGCCTCGCGGGCGCTGCCGGTCCGCAAGGACGGCTCACGCGGTCCGCGGGAGTGGCTGCTCGGCACCGTGCACTCGCGGTGGGCGTCGTTCTTCGCCAACCCGCTGGTGGCTGCGGTGAACTTCGCCGGCTCGATGGTCGTCTTCTACTACACGCCCGCCTTCGAGTACGCGCTGACCACCACCATCGGCCACCTGCTCATGGTCGTGCACTTCACGCTCGCCGGGTACCTCTTCGTCAACGCGCTCGTGGGCGTCGACCCGGGTCCCTCCCGGCCGGCGTACCCGATCCGGCTCGTGCTCCTGTTCGGCACGATGGTGTTCCACGCCTTCTTCGGCGTCGCCCTCGTGACGCAGGAGACGTTGCTGGTGCCCGAGTGGTTCGGGCTTCTCGGTCGTCCGTGGGGCCCGTCCGCGCTGGAGGACCAGCGCGACGGCGGGGCGATCGCGTGGGGCATCAGCGAGGTCCCGATGCTGACCCTGGCCTTCGCGATCGCCGTCCAGTGGACCCGCGACGACGAGCGCACCGCGCGCCGTCAGGACCGCGCCGCGGAGCGGGACGGAGACAAGGAGCTCACGGACTACAACGCCATGCTGGCGCGGATGGCGGAACGCGACGGCGCCCGGTGACCGTGGCCCGGCGCACCAGCCGGCGGCGACCGACCCGGCGCTGACCTGGGTCGGTCCCGCTCCGGGCCCCCGTGGCAATCACCCGCTCTCGACAGGCGGGATCCGTCGACCGGCGACATGATCGTGCCTATCGGACGACCGCGTCCGGACAAGGAGGCACGAAGATGGGAATCGGATCGGGGATCTTCCTCATCGTCGTCGGCGCGATCCTGGCGTTCGCGATCGCTCCCGACACGTGGGACGTGGTGAACCTCAACATCGTCGGCTACATCATGATCGCCGGTGGCATCCTGGCCCTCATCCTGGGCCTCGTCCACAACCAGCAGCGCACCCACACGGCGCACCGCGTCGAGCGGTACGACGAGCGCACCCCGCCGCCGGCCTACTGAGCCGGGCACCGACCAGCGCGCCAGCCCCTCGCACGGCCTGCGTGCGCACGAACCGCGCGGGACCCCTCCGGTCCCGCGCGGTTCGCGTCTGCGCGCTGCCGTGACGGCGCGCGCTCAGCCTCAGGTGTCGAGCAGGCCGCGGATGATGCTGTCGCCGGAGTGCGACGGGTCGCCGTCGTAGGGCTCGTCGGAGACGTCGACCACCGGGAACTCGGACAGGTCCAGGCTGGCCGGCACGACGAACCGTCCCTCGCCGCCCTCGAGGATGCCGAGGCTGACCAGCCGGCTGACCTCGCGGTCGATGAGCCAGACCTCGCGGTAGCCCTCGAGATCCTCCCCGCCCTCCAGCGTGACGACGAGCTCCCGGGTCCCGTCCGGCGTCTTCTCGACGACGGCGGCTCCCCCGGCGTCCCAGCCGGGCAGCGGCTCGAGCTGTCCCTGCGCGACGACGACGCCCTCGGGCCCGTCCTGCGAGCCCGCGCCGGCCACGAGCGCCCCGCCGACACCGCCGACGGCGAGACCGGTGGCCGCAGCGACCCCGAGCCAGGGACCACCCCGACCGGAGAGCGCCCCGGCTCGACGGGCGCGCCGCGAACGGCGGGCAGCCAGCTCGTCGTCGGCGTCCGGGAGCGCGGCAGGACGGTTCGCGGAGACGTCGGGGTCCAGACCGGGGCTCAGCGACAGCGCGCCGCGGATGCCCTCCCAGACCTGCGGCGGGGGCATGACGAGGGCGTCGACCGGTGTGACGCTCCGGGCCGTGCTCACCGTGGCGGCCAGGGACGCCACGTCCTGCGCGCACTGGGGGCAGGAGGCGAGGTGGGACCGGGCGTCGTCGTCGGCCGCCGGCTCGCCGAGGGCGACCAGCGCGATGACCTCAGGGTCGACGTGCTGCACCATCCACCTCCAGTCGGTCTCTCAGACGCAGCAGGCTGCGTCGGATGTGGCTCTTGACGGTTCCGAGCGGGATCTCCAGCCGGCGGGAGATCTGGTCGTGGGTGAGGTCCTCGTAGAACGCGAGGGCCATGATCGTGCGCTGCGGCTCGCCGAGCCGGCTGAGCTCGTCCGCGACGGTCAGCCGGTCGGCGACCTGCGCCGTCTCGGCTTCCGCGACGGTCTCGACGGTGGCGACCGCGGCGAGCTGGTCGCGACGCTCCCGGGCGCGCCGTCCGTGCACGTCGGCGATGGCGTTCCGGGCGATCCCGGTCAGCCAGCCCGGCAGCGCCCGGGTCGGGTCGTAGCCGGAACGGCCGCGCCAGGCGTTGACGAAGACCTGCTGGGTGACGTCCTGGGCGTCCGTCTCGTCCCGCAGCGAGCGCAGCGCGAGGGTGTGGACGAAGGCCGACCACCGCCGGTACGCCTCCGCGAGCCCGACCTCGTCCCCCGCTGCGAACGCGCGGGCGACCTCGACGTCGTCCCACGTGGACGGCGCACGGACGAGGTGCACCTGCGTCGCGGTCAGCGGCTTTCCCCTCGCGATGCGCGGCACCCGCAGTGCCGCGACGGTCCCCGCGCTCATCACACCCTCGGCTCGGCCGTGACGATGACGTTGTCCGAGTAGCTGCGAGCGCCTCGGTCGAAACTACCACCGCAGGTGATCAGGACCAGGCGCTGGCCGCCGCCCCGCACGAAGACGTCATCCCACTGCACGCTCGGCTTGGGCGTCCGGCGGACCTCCGTCACCGTGAACCCGCGGGTGCTGCCGTCGGCGAGGGTGACGTCGACCGGGTCGCCGACCGCCACCTCCTGGAGCCGGGCGAACGGCCCGACGTCGGCGGAGACGATCGAGTCGACGTGGGCCGCGATGACCGCGGTGCCCTCGTCGTCGGCGGGCGAGGCGCCGTAGCGGTACCAGCCGCCGATCTCCGCCCGCGGCGGGATCTCCATCTGGCCGTCGTCCTCCACCCCGACCGGCTCCACGGGCAGCGTCACGTCGATGCTCGGGATCGCCACCCCGACCGGCTCCACCACGGTCTCCACCTCGACCGAGGCCAGGTCGGCGCTGCGCACCGGGACCTCGGGGAGCGGACGCGCGGCGGCGTCGGGCGTGGGCGTCGGCGCGGGGCTGACCGCGGGCGGTGCGGACGCCACCACCGGGTCCTCCTCGCCGCCCGTCGCGCAGCCTGCGAGCAGGAGCACCACGGCAGCGGCCCCGGCGATCACGCGGATGACCCGGTGGTGGCGGGGGCTGTGGACCGGCATCGGGGTCTTCCTCCTCGTGGACGGACGGGTGGAGCGGGTGGTCGGGCGGAGCTGTGGTGACCCGTCGTCGGAGTATCGATGCACGGGCCGAGGTGCGCGCCTAGACGAAGGGCTCCCCGCACGCGCCGACGGGCCCGCCGTGAGACGGGCCCGCGACGCGGACGGTGGACCAGGGGACCCAGGGGTGTCCGGTCCGAGCCGGGGGCGCGGTCCCAGGAAGGGGACGGGACCGCACCCCCGGCCGTGCGGGTCAGTCGTTCTTCACCGACACCGTCTGACGACGGACGGCGAAGGCGACACCCGCGGCCGCCAGCAGCGCCGCGCCGACCACCCAGGGGGTCGACGACTGCTGAGCGGCGAGACCCAGCTCCCCGGAGGGGACGCCCGACGGGGCCGAGTGCAGACCGTCGATCGTCTGGACCGCGAGGTCGAGGTTGCCGTCAGCGGCGCTGCCCCACGCGTAGACGATGGTGTTGACGCCCTCCTGGACGTTGACGTCGGCCGGGCCGATGGCCGGCGCGGTCGTACCGGCCAGCGCGACGGCCGCGGAGACGGTGCCCGCCGGGAGGTTGAGGATGCCCTCGTTCGGGTTGGTGACGTCCTCGAGCACCGGGGAGCCGCCCGCGAGGATGTCCACGGCCGGGGCCGCGGCGGTGTGGCGGACCGTCAGGCGACCCTCGCCCGCGGCGGTGTTCGAGATGTCGTTGGTGAAGAGGGTCGCCTTCGGGGCGCCGGCCTCGTCGAGGTGCGCGACGGCGGTGTAGTTCATGCCGGCTGCGAGGGGCAGGTCCACGGGGCCGATCGCCGGGGCGCTGTCGTCCGCGGCGTCGGCCGCGGTGATCGCCACCGTGTAGGTGCCGGCGGGCAGCGCGAGCGGGCCGGCGAGGTCACCGGGCTCGAAGTCGTCGAGCGTGAGGTCACCGTTGACGTACACGTCCACGGTCAGGCCGGGGACACCGTGCAGGACGGACAGCTGGGCCTCGTGGCCGTCGGCGGCCGCGGGGACGGCGCCCGTGAGGGCGAGTGCGAAGCCGGCTGCCGTGCCGGCGATGAGGCGCTTCCGCATGGGGTTCCTCCTGGGTCAGGCCCTGGTGGGGGTCTGGGGACGTGCTGACACCCCTACTACCGCCGAGGGTTCGCGCCCGGATGCAGGAAGTTTCAACTTTCTTCGCACGCCCGGTCAGGACGGCCGGTCACCGGGGGCTGCCGGGGTCACTGCGGTGAGTGCGCCGCGTCGCGCGCGGGAGATGTCCCGCGATGACGGCGAGGGCGTCCGGTCGCGGGTCAGCCGGCCAGGTCCCCCACGTCGCCCAGCTCGTCGAGGGCCGCCGCGCCGTCGAGGCGGTGGGTCGGCGCGGCGTCGCGCGCCGGCTTCGACGGTGTGCCGTGCACGACGACGTCGGCGACCGCGGCGGTGACGTTGTCGCGGGCGTCCGCCTCCTCGGCCGCGCGGACGAGCGCGTCGACGGCCTCCTGCGGGGTCGCCGCGGCGGCCAGCAGCTCGAGGCACCGCTCCTCGGCGACGTGGTCGGTGAGGCCGTCGCTGGCCAGCAGCCACCGATCGCCCGGACGCGCCTCGATCTCGCGCAGCTGCAGCCCAGGAGGGTCCTCCGGCGACCCCGTCAGCGACCGCAGGATGACGTTCCGGTTGGGGTGGTCCACCGCCTGCGACTCGTCGATCTCCCCGGAGTCGACGAGGAGCTGCACGAGCGAGTGGTCGCGCGAGACCCGGCGCGCGGTGCCGTCGCGGAGCAGGTAGGCGCGCGAGTCGCCGATGTGGAGCAGCCGGACCGTGCCCTCGCCGCACACCACGGCCGTGAAGGTGGTGCCCATGCCGGCCAGGGACGGGTCGCGGTCGGCGCGGCGGAGCAGGGCCTCGTTCGCGGTGGCCACGTGCTCGGCGAGGTCGGAGATGGAGGCGCTGCGGACGTCGTCCACGGCCTCGAGGTCCGAGAGGAAGCGCCGGACGACCGTCCACGACGCGACGTCGCCGCCGACGTGCCCGCCCACGCCGTCCGCGACCACGGCGACCGCGTCGGTGCAGCCGGCGGAGTCCTGGTTCGACCGGCGGTGGTTGCCCGTGACGGACCGGACGGCGGTCTCGAACGCCGGCTGCGTCGGCCCCTGCTCCCCCGTGTTCACCGGGGCACCGTACCCCCGCTCGCGGCCGCACGCGGTCCGGGAGGTCCGGCGGCGGCCTGGCCACCTGGTTCTCGAGGCCGGAGGACGCCGCACCTCCCCGGCGCGGGCGGTCCACGGGCTCGTGCCCGTGTCGGTGGCCCGGTGCAGACTCGGGACAGCCGCGGCGGGGGCCACGGCGGGAGGGGGCCGTCGTGGCACACACGTCAGGGATGGACATCGAGGAGGCGCGCAGGGCCAAGGCCGAGCTGGCCGGGTTCCTGCGGGACACGCAGGCGCGCCGCCCCAGCGCACAGGCGCTGGACGCGCCCCTGGTGTCGCTGGGTCTGGCCCCGCGGCCCGACGGCGGGCACGCCGTCGCCCTGCGCTACCGGCTGGGGGTGCCGACGGCGCGCATGCTCGCGCGGCGCGCGGTCGAGCACGCGGGCCCGTCGGTCGACGTGCGTCGCACGGGCAGGATCCGGGCGGTGCCCACGACGGGCCCGCGGCCGCCCGTGGTGACCGCGCGGGCGGTCGGCGAGACCGGCCGCGTCCGGCCGCTGCGTCCGGGAGTCTCGGTGGCGCACGTCGACGTCACGGCGGGCACCCTCGGCGCCTTCGTCACCGTGGACGGGCGCCTCCACGCGCTGTCCAACCACCACGTGCTGGTCGGCTCGCCAGCGGCCCGCGAAGGCGACGCCGTGCTGCAGCCCGGTCCGGCCGACGGCGGCCGCGACCCCGAGGACCGCATCGGTTCCCTGGCGCGCTTCGTCCCCCTGGACGGCGCCACGACGGCGTTCGTCGACGCGGCGGTGGCGGCGCTCGAGGACGATGAGGTCGAGGTCACCTATCCGTCCGGTCCGGTGACGGGGACGGCGCGCGTCGTCGGGGCGGAGGAGGTCGAGAAGATCGGTCGGACGACCGGGACGACCCGGGGCCGGGTGACCGCCTTCGAGCTGGACGACGTGGTCGTCGGGTACGGGCCCGAGGTCGGCGACGTGTCCTTCGACGACCAGATAGAGGTCGAGGGGCTGGCGCGGGGACCCTTCTCGCGCGGCGGGGACAGCGGATCCCTGGTGTACGTCCCCGCGACGGGGCAGGCCGTCGGGCTCCTCTTTGCCGGGAGCGAGACGGGCGGCGAGAATGGGGCCGGGCTGACCTACCTCAACCCGATCGACACGGTGCTGGAGGCGCTGGGCGCCGAGCTCCGCACCTGACCAGCGACCCCGCGCGGCGCCCGGGGGTGAGCGATGGCCGACCTGGAGCAGGCCCGAGCCGCCAAGGCGCGCCTCCGCACGGAGCTCCTCGGCCACCACGGCGTCCGGGGCATCGGTCTGGTCCGCGTGCGACACGGGTACGCGGTGCGCGTCAGCCTCGACTCCGCGGACGACGACGACCTCCCGCCGGACGTCGACGGCGTGCCGGTGCGGGTCGCCGTCGTCGGGGCGATCACTCCGCAGCACTGACGCGCGACCCCTGACCGGCCGGTGACCCGCAGGGCGCGGCGCCGGGCCGGCCACGACCGACCGGCCACGACCGACGTCCGGACGCACGGAAGGACCCGGAGGTCGGTCGTGTTCACTACCTCCGTGACCACGACTGCACCGCGCCTGCCCAAGGTCCGCGCCTCAGAGCTCGTCGGCCGGGGCTGGCTGAACACCGGGGGCCAGGACGTCACGCTCGCGGACCTCCGCGGCAAGATCGTCCTGCTGGACTTCTGGACCTTCTGCTGCATCAACTGCCTGCACGTCCTGGACGAGCTGCGGGAGCTGGAGGAGCAGTACCGGGACGTCCTCGTCGTCATCGGGGTGCACTCCCCCAAGTTCGTCCACGAGGCGGACCCGGTCGCCCTCGCCGCGGCCGTCGACCGGTACGAGGTGCACCACCCGGTCCTCGACGACCCCGAGCTGACCACCTGGTCCGCCTACAGCGCACGGGCCTGGCCGACGCTCGTCGTCGTCGACCCCGAGGGCTACATCGTCAGCCACATGGCCGGCGAGGGGCACCGCCACAACGTCGAGGTGCTCGTGCGGGAGCTCGTCGCGGAGCACGCGGCCAAGGGCACGCTGCACCGCGGCGACGGTCCGTACGTGCCGCCCGCCGTCGAGTCGCGCACGCTCCGCTTCCCCGCCAAGGCCGTCCGCCTGCCCGGGGGCACCCTCCTCGTCGCCGACGCCGGACACCACAGCCTCGCCGAGCTGGCGGCCGACGGGGAGACGCTCGTGCGCCGCATCGGGTCCGGCGAGCGCGGGCTCGTCGACGGTGGACCCGACGAGGCGCGGTTCAGCGAGCCGAACGGCCTCTGCCTGGTCCCGGACGAGCTGCGGGGACGCCTCGGCTACGACGTCCTGGTCGCGGACACGGTCAACCACGCCCTGCGCGGCGTCCGCCTCGACGACGGCGCCGTGCGCACCGTCGCCGGCAACGGCCGGCAGTACATGGTCGGGGCGTCGGACAACGTCCTGCCGGACGTGGCCGGGGACGCGCTCGCCGCCGCACCCGCGGACGCCCTCGCTGCCGGCACCGCCTTCGCGTCGGCGCTCGCCGTGACCCTCGGCACCGCGGCCGAGGCGCCCGTCGGCGCGCCGCTCGTGCTGCGCCAGAAGCTCTCCTCACCGTGGGACGTCGCGTGGTCGCCGGACCTCGGCGCGTTCGTCGTCGCCATGGCCGGCAACCACACGATCTGGGGGTTCGACGACGAGCAGGGCTCGATCGAGCGCCTGGCCGGGACGATGAACGAGGGCCTCGTCGACGGCCCCGCGGACGAGGCGTGGTTCGCGCAGACGTCCGGCCTTGCGGTCGGCCCCGACGGGCGGATCTGGCTCGCGGACTCGGAGGTGTCGGCGCTGCGCTGGCTCGCGCCGAGGGCGGGCGACGGAGGTGCGGTGACGGCGCACACCGCCGTCGGCGCGGGGCTGTTCGACTTCGGCCACCGCGACGGTCCCGCGGACCAGGCGCTCCTGCAGCACCCGCTCGGCGTCGCCGTCCTCCCCGACGGCTCGGTCGCGATCGCGGACACCTACAACGGCGCGGTCCGCCGCTGGGCCCCCGCGGCAGACGGCGACGGGCCGGGAGAGGTCACCACCCTCGCGCGCGACCTCGCGGAGCCCTCCGGCCTCCTCGTCGACGTCCACGACGACGGCGGCATCGACCTGCTCGTCGTCGAGTCCGCCGCCCACCGCCTCACGCGGCTGCGCCTGCCGGCGCGGCTGGCGGGCGAGATCCTCGACGCCGGCGCCCACCGCACGCAGCGTCCCGTGAGCGAGATCGCCGCGGGCGAGGTGCGGCTGGACGTGGTCTTCACGCCCGCGACGGGCCAGAAGTACGACGACCGGTTCGGACCGTCGACCCGCCTGCAGGTCTCGGCCAGCCCGCCGGAGCTGCTGCTGGACGGCGCCGGCGACGACGTCCCGCTGGAACGGGTGCTGCGGATCAACCCCGCGGTCGCCGAGGGGGTCCTCCACGTGACCGCGCAGGCCGCGTCGTGCGACGCGGACCCCGCGATCGAGTTCCCCGCCTGCCACCTCAACCAGCAGGACTGGGGCGTGCCGGTCCGGGTCGTCGACGGCGGCCCGGGCGTGCTCACCCTCCCCCTGCACGGCTGATCCGGGCGGCTCAGTCGGCGATCGTCGCCCGTCTCCGGACCGCCTCGCGGACCGCGTAGACCGCCGCGACCAGGGCGACGAACGCCGTCGTCGCGAACGCCTGCGTGCGTGCGGCCGCGTCGGAGAGCATGAGGAGGACGAACCCCACGAGCAGCGCGACGGTCACCCACGACAGCCACGGGTGACCCCACATCCGGACGGTCATCTCACGCCCCTCCGCCTCGAGCCGCGGGCGCAGCCGGATCTGAGCCACGGCGATCACGAGCCAGACCGCGATGAGCGACGCGCCCACGGCGCTGAGGAGGATGCCGAGGAGCCCCTGCGGCAGCCACCAGTTGAGCAGCACGCTGACGAGGGCGAACCCGGTGGACACGAGGACCGACGTCACGGGCACACCCGCCCGCGACACACGCAGGAGGGCGGGCGGCCCGTCGCCGCGCTCGGCGAGCGAGTACGCCATGCGGGACGTGCCGTAGAGGTTCGCGTTGAACGCCGACATGAGCGCGACGACCACCACCACCTCCATGATCGTCGGCAGGGCCGGGATGCCGGCCAGCCCGAGCACGGCGACGAACGGACCGGCCACGAGCTCCTCGGACGTCCACGGCAGGACGGTCACCATGATGGCGACGGACCCGATGTAGAAGAGCAGGATGCGCCAGACGATCGTCCGAGCCGCGCGGGCGATGCTGCGCTGGGGGTCGTCGGACTCCGCCGCCGCGATGGTGATGATCTCGATCCCGCCGAACGCGAAGACCACCACGAGCAGCCCCGCCGCGATGCCCGCGAGGCCCTCGGGCGCGAAGCCGCCGTCGCCGAGCAGGTGCGTCAGGCCCGCCGGCTCGCGGTCGGGGAGCAGCCCGGCGACGAGCAGGGTGCCGACGACGAGGAAGACGACGATCACCGCCACCTTGAGCGCTGCGAACCAGTACTCGAACTCGCCGAAGCTCCGCACCCCGCGCAGGTTCACCGCGGCGAACGCGGCGATCAGGACCACCGCCACGAGCCACTCCGGCACCGCCGGGAGCCAGCTGTGCACGATCGCCGACGACGCGGTGATCTCGACGCCGAGCACCATGATCAGTGTGAACCAGTAGACCCAGCCGACCGTGAACCCCGCCCAGCGCCCGATGCCCGCCTCGGCGTACGTGGAGAACGAGCCGCTGGACGGCAGCGCCGACGCCATCTCGGCGAGCATGCGCATGACGAGCACGACGATGAGCCCGGCCACCATGTACGACAGCAGGATGGCCGGTCCCGCGATGCTGATGCCCGCGCCGGTGCCGATGAAGAGGCCGGCGCCGATGGCCGAGCCCAGGCCCATCATCGTCAGGTGCCGGACGCGCAGCCCGTGCGCGAGGTGGGGCTCCCCGACCGGCACGTCGAGCGTCACGCCGGGCGCAGGTCCCCCCGCGCCGGCGGGTCCGAGGTGGGAGGGGCGGTGCTCAGTCACACCGCGCAGTGTCCCGCAGCATCGCCATGGCGTGCTCCGTCGTCGCGGTCAGCACGTCCGGCGCGTCTCCCCCGAAGACCTTCTTCTCCGCCCGCACCCCGTCCGGCGTCGCGACGGCGAACCACACGGTGCCGGCCGGCTGCCCCTCGTCCGGCTCGGGCCCGCCCACGCCGGTGACCGCGACGACGAGGTCGGCGCCGAGCAGCCGGGCAGTCGACGTGGCCATGGTCCGGGCGCACTCCTCGGTCACGACGGGACCCTCCGGGACCCCGAGGAGGTCGAACTTCACCTGCGGCGTGTACGCGACGACGGCGCCGCGCAGCCACTCCTGCGCGGACGGGGCCGCCGCCAGGACGCTCGCGATCGTGCCTCCGGTGAGCGACTCGGCCGTGCCGACGGTCCAGCCGCGGCGCTCCAAAAGGTCGGGCAGGTCGGCGGCGAGCCGCTGGGCGGCGTCGGCGGTGGTCGTCACCGCGGTGCGGAGGTCGGACATGCGTCCCAGGGTGCACGCGCACCCGGATCCCGGCACCCGGGCGGGCGAGGGCGGTGCCCGCGGGCGGGCGCCGCGTCAGCCGGTCGCGCCCTCCGGCACGGGCGCGGCCACCGGCAGCGTCGCCGTCGTCGTGGTCACGTCGGCACCGACGGCGCGCAGCACGAAGGTCTCGGTGGCGCCGATGGCGGCGGACCGGCCCGGCCCGTCCTCCTCGGGGACCGACCGGCTCGACAGGCACGCGTGCACCAGGGGCACGGTGGTCTCGAGCGGCTGCTGCGCGAACACGCCGGACTCCATGCCGGCGGTGAGGATGCCGCGCAGGATCGCCTCGACCGGGACGGCGTGCTCCCGCAGGCGCCTCTGCATGTCCGGGGACAGGAGCGTGCGCAGCTCGGAGCCCCCCGGAGCGAGGTGGAAGACGCGCTTGAGCTCGGCCTGCTGACGGATGTACGTGCGCAGCTGCAGGACGGGGTCGTCCAGGCCGTCGAGAGCGCGCTCCAGCGCCGCGACCCACTGGTCGGTCTCGTGCGTGATGAACTCCAGGAGGAGCGACTCCTTGTCCGGCACGTGGTTGTACACGGCCGTCCGTCCCACGCCTGCCGCCGCCGCGACCTCCGCGAGGGTCACCGAGTCGAAGCCGCGCTCGGACATCAGCGTCGCGAGCGCCGCGAACAGCTTGTTGCGGGTCTGCTCGCGGTGCTCGCTGAGCGAACCGCCGATGATCTTCGGCACCGGACCATTCTCCCACCTGCCTGCCTGCCGGCCGGCGCGGTGGGGGCCGGGACCGGGGCCTATCGTCTCGACATGACGATCGATCCGGACACGAAGGACTGGACCTGGGTGCTGGAACGGCCCTGCCCCGAGTGCGCCTTCGTGGCGTCGGCGGTGACGGGACCGCAGATCCCGCGGATCACCCGGGAGTGCGCGGCGGCGTGGGACGGCGTCCTGCACCGGGAGGACGTGCGGGACCGGCCCGCCCCGCAGGTGTGGTCGCCGCTCGAGTACGCGTGCCACGTGCGTGACGTGTGCCGGGTCATGGACCGGCGGGCCCGGCTCATGCTGTCCGAGGACGTCCCGACCTTCCCCGACTGGGACCAGGACGAGACCGCGCTGCGCGAGCGCTACGAGGAGCAGCAGCCCGCCGTGGTCGGGCAGGGTCTGCAGTCGGCGGCCGAGGCGATCGCCGCCCGCTACGAGGCCGTGCCCGACGGCGCCTGGGACCGTCGCGGGATGCGCAGCAACGGCTCCGCGTTCACCGTCCTGACCCTGGGCCGCTACTTCCTGCACGACGTCGTCCACCACCTGCACGACGTCGGCGCGTAGGCGTCACCCGAACGGCCGACGACGACGACCGTCCGTGCACATCCTGTGTCCACAGACCTGTGCACGACGCGCTGGTCCAAGCACAGATTTCTGTGGACAGACCTGTGGACGGACGGTGGATGAAAAGTGCCCCGTACGACCTCTTGCCGGGTGTCCCGGACAGGTCTAGAACTGAGCCATCGGCAGGACGACGACGCCGGATCGGACGGGGAGACCCGCTCCGATCGAGCCTCCGGGGCGACCCGGGGAACGATGGACCAGGGCGACCTGGACCGTCGGCGACGGGGTCGATCGACCTGCCGGTACCGATCGGAGAACGGCAGACCTTCCCACCCGGGCGACCGGGCGGGAGCTGGGACCTCGCAAGACAGACCAGCACCGCGGACGGCGACGCGGAGGGTGTGACGCGATCCGGACGGTGGACCGCTGCCGGCCGCAGAGGTCGCAGATCCGTTCCGGGGACCTCGGGAGACCGGGGCGTCGGACCGGGGCGTCCGGGGAACCGGACGTCCTGGAGACGGACCTGTGGCCGACCTCGGCCGGATCGCCCCGCCGCGGCGGGCGGCTCGTCAGGCGACTAACGGGCCGGGAGCAGCAGTCCCAGCGAGGCCCCTCGGACGCCTATTCCGAGGGGCCTTCGCTGCTGCTCGGGACCAGGGTAGGCAACGCCCAGCGCGCGCCGACGTCCCGACACGCGGTGCGGGACGGGCGCTCGACAGCTCGGGCGCTCAGGCGCCCGGCCGCTCAGACGTCGTCGGGCGTCTCGTCCACGAGGTCGGCGAACTCGGGGTTGTCCTCGACGAAGGACCGGATGAACGGGCACTCCGGCACGATGCGCAGCCCGCGCCGGCGGACGTCCTCGAGGGCGCCGCGGGCCAGCGTCGACCCGTGCCCCTGGTCGCGCTGGTCACGGTCGACGACCGTGTGGTCCATGACCACCCTGCCGCCCTCCCAGCGGTAGGAGGCGAAGCCGACGACCTCCTCCCCGTCACGCAGCTCGTAGCGGGAGGCGGTCTCGTCGTGGGTCACGGTCACGTCGCTCATCGCCCGAGAATAGGCGCGCGGGTCCCGGTGTTGCCCCTCGTATGACGAACCTCGAGGCCCGACCCGTCGAGGTGCTCTGCGACGACCGGCCGGCGGCCGGCACGGCGGTCGAGCCCGGGAGCATCGAGGTGCTCGAGGCGCGCGACGTGCCGCTCGGGGGCCCCCGTGCGATGACCGTGTGCCGGACGCTGCCCCAGCGCCGGCGCTCGTTCATCGGGGCGTGGTGCTTCATCGACCACTACGGCCCGGACGACGTGTCCGTCACCGGCGGCATGCGCGTCCCGCCGCACCCGCACACCGGGCTGCAGACGGTGAGCTGGCTGTTCTCCGGCGAGGTGGAGCACCGGGACAGCCTCGGCACCCACGCGTTCGTCCGGCCGGGGCAGCTCAACCTCATGACCGCCGGCCACGGCATCAGCCACTCCGAGGACTCGACCGCCGCGACGACCGTCCTGCACGGCGTGCAGCTGTGGACGGTCCTGCCGGAGGAGTCACGCGACACGGACCCGGCGTTCGAGCACCACGTGCCCGACCCCGTCGCGCTCCCCGATGGGGAGCTGCGCGTCTTCCTCGGCTCGCTCGGGGGCGCCTCCTCGCCGGTCCGGACCTTCTCCCCGCTCCTCGGTGCCGAGCTCGTGCTGCGCGCCGGCGCGACGCAGACCGTCGACGTCGACCCGGCCTTCGAGCACGGCGTCCTCGTCGACACGGGCGCCGCTGCGGTCCGCACGGACCGCGCGGACACGCACGGCGCGCCCGCCGTGGGGGCGTCGTCGGGGGAGCTGCTCTACGTCGCACCCGGCGCACGTTCCGTGACCGTGCATGCCTCCGACGACGGCGACCTGCGGGTGCTCGTCCTCGGCGGCCTGCCGCTCGGGGAGCAGGTCGTCATGTGGTGGAACTTCATCGGGCGCGACCACGACGAGGTCGCGCGGGCGCGCGCCCAGTGGCAGGCCCAGATCGGCGCCGACGACGCCGCGGTGGACGCGGGCGGGGACCCGGCCGCGGGTGAGACCCGCCGGGCCGACCTGGCGTCGGCGGAGGGCGTGCCCGACGGCGTGTCGACCCGCGCTGCCGGACCGCGCGCGCGCTTCGGCGTCGTCCAGGGCCACCCGCACGCGCCGCTGCCCGCGCCACCGATGCCGCACCAGCGGCTCAAGCCGCGAGGCTGAGGGCCACCGCGGCGGGACGGGTCCGTGGCGGTCGCGACCCCCGGGGGATCGGCGCCGCCGGGGCCCGGGGGTGTCGGCTCGGGTGGTGCCCGGACACAAAGGTGGACCCGCTGCGCAGGGGGGGAGCAGCGGGTCCGTGTTAACGGTAACACCGGGCGCCGGGCGCGCGTGCGCCCTTTCGGGTGAATTCGGCCCCATACCCCCAGGCGTATAACGTTTACCCTGCCTGACCTGCAAGGTTGCATGCCACGCAGGGCGTCGTCGGGCCGCTGCGGGCGCCGGTCACGGGCGCGGCGCGTACATGATGACCGCGACGCCGAGGAGGCAGACGGCGGCGCCGGCGAGATCCCACCGGTCCGGCCGGAACCCGTCGACGACGACGCCCCAGGCGAGCGAGCCCGCCACGAAGACGCCCCCGTACGCCGCCAGGACGCGGCCGAAGCTCGCCTCGGGCTGGAACGTGACCAGCAGGCCGTAGGTGCCGAGGGCGAGCACGCCGGCGCCCACCCACAGCAGACCGCGCTCCTCGCGGACGCCCTGCCACACGAGCCACGCGCCCCCGATCTCCGCCAGCGCGGCCAGGACGAAGAGGGCGACGGAGCGCGCGAGCATCATGCGCGCCATCATCACAGCGCCGGACCGGAGGGCGGTGGACCGCTCAGGGGCGCAGCCGGACCTCCCCGACACCGACGTCCAGGCTGACCGACCCGTCCCGCACCGAGAACGCGCGGACCTCGATGCCGTCGGCCCGTTGGCGCACCGCGTCCTGGAGACGCAGCGCGACCGACGGCGGGTCGCCGCGCCGGACCTCGACGAGCTCGCCGACGCCGCGCCGGCGCAGCTGCGCGGTGACCGTGTCGGTGAGGACGTTGAGCAGCGTGTGGAGCGGCAGGGCGCGCGCCCGTGACGTCACGGCGAAGGTGGCGACGCCGTCGTCGTAGCCGGTGAAGCGGGCCACCACGTCGACCGCTCCGAGGAGCGACGCGGCCAGCCGCAGCGCGCCCGGCAGCTCGGGCATCCGGCCGAGGTCGACGGTGACGTGGACGTCCGACCCGACGGCGTCGAGGGATCGGACGAAGGGCGGCAGCGGCTCGGTGGCGGTGGCGAGCGCCACCGCCTCGCGGACGGTCAGGGAGACGTGCACGGCGGTCCTCCTCGCTGAAGGGTCCGGCCTGGGTGGACCGGACGGCACCAGGAGCGGAGAGCCCTACGGTCGCACGCGCCGGGCGCTCGCGTGGTGGTCGCTCGCGTGGCTGTCGCGGCGCGGCGGTCGCTCTCGCGAGGCGGCACGGTGCCGTCGGGGCGCAGGCGCCCACCCTGGGCATGAAGACGCCCCGCTGCTCAGGGGGGGCGGCAGCGGGGCGTCTGGTTGAACTGTAAACGGCCTTCGGGCGGACACGCAAGACCCTGGTCGGGACGGTCCCGACCGTCCGCACGCCCGCGCAGAACGGTCAGGCCGACTCGCGCACCACGAGCTCGACGGGGAGGACCACCCGGTCCTCGGTGACGTCCGGCACCTCGGGCGCGTCCCGCAGCTCCAGGTCCGGCCGGGCCCGGCTCAGCAGCATCCGCGCCATCGTCCTGCCCTGGAGGACGGTCTGCTGGCGCGCCGTCGTCAGCGGTGGCTCGGTGGCGGCGGCGAGGGGGATGTCGTCGAAGCCGACGACGGCGACGTCGTCGGGCACTCGTCGCCCGGCGAGGCGCAGCGCTCGCAGCGCACCCAGGGCCATGAGGTCCGACGCGACGAACAGGCCGTCCAGGTCCGGCACCCGAGCGAGGAGCCGCTGCGTGGCCGCCTCGCCGCCGGCCTGCGTGAAGTCGCCGTGCTCGACCCGCTCCGCGGGGAGGTCGCCCCCGAGGGCCGAGCGCACGCCGACGAGACGATCGACACCCGCTGCCATGTCCGCCGGGCCGGCGACCGTGCCGATGCGCCGGCAGCCGCGCGCCAGGAGGTGCTCCGTCGCGACCCGCGCGCCGCCCACGTTGTCGTTGTCGACGGACGGCACGGCGAGGTCCGGCTGCATCGGCCGGCCACCGATGACCAGAGGCACACCGGCCTCGACCATCGCCGCCGGGATGGGGTCGTAGGAGCTGTGCTCCGAGACGAGGAGGACGCCGTCCAGCGGGGCGGTCCGCAGGTAGCGCTCGATGCGTCCCAGGTCCTCGACCGTCTGGGCCATGAGCAGCACGACCTGGACGCCCGCGCTCATGAGCTCGGTGCTCACGCCACGGACGATCCCGCTGAAGAAGGGGTCCCCGAACACCCGCGGGTCGGGCTCGGCGGCGACCAGCGCCACCGCGTCGGCGCGCTGGGTGACGAGCGAGCGCGCGGCCTGGTTGGGGACGTACCCGAGCTCGGCGATCGCCCTCTCGACGCGCTCCCGCAGGTCCGGGGCGACCGACGACCAGCCGTTGACGACGCGCGACACGGTGGCGCGGGACACTCCCGCGGCAGCCGCCACGCTCTCGAGGTTCGCTCGACCGGACCGGGACCTCGTCGTCACGTCTCCCCTTGCCGGTCGTCAGGAGCGCGCCGGTGCACCACCGGCCCACCGGCGCGCGAGGCGCCGTGGGCCGATGCTAGCGGCGCCGGGAGCGCTCCCGCGGCCTCCTGCCGACGGCGGCCCGCCCGGCTCGTCGGCGCGGCCGGCCGTCGGTGCCCGCGCGTCAGGCCGCGGCGCGCTCCTGCAGCGTCACGCTGTTCCGCCACGGGTCGGTGGTGCGCACGACGGCGCCGTCGTCGGCCACCTGGACCCCGCGGCGGCGCAGCCGGGTGACGGCGGCGTCGAGGTCTGCCCGCGTCGGGACGGTGATGGTGACGTCGCCCAGACCGAGGGTCGACGCGCGCGGTCCAGCGCCCGCCGAGTTCCACGTGTTCATCGCGAGGTGGTGGTGGTAGCCGCCGACGGCGACGAAGAGCGCGCCGGGCATCTCGGCGGCCACGTCGAACCCGAGGGTCTCGACGTAGAAGTCGCGGGCGGTGGCGAGGTCGCCCACCTGGAGGTGGACGTGACCGACCTTCGCGGCGGCGTCCGTGAGCCCCGTGACGGCGGCCTCGTCGACGTGCGCGCGGAGGTACTCCTGCGGGTCGAGCCACAGCGAGTCCATGAGGACCCGGCTGCCGGGGCCGCGGGTCCACGTCTCGCGCGGGCGGTCGCGGTAGAGCTCGATGCCGTTGCCCTCGGGGTCCGTGAAGTAGAACGCCTCGGACACGAGGTGGTCGGCGCTGCCGACGTAGGTCGAGCGCGGGTGCCTCGCGGCGGTGAGGACCGTCGCGGCGAGGTCCCGCTGGTCGTCGAACAGCACCGCGGTGTGGAACAGGCCCGCCTGGCGGCGCGACGGCTGCGGCAGCCCGGGTGTGTGGCGCAGGACGAGGACGGGCCGCCCGCGGCGGCCGAGCACGACCTCACCCCGGCCGGACGTCTCGCCACCCTGCTCCTCCGCGTGGCCCTCCCGGCGGGCCGCACGGCCCTCCGCGAGCGTCACGAGACCGAGCGCGTCGCGGTAGTAGTCCGTCATCGCGCCCAGGTCCCCGACGTGGAGCGTCACCGCGTCGACGTCGGCGGCCTGGGTCAGCCGGTCCTCGACGGGTCGGGGGTCCGCCGCGACGTCCCCGGCGGGACGGGCGTCCTCGGACGGGCGGTCGGCGGTGGTCTCCAGCACGGCAGGCTCCTCGGGTTTGGTTGAAGCGACAACCAAACTGTAGGCACGAGGGGGCACATCGGTCAATGCCTGGAGGGGGCGGGTCAATGCCTGGAGGGGTGTGAGGGCGGAAGGATGCGCGCCCGTCAGCGCAGGACGTCGGACTCGGGCGGCCGGGCACGGCGTCGACGAGGGACGTGCGGCGCGCGCTCGTCCCGGGCCAGCTGCAGGATCGCGGCCACGCAGACCAGGCCGGAGACGACGGTCAGGACGAGCCACGCCAGCTCCCCGCCGCCCGCGATCCCGGCGCCGCCTCCGTCGGACAGGTCACGCCCGACGGAGGCGACCGCCGTCACTACTGCAGCGCACCACAGGACCGCCCAGGGGTGGCGTCGGAGGATGCCTGTGCGCATCCTCCGACGCTATCCGGCACCCCGACCGGTGCTGTGGGCCGTTCTGCCGTGAGGGGCGTGCTCAGAACCAGTGCCTTCGGCCG
Source organism: Actinotalea sp. Marseille-Q4924 (assembly GCF_916618755.1). GTDB lineage: Bacteria > Actinomycetota > Actinomycetes > Actinomycetales > Cellulomonadaceae > Actinotalea. The sequence continues at coordinate 155,673 of NZ_CAKAKB010000001.1, read as the reverse complement.
CCGACGGAGCGACCCATGGCTCCGAGGATCCAGAAGATGAGCCCGATGACGAGCACGATCCATCCGATCGTCACGAGGATCGCGATGTCGAGCACGTAGCCGAGCACCAGAAGGATGATGCCGAGGATGACCACGGAGGACCTCCCTGTCCGGGGAGCCGGTGGACCGACTCCTGCCCCGATGGTCCCGTGATCACGGTCCGTGCGCACGGCGAACCGCAGGGTTCACCCGTCAGGGGAGCACGCCCTGGGCGACCGCGCGGTCCAGCGCGTCGCCGGTCGCCGCGCGTCCGAGCTCGATCATCTCGGCCGCCCGGTGGAACTCCAGGGTGCTGCAGCTGTTCTTCGGGATGGTCACGAGGACGTCCGGCGGGTAGCCGGCGAGCCGGTAGCTCGCCACGACGCTCTGCATGGCGTCGAGGGACAGCTCGACCACGTCGAGGGTCCGCAGCCCCGGCGGCAGCTGCTCGAACATGCGGTCGGCCAGCTCGGCCGCCGCGTCGGCAGCGCTGCCAGCTCGTGCGCTGACCGCGCGGGCCCGGGCCGTGCCGAGGAAGCGGACGACGGCGCGGCGCAGGTCGGTGTCGACGAGGCGCGACGCGGTGCGGCGGAGCCGGTCGCTCCACTCCGCCACGGGCTGCTCGGCGGCCGACTCCTGAGTCGGGACCTTGCCGTTGTGGACGGGCAGCTCGCCGGACACCGACACTGCGATCGTGACGTCCGCCTGCGAGGCCGCCGTCGCCGACAGCGGGATCGGGTTCATGAGGGCGCCGTCGGCGAGCAGCCGTCCGTTGATCATCACGGGGGTGATGACCGTCGGCAGGGCGATAGACGCCCGGATCGCCGCGTCGACGGGTCCGCGCTGGAACCAGACCTCCTTGCGCGCGAGGAGGTCGGTGGCGACCGCGGTGAAGGAGATCGGCAGGTCCTCGATCGACGCACCGTCCAGCAGCTCGCTCACCTTCGCGAGGATCTTCTCCGCACGGATCATCCCCGGCGCACCCAGGGACGGGTCGAGCAGCCGCAGCACCTCCCGCTGCGTGAGGCTGCGCGCCCACTCGGTGTACGGCTCGAGGGCGCCGGCCGCGTGGACCCCGCCCACGAGCGCGCCCATGGACGCCCCGGCGATGTCCACGACCTCGTACCCACGCTCGCGAATCACCTCGATCGCGCCGATGTGGGCGTAGCCGCGGGCGCCCCCGCTGCCGAGCGCGAGGGCGACACGCAGGGGACTGTCCATGTCGCCCATCGTGGCAGGCGGGCTCATCGGTCCGGGGGCGTCCGGTGCGCGCGTCGGCCCGCCGGAGGAGCCACGCCGAGGACTCGTCGGCCGCCGCGCCGTGACGAGGGCGTGGCCTAGTGATGGAGGGAGGGAGGGAGCGGGTGACGGGAATCGAACCCGCGCTATCAGCTTGGGAAGCTGAAGTTCTGCCACTGAACTACACCCGCGCAGCACCCGAGAGGGGTGCGACGGCGACGACTATACCCGCCGCGGTGGCCTCGCCCGTGCCCCAGCCGCGGCACGGTGCCGGAGTTATCCACAGCCGCCCTCCACACCTGTGTGAACACTGCACAGGTACCACTCAGGAACGTGTGGACAAGCCGCCGAAGGTCCTTGTGGTCCGCGCGGTGTGGGGCACCCCGCCTCCGCTACCGTGACCCCGTGCTGCTCTCCGACCGCGACATCCGCGCCGAGCTCGACTCCGGTCGCATCAGCCTGGACCCGTACGAGCCGGGCATGATCCAGCCGTCCAGCATCGACGTGCGCCTCGACCGCTTCTTCCGGCTCTTCGACAACCACAAGTACCCGGTCATCGACCCCTCGCAGGACCAGCCGGACCTCACCCGCCTCGTGGAGACCGAGCCCGACGAGCCGTTCGTGCTGCACCCGGGCGAGTTCGTCCTGGGCTCCACCTACGAGTCGGTGGCGCTCCCGGACGACGTCGCCGCGCGCCTGGAGGGCAAGTCCTCCCTGGGCCGCCTGGGCCTGCTCACGCACTCCACCGCCGGGTTCATCGACCCCGGCTTCACCGGTCACGTGACGCTCGAGCTCTCCAACGTCGCGACCCTGCCGATCCAGCTCTGGCCGGGCATGAAGATCGGCCAGCTCTGCTTCTTCCGCCTCTCCTCCCCGGCCGAGAACCCCTACGGGTCGACCGTCTACGGATCCCGCTACCAGGGCCAGCGCGGCCCGACGGCATCGCGGTCCTTCCAGAACTTCCACCGCACCCAGGTCTAAGGGCACGGTCCGTCGGGCGGGCCTCGCGGCCCCGTCCCCGGCGCCGCGGACCCGGGCGCGACTGACGTCGGCAGCACAGGCGTCCTACCCTCGCTGGCATGGCACTCCCGTCGCTGACCGCGGACGACCCCGAGGTCCTCAGCCACCACCTGCTCGTCCTGCCCGGCGACGTCGGCCATGACGAGGTCGAGGTGCTGGCCGCGAGCCGTTTCCCGCACGCGCACCAGGAGACGCCACCCACCCTCACGCCGCCGCGCCCCGTCGGGGCCCGCGGTCTTCGCACGTCCCAGCCCCCGCCGGGCGTCCTGCGGCTGTCCCGGCACAGCACGCTGGTGGGGCCGTTCACGCTCGACCCACCGACCGCGTCCGCGCTCGGCGTCCCGACGTCGGCAGGGCTCGCCTACCGCCTGCACGCACCGGTCGAGCGGGGCACCCCGCCGCTGCAGGAGGGTGGTGACCGTGACGGGCTGCGACGGGCGTTCCCCGACGGTCTGCCGATCCGGGACGAGGAGCGGACGCTCGGGTGGCTCCTCGCCGCCGCCCGCCGCCTCGGTGGTGCGGTGCGGACGGCCACCGCCACGATCCTGGTCCCGGACCCGGCCGCTGCCGTCGACCTCACGGTGTGGACGGACATCTGGCTCGAGCCGGACGCGGCGGTGACCGTCATGCGCCGCGCCGCTCCGCGGGCCTACGTCAACCTGCCGACGACACGGTGGGGCGGTCCACCGCCGGGCACCGGGGAGCGTCCGGTGCGCGGCGCCGACGCGCTGGACGACGCGCAGCGCCGGGCCCTGCACGCCGCGGCCGACGAGCGGGACATGGCCACGCTCACCGCACCCCCGCCCATGACCTCCTACGGGTGCCTCGCCGACCTCGAGCTCGACGGGATGCTCGCCCTGGAGGTCGCCGGCGAGACGCAGCTGCCCCCGGCCATCGCCGCGGTCCCCTGGGCGGCGCGGGGCGCCGTCGCCTACCGGGTGCGGTGGGAGCCGCCGGAGATCGAGGAGCTGCACGCGGAGCGTCCGTCGATCCAGCACCGGGTGGCCCGCGGCCGTGCGCTGCCGCTCGTCGTCGCGCTGACCCGGGCCGTGCATGCCGCCGTCGGCGGGGAGATCACGGACGAGATGGACTTCGTGGTCGACCCGGCCGACCTCTGACGGCGGGGTGCCGGGCGCGGCCCGCCGGCCCTGGACGGGCTCGGCGGGCCGCCGACCGCCGGCGCGCTCAGGAGCCCCTGAGCGCCTCGCGGAGCTTCACGCGCCCCCCGGTCCGCAGCAGCGACCGCTCGTAGACCTTCGCCCCGAGCGCGACGACCGCGACCGCCGCCGCCGCGAGCAGCGCCAGGGCCACGAGGGGCTCCCACCAGGCCGCCTCGCCGAGGAACAGCCGGACCGGCATCCCCACCGGTGCGCTGAACGGCACGTAGGACATGACGCGGAGGACGACCGGGTTGTCGTTGAAGAAGACCACGAGGAAGTACGGGGTCATCGTCAGGTAGATGACCGGCGTCATGACGGAGCCGATGTCCTCCATGCGCGACACGAGCGACGCGGCCGCGGCGAACATCGCCGCGAGCAGGACAAACCCCACGAGGAAGAACAGAACGAACCAGACGACGGGCGCCCCGATGAGGGCGAGGAGGTCGTCCTGCCCCGTGACGACGAGCGCGATGACGGCGACCGCGGCGATGGCCGCCGTCTGCCCGAACGCCAGCACGCTGTTCCCGAGGATCTTCCCCGCGAGCAGCGACCGGGCGGAGACCGTGGCGAGGAGGATCTCCACGATCCGGCTCTGCTTCTCGGTCACGGTGTTCTGCGCGATCATCGACCCGAAGCCGGCCGCGGACAGGAGGAACACCAGCCCGAACCCGAAGCTGACGAGGTAGCGCACGCCCTCGTCCATGTCGGGCTCCTCGAGCAGCTCGACGTCCGGCGCGACCGACAGGGCGCTGACCACCTCGAGAGGCGCTGAGTCGAGCGCGAGCACGCGCACGCCGACCGGGCTGTCCTCGGCCGGCAGCACGGCGGCCCGGACGTCGCCGTCCTCGACCAGCCGACGCGCCTCCGCCTCGTCCGCGACGTCGACCGCCTCGAAGCCCTCCTGCTCCTCGAACGCGTCCGCCGTGGCGCCGACGACGGCGACCCGGGTGTCGCCGTCCCGGCCGGCGAGGACCGAGCCGATGATGATCGACGCCAGGACGCCGACCAGCAGGATGGCGGTCGAGACGAGGAACGACTTCGTCCGCACGACCGTCGTGATCTCGCGCTCGGCCACCAGCAGGGCGGCCCGCGCCGTCGCGGGCGCCGTGGGCCGAGCCCCGCGGCCGGCCGGCGCGCCCCGGCTGGTCCCGCGGCCCACGACGGCGCCGCCCGGGCGGGTCCCCCGCGTGTCGACCTGGGTGCTCATCGCGTCGCCTCCGTCGGTTCCTCGTCCTTGACGACCTCGCGGAAGATCTCCGCCAGCGTGGAGCGCACCGGCCCGAACGACGCCACGGGCGCCTGCTCGAGGGCGCGCCGCAGCACCTGCTGGGCCGCGGCGTCGTCGTCGGCCTCGAAGACGGCCCAGCCGCCGTCGAAGTGCTGCACGCGCACACCGGGCATCGCGCGCAGCCAGCCGACGTCACCCGTCGAGTCGATCTCCCAGCGCGCGTGGCCGTGGGCCGCGCGCAGCTCCTCGCGGCCGCCCGCGGCGCGGATCCGGCCCTGCGCGATGACGACGAGGTCGTCGCACAGCCGCTCGACCAGGTCCAGCTGGTGGGAGCTGAAGAGCACCGGCGCGCCCTGGGCGGCGTGCTCGGCCAGCACCCCGACGACGACGTCGACGGCCATCGGGTCCAGCCCGGAGAACGGCTCGTCCAGGACGAGGACCTCCGGCTCGTGCACGAGCGCGGCGGCGATCTGCGCGCGCTGCTGGTTGCCGAGCGACAGGTCGTCGAGCTGGTCCGTCATCCGCTCGCCGAGGCCGAGGCGCTCGAGGAGCTCCGTGGCCCGGCGCGTGGCCGCCCCCCGGTCGACGCCGTGCAGCCGGGCGAGGTAGGTGATCTGGTCCAGCACCCGCATCTTCGGGTAGAGGCCGCGCTCCTCCGGCATGTAGCCGAAGAAGCGGCGCTCGGCGGCGTCGAGGTCGGCGCCGTCGAGGGTCACCCGGCCGGAGTCCGCCGCGAGGACGCCGAGGATGATGCGCATCGTCGTCGTCTTGCCCGCGCCGTTGCCACCGACGAAGCCGGTGAGCCGGCCACGACCCACGTCGAAGGTGACGTCGTCGAGCACCAGCCGGTCGCCGAACGACCGGTTGACGTGGTGCACCTGGAGCATGGCCGTCCTTCCTGTCGGTCCGACGACGGCGTGCGCCGCGGACGCCTCCCCCTGACGTCTCCCAACCTAGGGACGCGCCGCGGGGAGCGGATCCGGCGGAGGTCGGAACCGTGGCTCAGCCCCGGGACGGACGCAGGGGCGTCCCGTCGGCCTCACTGCTCCTGCGTGCGCACCACACCGTGCTCGTAGGCGAAGACGACCGCCTGCACGCGGTCGCGCAGGTGGAGCTTCATGAGGACGTTCGACACGTGCGTCTTGACCGTCGCGCGACCCAGGACCAGCTCGGCGGCGATCTCGTCGTTCGCCAGCCCCCTCGCGACGAGGCGCAGCACCTCGACCTCGCGGTCGGTCAGCGCGGCGACGGCCGCCGGCAGCGCTCCGTCGGCAGGAGGGGGCGGCCGGTCCGCACCGTCGAGGGCACGGGCGATGACGGCGCGCGTGACCTCGGGCGCGAGCAGCCCGTCGCCGGCACCCACCGACCGCACCGCCTCCACGAGCTGCTCCGGCCGGCTGTTCTTCAGCAGGAACCCGCTCGCACCCGCGCGCAGCGCCTCCAGCAGGTAGTCGTCGCGGTTGAAGGTCGTGAGCATGAGCACGGCCGAGCGGATCTGCGGGTCGGAGGTGAGCAGCCGCGTCGCCTCGAGACCGTCCATGCCCGGCATCTGCACGTCCATGCAGATGACGTCCGGGTCCAGGCGGGCCGCCTGCGCGATCGCCTCGCGGCCGTCCCGCGCCTCGCCGACGACCTCCAGGTCGGGCTGCGCATCGAGGATCGTGCGGATGCCGGCCCGCAGGAGCGCCTGGTCGTCGACGAGCAGCACCGTCACCGGGCGGCTCACCGCCCCGTCACGGCCGACGACGGCGCCCGTCGTGCCCGCCGTCATGCGTGCTGCTCCACCGCGGCGTCCGCCGTCCGGGTCACGGTCCCGTCCGGCGCGGGCGAATGCGCGCCCAGGGCCGGCGCGAGCGGCACGTGGGCGCGGACGAGGAAGCCCCCGCGGGGACGCGGACCGGCGTGCAGCGTGCCGCCGTCGGCGGTGACGCGCTCCCGCATCCCGACCAGGCCCAGGCCGGAGCCGGTGGCCGCACCGGAGCGGGCGCCCACGCCGTCGTCCGCGACCTCGATCTCGACGCCGTCCGGGAGGTACCGCAGACGGACGTCGGCCTGCGCCGTCGGCCCCGCGTGCTTGCGGGTGTTCGTCAGGGCCTCCTGCGCGATCCGGTACAGGTTGAGCGACACCAGCGGGGGCAGCGGCCGCGCGTCGCCGACGACCTGGAACGTCGTCGGCAGGCCGGCCGCCACGGCCTCCTCGACGAGCTGGGGCAGCCGCTCGACGTCGAGCGACCCGACGGCGTCGTGGCCCTCCGCGGCGCCGGCGTCGCGCAGGGTGCCGAGGATCCCCTGCAGCTCGCCGACCGCCTGCCGCGCCGCCTCCTCGACGTGCTCCAGCGCCTGCGACGCGCGGGACGCGTCGGCCGGGAGGAGGGTCCGGGCGGCGGACGCCTGGACGCCCATGAGGGAGACGTGGTGCGCGACGGCGTCGTGGAGCTCGCGGGCGAGCCGCAGCCGCTCGAGGGCGACGGCCTGCGTGGCGACCGTCCTGCGCTCCGCCTCCAGCTCGCGCGTCCGCGCCTCCACCCGCGCCCGCTCCCGGGCCGCGTTCCACGCGTTCTGCCCGAACCAGTACGCGGCGGCGAAGTACGCGACGTTGGTGAGCAGCTGGATGAGGAGGAACGCGACGAGCGGGGACAGCACGCCGACGCGGGACAGGTCGGGCAGCGCGTCGGGGTCCGTGGTGGACAGGAACAGCGCGACGACGAGCCAGACGAACATCGCGACGATGACCAGGGCCCGGACCTGGTTCGCACGACGGCGGTCCGCAGCCCAGGCACCCACCGTGTACAGCGCGAGGAAGAGCGCGATGTTGGCGACGAGGGTCTCGGGGACCCTCGTGCTCTGCAGCAGGATGAACGCCGCGGCGACGACGAGGAGGACGAGCCCGGGCCGACGGCGACGCACCGCCAGCGGGAGCGTCACGCCCGCGAGGCAGAGGACGGAGAGCCAGGCCGGCGCCGGGTCCTCGTACAGGCCGGCGACCTGCCACAGCGCGAACGACAGCATCGAGGAGACGAAGAGCGCCACCGCCAGCAGGCCGTCGTTGCGGAGCCCCTCGGCGTCCGGGGCCCCCCGGCTCCAGTCGGCGGCGTCCGGGTCGACGGGCGTCACGACGGCGGCCTCGGTCCGGCCCTGGGTCTCCTGCCGCCCCGCACGCACGCGGCCACGCTAGCCGGTCGCACCGACGCCGCGGCTCCGTCCCGCGACGGGTCCCGGGTCCGGCCCCGGCTCCGTCCCGCGACGGAGGGAGTCCTGGGGCACCCTGCGCCCGTAGCGCTGTCGATCATGGCCGTCTAGGCGCATCATCGGAGCATGCGGCGCACGGCGGAGTTCGACGCCTTCGGGCCGTGGATCGACGAGGTCCACACGCCCGAGGAGGTGCCGCGCCTCTTCCGCGACCGGCCTGTCGACCTGCAGCGCGCCGACCTGGTGCTCAAGGTGCCACGTCCCATCTCGCGCCGTGACGCGAACCCCGACATGGACCTGTACGACCACCTCGTCGTGGCGGACCAGGGCGGCCTCGAGGTGCGGACCCGCGAGGGGTCGACGTACCGGCAGCGCCGCGTGGCCTACGAGGACGTCGCGGTCGCGCACAGCAGCGTGGACCTGCTGGACGGGCGGTTCCACGTCCTCGACACCGGCCACGAGGCCGCGGACCGGCTCGGGTTCCGCTACAACAGCGTGTCGCACGAGCTCGTCGAGCGCCTCGTGCACGTCCTGCGCACGAACGTCCGTCGCCGGCTCGGGAGCCACGACGTCGAGGTGCCGCGCCACCCCCTGCAGCTCGGGCTGCGGGACCTCGGTGACGAGGAGATCGCCCTGGTGACCGAGCAGCGCGACATCGCCGAGCACGAGCGGGACATCGTCCCGGTCGCTGCGCACGGCCGGCGCGTCGTCCCGCGCCGCGGCGGCGCGCTGCACGGCGTCCTGGACACCGTGCGCCCGGTGACGCTGCAGGGCGCGGTCGTCTGCGCGGCGCCGTCGGAGGTCCACCTCGTGCACCGCCGCGACTGGTTCGGCGCGGGACGGCGACCGGTGTCGTCCGTGGCGCACACGCTGTGGGTGCTGCCGCACGTGGCGCGGGTCGCCGTGCACCCGTCCGAGCGCTACGACGGCGTCGAGGTCGTCACCGTGACCAGTGGCAGGGCGACCGTCGAGGTGCCGTTCCCGGAGGGCTCGGAGAGCGTGACGGCGCTGCGCGAGGCGCTGACGGCTCGCTCGCGACACTGACCGCAGGACGTCCCCGCCCGTCCTAGCGCTCCGCCTGCGCCCGGCGGACCGCCGGGAGCAGCAGCTGCGCGACGTCGACCACCTCGACCGCGTCCTCGCCCGCCGCGGCGCCCCGGCCGTTGGCGGCGACGCCGTCGCTCAGCATGATCGTGCAGAAGGGGCAGCCGGTCGCGATCGTCCGCGCGCCGGTGCCGAGGGCCTCGGCGGCCCGGTCCGTGCTGATCCGGGTGCCGGTCGTCTCCTCCATCCACACCCGCGCCCCGCCGCCGCCGCAGCAGAACGAGCGGTCGTGCGACCGCGGCATCTCGGCGAGCGCGAGCCCGGGCACGGCGGCGACGAGCTCGCGTGGTGGCGTGTACACCTGGTTGTGCCGGCCGAGGTAGCAGGGGTCGTGGTAGGTCACGGTCCGCGCCGGGTGCGGCCCGTCGCCCGTCCCCGCAGCGTCCCGCTGCCTCCCGGGCTCGCGGACGTCCTCGACCACGGTGAGGCGCCCGTCGGCCAGCAGCCGCTCGAGGAGCTCGGTGTGGTGCACGACCTCGAACCGGCCGCCGAGCTGCGGGTACTCGTTCGCGATGGTGTTGAAGCAGTGCGCGCACGTGACGACGATCTGCTGCGCCTTGGCCTCGGTGAGCGCCTCGACGTTCGCCTGCGCGAGCATCTGGAAGAGCATCTCGTTGCCCGCCCGCCGGGCCGGGTCGCCGGTGCACTGCTCGCCGTCCCCGAGGACGGCGAAGGAGACGCCGGCGGTGTCGAGCAGCTCCGCGACGGCCCGCGTGGTGCGCTTGGCGCGGTCCTCGTAGGCGCCGGCACAGCCCACCCAGAAGAGGTACTCGACCTCGGACGCGTCCTCGACGTCGACGCCGACGACCGGCACGGGGAAGGGCAGGTCCTTGGCCCACGCCAGGCGCTGCCGCGCGGGCAGGCCCCACGGGTTGGCCTGCTTCTCGAGCTTGGCGAACATCGGCCCCAGCTCGTCGGGGAACGCGGACTCCATGAGCACCTGGTTGCGGCGCATGTCGACGATGTGGTCGACGTGCTCGATGTCGACCGGGCACTGCTGCACGCACGCGCCGCACGTCGTGCAGTCCCACAGGGCCTGCGGGTCGACGACGTCGCCGACGAGGGACAGCACGTCGAGGTCCGCGTGCGCGACCTGTCCGGTGCCCTCCGGACGGCCCCGCGCCGGTAGGCCGGGCACCGCGGTATGCCCCGTGGTCGCCGAGCGCCCGGACGGCTCCGTCGACGCGTTCGCCGCCACCGTGAGGTACGGGGCCGTCGCGTACGCGTGGTCGCGCAGGGCGAGGACGACGAGCTTGGGCGACAGCGGCTTGCCCGTGTTCCACGCAGGGCACTGCTCCTGGCACCGCCCGCACTCGGTGCACGTGGAGAAGTCCAGCAGCCCCTTCCAGGAGAAGTCCTCGATGCGGCCCACGCCGAGCGTCGCGTCGTCCGGCAGGTCCTCCAGAGCCGCGAAGTCGACGGGTCGGCCGCCCGCACGCACCGGCGGCAGCGGTCCGAGCGCGGGCGACCCGTCCGTCTCCCGCCGCGCCCAGACGTTGACCACGGCGAGGAACCGGTGCCACGAGACACCCATCGCGGGCCGCATCCCGACGACGACCATCCACAGCATCGACGTGACGATCTTCAGCAGTGCCACCACGACGACCGCGCGCTCGATGCCGACCGGACCGAGGCCGACGAACCACTGACCGAACCACGCGGTCAGCGGGAAGTGCCAGCCCGCGGCCGCCGGGTCGACCACCGTGAGCGGACCGGAGCCGTCGGAGACGGGCGGCGCCACCGCGAGCGCGTACTCCAGCCCCCGCAGCAGCAGCACGCACACGACGACGGCGGCGATGATCGCCTCGACGAAGTACGCCTGGCCCCAGTTCGACCCGAAGAACCGCGACGCGCGGCGACCCTGAGGACCACCCGGCCCCGCGGCGTCGTCGGCGGGCGGGAGGTCCTGCTCACGGCGCGCGCCGGAGACCCGCGTCCCGGCCGCCTCCGCGCGGCGCGGGTGCTCGCGCTGCCGCACCACGACGAGCGCGACGATCCCGAGCAGCCCCAGCCACGCGAACGCCTCGACGAGCCACTCGAAGGGCGGCCAGTGCCCGACGAGCGGGAGCGCGAACGAGGGCTCGACGATCTGCCCGTACCCCGTGACGAGCGTGAGGAAGAGGACGGGGAAGCTCACCATGACGACCCAGTGCGCCGCGCGGACCAGCGGCCGGTGCTGGAACCGGCCGTGCCCGAGCACCTCCCTGACCACGAGCCACGTCCGCCGTCCCGGGTGGGTGGTGCGGTCGGGCGCGGGCCCGCCACGGCCCACGGTGCGGACGATCGCCCGGACCCCGAGCGAGAACACGACGACGCCGACGACGGTCGCCGCGACCGCGACGATCAGGGCGATGATCTGCAGGCCGTCCACGCAGGACACCGTAGACCCGGGCCCGGACGCGGCAGGTGCCTCCCCTGACCTCGGCCGGCCCGCGGCGCGTCAGGGGGTCGCGGGGCGACCGAAGAGGAAGCCCTGCGCGTGCCCGATGCCCAGGTGCAGCAGGGCGTCGCGCTCCTCCTCGGTCTCGACGCCCTCCGCGACGACGACGGCCCCCAGACGCCTCCCGAAGGTGCCGAGCGCCTGGACCAGCGCCTGCCGCACGGGGTCCTCGTCGATGCCCCGGACGAGGGACATGTCGATCTTGATCATGTCGGGGTGCATGCGGACGACGTGCGCCATGCTCGCGTACCCGGCGCCGACGTCGTCGACGGCGACGCGCAGCCCGCGCCGGCGGTGCGGGGCGAGCGCGCGGTCCAGCTCCCCGTAGGACTCCACGGCTGCGTGCTCCGTCACCTCGACGACGACGTCGTGCGGGTCGACGCCCGCCAGGAGCCGGTCGAGGGCGCCCGCGACGATGACGTCGGGCGAGAGGTTGACGGCGACGGGCGGGGCACCGTCCGCCGTCAGCTCCAGCGCGGAGGCGGCCGCCGCGACCTCGAGCTCGTGCCCCAGTCCGACGGCGGACGCGGTGGCGAACCACTGGGCGGGGCTGCGGCTCGTGTCGTCGAAGCGGGACAGCGCCTCCCTCACGTCGGTCCGTCCGGTGGCGAGCTCGACGACGGGCTGGAGCACGACGTGCCGTCCGCGTCCGCGACACAGGTCGGCCACCTCCGCGTGCAGCGCCCGACGACGACGCTGCGCGGCCGTCGTGCTCAGGGCGCGACGGTGCACGTCCTGGATGACGTCGGCGATGAGGCGCGCCGTCGCGACGTCGTCCGCGCTGAGGTCCGGCTGCGCGGACGAGCTCGTCGCGCAGACCATGCCCTCGACCGTCCCGTCGGCGCCGACGAGCGGCACCCCGAGGTAGGCACCGATGCGCAGCTCCTGGGTCACGGGCAGCAGCACGGCCTCCGGGTCCAGATGCGTGTCCGGGATGACCGACGGCATCACGCCGGCCAGCACGCGCGCGCAGTACCCGCCGGACAGGGGCAGCTCGGTGCCCGGCAGCGGCCCGTGGACCCCCGGCGCGACGTCGACGAACCGCAGGACCTGCGTCGCACCGTGGAACTCGCTGGTCCAGGCCACCTCCATCCCCGCCGTGCGGCGCAGCAGGTGCAGGAGGCGCTGCACGACCCGCGCCTCGCCGTCGGCGGCCCCGAGCTCGACGGCCGTCGCGGTCGGTGCGCCGGCGAGGGCCGCGGCACGGCGGCGACCCTTGACGTGCAGCATCGCGGCGTCGGCGAGATCCACCACCTCGTCGGCGGAGCGGTCCTTCGGGCCGGCGACGTGGAGCCCGACGCTCAGCTCCACCGTGAGCAGGCTGCCGGCGACCTCCACGGGTGCGGCCATCGCGCCCTCGATGCGGCCGACCACCTCCTCCCCGGCGCGCTCGCGCTCGGCTGCGGGCTCCTGCTCCCCGTTCGGGCACACGACGACGAACTCGTCGCCGGACCACCGGCCGACGGTGTCGCCCTCCCGCACGCACGACCGCAGCCGCCGGCCGACCTCCACGAGCACGGCGTCGCCCGCGGCGTGACCGAGGCGGTCGTTGATCTCCTTGAAGTGGTCCACGTCGCAGAACAGGATCGCGACGCCTGCGCCCGTCCGCCGCGCGACGGCCAACGCCTGCGTGAGCCGGTCCGCCACCAGGGTGCGGTTCGGCAGGCCGGTGAGGACGTCGTGCGTGGCCATGTGCCGCGCGGCGTCCTCCATCTCCTTGCGTGCGGTGATGTCCGTGTAGCTGAGGACGACCCCCGGGCGGTCCCCGGCCGTGTACCGGACGGCCTGCTCGGTGAACCACAGGGTCCCCGCCGGTGCGCGGCAGCTGACGTCCATCGTGAACTCCGGGATGGCGCCCTCGAGGACCTGCCGGACGCCCTCGGCCGCCAGCGCGGCGTCCGCGGCCGCGCGGGGGTCCCCGCTGCTCATCGCGCGGTCGCACACCTCGAAGAAGTTCACGTCCTCGGAGCAGCAGCCGCACCCGCCGCGGTCGGCGAACCGACGCCAGGCGTCGTTGACCGACACGATCGTGCCGTCGCCGTCGAGCACGGCGAGCTGAGCCGGGAGGGAGTTGATCACCGCCCGTTGGAGCTGTGGAGCCACGTGCCCACCGCCTCCCGCCGCCGCCCGCCCACGTCGAGACCACCACCTCCCGTGGACGATGCTCCTGCTCCGCACCGCCGCACAAGGGCCGACCGCATGACCTGCGGATAGAATGGGCCCGCTCGTGACGGCGCGCGTCCTTCCTCGACGCGCCGGACCCCTCCGTGACGGCGCCCACAGATGCCGTGAGGACGAGTCCCCCAGCGCGGCACCTGCGACCACTGACCACCGCCCTCGACCGGACGGAGGCCACATGCTGCTGCTGCTCGTCGTGCACCTCGCCATGGCGCTCGCGGCTCCCCTCCTCGCGTCCTGGCTCGGGCGGCGGGCCTTCTTCGTGCTGGCGCTGGCGCCGGCGTCGGCGGCGGTGTGGGCCCTGGCCCAGACGCCCGCCGTCCTCAGCGGTGAGGGCCCGGCGGAGGTCGTGGCGTGGGTGCCGGCGCTCAGCATCGAGCTCGCCTTCCGCCTCGACACGCTGGGCTGGCTCATGACGCTGCTCGTCGGCGGGGTCGGCGCGCTGGTCCTCGTCTACTGCGCCGCCTACTTCTCCGCGAGCGCCGCGGGGCTCGGCCGCTTCGGCGGGGTGCTCGTGGCCTTCGCCGGCGCGATGCTCGGGCTGGTCACCACCGACGACCTGCTGCTGCTGTATGTCTTCTGGGAGCTGACGACGGTCTTCTCCTACCTGCTCATCGGCCACTACTCGGACCGCAAGGCCTCCCGCCGGGCCGCCATGCAGGCGATCATCCTCACCACGTTCGGCGGGCTGGCGATGCTCGTCGGGCTGGTCCTCCTGGGCGAGTCGGTCGGGTCCTACCGGCTCTCGGACGTCCTGGCCGACCCGCCGGCCGGCACCGTCGCCTCGGTCGCCGTCGTCCTCCTCCTGCTCGGCGCGCTGAGCAAGTCGGCGCTCGTGCCCCTGCACTTCTGGCTCCCGGCCGCGATGGCGGCACCGACCCCGGTGAGCGCCTACCTCCACGCCGCCGCGATGGTGAAGGCGGGCGTGTACCTCGTCGCCCGGTTCGCCCCAGGGTTCGCGGACGTGCCGGTGTGGAAAGGCGTCGTGGCAGCGGCCGGGACCTGGACCCTCGTCCACGGCGGCTACCGCGCGCTGCGCCAGTACGACCTCAAGCTGGTCCTGGCGTTCGGCACCGTGAGCCAGCTGGGCCTGCTCGTGCTCCTCGTCGGCCTCCCGGGGAAGGCGACGGCGCTCGCCGGCCTCGCCATGCTCGGGGCGCACGCGATGTTCAAGGCGTCCCTCTTCCTCGTCGTCGGCATCGTCGACGCCGCGACCGGGACGCGGGACCTGCGGCGCCTCACCGGGGTCGGCCGCGCCCTCCCCGTCACCGCGACCGCCGCCGCCCTGGCCACGCTGTCCATGATCGGCATGTTCCCCTTCGCCGGCTTCGTCGCGAAGGAGGCGGCACTCGAGGCGCTGCTGGCGGACGCGGGCACACCCACCGGGCTGCTCGTCGTCGTCGGCATGGTGGTCGGGTCGGCGTTGACCGTCGCCTACGGCGCGCGCTTCTGGTGGGGGGCCTTCGCGGACAAGCCACTGCCCAGCACCGACGACGACGGCGCGCCCGTCGAGGCGCCGCACGTGTCCCGCCCGTCCGTCGTCCTCGTCGGCCCCGCCGCCGTGCTCGCCGCACTCGGTCTGGTGCTCGGCGTGCTGCCGGGCCTCGGCGAGCGACTGCTCTCCGGTCACGCGGCGGCGTACGACGGCGAGGCCGGCCACCTGGTCCTCTGGGCCGGGTTCAAGCCGGCGTTCTGGCTGACAGTCCTCATCCTCGGGGCCGGGGCCCTGCTCTTCCTGGCGCGCACCCGGGTGGAACGGGCGCAGTCCCGGGTGCACGTGCCGGTCGACGCGGACCGCGCGTACCGACGACTCATGCGGCGCCTGGACGAGGTGGCCGCGGACGTCACGGCCCTCACGCAGCGTGGTTCGCTCCCCGTGTACCTGGGCGTGATCCTCCTGGTCATGGTCGCGATGCAGACCGTCGCGCTGACGCAGACGGGCCTGCCGGGCGTCGACGAGCTGCGCCTGTACGACCGCCCCGCCCAGGTCGTCGTCGGCGGCCTCGCGGTGGCTGGGGCGCTGCTGGCCGCGAACGCCCGACGGCGGCTCAAGGCCGTCGTCCTCGCGGGCGTGAGCGGCTACGGCATCGCCGCGCTGTTCATGCTGCACGGCGCGCCGGACCTCGCGCTGACGCAGGTCCTCGTCGAGACGGTGACGCTGGTCGTCTTCGTGCTGGTCCTGCGGCGCCTGCCGGCCTACTTCTCCGTGCGGCCCCTGGCGGCCAGCCGCTGGCTGCGCATCGCCGTTGGCGTGGCGTCGGGCCTGGTGGTCGGGGCGCTGGCACTGGTGGTGCCGACCGCGCGGGTGCACGCGCCGGTCTCCGCGGACTTCCCCGAGGAGGCGTACGTCTTCGGCGGTGGCCGGAACATCGTCAACGTCACCCTCGTGGACATCCGGGCGTGGGACACGACCGGTGAGATCGCCGTGCTGCTCGTGGCGGCCACGGGCGTGGCGTCGTTGATCTTCCTGAGCACCCGCAGCGGGTCGATCTTCCGGTCGAGCTCCGCGCGCGGCACCGGTTACGTGTGGGACTCCGTGCCGCAGCCGGCGGTGATCCGCCGCCTCGCCTCCCAGGCGCAGGCCCAGCACGCGGAACGCTCCGGCTCGCCGGGGCGCAACCGCGAGTGGCTCGGCGCCGGCAGCACGCTGGCACCGCAGCGGCGCTCGGTGATGTTCGAGATCATCACCCGGCTGCTCTTCCACTCCATGGTGCTCGTGGGCCTGTACCTGCTGTTCGCCGGCCACAACACGCCCGGCGGCGGCTTCGCCGGCGGGCTCGTCGTCGGCATCGCGCTCATCGTCCGGTACCTGGCGGGCGGACGGTACGAGCTGGGCGACGCCGCTCCGGTGCACCCCGGCCTGCTCCTGGGGCTGGGCCTCTTCCTCTCGGCGGGCGTGGGCCTCGTGGCGGTGCTCGCGGGCGGCTCGCTGCTCCAGAGCGTGATCATCGAGTTCACGCTCCCGGTCCTCGGCCCGATCAAGCTCGTGACGTCCGTGTTCTTCGACATCGGCGTGTTCCTGCTCGTCCTCGGCGTGGTCCTCGACGTGCTCCGCAGCCTCGGGGCGGAGATCGACCGGCACACGGAGGAGGGCGCGCCCGACTCCGCCGACCCGGAGACGGCAGATCCCGACGTCACCGACCGGGACGGGGGAGCCGGGAACCGTCCCCGTGCCGACGCACGCGCGCCGAGGCCGGGGACGTCGATGTCGGAGCCGCTCGACGGCAGCCTCGCCGGCCGCATCTCGCGTGAGGACGCCGGACGATGATCGACACCTCCCCCAACCTCACGCTCGTGATCGTGGCGGCCGCCCTGACCGCCGTCGGCGTCTATTTGCTCCTGGAACGCTCGCTCACGCGCGTGCTGCTCGGCGTGATCTTCGTGAGCAACGCCGTCAACGTCGTGCTGCTCATTGCGGGTGGCCGCGCGGGCGGGGCGCCCATCGTCGACTACACCGACGAGGACTCGATGAGCGACCCGTTGCCGCAGGCGCTCATCCTCACGGCCATCGTCATCACGCTCGGCATGACGGCGTTCCTGCTCGCCATGGCGTACCGCTCGTGGCAGCTCAACAAGCACGACGAGGTGCAGGACGACCTCGAGGACCGCCGGGTCGCCGAGCGCGCCGCCCGCGACGAGGCGGCGTACCGCAGCGACGACGACGCCTCGACCACCCTGGAGCAGGACGCCGCCGAGGTGTACGACGAGACGGGGGGCGCAGGGCCGTCGGGGAGCGGGTCGTCGACAGGCACACCGTCGTCCGCGCCCGGTTCCGAACCCGTCCCGACCCCCGAGGGCGGTGACGCCCGGTGAACGGCCTCAGCCTGTCCGACCTGACCTGGGCCGTGCCCCTGCCCGTCGTCCTGCCGCTCGCCGCCGCGGGTCTGGCCCTGGTGCTGTGGCGCAACGCCCGGGCACAGGGCGTCATCAGCGTGGTCGCGCTGAGCCTCGTGCTCGTCACGTCCGTGGCGCTGCTCGTGGCCGCGGACAGCGGGCCGCTCGTCCTGGACATCGGGAGCTGGGCGGCACCGGTCGGCATCGACCTCGTCGCCGACCGCCTCTCGACGCTCATGCTGACGGTCTCGTCGGCGGTGACGCTGTGCGTCCTGCTCTACTCCCTCGCGCAGGGCCTGGCGGACAACAACGCCGAGACCCCCGTCGCGATCTTCCACCCCACGTACCTCGTGCTGACCGCCGGCGTCGCGAACGCGTTCCTCACCGGCGACCTGTTCAACCTCTTCGTCGGCTTCGAGATGCTGCTCGTCGCGTCGTACGTGCTCATCACCCTCGGTGGCACCGGCGAGCGCATCCGCGCCGGCACGATCTACGTCGTCGTCTCGCTGCTCTCGTCGTTGCTGTTCCTCCTTGCCGTCGCGCTGGTCTACGCGGCCACCGGCACGGTGAACATGGCGCAGCTGGCCATGCGTCTGGACGAGATCGACCCCGACGTCGCCTTCGCCCTGCAGCTCCTGCTGCTGCTCGCCTTCGGGATCAAGGCGGCGATCTTCCCGCTGTTCGCGTGGCTGCCCGACTCCTACCCGACGGCGCCCGCACCGGTGACCGCGGTGTTCGCCGGCCTGCTGACGAAGGTCGGCGTCTACGCGATCATCCGGACGCAGACGCTGCTGTTCCCCGACGGTCGGGCCGACGACCTGCTGCTGTGGGCGGCGCTCGCGACGATGATCGTGGGCATCCTCGGCGCCGTGGCGCAGAACGACGTCAAGCGGATGATCTCCTTCACGCTCGTCAGCCACATCGGGTACATGGTCTTCGGCATCGCCCTGTCCACCGAGGCCGGGCTGTCCGCCGCGGTGTTCTACGTCGCGCACCACATCACCGTGCAGACGACGCTGTTCCTCGTCGTCGGCCTCATGGAACGTCGTGGCGGCTCCACGTCGCTCGACGCCCTCGGCGGTCTGGCGCGGCTCGCGCCGCTGCTGGCCGTGATGTTCTTCCTGCCGGCCATGAACCTCGCCGGGATCCCGCCGCTGTCCGGCTTCCTCGGCAAGGCCGGGCTGATCCAGGCCGGTGTCCAGGTCGGCACGCCGCTGGCGTACGCGCTCGTCGCGGGCGGGATCACCACATCCCTGCTGACCCTGTACGCGATCGTGAAGGCGTGGAACAAGGCCTTCTGGCAGCCCGCGCCGGAGGATGTCGCCGAGGTGACCCTGCCGCGGGGGATGGTCGGCTCCGCGGCGGCGCTCGTCGTCGGCGGTGTGGCGCTGACCGTCGTCGCAGGTCCGCTGTACGACTACACGGAGCGAGCGGCGGCGACGCTGCGCGACCGGGACCAGTACGTGACCGCCGTCCTGCCGGGAGGCCGCGGCGAGGGCCGCTCGGCGGACGTCACCGACGAGGCGAGGCGCGAGGGCGGGACCGACCCCGTCGAGGAGGGCGCGGACCTCGAGGACGTCGGCCCCGGCGGCGGGGAGCGGCAGATCGCCCCGGACGAGACCGGCGGCGAGGGAAGCGGCACAGACGAAGGAGGGGAGCCATGAGCCTGCACCCGCGCCGCCGTGCGCTGCGCGTCCGCGGCTGGACGGCCGTCTGGCTCGCCGTCGCGTGGGCCCTCCTGTGGGGGAACTTCGCGATCGGCACCCTGCTCGTCGGGCTCGTCGTCGGCCTCGCCGTCGTCGCCGTCCTGCCGATGCCGGCCATCGACTTCCACGGTCGTGTCCACGTGGGGCCCCTGCTCTACCTGGTCGCGCGCTTCGTGGCCGACCTGACGGTCGCGAGCATCCAGGTCGCCTGGCAGGCCCTGAACCCGCGTCGGACGCCGCGCAGCGCGGTGCTCGCCGTCCCGCTGCGGAGCCACTCGGACCTCTACCTGACGCTCACGGCGGTGCTCACGTCGCTGGTCCCCGGCTCGGTGATCGTCGAGGCGCACCGGGTCTCCGGCACGCTGTACGTGCACGTCCTCGACGTCGCGACGAGCGGCGGGGTGGAGGAGGCGCGGAGCCACGTGCTGGACCTGGAGGCCCGCATCCTGCGCGCGCTGGGGTCGGACGAGGAGCTCGCCGAGGCGGGGCTGGTCCGGAGCCGGCGCGAGGCCCGCCGCAGCGAGCGGGAGGTGGCGCCGTGATCCTGCCCGTCGTCGCCGTCTGCGTCGTGCTCCTCGCAGCAGCGGGGGTGCTGGCCCTCGTCCGAGCGGAGCGCGGACCGAGCATGCTCGACCGCAGCGTGGCGCTGGACATCCTCACCAGCACGCTCGTCGGTGCCGTCGCCCTGGAAGCGGCCTGGGCCCGGCGCACCGACGGGTTGCCGATGCTCGTCGCCCTGGCGCTCGTCGGGTTCGTCGGCTCGGTGACGATCGCGCGCTTCGCGTCGGTCGAACCCGAGGGCGAGGGTCGCGTGCTCACGCGCGAGGAGCTGGCCGCGCTGGAGACGGAGCGCACCCGGCGGACCGACGAGGACCTGCGGGGCGTCGACGAGGAGCACCACGGCGGGGCGGCGGCCGGGGAGGTCAAGGAATGAGCGGCGACACGATGACCACCGTGCTCGACGTCCTGGCGTCGCTCTGCCTGCTGGGGGGTTCCGCGCTGACGTTCGCTGCGGCGGTCGGGCTCGTGCGCTTCCCGGACCTGCTGGCCCGCACGCACGTGGCCGCGAAGCCGCAGGTGCTCGGCCTCATCCTCATGATCGTCGGGCTGTCCCTGCGCCTCCGCACCGCACAGGCGCTGTGGGTGCTCGTGCTCGTGGCGAGCTTCCAGATGCTCACGTCACCGGTGGCCGCACACATGGTGTCCCGTGCCGGGTTCCGGACGGGGAAGGTGCGCCACGACCTGCTCGTCGTCGACGAGCTCTCCCGGGACATGGAGGCTGCGGAGGCCGAGGCCCGCGGCGAGCCACGCCGTCCGACGGACTGACGCGCGGCGCCGCGGCCTCCGTCACTTGATGAAGCGCGCCGCCCCGCGGGTCGCGAGCACGCGAGCGAGCGCCACGACCGCGCCCGTCACCGTGGCGGCAGCGGCGATCTCGCCGAACCGCTGGTCCCCCTCGTCCTCCGGCTTCGGGGGCCGGTGCCCGAAAGCCTTCGTCCAGACCTGGTTGATCACCTGCTGAGCGGCCCATGCCGCTCCGAGCGCGACGACGAGGCCGAGGATCTTGGCCATCATGTCTTCCTTGGACTGCGTCAGCTCGGGCACGAGCCACCTCCTTGATCGACGGATGCAGGCCTCACGCTAACGGGGCCGGGCCGGTGGCGCAGCGTCGGCACCGGCGCGCTGTCCAGGGTCCCGCGCGCCTCCGTCCATCGGCTCTCCGACACCCGCGGCGGCGGCCCCGCACGTCTTCCTGCCGCTTCCGTGCCGCGCCTCAGACGCTCCGCGTCCAGAGGTAGAGCTGCTCGCCGCGCTCGGTCGCTCGCACAGCCAGGTCGACGATCGCCGAGACCACCTCCTGCAGGTCGCTGGTCGAGGCGTCGATCTCCGCGTCGTCCGCCCACCCGCGGGCGATGTCGCCGACGACGTCCTCGTCCTCGCTCTCCCGCACCGCCGCGAGGACCTCGGTGAGGAAGGCGGGCAGGCCGTAGAGGTTGTCGTGGGCCAGGTCGATCTCGGCGACCTCCACGTCCCCCGAGCCGTACCGGACCTCGCGCGCCGTCACCTCGCCGAGGATCTCCAGGTCGAGCGCCCCGATCTGGGTGAGCTCGATGTGCGGCACGGCACCCGAGGGGATCTCACCGGCATCGAGCACGTCGGCCCGCTCCAGCGCGGCGGCGTGGGTCGCTACGAACAGCTCGCCCAGGACACCCATGTCTCCTCCTTCGTCGGGCCGGCGCTCGGAGTCACCGGTGCGTGCCCAGTCTGTCGCCCCGGACCGTCGCACAGGCCGTGCACGCGCGCGTGTCCAGCGCAGCGGTCGCGGCGGGCGTCGGCCTTCGGTGATCGAGGTGTGCGCGTCACCAGCCTCCGCGTGACGCGCTGGTGCGATCCGCGCCGTGTCCGCCGGGCGGTGATCCGGGGAGTGTCCGGGGAGCCCTGCTCCCTGCAGGGCGGGCGGGTCGTGACCCCGGCAGCGCCGGGGGATCCGTCATCCGGGCTGTGTCGCGCGAGCCGTCATGACCGCCGTGCCGGGCGGTCGGTCCGGTCAGAACGGTGGGACGTCGTCGGGAGGCGCCGGCGCTCGAGGTGCCCCGGAGCGTCCCGGTGAGGGGAGCAGGGACGACCCCGCGGTGCCGCCGGGAGGAGGTTCGGGCACTCCGGGCGGTCGGTCCGGGCCCTGCAGGTACACGTGACCGGACGGCGTGTGCACGACGAACGAACCCGGTCGCGGCTGCGCGAGTCGGAACCCGCCGTGGGTCTTGAAGAGGTGATGCGTCGCGCAGAGCGGACCGAGGTTGTCTGCCGCCGTCCCACCCGGCGAGGGGGTGCCGTCGACACCGGGCGGCGGTTCGCCGTCGGACGCGACGGGCCGTCCACCCTCGCGCGGAAAGGGCTCGGTGTGATCCGTCTGGCAGCGACGCGCAGGCACGCCGCAGGTGGGGAAGACGCAGCTGCGGTTGCGTTCGCGGACGAGCTCCACCATGTCGGCCGGTGGCGCGTACCTGGTCTTCCCGACGTCGAGCACCGTGCCGGACGGCTCGTCGACGAGCAGTCGGCGCCAGGTCCCGTCGACGGCGAGCCGGCGTGCGACGTCGGCGCTGACGGGACCGTATCCGGCGAGCTCCCCGGGTCGATCATCGAGGCCGAGGAGCGTGCCGTATCCGACGGTGACGTGCACGCGGACGGGCGGACCCGCACGGCGCCCCAGCACCATGAACGGGGAGCTCGCGGCCTGGTCGGGCTGTCCCGGACCAGGCGGTGTCGCTCCGCCACCAGGCGGTGTCGCTCGGCCACCAGGCAGCGAGCCCCCGCGAGGGGACTCCCCGGCCGGTGTCGACGGGGGGAGGCCGATGTATCCCGCGGTCCACGCGACCTCGCCCATCGCATCGAGCGCGTCGGCACGGAGCTGGTCGACACCCCGGCCGTCGCCGTCGCGGCGTGCCGCCTCCGCCGCCGCCTGCAGGCAGGCGTCCAGCCGCACGGCCGCCTCGACCGTGAGGGTCGCCGTCATGCTCGCCATGCCGTCCGGCAGGGCTCGGGGTCGCGTGACGCACCGGCGGGCGCGGGCGTGCTCGTGACGGTCCGCCGCGTCCTCCGGGTCGATCTCCTCGAGGATGCGTGCGATGTCGCGGCGCAGCTGGGTCGGCGTCCTGCCGGCGGCCGTGGGAAGCACCCGGTCCTCCACCTCGAGTGCGACGACAGGCGCGACGTGCTCCAGTGACTCGACGACCACCCGAGCCCTGGGCCAGTCCAGGTGTCCCGCCGCGAGCGCGTCACCGGTGCTGTGGTGCACGCTGCGCAAGGCCTGCCCCATGCCGACCAGGGTGGATGCGGCCCTCCGCGAGACACCCAGCCGGAGAGAGAGCTCGCTCGGGGCACCGTCGGCCTCTGCCGGACGCCCCACCTCGCGGGGCCAGGAGGGGTTCATCTCGGGCCGGTCGGCGAGGCGTGCGGCCGCGGCGGCGGCACCTGCTCGCGCCCAGGACACGACACGCTCGTACGCCGCCACCACCTCCACGAGGGACCCGGCATCCCAGGCCCACGCCTCGAGCTCGCCCAGGCTGTCGACCAGCTCCGGCCCGCCCCGCACCTCCGCGAGCAGGCTTCCGACCGGTCCGACGGCGTCCGTGAGCTCCTGGTACGACGACACCCAGGGCCGACGCAGGTCCGACCCGGGCGGGAGCTCACCGCTCCCCGCCGCCGCGTCGTCGTCAAGCCCCGTATCGAACATGTGTTCGACGATAGACCAAGGGTCCGACACGAACGCCGAGATCCCCCTGTCCGCACCGGCGCCACCGCCGGACTGCACGCCCGGGCGCCACCCCGGCTCCGGCCCGGCATGCCACCGCCGCGGCGAGTCGTGTCGGAGACGCCGGTACGATCGTCCTGAACGACAGGGGAGCGTCGTCCGGCCCGCCGGACGCAGGACGCTGAGAGTGCGGACCACCGCAGACCCTCGAACCTGATCCGGTTCACACCGGCGTAGGGAGTCGGGAATCTCAGGGCACACCCGTCGTGCACGGGTCCCTCGTGCACACGGGCGGGCCCACCCCTCCTGGAACGACGAGGAGGAGACATGGCGAGGAGCCTCGCCCGCAGCACCCGGACCAGCACCACAGGCACCACCAGCACCACCACCCGCAACGCCGGCCCGAGCGCGATCGCACACCGCACCCCACCGCGCGTCGCCGTCGGCGCGACCGCCCTGGCCCTGGCGCTCACCGCGTGCACAGCCGTCGGCGGATCCGGCGACGGCGGTTCGGGCGACGCCCCCGCGGACGACCCCGCGGCCACCGACGACGCGTCCGGCGCCGCCGGGGACGCGGGCACCGTCGTCCTGGTCACCCACGACTCGTTCGCGCTGAGCGAGGAGCTCATCACCCAGTTCGAGGCGGACACGGGTCTCACCCTCGAGCAGCGCGCCCCCGGCGACGGCGGCGCGCTCGTCAACCAGCTGATCCTCACCAAGGACGCCCCGCTGGGCGACGTCGTCTTCGGGATCGACAACTCGTTCGCCTCCCGGGCGATCGCCGAGGGCGTCCTCGAGCCCTACAGCTCCCCGGCCGCCGGCGAGGACGTCGCGCGCTACGCCGTCGACGACGAGGGGCACCTCACCGCGATCGACGTCGGCGACGTGTGCGTCAACGTCGACCGGGAGTGGTTCGCCGAGGCGGGCATCCCCGAGCCCGAGACGCTCGAGGACCTCACCGACCCGCAGTACCGGGACCTGCTCGTCGTCACGAACCCCGCGACGAGCTCACCCGGGCTCGCGTTCCTCCTGGCGACGGTCGGCGCGTTCGGCGAGGACGGCTGGGTCGACTACTGGGCCGCGCTGCGCGACAACGGGGTGAAGGTCGCCGCCGGCTGGTCCGACGCCTACTACGTCGACTTCACCGGCCCCTCGAGCGAGGGCGGCGACCGCCCGCTCGTGCTGTCCTACGCCTCCTCGCCGCCGTACGAGGTCCCCGAGGGCGTGACCGACCCGGCCGAGGCGCCGACCCGGGCCCTCCTCGACACGTGCTTCCGGCAGGTGGAGTACGCCGGTGTCCTCGCGGGCGCGGAGAACCCGGAGGGCGCGCGCCAGGTGATCGACTGGCTGCTGAGCCCCGAGGTCCAGGCCGACATCCCCGAGCAGATGTACGTCTACCCGGTGGACTCGTCGGTGGAGCTGCCCGAGAGCTGGTCCACGTTCGCGCCGCCCGCCGAGGACCCGTTCGAGGTCGACCCGGAGACGATCACGGAGAACCGCGACGCGTGGATCCGGACCTGGACCGACACCGTGATCGGCTGAGATCTCCTCACCCCGACCCGCTGAGAGGTCACCCGTGCCCCCCACGACGACGACGCCCCGGCCGGCCCGGCCGTCCGGTGTCGTCGCCCCCCGCCTCGCGTACCGCCCCGGCGGCGCGCGGCGGGGGGCCGTGCGCCGTGGGGCGGTGTGGGCGGTGGTCACCGCCGTCCCGCTCGTGTTCCTCGCCGTGTTCTTCGCGTACCCGGTCGCCTCGATCGTCGTGCGCGGGTTCGCGCCCGACGGCGTCCTGGACCTCACGGCGTTCGGTGACGTCCTCGGCCGCCCGCGCACCTGGCGGATCATCGGTCTGACGGTCGCCCAGGCGACCGTCGCCACCGCGATCGCCGTCGTGCTCGGGATCCCCGGCGCCTACCTGCTGTACCGGTGCGACTTCCCCGGTCGGACCGCGCTGCGCGCCTTCGTCGTCGTCCCCTTCGTGCTGCCGACGGTCGTCGTCGGCGTCGCCTTCCGGTCCGTCCTGGCCGACCACGGCCCCCTCGGGTTCCTCGGCTGGGACGGCACCTTCGCCGCCGTCGTCGCGGCGCTCGTGTTCTTCAACTACGCCGTCGTGGTGCGCACGGTCGGCGGGTTCTGGGCCTCGCTGGACCCCCGCGCGGAGCAGGCGGCCCGCGCCCTGGGAGCGCCGCCGTGGCGCGCGTTCGCCGCGGTCACCCTGCCCGCACTGACCCCGGCGATCGCCTCCGCCGCGGCCATCGTCTTCCTCTTCTGCGCGACCGCGTTCGGCGTGGTCCTCGTCCTCGGCGGGACGGGGTACGGGACGGTCGAGACCGAGATCTGGGTCCAGACGACCCAGTTCCTCGACCTGCCGGCGGCCGCCGTCCTGTCCGTCGTGCAGCTCGCGGTCGTCGCGGTCGCGCTCGCCGCCGCCGGACGCGCGCGGGACCGTCGCGAGCGCGCCCTCCAGCTGCGTGCCGGCGAAGCGGTCCACGCCCAGCGCCTCGCGCTGCACGGGCCGGGGCGGCGCGCCGGGGACGTCGTCGCGGTGGTGACCACGGCGGCCGTCGGCGTCCTCCTCCTCGCGCTGCCGCTCGGCACGGTCCTCGTCCGGTCCTTCCGGACGCGGGAGGGCTGGGGGCTGGGCAACTACGCCGCGCTCGCGACCACCGGTGGCCCGAACGCCCTCAGCGTGACCGTCTGGGACGCCACGGTGACCTCGCTGCGCGTGGCCGTGGACGCCACCCTGCTCGCCGTCCTGGTGGGCGGGCTGGTGGCGCTCGTCGTGTCCCGGCGTCCCCGGTCGCGCACCGGACGGCGCGCGGTCCGGGCCCTCGACGCCGTGTTCATGCTGCCGCTCGGGGTGTCCGCCGTCACGGTCGGCTTCGGGTTCCTCGTCGCGCTGCAGCGACCGTTCGGGCTCGAGCTCAACCTCCGCGACTCCCTCGTCCTCATCCCCGTCGCGCAGGCCGTCGTCGCGGTGCCACTCGTGGTGCGTACGGTGCTGCCCGTGCTCCGCGCCATCGACACCCGGCTGCACGAGGCTGCGGCCGTGCTCGGTGCGGCGCCCGGGCAGGTCCTGCGCCTCGTCGACTGGCCGCTCGCGGCCCGCTCCCTCGGGCTCGCCGTCGGGCTGGCCTTCGCCGTGAGCCTCGGGGAGTTCGGCGCGACCGCGTTCCTCGCCCGGCCCGACCAGCCGACCCTGCCCGTGGTCATCTTCCGGCTCATCGGCCGCCCGGGTGCGGACAACCTCGGCATGGCGCTGGCCGCGTCCGTCGTCCTCGCGGTCCTCACCGCGACGGTCATGCTGCTCACCGAACGACTGCGCGCCGGTGGCCGCACGGCCGCGGCGGGGGAGTTCTGATGGCGCACGCCGGCGGCCCGCGCGCAGCGACGCCCGCCCGGACGGCTCGGGGCGGCTCGGGCGGGCTCGAGGTGCGCGACGTCGTCGTCCTCTACCGCGACGACGACGGGACGACCAAGGCCGCCGTCGACGGGCTCGACCTCGACGTCGCGCCCGGGGAGGTCGTCGCCCTGCTGGGCCCGTCCGGCAGCGGCAAGTCGAGCCTGCTGCGGGCCGTGGCGGGGCTCGAGCCCGTCGCACGCGGATCCATCACCTGGGGCGGGACCGATCTCGCCGGCGTGCCCGTGCACCAGCGGGGCATCGGGCTGATGTTCCAGGACGGTCAGCTGTTCCCGCACCGGGACGTCGCCGCCAACGTCGCGTTCGGCCTGCAGATGCAGCGGGTGCCCCGCCCGGACCGCGCGCGGCGGGTCGCGGAGCTCCTCGAGCTCGTCGGTCTCGACGGCTTCGGAGAGCGCGACGTGAGCAGCCTCTCCGGCGGGGAGCGGCAGCGCGTCGCGCTGGCCCGGTCGCTGGCGCCCCGCCCCCGGCTGGTGCTCCTCGACGAGCCCCTCTCGGCGCTGGACCGCGCCCTGCGCGAGCGCCTGGCCGACGACGTCCGCACCGCGCTGCACGCCACCGGGACGACGGCGCTCTTCGTCACGCACGACCACGACGAGGCCTTCGCCGTCGCGGACCGCATCGCGGTCATGGACGTCGGCAGGCTGCTGCAGGTCGATCCTCCGGCGCGCCTGTGGCACCGGCCCGCCTCGCGCCGGGTCGCGCAGTTCCTGGGCTACGAGGCCTTCGTCGCCGCCGAGACGCCCGCGGGCCGGCTGCTGCTCGGCGAGGGACGGGTGGACGGCGCGGCGACCCTGCTGGCGGTCGGCCCGGGCTCGCTCGTGCCCGCCGACGACGACCCCGCGGAGGCGGGTGGGACGTCCGCGGGCACGCCCGCCGGCACGCTCACCGGCACGGTGGTCCAGTCGGGCTTCCGGCGCGGCGTCGTGGAGATGGTCGTGGACGTCCCCGACGTCGGGCGCGTGACCGTCGTCGTCCCGAGCAGCGGCGTCCAGCACGGGTCCCCCGGGCCGGGCACGACCGTGGCGCTTCGCCCACGCCCGGAGGCGATCGCCGTCGTCGACGGCTGACCGCTCCCGCCCGGGGGCATGCCCGCCCGGAGGCATGCCCGCCCGGTGGCCGCGGACGCCCACCCCGGCACGATGGCGCAGATGCTCCGCGTCCTGCACGACGAGCACGGCGGCGTCGGCGCGGTCCTCACGGACGCCGCCCTCACCGGCGCCGGCCTCACCGACGCCGGCCTCACCGAGCGGACGACGGCGCGGCTGCGCGAGCGCCTCCCGGCGCCGACCCGAGCCGCTTCTGCCACTCCCCCGCCACCCCTGCCGGCCGGAAGCCCAGCGCCACGTTGATCCCGAGCATGAACGCGTTCTCCTCGGCGTTCCACGTGTGCACGCGACCGGCCCCGGGCCGCACGGCCGGCAGGCGCCGCAGCAGGTCCGTCTTCATGAGCATCCCTAGCCGGTGCCCCCGGTGCTCGGCCACGACGATCGTGTCCTCCTGGAAGACCGGCCCCGGCCGGTCCAGCTGGAACTGCACCATCGTGAAACCCGCCAGTGCCCCGCTGTGCACGTGCTCGGCGGCGACCAGGAGGTACCCGTGCCCGGAGGCGGCGATGTCCGCCTCGTACCGACGCAGCCGCGCGGCGTCCCACGGGTCCTCCTCGAGGTCCAGGCCCGCCTGCGGCTCGTCCGTCGACATCCGCGTCTCCAGGTGCGCCCAGCCGTCGACCCAGCGGTCCGGTGCGTGGTCCTGCCACGAGACGAGGCGGTAGTCCTCGCCCGCCCGGGCCGCGGCGGCGTCGTGCAGGGCGGGCAGCCGGTCCGGGGCGACGGGGAGGTCCAGCACCGAGTACCGGGCCGCCTGCTCCAGCGCGTACCCGTGCCGCAGGCACAGGGCGGCGCCGGGGTCGTCGGCGGCGATCCGCCCCGCGCCGCTCGCCGGCTCCAGCACGCCCGGCCGGTCCGGAGCCGGCTCGCTGCCGTGCTCGCTCTCGAGGATGACGGTCGTCCGGCGGTCGGCGAGCGCGAGCTCCTCTGCCGCCAGGAGCAGGGCGGTCCCGGCGCCCCGACGTCGGGCGGACGGTCGGACCGTCACCGAGACGTGAGCGACGTGCTGGTTGCTGTGCCGCGGGAGGACGACCGAGGCGCTCCCGACGACGTCGGCGGCGGTCGGGTGGGTGATGCCGGTGGGCACGGCGACGAGGCGGAGGCGGCGGGCGTACTCCTGCTCCTGCAGCCTCGCCCACAGGTACTGCGCCGTGAAGGCGAGGTCCTCGTGGCCGTAGGTGTCGACGTCGACCTCCCGCGAGACGACCTCCGCGCCGTGCAGCGCCCACGCGTCCGGGTGGTCCAGGGCGTCGGGAACCGGGGCGGGCAGCACCTGCCAGGTCGACGGCGCGGCGGGGGCGCTCGTGGCGGGGGACGTCTGCGTCATGGGCTCACTGTCCGCCCGTCGCCGCCGGCCTGGCGAGCGGAATTCGCCGTTCCGGGGGCGCGACGCACCGCGCGGTGCCATGATCGGCCAGCGAGGAAGGGGTCGACATGACACAGGGACCGGACGACGACGTCACCGTCGAGGACACCGACCAGAGGGGCGACCGCGAGGGCGCCCAGCACACCGACGACGCGGGTCGCACGGCCGGCGGTGCGGACGCCGACGGCGGCGCGGACCCCGGCACGGACGCGGACGACACGGGCCATGCCGACGACGCTGCCCAGGGCAGCGCGGCGGAGCGGCTGCTCGTGGAGATGGTCCTCGCCGCCCCCGCCGACGTCGCGTGGGCCGCGCTGCGCGACCCGGACACGATCCGGCGCTGGTTCGGCTGGGACGACGACGGGCTCGGCGCCGAGATCCACGAGATCTTCGCCGAGCAGGCGACCGCCGACGACGACGCCCGCACCCTCACGTGGTCCGACGGCGACCGGATCACCGTGCAGGAGGAGGCGCCGGGGCAGAGCCGGCTGCGCCTGGTCCGCCGGGGGCATGGGGCGTGGGACGGCGTGCACGACGTCATCGACGAGGGCTGGATCACCTTCACCCAGCAGCTCCGCTTCCTCCTCGAGCGGCACCGGGACGACGAGCGCCGGACGGTGCTGGCCGCCGGCCTCGACCTCGGGGCCGACGACGACGCCCTGCTGGACCGGCTCGGCCTGCGGTCGCTCGGCGACGACGCCGTCGGCTCCCGCTACTCCGTCACCCGGCCCGACGGCTCCACGATCACCGGCGAGGTGTTCTTCCAGACGGACCTGCAGATCGGGCTCACCGTCGAGGAGGAGGACGACGCGCTGCTGGTCGTCTCCCGCACGCCGCCGGCGAGCGCACCGCCGCACGGGACGGTGACCTTCCTGCTCAGCCTGTTCGGCGAGACGGCCACCGACGAGGAGCGGCGCGCGGCAGCCGAGCAGCGGTGGCGGTCCTGGTGGGACGGGTCACCGGCCGGCGACGGCCCGGGCGACCCGGACGCGGGCTAGGAGGCGGCGGGCTCGTCCCCGGCAGGGGACTCGGCGACGTCCGCGGCGCCGTCGGACGCCCGCGGACCGACACCCCCGGCCACCTGGAGGCCGAAGAGCGCCTCGAGCCCGTCCCGGTACTCCTCGTGGCGACCGAGTCGCGCGTGCTCGCGCGCCCGCACGGCCGGGACGTGCAGCACCGACGCCGCGAACCGGCGCAGGGAGCGCTCGACCGCGGCCGCCGTCTCGGGGTCCCCGGCACGGACGCGGTGCAGCTCCGCCGCCATCGCCTGCTCGACGTGGCGTCGCAGGGCGACGACCGCCGGCACGAGCGTCTGCTCGGCGAGCGTCGCCTCGAACTCGGCGGCGTGCTCGTCGACGATCCGCCGCCCGCGCACGACCTCCCGGGAGACGGCGGCGGGCGCGTTCGCCTGGATCGTGGCGAGGTCGACCAGCCGCACGCCGGGCACCGTGGCGACCGCGGGGTCGACGTCGTGGGCGAGCGCGAGGTCGACGAGGACCCGCGGGCGGGCCGGTGCCTCGGCCGCGTGGGCACCGCCCTCGCGCGGCTGGGCACCGCTCGTCCCCTCACGCACGTGCGCCTCGCGCGCCGCCTTGACGAGGGGGACGTCGACGACCGGGCCGAGCGCCCCCGAGCAGGAGACGACGACGTCCGCCTCCGCGAGGGCCGCGGGGAGGCCGCCGACCTCGACAGCCCGGGCGCCGCGGTCGGTCGCGAAGCCGTGGGCGCGCCCCGACGGGGAGTACACGGCGACGTCGTGGACCCCGCGGGTGCGCAGGGCCGTGAGGCTCGCGCCCGCGTAGGAGCCGGTCCCGATGAGCAGCACGGACGACCGACGCAGGTCCACGTCCTGCGCGACGAGGTCGAGCGCGACGCCGACCACCGACCGGCCCGTCCCGCCCAGCCCGGTACGCGAGCCGACGGCCCTCGACGTGCGCGAGGCGGACTGGAACAGGCGCTCGAGCGTGGAGGACGTCGTGCCGAGGGCGCGCGCGGTCTGCAGCGCGCGGCGCACCTGCCCGGCCACCTCGCGTTCCCCGACGACCATGGAGTCCAGACCCGAGGCGACCGCGAAGAGGTGACGGCTCACCGCCGGGCCGACGGCGAGCTGGAGCGACTCGGCCACCGCGTCGGGGTCCAGCCCGGACGTGCGGGCGACGACGGTCATGACGTCCCGGGCGGCGTCGGCGATCGCGGCCCGGTGGGCGCGGTCGGCGAGCGACTCCGCCTCCGGCGCGGGTCGAGCCGCGCCGACCGCCGGCGGGGCCGGGATGACCGCGGAGGGCCCGGTGCCGTCGGCTGCCGGCTCGGCGGCCGGGTCGCCGGGCCGTCCGGCGGTGAGGGGCTCGACTGCGCGCAGGGTGACCGGGGCGCCGTCGTCGGCGGGGCGGGGGATGTCCGTGTCGAGGTACAGCTCGAACCGGTTGCAGGTCGCCAGGACGACGCAACCGGTGATCGCGGGGCTGTCCGCCACGACGCTGGTCCCGACGGAGTGCGCGCCGGAGCTCAGCTGCTCCAGGACGTCGAGATCGAGGTCGCGATGACTCGCCGAGAGGCTCAGGAGGACCACAACGCCCTCGATTCAACCAGCCCCCCGAATGGTTGGCACAATCGCAGGGTGAATCTGCCAGGAAGTCATCCCATGGTCGACGGTCGGACGTCGCATTCCGCCGTCGTCCGGGCCTTTTCCGGGCAGCGCCCCGAGGACCCTGCCACCCGCCCGGTGTGGTTCATGCGGCAGGCCGGCCGGTCGCTGCCGGAGTACCGCGCGACGCGCGCCGGGGTCGCCATGCTCGACGCGTGCCTGGACCCCGGGCTGGCGAGCGAGATCACGCTCCAGCCGGTCCGCCGGCACGGCGTCGACGCGGGGATCTTCTTCAGCGACATCGTCGTCCCCCTGCTGCTGGCAGGGGTCGGCGTCGACATCGTCCCCGGCACCGGACCGGTGTTCGAGCACCCGGTGCGGACCGCCGACGACGTCGCCCGCCTCCCCCCGCTGGACCCGGCGGCGCTCGCGCCGGTCACGGAGGGCGTCGCGCTGACGGTCGCCCAGCTGGGGGCCACCCCCCTGCTCGGGTTCGCCGGGGCGCCGTTCACCCTGGCGACCTACCTGGTCGAGGGCGGGCCGTCCAAGGACCAGCTCCGAGCCCGCACGCTCATGCACGCCGAGCCGGCCACATGGCAGGCGCTCATGGACTGGTGCGCCGACGTGACCGGTGCGTTCCTGCGCGCCCAGGTGCTCGCGGGCACGAGCGCGGTCCAGCTCTTCGACTCGTGGGCGGGGGCGCTGTCGCTCGCCGACTACGAGGCCCGGGTCGCCCCGGCGTCGCGGCGCGCCCTGTCGCACGTGGCCGACCTCGACGTCCCGGTCGTGCACTTCGGGACGGGCACCGGGGAGCTGCTCACGGCGATGCGCGACGTGGGGGCCGACGTCGTCGGCGTCGACCACCGGGTCCCGCTGGACGGGGCGAACCGTCGCCTCGGCGGCCGGACGCCGCTGCAGGGCAACATCGACCCGGCCTACCTCGGCGCGCCGTGGCCGGTGCTGGAGGCCCACGTGCGCGACGTCGTCCGCCGCGGCGGCGAGGCCCCGGCGCACGTGCTCAACCTGGGCCACGGCGTCCCGCCGGGCACCGACCCCGACGTGCTGACGCGGATCGTGCGGGTGGCGCACGGGGAGGACGTCGCCGCGTGACCGCGGACGGCTCGCCGGAGACGCCCGCGCAGGACGGTGCGCCGGACGTCGTCGTCGTCGGTGCGGGCGTGGCCGGGCTCGTCGTCGCGCGGGACCTCGCTGCCCGGGGACGGCGCGTCGTCCTGCTCGAGCGGTCGCCGCAGCCCGGGGGGTGCGTGGCGTCCGCCCAGGTCGCGGGCCTGACCGTGGACGTGGGAGCGGAGTCGTTCGCGACGCGGTCGAGCGTCGTGCCCGACCTCCTCGCCGAGGTGGGCCTCGCCGGCGACGTCGTCGCGCCGTCGTCCGCCGGGGCGTGGCTGCAGCTGCCCGACCGGGCGGTTCCCCTGCCGCGCGTCGGCATGCTCGGCATCCCGGGGTCGCCGTGGGCCGCGGACGTCCGGGCGGTCGTGGGTGTCGTCGGTGCGCTGCGGGCGTCGCTGGACCGCCTGCTGCCGGCGGGCGCCGGCCTCGGTCCCTCGGCGACCGACGGCGACGCGGCCGTCGACGGGCCGACGACGAGCCTCGGGCGCCTGGTGCGGGCGCGTCAGGGTCGGCGGGTGCTGGACCGGCTCGTCACGCCGGTCGTCGCGGGCGTGCACGCCACCCACCCCGACGACGCCGACCTCGACGTCGTCCTGCCCGGGCTGCGGGAGCGCCTGGCCCGGCACGGGTCCCTCGGCGCGGCGGTGACGGCGATGCGCGCCGCGGCACCGGCCGGCTCGGCCGTCGCGGGCCTGCGCGGCGGGATGCACCGCCTCGTCGAGGCCCTCGTCGCTGACGTCGTCGGACGCGGCGTCGAGCTCCGGACGGGGGTCGAGGTCACGGCCCTGACCTGGGACGACGCAGAATGGCGGCTCTCTGTCCGCGAGGCCACCGACCGGGCCGCGGGACCGGATCCGACTCCTGGCGTTGAGGCTTCTATCACCGCCGCGGACGGCCCCGACCTCCTCGCGCCCCAGGTCGTGCTGGCCGTCCCGGGGCCCGTGGCACTGCGGCTCCTCGGCGACCTGGTGCCCGAGGCGGCCGACGTGGCCGGACCGGGTGTCGCTGCGGACACGGGGGTCGAGCTCGTCACGCTGGTGCTCGACGCTCCCGCCCTCGACGCCGCACCGCGCGGCACGGGCGTGCTCGTCGCACCGGACGCGACCGGCGTCCGCGCGAAGGCGCTCACGCACGCGACCGCCAAGTGGGCGTGGCTCGCGGAGGCCGCCGGTGCGGGGCGGCACGTCGTCCGGCTGTCCTACGGGGGCGCCCGGCGTTCGGGGTCGCTCGACGAGGACGCCCCCCTCGCGACGGCGCTCACCGACGCGTCGGCGCTGCTCGGCGTGCGGCTCGGGGCGGACCAGCTCGTGGGCTGGACGCGGACCCCGTGGCCGGCCGGGCTGCCGCAGGTGCGGCCCGGTCACCGCGACCGGGTGGCGGCCGTGCGCCGGGCGCTCGACGAGCGTCCGGGGCTCGCCGCCTGCGGCGCGTGGCTCGCGGGGACGGGTCTGGTCGCCGTCGTCGCCGACGCCCGCGCCCTCGCCGCCCGTCTCTGACGGCACGGCCGCAGATCGTGGAGAGCTCCCCGCGCCCGACGCGGTGATCTCTCCGCGCAGGCGGCGGCGGACGTCACGGGGCGTCGACAGGGATTCCCGAGGCCCGGTCGTGACGAGCTGTCAGAACATTCTCGGAAAGGGAGTGATCCGCGCCACAGGAATGCGCGCCACGACATGACGACATGTCACATCGGAATCGCACGCCCGCCGGCCAGCGATTTCTCAGCAGCGGATTTCCGCATCGGCACCGCACGGCGCAGACTTGGCCCTCATGACCACCGGTGAGCCCCACGGGACCGCGCCCGACCCTGCCGCCGACCAGCACGCCGGCCCGCCGACGGCCTCCGGCCCCTGGACCCTCTGGACGGTCCTGCGCCGGCCCGCGACGCCCGCGACACCCGGGCCGGGACCCTCGCTGGCGACCGCCGTGGCGGAGCCGGGCGAGGGCGTCGTCGTCCGGGGCTTCTACGACGTCTCCGGCCTCCGGGCCGACGCCGACGTCATGGTCTGGATCCACGGCGACAGCGCGGAGGCACTCCAGGCCGAGCAGCGGCGACTGCGCCGCACCGCCGAGCTCAGCCCGCTGGTGCCCGCCTGGGCCGCGATGGGCGTCCACCGGCCCGCCGAGTTCAGCCGCGACCACGAGCCCGCCTACATGCGCGACAAGGCTCCCCTGCCGTGGCTGACCGTCTACCCGTTCGTGCGCTCGTACGAGTGGTACCTGCTGCCCGCCGACGAGCGACGCGCGATGCTCGGGGAGCACGGTCGCAAGGGCCGGGAGTTCCCCGAGGTGCTGTCGAACACCGTCGCCTCCTTCTCCCTGGGCGACTACGAGTGGATCCTGGCCCTCGAGGCGGACGAGCTCGTGGAGCTGGTCGACCTCATGCGCCGGCTGCGGGACACCGAGGCCCGCCGCCACGTGCGTGAGGAGATCCCGTTCTTCACGGGCCGGCGCATCGAGGCCGACGAGGTTGCGGAGGTCCTGCTGTGACGACGACGAACGAGACCGCCGGGCCGGGTCCGGCCGCCGGCACCGGCGCCGTGCCCGGCGCGCACCCGGAGACCCTGCCCGAGCGTGACCCGCAGTCGCCGGTGGCCTACGACGCGGTCCTGCTCGTCTCCTTCGGCGGGCCGGAGGGCCAGGACGACGTCCTGCCGTTCCTGCGCAACGTCACCCGCGGCCGGGGCATCCCGGACGAGCGCCTCGAGGAGGTCGCGCACCACTACCGCCACTTCGGCGGCGTGAGCCCGATCAACGACCAGAACCGCGCGCTCCAGGCCGCCCTGCAGGACGAGCTGCGCTCGCGTGGCGTCGACCTGCCGGTGCTGTGGGGCAACCGCAACTGGGACCCGTACCTCGCCGACGCCCTCCGGGACGCGCACGCCGCGGGCCACCGGAGGATCCTGGCCGTCGTCACGTCCGCGTACTCCTCGTACTCCGGCTGCCGCCAGTACCGCGAGGACCTCGCCGGCGCGCTCGAGGAGACCGGCCTGGCCGGCGAGCTGCAGATCGACAAGGTGCGCAACTACTTCGACCACCCGGGCTTCGTCACGCCCTTCGTCGAGGGCGTCCGCGAGGCGCTGCAGCGCACGCACGAGCAGCTCGGGCCCGACGGGGACATCACGCGCGACGCGCACGTCCTCTTCGTCACGCACTCCATCCCGACGTCGACCGCGGTCACCTCCGGCCCGCCGGACGCCGAGCTGGGCGAGGAGGGCGCCTACGGGGCCCAGCACCGCGCCGTCGCCGACGTGATCATGGCGAGCGCCGGCGCGATGAGCGACGTGGGCACGGGCGGCGCGGCGGCCCAGTTCGCCGCCGTGCCGTGGAGCCTCGTCTACCAGTCCCGCTCCGGGGCGCCGACGACGCCCTGGCTCGAGCCCGACATCAACGACGCCATCGAGGCGCTCGCGGGGCAGGGCACGAAGGCTGTCGTCATCGTCCCCATCGGCTTCGTGTCCGACCACATGGAGGTCATGTGGGACCTGGACGAGGAGGCCATGGAGACCGCCCGGCAGCACGGCATGCACGCCGAGCGCGTCCCGACGCCCGGGGTGCACCCGGAGTTCGTGCGCGGGCTCGTCGACCTCGTGCAGGAGCGGCTCGCGTCCCCGTCGAACCCTGAGGGCGGCACGCCGTGCTCGCGGCCGGCGCTGACGCCGCTCGGTCCCTGGTACGACGTCTGCCGCCCGGGCTGCTGCGCCAACCCGCGCGCGGTCAAGCCCGCCGTCGCAGGATTGGCTCCCTGAGGAGCACCGACGACGACGGGAGAGCTGACGCGATGACCAGCACGCCGGACCCGTCCCGCGCGGGCGGCACCGTGCGGATCGGCACGCGCGGGAGCGCCCTGGCGCTCACGCAGACCGGGCACGTCGCGGACGCGCTCGTGGGGACCGGCGTGCTCGGGGTCAGGCCGGTCGAGCTCACCCGCGTCCGGACCGAGGGCGACGTCACCCGCGCCTCGCTCGCGACCCTCGGCGGCACGGGCGTCTTCGTCGCCGCGCTGCGCGACGCCCTGCTGGCGGGCACCTGCGACGTGGCCGTCCACTCGCTCAAGGACCTGCCGACGGCGCCCGCGGAGGGCCTCGTCGTCGCCGCCGTCCCGATCCGCGCGAACCACCGCGACGCGCTCTGCGCCCGCGACGGCCTGACCCTCGAGACGCTGCCGCGCGGTGCGCGCGTCGGCACGGGCTCGCCGCGGCGCGCCGCGCAGCTCCGGGCCGCCCGACCGGACCTGGACGTCGTGGACATCCGCGGCAACGTCGACACGCGGCTCGGCCGCGTGCCGGGGCTGGGCGAGCGTGCCGACGCCCCCGGCGACCTCGACGCCGTCGTCCTCGCCGCCGCGGGGCTCGCCCGGCTGGGGCGCCTCGACGCGGCCACCGAGCTCTTCGAGGGCGAGGTCATGGCGCCGGCGCCGGGCCAGGGTGCCCTGGCCGTCGAGTGCCGCGCCGAGGTCCTCGGTGACGGTCCCGGCGCCGACCCCGAGCTCGCCGCCGCACTCGCCGCCCTCGACCACCTGCCGACCCGCGTCGCGGTCACCGCCGAGCGTGAGCTGCTCAGCGCGCTGGAGGCCGGCTGCGCCGCACCGATCGGCGCGCTCGGGCACGTCGACCCGGACGGTCACCTGACCCTGGACGCCGTGGTCACGAGCGTCGACGGAACCGGGACGCTGCGGGCGTCGGCCTCCGTCCGGCTGCCCGACACCCCCGCCCTGGGGATCCCGGCGCACCCGGTGACCGTCTTCCGGCCCCCGCACGACGACACCCCGCCGCCCACCGCCGACGAGCTCGTCGCAGCGGCCCGTCGCCTCGGCCGCTCCGTCGCGGAGCAGATGCTCGCCGACGGCGCCGCGGACCTCGCCCCGCTCGGGCCGGACGGCCGCCGGTGACCCCAGCCGCGGCTGCCGGTCGCCTGCCGGGGTGGCGCGTGCTCGTCCCGCACGGCGGCGACTGGGGCGACCGCGTCGGCGCGCTGCTGGCCGCGGAGGGCGCGGAGGCCGTCGTCGTGCCCCTCATCGTGTTCGCCCCGCCGGAGGACGTCGGGGCGCTGGATTCGGCCGTCGAGCGCCTGGCCGGCGGCGGCTACGACTGGACGACCGTCACGTCGGGGACGACCGTCACCGCGCTGGCGGAGCGCGTCCGCGCGCTGCACGGGCCGCAGGCGCGCCTCGCCGACGGCCTCGGCGACACGCGCGTCGCCGCGGTCGGCCCGGGGACGGCGCGGGTGCTCGCCGACCACGGCGTCGTGCCGGACCTCCTGCCGACCGGCGAGCGCTCCGCCGCCGGCCTCGTCGCGGCGATGACCGCCCTGCCCGACGACGGCGCACGGCACGTCCTCGTGCCGCGGTCCGACCTGGCCGAGCCGACCGTCGTCGAGGGGCTGCGGGCGGCCGGGTGGGCGGTCGACGACGTCGTCGCGTACCGCACGGCGCCCGGACCGCCCCCCGACGACGACGTCCGGACGGCGTGGCGGTCGGGCGCGGTCGACGCCGTCCTCCTCAGCTCCGCGAGCACCGCCCGCAACCTCGTCGACCTGCTGGGCCCGCCGCCGTCGTCGGTGGTGGTCTGCTGCATCGGGTCGCGGACGACGGCGGCCGCCCGCGCCCTCGGCCTGCGCGTCGACGTCGTGCCCCGTGCCGCGTCGGCGGAGGAGCTCGTCGACGCGCTCGCCGCCCACGCCGACCGTCCCGCCCCTTCCCTGGACCGGAGCCCCCTGTGAGCCGCTTCCCCGCCGTCCGGCCGCGTCGGCTGCGGCGAACGCCCGCGCTGCGCCGGCTCGTCGCCGAGACGCACCTCGTGCCCGCGCAGCTCGTGCTGCCGCTGTTCGTCAAGGAGGGCGCGGCCGAGCCGGTGCCGATCGGGTCCATGCCGGGCCAGGTCCAGCACAGCCGCGACAGCCTGCGCCGGGCGGTGTCCGACGCGGCCGCCGCGGGGATCGGGGGCGTCATGCTCTTCGGCGTCCCCGCCGAGCGGGACGCGACCGGCTCGACGGCGTGCCGGCCCGAGGGGATCCTCAACGTCGCCCTCGCGGACGCGGTCGCCGAGGCGGGTGACGCGCTCGTCGTCATGGGCGACCTGTGCCTGGACGAGTTCACCGACCACGGCCACTGCGGCGTCCTCGACGACCGGCCCGGACGGACGGGCGAGGTGGACAACGACGCGACGCTCGAGCACTACCGCGCCATGGCCGTCGCGCAGGCCGAGGCGGGCGCCCACCTGCTCGGCCTCAGCGGGATGATGGACGGGCAGACGGCGGCCGTGCGTGACGCGCTCGACGCCGCCGGTCACGACCACGTCGCGCTGCTCGCGTACGCGGCGAAGTACGCCTCGGCCTTCTACGGACCCTTCCGCGAGGCCGTCGACTCCCAGCTCACCGGCGACCGGCGCGCCTACCAGCTCGACCCGGCCAACCGTCGCGAGGGCCTGCGCGAGGCGGTGCTCGACGTCGAGGAGGGCGCCGACGTCGTCATGGTGAAGCCCGCCGGCTCCTACCTCGACGTGCTCGCCGACGTCGCGGCGACGAGCGAGGTGCCGGTGTGGGCGTACCAGGTGTCGGGCGAGTACGCGATGATCGAGGCCGCCGCCGCGCAGGGATGGCTGGACCGGCGACGGACCGTCGCCGAGTCGGTGCTGGCGATCCGCCGGGCCGGGGCCGACGCGATCCTGACCTACTGGGCCCTCGAGCTCGCCGGCTGGCTGCGGGAGGAGATCTGATGGGGACGAGCACGCAGGACGGGCAGGGCACGCCGATCACGCTGCGGTCCACCGGCCGCGGGAGCACCGCCCGGTCCGCCGAGGCGTTCCTCGCCGCGCAGTCGGTCATGCCGGGCGGCGTCAGCTCGCCGGTCCGCGCCTTCCGCTCGGTCGGCGGCACGCCCCGGTTCATGGCCTCGGCGCGCGGAGCGTACACCTACGACGTCGACGGCAACGAGTACGTCGACCTCGTCGGCTCCTGGGGGCCGATGGTCCTCGGGCACGCCCACCCCGCCGTCGTCTGGGCCGTGCAGCAGGCCGCGTCGCAGGGGCTGAGCTTCGGTGCCCCGACCGAGCGGGAGACGCAGCTGGCGCTGGAGATCCAGCGTCGCGTGCCCGCGGTGGAGCGCCTGCGCTTCGTCTCGACGGGCACCGAGGCCGCGATGACGGCGCTCCGCCTCGCGCGCGGGGTCACGGGACGCCCGCTCGTCGTCAAGTTCGCGGGCTGCTACCACGGCCACCTCGACGCGCTGCTCGCGCAGGCCGGATCGGGCGTCGCGACGCTCGCGCTCCCGGGGTCCGCGGGCGTGACCGAGGCCACCGCCGCGGAGACGCTGGTCCTGCCCTACAACGACGTCGCCGCGGTCGAGTCCGCGTTCGCCTCCCACGGCGACCGGATCGCCGCCGTCGTCACCGAGGCGGCGCCGGCGAACATGGGCGTCGTGCCGCCGCTGCCGGGGTTCAACGCGGCGCTGCGGCGGGTCACCCGCGAGCACGGCGCGATGCTCGTGCTGGACGAGGTGCTCACGGGCTTCCGGGCGTCGTCGTCGGGGTGGTGGGGCCTGGAGAGCGCGGTCGAGGGCTGGGACCCGGACCTGCTGCTGTTCGGCAAGGTCGTCGGCGGCGGGCTGCCCGTCGCGGCGGTCGGGGGCCGCCAGGACGTCATGGAGCACCTCGCGCCGCTCGGGCCCGTCTACCAGGCGGGCACGCTGAGCGGGAACCCGGTCGCGACCGCCGCGGGCCTCGCCACGCTCCAGGCCGCCGACGACGCCGTGTACGCGCAGATCACGCACGCCGCGCACGTCGTCGCGGACGCGCTGGCCGCGGCGCTGACCGCCGAGGGGGTGGCGCACTCGATCCAGTGGGCGGGGACGCTGTTCAGCCCGGCGTTCGTCGACCCCGCCGACGGCCCCGTCACGGACTACGCGCGAGCGCAGGCCCAGGACACCTGGCGCTACCCGGCGCTCTTCCACGCGCTGCTGGACCAGGGCGTCCACGCGCCACCCAGCGTGTACGAGGCGTGGTTCCTCTCCGCCGCCCACGACGACACCGCGCTCGGCCGGGTCGTGGAGGCGCTGCCCGCGGCAGCGCGTGCGGCTGCGGCGGCGGCGCCGGCCTGAGGCCTCAGCGCGCGGCGCAGGTGACGCAGGTC
Organism: Actinotalea sp. Marseille-Q4924; assembly: GCF_916618755.1. GTDB lineage: Bacteria > Actinomycetota > Actinomycetes > Actinomycetales > Cellulomonadaceae > Actinotalea. Next base: position 114,570 of record NZ_CAKAKB010000001.1, on the reverse strand, counting down.
CGCGCCGTGGGGCGCGCCTCGAGCCGGCCCGCCGGGATCGCCTCCCCGCACCGCTCGCACGTGCCGTAGGTGCCGTCCGCCAGGCGGGCCTCGGCGGCGTCGACCTCGGCGAGCTCCGCCGCCGCCTGCCGCGCGAGTGCGTCGATCTGGGAGCGCTCGAACGCGATGGTGGCGCCCTCGGGGTCGTGCTCGTCGTCGAGGTTCGAGCCGGCCGACGCGGCCACGACCTCGTCGAACCGCCCGGTCAGGGCGGCGAGCCGCTGGGCCGCCGCGACGCGACGCTCGGCGAGCGCGGAGCGGACCGTGGCGAGGGCGTCGTCGTCCATCGCGCCATGATCGCGGCGGTCGCCCGGGACGGCCACCCGGTGAACCGGAGCGGACGACCCGGTGGCGCGCCGGGGCCCTGCGGTAGAATTCCTCCCATGACTCAGCAGGGGGATGTCCAGGTGCCGTCGCGGCACGTCCGAACCGGGTACGAGCGGGTGACGCTCGAGACCACCACACCGTGGACCTCCGGGCCCACCGAGGCCCTCGCCGGCTGGGCGCTCGTGCTCGGCGGTCCGCTCACGGCGCTCGTCTGGGTCGCCACGCGCGCGGAGGCGGTCGACGCCGACGCGCTCGACCCGTCGTCGTGGATCGCCGCGCTCGGGCCCACGCTGACGACCGTCGTGCTCGCCGTGCTGCTCGCGCTGCTCGCGGTCGGCTCGGTCCTCACCGGCCTGGGGCTGCTGCGCCGGGGTCGGCGAGGCATCGACCTCCGGGTCGCCGCGGCGACCTTCCTGCCGGTCGCCCTGGGGGCCGTCGTGGCCGACCGCACCGCCCTGGCCCTCGTCGCCCTGGCCGCGCTCGGCGCGCTCGTCCTGGCCTCCCGCGGCGTGCGCCGCCGCTGACGGGACGGCGCCGGCCGCCTCACGCCCTCTCGCGTCACGCCGGGGAGGGCGCGCCCAGCACCGCCCAGCCGTGCGGCGCGAGGCCGACGACGGCGCCGCTGCCCGGCTCGTGCAGGTCGGCTGACCCGGCGAGCACCTCCGTCGCACCCGGCGACTCGAGCGTCACGGGGGCGTCCTCGAGGCTCAGGGCGACCAGCACGACGCCGTCGGCCGCGTGCGCGCGGTAGACGAGTCGCGTGTTGGTGCACGTGAGCACCTCGACCCGGGCCCGGTGCAGCCACGGGTTCCGCCGCCGCACGCCGACGAGGTCCTGGTGCAGCCGGTAGACGTCCCAGCCGCCGGGGACGAGCTCCCCCGGCTCCGGCGGGAAGGCGGGGCGGACGGCGTCGTCGCCGCCCTCCCGCTCCTCCTTGACGCCCGTGAGCCCTTGCTCGTCGCCCGCGTAGATCGTCGGTGAGCCGCCGACCGTCAGGAGCACTGCGAGCGCGTGCGCCAGGTGGCGGGTGTCGCTCAGGCGGCTGGCGATCCGTGTGACGTCGTGGTTGCCGACGAAGGTGACGGGCACGAACGTGTCGAGGAGCTCGTCGTGGCGCGACAGGGTCCACGTCAGCTCGAAGAAGTTCCCGTCGTTTAGCGAGGACCAGATCGACTTCCACAGCTCGTACTGCGTCACGGCGTCGACGCCGGACTCCCCGACGAACGCGGCGTAGTCCCCGTGGAGCACCTCACCGAAGACGAACGCGTCCGGGTGGGCGGCCCGCACCTCCGGCAGGACGCGCCCCCAGAACGACGGCGGGACGGCGTACGCAGCGTCGAGCCGCCAGCCGTCGACACCGCGGTCGAGCCAGTAGGTCATGACCTCCGCGACGTACCGGGCCACCTCGGGCTCGTCGTGGTTGAGCGCCACGAGCGCGTGGTGGCCCTCGAAGTCGTCGTACTCCGGCTCGGAGCCGGGGCCGGGCTCGGCCGGCCAGCGCAGCCGGAACCACGACTCGGTGTCGGCGCCCGGCCCCTGCCACAGCACCTGCTGGAACCGGGCGAACCCCCGGCCGACGTGGTTGAACACCCCGTCGAGCGTGACGCGCAGGCCGCGTGCGTGCGCCGCGTCGACGAAGGCGACGAGCTCCTCCTCCGTGCCCAGCCGCGGGTCGACGCGCAGGTGGTCGACGGTGTCGTAGCCGTGGGTCGCAGACGCGAACACCGGGCCCAGCGCGATGCCGTTGAGGCCGAGCTCCACGACGTAGTCCAGCCACCGGGTGAGGTGCTCGAAGCGGTGGACCGGCGCGACGTCGTCGGCCAGCGCGTGCTTCTCCGCGCCGGTGAAGCCCAGCGGGTACACGTGCCACCACATCGCGTGCTCGACCCAGTCCGGCACGTCATGTCCCCTCGTCGGCTGTCTGGCCGGTGCGGCGTGCCCGGGAAGGCCGCTCGTACCTCGATCAGCCACCGTAACGACGACGGCGACGCCGGGCGCGGCGGGCGCTGGCCGGTCGGTGCCCCGGAATACCGTAGGGGGGTATGGTGTTCCCACGGACGAGAGCACCGGGCCGCGGGCCCGCACGCACGACGAGGAGCCACCATGCCGGGCTACACCGGGACGAAGGACGACTACCTCAAGCGCCTGCGCCGGGTCGAGGGGCAGGTCCGCGGGATCGCGCGCATGGTGGACGAGGACGCCTACTGCATCGACATCCTCACGCAGGTCTCCGCGGTGACGAAGGCACTGGAGGCCGTGAGCCTCGGGCTGCTCGAGGACCACCTCGCCCACTGCGTCGTCGAGGCGGCGAAGGAGTCCGACGAGGCCGGCGCCGCGAAGGTCCGCGAGGCGTCCGACGCCATCGCCCGGCTCGTCCGCAGCTGACCAGCACCACCCCACCACCCGGCGGAACCGCCGGACCACCCACACGAAGGGACGCACCATGAGCACCCAGACCGTCGACGTCAACGTCCAGGGCATGACCTGCGGGCACTGCGTCCGCTCCGTCCAGGAGGAGATCCGCGAGATCCCCGGCGTCACCGACGTCGAGGTCGAGCTCGTCTCGGGCGGCACCTCCACCGTGAAGGTCACCTCGACCGAGCCGGTCTCCACCGAGGCGCTCGAGGAGGCCGTCAAGGAGGCGGGCTACTCCGTCGCCCCGCCGCGCTCGCTGCTCTGAGCACCCCCACCGACGGCGGCGCCGGCCACCCGCACGGGGCGGCCGGGCGCCGCCGTCCCCCGCACGACAGGACGTGAGGTCATGACGCAGGACACCACCCGCACCCCGCCCACCGGCGCCGGCAGCACCGGCACGCCCGGCCCGCTCGAGCAGGCGGCCGGCGGACCCGTCGCCGTGCTCGACCTCGCCGTCGGCGGCATGACGTGCGCCTCCTGCGTGGCCCGCGTGGAGAAGAAGATCGGCAAGATCCCGGGTGCGGAGGCGGTCGTCAACCTCGCGACGGAGACGGCGCGCGTGGAGCTGACCGACGACGTCGACACCGGCGCCGTCGTCAAGGCCGTCGAGGCCGCCGGCTACACCGCGACGGTCCTCAAGGACAGCCGCACGGCCGAGCGGGACGCGGCGCGGCGCGCCGCTGCGGCCCACGACGTGCACGACCACGCCCTCAGCGGCCACGCCATGCCCGAGGGCCAGGACATGAGCCCGGACGAGGACACGTCCGCGCCGACCGAGGACCGCGGCGCCTACCTGCGCAAGCGCCTGCTCGTCGCGGCCGTCCTCACCGTGCCGATCACGCTGCTGTCGATGGTCCCGCCGCTGCAGTTCCCCGGGTGGCAGTGGGTCGTCACCGCGCTCGCCCTGCCCGTCGTGACGTGGGCGTCGTGGCCGTTCCACCGGGCCGCGGCCCGGGCGGCGCGCTACGGCTCCTCGACGATGGACACCCTGGTCTCCAGCGGCATCATCGCCGCCAGCGCGTGGTCGATCTGGGCCGTGACGCTCGGTGGCGCCGGCGAGATCGGCATGCGGATGGAGCCCACGCTCGTCCCCCGCATGGCGATCGGCGAGATGCACATGCCGGAGCTCTACTTCGAGGTGGCCGCGGTCGTCGCGACGTTCCTCCTGCTGGGGCGGTACTGGGAGCACAAGTCGCGTCGGCAGGCCGGGGACGCGCTGCGCTCCCTGCTGTCCATGGGCGCGACCGAGGCGGCGCTCCTGGAGGACGACGCGAACGGGCGCCGCACCGAGCGGCTCGTGCCGGTGGACCGGCTCGCCGTCGGCGACCTGTTCGCCGTGCGTCCGGGCGAGAAGGTCGCCACGGACGGCGTCGTCCTCGAGGGCACCAGCGCGGTGGACACGTCGCTGCTGACGGGCGAGCCCGTGCCGGTCGACGTGGAGCCCGGCTCCCAGGTGACCGGCGCGACGATCAACACGTCGGGCTACCTCGTCGTGCGGGCGACCCGCGTCGGCGAGGAGACGATGCTGGCCCAGATCGGGCGGCTCGTGACGCAGGCGCAGACGGGCAAGGCCCCCGTGCAGCGCCTCGCCGACCGGATCAGCGCGGTGTTCGTGCCGGTCGTCATGGTGATCGCGCTCGCCACGCTCGTCGTCTGGCTGCTCGCCGGCGGCGGCGCCCAGGCCGCGTTCACCGCCGCGGTCGCCGTGCTGATCATCGCGTGCCCGTGCGCGCTCGGCCTGGCGACGCCGACGGCGCTCCTCGTGGGCACCGGCCGGGGCGCCCAGCTCGGCATCCTCATCAAGGGCCCGGAGATCCTGGAGTCGACGCGGCGCGTCGACACCGTGGTGCTCGACAAGACCGGCACGGTCACGCAGGGCCGCATGGAGCTCGTCGAGACGCTGCCCGCCCCGGGTGTCGAGGTCGGCGAGGTGCTCCGGTTCGCCGGGGCGGTGGAGGGCCGCAGCGAGCACCCGATCGCCCGCGCCATCGCGGCCGGGGCGCGCTCCTCCCTGGCGCCGGTGGGAGCACCGGGCACCGTCGAGGTGGGCGCCGACGGCGTCGCGATCGGTGAGGACCAGGTGACCGAGTTCGCCAACGAGCCGGGCCGCGGCGTCGCCGGGGTCGTGCGCACCGCGCACAGCGGCATCGGCCTCGCGCGGCGCGTGCTCGTCGGGCGGCCCTCGTGGCTGCGCGAGCAGGGCGTCGACACGTCCGCGCTCGACCCCGCGTTCACGGCCGCGGAGTCCGACGGCGCGACGGCGGTCATGGCCGCCTGGAACGGGGCGGCGCGCGGCGTGCTCGTGCTCCGCGACCCGGTCAAGCCCACGTCGGTGCAGGCCGTCGCCGAGCTGCGCGGGCTCGGTTTGCGTCCCGTGCTCCTCACCGGCGACAACGCCGGCGCTGCGCGGGTCGTGGCCGGTCAGGTCGGCATCGACGAGGTCATCGCCGAGGTGCTGCCGGCGGACAAGGTCGACGTCGTCGCCCGGCTGCAGTCCGAGGGCCGGGTCGTCGCGATGGTCGGCGACGGCGTCAACGACGCCGCGGCGCTGGCGCAGGCCGACCTGGGCCTGGCCATGGGCACCGGCACGGACGTCGCGATGCAGGCGGCGGACATCACCCTCGTCCGCGGCGACCTGCTCGCGTCGGCGCAGGCCATCCGGCTGTCGCGCCGCACCCTGCGGATCATCAAGCAGAACCTCGTATGGGCGTTCGGCTACAACGTCGCGGCGATCCCGCTCGCGGCGCTGGGCCTGCTCAACCCGATGATCGCCGGCGCGGCGATGGCCGCCAGCTCGGTCATGGTCGTGGGCAACAGCCTCCGCCTGCGCCGCGCCGGCTGAGGCCGCCGCACCGAACCCGCCGTCGGCCGGCGTCGACCCAGGCACCGTCGGTGGGGAAGGCCCGTTGCACCCTCCGCAACGGGCCTTCCCCGGTGCCGCCGGACGTCGGTCAGGGCGCTCCCCGTCAACGCCCTGCCGACGTCCAGCCGGCGCTCAGACACCGCGTCTACCGTGGATCTCCCGACGACACCCCCGGAGGACCCTGCATGAGCTCGCGCTCCGAGGTCGGCACGGTCGACGACGACGCCACGGCCGTACCGGCGTCCACGACGACCGCTGCGCCGGCCGCTGCGTCCGCCACCGCCTCGGCCCCCACTGCGCCCAGTGCGCCCACCGGGCTCCCTGGGCCCACGGTGGGCCGCTCCCGCCGCCGCCTGGCCGCCGAGGTGTGGATCGTCCTGGGGCTGTCGCTCGGGCAGTCCGCGCTGTACGCGGTCGTCCGGCTCTACGCGCGGTACACCGCCGAGGTGCCGCTGGCGCAGCAGTCCGCGACGCTCAACCCCACGCGGTCACCCCGGCCGTACCTCGACCTCACCTACCAGCTCATGGCGATCGGCTTCGCGCTGGTCCCCGTGGTCCTCGCGCTGTACCTCCTGTCGTCGCACGGGCGCTCCGCGCTCCGGCGCATCGGCCTCGACGCCGCGCGTCCGGGACGGGACTTCCCCGTCGGGCTCGGCCTGGCCGCCGTCGTCGGCATCCCCGGGCTGGGCGTCTACGTGGCCGGGCGCGCGCTCGGGGTCACGGTCGAGATCCAGGCGGCGGGCCTGGAGGCGTACTGGTGGACCGTGCCGGTGCTCGTCCTCTCCGCCCTGCAGAACTCGCTGCTGGAGGAGGTCGTCGCCGTCGGCTACCTCGTCGAACGGCTGGAGGAGCTCCGCTGGGGCGTGCCCGCGGTCATCGCCGCGAGCGCGCTGCTGCGCGGCGCGTACCACCTCTACCAGGGGCCGGGGATGGCCGCGGGGAACGTCGTCATGGGCGTGCTCTTCGGCTGGTACTACGTCCGACGGCGCCGGGTCATGCCGCTCGTCGTCGCGCACACCGCGCTCGACGTCGTCGCGTTCGTCGGCTATGCGGCCCTGCCGGAGGACGTGCTCACCGCCCTGCGCATCGGCTGATCGGGCGAGCCGCGCGCGGCGTGGTCGGGGTTCCCCGGAGCGCGCAGACCCCGACCCTAGACTCGCGAGCATGGCCACCTCCACGCTTCGTGGGCGACTCGGTCGCCCCCGGGTGGAGCCGAACGTCGACATCGTCGACACCCCGACCGCGCGCGTCCACCACCCCGCGGACCTCGTCGGCCTGATCCTGTCCGCGCTCGGCGTCGCCGCCGTCCTGCTCCTCGCGGTGTACGCGCAGGGCACCACGGAGGGCCTCCAGGAGGACGTGCAGGGCTTCGACACGGTCCTGCGCCGCATCCTCTTCCTGCCGGTCGCGGTCCTCGAGGGCCTCATCACCCTGGTCGCCCCCGTCGCGGTCCTCACGGAGCTCGCGCTGCGCCGGCTCCCGCGCCAGGCGTTCGAGGCGATCGGCGCCGCCGTCGTCGGGACGCTGCTCGCCCTGCTGACCGCCTGGCTCGTCACCACCCTCGGGTCCGGCGAGCTGCGGTTCGCGCTGAGCGTCGTCTCGCGCGGGGAGCGCGTCGTGACGATCCCCGCCCTCCTCGCCGGCACGACGGCGCTGCTCACCGCCGCGGGGGCGCGCTCCCGGCGCCGCACGCTGCCGGCCTCCTGGAACCTGCTCTGGATCGGCCTCGGGGTGGCGCTCGTGACGGGTCTCGTCACCCTCCCCGGGGCGCTGCTCACCGTGCTCCTCGGCCGGTTCACGGGCCTCGGGATCCGGTTCCTGTCCGGCGTGCAGTCGGAGCGGGCGTACGGCCCCGCGCTCGTCGCCGGGGTGCAGCGCGCGGGGTTCCAGCCGGCGCGGCTCGTGCGCGTCCGGGACGTCGCGTCCGACCTGCCCCAGCAGGACTCCGTCACCCAGGACCTGGCCGCCACCGTCGCGCTGACCCGCACCAGCGACAACCGGGTCTACGCCATGACGACGGCCGAGGGGACCCGCCTGGACGTCGTCGTCCTCGACGGCGACCGGCAGGTCGTCGGCCTGCTCACCCGTCTGTGGCGGTCGCTGCGGCTGCGCGGGCTCGAGGGCCGCGGCGTCGTCTCGCTCCGCCAGGCGGCCGAGCGGACCGCCCTGGTGTCGCACGCCGCCTACGCGGCCGGGGTGTGCACGCCCCAGCTGCTCGGGATCGCGGAGTCCGACGACTCGATGCTGCTCGTGCAGGACCACGCCCGCAACGCCGTGCCGCTGTCCGGGCTGCCGGTGGAGGCCCTCAGCGACGACGTGCTGGATGCCGTCTGGGAGCAGCTGCGCATCGCCCACGCCGCCGGCGTCGCACACCGCTCGCTCACGGCCGACGTCGTCCTCGTCGACGTCACCGGGCAGGCCTGCCCGCGGCGCCACCAGCACCTGCACGAGTCGCATCCCGTGGCGCTGCTCACGGGCTGGGAGTCCGGCGACGTGGCCTGCTCGGACCTCGCGCGCCGGATCGACGTCAGCCAGGTGCTCGCCCTGCTCGCGGTCCGGGTGGGTGCGGAGCGTGCCGTGGAGTCCGCGGCACGCGTCCTCCCGGACGCCGAGCTCGCCACCATCGGGCCGCTCCTTCAGACGATCGCCCTGCCCCCCACGACGCGCGTGGAGGCGCGGCTGCACCGCGGGCTGCTCCAGGAGGTCCGCGAGGCGCTGCTCGCGCGGCTGCCCGAGGCCGACGTCGAGCCGGAGCGGCTCGTGCGGTTCGGCGCCCGGACCGTTCTCACCATCTCGCTGTCGATCGCCGCGGCGATCATCGTCCTCACCACGATCCAGATCGAGGAGATCACCGCCGCGTTCCAGCGTGCGGAGCCGTGGTGGGCGGGGGTGGCGTTCGCGCTGGGCCTGCTCTCCTTCGTCGGCGCGGCGCTCGCGCTCGTCGCGTTCGCCCCGGTGCGGCTGCCGGTGTGGCGGACGACCCTCGTCCAGACCGCGGCGGCGTTCGTGTCCCTGCTCGCCCCCGCGGGCATCGGCCCGGCGGCGCTCAACCTGCGCTTCCTCGCCCGGCGCGGCGTCTCCTACCCGCTCGCGGTCGCCTCCGTCGGGCTCGTGCAGCTGTCGCAGTTCGTCACGACCATCGTGCTGCTCCTCGTCCTCTCGCTGGTCAGCGGCCAGGGCAGCGCCCTGCAGCAGCTGCCGCCGACGACGGTCCTCCTCGCGCTCCTCATCGTCGTCGGCACGCTCGCGGCCGCGCTCGTCGTGCCCCAGGTCCGGCTCTGGGCGGCGCGCCGGCTCGCGCCGGTGTGGCGGCAGACGTGGCCGCGCCTGGTGCAGATGCTCGGGCAGCCCCGGCGCTTCGCCGTCGCCGTCGGCGGCAACCTCCTCATGACGATCAGCTACCTCGGCGCGTTCTGGGCCAGCCTGGCGGCGTTCGGCCAGAGCCTGTCGCTCATCGACCTCGCGCTCATCTACCTCGTCGCGAACGCGGCCGGTGCGGTCGTCCCGTCACCGGGCGGGCTCGGCACCGTCGAGCTGGCGCTCACCGCTGCGCTGACCGGTGTCGGCAACATCTCCCCCGGCGTCGCGGCGTCCGTCGTCTTCCTCTTCCGCGCCCTGACGTTCTGGGGCCGGATCCCGCTGGGCTGGGTCGCGATGCGGGTCCTGCAGCGGCGCGGCGACCTCTGACGCGGGCCGTCGGACCGCAGCCGCCGGCCGACCGCGCTGTCAGCCGGCGCGCTCGTACGCCTCGCGCAGCCATGCCCTGACCTGGGCGTCGACGTCCTCCGGGCCGGAGACCTGCAGGTGGTGGACCCAGTGCAGCCGGGTCGTGCGCACGACCTCCTTCCACCGCGCGGACGGGTCCTCGCGCCCGAGGGAGACCGACAGGACGACGTCGGCCGCGGGATGCCGCAACCAGCGGCCGGGGCACCACAGCCACGCGAACGCCCGCCGACGGCGGTACGCGACCTGCGTCCGGGTGGGGTGGACCTCGACGGGCCCCAGCTCCCGCAGCGCCGCGAGGACCGCCTCGTGCACGGCGGTCCCCCGGCGCCCGCCCGACAGCGCGGCCTCCACCGACCAGCGCGCCGGGTCGCCGGCCGGGCGGAACGGCTCGTGAGCCATGCCCCTACCGTGCCACCGCGGCGTCGTCGGCGTCGTCAGGGCCGGTGGCCGCCCCACCACAGCGACGTCCACGAGCCGTCGTCGCCCCACGTGCAGCGGATGCCGACGGGGTGCCACGACCAGTCGACGTCGACCGTCGACGGCGCGTCCTCCTGGTCGCGGTGGACAGCCACCTCCTCCGCGCAGACCTCCTGGGCGCGGGCCCAGGTGACGCCGAGGTAGCCGCCCGTCGTCAGCAGCAGGAGGACGGCGACCATGGACAGCGCCACCGGGCCGGTGCGCGCGGGACGGCCCGCGGCGAGCGGCTCGGAGGGCTGGCCCAGGAACCGGGCCGGTCCGTCACGCCTGGTCTCGGCGTCCGGGAGGAGGTGGGGCGAGCCCGACGTGCCGCCCTGCCCGACGGCCGCGCCGCCGTCGGCGGTCCTGGCGCTCCCCACGATGTCCCCCTCCGGACCGGCGGCCCCTGCGTCACCCACGCACGATCGCCTACGACCATGATCCTTGGGACAGGAGGTCCCGACAAAGCGGGACCGCGGGTGATCCACCGGGTGAAACCACTGGTCACCGGCGCGTCGAGCCGTGCGCCGCGAGCCGTGACGGCGGTTCGGCGTCCGTGCGCCCGGCTTGCACGAGGCAGACCGGTCCGGCTCCTGGAACCTCATCGGGTTCCGGGACGTCGAACAGGGTGTGGTCGTCGGCGAGAGCACCGATCCCCTTCCGGTGGTCCGGGACGGCGACACGCTCCGGCTGGCCTGACCCGGCCCGACCGGCCGGCCCGACGGGCCGGCCACCGTCGGCAGGGCCCGGCCGCTGGGCCGGCACGGAGGGGCGGTGGGCATCCCTGCACCCCCGCCCCTCCGTTGCCCCGCACCTCCCCCACCCACGCGCCCCCTCCGTTCCTCGAGTTCGCGGGTCCGCCGCGAGATCGCGGGGCGGGACCCTCGATCTCGCGTGGGACCCGCGATCTCGGCGCGCACCGGGTCTAGCGTCGACGGCATGGAGCAGCCCGACTTCTCGCTCGCCGGCCAGGTCGCCCTCGTGACCGGCGCGTCGCGTGGCATCGGCCACGACCTCGTCCTCGCGCTCGCCGCCGCCGGTGCCACCGTCGGCGCCGCGGCCAGGTCGCCGGAGCACGTCGCCGGCCTCCTCGACGACGTCGCCGCCGCCGGTGGGCGCGCCTTCGCCGTGCCGCTCGACGTCACGGACCTGCCGTCGGTCGAGCCCGCGGTGCAGCAGCTCGTGCGGGAGCACGGCCGGCTCGACGTCCTCGTCAACAACGCGGGCCTCGGCGCCAACCACGACGCGCTGGACGTCACCGAGGCCGACTGGGACGCCATGATGGACGTCAACCTCAAGGGCCTGTTCTTCGTCACGCAGGCCGCCGGCCGCGTCATGGTCGCCCGGGGTTACGGCCGGGTCGTCAACCTCGGCAGCCAGGCCGGCCTCGTCGGCATCCGGCGGCACGCCGTCTACTCGGCGAGCAAGGGCGGGGTGCAGATGCTCACCAAGGTGCTGGCGCTCGAGTGGGCGCCGCACGGCGTCACCGTCAACACCGTCGCCCCCACCTTCGTGCGCACCCCCGGCACCGCCGAGCGCCTCGACCACCCGGAGTTCGCGGCCGACGTCCTCGCCCGCATCCCCGTCGGTCGTTTCGGCACGACGACGGACGTGGCCGGCGCCGTCCTCTACCTCGCCTCGCCGGCCGCCGGCCTCGTCACGGGCACCACCCTGACGGTCGACGGCGGCTGGACCGCCCAGTGACCGACGCGCCCCGGCACTCAGTGCCGACCCTCACGCCGGCGCCGTCCCCCGGGACAGCCGCTCCCCGTCGAGGAGGTCCCTCCGGAGGCGCCGTCTCGACGTGGAGGGGCACTCCGGGGGCCGTGCACCCCTGAGCGCGGCCTGACGTCGGCCTGCGCGGGGGTGCGCACCCGCGCCTACGCTCACGCCATGACGTCCGTGCTGTGGCTGCGGCGGGACCTGCGCCTCCACGACCACCCCGCGCTCGCCGAGGCCGCCGCCGCCGGCCCCGTCCTCCCGCTCTTCGTCGCGGACCCGACCCTCCTGGCGTCGTCGGGCGCCCCACGGCTCGCCGCGCTCCACGACGCGCTCACCGCGCTGCGACCCACCTACGACGACGCCCTCGTCGTCCGCTACGGGCGGCCCGAGGAGGTCGTGCCCGCCGTCGTCCGCGAGGTCGGGGCGACGAGCGTCCACGTCACGGCGGAGCCGACCCCCTACGGCCGACGGCGGGACGCGCGCGTCGCCCGGGCGCTCGCGGCGCTCGACGACGACGGCGTCGTGCTCGACGAGACCGGCAGCCCCTACGCCGTCACCCCCGGCCGCGTGCTCAAGGACGACGGCGAGCCGTACAAGGTGTTCACCCCGTTCTCCAAGGCCTGGAAGGAGCACGGCTGGCGCCGCCCGGCGGACATCCCGCGCGACCTGCGGTGGCTGACCGGCGTGGACAGCGAGGCGGTGCCCGGAGCGGGCGCCGCGGCCGCCGTCGGGCACATGGACCTGCCGGACGTGACGGAGGCAGCGGCTCGCGAGCGCTGGCACGACTTCCTCGACGGGGACCTCGAGCGCTACGCCGAGGACCGCAACCGCCCCGACCTGCGCGCGACGTCGGAGCTGTCCGTGCACCTCAAGTACGGCACCGTCCACCCCCGCACGTTGCTTGCGGACGTCGCCGCGCACCCCGCGGCGCGGTCCAAGGGCGCGCAGCACTTCGTCTCCGAGCTCGCGTGGCGGGAGTTCTACGCCGACGTGCTGTGGCACCACCCCGGCTCCGCGTGGGCGGACCTCCGCCCCGGGCTGAGCCGCATCGCCTACGAGGACCCCGACGGCGCCGCGGCGGAGCGCTTCGCCGCGTGGTGCGAGGGGCGGACCGGCTTCCCGTTCGTCGACGCCGGGATGCGGCAGCTGCACCGCGAGGGGTGGATCCACAACCGGGTGCGGATGGTCGTGGCGAGCTTCCTCGTCAAGGACCTGCACGTCTGGTGGCCGCACGGCGCGCGGTACTTCATGGCGCACCTGCGCGACGGCGACATCGCGTCCAACAGCCACGGCTGGCAGTGGGTGGCCGGCACGGGGACCGATGCGGCGCCGTACTTCCGGGTCTTCAACCCCGTCGCGCAGGGGATGCGGTTCGACCCGAACGGGGACTACGTGCGCCGCTACGTGCCGGAGCTGGCGCACGTCCCCGGGGCCGCGGTGCACGAGCCGTGGACGGTCCTCGACGGCCTCGCGCATGGCTACCCGGAGCGGGTCGTCGACCACCGCGTCGAGCGCGAGGAAGCCCTCCGCCGCTACGAGGCCGCCCGGGCCTGACCCCCACTCCCGTCCAGACCGCCACATCGCGTCCTGTCCGCATGCTGCGCCATGCGATCCGGACGCAGACGTGCGGATCGGACGGGCGCTGGGGCGAAGGGGGCGGCGGCGGAGAGGGCGGGCGGAGGGTTGGAGCGGGAGGCCTTTCCGGGGGCGGCCGGGGTCGGTAGCGTGCCGGGCACCACGATCATCAGGGGGCACCATGGGTTCGGGCGGCTGGTTCGCGTACGCGCCCCGCAGCGGTGTCGCCGCTGCGGGCGTCGCGGGCGACGGGCGCACCCCCGACGGCGACCTCCGGCCCGAGCTCGCGGACGTCGGGCGCCTGCTGCGCCGGGGCGTCCGCGGCGTCGTCGGGGTGGCGCGGGCCGGCGAGGTGCCCACCCTCACGTCGATCCTGCTCGAGCACCTCGGCCCCGGCGTGGACGCGCTCGACGTGGTCGAGGAGGCGTGGGCCGGGTACGAGCACGTCAACGTCCAGGCGGGGCTCGACGCCTGGTTGGCCGCGTCGGGCGCTCAGGTCGAGGTCGTGGGGATCGTCGGCTTCCAGCACCGGCCGTTCGGGCTGGGCGACCTGCTCACCGGCGTCCACGGTCACGACCCGTTCGGACCCCGGCCGGGCAACGTGGCCCGCACCAACCTGCCCAGCGGGCCCGACGGCGCCGTCCGCGCCTGCGTCCGGTGCGGGCTCTACCTCCTCGACGACGGCACGAGCCGCAGCGTCGTGCTGCTGCGCGGCGCCGAGCCGGAGACCGGCATCGACCAGGTGACGGTCCAGGTCGTCAGCACGGGCGACGGCCTCGCGGCCCACACGGCGGCGCAGGTCCGCGAGGCGGCGCTGCGCGAGAACGTCTTCCGCGGACAGGTGCTCAGCTTCGGCGGGGAGATGTTCGGCCGCGGCCGCACGGTGCTCGCGTTCCACCGCCGGCCGGAGCTGGCGGCCGACCAGCTCGTCCTCCCGAGCACGACCCTCGCCGCCGTCGAGCGACAGGTCGTCGGCGTCGCGGCGCACAAGGAGCGGCTGCTCGCCGCCCGGCAGCACCTCAAGCGGGGCCTCCTCCTCTACGGCCCGCCGGGCGTCGGCAAGACGCACACGGTCCGCTACCTCACCGCGAGCCTCACCGGCACGACCGTCATCCAGCTCACGGGCAACGCACTCCACCTCATCGGCGAGGCGTGCTCGGTCGCGCGCGCCCTCCAGCCGTCGATGGTCGTCGTCGAGGACGTGGACCTCATCGCCGAGGACCGTGGCATGCACCCCGGCCACCACCCGCTCCTCTTCCAGCTGCTCAACGAGATGGACGGTCTCGCGGAGGACGCCGACGTCATCTTCGTCCTCACCACCAACCGCGCCGACCTCCTGGAGCCCGCGCTGGCGGCGCGGCCCGGGCGGGTGGACCAGGCCATCGCGCTCGACCTGCCGGACGAGCACGGCCGTCGGGCGCTCTTCGAGCTGTACCGCGGTGGCCTCGAGGTGGAGCCCGGAGCCGCCGACGACGCCGTCGCGCGCAGCGAGGGCGTCACCGCGTCGTTCCTCAAGGAGCTGCTGCGTCGGGCGGCGCTCGTCGCCGGCGACCGGCTGCCGCGGGTGAGTCGGTCGGACGTCGACGAGGCCCTCGAGGAGCTCCTCGACACGCGCAACGCGATGACCAGGGTGCTGCTCGGCGGCACGCCCCACCCCGACGGCGACGCCGCTGACCCCGACCAGCCCTGACCGCACCCCGCCGTCCGATCCGCCACCCTGCGTCCGATCCGCACGGTGCGAGTGGCGGATCAGACGGAGGGTGGCGGGATGAACGGCAGTGGGGGTCTCAGCGGGGCCAGGCGGCAGCGATGGCCGCGTAGCTGGCGATGCGGCGGTCGCGGTCCAGGCCGGGGGTGACGACGACGACCTCGTCGGCCTCGGCGTCGGCCTGGAGCGCACGCAGCCTCGCGACGACCTCCTCCGGGGCACCGGTGACCATGCGGTCGTCGCCCTGGGCGCGCAGCACCTCCCGGGAGCGGCGGAACGTCTCGGACTCGGCGTACGCGCGCACCTCCTCCGGGCGCAAGGGCTCGCGGATCCCGCGGGCGAGGTTCTGCATGGTCAGCGCCCAGCCGGCCTCGAACTCCAGGACGGCGGCGTCGTCGTCGGACGCGAAGGCGAGGACGGAGACCGCCGACCACGGCGAGCCGCCGTCGGGCCCGGCCTCGAAGGTGCGCCGGTACTCCCGCAGCACCTGCGTCGCGATCTCCGGGCTCATGTGGTGCGCGAACACCGCGCGCAGGCCGTTGACCGCCGCGAACCGGGGACCGTACGGGCTGGAGCCGAGCACGAACACCTCGGGCCGCTCGTCGACGACCGGTGCGGCCACGAGCTCGCCGTACGGGTGCCCGCCGGGGAAGCCGCCGTCACCCAGGAACGCCAGGAGCTCGGCGACCTGCCCGGGGAAGTCCTGACCGACGTCGACCTGCTGGCCCCGCCGTAGGACGTGCGCGGTGAGCGGGTCCGTGCCCGGCGCGCGTCCGAGACCCAGGTCGACGCGGCCCGGGTAGAGGCCGAGCAGGGTCCGGAAGGTCTCCGCGACCTTGAACGGCGCGTGGTTGGGCAGCATGATCCCGGCCGCGCCGACGCGGATCGTCGTCGTCCGCGCGCCCAGCGCCGCGAGGAGGATCTCCGGCGCGCTGCACGCCAGCGAGCGCATGTTGTGGTGCTCCGAGACCCAGTAGCGGCCGTACCCGGCGGCCTCGACGGCCTGCGCGACGCGGACGGCGCCCTCCAGGGCCTGGTGCGCGGACTCGCCGTGCTCGATGCCGACGAAGTCGAGGACGGCGAGCGGGAGGGTGACGTCGGGCCGGGGCGGGGTGGTGGTCATCGTCAGCGGCAACGGACCTCACCCGCGGCTCATTCCGCACCGAGCACGGGCCGGCTCGGCGACACCAGGGGCGAGCCGCGTCAGACGAGGCTGACCAGGTCGGCGATGGACGGGACGACCTGGCTCGGGCGGAACGGGAAGCGGTCCACGTCCTCCGCGCGGGTGGACCCGGTGAGCACGAGGAAGGTCCGCAGGCCCGCCTCGATGCCCGCCACGACGTCGGTGTCCATGCGGTCGCCGACCATCGCCGTGGTCTCGGAGTGCGCCTCGATCCGGTTGAGCGCCGACCGGAACATCATCGGGTTCGGCTTCCCGACGAAGTAGGGCTCGCGTCCCGTGGCGCGCGTGATGAGCGCTGCCACGGCGCCGGTCGCGGGCAGCGGGCCGTCGACGCTCGGGCCGGTCGGGTCGGGGTTCGTCGCGATGAACCGGGCGCCGCCCTCGATGAGCCGGATGGCGCGGGTGATCGCCTCGAACGAGTAGGTCCGGGTCTCGCCGAGCACGACGTAGTCGGGGTCGCTGTCGGTCATCGTGTAGCCGACGTCGTGCAGCGCCGTCGTCAGGCCCGCCTCCCCGATCGCGTACGCGCGGCCGCCGGGGACCTGCTGCTGGAGGAACTGGGCCGTCGCGAGCGCCGACGTCCAGATCGCCTCCTCCGGCACGTCGATGCCGGACGCCGCGAGCCGGGCCCGCAGGTCGCGTGCCGTGAAGATCGAGTTGTTCGTCAGCACGAGGAACGGGCGCTCCGAGCGCTTGAGGGCGGCGATGAAGTCCGCCGCCCCGGGCAGGGCGTGCCCTTCGTGCACGAGCACCCCGTCCATGTCGGTCAGCCAGCACTCGATCGGTTGCTCCACGGTGGTCATGGTCGAAGCGTGCCACCGTCGGGCGTGCGCGCTCCACCAGTCGGAAGGGCGGTGCCGTCCCGGCAGGGGCCGGGGCACACTGCGCTCGAGCGCGCGGGGGGCGCGCGAGCCCTCCGAGGAGGTCACGTGGCCACCGCCCGGCCGACGACGGCGCCCGTCCGCGCCCCCGCCGACGTGCGTCTCGGTGCCCTGCTCGTCCTGGCCTCGGCCGTCGGCTTCGGCGCCATGGCGATCTTCGCGCGCGCGGCGTACGACGGCGGCGGCGAGGTGCTGGCCGTCGTGTGGCTGCGGTTCGTCCTGGCCGCGGTCGTGCTGCTCGTCGTGCTCCGGGTGCGGCGCCTCCGCCTGCCGCGGGGCCGGACGCTGCTCGCCCTCGCGGCGCTCGGGGGCCTGGGGTACGTCGGGCAGTCGATGAGCTACTTCACGGCGCTGACCTTCGCCCCCGCGGGCGTCGTCGCGCTGCTGCTGTACCTGTACCCGGTGTTCGTCACGGTGCTGGCGACCGCCACCGGCCGGGACCGGTGGACCCGGGGCCGCGTGGCGGCCCTGGGACTCGCCACGGTCGGCACGGCGCTGACGATCGGCCCGACCGCCGTCGCCTGGGACCCGCGCACCGCCGTGGGCATGGGCCTGGCGGTGCTGGCCGCGGTCATCTACTCCGGCTACATCCTGCTCAGCGAGGTCCCGACGTCCCGCGCCGGCGCCCTGCCCTCCACGACCGTGGTGGTCCTGGCGGCGGCTCTCGTGCTCACCGTCCCGACGCTCGCGACCGGCGCCGCGCTGCCGACGACGACGAGCGGCTGGCTCGCCGTCGTCGGCATCGCGGTCGTCAGCACCGTGCTCGCGATCATCGCGTTCTTCGCCGGGCTCGCGCGGCTGGGGCCGAGCAGCGCCGCGACGCTGTCGACCCTCGAGCCCGTCGTCACGGTCGTCCTCGCCTCGCTCGTGCTGGCCGAGGCCTTCACCGGTCTGCAGGTGCTCGGGGGGACGCTCATCCTCGTCGCCGTCGTCCTGCTCGTCCGGGCGCACCCGACGACGGCGCCCTGACCTCCGTCGGGCTCGGACGTCCGGACGCGGCGACCGCGCGACAGCTACCCGGTCGGACTCCCGCGGGCCTGGGCCCCGTCAGGCCCGGAGCGTGGACTCCTTGTGGGCGGCGCGGGCACCGGTCTTGTCCGACTCCATGATCCAGTACGGCTCGTCGGCGGAGGCCTTGAACGTCTGGCCCTCGAACGTGAACTCCTCGGTGCGCCGCTCGACCGTCCGGCCGTGGGTCTCCCCCTGCGACGTGTTCCACCGGACCTGCTGGCCTTCTCTCATCCCGCGACGCTAGGTCGGGGAAGGCCCGACGTCGAGCGCTCCGGCGGCGAGGGCCCTCAGCCGTCGATGCGGACGGCGTCCGGGTGCCCGACAACGAGGCCGTCGTCGTCGAGCACCAGCTGCGCCTCGAAGCCGTCGCCGAGGTGCAGGACGCGCGCCGCACCGTCCTCGGTGGCCGTCAGGGAGCGGAGGACCTGCGTCGAGGGCTCCACCGTCAGGTGCGGGACGTCGACCCACGCCGCGGTGAGCGTCCGCTCGAGCTCGTGGCCGCGGCGCGACGCGTCGAGGAAGCCGCCGCGGAGCACCGGCATCGTGCTGGTGAGGGGGCAGAGCGCCAGCCCGACGTCCGCGGCGCCGTCGAGCTCGTCGAGCTCCAGGTCCTCGAACCACCAGTCGCCGGGCTCGTACACGGTGCGCCGGGCGCTCCAGCGCCCGGAGGCGTCCCGGCGCAGGTCGAGCTCGCGCCGGGTGCCGGACGCCTCGACGACCACCTCGAGGCGCGTCGTCTGCCAGTCGTGGTCGGTCGCCAGCCTGTAGCGCAGCAGGTGCGCGTCCCCGGTGCTGGTGCCGTGCGCGGTGAGCCGGTCCGCGTGCAGCGTCACCACCGCGACGTCGACCCGGTGCGGCTCCGAACCGCGCCACGTCACCAGTCGTCGTCTGCCCCGGTGCCCGTCCTCGGGCTCGCCCCTGCTCGTCACGGGTCCCACGCTGCCACGAGCAGCCGACACGCCGCCGCTGCCGGACGGGTGGCGCACCGCAGTTCACCCGCCTGCCGACGTGACGCGCGGCACAGGCGCCGGCCGAGCGGACGGGAAGCGGGCGCCGGGGAAAAGCGTTCTCGTCGTGTCGGTGGCCGGGGGCAGACTGCTGACGGCGTCGGCGTGGATGCCTGGGACGTGCCGACTGCTGACCGCTGTGAACGGAGACCTGTGACCGAGATCGCCCAGAACCCCGCGCCCGTCGACGGCGCGCTGCCCGTCGAGGCCGCGCGCCCCGTCGGCGCCGACGGCACCGACGGCACCGGGGGGCGAGCCGAGGGCCTGGACCGACCTGACGGCACGGAGCCCCGCACCGCCGAGATGACGCCACGGGAGCGCCTCGCCGTCGTCCTCCTGCTCTTCTCCGCGTTCGTCGTCATCCTCAACGAGACGACGATGAGCGTCGCCCTGCCGCCGCTCATGGCGGACCTCGGGATCAGTGCCGGGACGGCGCAGTGGGTGACGACCGCCTTCCTGCTGACCATGGCCGTCGTCATCCCCATGACCGGCTTCGTCCTGCAGCGGATCAGCACCCGCGCGGTCTTCCTCACCGCCATGGGCCTCTTCAGCGCCGGCACGCTCCTCTCGGCGCTCGCACCGGTCTTCGCCGTGCTCATCGCCGGCCGCGTCGTCCAGGCGACCGGCACCGCGCTGATGATGCCGCTGCTCATGACGACCGTCATGAGTGTCACGCCCCCGGCGCGGCGGGGCCGCACGATGGGCAACATCTCCGTCGTCATCTCCGTGGCACCCGCCCTCGGGCCCACGTTGAGCGGCGCCGTGCTCGCGGTCCTGCCGTGGCGGGGCCTGTTCTGGCTCATGCTGCCGATCGCCCTCGGAGCGCTCACGCTCGGCGCCCTGCGGCTGCCCAACCTCACCGAGCCCCGCGCCGCGCGCGTCGACCTGCTGTCGGTCGTCGTCTCGGTGTTCGCCTTCGGAGGGCTGGTGTACGGCCTGAGCCAGCTCGGCGAGTCCGCCGGCGAGGGCACCGCGGTCGTGGCCTGGGGGTCGATCGTCGTCGGCCTGGGATCGCTCAGCTTCTTCATCGCACGCCAGCTGCGGCTCCAGGCGACGGACAGCGCGCTGCTGGACCTGCGCACGTTCACGGCCCCGACGTTCCGCGTGGCCGTCGCGCTCATGGGCGTGAGCATGATGGCGCTGTTCGGCACGATCATCCTGCTGCCCCTGTACGCCCAGGACGTCCTGGGCCTCGAGCCCCTCCAGGCCGGGCTGCTCGTCCTGCCCGGCGGCCTCCTCATGGGCGTCGCCGCACCCTTCGTGGGCCGGGCGTTCGACCGCGTGGGGCCGCGGCCGCTCCTCGTCCCCGGCACCGCCCTGGTGGCCACGGCGACCTGGGGCCTCGCGACCCTGAGCGCCGACAGCGCACCGTGGCTGCTCCTGGTGTGCCACGTCGTCATGAGCGGTGGGCTCGCCCTGATCTTCACGCCGCTGTTCACGTCGGCGCTCGGCTCCCTCAGCCCGCGCCTCTACCCGCACGGCAGCGCGGTCATCGGCACGGTGCAGCAGGTCGCCGGCGCCGCGGGGATCGCACTCTTCGTCACCGTCATGACGCTGCAGTCGGTGCGTCTCGCCGACGGCGGGGCGGCGGTCGTCGCGGCGACCGCCGGGGGGATCCACACGGCGTTCCTCGTGGGAGCCGTGATCGCGACGCTCGCGATCCCCGCCGCGCTGGCGTTCCGCGCACCACGGGCGACTGCGGTGCCGGTGACGACGGGGCACTGAGGACGCCGCGACCGTCCCGACCTACGCTGACCGCGTGCATCGGCGCGGGATCCCGGGGTGCCGGCGCGGGCGGGGCGGGGCCCCTCGCGCGCTGCGCGGTCGTGCGGGTCGGGCAGTCACCCTCGGGCTGCTCACGGTGCTCACCCTCGCGGGGTGCGGCGCCACCGGCGAGCCGGCGTCGACCGCGGAGGCGCGCGACCAGGTGGCCGGGTCACAGGCGCCGAGCAGGTCCGCCGCGCCGGAGCCCTCCGCCGTCGCGTCTGCGCCGTCCGGCGCCGCGACGGGGTCCGCCCTCGCCGGCCCTCTCGAGCCTGACGCCCTCACGGCGGAGATCCGGCAGAGCCGGTCCGACTGGGGCGTACGGCGCGTTCAGGTCCGGCTCCGCAACAAGACGGACGCGCCCGTCGACGTCGCAACGGCCGCCCTGACGACCTCCATCGCCGCAGGGCGCGTGACGTCGGACCCCACACGAGGCCGGCCCGTGCCACCCGGCCGCTACCGCGACTTCCCGGTGAACCTCGGTGCGCCGGTGTGCCCGGCCGGCGAGGCGCCGTCGTCGTCGGTGGTGGTGCGCACGGCCGACGGGCAGGAGGTGGCGCTGTCGCCCGAGGACCCGCAGGGGCACCTGGCCCGGATCAACCGCGAGGACTGCGCGGAGCGGCAGGTCCGCGACGCCGTCCGGCTCGAGCTGGGACCCGACGTCACCGCCGAGGAGCGCGACGGCCGCCTGGTCGGCGCGCTGACCATCACGGCGACCGTCACGGACGCGCAGGCCGAGGTGTCGATCACGCGCGTGGACGGGACGGTGCTCCTCTCGCCGCTCGACGCGACCGCCTGGTCGCCGACGGCGCTCACCACCCTTTGCACCGCGCCCACGACGGTCGTCCTGGAGTTCCTGCCCGGTCGCTGCGACCCGCACGCCGTGGCGGAGGACAAGCGCGGCACCTTCGTGCCGGTCCACGTCACGCTCGACGGCGAGCCGCAACCGGTCGTCCACCTCACGGCTCCGGACCCGTTGCGCGGGCAGATCTACGACCACATCGCCGCCGCGTGCGGGTGGTGACGCCCAAGCCGCGCACCTGCGCATGACGACGCGCGGGCGAGGGCGGTGCGCCCGGCTGACGTTCAGGCTCTACCTATTGACATTCGATAGATGGCTGTCGACACTCGATCCATGATGCTGACCCGCGGGGCCGTCGGGCTCCTCCGAGTGCTCCTCGTGCTGCTGTTCCTCGCCACCGTCGTCGGCCAGACCCTCTCGATACCGGGCGAGCTCTCCTCGCTGGCCCAGGCCGACGCGCCCGCGATCGCGCGCCTGCGCTGGCCGCTCACCGTCGCGGCCGTCGTGGGGATGGTCTGCGTCCAGGTCGTCATCGTGTGCACGTGGCGGCTGCTGGGCATGGTCCGGACCGACCGCATCTTCAGCCGCGACGCGTTCGCCTGGGTGGACGCGATCCTGTGGGCGCTGGCCGTGGCGTGGCTGCTCCTCGCCGCCGGAGCGGGCGCCCTCGTCCTCACGATCTACGTCACGCCCGAGATCCGGGACCCGGGCATCCCGATGATGCTCGGCGGGATGGTGCTCGTCGCCACCGTGGTCGTCCTGCTCATGGTGGTCATGCGGGCGCTGCTCCGGAGTGCGACCGCCCTCCGTGATGACATGGACGCGGTGATCTGATGGCCATCGTCGTGCGGATCGACGTCGAGCTGGCCCGCCGCAAGATGAGCGTCGGGGAGTTCGCCGAACGGGTCGGGCTGACCCCCGCGAACGTGGCCGTCCTCAAGAACGGGCGCGCCAAGGCCGTGCGCTTCAGCACCCTCGACGCGATGTGCCGCGTCCTGGACTGCCAGCCGGGCGACCTCCTGGAGTGGGTCGACGAGGAGCCGTCGTGACGGAGGCGGCGGAGGCCGCCGCCTCCTCGCCGTGGGCACTCCTGCTCGTGTACGCCTTCACCGCCGTCGACGGGTTCTTCCCCCCGGTGCCCAGCGAGTCGGCCGTCATCGCGGTCGCCGCGCTCGCCGGTCCCGGCGACGGAGCCCGCATCGCCCTCCTCTGGCTCCTGGCGGCGGCCGGCGCCTACACCGGGGACCAGGCCGCCTACTCGCTCGGCCGGCGTGTGCTGACCTCACGTCGCCGACGCCTCGCGGGGCGACCCCGGGCGCTGCATGCCCTGGAGCGTGCGGAGCGCGCCGTCGTGGACCGCGACGTCGCCGTCGTCCTCGTCGCGCGGTTCGTCCCGGGCGGCCGCGTCGCGGTCAACATGACGGCCGGCGCGGTGGGCCTCCCGCGGGGGCGGTTCAGCGCGCTCGC
This sequence comes from Actinotalea sp. Marseille-Q4924, assembly GCF_916618755.1. Taxonomy (GTDB): domain Bacteria; phylum Actinomycetota; class Actinomycetes; order Actinomycetales; family Cellulomonadaceae; genus Actinotalea. The sequence continues at coordinate 91,624 of NZ_CAKAKB010000001.1, read as the reverse complement.
CGGCCTCGCGGCCGTCCTGTGGTCGGCGTACTCGGTGGGCCTCGGCCTGGGCGCCGCCCGGCTGCTGGGGGCGGACCCGCTCGTCGCCGCCGCCCTCGGCGTCGCCCTCGGGGCACTCGTCGGTGTGGTGGTGGAGCGCGTGGTGCGATGGCGCCGTCGGCGCAGAGCCGTGCGCGCCGTCATCGAAGACGTGAGGGTCGGACAGCCGGTCTAGGTCACGGGAACGTCACGAAAGCGTCAAGGGTTGGTCGAGGCGGGCCCGAGCGGTCGCCTCCCTCTCCGGCCTCTGCACACGGTGGGGACGTCCAGATCCGAGGGACCCGGTCCCGGACGGGACCGCCCCCCGACATGAGGAGAACCCCATCATGCGACGACATCGCACCTCCACGCAGATTCGACGGGGCGCCGGCCTCCCGATCGCCCTCGCGGGTGCCCTCACCCTCACGGGGTGCGCGGACAGCGCCGGGCCGGAGGAGGGGACCACCGCCGAGGACGTGGCGGACGCGGAGCCGGACGCCGGCGGCGGCGTCCTGCTCGGCCGCGACGTCACGATCAGCGCCGCGGCCGACGAGGTGATCGGAGAGGGTGCCGTCGTGCTCGACGCCGGCGACGCGACGGACGAGCTGCTCGTCCTGGCGGCCGACGGGACGTTCGAGGCGCTCGAGTCGGCCGAGGACGTCGTCGACGAGGAGCGCGTGCTCCAGGTCCAGGGCACGGTCCGCCGGCTCGACGTCGCGGCCCTGGAGGAGGAGCTCGGGCTCGACTGGGACGACGAGGAGATCGCGGACTGGGAGGGCGAGGCCGTCCTCGTCGCGGACCGCCTGGACACGCTGGCCGGTGAGTCCCTCACCTTCGCCGGCGACGTCACCGAGCTGCTCGGCACCACGGCGTTCCGCGTCGCCGGCAGCGGGTGGGACGTGGTGGTCCTGGACGCCGAGCAGGCCCAGGTCGAGGTCGGTGACTACGTGCAGGTCAGCGGCACGGTGCGGCGGTTCGAGCTGAGCGCGGTCGAGGCCGAGTACGGCGCGGAGCTGGAGGAGGCCGTCTACGAGCCGTACGTCGGCGACCTCGTCCTCGTGGCGGACACCGTCACCGTGACCGAGCCCGCCGGCCCGCCCGCGGGCGCCTGAGCGCGCCCAGCAGCACGTCACCGCACGACCCGAGGGAGCACACCATGCGACACCACCGCACGACCACCAGCAGCAGCACCCGCCGCGTCGCCATCGGCGCGCCGCTGGCCCTGGCCGGCGCCCTGGGCCTGACGGCCTGCGCGGACGCCGAAGAGACCCCGAACCCCGAGGAGGGCTCGACCGCCGAGGAGGTCGCGGAGGCAGGGCCCGCGGGGCCGCCCCGCCTCCTCGGGCGGGACATCACGGTCAGCGGCCGCGCGGCGGACGTGCTCGGGGACGGGGCGCTCCTCCTGGAGGGCACCGAGCTGGCCCCCGATGACGTCCTCGTCCTCGCCGGGGACGGCCTCTTCGACACGTCCGTGTCCGTCGACGACCAGATCGTCGAGTCCGAGACCATCCTGCGGGTGCACGGCACCGTGCACGTCCTGCAGATCCCCGACCTGAGCGAGGACCTGGGGGTGGAGTGGGACGAGGCCGACCTCGAGGAGTACGAGGGTCAGACCGTCCTCGTCGCGGAGGACGTCGAGACGTTCACGGATGACCCGCTCACGCTGGGCGGCACGGTTGCGAACGTGTTCGAGGGCGCCGCCGGGTTCCGGCTCAGCATCGCCGGCTGGAACGTCGTCGTCCTGGACGCCGCTCTGGCCGACGTCGAGGAGGGTCAGTACGTCGAGGTGACGGGCGTCGTGGAGGAGCTCGACATCGCCGAGCTCGAGGAGAAGTACGGCGTCGACCTGGAGGACCGGCTCTACGAGGACTACGTCGGCGACCACGTGCTCGTCGCGCAGGAGGTCACGGCCACCGAGCCGGCGGGCGCGTCCGCCTGAGCCGCAGGGCGCCGTCGGCGAGCCGCCCGCCGACGGCGCCTCAGCGTGCGTAGTGCCGGGGCCGCCGCAGGCCGACGCCGAGTGCCGTCCCGCGGTCCCCGCGGGCGCCGTCCACCTGCGGCTGGGTGAGGAAGAGCGCGCCCGTGAGGTCGGCGCCGGAGAGGTCAGCACCGCGCAGGTCCGTACCGAGGAGGTCCGCCGTGCGCAGGTCGGCCCCACGCAGGTCGGCACCCAGCAGGAGGGCGCCCCGCAGGTCCGCGGCGCGCAGGTCGGCACCGCGAAGCCGCGCACCGACGAGGTCGGCGTGCTGACCGGCACGCCCAGCGCGCCGTCGGCGCGAGGGGACCGCGCCCGCCCGCACGGCCGCGCTCACCTCGCCGAGCAGCGGCCCGACCCGGGCCCGCCACACCCCGATGTCGATGCCCGTGCCGGCGGCCGCCCGGGTGTCGGCCGTCCCGGCGACGCCGGCCGCACCAGCGGCCGCCGCCAGCGCCGCGTCGACCTCGGACCCGAGCGCGGTCGTGAGGTCGTCGGCCCTGGTGCGGAGGGCATCGTCGTCGGTACGGGCCGCGGCCTCGGCGAGATGTCGCAGGACCTCGTGCGCCTGCTGGACGACCGGGAACACCGCGAACATCGCGGCCGTCGTCGTCGGGGCATCGCGCCGGCCCCCGGCGAACGCGGCGGTGACGGCCTGGCCGGCGCCGAAGCACTCGTACACCGTGCAGCCGACCCAGCCCTCGTCACGCAGGCGGTCGTGGATGCCGCAGGAGTGGTCGGCCAGCAGGTTGCGGCACGGGTCGCCGGCTGCCTTGTCGACGGGGAAGTCCGCGGAGCGCCGGAAGGGCAGGGCGACGCAGCAGAGCGCGACGCACCGCGTGCAGTCGGACGCGAGCTCCCGCACAGCACCGCTCACCCCAGGTCCGCCTCCTCCAGCACGCGCGCGAGGCCGGGCGGAGCGAAGCCCGTCGACGTCGCCGCCGTCACCTCCCCCGAGCAGGCCCGGACGTCCGTCCGGTCGTCCCACTGCTCCGGACCCGTCACCGTCCCGGCGTACCAGGACAGCGCGGCCCCGAGGTCCACCTCCTTCCCCAGCACCTCGGACGCGCACGCGGCGAGGCGCTGGCGGGCGGCGCCCAGCTCGCCGCGGCCGACGTCGTGCTGGAGGAACCACACCCCCTCGACCGCGTCGTTCTCGCGGTCGCACCCGGTGGCCGCGTCCTCGGCGGCACGCAGGGCGGTTCGCGACCCGGAGATCTCGCGAGCGAAGTCGCTCCTCCCGTAGGTCTCGCCGGCCGGGACGACCCGGAAGCCCGCGCCCTCCTGGCACCGCACCCACGCCTCGAGCGCCTCGTCCATCTCCTCGGCGTCCACGACGCGGTCCGCGAGGACCCGCCGCTCGGTCTGCGACAGGTCGGCCATGAGCGCCCGCGCGGCGCTGTCGTCGCGCCAGGCGGAGACCATCTGCGTCGCCACGAGCGCCACGACGACCACCGTCCCGCCGAGGACGAACCACGCCCAGCGGGCCGAGCGGACGTCGTCGCGGTCACGGGGGACAGGGGGGACGTCGTCATGGCGGTCACGGCCGTCGGCCGCGCGGCCGTCGCGTGCCGCACCGTGGCGTCGACCCACCGGACGGCCCGCGCCGCCGTCGTCCGCCCCTACGTCTCGCACCATCCCGCACCCACCGTGAGCCGATCGTCCCGACCGGCACACGCTACGCCGCAGCCGGCGTCGGTCCGCACGGCCCGCCCGGCACCGGCCCTTGGTCCCGTGCGGGGACGTCGTCGTCGGCCGATCCTGGCCAGGTGGGTACGGTCCTCCTCCTCACGCTGCTGACCACGACGTTCTTCGTCCTCGGCCGGCAGGCGCAGCCCCGCCGCGAGCGCCGGCCGCTGCGCGACCTCGGCGTGCGGGACGTGGCGTGGACGGCCGTCGCCGGCGTGCTGGTGCTGGAGCACCTGCACGAGGTGTGGGTCACCCGCGGTGGACCTGGAACGGGGCGAAGCTCTGCGTCGTCGGCATGACCTCGACCACGTTGACGTTGACGTGCGCCGGCTGCGCCGTCACCCACGCGACCGTCTCCGCGATGTCCTCGGCCGTCAGCGGCTGCATGTCGCGGTAGGTCGCCTCGACGCGTGACGCGTCGCCGCCGAACCGGATGCTGGAGAACTCCGTCCCGGCGACCATCCCGGCCTCGATCGTGGTCACGCGCACGCCGGTGCCGTGCAGGTCGGACCGCAGCGCCAGGGCGAGCTGGTGCGCGAAGGCCTTCGAGCCGCCGTAGACGTGCCCGCCCGGGTAGGGGTACGTGCCGGCGACCGACCCGATGACGACGACGTGCCCCCGCCCGCGCGCCACCATCCCCGGCAGCACGGCGTGCACGGTGGCCGCGAGCCCGCGCACGTTGGTGTCGATCATCTGCTCCCAGTCCGCCCACGAGGCCTCCTGCGCGGGGCCCATGCCGAGCGCCAGTCCGGCGTTGCCGACGACGACGTCGAGCTCGGCCAGGTCCTCCGGCAGCCCGTCGACGACGGCGTGCACCGCGCGGGCGTCCCGGACGTCGAGCTCGACGGGGTGCACGGCGTCACCGAGCTCGGCCCGCAGGGCGTCGAGGCGCTCGACGCGGCGTGCCGCCGCCACGACCCGGTACCCGTCGGCCACGAGCCGGCGGGTGATCGCGGCGCCGAACCCGGCGCTGGCACCGGTGACGAGCGCGACGGGCGCCGTGCCGGAGGAGGGGGCGGGCTGCTCGACGGTCATGCGGCAAGTCTGGCAGCCGGCGCACCCGCGCTCCGGCGGACCCGGACGGTGAGCCGGTGGCACCGCGGAGACGTACCCGCGTCGGGCGCGGGAGACTCGCCACGCAGTCCGCGTCGGGCGGGCCCGGCGGGCTCCCGGTGGCTCGTCAGTCGGCAGGGACCTCGGTGACCAGGCCCTCCTCGACGTGCCAGCGCCGCGTCAGCCGCACCGTCTCGAGCATCCGGCGGTCGTGCGTCACGAGCAGGATGGTCCCGTCGAAGGACTCCAGCGCCTGCTCGAGCTGCTCGATCGCCGGCAGGTCGAGGTGGTTCGTCGGCTCGTCGAGCACGAGCAGGTTGACGCCGCGCGCCTGGAGCAGGGCCAGGGCCGCGCGCGTCCGCTCGCCCGGCGACAGCGAGCCCGCCGGCCGGTCGACGTGGTGCACCCCGAGGCCGAACTTCGCCAGGAGGGTCCGGACGTCCGCCGTCGGCCAGTCCGGCACCTCGTCGGCGAAGGCCCGGCCCAGCGACGCGTCGCCCTCGAACGCCGCCCGCGCCTGGTCGACCTCGCCGACGAGCACGCCCGACCCGCGCTCCGCCGCGCCGGCCGTGGGCGCCACCCGGCCGAGCAGCAGCGCGAGCAGCGTCGACTTGCCCGCGCCGTTCGGCCCGGTCACCGCGACCCGGTCCTGCCAGTCCAGCTGCAGGTCGACCGGTCCGAGCCGGAACCCACCCCGTTCGACGACGGCGCCGCGCGACACCGCCACGACGGACCCGGACCGGGGCGCGGCGGCGATGGACATCTGCAGCTGCCACTCCTTGCGCGGCTCGTCCACGGTCTCGAGCCGCTCGAGCGCCCGCTCGCTCTGCCGCGCCTTGGCGGCCTGCTTCTCCGACGTCTGCCCGCGGAAGTGCTTGATGAACTTGTCGTTGTCGGTCGCCTTGCGGCGCGCGTTGCGCACGCCCTTCGCCATCCACGCGCGCTGCATGCGGGCCCGTGCCTGGAGCGTGTCCCGGCGCGCCTCGTACTCCTCGTACGCCTCCCGCGCCCGCCGCCGGGTGACCGAGCGCTCCTCGAGGTAGGCGTCGTAGGAGCCGCCGTAGACGACGACGCGCTGCAGGCTGCGGTCGATCTCCACCACGGTCGTGACCGTGCGGCTGAGGAACTCCCGGTCGTGGCTCACGACGACGACCGGCGCCTCCGCGTCGTGGACGAACCGCTCGAGGAGGTCCAGGCCGTGGGCGTCGAGGTCGTTGGTCGGCTCGTCCAGCAGGTACAGGTCGAAGCGCGACAGCAGCAGCGCGGCCAGCCCGACGCGTGCCGCCTCACCACCCGACAGCGCCGTCATGGGCAGGTCGAGGTCCACCGTGAGCCCCAGGTCGTCGGCGACGGTGCCGAGACGGGCGTCCAGGTCCGCCCCGCCGAGGGCCAGCCACGCCTCCAGCGCGTCCGCGTAGGCGTCGTCGGCGCCGGGTGCACCGCTCGCGAGCCCGTCGGCGGCCGCGTCCATCGCCTCCTGCGCCGGCGCGACGCCGGTCCGGCGCGCGAGGTGGTCGCGCACCGTCTCGCCCGGCACGCGTTCGACCTCCTGCGCGAGCAGGCCGAGACGGGCGTGCGGCGGCGAGACGGAGACGGCGCCGTCGTCGGGGGCCCGCAGGCCGGCGAGGATGTGCAGGAGCGTGGACTTCCCGGCGCCGTTGGGCCCGACGAGCCCGACGACGTCGCCGGGCGCGACGACGAGGTCGACACCGGTGAACAGCGCCCGCTGACCGAAGCCCGCACCGACACCCTTGGCCTGGACAGTGGCTGACATGGTCACCATCCTCCCGCTCTCCGGAGGCCGCCCCCACCTCTTTCCCCGGGCGGGCGAGCGCGGTGGTGCCCGGAGGAGGCCGTCCGGCTCAGCCGTCGCCGCACCGGGACGCCGTGACGGTGAACGTGGGGTCGCGGTGGATCTGCCGCGTCGGGCCGACGAGACGCTCGAGCACCGACCGGTACCGCAGGTGCGAGTTCCACACGGCCCACAGCTCCCCGCGGGGGCACAGCACGCGACCGGCCTCCGCGAACAGGTGCTGCGCGACGCCGGTGTGGACGGCGGCGCCCGTGTGGAAGGGCGGGTTGAGCACGACGAGGTCGACGGAGCCGTCCGCGAGCGCGGACAGCCCGTGGTCCTGCCGGACGGTCACCCGGTCGGCCAACCCGTTGGCCGCCGCGGTCGCCCGGGCGGACGCGACGGCCACGGCGGAGACGTCGGTCGCCAGGACCTGCGCGTCGGGGTGGGTCCGGGCGAGCACGGCGGCCACGACCCCCGTCCCGCACCCGAGGTCGACGGCCGACGACGCGTCGGGCACCGCCCCGGCGAGGAACGGGACCAGCGCCCGCGTGCCGCGGTCCACCCGGGCACCGGCGAACGCACCGGGGTACGCGCACACGGTGAGGTCCAGGTCCCGGTGGTGGACGCGCGTGGGGCTGCCCCACCGCTCGCCGGGTGCCGGCGCCGCGGCGCCGTCGTCCGGACGGCGGGGCCCGCGCGCCACGAGCACGCGCGACTTCTGCCGCGCCAGCCGCGCCTGGACCTCGCCGAAGTGCCGCCCCAGGACGTCGTTCATCCCGTGCGACATGTGCTTGACCCGCCCGCCCGCCAGCACCACGACGTCGGGCGCGGCGTGCGCGGCCACCAACGAGGCGACGTCGTCGAGCGCCTCGAGGGAGCGCGGCAGCTGGAGCAGGACGACCCGCGCCGCGCGGACGAGGTCGGGCGTCAACGGCAGCGACCGCCAGGTGGCCGGCACACCGGTGCGCTCGGCGTTCGCCGCGAGCGCGAGCTCCCCGGTCAGCTCGTCCTGGTGGACGCGCACGTCGACGGCGCCGTGGAGCGCGACGGCCCCGAGGGTCAGGGCCCCGTACCGGTCCCCGACGACGACGACGCCGCCCGGTCCCGCCGCTGCCAGCTCCTGGGCCGCCTCGTCGAGGAGCAGCCGGTCCGTCGCGTCCACCGCGACGAGGTCCGGTGCCTCGGCGTCGGGCTCCCGGCGCAGCACGTCGAAGGAGAAGGCAGGAGCGGCAGGCACGGCGGGGTCACGGTCGGCGGGGGTCGTCACCGTCCGAGGGTAGGCGTCCGGGTCCGTGCCGGACCGCGCGCACCCCGGACCGCGATCAGCACCGCGGTGCCCGCGACGACTACGCTTCCCGCACCGACGACGAGGGGGGCTCATGCCCGAACGCGGAGTCCTCCTCCCCGAGGACGTGCTCGGGACCGCCGACGCGCCGGGTCGCCTCCCCCACCTGCTCGGTGCGCCCGCGGTCCGCGCCGCCGGGACGGGCACGTTCGCGTGGGACCTCCCGTCGGCCACCGTCGCGGTCGACCGCCCGTTCGCGACGCTCCTCGGCCTCCCCGACGTCGCACCGGACGACGGCGAGGCCGTGCTGCTCCCGGTCGAGGAGCTCGCCGCCCGACTCCATCCGCACGACCGCGCGCGGATCGCGCAGGCGCTCCGCGGTTCCGACGGCGCCGCCGACGTCACCGTCGAGTACCGCGCGCTGGACTCCGCCGACGAGGCCCGGTGGCTGCTGACCCACGCCCGCCTCGTCCGCGACGGCGGGGGCGAGGTGGTGGGCGCCGTCGGCTCGGCCATCGACACGACGAGCCTCGGCCAGGGCGAGGCCCGCACCACCCGACTGCTCGAGACGATGCCGACGGCGCTGTTCCTGCTCGACCCGCAGTGGCGCTTCAAGTTCGTCAACACCGAGGCCGAGCGGCTCCTGGGCCGTTCCCGGCAGGAGGTGCTCGGCCAGGAGATGTGGGCGTTGTACCCCGAGGCGGTCGGCAGCCTCTGGGAGGACCGGTACCGGGACGCGGTGGCGACCGGGCAGCCCGTCGTCTTCGACGTGCACCAGCCGGGGCCGCCCGAGCGGTGGCTCGAGGTGCGCGCGTGGCCGGGACCCGACGGGCTCGCCGTCTACCTGCTGGACGCCACCGCGGCGCGTCGGGCGTCGCACGCGCTCCAGCACGCGGCGCGGCGCGGCTCCCTGCTCGCCGAGATCACCACGGCGCTCGCGGGGAGCGCGGACACCGAGGACGCCGTACGGGCGCTCGCGGACCGCGTGGTCCCCGAGCTCGCCGACTGGGCCATCGTCACCCTCGTCCACGACGACCACAGCGGCCGCGTCCCGACGCTGCGGGACGTGGCGACCCGGCACGTGGACCCCGCGCGACAGCCCCTCGCCGAGCGCTACGCCGCGACCCGCGTCGACCAGCTCGCGTCCGGGTCGTTCCTGGAGCAGGTCCTGTCGAGCGGCGAGGTGGTGCACGTCGACGCGGACGCGACGGCCCGGGTCCGGACGCTGCTGCGGCCCGGTGAGGCGCGGGACGTCCTCGACGCGCTCGCGCCGCAGACCGGGGCGCTGCTGCCCCTGCGGGCGCGCGGGCGGACGCTCGGCCTGCTCACCCTGTACAGCCACGAGGGGCGCCGCGCCCTGCACACCGAGGAGCTGCGGCTCGCGGAGGAGATCGCGGGGCGCGCCGGCCTGGCGCTGGAGAACGCCCGGCTGCGGGAGCGTCAGGTGCGGCTCGCCGAACGCCTGCAGCGCTCGTTGCTCACCGAGCCGGTCGGCGCGGAGGACCTGCGGATCGCCGTCCGGTACGTGCCGTCGGCCGAGGCGGCGCAGGTCGGCGGCGACTGGTACGACGCGTTCCGCGACGCCGACGGCTCGACCCTGGTCGTCATCGGGGACGTCGTCGTGCACGACAACGAGGCCGTGGCGGCGATGGGTCAGCTGCGCTCGCTGCTGCGGGGCATCGCGGTCTCCGCGGGCACGGCGACGTCCACGCCCGCGGAGCTCCTGCGGCGGCTCGACCGGGCGATCGCGCTGCTCCAGGCCAACACGATGGCCTCCCTCGTGGTGGCCCGCCTGGAGCCGGCCGACGACGGCGGGCAGCTGCTCCACTGGTCGAACGCCGGCCACCCGCCGCCGATCCTGCTGGGGCCCGACGGCGCCGCGTCGCTCCTCGTCGCCGACCGGCGGGACCTGTTCGTCGGGGTGACCGTCGAGGCCGCCCGCACCGACTCGTCGGTCCACCTCGAGCCCGGCACGACCGTCCTGCTCTACACGGACGGGCTCGTCGAGCGCCGCGACCGCCCCGCGCGGGACGGCGTGCTCGACCTCCAGGCCACGCTGGTCGACCTCGGCCAGCCCGACCTGGAGGACCTCTGCGACGCGGTGCTCGCGCGCATGGTGCCCGACCGGGCGCACGACGACGTCGCCCTCCTCGCCCTCCAGGTCGTCGCCTCCGGTGCCGAACCGACCGCGCCCTCCGCGCCGGACGGGGGGACGGCTGCGACACTCGGGGGGTGGCGACCCGGCTCGACAGGCGAGAGGGCGGGCGCAGCCATGCGTGAGGACGCCCCGCGCCGGCTCACCGTCGACCCCGGCGCCCCGCTCGCCGAGGCGCGCACGTGGGCGGCCGACCGCGCGGCGGCCCTGGGCGCAGCGCCGGACCAGCTCACCGTCGTCACCTTGCTGACCAGCGAGGTCGTCTCCAACGCCACGCGGCACGGCGCGGGGGGCGCGGAGCTGGACGTGACCGTCGTCGACGGCGGCGTGCGCGTGACGGTGACGGACGAGGGCGACGGGCTCCCGCAGGTGCTCCACCCCGACGCGGGGACCCCTGGCGGTCGCGGTGTGTGGCTGGTCTCCGAGCTCGCCCGCGCGTGGGGCGTGGAGCTCATGCCGGGCGGCGGCAAGGCGGTGTGGTTCGAGGTCGAGCTGCCCGGCGGACCGGCCGCGGGCGTCGCCGTGTCGTCGCCCGCCGCGGCAGCCCCCGGCGAGCCGGACCGTCAGCTCGGTGACGGGGCGCATCCCGGTGACGACCCGGACGGGCCGGCGGGAGCCGACGTCCCGGACGACGTCGCGGTCCTCGTGCTCGCGGGGCACGTGGACGCGGACTCCCGCGACGAGCTCCTCGCCCGGGTGAGCGCAACCCTGGCGACCGGGCGCCCCGTCGTCGTGCGCTGCCACGACCTCGACTTCGTGGACTCGACCGGGCTGGCGGCCCTGAGCAAGCTCGCCATCGCCGCGCCGGAGCCGCCTCGCGTGCTCGGCGCGCCGGCCCAGCTGCGGCGGATGCTGCGCCTGACCGGGCTCGAGGCCCTCGTCCGGCTGGACTGACCCGAGAGAACGCTCTCTCAGCACGTGAGACCGCTCTCTGAGACCGGTTCCATTTTCGTCGACGGGGCGCAATACTGCGTTGACCCGTCCCCCTCGGGCCCGCGCGACGCCGCGCGGCAGGCGACTCCAAAGGTGGAGCAACGTGGCACGACGAAGGTGGATCGCAGCGGGACTCGTCCCCGTCACCGGACTGTCCCTGGCCCTCTCGGCACCGGCCGCCGCGGCGACGGTCTCCGTCCTCGCGGACTTCGAGGGCCTCACGAACGAGCAGCTCGGCGGCGCCGGGTTCTACACGTACGGCGGGAACGGTGGTGGCGCCGGCTTCGGCGTGGAGACCGTCGCGCCGGGGGACGCGCTCGCGCGCCCCGGGCAGACCGAGCCGACGACGGTCCTGTCCGTCGGCGCCGACGTGCCGGCCGGCTTCGCCGGATGGGGGCAGAACTTCGCCTCCCCGCAGGACGCCTCCGCGTTCGACGGCCTCCAGCTGTGGATGCACGGCACCGGCAGCGGCGCGGTGTTCCAGTCCGAGCTGATCGACGGCACGGACGGCGAGCGCTTCGACCACCAGCTGACCGACGACTGGACCGGGTGGCGCCTGGTCCAGATCCCGTTCACGGCGTACACCTACGCCACGGACTTCAACGAGGCCGACGCCGACCGGACGCTCAGCACCACCGCTCTGCCGGGCTTCATCTTCCCCGTGGTCTCGACATCGGGCCCGGTGACCTGGAAGGTCGACGACGTCGCCTGGTACGCCGGTGCCGACGTCGCCCCCGTGGTCCGGTTCGCGGCGGCGACGAGTGGCGTGACGGAGGGCGGCACCGCGACCGTCGAGGTGCGCCTCAGCGTCGCCGCGACCGAGGACGTCACGGTCGACTGGACGACCGCGGACGGCACCGCGACGGCCGGGCAGGACTACACCGCCGCCGCGGGCACCGTGACGGTCCCTGCCGGCGCCACGACCGCGTCAGTGCAGGTCGCGACCCTCCAGGACACGGACGTCGAGGGCAACGAGAGCCTCACGCTCACGCTGTCGAACCCGTCGGGCGGGTCCGCCACTCTGGGCACGGCGACCCACACCCTGACCCTCCGCGACGACGACGCCGCCGAGGCCCAGCCGGTCTGGGACAACACCCGGCTCGTCGAGGGCTTCGACACCGCGGGACCGCTGCCCGTGACGCCCGACGGCGTCACCGGCGGGTACGAGTTCTTCGCCGACCCGACCGCGACCGTGTCCGGCGCGGCGGAGCTCCCGCCGTCGCCGGCCCCCGGCAGCGACGCCGGGGACACGGCCCTGCGCCTGACCATGCAGGCGCCGTCCTTCGCGGGCGTCACCCAGAAGCTGGGCGAGCCGGGCGGCGCGTGGACCCCGCAGGACTGGAGCCGCTACGACGGCCTGTCCTTCTGGTTCTACGGCACCAACAGCGGCCGGTCGCTCTTCGTGGATCTGCTGGACAACCGCAACCCGGGCTCCACCACCGATGACGCCGAGCGGCACAGCGTCGTCTTCACCGACGACACGGTCGGCTGGACGTACGTCGAGCTCCCGTTCAGCACCTTCACGCGCAAGGAGATCGGCAACGGCGCACCCAACGACGGCCTCAACCTGACGGCCGTCCACGGCTGGGCGATCGGCGCGACCGCCGTGCCGAACGAGACCACCTGGTACCTCGAGGACGTCTCCCTCACCGTCCCCGAGACGGTCATCGACGAGTTCGAGTACGAGGGCGGCCTGCCCTCCGGCACGGACGCGAACGGCCTCGGCCTGGGCTTCCAGACCTACTCCGGCAACGGCGGCGCCGTGACCGCGGAGGTCGTCACCGACGAGCGCACGGCCGCGCGGCCGGGCGCCGAGGACGGCAACAGCGCCCTCGGCCTCACGCTCGACGTCCCCGCCGGCAGCTGGGCGGGCGTGTCCCACGCGTTCGCGTCCGACGGCGTCTGGACGCCCCAGGACTGGAGCGACTCGGAGGGCCTGAACTTCTGGCTGCTCGGCCAGGGCACGGGCGACCAGGTCTACGTCGACGTCATCGAGAACCGCGGCGAGGGCTCGACCCGCGACGACGCCGAGCGCTACAGCGCGACGGTCACGGACGACGTCGTCGGCTGGCGGTTCGTCGAGCTCGAGTGGGCCGACTTCTCGCGCAAGGACATCGGCAACGGTGCCCCGAACGACGGCTTCACGCTGGACGAGGTCCACGGCTACGCGATCGGCGTCGCGCAGACGACCGGCTCGCAGCAGTACCTCGTCGACCGGGTCGCCCGATGGGGCGCGAGCCTCGCCGACGTGCCGCTGCTCGTCGGCTTCGACCGCGGTGTCTACCAGGCCGCGGAGGGCGCACCCCAGACGGTCACCGTCACGCTCGGTCGCCCGGCGCAGGAGACCGTCACGGTCGACTACGCCACGCTGGACAGCACGGACCGCACGCGGACCGAGGACGTCCCGGCCGCGCTCGGCCGCGACTACGTCGCCACGAGCGGCACCCTCGAGTTCGCCCCCGGCGAGACGGAGAAGACCTTCTCGGTCGAGCTGCCCGACGACGACAAGGCCGAGCTCGACAAGACCGTCCAGGTGGCGCTCTCGGGCGTGACCGGCCCGGGCGAGCTCAGCCCGTTCGCGCGGTTCGCCAGCATCACCATCGAGGACGACGACGTCCGCGACCCCGCGCTGATCGAGGACTTCGAGGACGAGGCGGGCCTGTGGCGCGCCGAGGGCTCGGTCCTCGACACGATCCGCGTGCCCGCCGACGGCGCCCTGGCCTACCCGGGCCAGGCGGCCGACGAGGGCGTCGCCCGCATCACCGTCGAGGAGCCGGGCGCGACCGTGCGCCGCGACTTCGCCCAGCCGCAGGACTGGTCGGGCAGCGACGGCCTGACGTTCTGGTACCGGGGCACGGGCAGCGGGGAGCCGGTCACGGTGGACCTGCGCGACGACGACGCCCCGGACCCCGGCCCCGAGGGCTGGACCGAGCGCGTCTACTTCGACGACTTCGACGCCCCCGCCGGCACGCCGGTGGACCCGACGTCGTGGTCGAACGAGACCGGCGGCTGGGGCTGGGGCAACCAGGAGTCGCAGTTCTACACGCCGGGTGACGAGAACGTGTGGCAGGACGGCGAGGGCAACCTCGAGATCCAGCTGCGCGAGAACACCGACGAGTCCCTGTGGTGCTCCTCGAGCAACGTGGCGTGCGACTACACGTCGGCGCGCATCTCGACCATGGACAAGCAGGAGTTCCTGCACGGCCGGATCGAGGCCCGGGTCAAGGTCCCGGGCGGCGAGGGCCTGTGGCCGGCGTTCTGGACGCTCGGCAACGACTTCCTCGACGTGGGATGGCCGCAGACCGGCGAGATCGACATCATGGAGCACGTCGAGGGCGACAACGGCATGCCGAACGAGGCGTTCGGCACGATCCACGGCCCCGGGTACTCCGGCGGCCAGTCGATCGACGGCCGGGTCTACCTGCCGGAGGGCACGTCCTTCGCGGACGACTTCCACACCTTCACGGTCGAGTGGGAGCCCTACAAGATCACCTGGTTCATGGACGGCGAGCAGTTCCACCAGGTGACCCCGGCGGACCTGCCCGCCGGGTCGGAGTGGGTGTTCGAGCACCCGTTCTTCCTCATCGCGAACCTGGCGATCGGGGGCAACTTCGGCGGCACCATCGCCGACGACCTCCAGCTGCCCGCGTCCTACCTCATCGACTACATCTCGGTGGAGCAGGCACCGGACACCGCTGAGCGCTTCGAGGCGACCTTCGTCGACGACGAGGCCGGCTGGCAGCAGATCAGCATCCCGTTCGCCGACTTCGAGCGGTCCGCGGACCAGCCCGAGGGCGCGCCGGACAACGGCCTGACCCTGACGGCGGTGCACGGCTACGGCCTGGACCTCGGCGACTCGGTCGCGGCCGGCGACGAGGTGCTGCTCGACCGGGTCACGCTGGGCGTGGTCGACGGCGGCTCGGAGGAGCCGGAGCCGTCCGGTCCCCCGTGGGGACCGGGTGGGATCTTCGGCCCGGGCGGGCCGTTCGGGCCCGGCGGTCCCTTCGGCCCGGGCGGGCCGGGTGAGCCGGCCGGTCCGGGCGGCCGGTTCGGCCCGGGCGGGCCGACGGCGGGTGAGCGCACCGACACCGGCGCCACCACGCCGGGACGTCCGACGGGCGGGGCGCCGCTGAGGCGCTGATGCCCTGCTGACGGACGGCTGACGGACAGCTGACCGACGGCGCGCCGTCGTCGTCCCACGGAGCCCCGCGTCCGGACCTCGCGTCCGGCGCGGGGCTCCGCTGCGTCCGGGACCGTCACGGTCCCTGTCGCGGGGAGCCCCGCCTCCGGCATCCGGACCACGACCTCCCCGCGCACCCCGGACCAGCGGTTCGTGATCGCGCTCCCGCAGGGCATCCTGTGTCGGTGCCCGCGACGACGCTCCCCGCCACCGAGGCCCCGCCCGCGCTCTCGTGGAAGCTCGCGCCGGCCGCCGGTGTCTCGGCGTCCGCGGTCCTGCTGTTCGGGGTGCACCTGCGACCGCTCGGGTACGTCGTCCTCGTGCTCAGCCTCGCCGCGGCCTGGCTCGTCGACCGACCGCTCGCGAAGGACCTGGTCCTCATCGGCCTCGGGGTCGCGATCGTCAGCACGACGTCGATGGCGGCCGACGTCTCGTGGCCGCGGTTCTTCGCGATCGGCACGGCGCTGACGCTCGCCGTGCTCGTGCCGTTCCTCGTGGACCGGTTCGTCTACCGGCGTCGCGCCATCCGGTTCCCGTGGCGCACGGGCAACCGCTGGCCGCGCAGCGAGAAGGCCTACATCGTCGCCGTGCCGCTGCTCGGCTGGGCGATCCTGCCGTTCTACTTCATCAGCTCGGGCGCGTACCGGAACTGGCCGGACATCACCTCACCGAGCGAGCTGGGCCGGTTCTTCGTCGGCGTCAACGCCGTCGGCACGTGGGACGAGCTGTTCTTCATCTGCCTGTGCTTCGCCCTGCTGCTGCGGCACTTCCGCCCCTGGCAGGCCAACCTGCTGCAGACGGCGATCTTCGTGTCGTTCCTGTGGGAGCTCGGCTACCGCGAGTGGGGGCCGTTGCTGACGATCCCGTTCGCCCTCCTCCAGGGCCTCATCTTCACGCGCACGCGGTCGCTGACCCTCGTGCTGGTCGTGCACCTGCTGTTCGACGCGATCGTCTTCATGGCGATCGTGCACGCGAACAACCCCCACCTCTTCCCGATCTTCGTCTACTGACCCGCGTGGCCGGTCGCGGACCCGCACGTCACCACGGCAGGTAGTAGGTGAGCAGGTCCGCCGTCATGGGCGGGAAGAGCGCCTCGAAGAGCTCGACGTCGCGTCCCGGGTAGACGTCGGGGCGGCGACGGGCGAGCCCGTGCATCCCGAGCGGACCCAGCAGCAGGTCGGCGAGGTGGGTCGGGGCGACCCCCGCGGCGCCGTGCGCACCGGGGTCTTGCATCGGGCCGCCGACGGCGACCGGGCCCAGCGCGCCGTCGTCGGCGACGGTCATGCGGTAGTGCCGGCCGAACGTCGACAGGACCACCTCGCGACGCTGCAGGCCCGCCGCGCGCAGCCGTGCGCCGAGCAGCGGGCGCAGCGCGTCGAGGAGGCGCTCGGGGTGGTCGAGGCGGACGTAGTACTGCTCGGCCGTCTCCCCCGGGGGCGCGAGCAGGGACCCCCACGCCCGGCCGGTCACGGCGAGCGGGCGGTGCACCACGTGCAGCGTCGCACCCGGGAAGCGGCCGACGGCGGCGCGCAGCAGGAGGTGGGCGGCGGCCGGGTCGGCCGCGGCCGGCTCCGCGACGAGCACGTCCTCGGCGCCCTCCTCGGCGGCTCCGGTGCGCACCGTGCCGACGACGACGCCGTCGCGCTCGACCACCCATGTCGTGGACGCGTCGTGCTCGAGGAGCCACCGACGCCGGGCCGACGGGTGGGGCACGGCGACGTCGTACGCCGACTGCGCGGCGTCCTGGAGGGCCGCGAGCGCGGGCAGGTCGGCGCGCGTCGCACCGCGCAGGGCGAGCGCCCCCGCAGCCGTCGGGGGGTCCGCGAGCGCGCGGGCCCGGGGGATGTCGATGACGTACTCGTAGCCGAAGAGCCGGTAGAAGTACGGGATCCCGATCATGACCTGGAGCAGGTGGCCGCGGGCGGCGGAGCGCTCGTGCGCCCACCCCATGAGTGCCCGGACCAGGCCCCGGCCCTCGTACGCGCGGTCCGTCGCGACGAGCTCGACCTGACCGGCCGGCACGACGACGTCCCCGATGCGCACCGTCTCGTCCAGCAGGAGGGCGGTCGAGACGACCCGGTCCCCGTCGACGACCACGGCGCACGCGTCCCACCCGAGATCCGGTCCTCCACGGCCAGCCGGTGGTCGAGGGCGTCGACGTCCTCCCCGCGGTCGGCCAGCAGCGCACCGATCTGGTCGAGGTCGGCGGGGCGGGCGGTCCGGAGGACGAGCCCGTCAGGAACGGTGGGCGACGACGGCATCCTCCGAGGCTCCTCCGGTGGGCGCCCAGGATCCAGCCGATTCCCGCGACGTCGGGCTCCCGACGGCGGGCGCGTCACGAGCCCGGCCGGGCGGTCGGAACCGACGACGGCACGCGATCCGACCGGTCGGCGGCATCCGTGCCTACGGTGAGGGCATGAGCCACGTCACCGTCAGCGCCCCGGAGCCCGCCACCACACCCCGTCGCATCGCGATCACCGGCGGCTACGTCGTCCCGGTGAGCGGGCCGCCCGTCGAGAACGGGACGGTCCTCGTCGAGGGGGGCCGCATCGTCGCCGTCGGCGCCGATGTCACCGTCCCGGACGGCACGCACCGGGTGGACGCGACCGGACGCTGGGTGCTCCCCGGCTTCGTCGAGGCGCACGGGCACGTCGGGATCTGGGAGGAGGGCGAGGGCGTCGCCGGCGACGACGTCAACGAGCTGACCGACCCGGACCGCGCCGCCGTCCGCGCGATCGACGGGATCAACATCGACGACGAGGGGTTCCGCGACGCCCTCGCGGGCGGCGTGACGGCCATCGTGGTCAAGCCGGGCTCCGGCAACCCCATCGGCGGGCAGAGCGTCGCGATCAAGAGCTGGGGCGGTCGCACGGTGGACGAGCAGGTCATCCGCGCCGCGGTCAGCGTGAAGTCGGCGCTGGGAGAGAACCCGAAGCGCGTCTACAGGGACCGCAAGCAGCTGCCGTCGACCCGCCTGGGCGTGTCGCTCGTGATCCGGGAGGCGTTCACCAAGGCGCAGCACTACCGCGCCGCGCGGGAGGCCGCCGAGCGCAAGGGTGAGCCGTTCGCGCGGGACCTGGGCCTGGAGACGCTCGTCCGGGTGCTCGACGGGGAGCTGCTGTGGGACCAGCACTGCCACCGGCACGACGACATCGCCACCGCGATCCGCCTCGCCGAGGAGTTCGGGTGCCGGCTCGTCGTCAACCACGGCACGGAGGGTCACAAGATCGCGGACGTCCTGGCCGAGAAGGACATCCCCGTGGTGTTCGGGCCGATGTTCACGAGCCGGTCGAAGGTGGAGCTGCGGGACCGGGCCATCGCGCACCTGGCGCGCCTGGTCGAGGCCGGCGTGCGCGTCGCGATCACGACAGACCATCCCGTCGTGCCCATCAACTTCCTCGTGCACCAGGCCACGCTGGCCGTGAAGGAGGGCCTGCCCGCCGAGGTCGCTCTCCAGGCGCTGACGGTGAACCCGGCGCAGATGATGGGGCTCGGCGACCGGGTGGGTGCGCTGCGGCCCGGCCTGGACGCCGACGTCGTCGTGTGGTCCGGTGACCCGCTGGACGTCGCCTCGCGGGCGGAGCAGGTCTTCATCGACGGGGTGTCGGTGTACTCCTGGGACGGCGCGGCGGGCGTCGGGCGGGTCGTCGAGCGGGCGGAGCGCCTGCGGCGAGGGTGAGCGTCGGGATCAGGGGCAGTCGCGCAGGGCCGACGCGGGGAACTCCGGGATCGGCCGCGCCTGCGCCTCCTCGGGCGTGGAGGCGATCCCGTTCTCGGCGATGTCCTGGATGAGCCACTCCATCTCGTCGATCTCGCGCCGCTGCGCCTCGCTGATCGCGACCGCCAGCTCGCAGACGCGGACGTCCTCGATCTGTGCGCGCTCCGAGCGGGTGATGGCCAGGGAGTGGTGCGGGATCATCCCGCTCATGAAGGCGGAGTCGCCGACCGTCGCCTGGCTCCGGTCCAGTGCCGCGCCGCCCCCGAGCAGCACGAGGCTGGCGACGACGACGGCGATGTTCGCCTTCGTGCTCTTGTACATGGTCAGCATCCACGCGAGCATCACCAGCCCCATGGCGCCGCCCATGGTGATCGCCATGAAGACGCGGCTCTGGCTGAAGCGGATGTGGCTCCACTCCCACGAGCCGACGAACATCACGAAGTACATGACCACCATGCCGGTGAGGATCATGGCGGCGAAGCGCAGGTACATGCCCGCCATGTGGCCGTCGTGCGTGACGTGACGGCCCTCGGGCTCCGCTGTCGACACCGGTCCGCTCCTTCCTGGCCTGCACTGTGGACGTTCTTGACGCTAGGCAGATCAGCCCGTGACCGCACCCTGGGTGCCCAACGGCGCCCATGAAGACCTGAAGACGATGTTCGGCTCAGCCGACGAGGGGGGCGATGAGCTCCCGCACGCGGGCGGCCGTCGGTACCCGGCCGGAGACGACGACCTCCTCGTCCACGACGAGCGCGGGCGTCCGCATCACGCCGTAGCCGACGATGGTCGGGTAGTCCGTCACCTTCTCGATGCGCGCGTCGAGGCCCAGGGAGTCGACGGCCTCGCGGGTCACGCGCTCCAGGGCCGCGCAGTTGGCGCAGCCGGGGCCGAGGATCTTGATGTTCACGGTGCTCTCCTCGCGGTGGGGGTGCTGGGGGCGGCGGGCCGGTGGGGGGCGCGCGTCACAGGACGGCGTTGAAGAGGTAGCCGACGGCGACGATCCCGGTCCCGACGACGGCGACGAACGCCGCGATGAGCTGCGGCCGGAGGACGCGGCGCAGCAGGACGAGCTCGGGGAGGCTCAGCGCGACGACCGCCATCATGAAGGCCAGCAGCGTCCCCATCGGCAGACCCTTGTCGTACAGGGCCTGCACGAGCGGCATGACGCCGGCGGCGTTCGAGTACAGCGGGATGCCGATGGCGACGGCGAGGACGACGGCGAGCGGGTTGTCCGCGCCCGCGTACCGGGCGAAGAAGTCCTCCGGCGCCCAGCCGTGGATGGCGGCGCCGATCCCGATGCCGACGAGGAGGAACGGCCAGATCTTCCGCAGGATCGTCAGCACCTCCTCGACGCCCATCTGGATGCGGTCGTCCCAGTCGAGCCCGGCCGTGGAGTCCACGAGCCGACCGCCGAGGCGGGTCTCGAACACGAAGGGCTCCACCCATCGCTCCGGCCGGAGCCGTCCGAGCAGGAAGCCGGCGACCACGGCGATCGTCAGGCCGGCGGCCAGGTAGAGCAGGGCGGCGCCGGGGCCGAAGAGCCCGAGCAGGAGGACGACGGCCACCTCGTTCACCAGCGGGCTGGCGATGAGGAAGCTGAGCGTCACCCCGACGGGGACGCCGGCGGCGACGAAGCCGATGAAGGCCGGGACGGCGCTGCACGAGCAGAACGGCGTGACGACGCCGAGCCCGGCCGCCATGACGTTGCCGACACCCTCGCGCTTCCCGCCGAGCAGGGCGCGCGTGCGCTCCACGCTCATGAACGAGCGCAGCACCGTGACCACGAAGATGATCCCCACCAGCAGCAGCGCGATCTTCACGGTGTCGTAGAGGAAGAAGTGCACGCCGGACCCGAGCCGGCTGCCCAGGTCGAGCCCGACGACGTCGCCGACGACCCAGTCCCACAGCGGGCGGTTGACCCGGTACAGCGCGAGCCATACCGCAGCCGCGGCGGCGAGGCTCACCCAGCGCCGCGTGGGCGTGCGGGCGCGCAGGTGCTCGGCGACGGTCACGGTCGGCTCGAGGATCCGCCGCTCGAGGATCCGCCGCTCGCGGCGGCCGCGCCGGGGACCGGGAGCGCGGCGACGAGGCGGGCGCGGGCGTCGTCGGCGAGGGCGTAGTCGACCCAGCGGCCGCGGCGCGACGCGCTCACCAGGCCCGACGTGCGCAGGACCTTGAGGTGGTAGCTGAGGAGGTTCCCCGGGACGGGCACCCGCTCCTTGATGTCGCACACGCACAGGGGGCCGTCCGTGAGGACGGTCACGACCGCCCAGCGGACAGGGTCGGCGACCGCCTGGAGGAGCGTGAGAGCGTCGTCGTCGGACGCCGACCGGGTCGCAGGTCCGGCCGGTGACCCGGTCGATTCAACGACCGATGATCCAGCCATGCTTGAGACGTTAGGTGCCCGGCGGGGCGCAGCCCTGGGACGAACGTCCGCACGCCGGTGTGGGTGGTCGGCGAGCCGGACGGCGGCCACCCACCTACGCTCGATCAAGGTCCGCGGCGACCGGGAGCGGGAGAGAGCGCATGGCTGAGGCCACCGACAGCTCGACCACGGCGCGGGCGAGCGCGCCGGTGCCGGCCCTCGACGTCCCCGGGCGGGCCGGCGCCACGGCCCCGACCCAGCGGCTGACGGGCATCGACGCGGCGCGGGGTCTGGCGCTCATCGGCATGATCGTCGTCAACGTCGGGCCGGTCGAGGCGGATGGCCTGCTGCACCGCCTGTACCTCCTGCCGTACGGGCGCGCCTCCGTGCTCTTCGTCGTCATCGCCGGGATCGGGATGGGCCTGATGCTGCGACCGCGACCGGGCGCAGGGCGGCAGTGGCGCGTGGTGGTGTGGCGTGCGGCCGTCCTCCTCCTCGGCGGGCTCGCCCTCCAGCGACTGACCGACGACGTGTCGGTGATCCTGCCGGTGTACGGCGTGCTGTTCCTCCTCGCGCTCCTGGTCCACCGGGCGCCCCGGGCCGTGCTGCTCGGTCTCGCGCTGGCGATGACGGTGGTGGGACCCGTCCTCTACGTCTCGCACCTCATGGCCGCGGGCCGCGACCACCACTCGGGTCCGCCGCTCGAGCTGGGCAACCCGGTCGCCGAGGTGCTGCACGGCCTCGTCCTCTCGGGGCGCTACCCGCTGGTGACGTGGTGCGTCCCGTTCCTGGTCGGTCTGTGGTTCTCCCGCCTCGACCTGCGCGACCGAGGGGTGCTCGCGCGCCTGGTGGTGTGGGGCACGGTGGCCGCGGTCGTGGCCTTCGGCCTCAGCCTCGTGTCCATGAGCATCCTGGATCGCGACGGCGACGTCGGCGCCGCGCGGCTGCTCACCGGGGCAGCCCACGGTCAGATGCCGTTGTGGCTCGTCAGCAGCGTCGGTGGTGCGCTCGCCGTCGTCGCCGGCCTCGTGCTCCTCGGCGCCCGCGGTGCCCGGGTCGCGGGTCCGCTCGTGGCCGCGGGGCGACTGGCCCTGACCCTCTACGTGCTCCACGTCCTCGTTCTGGCACTGCTCACGCCCGCCGACGGCTTCACCCTCGCCCGCGGTGCGGCCGTGAGCGCACTCATGATCGCGTCCTTCCTCGGGCTGGCCGTGGTGTGGCGCCGTGTCACCGAGGTCGGGCCGCTCGAGTGGGTCCTGCGGGCCTCGTGGCTGCGCACCGCCGCCTGAGAGCCCGTCCACCGCCATCGTCTCTGCAGCCTGTTCGAGGAGCCCTTCGCCGATGATCCGAGGTCGACGCCGTCACACCGCGTCCGCGACGAGCACGCGCCCGGCGAGGCGCGACGCGCTGCGGCGCTGGGCCGCGGGTGGTGCGCTGCTGCTCGTGGCCGGCTGCACGACGCCGGAGCGGGCCCCGGAGGAGCCGCCGGTCGGCACGTCGCCGTCACCGGTCGAGGACGCGCCGACGCCGACGCCGACCCCCACTCCCGAGCCGGCCGCCCTCGGTGCCTACGGCGTCAGCTCGGGTCATCCGCTGGCGACCCGCGCCGGGATGGAGGCCCTGGAGCAGGGCGGGACCGCGGTGGACGCCGCCGTCGCCGCGGCCTTCGCGGACGCGGTGATGCAGCCGGCGTCGTCGGGCATCGGCGGTGGCGGGGCGTCGATCGTCGTCGCCGACGGCCAGGCCCTGAACTACGACTACCGGGAGGTCGTCGACGTCACGGGCACCGTCCCGGCGAGCGGCACCGGGATCCCGGGATTCGTGGCCGGCATGGCACGGCTGCACGAGCAGCACGGGACGCTGGAGTGGGCTGCCCTCCTGGAGCCTGCCATCCGGATCGCGGAGGCCGGCGGGCCCGTCTCGGGCTACCTGGCCGGGACGATCGGCGGTGAGCCGGGACGGGCGGTGACATCCGGGCTGCCGCACTTCAACCGCCCCGACGGGTCCCCCCTGCGGGAGGGCGACACGCTCGTGCAGGCGGAGCTCGCCTCGACCATGCGGACGCTCGCCACGGAAGGACCCGACGCGTTCTACACCGGGTCGCTCGTGCCCGCGCTCTCGGCGGTCGAGGGCATCGACCCGCAGTCCCTCTCGGCGTACGCCGTCCAGGAGTCGGCACCGGCACGGGGGCCGGTCGGGGACTACACGATGCTCTCGGGCGCTCCGGCGCTCCCGGGAGCCGCGATCATCCAGATGCTCCAGATCGCGGAGGCCTCAGGCATCGGTGGTGTCGACCCCGCGTCTGCGGACTTCGTGGAGCTGCAGTCGCGAGCGTGGCAGGTCGCGGAGGAGTCGGTGCAGCGGTCGTTCGGCGACCCCGCGTTCGTGGACGTCCCCGTCGAGCAGCTCACCGACCCGCAGGCGAACGCCGCGATCGCCGCGGGACTGGGCGACGCGGCCCGGACGGCCACCGGCGTGCCCTACGAGGGTGCCGCGAACACGACACACATCTCGGTGGTCGACGCCGACGGGATGGCCGTGTCCATGACCAACACGATCACCAACTACTGGGGCTCGGGGCAGTACGTCGCGGGCTTCTTCATGAACGACCAGCTGGAACGGTTCAGCGACATCGGCGCGACCGACGCGAACACCCCCGCGCCCGGGCGACGGTCGGTCACGTGGAGCTCGCCGTCGATGCTCCTCGACGGGCAGGACCGTCCGGCGCTCGTCATCGGCACGCCGGGAGGCGGTCAGATCCCGAACACCACGGCGCAGGTCGTGTCGCTCTGGGCGCTGCACGGGCAGGACCTGGAGGAGGCCGTGCCCGCCGAGCGGTTCATGCTGACCGGTGGGCAGATGCGACTGGAGTCCGACCGCCTCCGCGCGGAGCTCGAGGCCCGCGGCTACGCGGTCCGGGTGACGCCCCCCGGGAGCCGGGCGAGCTACGGATCGGTCCAGGCGCTCGAGGTCGACTGGGAGGCACGCACCGTCCACGGGGTGGCGGACACGAGGCGATCCGCCGGTGTCGAGACAGCCGTCGGCGACCCGCGTCCCTAGCCCGCCCGACGCGCCGTCGTGCCGCTCGTCCTAGTCCTCCCACACGGTCGCACGCGCCGCGAACTCCTCCTCCGGCGAGTGGAGCGGGATGACGCAGAGCAGGTGACCGCCCGGGGCCCGGAGCGTGCGGCACTCGAGCCACGCGGCGATCTCGACCGCCCCGAGGACCGTCAGCCGGGCGGTCTCCGCGGCGACGTCGTCGGTCTCGATGTCGACGTGGAACCGTGGGGCGTCGTCGTGGATCTCCTGGACCGCGGTGACGAGGCCCGGCAGGGCGCCGACGAGCGTCGTGTACTGCTCCTCCCCCGGGACGGGCCTCGCCTCGACGCCGAGGGCGCGTGACCAGAACGCGCGGGCGGCGTCGACGTCGGGCGACGGCACGTCGATGAGGATCGTGGACAGCCGGCTGCGGTGCACCGTTCCTCCTTGGGTCACATGCCTTCGGGCGCCATGTCGACGAACCGGGCGTAGTGGCCCTGGAACGCGACGACGATGTTGTCCGTCGGCCCGTTGCGGTGCTTGGCGACGATGATGTCGGCCTCGCCGGCGCGCGGCGACTCCTTCTCGTAGGCGTCCTCGCGGTGCAGCAGGATGATGACGTCCGCGTCCTGCTCGATCGCGCCGGACTCGCGCAGGTCGCTCATCTGCGGCCGCTTGTCCGTGCGCTGCTCCGCGCCGCGGTTCAGCTGTGAGATCGCGATGACCGGGACCTCGAGCTCCTTGGCGAGGAGCTTCAGCGCACGCGAGAACTCCGAGACCTCCTGCTGGCGGGACTCGACGCGCTTGCCGGAGCTCATGAGCTGCAGGTAGTCGATGACGACGAGCTTGAGGTCGTGCCGCTGCTTGAGCCGCCGGCACTTCGCGCGGATCTCCATGAGCGACATGTTCGGCGAGTCGTCGATGAACAGCGGCGCCTGGGAGACCTTGCCCATCGTCGAGGCCAGGCGCTGCCAGTCCTCGTCGCGCATGGTGCCCTTGCGCATGTTCTGCAGGGGTACGCGGCCCTCGGCGGAGAGCAGACGCATCGTGATCTCGTTGCGGCTCATCTCGAGGGAGAAGATCACCGACGCCATGTTGTGCCGGATGGCCGCGGACCGGAGGACGTCCAGCCCCATCGTCGACTTGCCCATCGCCGGTCGTGCGGCGATGACGACCATCTGCCCGGGGTGCAGGCCGTTCGTCAGGCGGTCGAGGTCCGAGAAGCCGGTCGGCACGCCGACCATGCCCTCGCCGCGGTTGCTCGCGGCCTCGATCTCCTCCATCGCCCCGTTGATGATCTCGGAGAGCGGCAGGTAGTCCTCGCTCGTGCGGTTCTCCGAGACGGCGTAGATCTCCGCCTGGGCGTTGTTGACGAGCTCCTCGACGTCCCCGCCGTCGGCCGCGTAGCCGAGCTGGACGATGCGCGTGCCGGCCTCGACCAGGCGACGCAGCACCGCCCGCTCCCGCACGATGCGGGCGTAGTAGCCGGCATTGGCCGCGGTGGGCACCATCGAGATGAGCGTGTGGAGGTAGGGGGCCCCGCCGACGCGGCCGATCTCGCCGCGCTTGGTCAGCTCCGCCGCCACCGTGACGGCGTCCGCCGGCTCACCCCGGCCGTAGAGGTCGAGGATCGCGTCGTAGACCATCTCGTGGGAGGGACGGTAGAAGTCCGTGCCCTTGACCTCTTCGACGACGTCGGCGATCGCGTCCTTGGAGAGCATCATGCCGCCGAGCACCGACTGCTCGGCCACGATGTCCTGGGGCGGGGTCCGGTCGTAGTGCTCCCGCCGGGGTGCCCCGAGACTCGTCTCGAGCTCGTCGATGCTCAACCGCTGCCCACCTCCACTGCGTCCCCGGCGACCGCCGCCCGTCGCGACGGACGTCGGTCGTGCGTCCGTTCCTGGTCCCCGTCCTACCGCGGAGCACCGACACGGCCCGCGTCCGAGGACGACGCCGTTCGGTGGCACGCCGGACCAGTCACCGGTCGCCGCGCGTGACGTTAGGCCCGGTCCCGGCGCGCCTCCAAGTGGTGGGACCTCCGTCCTGTGCACCGGCCTGGGGACAAGCCCCGGGTGCCTGTGGACCCTGTCCGACTCGTCTGTGCACAGGCGGTGGACAGACCTGTGGACATCGTGGGACGACCGGTGGGAGACGGCGCGGACCTGCACCGATGCCCCGGGCGGCCTGTGGACCGGAACTGGTCCGCCAGGCGACCACCAGGTGGACAGCAGTCGCACCCGGTGTGGACGTCAGGCGCCCCACTCGTGCCGCACGCGCAGGGCCGTCGCGAAGGACGGCACCACCGGCAGCAGCGGGAGCACCGCCGCCTGGTACGCGTGGTACGCGTCCGGCTTGCCCGGCCACACCTCGCCGGACACCCGGTTGTCGGTGTCGAGCTCGTGGTGCCACGACCCGCGCTCGTGGTCGACGAGGTAGCGGTCGACGTACGCCCACCAGGTCGCGGCGTCGTCGGCCCAGCGCTGGTCACCGGTGACCTGGTGCAGGACGTACGCCGTGCTCACGGCCTCGGCAGCGACCCAGTGCATCCGGGCCCGCACCACCGGCCGGCCGGACCAGTCGGTCGTGTAGACGAAGCCGTCCGCACCGTCCACCGACCAGCCGTCCGCGACAGCGCGCTCGGTCAGCGCCACGGCGGCCTCCACGAGCCCCTCGGGGGCGCCGTCCCCCAGCGAACGGTCCAGGGCCACGAGCAGCCGCGCCCACTCCAGCCCGTGGCCGACCGTCGCGCCGTACGGGCGGAAGGGATCCGCCGGCCGGTCCCGGTGGTGCTCGAGCAGCGGTGTCCAGTCCGCGTCGAAGTGCTCGGGGATGCGCCAGTCGTTCTCCCGCGCCCAGCCGACGACGTGCGCCCCGATCCGCGCCGCCCGGCGGTGCCACAGCTGCTCACCGGTGACGTCCCCGGCCGCGAGGTACGCCTCGACCGTGTGCATGTTGGCGTTGACGCCCCGGTACGTGTCGAGCGTCGTCCACGCCGCGTCCCACTCCTCCACCGCGAGTCCCGCGGCGTCGTCCCAGAACCGCTGCTCGTGGACCGCCAGGGCGTCCGCCAGCAGCTTCTCCGCGCCGTCGACCCCGGCCGCCGCGGCCGAGCTCGCGGCGAGCACCACGAAGGCGTGGCCGTAGGCCTGCTTGCGGTCGTCGACCCTGGCGTCCGGGTGCACGGCCGCGAACCAGCCGCCGTGCTCGTCGTCGTGCAGCGCGGCGCGAAGAGCCGACACCCCGTGCGCGGCGAGCCGCAGCAGCTCCGGGCGCGACGGGCCGCCGTCGGCCGGGGGCTCGTCCGCGAGCGCACCCAGGCTGAAGACGTGCGTCATGCGGCACGTGATCCACAGCTCGACCGGGCGCGTGCGGTCGATCCGGCCGCCCTCGTCGAGGTAGCCGAACCCGTCCGCGTGCTCCGCGCCGGCCGCGAACCGCAGCAGGTCCGCGCGCTGGGCGGCGAGGTGGTCGGTGTCACCGGGACGGGTCATGTCGGCTCCTCCTGCCGGCACGGAGGTGCGCCGGGCGTTGGTGGGACGGTCGCCACGGTAGGGCTTCCCGGCTGCCTCGCGGGGCGCACGCGGACCCGCGAGGCGCCCGCCGGGCACGCGGGCGTACCGTCGTGCCCCGTGGGCGGACGGCAGGCGCAGGAGCGACGCGCGACCTCGTGGCGGGCCCGGCTCCGCCCGGTCGACCGCCAGATCCTCGCCCTGGCGCTCCCCTCGCTCGGCGCCCTCGTCGCCGAACCGCTCTTCGTCCTCGTCGACTCGGTCGTCGTCGGGCGCCTGGGCACCGCCCCGCTCGCGGGGCTCGCGCTCGCCGGGACCGTCCTGACGACCGCCGTCGGGCTGTGCGTCTTCCTCGCGTACACGACCACGGCGAGCGTCGCACGCTCCCTGGGCGCCGGGGACCGCGCACGGGCGCTGCGGCTCGGGGTCGACGGCCTGTGGATCGCGGCGGGCCTGGGCGCCGTCCTCGCCGCTGCGCTGCTCGCCACGGCACCGTGGCTGCTGGCCGGGCTGGGCGCACCCGCGGAGGTCCTCCCGCACGCGGTCGCCTACCTGCGCTGGTCCGCGCCCGGGCTGCCGGGGATGCTCGTCGTCCTCGCGGCGACCGGGGTCCTGCGCGGCATGCTCGACACGCGGACGCCGCTGTGGGTCGCTGCCGGCGGGGCGGTGCTCAACGCGGTGCTCTCGGTGGTGCTCGTCCTCGTCGTCGGCATGGGTGTCGCGGGCTCGGGCCTGGGCACGGCGGTGACGCAGCTGCTCATGGCCACGGTGCTGGGGGCCGTCGTCGTGCGGGGGGCGCGACGCGAGGGCATCGGGCTGGGCCCGTCCGGGGCAGGCGTGCTGCACGGGGCACGCGCCGGCGTCCCCCTGCTCCTGCGGACGCTCTCCCTGCGGGCGGCGCTGCTCCTGGCCGCGTGGGTCGCCGCGGGGCTGGGGACCGTGTCGCTCGCCGGTCACCAGGTCGTCATGGCGGTGTGGGGCCTCATCGCCTTCGCGCTCGACGCGCTCGCCATCGCCGCACAGGCGCTCGTCGGGCGCGGTCTCGGTGCAGGCGACGTCGTCGGCACGCGGGCGGTGCTGCGCCGGACCCTGCAGTGGGGGACGGGCGCGGGCGTGGCCATCGGCCTGCTCCTGGCCCCGCTGGCCTGGTGGCTCGGGCCGCTCTTCACCGACGACGACGCCGTCCGACGCGCCGTCGCCCTCGCCCTGTGGATCGTCGCGGTGACGCTGCCCGTCGCCGGGTGGGTCTTCGTCCTCGACGGCGTGCTCATCGGCGCGGGTGACGGCCGCTACCTCGCCCTGGTCGGCCTGGCGACGCTCCTCGTGTACGCCCCGGCCGCGGTCGCGGTCCGCACGTGGGCCGACGACGGCGCCGTCGGTCTCGCCTGGTCCTGGGTGGCGTTCGCCGGCCTCTTCATGCTCGCGCGCGCCGTCACGACCGGTCTTCGGGCACGGGGGACGGCGTGGATGGTGACCGGGGGCTGAGCGGCCGTCCGCGAGCCGGACGTCGCGGCGGCGCGCTGACCTGCGGGTCCTCGGCCGGGGTTGCCGATGCTGCCGATCTTGTTTCACTGGAGGGATGCCTCATCCCCGCCCCACCGGGCTCCGCCCCGGACGCCGGGCGCTGCGCCTGCTCCGTCACCCGCGCACGACCCTGGCCGGGAAGACCGCCCTCGCGGCCCTGGTCGCGTGGCTCGTCGCCCTGCAGGTCCCCGGCGCCGCGGACTACACGTTCTACG
Organism: Actinotalea sp. Marseille-Q4924; assembly: GCF_916618755.1. Classification (GTDB taxonomy): domain Bacteria; phylum Actinomycetota; class Actinomycetes; order Actinomycetales; family Cellulomonadaceae; genus Actinotalea. The sequence goes on along the minus strand of NZ_CAKAKB010000001.1, from coordinate 62,171 downwards.
CACCGTTCGGTGCGGTCGCCACGATGCACCCGGCGGTGTCCCGCTCCGCGGCGGAGGCGATGCGGGGCCTGACGGCGATCGTGCTCGGCGGTGCGCTCGGCCTGCTGGGCGACCAGCTCCTCGGGCCCCACGGCATCACCCTGGCGCTGCTCGTCGGTGCGGGGATCCTCGTCGGCGGCCTGCCGTGGCTCGGTGAGAGCCGGTCGTACGTGCCCCTGGCCGCGGTGTTCGTGCTGCTGGTCGGCCAGGGGGACGAGGTGTCGTACGCGGCGTCGTACGCCGGGCTCTTCCTGCTCGGTGGTGTCGTCTCCATCGCGGTCAACGCAGCCCTGCCGACGCTGCCGCTCGGCCCCGCCGACGAGGTCGTCCGGGCGCTGCGCGCGGAGGTGGTGGCGCACCTGCGGTTCGTCGCCCTGCACCTGGACGACGACGACTGCGAGGCACCGCTCACCGAGCACGGTCCCGGGCGCGCGGAGCTGCGTCGCCGCCTCAGCCGGGCGGGCGCCGTCGTCGGGGAGTTCGACGAGGCCGCCGTGGGGAACCTGCGCGCCCGCCGCCACCCGGAGCTCGTCTCGAGCCGCAGCGAGGAGTACCGGGCCCTGGAGCGGGCGGTCCTGCTCATCGACGACCTCTACGGGCTGTCCGCCGACCAGCCGTGGGGGACGCCGGTCGGCGGGGTCTCGCGCGAGCTGCGCGCCCCCATCGCGGCGGCGCTGCGCGAGCTCGCCGACGCGATCCGGGAGATCGCGCTGGACGACAGGGAACCGGGCCGCCGTGCACGGGTCGACGACGCGGTGCAGCGCCTCGTCGTGGCGCTGGCCCGGCACGAGGAGCGCCACGGTGCGGACGCGGAGGCGCTCGTGGTCGCCACCGTGGTCACGACGCTGCGACGCACCCTGTCGGCACTGACGCCCGAGGGCGTCCGCCTCTCGACCGGCCCGCTGCCGAAGCCGGGGGTGTCGACCGCGCCGTCGGCCTGACGCGCCGTCGGCTCGACGCGCCGTCGGCCGGGGCCTGGGACGGCGAGAGCCCGGCCCCCGTGACGGGGACCGGGCTCTCGTGCCGCGCGCAGCGTCAGGCCGAGGGGACGACCTCGACGTCGACCTGCGCGGCGACGTCCTCGTGCAGGCGGACCTGCACCTGGTACTCGCCCAACGACTTGATCGGCTGACCGATCTCGATCTTCCGCTTGTCGACCGACGGGCCGCCGGCGGCGGTGATCGCCTCGGCGATGTCCGTCGTCGTCACCGCGCCGAAGAGGCGGCCGGACGCGCCGGCCTTGGCCGTCACGACGACCGCCTTCGACTGCAGGCTGTCGCGCACCGCGCGGGCGTCGTCGAGCGACGCGATCTCGCGGCTCTTGCGGGCCTTGCGGATCTGGTCGATCTGCTTCTGGGCACCCTTGCTCCACGCCGTGGCCAGGCCACGCGGCAGGAGGTAGTTGCGGGCGTACCCGTCCTTGACCTCCACCACGTCACCCGGGGCGCCGAGTCCGGTCACCTCGTGCGTGAGGATGAGCTTCGCCATGAGTCCAGCCCCTTTCTCAGCGAGCCGAGCTCGAGTACGGCAGCAGAGCCATCTCGCGGGCGTTCTTGACGGCCCGGGCGATGGCGCGCTGCTCCTGGACGGAGACACCGGTCACACGGCGCGCGCGGATCTTGCCGCGGTCCGAGATGAACTTCCGCAGCAGCGCGGTGTCCTTGTAGTCGACGACGTCGATCTTCGCCGCCTTGAGGGGGTTCTGCTTCTTCTTGGGCTTACGGACGACGGGCTTCGCCATCGTGTGCTCCTCGGGGTTCTTCGTGGCCGGACCGCCGGGCGGTCATGGCCGAGGGATCAGAAGGGGGGCTCGTCGTTGAACGAGCCACCACCGCTTGCGGACGGTCCGGACGTGGCCCACGGGTCGTTGTCGAACCCGCCGCCCCCGCCCTGGTTGCCACCGCTGCTGTAGCCGTTGCCGCCACCGAAGCCGCCACCACCGCCACCGCCGCCCGAGCGCTGCGCCCGGGTGACCTTGGCCGACGCGTACCGCATGGAGGGGCCGACCTCGTCGACCTGGAGCTCCACGACGGTGCGCTTCTCGCCCTCACGGGTCTCGTAGGAGCGCTGCACCAGACGACCCTGGGCGATGACGCGCATGCCCTTGGTCAGCGACTCCGCGACGTTCTCCGCCGCCTCGCGCCAGATCGAGCAGCGCATGAACAGCGTGTCGCCGTCCTTCCACTCGTTGCTCTGGCGGTCGAAGGCACGCGGCGTGGACGCGATCGTGAAGTTCGCGACCGCGGCGCCGGAGGGGGTGAAGCGGAGCTCGGGGTCCCCGGTCAGGTTCCCGACCACCGTGATGACGGTGTCACCAGCCATTGCCTGCTCCTAGCGGTTGGTCGACTCGCGGGTGGGTCGATCTGGGTGTTCGGCGACGACGGCCTGACGGCTGCCGGGTCAGTGAGCGTCCGGGCGCATGACCTTCGTGCGCAGGACGGCCTCGTTGAGACCCAGCTGACGGTCCAGCTCCTGAGCCGTCTCGGGGGTCGCGGTGAAGTTCACGACGGCGTAGATGCCCTCGGCCTTCTTGTTGATCTCGTAGGCCAGACGGCGCCGGCCCCAGATGTCCACGGTGTCGACGGTGCCGCCGGCGGTCTTGACGACCCCGAGGTACTTGTCGAGGGACGGGGCGACGGTGCGCTCCTCGATGTCAGGGTCGAGGATGACCATCATCTCGTAACGACGCATGCGAGAACCCACCTCCTGTGGTCTCAGCGGCCACGGTCTTTCCGTGGCAGGAGGGTTGTGCGTCAGCTGCGCCGGGCCCGGTCCGTGGACCGGGAGGTGGTGATGGCACCCCTCGTCCCGTGCAGCAGCGGCCCATGCTACCGGCTGACGCCGACGCGACGGACCGCGGCCGCCACGGCTGTGGACGGCCGCGGTCGCGTCGGTGCTACGGCGTCGCGGTCACGGCTCGGGCAGGCCGGGTGGGAGGACCTGGCCCTCACCCGTTCCCTCGTCCTGTCCGGGCGGCGCCACCGGAGCGGTGGGCGCCGGCGTCGGTGCGGGCGTCGGTACCGGCGGTTCCGTGGGCTCCGGCTCCGGCTCCGGCGGCGGACCCGTCGACACGTCGATCGACACGGCGCTGCCCGGCTGCGCCTGGCCACCCGCCGGGTTCTGCGCGATCACCTGACCGGCCGGCTCGGCCGCCTCGACGTCGCGCGAGCTCACCGAGAAGCCGGCGGCGGTGAGGGTCGCCCGCGCCTGCTCCGCGTTCTGGCCCACGACGTTCGGCACGTCGACGAGCCCGGTGCCCTCGGACACGACGACCGTGACCGTCGAGCCCTCCTCGGCCTCGCCCCGCGGGCTCTGGCTGATGACGATGCCCTCGGGGACCGAGGGGTCCGTCGAGCGCTGCACCGCGGCCCCGAAGCCCGCCGCCCGCAGCTGGGCGACCGCCTCGGCCTCGGGCAGGCCCACGACCGACGGCACCGCGATGATCGGCGGGAGGTTCGGCTCGCCGATGTCCGCGCGCTCGGGGAACGGGAGCACCTCGGTGCCCTCGAGCGCCCGCGTCATGTGCTCGGTCCAGAGACGGATCGGGTAGGAGCCGCCGGTGATCTGGCTGTTCGCGAACTCCCCGAACGGCGTGATCGTCTCCGCGGAGACGCCGTCCTCCCCGACCTGGTACATCGCGACCGCCGTCGTCAGCTGCGGGGTGAACCCGACGAACCACGCGGACCGGTTCTCGTTCGAGGTGCCGGTCTTGCCCGCGGCGGGGCGCCCGATCTGCTGCGCGTAGCGGCCGGTGCCGCGGTCGGCGGCGACCACCTGCTGGAGGGCGAAGGTCGTGTCCGCCATGACGTCCTCGGCGAAGACGCGCTCGCCCTTCTGGGCGCCCTCGTACACGACGCCCCCGTCCAGGTACTCCATCGAGCGCACGATGAAGGGCTCGGTCCTGACCCCCTGGGCGGCGAAGGTGTTGAACGCCTGCGCCATGTCGATGGGGTTCACCGAGGGCGTGCCGAGCACGTTGGACGGCACCGGCGGGAGGAGGTCGACGGCGTCCTCGTCCACGCCGGCGCGGACGGCGACGTCGACGGTGCGCGCAGGTCCGGCCTCGACGCCCTCCTCGACGTTCATCTGCGCGTACACGGTGTTGACCGAGCTGGCCGTCGCGCGGACGAGGTCGACCTCGCCGAAGCTGTCGTCGCCGAAGTTGCGCACCGGCTCCGGGAAGCCCTCGACCGTGAGCCCGTTGTCCCCGTTGTACCGGGAGCGCAGCGAGCCGCCGTTCTCGAGGTAGCCGACGAGCGTGAACGGCTTGAACGTCGAGCCGGCCTGGGCGATGTCCTGGGTCACCGCGTTGCGCGACACGGTGACGAAGTCGGGCCCGCCGTACAGCGCCTTGATCGCCCCGTCGGCGGGGTCGAGCGTCACCATCGCGACGCGGAGGTTCGCCGGCCGGTCCTCGGGCAGCGACGTGGCGGCCGCCTCGATGGAGTCCTGCATCGGGACCTCGATCGTCGAGACGATCTTGTAGCCGCGGGTCTCCAGCTCGTCCTCCGAGACCGGCGACCGGTCGAGGATCTCGCGGCGGACCATGTCGACGAGGTACCCGCGCGGACCGGCGAGGCGGTCGTCCTGCACGTACTCGATCGTCTGCGGGAACACGAGCGCGTCGCGCTCGGCCTGCTGGAGCCGGCCGATCTCGACCATGCCGTCGAGCACGTAGTTCCACCGCTCCTCGGCCCGCGCGGGGTCGTTGCGCGGGTCCCAGTTGTTCGGCGAGGGGATGATCCCGGCGATGAGCGCGGCCTGCGAGACGTCCAGCTCGGCGGCCGGGACCCCGAAGTACTCCTGCGCCGCGCGCTCGATGCCGTACGCGCCGCGGCCGAGGAAGATCGTGTTGAGGTAGTTCTCGAGGATCTCGTCCTTGTCCTGCGCCTGGTCCAGCTTCACGGCCAGGAGCGCCTCGCGGATCTTGCCCCGGTAGTCGTCCACGGTGGCACCGAAGTAGTAGCGCTCCGCGTACTGCTGAGTGATGGTCGAGCCGCCCTGGCGGCTGCCGCCACGCAGGTTGTTCCACAGCGCGCGCGCCATGCCGGTCGGCGAGATACCGGCGTTCTCGTAGAACGTCCGGTCCTCCGCGGCGACGACGGCGTCCTTGACGTGCTGCGGGATGGTGTCGCCCGCGACGATCTCCCGGTTGGCCTCGCCGAACGTGCCGAGCACCGTCTCGCCGTCGGCGTAGTAGACGGTCGTCGTCTGCGCCTGGGCGAACTCGTCGGGCTCGGGGATCTCCGTGGTCGCGTACGCCCACGCGGCGAGGCCGACGAGCAGCGCCAGGCCCAGCAGGACGAGGCCGAGGACGAGCTTCCACGACGGCACCCAGCGCCGCCAGCCGGTCTTGCCGTGGCGCGGGTAGTCGATGAGCCGACGACGGCCCGCGGCCGCGCCGCCTGCGCGACCGCCGCCCGAGCCGCGACCACCGTCACCGGGACCACGCCCGCCGCCACCGCCTCCGCGGCCGCCGCCCGAGCCGCCCGCACCACCGGCACCACCGCCCGTCGTCGGGCGCTGCGGCGCCGCCGCACCGGTCGCGCCCCAGGGCGCGGCCGACGGCGCCGGGCCAGCCTGCCCGCTGCGGACGCTGCGGCGCGGGGGGGTCGCCGGCATGGAGCCCGCGGGGCGGGAGGTGGGGGAGGATCCCGTTGCCACGCTGTGCCTTTCGTCGGACGGGGCCGTGATCGCGGCCACCGGTCAGGGTACGGACGCCCGTCCGGCACGGCGCCCTGAGGGCGGGCCGACGACGTCGATCTGCCGCCCAGTATGGCGAGCGTGCCGTGGACGGACCGTGACGCTACGTGCGGATCCTGGGCAGAACCGCGGTGCGGGCTGGACGTCTGCTGGGTGCGACACCGCCGCCGGGCCCGCTCCGGTGAGCGTCGGGCGGGGATACGACCACCTGGGGCGCCCCCGCGCGGCGCGCCCGCGGCGTAGGTCGCTTGCATGCTGTGACGAACCGACCTAATCTTACGATGTATCAGTTCGATACATCGAGCCGTCCACCGGGGCGGCGCAGACACCATAGCGGGACCGGTCCGGCGCAGCACGCCGCCCGGTCACGGGCCGGGAGAGGCGGAGCGGTGCGCAGTCGGGCGGACGTCCTCGAGCTGGCGATCCTCGGGTCGCTGCACGAGACGCCCATGCACGGCTACGAGCTGCGCAAGCGCCTCAACCTGCTGCTCGGCTCGTTCCGGGCGCTGTCGTACGGCTCGCTGTACCCGGCGCTGAAGTCGCTCGAGGGACGGGCGCTCATCCAGGGCAGCGACGCCTCGCAGACGCCGCCGCCGCACGCCCTGTCGGGCAAGCGCGCGCGGATCGTCTACGAGCTGACGGCGGAGGGCAAGGAGCACTTCGCTGACCTGCTCGCCGAGGCCGGCCCGGCGTCGTGGGAGGACGAGGGGTTCGACGTGCGGTTCGCGTTCTTCGCGCAGACCGACGCCGAGACCCGGCTGCGGATCCTCGAGGGGCGCCGCACGCGGCTCACCGAGCGTCTGGAGAACGTCCGCCAGGCGATGGCGCGCACCCGCGAGCGCCTCGACGAGTACACGCTGGAGCTGCAGCGCCACGGCCTGGAGCAGGTCGAGCGCGAGGTCCGGTGGCTCGACGGACTGATCGACAACGAGCGTGGCCTCGGCCGCGACCGCGACGACGCGCCCCGGCGCGCCGCCGGCACGAGGGCCGCGAACCGGCCCGCCACGCGTGGCCCCCACGGTCGCGCCGACCGAACCGACGGTGGTCGACCGACCACCAACGACACCGCTGACGACGCCCCTGCGCCGCAGCACTGAAGAGATATCGAGGAGCCAGGATGAGTTCGATCCGCGTCGCCATCGTGGGCGTCGGCAACTGCGCCGCGTCGCTGGTGCAGGGCGTCCAGTTCTACGCGGACGCCGACCCGCAGAGCACGGTGCCGGGCCTGATGCACGTGCAGTTCGGCCCGTACCACATCTCTGACATCGAGTTCGTGGCGGCGTTCGACGTCGACGCGAAGAAGGTCGGTTTCGACCTCTCCGAGGCGATCGTCGCCAGCGAGAACAACACCATCAAGATCGCCGATGTCCCGCCGCTCGACGTGACGGTGCAGCGCGGCCCGACGCTCGACGGGATCGGCAAGTACTACGCCGAGACGATCGAGGAGTCCGACGCGCCCGCCGTCGACGTGGTGAAGGCCCTCAAGGACGCGGAGGTCGACGTCCTCATCTGCTACCTGCCCGTGGGGTCGGAGGAGGCCGCGAAGTTCTACGCGCAGTGCGCGATCGACGCCGGCGTCGCCTTCGTGAACGCGCTCCCGGTCTTCATCGCGTCCGACCCTGACTGGGCGGCGAAGTTCGAGGCAGCCGGTGTGCCGATCGTCGGCGACGACATCAAGTCGCAGGTCGGCGCCACGATCACGCACCGGGTGCTCGCGAAGCTCTTCGAGGACCGCGGCGTCGCGCTGGACCGCACCTACCAGCTCAACGTCGGCGGCAACATGGACTTCAAGAACATGCTCGAGCGCGAGCGCCTGCAGTCCAAGAAGGTCTCCAAGACGCAGTCGGTCACCTCGAACCTCGAGGGCTCGCTGGCGAACAAGAAGGAGGACCGCAACGTCCACATCGGCCCGTCGGACTACGTCGCGTGGCTCGACGACCGGAAGTGGGCGTACGTGCGCCTCGAGGGCCGCGCGTTCGGCGAGGTACCCCTGAACCTGGAGTACAAGCTCGAGGTGTGGGACTCCCCGAACTCGGCCGGCATCATCATCGACGCCCTGCGCGCCGCGAAGATCGCCAAGGACCGTGGGATCGGTGGCCCGATCATCTCCGCGTCGACGTACTTCATGAAGTCGCCGCCGGTGCAGATGGAGGACACGAAGGGCCGGGCACAGCTCGAGGCCTTCATCGCCGGTGACACCGAGCGCTGAGCCGGAACGCAGCAGAGGTTGAGGGCGTCGTCGCGCAGCGGCGGCGCCCTCGGCCGTCGCGGAGTGCAGGCTCAGCGCGAGCAAAGGCACCAGCGCTGAGCCGGAACGCAGCAGAGGTTGAGGGCGTCGTCGCGCAGCGGCGGCGCCCTCGGCCGTCGCGGAGTGCAGGCTCAGCGCGAGCAAAGGCACCAACGCTGACTCGAAGCCCTCCCGCCCGCCTCCCCTCGCCTCCCGCCTCCCCTCCCACCTCCCGGCCTCCCGCCGAAGCGTTTGTTGCCGTTGCCGCGACAAAGGCTTCGCCCGACGTTCGCGGCGGCCTTTTGGGTCGCCACCGGGGTCTGTGTAGGACCGCCGGAGCTTTCTTCGTCCACAGGGCTGCTGGGCCGTCTGGCGCTCCGCGGCGCGGCGCGCTCACGCTCGACGGATGAGCACCTCCCGCGATGCCGCTCGAGCCGCCGTGGTCCGCGCGGACCGTCAGGCCGGCGTCCTCCCCACGGCACAGCTGCTCCACCACGGCGCCCTCCGGTCGTGGGTGGCGCACCAGGTCCGGACCGGCCGATGGCAGCGTCTCCACCAGGGTGTCGTCCTCACGCACTCGGGTCCCGTCGGCTGGCACTCGCGCGCGTGGGCAGCCGTGCTCTACGCCGGTGCCGGCGCGGCGGTGTCCCACGAGTCCGCCGCACGGCTGTGGCGCTTCACCTCTCGAGAGCCCCGCACCATCGAGGTGGTCGTCCCCGCGCACCGACGCGTGCGCCCGACTCGCGGCGTCCGGATTCACGTCCGGCAGGTCATGCCCGAGGTCAGCGGAGGGCTGCCCACCGTCACGCGTGCCGACACCACCGTCGACCTGGTGGCGGCGAGCGCGACGGTGGACGACGCCGTCGGATGGCTGGCGCGTGCGGTTCGTGCCGGCGCCCTCGCCGAGGCCGTCGCCGAGGCGGCGCGCCGGCGCAGTCGTTTCCGCCATCGGGGTCTGGTCCTGGACCTCCTCGACGACGGCGTCCTGACGACCGAGTCACCGATGGAGCACCGGTACCACCGCGACGTCGAGCGCGCGCACGGTCTTCCACGCGGGACGCCCCAGGCGCGGCACCGGGTGGGGGGCCGCTGGATCAGGGCCGACCGCTGGTATGCGTTCGGCGTCCGCGTGGAGCTCGACGGCCAGGTCGCCCACCCCGGTGGCCGGACCGACGCCGACGTGTGGCGGGACAACGCCGTCGCGCTCGAACGGACGGAGCTGACGCTGCGCTACCGGTGGCGGCACGTGGCCGTGACGCCGTGCACCACAGCCGCGCAGGTGGCGGCGGCCCTCCGCGGCCGCGGCTGGTCCGGCGTGACCCGTGGCTGCGGGAAGGCCTGCCCCCTCGGGCGGTCGTCGTAGAGCGGGAACCCCCAGCGAGTCACGTTCACCGAAGCGTTCGTCGTCCGTGGTGCGACAAACGCTTCGACGCAGGGAGCGAGACGGGCCGGCGGACGGCGGGGGACGGGGGCGGGAGCGGGGCGGGAGCCCCGGACGGCACCCCGCCGGTAGCCTCGGCGGGTGAGCGTGCTCGGGGACCTGCGGACGGTCGCCGTCCACCGGGGCTTCCGGCGGCTGTTCGCCGTCCGCCTCGTCTCGCAGGCCGGGGACGGCATGTTCCAGGTCGGCCTCGCGACCCTGTTCTTCTTCGCGCCCGAACGGCTCGCGACCGCCGCCGACGTCGCCGCGGCGTTCGCGGTCCTGCTCCTCCCGTTCACGGTCGTGGGTCCGTGGGCCGGCGTGCTGCTGGACCGGTGGCGGCGCCGTCAGGTGCTGCTGGTGGGGAACGCCGTCCGCGTCGTGCTCACCGGCGTCCTCGCCGCGCTCCTCGTGACCGTCGGCGTGGGCCCCGCCGTGTACGTCGTCGCCCTCCTCACCCTGTCGATCAACCGGTTCCTGCTCGCGGCGCTCTCCGCCGGACTCCCACGCGTCGTCCCCCGGGACCAGCTGCTCATGGCCAACGCGATCACCCCGACCCTGGGCGCCGCCGCTGCCGGCGTGGGGGCGGCCCTCGGTCTCGTCGGCCGGCTCGCCCCGACGGGCGAGGCGCGCGACGCCGTCGTCCTCCTCGGTGCCGCGGTGCTCTTCGCCGGGGCATCGGCCCTCGCGCTGCGCCTGCGCGCCGACCAGCTCGGCCCGACGCACCGCGCCGCCGCCGGGGAGCTGTTGTCGCGGGTCCGGGAGGTCGGCCGCGGGCTGGGCCAGGGCATGCGCTACCTGGCGCGCCGCCGCACCCCCGCGACGGCGCTCGGCGTCATGGCGACGCACCGGTTCATCTACGGCGTGACGTTCATCGCGGCCATCCTCATCTCCCGCAACCTCCTCGCCGACCCCGCCGACGCCGACGCCGGCCTCGCCGTGTTCGCCACGGTCCTCGGCGCCACGACGCTCGGCTTCGCGCTCGCCGTCGTCCTCACGCCCCTCGCGCACGAGCGGATGACCCCGGCCACGTGGGTCGTCGTCTGCCTGGGGGTCGGCGCGGCGAGCCAGCTGCTCCTCGCGGCGTCGTACGCGCTCGCCGTCCTCCTCGTCAGCGGCGTCCTGCTGGGGCTCGCGGCCCAGGGCGCGAAGATCGCGGTCGACACGATCGTCCAGCGCGACACGCACGACGACTTCCGCGGCCGCGCCTTCGCCCTCTACGACGTCCTCTACAACGCGGCGTTCGTCGGCGCCGCCGCCCTGGCCGCCGTCGTCCTGCCAGACACCGGGTGGTCGTCCGGGGCGTTCCTCGGGCTGGCGGCGGCGTACGTCGTCGCGGCCGTGCTCTACCGGACCGGCCCGTCCCAGCCGGTGCACCTCGACGACGTGGCCGACCCCGCCGACGACGGCGCCGCCCCGGCCCGCGCCTGACGTGCAGCGGGCCGCCCGGCACCCGCGCGCCCGGGACCGGAGCGGCACGCACACGCCCGCGGGCGCGGCCCGCACCGTGCCCGGTGGGTGATCTACAGCGCGACTCCGTCGTGGGGCTCACTTAAAGTTGAACCATGCAGCAGGACCCCGTCGCCGCCCCCGCAGGCTCTCCGAGGGCGTCGGACCCGCGCGCGAGGAGCGCGCTGCCCGCCCTGGTCCACGACCGCCCCGCCGCGACGCTCCTGGTGGACCTCGACCAGGGCACCGTCGTCTTCGCCAACCTCCTCGCCGTCGAGCTCGCGCCCGACCTGGCGCTCCCGGTGAGCCTCGAGGACTGGTCGCGGAGGGCGTCCCTGCAGACACCGGACGGCACGCTCCTCGAGGACGGTCCCCGCACGCTCAGCCAGATCGCTCACGGCGAGCCGGCTCGCGGCATGCAGGTCGACGCGGAGCGCGCGTCGGACGACTCGGCCGCTCGTGAGGCGCTGTGGATCATGGGCATCCCGCTGTCCGAGGCCCCGGCGCCGCTGTCCCACCAGGCGCTCGTCATCCTCATGCCGCTGCGGCAGGAGGACGCGGTCCGTGCGCTCCAGGACGCCGCGGGCGACCTCCACGCACGCGCCGCCTTCGCCAGCGAGCTGTCGTTCGCCATCTCCGACCCGCGTCTGCCGGACGACCCGCTGGTCTGGGTGAACCCGTCCTTCACGCGGGTGACCGGGTACGCCGCGGCCGACGTCCTCGGCCGGAACTGCCGCTTCCTCCAGGGTCCGGACACGGACCGCGACGTCATCGACCACATGCGGCGGGCGCTGCGCGAGGGCCGCACGGTCGCCGACACGGTGCTCAACTACCGCAAGGACGGCACGCCGTTCTGGAACCAGGTCGTCATCAGCCCGGTCGTCGACAGCAGTGGCAACATCACCCATCACGTCGGCATCCAGGCGGACGTCACCGAGCGCATCCAGATGCAGATCTCCCGCGACGAGGCGCTGGCGGAGGCACGGCAGGTCTCCGAGCGCCTCCAGCTGCTCGCACGCGTCAGCGAGGAGCTCGCGCAGCACCTGGACTACCACGACGCCGTGCGGGCGCTCGCCGAGACCGTGGTGCCGCGGCTCGCCGCGTGGGGCTACGTCACCGTGACCAGCGACCGCGGCAAGCACGAGCGTGTGCACATCGTCCCCCGAGACCCGGCCCGCCGGGAGGACGCGGTGTGGATGGAGGAGAACGGCGCGCTGGACTGGATCCAGAGCTCCAGGGTCCTGGAGCAGGTCATGGCGTCGGAGTCGGCGGATCCCACCACGGCGCTCGACGTCGACGCCGAGGCGGCCCGGAGCAAGACGCCGCCGCAGATCTGGGAGCGCATCGAGCGGCTCGGCCACCTCGGGCAGGTCCTCATCGTGCCGCTGCGCGCGCGGGACCGGGTCATCGGCGCCCTCGTGCTGCTCGACGACCAGTTCTCCGACCAGACCATCGAGACCGCGTCGCACGTCGGGGGCCGTGCCGGCCTCGCCCTCGACAACGTCAGGCTCTACCTGCGCGAGCGAGCCGCCGCCCTCACCCTCCAGCACAGCCTGCTGCCGGTCATCCCCCACGTCCCCGGGCTCGACCTCGCCGCGTCGTACCTGCCGGCGCTGCACCGCGCCGAGGTCGGCGGGGACTGGTACGACGTCCTCCCCCTGCCCGACGGCGCGATCGGCCTCGCCGTCGGCGACGTCGTCGGCCACGACCTGCAGGCCGCCGCGTCGATGGGCCAGCTGCGCTCGGTGCTGCGCTCGTACGCGTGGAGCGGGGAGTCGGCGAGCCGCGTCATGGGTCGCCTCGACGAGCTCGTGCAGGGCCTCGACATGGCGGACATGTCAACGTGCGTCTACCTGCGCCTGGAGGGCTCCCGCCTCACCTACAGCCGCGCCGGCCACCCGCCGCCCCTCCTGCGCCAGCCCGACGGCCGCGTCCGCTACCTCATGGGGGCCCTGAGCACGCCCGTCGGCGTGACGAACCTCGAGGAGGCCCCCCAGGAGGAGCTCGAGCTGCCCCTCGGCGCGACCCTCGTCATCTACACGGACGGTCTCGTCGAGCGCCGGGACCGGTCGCTCCGCACGGGCATCGACGCCCTGGCGGAGACGCTCGCCGCGCTGCCGGAGGGCATGAGCTCCGCCGAGGTCCGCGACGTCCTCGTGGGGGCCATGGTCGGGGAGGACCAGGAGGACGACATCTGCGTCCTCGTCGTCCGTCGCGTCGAGGTGCCGGACCTGACCGACTGACGCGGCCTCGCGCTCGGGCGGGCCCGGGCGGTCGGCCCACACCCCGTGGTCACCCGCCGACGACGGCGTCCTGCCGCACCTCCCAGGCCGCCACGGGACCGGGGACGACGACGAGCAGAGGGTGCGGGTCCGGCAGGTCGACGTCGCGCCACCGCCGCAGGACGTCCGGGGACCGTGCCCGCAGCTTCTCCCGCAGGTGCCACCACTCGTGCCGCAGCTGGCCGGTCGTCACCTCGAGACGCAGGTCGGCGTCCGGCGGCGCGAGCACCTTGGACCGGTCGTACGCGTAGCCGCGCGCGACCGCCTCGTCGACGATGCCGTGCAGGTACGTGGTGATGGGCCCGCCCGGCGGCCACGGCGGGTCGGCGGGCGGAGAGGGCACCCGGAAGCGCTCGAGCTGCGGGTGGCTGCGGTACCCGCGCGTCTTCCCGGTGAGGACCTTCTGCGCCAGCAGACCCTCGCGCCAGCACGCCGTCAGGCCCTGCCGGTCCAGGTATCGGGGGTGCACGGACCAGAGCCTCACCGGACCACCCTCACCGACGACGACGCCCCACGCACCCGCTCGGCCCCGGCCCGCCTCACCGCGGGGTGACGCCTACGACGCGCCCTGCTCCGCCCACCAGTCCCGCAGAGCGCGCTCGACGACGTCCTTGCCCAGGGGGCCCTGCTCCATGCGCAGCTCCATGAGGAAGCGGTAGGCCTTGCCGACCTCCGGCCCCGGCCGAAGCCCGAGGACAGCCATGATCTCCTGCCCGTCGAGGTCGGGACGGATCGAGGCGAGCTCCTCGGCCTCGCGCAGCTCGGCGATGCGGCGCTCGAGGTCGTCGTACGCCGCCGAGAGCCGCGCGGCCTTGCGCCGGTTCCGGGTCGTGCAGTCGGAGCGGGTCAGGCGGTGCAACCGCTCCAGCAGCGGCCCGGCGTCCGTGACGTAGCGCCGCACCGCCGAGTCGGTCCACTGCGCGTCGCCGTAGCCGTGGAAGCGCAGGTGCAGCTCGGTGAGCCGCGCCACGGCCTTGACCGTGTCCTTGTCGAGGTGCAGCGCCCGCAGCCGCTTGGCGACGAGCTTCGCCCCGACGACCTCGTGGTGGTGGAAGCTCACGCCACCGCCCGGCTCGAACCGCCGCGTCGCCGGCTTGCCGATGTCGTGCAGCAGCGCCGCGAGCCGCAGCACGAGGTCCGGCCCCGGCACCGGTCCGGTCGGGGCGTCGTGCGTGCCCGTCTCCAGGGCGATCGCCTGGGCCAGCACCGTGAGCGAGTGCTGGTAGACGTCCTTGTGCCGGTGGTGCTCGTCGATCTCGAGGCGCAGCGCGGGCAGCTCGGGCAGGACGTGGTCCGCCAGCCCGGTGTCGACGAGCACCTCGAGCCCGGGCCGGGGGTCTGGGGCGAGCAGGAGCTTGACGAGCTCGTCGCGCACCCGCTCCGGGGACACGATCGCGATCCGTGACGCCATCTCCTCGATCGCCCGCCGCACGTCGTCGTCGACGGTGAAGCCGAGCTGGGCGGCGAACCGGGCGGCGCGCAGCATGCGCAAGGGGTCGTCGTCGAAGGACTGCGTCGCCGTGACGGGGGTGCGCAGCACGCCGCGGGCGAGGTCGGTGAGCCCGCCGAAGGGGTCGACGAACGTCAGGTCCGGCACGCGCACGGCCATCGCGTTGACCGTGAAGTCCCGGCGCGACAGGTCCCCGTCCAGGTCCTTGCCGAACGCCACCTCCGGCTTGCGCGAGGTCGGGTCGTACGCCTCGGTCCGGTAGGTCGTCACCTCGACGACGACGTCCTCGGCCGCGGGGGCGCCCGACCGGCCGGGGCGCGCGTGCCGCTTCGCGCCGATCGTGCCGAACGCCCGCCCGATGTCCCACGTCGCGTCGCCCCACGCCGCGAGGATCCGCTCGGTGCTGTCGGGGTCCGCCGACGTCGCGAAGTCGAGGTCGGTGCTCGTGCGCCCGAGGAACGCGTCACGCACCGGTCCGCCGACCAGCGCGAGCTCGTGGCCCTCGGCCGCGAACGCGGCGCCCAGCTCGAGCGCGGCCGGCGCCATGCCGGACAGGACCTCCGCCGCGCGGCGCTGGAGGGCCGCGGCGTCAGGTCGGGCGGCGCGCGGCTGGGGCGCGGCGGCGGAGGAGGGGGGCTGCGTGGACACGACACACCAGCGTGCCAGATCCCTGTGACACCGCCGCTCCTGGTCCCTGCCCGGGCGGGCACCGGACCTTCACGGTCCGGTCGTTACAGTGGCCGCATGTCCACCGCCGTGCCTCACCCGCGGCGCGGCGCCGTGCCCACGCCCCCGGGCGGGCACGCCCTGCACATCGACCCGCTCGCGCGGCTGCGCCACGCCACGCCGCTGCCCGTCGTGGACGAGACGTCCGCCGGCGGGCTCGTCGTCTCCACGGTCCACGGCCGGCCCCACGCCGCGGTCATCGCGCGACGCAACCGTGCCGGTCGGCTCGAGTGGTGCCTGCCGAAGGGCCACCTGGAGGGTGACGAGACACCTGCCGAGGCCGCGGTCCGCGAGATCGCGGAGGAGACCGGCATCCACGGCGTCGTCCTCCAGCAGCTGGGCACGATCGACTACTGGTTCACCGGTGACGACCGGCGCGTGCACAAGGTCGTCCACCACTTCCTCCTCAGCGCCACCGGCGGCGACCTCAGCGTCGAGGGCGACCCCGACGGCGAGGCGGAGGACGTCGCGTGGGTCGCCGTCGTCGACCTCGCGGACCGCCTCGCGTACCCGAACGAGCGTCGGCTCGCGATCGCCGCGCACGCGGTGATCGCCCGGGCATGAGCCGCAGCTCCCGGTGGCGCGCCGCGGCGGCCGCCGTCGGGGCGTGCGTGCTCACGGGGCTGACGGCCGCGACCGGCGCGGCGGCGACGGGCGGCATCGCCCCGATCGCCCCGGTCGTCGCGGACGGCGTCCCGGCGGTCTCTCCCGCCACCGCCTCCGTCCCCGCGACGAACCACGCCGACGACGCCGCCCTCCCCGTCACCGTCGAGATCACCGCCGTCACGCCGCAGGTGCTCCGGCCGGGACAGGACCTCACCGTCACCGCACGCCTGACCAACACCTCGCAGGGCGAGGTGGCGCAGCCCCGCGTGTTCCTGCACGTCGACGGCCGGTCCTACATCAGCCGGACGTCGCTGGACGGCTGGCGCACCGCACCGCTCGACGGCGCCCTCGGCGGGATCGTCGCCCAGGGCGACACCGGCGCACCCCTCCCGCCCGGCGCCGCCACGACCGTCACCGTCACCGTCCCCGCCGACGGCCTCGGGCTCGCCCGCGGTGAGCGGGCGTGGGGGCCGCGCGGCCTGGCGGTGCAGGTCGTCGACGCGGCAGACCCCGCCCGCGTCCGCCTGGGGGCCGCCCGGTCCTTCGCGCTCTGGTTCCCCGTCGAGGAGGTGACGGCGACCCGCATGAGCGTGCTCGTGCCGCTCGTCGGGCCCGCCTTCGACCCCTACGACAGCCAGTGGGTGGCGGACCTCGGGGCGCTGACGACCGACGGTCGCCTGGCGCGCGTCCTCGAGGCGACCGAGGAGCAGTCCGACGTCACGTGGGTGCTCGACCCGTGGCTCGCTGAGGCCGCCGCCGTGCGGGCCGAGGAGCCGGCCGCCGGCGACCCGGCCCCCGAGGGGCCCGACGCGGGCACGCCGGAGGGCGACCCCGACGACGACGCCCCGACGGACAGCGCGACGGACAGCGCGGCGGACAGCGCGGCGGACGGCACGGACCCCACGCCGAGCCCGAGCCCCACGCAGGGAGCCGGCCGCAGCATGGGGGCGATGCCAGGCGCCGTCGGCGACGACGACGGCGCGGCGTCCGGCGCGGGCGGGGTGACCGCACCCGAGGCGGTGACCACCTGGGCCACGCGCCTGCTCGACGGCGTCACCGACCGCGACGTGCACCTGCTGCCGTACCTCGACGCCGACGTCGAGGCGCTGGCGCACGCCGGTGCGGAAGACGTCCTGGCGCTCGCCCGCGAGCGAGGCGCCGAGGTCGCCGACGACGTCGGCCTGCCCGCCTCCGGCGCGGGCCTCCTGTCCTGGCCCGCGACGGACCTGCCGGATCTCACGACCGCGTCGTTCGTCCAGGCCGACGGTGCGCGCGCCGTCGTCGTCGGCCCGGGTGAGCTGGCGCCGCCGGCGGTGCTCACGTACACACCGTCCGGTCGGACCACGGTCGACACCGCACGCGGGGAGATCACGGCGCTCGTCGCCGACGAACGCCTGTCCGACGCCCTGCGCACGGGCTCGCTCACCCTCGACGACGACGGCGACGCCCGCGACGACGAGGCGCAGCGCACCCCGGCGACGGCGGCGCAGGACCTCCTGGCCGAGCTGGCCGTCATCACGCGCGAGCGACCGACCGACGGCCGGCACGTGCTGGCCACGCTGCCCCGGGAGTGGTCGCCCGACGTCGCGGTCGTCCAGGCGCAGCTAGGGGCTCTCGCGGACGCCCCGTGGGTACGGATGGAGCCCGTCACCGCGCTCGTGGGTGCGCCGGACACGGACGTGGACCGCGGGACCCTGCCACGTCGGGTGGTCGGCGAGCGCGAGGTCTCCGCGGACCTCCTGGACGCGGTCGCCGAGGCGGTCGCCGACCGTGCGGCTTTGGCGACGATGGTCGACCAGCCCGACCGGCTCGCCGGAGACGGGGCCCTGGAGGTCCTCGCTCCGACGTCGGTGGCGTGGCGCGAGCGGCCGCGGGACCGCGCCGACCTGGCCGACAAGGCGCGCGCCCTGACCGCGGCGCTCGAGGAGGCCGTCGCGGTGGTGCCCGGCAGCGACCTGACGATCATCGCCTCGAGCGCCGGCATCCCGGTCCGGGTGACGAACGCCCTCGACCAGGACGTGTCCGTCGTCGTGGACCTGCGACCGGACAGCGCCCGGCTGCGGTCCGACGGCGGCGTGCCCGTCACGGTCCCGGCGAACGGCGAGGAGGTCGTCCAGGTCCCCGTGCACGCGATCCAGAGCGCCGACGTCGCCGTCGCGGTGGAGGTCCGGACACCCGCCGGGGTCCTCGTCGACGACGACACGGTCATCGCGGTGCGCGTCCGTGCGGACTGGGAGGGCATCGGGACGGCGGGCATCGGTGCGCTGCTCGCGCTGGGTCTCGTGGTGGGTCTGGTCCGATCGATCCGTCGTGGCCGCACCGGCCGACGCGCGCAGCCGCAGCCGTACACCGGCCCCGACGCGCTGTCCCCGGAGCAGGTGGCGGAGCTCGAGGGCGCGACGGGCCGATCCGCAGGCGGCGACGGTCCGTCCACAACTGAGACCGTCCACGACCGTGCTGGCGCGGGCGCCGTCGACCACACTGGTGGCGACGCCGCCGCGGTCCGCGGCGCACCGCACGGCGACGCCCCCGACGGAAGAGGACCCGGATGAGCAGCGACGGCCGCGGCCTGGGCGCGAGCCTGGGGCGGAGCACCGCCGTCATGGCGGCCGGGACGGCGACGTCCCGCGTGTTCGGGCTCCTGCGCGTCGTGGTCCTGGTCGGTGCGATCGGGTCCATCACGATCCCCGCCACGTCCTTCGCAGCGGCGTACTGGCTGCCGACGGCGATCTACATGCTCATCGCCGGCGGCGTGCTCAACGCCGTCCTGGTCCCGCAGATCGTGCGCGCGGAGAAGCAGCCGGGTGGCAAGGCCTACGTCGACCGGCTCCTGACCGTCAGCATCCTGGTCCTGGGTGGCGCGACGGTCCTCCTCATGGTCGCGGCACCGCTCGTCGTGACCGCCGTCGGCGCCAACCGCAGCCCTGAGTACCTGGCTCTGACCACGGCGTTCGCGGTGTGGTCCTTCCCCCAGGTGTTCTTCTACGGTCTCTACACGCTGCTGGGACAGATCCTCAACGCGCGCGGCGTCTTCGGCCCGTACATGTGGGCCCCGGTCCTCAACAACCTCGTGGCGATCGCCGGCCTCCTCGTGTTCATCGGCATCCACGGGCGGTACGAGGCGGGGGCGCCGGTCGAGGCGTACGGCTTCTGGACCACGGGTCCGATGGCGCTCCTCGCCGGGACCGCGACCCTGGGCGTCGTCGTGCAGGCGCTCGTGCTCATCGTGCCGTTGCGCCGCATCGGGTTCACGTTCCGCCCACGACGCGGGTGGCGCGGGGTGGGCCTGGGGTCTGCGGCGCAGGTCGCGGGATGGACCTTCGCCGCGCTCGTGGTCGGGCAGGTCGGCGTGTGGATCGTGACGCGCGTGGGCCTCGAGGCGGCTCAGGTCGCCGAGGAGCAGGGGCTGGGCGCGGTCGCGACGAACAACCAGTACACGATCGCCTTCACGATCTTCATGCTGCCGCACTCCCTGGTGACCGTCTCGCTCGTGACCGCGCTGTACACGCGGCTGGCCAACCACGCCGCCGCCGACGACGTCGCGGGTGTGCGCCGGGACCTCGCCGGCGGCCTGCGGACGGTCGGCATCTTCACGGTGTTCGCGACGGCGCTCATCCTCGTGCTCGCGCTGCCCGTCTCCCGGCTCATCGTCATCAACGACGTGCCCGAGGCCGCCGCCGTCCTCGCCCCGGTGGTCGTCGCGCTCACGCTCGGGCTGGTCGCGCTCGGGGCCTGGGCGCTCGTGCAGCGCGTCTACTACGCCTACGAGGACGCCCGCAGCCTCTTCTGGGTGCAGGTGCCCATGGCGGTCGTCGTCGTCGTGGTGACGCTCGTGGGGCGGCTCGTGCTCGAGCCCGGGTGGTGGACGGCGACCGCGGGCGCGGCGATCGCGGCGTCGTACTGGCTCGGCGCCGTCCGCGGCGGTGTCGCGGTGCGGCACCGGCTCGGCGGCATCGGCGGCGGCGTCGCCCGCACGTACCTACGGTGCGCCGCGGCGGCCGTCGCGGCGGCGGCCGTGGGGTGGCCGCTCAGCCTGCTGTTCGGCGACCTCTCCCGGGCGGGGCTCCTGCGGGCCCTGCTGGCCTGCGTGGTCGTGGGGTCGGTCATGCTCGCGGTCTACGTCGTACTGCTGCGTGTGCTGGGCGTCCGTGACCTCGAGGACCTCCTCGTGCCCCTGCTCCGGCGCGCGCGGGTGGGCCGTACCATGAGCACCGACGACGGCGTCCGCACCGACGGGGTGCAGGTGGCCGCCGCGGCGTCCGACGCCGCTGCGCCGGTCCAGGAGGCGGAGCTGGCCGGGCAGACGGTCGAGACCTCGGCCGATCGACACGGAGGTGGTCTTCTGGAGTCCGCGACCATCGGCCGGGGTGCCCTCGTGGCCGGCCGGTACCGCCTGGAGCACCCAGACCGGTCGGACCTGCCCGGCGTCGAGGTGTGGGCCGGCCGCGACCAGATCCTCGACCGGCCCGTGCGCGTCTCCCTGCTCGTCTCCGGCCGGGTCGCCCAGGCGCAGGACGCGGCCCGCCGCGCCGCCCTGGTCGCCGACCCGCGCCTGCTGCGCGTGCTCGACGTCGGTGAGCACTCCGACGTCGCCTACGTCGTGAGCGAGCCGCCCCGCGGGCGGGACCTGCTGGAGCTGACCGCTCACGGGCCCCTGCCGCCGGACCAGGCGCGCGCCGTCGTCGGGGAGGCCGCCGTGGCCCTCGAGGTGGCGCGCCGGCGAGGCGTGCACCACCTCGCGCTGCGGCCGTCCTGCGTCCACGTCGCCGACGACGGCACGGTGCTCCTCTCCGGGCTCGGCATGGACGGCGAGCTGGCCGGCCACGGCCTCGGCGACGCCCGGTCGACGACCCGCGCGGACACCGTCGGGCTGGTCGGCCTGCTCTACCTGGCGCTGACCGGCCGGTGGCCGGCACCGGCCGGCGTGGAGACCGACGTGCCGACGGCCCCGGTGGTCGCGGGCGCTCCCGTGCCGCCTGCCGACCTCCTGCCGGGTGTGCCGAACGACCTCGACACGCTCTGCACCGTCACTCTCGGCCCGCACGACGACGGCCCGCACAGCCCCGCCGAGCTGGTCCGCGAGCTCGAGCCGTGGGGCGAGGTCGACCCCGGACGCGTCACGGGCGTGTCCGACGACGCGACCGCCTGGCAGCGCCACCTCGGCACTGCGTCCGCGTCTGCGGGCGCGGCCGGCGTCGCCGCCGCCGTGGCCGCGCCGGTCCTGCACGCCCCCGAGGCGCCGGCCCGGACCGCGGCCCCGGCCGGCGCGGCCCCCGCGCAGGTCACGCAGACCGGCGCTCCGGTGACCGAGGCGCAGCCGACCCAGGCGGGCGAGGCGCCCCCGACCGGGGAGGGCGACGCGGCGTCGGCTGACGCGCCGGAGGCTGAGCGCACCAAGGGTGTCGGGGACGAGCGCCACGCCGAGGGCGGCGCGGCTGCCGGTTCATCGGTTGCCGGTGGTCCACCGGCTCCCGTGACGCGGCACCCGGTGCGCGCCACGTTCGACGAGCAGGCGCTCCCCGCAGCCGCGCGCCCGGGCACGCCCCCTCCGGCCATCCCGCCCGCCCAGCGGGTCCGCGCCGGACGTCCGACCCACCGGCCGCCCGCCCGTACCCGCCGCCGCAGCGCGCAGCAGCGTGACGTCGCCCGTCACCGGCGCGTCGTCGGCGTTCGCGCCGGTCGGCGCCTCGGCGGCAGCCGGTGCAGCGCTCGGGTCCGTGGGGACGTCGGGACCGGCAGCTGCGCCCGCGGGCGCGACGGCCCGGCCCTCCGGGCCAGGTCCTCGCGGTCGGGACGGTGCCGGCCGTCCGCCCGTCCAGCGCGAGGAGGTCCCCGTCCAGGTGGGACCGTCCCAGCGCGGTGGCTCCCGGCTCTCCTTCGACCCGACGCCCTGGGTGCTCGTGATCCTCCTGCTGGCGGTGGTCCTGGGCCTGTGGACCGCCTGGCGCACCATCACGTCGCCGTTGCCCCCGGTCGGGGGCGGTGAGGTGATCGACGTCGTGGAGACGCCTGCGGAGCCCGAGGCAGAGGCACCCGCCGAGGAGGCCCCTGCCGAGGGGGCCGAGGGCGGGTCCGCCGAGGCAGAAGCCGGACCTGTTCCTCCGCAGATCGCGTCGGCCCAGCAGCTCGACCCGCCGCCCACGGGCGACAACAACGAGCACCCCGAGGCGGTGCCGCTCGCCCACGACGGTGACCCCAGCACGTTCTGGTACACGCGCTGGTACGCCAGCCCCGACTACGGGATGAAGCCGGGGGTCGGCTACGCGGTGACGCTGGCCCAGCCGACCGCGGTCGCGTCCGTCACGCTGCAGACGTCCGTCAACGGCGGGGTCGTCGAGGTCCGGGCGACGGACCCCAGCACTCCGACGGAGGGTCCCGTCCTGGCGTCCGGGCCGCTCGGTCCCGAGACCGTGCTGACGTTCCCCGAGCCCGTAGAGGCGGCGCACATCGTCCTGTGGTTCCCGCAGCTGCCGCAGGACTCCGACGGCCGCAACCGTGTCGTGCTCAACGAGGTCGTTCTGAACGGGCCGGCGGCCGGCTGAGCCAGCGTGCAGGGCCGTCCGTGACCGTGGGTCGTCCGTCCTGTGTCCGGGCGGTGACCACCCGGGGGCGACGTCCTCGTGGGTGCCCGGCGCGCCCGCTCGTGGAACAGATCGCCCCTAGGATCGGTTCCTGGCTCTCGGAAGCGCAGTGACGTCCGCGGACGTGGCTCCTGGGTCCGGGACCGTCCGGGCGAGGGCCGTCCCCGCGCCACGTGCTGCACCACCCACGAACGAAGGAAGTCAGTGTGAGCGACACCGTCCACGACGTCGTCATCATCGGATCGGGTCCGGCCGGGTACACCGCTGCCGTGTACGCCGCACGGGCCGGCCTCGCGCCCGTCGTCGTCGCCGGCTCGGTGACCGCTGGCGGGGCGCTCATGAACACGACCGAGGTGGAGAACTTCCCCGGGTTCGTCGACGGCATCATGGGCCCCGACCTCATGGAGAACATGAGGAAGCAGGCGGAGCGCTTCGGTGCCGACATCCGGTACGACGACGTCACCGAGGCGGAGCTGGCCGGCCCCGTCAAGACCGTACGAACCGGCAACGGCGACGTGATCCGTGCCCGCGCGGTGGTCCTCGCGACCGGGTCCGCCTACCGGGAGCTCGGCCTGCCGCGGGAGAAGGAGCTGTCCGGGCACGGGGTGTCGTGGTGCGCCACCTGCGACGGGTTCTTCTTCCGGGACCAGGACGTCGCGGTCATCGGCGGCGGGGACTCCGCCGTGGAGGAGGCGACCTTCCTCACCCGGTTCGCACGCAGCGTCACGATCGTCCACCGCCGTGGCGAGCTGCGGGCATCGAAGATCATGGCCGACCGCGCGCACAGCGACCCCAAGATCCGTTTCGCGTGGAACAGCGTCGTGTCGGAGATCCACGGCGACCCCAAGCTCGAGGGCCTCACTCTCACCGACACCGGGACGGGCGAGCAGCGGCGTCTCGACGTGACGGGCATGTTCGTGGCCATCGGGCACGTCCCGCGGTCGGAGCTGGTCAAGGACCAGGTCGCCGTGGACGAGAACGGCTACGTGCTCGTCGGCGGCGAGGGTGCTCGCGGCACCGGGACGACCCTCGAGGGCGTCTTCGCGTGCGGCGACCTCGTCGACCACGTGTACCGCCAGGCGATCACCGCCGCCGGCACGGGCTGCGCCGCCGCGCTCGACGCGCAGCACTACCTCGCCGACCTCGCGGACCTCGCGACCGGCACCCTGACCGAGACGATCGAGGAGACCCTGTGAGCACCGTTCCTGTCACCGACGCCACCTTCGCCAGCGAGGTCCTGCAGTCGGACATCCCCGTCGTGGTCGACTTCTGGGCCACGTGGTGCGGTCCGTGCCGCCAGGTCGCGCCGATCCTCGAGGAGCTGTCGACGACGTACGAGGGCCGCGTCAAGATCGCCAAGCTGGACACGGACGCCAACCCGCAGACCACCGCGGCGTACGGGATCACGTCGATCCCCACCCTGAACATCTACAAGGGCGGGGAGCTCGTGAAGCAGATCGTCGGCGCTCGGCCGAAGCCGGCGCTGACGCAGGAGATCGACGCCGTCCTCGCCTGAGCACGGCCCGTCGCGACGGCCCCCGACCCGCCGGTCGGGGGCCGTCGTCGTCCCGGCGGCGACCGAGCGACGGTCGCCGCCGGAGTCGAGCCGGGGCGTCGTGGCAGACTGCCGCGCATGACTCCCGAGAACGGCGAACCGACGGGGCGGGTGACTCCTGCCCCCGGCAGCGCCGCCCCCACCGCTCGTCCGTCGACGGGTCCGCAGCACCCCCACGGCACTCGGCTCGACTCGTGGATCGGCTCCTACGCCGACCGCACCCACGGGATGCGCGCCTCCGAGATCCGCGCGCTGTTCGCCGTCGCCAACCGTCCCGAGGTGGTGTCGCTCGCCGGTGGCATGCCGTACCTCGCGGGCCTGCCGCTCGAGGCGATCGCCGAGACCACGCAGCGGCTCATCGCCACCCGCGGTGCGACAGCCCTCCAGTACGGCTCGGGCCAGGGTGACGAGCGGCTGCGGGAGCAGGTGCTCGAGGTGATGCGGCTGGAGGGCATCGAGGCGCACTCCGACGACGTCGTCATCACCACCGGCTCTCAACAAGCCCTGGACCTGGTGACCCGCCTCTTCATCAATCCCGGCGACGTCGTCGTCGCGGAGGCGCCGAGCTACGTCGGTGCGCTCGGCGTCTTCCGCGCGTACGAGGCCGACGTCGTCCACGTCCCCCTGGACGAGCACGGCCTCGTCCCCGAGGCGCTCGAGACGACCCTGCGCCGGCTGTCCGCGGAGGGTCGACGGGTCAAGTTCCTCTACACGGTGCCGAACTACCACAACCCCGCCGGGGTGACGCTGTCCCTCGAACGGCGACCGAAGGTCCTGGAGATCGCCCAGCGGTACGGCGTGCTCGTCGTGGAGGACAACCCGTACGGGCTGCTCGGCTTCTCGGGCGACCCCCTGCCTGCCATGCGCTCCCTGGACGACGACGGCGTCATCTACCTCGGCTCGTTCTCGAAGACGTTCGCGCCTGGGTACCGCGTCGGATGGGCCGTCGCGCCGCACGCCGTCCGCGAGAAGCTCGTCCTGGCCAGCGAGTCGGCGATCCTCTGCCCGTCCAACGCCTCCCAGCTCTCGATCTCCACGTACCTGGAGAACCACGACTGGCGGAGCCAGGTGAAGGCGTTCCGCGAGATGTACCGCGAGCGGCGCGACGCGATGATCGGCGCGCTTGCGGAGCACATGCCCGAGGCGTCCTGGACGGTCCCCGACGGCGGCTTCTACACCTGGGTGCGGCTGCCGGACGGGCTCGACGCCCAGGCGATGCTGCCGCGAGCGATCACCGCGCTGGTCGCCTACGTGTCCGGTACCGCCTTCTACGCGGACGGACAGGGCGCGGACCACATGCGCCTGTCGTTCTGCTACCCGACGCCCGACCGGATCCGCGAGGGCGTCCGACGCCTCGCCGGCGTCGTCGAGGCGGAGCGTGAGCTCGTGGAGATCTTCGGTACCGCGGCGGGCCGCGAGGTCCGCATCGTCGAATCGCCCGCCCCCGACCTGACGTGAGAGGAGTGTCGATGTCCGACCGGACACCCGACGTGCTCGTGCTGGCCGGCGGCCTGTCGCACGAGCGCGACGTCTCGCTCCGCAGCGGGCGCCGCGTGGCCGAGGCGCTCCGAGCCGCCGGCGTGGACGTGACCGTGCACGACGTCGACGCGACGCTCCTGCCGACGCTGCGGGAGGTGCGGCCCGGGCTCGTGTGGCCGCTGCTCCACGGCGCCACGGGTGAGGACGGGTCGGTGCGGGACGTCCTGGAGATGCTCGAGCTCCCGTACGTGGGCGCCGGACCCCGGGCCAGCCGCTGCGCGTGGAGCAAGCCGGTCGCCAAGACCCTCGCCGCCCAGGCCGGCGTCGCCACGCCCCGGTTCGTCACTCTGCCGCAGAGCCTCTTCCGTGAGCTCGGAGCCGGGGAGGTCCTCCGGAGCGTCCTGGACGCGCTCGGTCTCCCTCTGGCGGTGAAGCCGTCCCGTGGCGGATCCGCCCTCGGCGTGACCGTCGTCAGGTCCGCCGACGCGCTCCCGCGGGCGATGGTCGGCTGCTTCTCCTACGGCGACACCGCGCTGGTGGAGCAGGCCATCGAGGGCGTCGAGGTCGCGGTGAGCGTCGTCGACACCGGCGACGGCCCGCGCGCCCTGCCGGCCGTGGAGGTGGTCACGGAGGGGCCGTACGACTACGACGCCCGCTACGTCCCGGGCCGGACGGAGTACTTCACGCCCGCACGGCTGGCGACGGACGTCGCCGCACGGGTGGCGGAGGCGGCGGTGACCGTCCACCGCGCGCTGGGGCTCCGTCACCTGTCGCGGACCGACCTCATCGTGGACCGCGACGGCGTGCCGCAGTTCATCGACGTCAACACGGCACCCGGCATGACGGAGACGTCGCTGCTGCCGCAGGCCGCCCTGGCGGACGGGCAGGACCTGGGCAAGCTGTACCGCGCGATCGTGGAGGCCGCCGCCGCCGCGTCCGACTGATCGGGCCGCCCGCTCCCCGAGCGCCGCCCGTCCTGCCTCGAGGTCAGCGCAGGAGGCCGGGATCGTCCGGTGACAGCGTGGCGAGGATGCGGTTGAGGTCGTCGACCGAGGCGAACTCGACGGTGAGCCGTCCCTTGTTCTTGCCGAGCGCGATCTTCACGCGGGTGTCGAATCGATCCGAGAGCCTGCTCGCGAGGTCGTCGAGGGCGAGGTTCCGTCCACCGGCGCGAGGACGCCGCACGGGTGCGCGCCGCTCGGGGTCGCCGCCCAGCGTGACGATCTCCTCCGTGGCGCGGACCGACAGCCCCTCGGCGACGATGCGCTGCGCCAGTCGTTCCATCGCCGCGGCGTCGGGCAGGCCGAGCAGCGCCCGGGCGTGCCCTGCCGAGAGCACGCCGGCCGCCACACGCCGCTGGACAAGCGGCGGGAGCCTGAGCAGGCGCAGGGTGTTGGAGATCTGCGGCCGGGACCGGTGGATCCGGGTGGCGAGCTCCTCGTGGGTGCACCCGAAGTCGTCGAGCAGCTGCTGGTAGGCAGCCGCCTCCTCGAGGGCGTTCAGCTGGCTGCGGTGCAGGTTCTCGAGCAGCGCGTCCCGCAGGAGGTCATGGTCCTCGGTCTCGCGGACGATCGCCGGGATCGTCGGCAGTCCGGCCTTCTGGGTGGCACGCCAGCGACGCTCACCCATGATGAGCTCGTACTGCGCACCGTCCTCGCCCGGTACGGGACGGACGACCACCGGCTGGAGGACCCCGATCTCCCTGATCGAGCCGACCAGCTCGGCGAGCGCGTCCTCGTCGAACACCGTCCGGGGCTGCCGCGGGTTGGGGCGGATCGCCTCGACGGGGACCTCGGCGAAGTGCACCCCGGGCACGGGCACGAGCGATGTGCCGTCGTCCGGAGCGTCGGTGCGCTCGTCCTCCTGCGGTGCCGTCACCACGGTGGGATCCGCCGCAGGCGGCGTGGTGTCCTGCACGGCAGGCATGGGGGTGCCGGCTGGCGTCGACGTGTCGGACGATGCCGACGCCGTCGCGTCGACGGCGGCGTCCTCGGCCGCAGCCACCTCGTCACCCGCAGTCTCCTGCATGCCCCCGGGGGCATCCTCGCGAGCCACGATGCCGTCCCGTGCGGACGCCTCCGTCGCCGTCTCGGCCCCGTCGCGCAGAAGGGCACCGCGCGGCCGCCCCAGACCCGCGAGGTCCGGCTCGGAGCCCTGGTGCGGGACCTCCGGCGGTGCGTTCTCGTCGAGTGCCACGGCCGCTGCGCTACCGGGGAAGAAGACGTCGACCGGCCGGTCGGCTCCGCTGGGTCCGCTGGGGATGAGGGCTCCGAGCCCTCGTCCGAGTCCGCGTCGCTTCTCCGCCATCAGTGCTCCTGGGTGTTCTGCTGGGTCATGGCTCGCTGCGCGATCTCGCGCGCGGCCGCGAGGTACGCGAGGGCGCCGGTGGATCCCGGGTCATAGGTCATCACGGTCTGCGCATGGCTCGGCGCCTCCGAGATCCGCACCGACCGAGGCACCGTGGTCCGGAGGGTCTGGACCGGGAAGTGCTCCCTGACCTCGGCAGCGACCTGCTGCGCGAGGTTCGTCCGCGCGTCGTACATCGTGAGCAGGATCGTGGAGACGTGGAGGTCCCGGTTGAGGTGGTTCTTGATGAGCTGGACGTTCTTGAGCAGCTGGCTCAGGCCCTCGAGGGCGTAGTACTCGCACTGGATGGGGATGAGGACCTCGCGAGCTGCGACGAACGCGTTTACCGTGAGGAGACCGAGGCTCGGTGGGCAGTCGATGAAGACGTAGTCCAGGCGGTTCCCCTCCTGCGCCCGCTGCTCGACGTACGCCGAGATGGCGTTCCCCAGCCGTCCCTCACGCGCCACGAGCGACACCAGCTCGATCTCCGCACCGGAGAGGTCGATGGTCGCCGGCGCGCACTCGAGCCTGGCGATGTCCGGCGACGGCTGGACCACCGCTGCCAGGTCCTCGCCTTCGACCAGCACCTCGTAGACGGACGGGGTGCCGGCGCGGTGCTCGATGCCGAGGGCCGTGGAGGCGTTGCCTTGCGGGTCGTTGTCGACGACGAGGACGTTCAAGCCTGCCTGCGCCAGCGCAGCGGCGATGTTGACGGTGGTGGTCGTCTTGCCGACCCCGCCCTTCTGGTTCGCCACGGTGATGACACGTGTCGAGGGCGGCCTCTCGAACCGACGACCCGAGAGGTCGATCCTTCGGCGGGCGTCTGCTGCGAGCTGAGCGGCGAGCGGAGTGCTGTCGTCGACCTCCGGCAGGCTCTCGATGAGGAGAGCGCGGCGCTCGTCGTCGGAGAGCGCGGCGGTTGTTCCACGTGAAACGCTCCAGGTGGCGTCCTGATCCACTACGTCTCCCGTTCAGTCGAGTGGGTACATCCTGCCATCGACCACAGGCACGCTGCGGCACCGCGCCGTGCGCCGGTGCCCCACCTTCGAGTCACCGCAGACGAGTGCAACGGTGGCCCCGGCAGCGGCACCCGGCCTTGTCCCCACCGCACGACCAGGAACGGGTGCGCGTTTCACGTGGAACGTGGGCATCCTCGGTACGTCACCCGGCTGCACCTCTTCATGCGGTGGCTCTGAACCCAGTCCAGGCGAGACACGAGTGCACCCGCGCGGGCACGTTCGTTGCCGGCTCACACCCGCGCGATGTCGGTTTCACGTGGAACCTCGGCGCCACGCCGCAGGGCCGCCTGAGCGCCGCGCCGGCTCAGCCCGATCTCCTAACCTTTCAGTCGCGTGCGACTCTCAACATGTCCTGGTCGCACATCTGTGATCGGGCGACCGTTTCACGTGGAACAGCGGCCGAATTTCGTCGTGACGGCGTGCGTTGGCTCGGCCCGGGCGCCTGCCGTGGTGCGCTGCGTCGAAGCACGCACACACCCCGTGAACCGAATGCGCAGGCACAGGCGCGCACAGTGTCGGTCAAGGGCCGTGACGCGCACCATGTCGGCTGACGTTCCACGTGAAATGCTGTGGTCCACAAGGCGCCGTGATGCCCCGCGAATCGATGCTTCCGGTCGTGGACCTACGCAACGAAGCGCCCCATCGCAACCACCGTTCGGAGACGTCCGCGTTGGCGGTCGCCCCTCGTTTGTCGGCTGTCTGACGTGGTCGGTGTGCCGGCCGCGCATCCGGCTGTTGCACCAGCCGGCGAACGGATGGCCCGGTCACGGACTGAGTCGAAGGCGCGCCCGGCCGTTTCACGTGAAACGGAGAGACGTCGTGCGGCTCCAGCGGTCTGTGCAGCGGAAGACGACCGCCCAAGAAGACCGGTCGCCCCGTGGTCGCGGCTGGGTGGACGAACACGTAGCGTCACCGTCGACCACCGCCGACCGTGGGAGTCGCATCGGCTCACGTCCGGTGCATGCCGGACTGCCCACTGAGGGTCGCTCTCGAGCAGGCCAGGCCGGCCCATCGGAGGGCAAGGCAGCGGTGACCCTCCGGTGCGCAACGGATCGAGCTCGGCGTTCCACGTGCAACATCGACGTGCGTTCGCGCCGACGTCTGGAAGGAACCGGCTCCGCCTGCACCGTCGCCACACCTGCCCTGTCAACCAGTGTGCCGATGGAGGACCTACGAACTTTCGGAGAGCACTGAGACACAGAGCTCTCCCGTTCCACGTGAAACACCGCTGTAGACCCGGGCGTGCCCACGACGTCGGCTGCTCACGGATTCCGGTGGGTGAAGGAGAACCGCCGAGGACACGCTCCTACGGCCGGCACCCCGGCGGGGCGAAGAGGCGCGGACTTGAGGGCGGCCTCCCCACACATCACGTGTTCCACGCGAAACAGCGCGTACCGCGACACCGTGGACCGTGCCGGAGGCGCTCCGCCCTGAGCCCCGATCCGCAAGCACGGCCCGCTCGGACGTCGTCGGCTGGATGAAGCCGGCTGTTCCTGAGACCGGCGCTGGGCCCGACACCGCAACGGGGGCACGTTCCACGTGAAACATGCGCACGGTGCACGCTGGCGGAGTCCGAAGGCCGCCCCGCGATCAGGAGCGCTGTCGCCGTGCCGAGCGACCGGCCCGCCGGCCCGGGCGCTCCTGTCGTGAGGGGGGACCTCCGCCCGTGACGCGAACGCCAGGAGCGACCTTCCGGACGCGCACCACCGACGTCGCAGGGATCTCGGGCACCGTCGGGGCCATCAGCACCTCGCCGTCGTCGCCGCCGAGCGGGGCGAGAACCGGACGGGCCGCGTCGAGCTCGTCCTGCGCCCGTTCGCCCTTGAGTGCGAGCAACGAACCTCCGACACGACACAGCGGGAGCGCCCAGCCCGCGAGCCTGTCCAGCGGCGCCACGGCTCGAGCGGTGACGACGTCGCCGGACAGCTGACCCGTCAGCTCCTCGGCGCGGCCGCGACGGACCTCGACCTCGGACAGCTCTAGGGCGCCGGCGACCTCTTCGAGCCACACGCAACGCCGCAGCATCGGCTCGACGAGGACGACGTGCAGGTCCGGCCGCAGGCAGGCCAGCACCACTCCGGGCAGTCCTGCACCGCTGCCGAGGTCGACGACCGTCCCGGAGTCCGGCAGGAACGGCGCCACGGCGGCGGAGTTGAGGAGGTGACGCTCCCACAGGCGCGGCACCTCCCGGGGACCGACGAGCCCTCTGACCACCCCCTGGTCGGCCAGCATCCGGGCGTACCGCTCCACAAGAGGCAGCCGGTCGCCCAGCAGCAGACGCACCGACTCCGTGTCAGGGCCGATCGATCCACCGTCGGGTGATCCGGCCGTCATCGACACCGCCCGAGGACGGGCACCGTCACAGCACTCGCCGGGACCGCCACGACGTCAGGACGGACGGACCACGACGTGACGCGACGGCTCCACACCCTCGCTGTCGCTGACGAAGCCGGCGGCGGCCACGACGTCGTGCACGACCTTGCGCTCGAACGGGTTCATCGGCTCCAGCGCCACGGCAGCACCGGTCGACCGGACCTCGGCGATCGCGGTGCGAGCGACCTCCGCGAGCTCGGCGCGCCGTCCGGCCCGATACCCCGCGATGTCGAGCATGAGCCGGCTCCGCTCGCCCGTCTTCGCCTGCACGGCGAGCCGCGTGAGCTCCTGCAGGGCGTCGAGCACCTCGCCATCGGCCCCGACGAGTCGACGCAGGCCGCGCTCGGACCCGCTCTCCGCGACGATCTCCACAGCCGCCCTGCCGTGGTCGACATCGATATCGATGTCTCCGTCCACGTCCGCGATGTCGAGGAGCTCCTCGAGGTAGTCAGCCGCGATCTCGCCCTCCTCCTCGAGGCGACGGAGGTCCGACCCGTCGCGACCCGTCTCTGGAGCGTCCGGTGCGTCACTCATGGTGCTCTCCTGTCCTGCGGTTCCCACCGGGTGCGCATCGATGCTGCGCACCCGGCGGTGTGGATGAGGGGACGACGGTCAGCGCGGGGCGCCAGGACCCGTCGCGCGGGGCTTCTTCTTGCCGCTCTTGCCCGCCGACGTCGCGCCGTTCGCCGAGGGACCCGAGGGGCCTGATGGTGCCGACGTTCCGCTCGCGGGAGGTCTCCGGACGCCGTCGCCGCCGACGTCGGGCGTCCCGGCCTCGCCGGCCACGGACGACGTGGTGTCGTCGTCGGCACCACCCGCCGCCGGTGCGGGCCGTCCGGTGGTCTTCGCCCGGTCCTTGCGCTTCGGCTGCTGGCGCTGCCCCTTCGGCTTCGTGTCGACCACCGCGGGCGTCTCGGTCTCCAGGACCTCGCCGTGGCGGGCGGCCTTCCGTGCGCGACGCTCCTTGAGCATCCGCTCGGCCTCGGACCCCGGCGTCGGGTTGTTCCGGATGACGTAGAACTGCTGGCCCATCGACCAGAGGTTCGTCGTCGTCCAGTACACGAGCACACCGATGGGGAAGTTGACGCCGGAGATGGCGAAGATGAGGGGGAGCAGGTAGAGCAGCATCTTCTGCTGCTGCGCCATAGGGCCCTGCAGGGCGGACGCGGGCATGTTCTTCTGCGTCAGCTGCCGCTGCGTGAAGAACGTTGTCGCCGACATCGCCACGATGAGCAGCACCGTCACGATCTTGACCTTGATGTCGTCCGACCCGAGGAAGGTCTCCGAGATCCGCGCCCCGAAGATCGTGGCGCTCTCGGCCTCCTGGGCGAGCTGCTGGTCGATCGGGCCGATCGAGTCCCGCGCACCGTTCTGGTACGTGCCGTTGGCGACGTTCGGCAGCGTGTAGAGCACGCGGAAGAGCGCGAAGAAGATGGGGGACTGAGCCAGGATCGGCAGGCACGAGGCGAACGGGTTCGTGCCGTGCTTCTTGTACAGCTCCATCGTCTCGCGGGTCATCGCCTCACGGGACGCGGGGTCCGTCTTCCCCTTGTACTTCTTCTGCACCTTCTGCAGCTCCGGAGCGACCAGCTGCATCCCGCGCGAGGCCTTGATCTGCTTGACGAACAGCGGGATGAGGAGGATCCGGATGACGACGACGAGGCCGACGATCGACCCCACCCACGCCGCCCCGGACTCCGACGGCAGCCCGAGCCCGGTGAGGAGCTCGTGGAAGCCGTACATGATCCACGCGACGACCCACTTCAGCGGGTAGAAGATGCTGTCGATCGACATCGGGTGGTGCTCCTAGCGGGTGTGGACGTGCCCGGCGTGCCGGGCGGAGGTCGTCTGGTGTGCGGCGCGCTCACGCGGCGGCGGGACGTCGTCGACGCCGCCCGCCGCCCACGGGTGGCACCGGCCGAGACGGCGGACAGCGAGCCACGAGCCGCGCACGGCACCGTGCCGCTGCACCGCCAGGACGGCGTAGCTCGAGCAGCTCGGGTAGTACCGGCACGTGGGCCCGGTCAGCGGCGAGACGAAGGTCCGGTACACCCACAGCAGTCCGAGCAGGAGGAGCTGGGGCGCGCGTCGGACCAGGGAGGCCCCGCGCAGGACGACGCGCCGCCAGTCGCTCACGGCGTGTCCCGCTGCGTCCGGCGGTCCGCGCGACGCAGGGCGCTGCCGAGCGCCGAGCGCAGGTCCTCGCTCAGCGCGGCGTAGGTGGCGGTCGCCGCCGGCGGGAGCGCACGGACGACGACGTCCGCGCCGTCGGGGATCCGCTCCTGCTGCTCGATCACGGCACCACGCAGACGTCGACGGACACGATTACGCACGACTGCGCCGCCGACAGCCTTGGAGACCACGAAGCCGACATGCGGCTCCGGGTGCAGGGCGTCGACGGCGCAGTGCACGACGAGGGTGTCCCGGCCTGCTCGCGCGCCGGTGCGAATGGTCCGTGCGTACTCCTCGGACCGACGCATCCGCAGCGCGGCGGGCAGCACCGGGGTGGCTCAGGCGGAGAGCTCGGTGCGACCCTTGCGCCGACGTGCGGCGAGGATCGCCCGGCCGGCACGCGTGCGCATGCGCAGGCGGAAGCCGTGGGTCTTGGCCCGGCGCCGGTTGTTCGGCTGGAAGGTGCGCTTCGACACGTCAGACTCCAAGGTTCGTTCACAGGCACCGCCGCGAGGACGGAGGTCGAGGACGTTCCCGCTCCCCGTCCCCACCCGGCGGCGTCCCGCGCGGGGACCCGACCGTGACCGGTGGGTTCCGCGCGGACGAGCGCAGGCAGAAGGAGCCGCGTAGAACGGCTGTGTCACGGTACGCGCCGCGGTGCGCAGGGTCAAACCGCGCCGGGAGCGCGACGCACCTGGGCCGCAGGCCCCGGACGGGGCGTCAGCGCGCCGTGGGAGGGCTCGACGCGACCTCCCATCATGACCCGAACGGCGTATCGCCACCGCGACGACGCGCCGGGCAGGATGTCCGATGTTTGCGGCGCAGCGCGGCGACCCGAAGCACACAGGCTGTGGAGAAGTGTGTGGATCATGGGCCGTCGTGCCAGACTGCGACCCTTGGCACCGGCCTCGACGTCCGCGTCGCAGCAGCCGCCGGGAGGGACTGAGCACACGCATCGCGCATCGGGGAGTCAGCTGGTGGCAGGACAGGACGACTCGATCGCCGAGGTGTGGTCACGCACCGTGGACCACCTCGCCGGCGACGGGATCGCGTCCCAGCAGCAGCTCGCGTTCATCCGTCTCGCGCAGCCCATGGGCCTCCTCGACGGCACCGTGCTCCTCGGCGTCGGCAACGACTTCACCAAGGAGTACCTCGAGACGCGGGCGCGCGGCGAGCTGACCCGCGCGCTGAGTCGGTCTCTCGGGGTCGACGCCCGGTTCGCCGTCATGGTGGACCCCGCCCTGGACGACCACGTCACCGTCAGCCCCAGCACCGACACCGCCGGGCCGACCGACGTGCCCCTGGACGACGCCGACGACGACGCCCGCGTGCTGCGCGCGGTCGAGGACGACCTCGGCCGCTTCGACGACCGGGCCTACTCGGGCCGGCGTCGTGCGGGGCAGGTCACGCCGGTCGAGCCGGCCCGCCTCAACCCGAAGTACCTCTTCGAGACCTTCGTCATCGGGTCCTCCAACCGGTTCGCGCACGCCGCCGCGGTCGCCGTGGCGGAGGCGCCCGCCAAGGCGTACAACCCGTTGTTCATCTACGGCGACTCCGGTCTGGGCAAGACGCACCTGCTCCACGCGATCGGCCACTACGCGCAGTCGCTGTACTCGGGTGTCCGGGTGCGGTACGTGAACTCCGAGGAGTTCACCAACGACTTCATCAACTCCATCGGTGAGGGCAAGGCCGGCGCGTTCCAGCGCCGCTACCGCGAGGTGGACGTCCTGCTCGTCGACGACATCCAGTTCCTGCAGGGCAAGGAACAGACGATGGAGGAGTTCTTCCACACGTTCAACACCCTGCACAACGCGAACAAGCAGGTCGTCATCACCTCCGACCTGCCGCCCAAGCAGCTCAACGGGTTCGAGGACCGGATGCGCTCCCGGTTCGAGTGGGGCCTCATCACCGACGTCCAGCCGCCCGACCTCGAGACCCGCATCGCGATCCTGCGCAAGAAGGCCGCCAACGAACGGCTGCAGGCCCCGGACGAGGTCCTGGAGTACATCGCCTCGAAGATCTCGACGAACATCCGTGAGCTCGAGGGCGCCCTCATCCGCGTCACGGCGTTCGCCAACCTCAACCGGCAGAGCGTGGACCTGGCGCTGGCGGAGATCGTCCTCAAGGACCTCATCACCGACGACGACACGGCGGAGATCACGGCCGCCGCGATCATCGCCCAGACGGCGAACTACTTCGGGCTCACGATCGACGACCTGTGCGGATCCTCCCGCTCACGGGTGCTCGTGACGGCCCGCCAGATCGCGATGTACCTATGCCGCGAGCTCACGGAGATGAGCCTGCCGAAGATCGGGCAGCAGTTCGGGGGCCGGGACCACACCACCGTCATGCACGCCAACCGCAAGATCCGTGAGCTCATGGCCGAGCGTCGGTCGATCTACAACCAGGTCACCGAGCTCACCAACCGGATCAAGCAGCAGCACCGCGGCTGACCGGCTGCCACCCGGCCGCCCGCACGAGCCGCCTCCTTCTGCTCCGTCCGGGTGACGTTCTCGGGCGCTCGAGCCGGCCCCGCACCCTGGGCTCCCGACGACGACGGCGGCCCGGGTCGCCCCGCGCGACCCCGCCTCCGGCCCCCGTGGATCACCCGAAGGGCTCTTCCGGTGCTGTACACACCTGTGGAAAGAGCTGTGGAGGACGGTGGACGACTCGCCACGTCCATGTGGACGCCACCTGTGGTCACCGGGGACGCAGCGTGGACGACACCTCACCGTCCACCGACGCCCAGCCCCCTCGACAGCGCCGTCGACATCGCGTCCACACCACGTTCCTCGACGGGACCTGCACCGACGACCGTCATCCACAGTGTCCACAGGACCGATGATGACGACGACAGATCTCTTCCTCCTCGATCCACACCGCCTTCATGAGGTGCGACCCGGCGGAGCGCCGGGTCGGTCGCACTGCCCGCCGCCGGCCGCTCGTCCCGCCCGGCCGGGACGGCCTCCTCGAGGCACGAGCGTCGCGCCATGACCTCGACGACGAGCGTCCGACCCGCCCGTGCGGTCCGGCGCGGCGCGTCGGTGCACTCGCGTACTGTTCACACGGATCAGAGACGGATCATCGGGTCACCACCGCTGCGGCGGGCGGCGACCGCGTCGACGTCGGGGCCGCACCCAGCGTGCTGCCCCGCGGCCGCGGGACGCCCGCGCCGCGGTGGCCCCGCAGGCGGAGGGATGAGCGATGAGGTTCAGGGTCGACCGCGACGTGCTGGCGGAGGCTGTCACCTGGACCGCCCGGTCCCTGCCGACCCGGCCCCCGGTGCCGGTGCTCGCCGGTGTCCGCCTCGAGGCCGACTCCAGCGGCGTGGTCCAGCTCTCGAGCTTCGACTACGAGGTCTCGGCGCGGTCCGAGATCGCCGCGGACGTCGCCGAGCCCGGCACGGTGCTCGTCTCCGGCCGGCTCCTCGCCGAGATCTCCCGCGCCCTGCCCGCCAAGCCCGTCGACGTCGTGCTCGACGGCACCAAGGTCACGGTCACGTGCGGCGCGAGCCGGTTCTCCCTCCTGACGATGCCGGTCGAGGACTACCCGGCTCTGCCGGCGATGCCGGACGTCGTCGGGAGCATCGCCGGGGACGAGCTGACCGCCGCCGTCGGCCAGGTCACCGTCGCCGCATCCCGGGACGACACGCTCCCGCTGCTCACCGGCGTGCGCGTCGAGATCGAGGGTGAGCGGATCACGATGCTCGCCACCGACCGCTACCGGCTCGCGCTGCGCGAGCTCACCTGGACGCCGTCGTCGCCGGACTACTCGTCCACAGCGCTGGTGCGAGCCCGGACGCTGTCCGACGCCGCGAAGTCGCTCGGCGGGTCCGACCGCGTCGCCGTCGCGCTGTCGACCGGCGCCGGGGTGGACCTCATCGGCTTCGAGGCCGGCGGCCGGCACACGACGTCGCTGCTCGTCGACGGGGAGTACCCCGCGGTGCGTCGGCTGTTCCCGGACGACACCCCCATCCACGCGGTCGTGCCCAAGCAGGTGCTCGTCGAGGCCGCCCGCCGCGTCTCGCTCGTCGCGGAGCGCAACACGCCCATCCGGCTCGCCTTCAGCGAGGGCCAGGTGGTGCTCGACGCCGGGCAGGGTGATGATGCTCAGGCGTCCGAAGCCCTGGAGGCGGCGCTGACCGGGGACGACATCACGGTCGCGTTCAACCCGCAGTTCCTGCTGGACGGGCTGGGTGCGCTCGACACGGAGTTCGTGCGGATGTCCTTCACGCACCCGAACAAGCCGGTCGAGTTCACCGGCCAGGGTTCGCTCGAGGGCGAGGACGACAAGGGGTACCGGTACCTCCTGGTGCCCATCCGCTTCGCCTCGTAGGGAGACACCCACCATGCACCTCGGACTCGTCGGACTCGGCCGGATGGGCGCCAACATGCGCACCCGCATGCGCGAGCGCGGGCTCGAGGTGTCCGGCTACGACCGCAACCCCGAGGTCTCCGACGTCGAGACCCTCGAGGCGCTCGTCGCCGCTCTGCCCGCCCCGCGTGTCGTCTGGGTCATGGTCCCGGCCGGGGACATCACCCGGGGCGTCGTGGAGGAGCTGGCCGGCCTGCTCTCCGAGGGTGACCTCGTCATCGAGGGCGGCAACTCCCACTTCACCGACGACGTCGCCCACGCCGCCCTCCTCGCGGAGCGCGGGATCCGCTACGTCGACGTCGGCGTCTCCGGCGGCGTGTGGGGCCTGGCCAACGGCTACGGCCTCATGGCGGGTGGGGCAGAGGCCGACATCGCGGAGCTCATGCCGGTCTTCGACGCGCTCCGCCCCGACGGCGAGCGGCAGAACGGCTTCGTCCACGCCGGCTCGGTGGGCGCCGGGCACTACGCGAAGATGGTGCACAACGGCATCGAGTACGGCCTGATGCAGGCGTACGCCGAGGGCTACGAGCTCCTCACCGCTCAGGACATCGTCACGGATGTCACCGGCACGCTGCGCGCCTGGACCCAGGGCACCGTCGTGCGGTCCTGGCTGCTGGACCTGCTCGTCGAGGCCCTGGAGCAGGACCCGTCGCTCGCGTCCATCGACGACTTCGTCGAGGACTCCGGCGAGGGTCGCTGGACCGTGGACGAGGCGATCGACCAGGCGGTCCCGCTGCCGGTGATCTCTGCGGCGCTGTTCGCCCGGTTCGCCTCCCGGCAGGTCGACTCGCCGGCGATGAAGGCCGTCGCCGCCCTGCGCCAGCAGTTCGGCGGTCACGCGGTGCGCCCGGCGCAGCCGCCTGCCTGACCGGCGGCCCGGGCGACCCGGGCACCGCCGTCCGACGCCCCCGGCGCGCGCCGCCGGCACCCGACCGAGAGAGCGAGCGTGTACGTCAGCCACCTGTCCCTCACGGACTTCCGGTCCTACGAGCAGGTGGACCTCACGCTGGAGCCGGGCGTCAGCGCGCTCGTCGGCCCGAACGGCCAGGGCAAGACGAACCTCGTGGAGGCCGTCGGGTACGTCGCGACGCTGGGCAGCCACCGCGTCGCGACGGACGCGGCGCTCGTCCGGGCCGGCGCGCCCCGCGCCGTCGTCCGGCTCCGCGCGGTGCGCGGGGACCGCTCGAGCCTCGTGGAGCTCGAGATCAACCCCGGCCGCGCCAACCGCGCCCAGGTCAACCGTGCCCCGGTGCGCCGGGCCCGCGACGTCCTGGGCATCCTGCGCACCGTCCTCTTCGCTCCCGAGGACCTCGCGCTGGTCAAGGGCGACCCGGACGGCCGGCGGCGCTTTCTCGACGAGCTGGTCGTCCAGGTGTCCCCGCGCATGGCGGCGGTGCTGGGCGACTACGACCGCATCCTGCGCCAGCGCGGTGCGCTGCTGAAGTCCGCCGGGGGCGCCCGCCGTGGCCGGCGGTCCGCGGGCGAGGAGGAGACGCCGGACCTGCGCACGCTCGACGTCTGGGACACCAGGCTCGCCCAGCTCGGCGCCCAGGTTCTCGCCGCGCGCATCCGCCTCGTCGACCAGCTGCGCCCGCACGTCGCCGCGGCGTACGAGCAGGTCTCCGAGGGCCAGGGCGCCGCCGTCGTCGGCTACCGGTCCTCGCTCGAGGGCAGCGCGGCCGACGACGACGACCGTGGTCGCCCGAACGGTCCGCTCACCCGCAGCGAGCCGGAGGTCCCGCACCGCGGCGCGTCCACGGAGCTGCTCGAGGCGCAGCTGCTCGAGGCGCTCAGCCGGCTGCGGCGCCAGGAGATCGACCGGGGCGTGAACCTCGTCGGCCCGCACCGCGACGACCTGGTCCTCAGCCTCGGCGGGCTGCCCGCCAAGGGCTTCGCCAGCCACGGGGAGTCCTGGTCGATCGCGCTCGCGCTGCGCCTCGGGTCCTACCAGCTGCTCACCCACGGCACGCCCGACGACGACACGGCCGGGGGCATCTCGTCGTGGGAGGAGGGCAGCGAGCCGGTGCTCGTCCTCGACGACGTGTTCGCCGAGCTCGACGTGCGGCGCCGTCGGCGGCTCGCCGGCCTCGTGACGCGCGCGGAGCAGGTGCTCGTGACGGCGGCCGTGGCGGAGGACGTCCCGGAGGAGCTCGAGGGCGCCCGGTGGGACGTCATGGGCGGGCAGGTGTCCCGTGTCCGCTGACACCGACGACCCGGTGGGGCGCCCCCGGCCGGGACCGGTCGGCGTGGAGAAGCCCGTCCACGAGAGGCTCGGGCTCACGCCGCCCTCGGCGGTGACCCTCGCCGCGCTGAACCGGGCCAGGGCGGCCGCCGAGGCCCGCGGGCTCCGTCCCGGGGCACCGCTGCGCCGTCGGCCCGCGGAGGTCCAGCTGTCCTCGGCGGCGCGGGACGGGCGTGACCCCGCGCTCGTCGGCGACGCGCTGGCCCGGCTGTCGACCGAGCGGGGGTGGTCGGCGGAGCTCTCGGTGGGTGGCGTCGTCGGGCGGTGGCGCGAGGTCGTCGGCGACCACGTCGCGGACCACTGCACCCCGGAGACGTTCGACGACGGGCTGCTCGTGGTGCGCACGGACTCGACCGCCTGGGCGACCCAGGTGCGGCTGCTCGTCCCCCAGCTGCTGCAGCGTCTGGCGGTGGAGCTGGGACCGGACGTGGTCCGTGACGTCAAGGTCCTGGGGCCGTCGGGGACGCACTGGGGGCACGGGCAGCGGCGCGTCGCGGGCCGCGGACCGCGGGACACGTACGGCTGACCGCAGCGGCATGCGGCCCGGGCAGCCCCGGGCACGTCACGGCACGGTGCCCCAGGGCTCGCTGCCGGGGCGGGCGCAGCAGGCCCGAGGAGCGCGCTGTAAGGCCCGCGGGGACGTCCCGCCACCACCGGGTCACCGGTTCGTCCTGATCGTGCTTCCTGGGTGTGCACGGGCCCGTGAGAGGGGCATGACAGGGTAGACTGACACCTGTCATTCCTGGTGCTCCGGAGCGCCGGAGGAGCCGTCCGGCGCCGCGCACCCCGCGTGGCCCGCCGTCGTGCGGCCCGCCGTCCTCCACGCGACCGCCAGGGAGCCTGCGCGACGCGGGATCCCCCGCGCGACCTCGAAGGAGCACCCCGGCCCGTGGCTGACCAGAGCGCGACCACTCCGCCCAGCGAGCCGCTCGACGGCACCTCCGGGAGCAGCACCCCGACCGGCACCACGGACACGAGCACCCCGGTGACGAGCACCACGGCGACGAGCACCCCGGAGACCACGCCCGTCGTCGTCCGCAAGGACAACGGGTACGACGCGAGCAACATCACCGTGCTCGAGGGTCTCGAGGCCGTCCGCAAGCGTCCCGGGATGTACATCGGGTCCACGGGCCCGCGCGGCCTGCACCACCTGGTGTACGAGGTGGTCGACAACTCCGTGGACGAGGCGCTGGCCGGCTACTGCACCCACATCGAGGTCGTCCTCCAGGCCGACGGCGGTGTGCGTGTCTCCGACGACGGACGCGGCATCCCCGTGGCGATCCACCCGACGGAGGGCCGGCCGACGGTCGAGGTCGTCATGACGATCCTGCACGCGGGCGGCAAGTTCGGCGGCGGGGGCTACGCGGTCTCCGGCGGTCTGCACGGCGTCGGCATCTCGGTCGTCAACGCGCTGTCCAGCAAGGTCGTCACCACCGTGAAGCGCGACGGGTACACGTGGCGGCAGTCCTTCGCCGACGGCGGCAAGCCGGTCGGTGAGCTGGAGCAGCTGGAGCCGACGGAGGAGACCGGGACCATGCAGGTCTTCTACGCCGACGACACGATCTTCGAGACGATCGACTACGACTTCGAGACGCTCCGGGCGCGGTTCCAGCAGTACGCGTTCCTCAACAAGGGTCTCCAGATCACGCTCACGGACGAGCGGCCGCAGCACACCGGCACCGAGGACGAGGTCACCGAGCCGGCGAAGGACCAGCCCTCCGACGTCGCCGCCGACAACGGCGGACCGCTGCACCACCGGACCGTCAGCTACCGGTACGACGGCGGGCTCGTCGACTACGTCAAGCACCTCAACGCGGCCAAGAAGGTCGAGATCGTGCACCCGGAGGTCATCGAGATCGAGGCCGAGGACACGGACCGCAAGATCGCGGTGGAGGTCGCGCTGCAGTGGACGGGTGCGTACTCCGAGTCGGTGCACACGTTCGCGAACACCATCAGCACCACGGAGGGCGGGACCCACGAGGAGGGCTTCCGCGCCGCGCTGACGACCTTGGTCAACCGGTACGCGCGCGACAAGAACATCCTCAAGGAGAAGGAGGAGAACCTCACCGGCGACGACGTCCGCGAGGGGCTCACCGCCGTCATCTCCGTCAAGCTCGGCGAGCCGCAGTTCGAGGGCCAGACCAAGACGAAGCTGGGGAACACCGAGGCGAAGACCTTCGTCCAGAGGGTCATGAACGAGCAGCTCACCGACTGGCTCGACTCCCACCCGACCGAGGCGCGGGACGTCATCCGCAAGTCCATCCAGGCAGCGGCGGCCCGGATGGCGGCTCG
Organism: Actinotalea sp. Marseille-Q4924; assembly: GCF_916618755.1. Taxonomy (GTDB): domain Bacteria; phylum Actinomycetota; class Actinomycetes; order Actinomycetales; family Cellulomonadaceae; genus Actinotalea. The sequence goes on along the minus strand of NZ_CAKAKB010000001.1, from coordinate 19,836 downwards.
GAAGGCGCGGGAGGCGACGCGCCGCAAGGGACTCCTGGAGTCCGGCGGCATGCCCGGCAAGCTGCGCGACTGCCAGTCGAACAAGGCCGAGGAGTGCGAGATCTTCATCGTCGAGGGCGACTCGGCGGGCGGCTCGGCCGTCCGTGGGCGGAACCCCCGCACGCAGGCGATCCTCCCGATCCGCGGCAAGATCCTCAACGTCGAGCGCGCCCGGCTGGACCGCGCGCTCGGCAACGCCGAGGTGCAGGCGCTCATCACGGCGTTCGGCACGGGGATCGGCGAGGACTTCGACATCAGCCGGCTGCGGTACCACAAGATCGTCCTCATGGCCGACGCCGACGTCGACGGCCAGCACATCTCCACGCTCCTGCTGACGCTGCTGTTCCGGTACATGCCGGAGCTCATCAAGGAGGGGCACGTCTACCTCGCGCAGCCGCCGCTGTACCGGATCAAGTGGTCCAACGCGCCGCACGACTACGTGTACTCGGACCGCGAGCGGGACGTGTTCCTCTCCGAGGGCATCGCCGCCGGCAAGCGCGTGCCCAAGGAGAACGGCATCCAGCGCTACAAGGGCCTGGGCGAGATGGACTACTCCGAGCTGTGGGACACGACCATGGACCCGGAGCACCGGACCCTGCGGCAGGTGAACCTCGACGACGCCGCCGCGGCGGACGAGATCTTCGCCATCCTCATGGGCGAGGACGTCGAGAGCCGCCGGAGCTTCATCCAGCGCAACGCCAAGGACGTCAGGTTCCTCGACATCTGAGGAGTGAGCGAAGCGAGCCCCGCAAGATGTCGACGACAAGCACAGACATCTGAGGAGTGAGCGAAGCGAGCCCCGCAAGATGTCGACGACAAGCACAGACATCTGAGCTGCACGGGCACAGCGCGAGCGCAGCGAGCACCGACGCACGACCGGACCACCGCAGTCCTGAACAAGGAGCACCGTGACCGACCAGACGCCGCCCACCGGGGACGAGCCGACGCCCGACGAGCTGCCCGCCGAGGTCCTCACCGACCGCATCACCCCGGTCGACCTGCAGCTGGAGATGCAACGGTCGTACCTCGACTACGCGATGTCGGTCATCGTCGGTCGCGCGCTGCCCGACGTGCGGGACGGGCTCAAGCCGGTCCACCGCCGCGTCCTGTACGCCATGTACGACGGCGGCTACCGGCCCGACCGGCAGTTCTCCAAGTGCTCGCGCGTCGTCGGCGACGTCATGGGCAAGTACCACCCGCACGGTGACACCGCGATCTACGACGCGCTCGTCCGCCTCGTGCAGGACTGGTCGCTGCGGTACCCGCTCGTCTGGGGCCAGGGGAACTTCGGCTCCCCGGGCAACGACCCCGCCGCCGCGCCCCGGTACACCGAGTGCAAGATGGCGCCGCTCGCGATGGAGATGGTGCGCGACATCGACCGGGACACGGTCGACTTCCGCGACAACTACGACGGGCACACGCAGGAGCCGACGGTCCTGCCGGCGCGCTTCCCCAACCTGCTCGTCAACGGCAGCGCCGGCATCGCCGTCGGCATGGCGACGAACATCCCGCCGCACAACCTGCGCGAGGTGGCGGAGGGCGTCAAGTGGCACCTCGAGCACCCCGAGGCCAGCAAGGAGGAGCTCCTCGAGGCGCTCATCCAGCGGATCCCCGGCCCGGACTTCCCCACGGGCGCGACCATCCTGGGCCGGCGGGGCATCGAGGACGCGTACCGCACCGGCCGCGGCTCGATCACGATGCGTGCGGTCGTCACGGTGGAGGAGATCCAGAACAGGATCTGCCTCGTGGTGACCGAGCTGCCGTACCAGGTGAACCCGGACAACCTCGCTGCCAAGATCGCCGAGCTCGTCAAGGAGGGCCGCGTCCAGGGGATCGCGGACATCCGCGACGAGACCTCCGGCCGCACCGGGCAGCGCCTCGTCATCGTCCTCAAGCGCGACGCCGTCGCGAAGGTCGTGCTCAACAACCTCTACAAGCACACGCAGCTGCAGGACACGTTCGGCGCGAACATGCTGGCACTCGTCGACGAGGTCCCCCGCACGCTGAGCATCGACGCGTTCGTCCGCCACTGGGTGACCCACCAGCTCGACGTCATCGTGCGGCGGACGGCGTTCCTGCTGCGCGAGGCCCAGGAGAAGGCCCACATCCTGCGCGGCTACCTCAAGGCGCTGGACGCCCTGGACGACGTCATCGCGCTCATCCGTCGGTCGCCGGACGTCGAGGAGGCGCGCCACGGCCTCATGGAGCTGCTCGAGGTCGACGAGGTCCAGGCCACCGCCATCCTCAACCTGCAGCTGCGTCGCCTCGCCGCCCTGGAGCGGCAGAAGATCATCGACGACTACGAGCAGCTCATGCGGGAGATCGAGGACTACAGCGACATCCTCGCCCGCCCGGAGCGGCAGCGGCAGATCGTCGGTGACGAGCTCGACGTCATCGTCACGAAGTTCGGCGACGAGCGGCGCACCACGATCCTGCCCTTCGACGGCGAGGTCTCCATGGAGGACCTCATCCCCGAGGAGGAGGTCGTCGTCACCATCACGCGCGGCGGGTACGCCAAGCGGACGCGCAGCGACCAGTACCGGGTGCAGAAGCGCGGCGGCAAGGGCGTCCGCGGGGCCCAGCTGCGCGCCGACGACGTCGTCGAGCACTTCGGAGTGACGACGACGCACCACTGGCTGCTCTTCTTCACCAACCTCGGCCGCGTCTACCGCGCGAAGGCGTACGAGCTGCCCGAGGGCGGCCGGGACTCCAAGGGTCAGCACGTCGCGAACCTGCTCGCCTTCCAGCCGGGCGAGGAGATCGCGAAGGTCATCGACCTGCGCGACTACGAGCAGGCCGAGTACCTGGTGCTCGCCACGCGGCGTGGCCTGGTTAAGAAGACGCGCCTCGCGGAGTACGACTCCAACCGCTCCGGCGGTCTCATCGCGATCAACCTGCGCGAGGGCGAGGACGGCGCGCGCGACGAGCTCGTCTCGGCGGCGATCGTCGACGACGACGACGAGCTGCTCCTCGTCTCGCGCAAGGGCCAGGCCGTCCGCTTCTTCGCGGACGGCGGCCAGCTGCGCGCGATGGGCCGCGCGACGTCGGGCGTGACGGGGATGCGGTTCCGGGATGGGTCCGGCGACGAGCTGCTGTCGATGGACGTCGTCACCGAGGGGTCGTACCTCATCACCGTCACGGACGGCGGCACGGCGAAGCGTTCCGACATGCACCGCGTCAACCGCGACGGGAACCTCGAGTACCGCCGCACGAGCCGCGGCGGTCTCGGTGTGCGCGCTGCGCGCCTGCCCGACGACCGCGGGTCGCTCGTCGGTGCGCTCATGGCCGACGCCGGCGACGAGGTGCTCGTGGTCATGGAGCGCGGCAAGGTCGTCCGGTCGCTCGTCGGGGAGATTCCGGTGCACGGTCGGGACGCGACGGGCGTCATCCTCGCCAAGCCGGACGCCGGTGACCGGATCCTCGCCGTCGCACGGAACGTGGAGCGGAATCTGGGGACCGATGCCGTTACCGTGGAGGCCGACGGGGCCGCAGAGGCCGCTGTCGAGGACGCGGCACCGGGTGAGGACCAGGCGCTGACAGAGGGAGACCGATGAGCACCGACGGCACGCAGTCGCGCCCCACGACCCAGACCCAGATGGGTCCCGGCGCACCCGGACGCACGTCGGTCCGCACGCCCACCCACCCCGGGGCGCCGGACGCCCGGACCACTGCGGAGCGTCCAGCGGTGCCGCCGCGCGACGCCGACGCCGGGCCGTCGGTCACGGACCGGATCAAGGCGGCGGGTGCCGCGGTCGCCGGCGCCGTCACCCGGGACGACCGGCCGGCGACCTCCCGCCCGGCTCCGGCGCCGGCCCGCGACGACGCACCGCCGAGCACCGCGCCCCGGCGGGTCCGGCTGGCGCTCGCGCGGATCGACCCGTGGTCGGTCATGAAGCTGTCGTTCCTGCTCTCCTTCGCGGTCGGGATCATGATGGTCGTGGCCGCCGCGGTGGTCTGGATGACGCTGGACAGCCAGGGCGTGTTCGCGCAGATCGACCAGACGGTCACCGAGATCACCGGCAACCCCGACTTCTTCCCCATGGAGGAGTACGCCGCGTTCGACCGGGTCATGGCGCTGGCCACGATCATCGCGATCGTCGACGTCGTGCTGCTGACGGCGCTCGCCACGATCGGAGCGTTCCTCTACAACATCGTCGCGGCGCTGGTCGGCGGCATCCACATGACCCTCACGGACGACTGACCGAGTTGGGTCGGACGGACCCGCTGGGGTAGTCTCATGCGGCGCCTGCGGGCGCACGGGCCTATAGCTCAGACGGTTAGAGCGCTTCCCTGATAAGGAAGAGGTCAGAGGTTCAAGTCCTCTTAGGCCCACCCCCGAAGCTCCACCGGAGGACGGATGAAGAAGCTCGTCATCGCTCTGCTCGCGGCCGGGGCTGGTTACCTGGCATGGCGCACGTACGCGGAGGACCGCGACGAGCGTGACCTGTGGACCGAGGTCACCGACGACGTCGCCTGACCCTCCCTCCGGCAGCACGGCACCCTGAGGTGTCCACCCGCGGCTCCGGCCGCACGGGGCCATGGCGCAATTGGTAGCGCACCTGCTTTGCAAGCAGGGGGTTAGGGGTTCGAGTCCCCTTGGCTCCACGGCATACGAGACGGCTCCCGACCACACGGTCGGGAGCCGTCGTCGTCGTGGCCCGCTGTAGATCGACATGCGCGGCTCAGAACCCGGACTTACCGTCACAAGTGCAAGGGAAAGACCGTCACGGCGCGAGGGCTCCCGCCCCCGCCTCTGGTCTCGCACAACAGAGTCCGGATCGATCGACCGGGGCCAGCAGCGCCACAGGGCTCCGGGCGACGGCGTGACACCGACCCACAGCGGAGGTTCATCATGAAGGCACGTCGTTCAGCAGCAGTTGCCGCCACCACCCTGGCTCTGGGCCTCGGCTTCGCCGGCGCCGCCCAGGCGGCGCCGAACAACGCCAACCAGGACGGCCTGGTCAACCTCGCCCTGCAGGACACGGTCGTGCAGGTCCCGGTCGGCATCGCCGCGAACATCTGCGGCGTGACCGCGAACGTCCTCGCGGCATCGAACGTCACCTCGCCGGTCGACTGCACCGCCGAGGGCGTCGCGATGGCGCACCGCGACGGCGGTGGCGACGGCAACAACGCCCGCCAGCGCGGCCTCGTGAACGTGGCCGTCCAGGACACCACCGTGCAGGTGCCGATCGCCGTGGCCGCCAACGTCTGTGGCGTGACGGTCAACGCGATCTCGTCCCTGAACCTCGTGGGTCCGACCACCTGCGACGCCCTGGCCGAGGCCGGCGCGCAGAACTGATCCACTGCGTCCTGACGCCTGACGCCTGACGGCGCCTGAGCGTGACGCGGGAGGCCCCGCCCGGTCGGACCGGGCGGGGCCTCTTCGCGGGTCAGGACGGTGTCACGGCAGATCGCCGTCGAACCCGTTGTTCCAGCCGTCGAGCACGGTGGCGAGGGCGATGTACTGGCTGCCGTCGCACGTCGCCAGGGTGCTGTTCACCGCCGCGATCAGCTGGCTGGTGCTGGCGTACGGCGGGTACTGGTCGCCGTAGTAGCGCTCGTTGAGGAGCGCGGCGCCGGCGGCCCGGAGGAGGATCTCCGCCTTGCCCTTCGTCGTCTCGCCACCCTGGTAGCCGAGTGCCTGGATCAGCGTGTCGGCACCGGACGGCTTGACCTGGTCAAAGTTGCCCTTCGTCCGGATGCAGGCCGGGATGGCGAAGATGCTCTGCACCTTCTGGCTCGGCGTGTAGCCGACCCAGCTCTCAGGGTGGTTCTTCCAGTAGCCCGGCGTACGGCCGTACCACCAGAAGGTGACCGTGGCGTCGTCGGTGTCACTGGCGACGTTGCCCTCGTCGTCGGTGCCGCTCGCCGTCACCACGTCCTTGTGGGTCTGGAACGTGGTGGAGGAGAGGAACTCCGTGAAGGCGCAGCTGTACGCAGTGCCGGCGGGCATCGTCAGCGGGACGTCGCAGGTGCCCTTGCCGTCGAGGGTGCCGAAGACGTCGTCGGTGAGGGTGTCGAGGTAGACGTCCTCGCCGCTGGTGTTCGTGACGTCGACGGTGAAGGTGACGTTCTCGCCGCCGAAGAGCACCGAGGTCGGGTTGGCCGTCTTCGTCACGTCGATCGTCGGGAGGACGTCGGCGTACAGGACGGTGGCCGGATCGGTTGCCGAGTCCTCGTTCCCGTCGTCGTCGGTGACGGTGACGCTGCCGAGGTTGGTGTACTCGCTGGGGTAGTCCCCGGCGGGGATGGTCCCCGTGGCGGTGAAGCTGCACGAGGCACCGGCGGCCAGGAGCGTGGTGACCGTGCAGTCGGCGTCGCCGGAGAGAGGCCCGATCTTGTCGTCGGTCAGGACGGTGATGGTGGCGGCTTCAGCGGAGTTGTTGGTGACGACGTAGGTGTACGTCACCGTTCCTCCGGTCTCCGGCACCGTCGCCGAGCCGGCCAGCTTGGTGAGGCTGACGTCCGGCAGCACGTCCTGGTAGGTGACGGTCTCGTCGTCGGTGTCCGTGGCCGTGGTGTTGTCGTTGTCGACGGCGACCGCGGTGAAGACGTCGACGTGGTCCGGTCCGGAGTAGTCGCCCTCGACCCACTGGGTGAGGGTGAACTCGCAGGAGGCGCCGGCGGCCAGGACCGTCCCGACGGTGCAGTCGGCGTCACCGCTGAGCGGTCCGTAGATGCTGTCGCTGAGGGCGGTGATGGTGACCGGCTCCTCGGAGCTGGTGTTGGTCACGACGAAGGTGAAGGTGACGTTGCCGCCGGTCTCCGGGACGGAGGTCGGGTCGGCGGTCTTGGTGACGTCGATGGTCGGCAGCACGTTGGTGAAGTCGACCGTGGCGTCGTCGGTGTCCGTGGCCGTGGTGTTGTCGTTGTCCGCCGAGACCGCGGTGAAGACGTCGACGTGGTCCGGGCCGGAGTAGTCGCCCTCGACCCACTGGGTCAGGGTGAACTCACACGATGCGCCCGCGGCCAGGACTGTGCCCACCGCGCAGTCGGCGTCCCCGTCAAGGAGCCCGTAGACGTCGTCCTCCAGAGAGGTGATGGTGACGGGTTCCTCGGTGCTGGTGTTCTTGACCACGAAGGTGAAGGTGACGTTCCCGCCGGTCTCCGGGACGGAGGTCGGGTCGGCCGTCTTGGTCACCTCGATCGCCGGGGCGACGTCGGTGAAGTCGACGGCGGCTTCGTCGTGGTCGGTGGCTTCGGAACCGTCGTTGTCGACGGCGGTGCCGGTGAACACGTTGACGTGGTCCGGTCCGGAGTAGTCGCCCTCGACCCACTGGGTCAGGGTGAACTCGCAGGAGGCGCCTGCGGCCAGGACCGTCCCGACGGTGCAGTCGGCGTCACCGCTGAGCGGTCCGTAGATGCTGTCGCTGAGGGCGGTGATGGTGACCGGCTCCTCGGAGCTGGTGTTGGTCACCGCGAAGGTGAAGGTGACGTTGCCGCCGGTCTCCGGGACGGAGGTCGGGTTCGCGGTCTTGGTCACCTCGATCTCGGGGGCGACGTCGGTGAAGTCCACCGTCGCGTCGTCGGTGGCGGTCGCTTGGGTGGTGTCGTTGTCCACGGCGATGGCTGTGAACTCGTTCACGTGGTCCGGGCCGGAGTAGTCGCCCTCGACCCACTCGGTGAGGGTGAACGCGCAGGAGGCGCCTGCGGCCAGGACGGTGTCGACGGCGCAGTCGGCGTCGCCGTCAAGGAGCCCGTAGATGTCGTCGTCCAGGGAGGTGATGGTGACGGGTTCCTCGGTGCTGGTGTTCTTGACCACGAAGGTGAAGGTGACGTCGGCGCCGGTCTCCGGGACGGAGGTCGGGTCGGCCGTCTTGGTCACCTCGATCGCCGGGGCGACGTCGGTGAAGTCGACGGCGGCTTCGTCGTGGTCGGTGGCTTCGGAACCGTCGTTGTCGACGGCGGTGCCGGTGAACACGTTGACGTGGTCGGGGCCGGAGTAGTCGCCCTCGACCCACTGGGTCAGGGTGAACTCACACGATGCGCCCGCGGCCAGGACTGTGCCCACCGCGCAGTCGGCGTCGCCGTCAAGGAGCCCGTAGACGTCGTCCTCCAGGGAGGTGATGGTGACGGGTTCCTCGGTGCTGGTGTTCTTGACCACGAAGGTGAAGGTGACGTCGGCGCCGGTCTCCGGGACGGAGGTCGGGTCGGCGGTCTTGGTCACGTCGATGGTCGGCAGCACGTTGGTGAAGTCGACGGTGGCGTCGTCACTGGCCCTAGCCTCGGTGTTGTCGTTGTCGACCGCGACCGCGGTGAAGACGTCGACGTGGTCCGGTCCGGAGTAGTCGCCCTCGACCCACGCGGTCAGCGTGAAGTCACAGGACGCGCCGGCGGCTAGGACGGTCCCGACGGCGCAGTCCGCGTCGCCCGCAAGGGTGCCGTAGACGCTGTCGCTCAGGGACGTGATGGTGACCGCCTCGAGGCTGGTGTTCAGCACCGTGAACGCGAAGCTCACGTCGCCGCCCGTCTCCGGGACGGCGCTCGGGGTGGCGTCCTTGGTCACCGAGATGGTCGGGGCCACGTCGGAGAACGTGACGGTCTCGTCGTCGTCGTCCGTGGTGGTTGTGGTGTCGTCGTCGACCGCGGTGGCCGTGACGACGTTGTCGTGGTCGGTCAGGGAGTCGGAGCTGAGCGGCTCGGTGATCTCGCAGCTGTAGGTGCCTCCGATGAGGATCGTCTGCGGGACCACACACGTGCCCTGGCCGTCGAGGTCGCCGAAGACGGTGTCTTCGAGCGAGGTGAGCGAGACGTCCTCGTGCCCGATGTTCTCCACGAGGAACGTGAAGGTGACGTCCCCGCCGGTCTCCGGGACGGAGGCTGGGGAGGCGGTCTTGGTGATTCGGATCTCCGGCGGGACGTTCTGGAACGTCACGGTCTCGCTGTCGTCGTCCGTCGCCGGCGTCCCGTCGTCGTCGACCGCGGTGGCGGTGGCGACGTCGTAGTGCGCGCTGAGCGAGTCGGAGGCGAGTGCCTTCGTGATCGAGCAGCTGTAGCTGCCGCCCACGAGGATGGCCTGCGGCACCGTGCAGTCACCCTGGCCGGCCAGGTCGCCGAAGACGGAGTCGGTCAGGGACGTCAGCATGACGTCCTCCTGCCCGATGTTCTCCACGAGGAACGTGAAGGTGACGTTGCCGCCGGTCTCCGGGACGGAGGTCGGGTCGGCGGTCTTCGTGATCCGGATCGCCGGTGCGACGTCGTCGAAGGTGACGGTCTCGTCGTCGGTGTCACTCGCTGGGGTTCCGTCGTCATCGGTCACCACGATGGACGCCACGTTCGTGTGGTCCGTCAGGGAGTCGGACGACAGGAACACCGTGATCGAGCAGCTGTAGCTGCCGTTGATCGCGATCAGGCCGCCGGTGACGCACGAGCCCTGGCCGTTGAGGTCACCGAAGACACTGTCGGTGAGGGACGTCAAGGTGGCGTCCTCGTCCCCGATGTTCTCCACCAGGAAGGTGAAGGTCACGTCACCGCCCGTCTCAGGGACGTGGGTCGGGTTCGCCGTCTTCGTGATGCGGATCATCGGCGCGACGTCGGTGAAGATCACCGTCTCGTCGTCCGTGTCCGTGGCTGGGGTGTCGTCGTCGTCGACCGCGGTGGCCGTGACGACGTTGGAGTGCGCGGTCAGCGAGTCGGAGGACAGGAACACCGAGTAGGTGCACGCGTAGCTGCCACCGATGAGGATCTGCTGCGGGACGTCGCACGTGCCCTGGCCGTCGAGGTCACCGAATCGGCTGTCGCTCAGGGACGTCAGGGTGACGTCCTCCTGCCCCACGTTCTCGACCTCGAAGGTGAAGACGACGTTGCCGCCGGTCTCGGGGACGGACGTGGGAGACGCCGTCTTGGTGACCTGGATCGCCGGTGCCACGTCGGTGAAGGTCACCGTCGCGTCGTCGGTGTCTGTCGCCTCCGTGCCGTCGTCGTCCTCAGCCGTGGCGGTCACCACGTTGGTGTGCGGCGCGAGGCTGTCGGACGCGAGGGCGGTCGTGTACGTGCAGGTGTACGCGCCGCCGATGAGGATCGTGGCGGGAAGCTCACACGTGCCCTTCCCGTCGAGCTCGCCGAACCGGTCGTCGGACAGGCTGGTCAGCGTCACGTCCTCCGGGCCGGTGTTGGTCACCACGAACGTGTAGGTGACGTCTCCACCTGTCTCCAGGACGGTGGTCGGGGACGCGGTCTTGTCGACCGTGATGGTCGGCGCGACGTCGGTGAAGCTCACCGTCGCGTCGTCCGTGCCGGTGCCCGTGGTGCCCTCGTTGTCCTTGACGACGGCGGTGACCGTGTTGCTGTGGTCCGGTCCGCCGAAGTCACCCGCGATCGATCGGACGAGGGAGAACTCGCAGAAGGCGTCGGGTGCCAGCTCGGTACCCACCATGCAGTCCGCGTCACCCGTGAGCGTGCCGAAGTCGGTGTCGTCGAGAGAGTCGATCCACACCGGCTCGTCGGACGTGTTCGTCACGACGAACGTGAACGTCACGTCCTCGCCGGTCTCGGGAACCTCCGAGACGCTGGGCGTCTTGGTGATGACGACCGTCGGCGCCACGTCGGCGAAGTCCACCGTCGCGTCGTCGTCGTCACTCGCCGTGCTGCCCTCGTCGTCGGCGACGGTGGCGGTGAAGACGTTCGTGTGCGGCGCGGCCACGTCGCCGGAGAGCCGATGCGTCTCCGTGAAGGTGCACGTCTCACCCGGGTCGAGAACCGTGCCGACCTGGCAGGTCTCGTTGCCGTCGATCTCGATGAACACGTCGTCCTCGAGAGCCGTGATGGTCACCGGCTCGAAGGACGTGTTGGTGACCGAGAAGGTGAACGACACCAGGCCGCCGTTCTCCGGTACGGAGAGCGGGAGAGCCGCCTTGTCCACCCGGACCGTCGGCGGGACGTCGGTGTAGGTGACCGTCTCGTCGTCGGTGGCGACGTCGGTGTTGCCGTCGCCGTCCGTGACCGTGACGGAGCCGATGTTGGTGTATCCGCCCGGGGCGTCGCCCGGTGGGACGGTGCCCGTGGCGGTGAAGGTGCAGGACGCGCGGCCGAGCAGGACGGTGCCGACCTGGCAGTCGTCGTCGCCGACCAGCGGATCGATCCTGTCGTCGGCCAGGACGGTGATGGTCGCGGCCTCGGCCGAGCTGTTGGTGACGACGTAGGTGTAGACCACCTCGACGTCACCGCTCTCCGGGACCGTGGTCGGGTCCGCCGTCTTGGTCAGGCTGACGTCCGGCAGGACGTCGGTGTACATGACCGTCGCGTTGTCGGTACCCGTGTCGGTGTTGCCGTCGTCGTCCGCGACGGTGACCGTGCCGACGTTGGTGTACCCCATCGGGAAGTCACCCGGAGGGATCGTGGCCCCTGCCGTGAAGGAGCAGGAGGCGCCTCCGGCGAGGACCGTGCCGACCTGGCAGTCGGCGTCACCGGTCAGGGTGCCCAGCCTGTCGTCGCTCAGCCCGGTGATGGTCGCGGCTTCGGCCGAGCTGTTCGTGACGACGTAGGTGTAGGTCACCTCGCCGCCCGTCTCCGCGACGGAGGCGGGGTCGACGTCCTTGGTGAGCGTGACGTCGGGGAGCACGTCGGTGTACGTGACGGTCTCGTCGTCGGTGTCGCTGGTGTCGTTGCCCTGGGGGTCCTCGACCCAGGCCGTGAACGTGTTCCCGTGGGAGCCGGGCACGTCACCGGCGGGGATGGCGAAGGTCGATGTGAAGGAGCACGACGCGCCGGCGGCCAGCTCGGTCCCGACGGTGCAGTCGCCGTCGCCGACCAGCTCGCCGAACACGCTGTCGTCGAGGCTGGTGATGGTGACCGGCTCGGCGCTGTCGTTCTGCACCGAGAACGTGAAGTCGACGTTCCCGCCGGTCTCGGGGACGGAGGTGGGGTTCGCACTCTTCGTCACCGTGACGGCGGGGAGGAGGTCGAGCACGACGTCCGCCGAGTCGGAGTCCGTCACCTGGGTTCCGGCGCCCGTGCCGGTGGCCGTGGCGGTGTTCGTGAAGCTCGCCGTGGGCGTCATCGAGCAGGGGTAGGAATGCGTCGCGCCGACGGCGAGCGCGCCGATGGTGGCCGCGCAGCTCGGCGAGTTCGGGTCCGTGACCGTGACGTCGGTCAGCTGGACGTTGCCCGTGTTCGTGACCGTGATCGTGAAGGTGGCGTCGTCCCCCTCCGTCACCGTCTGGGAGTCCGGGGTCTTCTCGATGTCGATGGCCGGCGCCGCACTCACGACGACGCTCGCCGTGTCGGTCCGGGAGATCGTCCCGCCGCCGAGCAGGACGTTGACCTCGCCGGTCACCGTGGCGGTGTTCGTCACGGTGCCCGGGGGCGCGGATGCCGGGACGGTCACGAGTGCCTCACCGGAGGCGGACCCACCCGCGGCCAGGTCGTCGGCGAAGCCGTCACCGTCCTCGTCCGTGAGCCCGAGCGTCAGCATGACGTCGAAGTCGTCGGCCGTGCCGGACGTCGCGTTGTCGTCGCGCACGACCAGGTCGTACAGCGGCGCGGTCCCGGGGACCGCACTGCTGGTGAAGCCTGTTGCGTTCCGGATGGCGTAGCAGTACCGCACCACGTCACCGGCCGCGACGGTGAGGCTCTCGACGCCGGGACAGGCTGCCCCCTCGGTCGTCACCGTCTTCTGGATGACCAGCTCGGGGTACTGCAGGTCGCCGATCTGCTTGAACGGGATGGTCTGCGCGCCGCCGGGGATGGTCTGCGGCGGGGTCACCGCGGAGGTGTCGTCGATGTACGTCAGCTCAGCCGTGGCCAGGTCGCCCTGGAGGTTGCCCGTCGGGCTCGTGCCGCCGCCCTGGCAGTACAGCTGGGTGTCGAGGCGCAGGATGACGACCTCACCGGCCTCGAGGTCCGTGACCTCGACCGTGCCGGTGAGGGTCGACCCGCGCTCGAACATCGGGCCGGAACCGTGCTCGTAGACGAGCGTCGCGACGCTGTCGCCGTCGTCGACGACGATCCCGTCCTCGTCGGCGAACCCGTCGTCGACGGTGTTCTCACCCGGGATGAGGTCCTGGATCGTCCCGTAGTTGATGCCCGCGTACGTGATGTCCCCGATGGCGACACCGGACTGCCCGGTGGTGTCCATCGTGAAGGAGTACGTGAGCTCGATCGTCTGCGCGTCGTCGGCGGCAGCGGTGTCGTCCACGACGATCTTGGTGAAGTACGTGACGATGTCGCCGCAGGCGTAGTCCCCGCCCTCGAGGGACTCGACGACGTCCTTGTCGACGCCGATCGTCCCGTCGTCGAACGCCCCGCCACCGGTGATGTAGTTGTAGGAGTAGGGCGCCGCCGCGGCGAAGTCGAGCGAGAAGTCGCCCACCGCCGCCACCGCCGGCAGCGCGGCCGGCCCCACGAGGTTCACGGCGAAGGCGCCCGCGGTCACGATGACCGCCGAGCGCCTCGGGACGTGCCGTCGTCGTCGCTCCGTCGTCAGCGAGCGGTGGGAACCACGCGTGGAGCGGGTCGGGACCATGACGCACCTCCGTCGGCGGTCGACGACGGACGGGGGCGTCCGCCGCACACGTCTTCACGCTAGGAGGGCGTGTTGTCCGCTTAGCCCGAATGGGACGGCAGGGCGTTGAGATCTCTCAACGCCCGCGCCCCGGGGGTCGCCCCGCCGTCCGAACGGGTGATACCGGGTCGAATGCGACCACTTCGCCCTCCGGTCGACGGGCCAGGGAGGACGATGGTCGAGGGGCCCCACCCCAGGAGGTGGCATGACGACGACGTCCCCCGGCGTCCTGGTCGCCCACAGCGATCCTGCAGTGCTGCGACGGCTCTGCGCGGCGCTGCCTGCGGAGGTCCGGCTCGTCGGAACGGCCGGATCCACGGCGAGCGCCCTCGCCCTCGCCGGGAGGTCGCCGGTCGACGTCGCCGTCGTCGGCTGCCACACCGTGGGCGACATGGCCGGTGTCGTCCGTGACCTCGGTGCGACGGGGTGCGACGTGGTCCTCGTCGTGGAGGACGCCGACGACCCGCTGTGCGCGGACCTGGTCCTGCTCGGGGCGAGCGGCGTCGTCCCGCTCGACGAGGTGGACACCCTCCCCGCCTGCCTCCACGCCGTCCTCCGGGGCGAGCCGGCTCTCCCCAGGCGGATGGTGGGCCGGCTCCTGGAGGAGTACCGCCTCCGCGACCGCGCTCGCACCGCCGGACCGGCGTCTCTGCTCACCGAGCGTGAGGCGGAGGTGGTGGAGCTGCTGCGCCGTGGTCACCGCACCCAGGAGATCGCCGACAGGCTCGTCATCGCGCCCGTCACGGTGCGGACCCACATCGCGTCGGCGATCCACAAGCTGCACGTCCACACCCGGGCGGAGGCGGTACGCGCGGTCACGGCCGGCGCGCCCGCGGCCGGAGCCGGACGCTCCCCTCGCCGACCGGACTGACCCTCGCGCCCTCAGCGGTCCCGGGACCGCCCCGTCCGCCACCGAGAGACCCGGCTCACGACGACCGTCGACAGACGCCAGTACGCGAGCCCGACGGCGAACGACGCCAGCACCCCCAGCACCGGGTAGTCGTCCTCCAGCGGCGGGTAGACCATCCAGTGCGTCACGTAGACGTACAGCGACCCCGCCGCGAGCACGCCGGCCACCCGGGCGAGGGCCCGCGGGAACGGCACGCTCGACACCCACACGAGCAGGGCGAGCGCGACGACGACGAGGCCCTCCCGCAGCGGGCTCTCGAAGAACCCCGGCACGGTGACCAGGGCCGCCGCCGTCACGGCCACGCGCTGCCAGACGTCACCCGCGCGCGCGGCGGCCCAGCCGAGGGCGAACAGCCACAGCAGGTTCTGCGGTGTCTGGATGTCCGGCCCGCTGTCCAGGACCAGCACGTCGTAACGGAACAGCATCCCCGCACCCAGCACCACGCCGACGCTCGCGAACGGCCATCGCCGCTCCGCACGGTCCAGAGCCGGCACGCAGAGCAGCACCGTCACTCCGACGACGAGCCACACGACGGCCTCGAGGAACCAGAAGTGCCAGGCGGTCCCCCACCGGTCCGGTCCCAGGACGTTGGTGAGCATGAGCGCCGTCGTCGGCGAGTACGCACCGGTCAGCGCCCCCGCGACCGCGATCCACAGGATGCTCGGCACGAGCAGCCGCGCGAGGCTCGCGCCGACACGCCTGACCCGCGTCCGCCGGTCCACGGCGGACAGCTGGAAGCGCGCGAAGTTGTAGCCCGCGACGCCCATGAGCAGGTGCGCCCCGCCCGGCACGAAGAGCACGTTCGAGTGTGTCATGACGACCAGGAGGATGCCGACGGCGCGCAGGGCCACGCTCGTCTCCAGCCGGCCTGCGGTCCACGGCCGCGCCCGTGACGGTGGGGCCGCGTCGGCGGCGAGCTCGCGCACCGGCGTCACGTGCCACCCCGGCGGCAGCGCACCCAGCCGCTCCTCCAGCCGGACGGACATCTCCACGTAGGACAGGGAGTCCCCGCCCAGGCTGACGAACGTGCTGTCCGGCGTGACGTCCGGCCGCTCGAGCAGCTCGGCGTACAGCGCGCACAGGCCCCCGACGGACGTCGGGGCCGCGGCGTCGTCGGCCCGGCTCCCCCGCGCCGACGGCGCCCCGGCTGCACCCTCGTCCCGTCGGGTCGCCCCGGCCGCACCCTCGCGCCGCCGGGCCGCGAGGTCACGCACGGCGCCGAGGTCCACCTTGCCGCTCGTCAGCCGGGGCAGCGCCTCCACGACGACGACGTCGATCACCGTCCCCGGGACGCCGCACGCGCCGGCGAGCCGCCGCCGGACGGCCTCGACCGCCCCGACGCCGACGAGACCCGCACGGTCGAGCCCCTCCCGCTCGACGACGACCACCAGCACGTCGTCGTCCCCCGCACAGGCGGCCACGAGGCCCGCGTCCGCGAGGCGTGACTCGAGGACCCCGAGGTCGATCCGCAGCCCGAACACCTTGACGAACCGGCTGCGGCGTCCGACGACCTCGAGCACGCCGTCGCGGCGACGTCCGAGGTCCCCGGTGCGCAGCTCGGTGAGGGTCCGTCCGAGGCCGAGGTCCGCCGGGGACTCCGCGTAGCCGAGCATGACGTTCGGCCCGCGGTAGACGAGCTCTCCGGCGTCGGGGTCGTCGGCGGTCTCCGGCACGGGCTCGACCCGCAGGTCGCCACCCGGAACGGGCAGGCCGATCGCGCCCGGGTGCGCGGCGGTGAGGTGCGGCGGCAGGACCGCCATCCGCGCGGTCGCCTCGGTCTGCCCGTACATGACGACGAGGTCCCAGCCCGCGCGCCGGCCGGTCTGGTGCCACCGCAGGACGGCCTCAGGCGCGAGCCGGCCGCCGGCCTGGGTGATCCGGCGCAGGGACGACACGTCGTTCCCCGTGAAACCGGTGCGGGTCAGCAGCTCGAACGTGTGCGGCACCCCGGCGACGCCGGTGACGCCCTCCGCTCGCACGAGGTCCCAGAAGCACGTGTCCACCACGGACAGCCGGGTCAGGACGACCGCGCCACCCACGTGCAGGTGGCTGTGCAGGACGGACAGACCGTACGTGTAGTGCAGGGGGAGGCTCGTCACCGCGCGGTCGTCCGCGTCCAGCCCGAGCGACGCCGCGATCGCGGCTGCGTTGCTGTCGAGGTTGTCGCGCGACAGGCGCACGAGCTTGGGCGAGCCCGTCGACCCCGAGGTGCTCAGGAGCAACGTCAGGTCCGGGTGGAGCTCGTGCGCCGTCCCGTCCCGCCGCTCGTCGGCCGGCGCCCCCGGACGGAGCACGACGTCCGGGTCGTACGCCATCACCAGACCGTCGACGACGACGTCGTCGTCTGCCGTGAGCAGGACGACGTGGCCGCCCCGCAGGGCGCCGAGGTAGTCGACGACGGACGACGCCGTCGCGGTGATCGCCACGAGGACGAGACGGCGCGTGCGACCGAGCGCCTCGGCCCGCTCCTGCACGAGGCGGTCCAGGTCCTCGAACGTGATCCGTCGGCCGTCCTCGACGAGCGCCGTCGTGGCGCCGTGGCGCGCGAGGTCGGCGACAAGCCCGGGAACCGGGCGAGGAGGGGCCGCCGTGCGTCCCCCGGCGGCCACTGGCGGGAGCAGCACGCCGCGGAGCCTACAGGAAGGCAAGCCTTACCTACGGTGCTGTCCCGCATGCTGCGACGCGGGGATGCAGCCGAGCACGTCGTGGCCGACGGTCGAGGAACATCACCCCGACCACCGAGGAGGCCGCATGACGAACGTCGCGATCATCTACTACTCCAGCACGGGCAACCTGCACGAGATGGCGCTGCGCCTGGAGAAGGCGGCGGGCAGCGAGGGCGCCGACGTGCGGCGCCGCCACGTCGCGGAGATCGCCCCGGACGCCGCCATCGACAGCAACCCGCGGTGGCGCGAGCACGTCGACGCGATCGCCGAGGAGCCGAGGGCCACCGGGGACGACATGGAGTGGGCCGACGTCGTGCTGCTCGGCTCGCCCACCCGCTTCGGCAACGTCACGAGCCAGCTCCAGCAGTTCCTCGACACCCTCGGCCCGCTGTGGGCGCAGGGGACGCTCGCGGACAAGGTCTACGCGGGCTTCACGTCCTCGCAGACCGCGCACGGTGGTCAGGAGTCCACCCTGCTGGCGATGTACCACGGTGTCGCCCACTTCGGCGGGATCCTCGTCACCCCCGGCTACACGGACCCGCTGAAGTTCGTGGACGGCAACCCGTACGGCGTCTCGCACGTCTCCGGCGCGGACAACGACGACCCGATCGGCGACGGCGTCCTGGACGCGCTGGACCACCTGGCCGCGCGCACCATCCGGATCTCCCGTCGGCTGACGGTCGAGGGCTGAGCCCTCGGCGTCACGACGACGGAGGGGCCCGGCGCGATGCCGGGCCCCTCCGTGTGCTGCCTGCGGCGCGCCGCGACGGCTCAGGCCTTGTGCTTGCCGTTCTCCGCGCCCTCGTCCGCACCGGCGTCCGACGGCGTCTCGTCCAGCTGCGTCCCGATCGAGTCGGCGACGTCTGCAGGCGTCACGTCGGTCTCGCCCGCCGTGCCCGTGGTGCCGGCCGTCTCGATCGCCTGCGTCGCCGTGGCGTCGTCGGCGTCCGGCTCCTCGGTCCGACGGCGGGTCCGCGCCGACGTGCCGCCGGCCTCCTTGGCCTTCTCCGTCGCCTCGCGCGTCCGGGCGACCGCCTCGCCGGCGGCCTCACCGACCGCCTCCGCCGCGTCCTCCATCTCGTGCCGCACGTCCTCGACCACGCCCTGGAACTCCTGACGGCGCGCGGTGCCGGCGGACGGGGTGGCCTGCCACGGGTCCTCGGCCCACGGGTCGGTGGTGGGCGTGCTCCGCCGCCACGCCTGGTAGCCGGCGGCGCCGGCGCCGGCGATCGCCAGGAACAGGAGGACGTTGCGGCCCTTGTGCGACTTCTTGGTCTCCACGTGCGCGAGCTCGGTGAGCTTCGCCGCGGTGACGTCGTGCGCCCTGTCGGCGCCGGCGGCCGTGGCGGCCGCTGCGGCGGCGACCGCGGCGACGACCTTGGGCAGCAGGTCCTCGACGAGCTTGTCGTGCGCCGTGTCGACGACGGGCGCCGCCTTGCGGGCCGCCGCCTCGACGTGCGGGGCGGCACGGTGCCGGCCCTCGGCGAGGGCCTTCTCCAGCCGGGGCCGCGCCCAGTCCACGCCGTGCTCGACGTGGGGCGACGCCCACTCGCGGGCGACGCCCGCCTGCAGACGCGCCTGCTCGGCGAGCTGGGCCGCCGTGAGGTTCGCCCGCGCTCCGGCGTCCGCGAGCACAGCCTGGAGCTCGGCAGCCTGGCTCTTGAGCCGCTCCGCGTCGACGGTCGTGCGAGCTGCTCTGATGCGGTCGAACATCTGGTGCTCCTCTGTGGACGGCGTTCGTTCGGTCGGCCCACCGGCGTGCTGCCGGCTCCCCTTCACGTACGTCGGGCCTGCGGGACTCCTGACCATGCTGCCACCCCTGCCCCGGCGTCGCGCGTCCTTCGGGTTCCTTCACGTCCCCCGCACATCGCGCCCGGGACGAGCGCACAAGCAGGTACGCGGGCGGGCGGCGCCGCCGGCTGAGGGCCCTCCGTCGCGTGTCGGCCCTCCGTGGGAGGATGACCGCATGTTCGCGACCCTGCACACCTCCGCCGGTGACATCCGCATCGAGCTCTACCCGAACCACGCGCCCAAGACGGTCCGCAACTTCGTGGGCCTCGCCACGGGCTCGAAGGAGTGGAAGGACCCGCGCACGGACGAGGACCGCTCCGAGCCGCTGTACGACGGCACGATCTTCCACCGCGTCATCGAGGGCTTCATGATCCAGGGCGGCGACCCGCTCGGCACGGGCACGGGTGGCCCCGGCTACACCTTCGACGACGAGATCCACCCCGAGCTGACGTTCTCCGAGCCGTACCTGCTCGCCATGGCGAACGCGGGCAAGCGCCGCGACCCCGTGACCGGTCAGGTCGGGGGCACGAACGGCTCGCAGTTCTTCATCTCCGTCGCCGCGACGTCGTGGCTCAACGGCAAGCACACGATCTTCGGCAAGGTCGCCGACGACGCGAGCCGTGCCGTCGTGGACGCTATCGCCACCGCGCAGACGCGTCCGGGCGACCGGCCGGTCGAGGACATCACCATCACGTCGGTGACCGTCGAGGACTGAGGACCGCGACAGTCCACCGGGCCGGGCACCCCGTACGGGTGCCCGGCCCGACGCACACCGGCCAGGAGCAGCGATGAGCAACCCCGTCCCGCCCCCGACCTGACCGGTCACGGGGTCGCGGCGCTTGCCCGCGTTCGCCATGGCGAGCAGGTACGGCTCGGGGAACGTCAGCTCGGGGGGGATCTCGTCGTCGGAGGTGTAGCCGGGGCCACCC